>NZ_QZVQ01000008.1 GCF_003660445.1 Croceibacterium ferulae | reverse complement strand
GCACCGCGTCCGATCGGCTGGATGTCGACGGTGAGCGCCGGGGGCGTACGCAATCTGGCCCAGCAGCTTTGGGGAGTCTACGTCAGGTAAGCGGACCCTCGCTCAGTCGGACCATGGCGTTTCTGATCATCTCATCCTGGCCCTTAAAGGCCCGTTTTGCTGATCGTAGGAGACGCTGGGCTTCTACGATGGGCCGGGCTAAGATCACCGGATGCGTCGTGTATTCCGTCTCCTGCTTGCCGTGGCAGTGCTCTGGTGCGGGCTACACCTGTCACCGGCGGAGGCAGACGGCGGGGTTTGGACCGGCGCGGATGCCGTCGCACATATCCACCCAGCGGATCATGGCTCGGATAGTCACTCCCAGAGCGATGTCGTGCATGGATGCCATAACCACTGCCCGGTCTCGCCCGAGATTGGTCAGAGTCCGGCAATTGGCGGCCAGGGTGATGGACCTGCATTGCTGTTCACATTGCCCAGCAGGCCGCTGACACCCGCGGAACAAGCCCCACCGCCCGAGCCACCTGCCGCCTGAGCACTGCATGCCGCAGGCCCGCGCCTGCTTGCTGACCATTGTGCTCAGGAGTTCCAGAATTGCCTATCAGCTTACGCTACGCCCTGCTTGCGGGCGTTGCAGCGCTCATGCCCGCTGCCGCTTTCGCGCAAGTGGCTCAACCGGATCCGACCACGCCTGAAGAGGGCGAGGACGAGATCATCGTCCAGGCGACCCGCTCCGGTCGACGGGTCCAGGACGAACCCGTCCGCGTCGAGGTACTCGGCCGGGAGGAGATCGAGGAGAAGATCCTCATGCGTCCCGGCAACATCGCGCTGATCCTCAGCGAAACTGGCGGCCTGCGCGTGCAGATCACCTCCCCCGCGCTCGGTTCGGCCAATATCCGCATCCAGGGCATGGAAGGGCGCTACACGCAGCTGCTGGCGGACGGGCTGCCTCTGTATGGCGGCCAGGCATCGTCGCTCGGTCTGCTGCAGATCCCCCCGACCGACCTCGGCCAGGTCGAGGTCATCAAGGGGGCGGCCTCTGCCCTCTACGGTCCATCGGCGCTCGCCGGGGTGATCAACCTCGTGTCCCGTCGGCCGGGCGACACGTTCGAGGCAGAGACCCTGCTCAATGCCACCTCGCGCAATGGTCAGGACGCCACCGCCTATGCCGCGGCGCCGCTGGGTGGCGGTCTGGGCGGCTCAGTCACGGGCGGCTACCATCGCCAGAGCCGGCAGGATCTGGATGGTGACGGCTGGGTGGACATGCCGGGCTATGAGCGGTGGACGGTCCGACCGCGTCTGTTCTGGGAAGGCGATGGCGGCGCGGAAGTCTTCCTGACCGCCGGTGCCATGACCGAGAAGCGGACCGGCGGCACGCTCAGGGGGCGGGCGACGCCCGATGGCACGGCCTTTCGCCAGGCGCAGGATACCGAACGCTTCGACGTCGGGCTGGTCGCGGAGGTTCCGCTCAGCGACACGATGAGCGTGCATCTGCGCGGTTCGGGCATGACCCAAGGGCACCGGCACCAGTTCGGGGAGGTTGTGGAGAACGACCGGCACGGCACGGTCTTTGCGGAAGCATCGCTTTCGGGCGCCGCGGGCGGCACCTCCTGGATCGGCGGGCTGGCCTATCAGCGCGACACTTTCCGGTCGCGGACCTTCCCGATCTTCGACTACGCCTACGAAGTGCCGGGTGTCTTCGGCCAGCTGGAACAGGATCTGTCGCCGGATCTGACGCTCGCGAGCAGTGCTCGGATCGACTTTCACAATGAGTTCGGCACCCGGTTCAGCCCGCGTCTGTCGCTGCTCTACCGGCCGGGCTTCTGGACTGTTCGCTTGTCCGGCGGACGCGGGTTCTACGCGCCCACGCCGTTCGTGGAGGAGATCGAGGCGGCGGGTCTGTCGCGCCTTGCACCGATCGAGGGTCTGGAGGTGGAAACGGCCACAAACGCGTCGGTCGATCTCGGCTACAGGCGCGGACCGCTGGAAGCGAACGTCACGCTGTTCGGCGCCAATATGCGCAACACGACCGAACTGGTGCCGCTCGACGCTGTCAGTGGAGCAAGCCGGGTGCGCCTGATCAACCTGCCCAGCACCACGAAGACACGGGGGACGGAGCTGCTACTGCGCTATCGCTGGGCGGATCTGAGCCTGACCGGCAGCTATGTCTTTGTCGATGCCGACGAGGAAAGACCGGATGGATCAGGCCGACGGCGGGTACCGCTTACACCCAGGCACACGGCCGGGCTGGTCGCCATGTGGGAGCAGCACGACAAGGGGCGCCTTGGCCTGGAGGTCTATTATACGGGTCGCCAATCGCTTGACGACAATCCGTACAGGACGCGATCCCGGCCCTATTTCGAGGTCGGCCTGATGGGTGAGATCGCCGTCGGGAACGCCCGTCTGTTCCTCAATGCCGAGAACATCTTCGGCACCCGGCAGACGAAGTACGAGCCGCTGCTCCGGCCTGCCCGAGCAGCCGATGGGCGCTGGACAGTAGACGCCTGGGCACCGCTTGAAGGCTTCGTGCTGAACGGCGGCGTGCGCCTCAAATTCGGCGGTTCCGAGTAGCAAAGCAGCCTGAACGAAGGGCTGGTTCCGGAGAACAGGAACCAGCTGCGGATGGCGAGAAGCAAGCAACTGTCCATGACAGGTCCACCCCGCCGGTGCAGCGCTCACCCCGGCGGGGAGGCACCACGCAGCAGCGCACGGCTGTTCTCCAGCCCGGCGACCAGCGCCTCCTGCACGGCGACGATGCGCGGCGCACTGCGCGTGTCGCGGTGCACGCCCATCCAGATTTCCCGCACGATCGACGGTTCGGCGTCGAGCCGGACCAGCCCCGGCTGACCCTGCGCCAGGTAACAGGGTAGGTGCTCGAGACCGACTTCGGCCATGACGCCGCGCAGTTGCACCTCCCGGCTGTTGGCGAGCAGCGCCGGCCCCGCCTGGCGGGTGCGTTCGGCCAGCCATTGTCCGTCCGGCGTCGCCAGCAGATCGTCCTGCACGCGCACCACCCGTTGGCCGGGGCGCCTGCCGCCCAGTCAGGCCGGCCATGGCTGGCGAGGTATCCGGCGGAGGCGTAGGGGGCGAACGCCATCTCGCCGACCTCGCGGACCACGATCTCGTGCGCTTCGAACCGGCCAAGCCGCACGGCGATGTCCGCCTCCCGCCGCGCCAGGCTGAGCGACCGGTCGTCCGTGATGAGCTCGATCACGATGCCGGGATGGTCGGACTGCAGGGCGGCGAATGCGGGTGTCAGCACATGCCCTGCCAGCGCCTCCGCCGATGTCACCCGCACCAGCCCTTACACGGCGGCGGGGCGGGGCGCATCGCCTATGAGATGGGCATGGTGGAAGGGCTGAAGCGCGGCTTCACGGTCGCCAACCCCGACCTCGGCACCGCGCCCGACATCAGCACCACCACAGAGGCGACAAACCAGAATTCCTGCATGCGAACAGGAGCGCCCGAGTTGCGGCACCAGCGCCTGTCGAGCCCCGGGGACCTGTTCCGCGATGCCGTGTCGCCTGGTTCGGTGTAGCTCGCCTTCTGGCGCCGAAGCGCCATGTCGCCGCCATCCGCGGCCTGCCAATCGCAGCGCGCCCGAAACATGCCGCAACCAAATAACTCCGTATAGCGGAGGTTTGCCATGATCGGCGCAGGAACATGTTGCAGCCCACATGCTAGTTCATCGATCATGCGGCGAACCGTGGAGGAGGACCGCACGCAATGGTTGATCGACGAAGCCTTCTGGCCATCTCCCTTGCCGGGGCAGCGGTTCATTCACTCGCTCCTGTGCTGGCCGCAGATCGAAGCCGACTGACCGCACCCTTCCCCTCCGGTTTTCTGTGGGGGGCCGCGACGGCCGCCTACCAGGTCGAGGGCAACAACGTGAACTCGGACGTGTGGGCGCTCGAACACATGGAGCCGACCAGCTTCGCCGAGGTATCCGGGGATGCGGCCAACAGCTTCGCCTTGTGGCGGGTGGACCTGGAACTGGTGAAGGCGCTGGGGCTAAACACCTACCGCTTCAGCCTGGAATGGAGCCGCATCGAACCTGCGCCCGGCCAGTTCTCGGTCGCAATGCTGGATCATTACAGGGCGATGATCGCAGGCTGCCGCGCCCTGGGGCTGGTGCCGGTTGTCACGTTCAACCACTTCACCACGCCGATCTGGTTCGCATCTCAGGGGGGATGGGCCAACCCGGAGGCTCCGGCCCTGTTCGCCCGTTACTGTCGCCGTGCGGCGGAGCATCTGGCCGAGCATATCGGCCATGCGCTGACGCTGAACGAGCCGAACCTCGTAGGCATGCTGGAGGTCGCGCTGCCGGGCGGCAGGGGGGAACGGTTGATCGTCGCCGACCGGGCGATGGCCGCAGCGGCGGCGCGGCTTTATGGCGTGCCGTTGTTCCTGTCCGGCAACCCGGTCTATGTGCCGGATCGGGTGGCGGTGCAGACCCATCTGCTTGCCGGCCATGCTGCGGGCCGGGAGGCGATCAAGGCGGTTCGCCCCGACCTTGCGGTGGGCGTCAGCCTGGCGATGAGTGACGATCATGCGGCGGAAGGGGGCAGCGAGATGCGCGACACCATCCGCGCGCAGCTCTACGATCCCTGGCTGCAGGCCGCGCGGGGCGACGATTTCCTGGGTGTCCAAAACTATTACCGCGCGATCTGGGGCGCCGGCGGCAAGCTGCCGGCGCCGGAGGGCGCGGTGTTGAATGCCGGAGGCGCGGAGATCTACCCGTCGTCGCTGGCCAACGCCGTGCGCTATGCCCATTCCCGCTGCCCGCAGCCGATCTTCGTCACGGAGCATGGCACTGACGTGACCGATGATGCCCAGCGTGCCTGGTTGATCCCGGCGGCCCTGCGTGAACTGCAGGCAGTGCTGGCAGAGGGTATCCCCCTGCTGGGCTACATCCACTGGTCGCTGATAGATAATTTCGAGTGGTTCCAGGGGTACAAGCCGCATTACGGACTGTGCAGCGTGGATCGAACCACCTTTGCCCGCACCCCGCGTCCCAGCGCCGGGGTGCTTGGGGCGATCGCGCGGGCCAACGCCGTCTGATCGCCCCTGATCCCGCCGATCAGTCGCGCGGCGGCAGCGTGTCCAGATAGGACAGCACCGCCGCTTCGCTCACCACGTCGGCATATTTCGCGTTCATGTCGAACAGGTTCGCGCGGTGCGGATCGGGGTGGCGGTCACCGCAGGCATCTTCCACCACCAGCGTGCGGAACCCGTGCTGCATCGCATCGACGCAGCTCGCCCGGACGCAGCCGCTGGTAGTCAGCCCCGTCAGGATGACGCTGTCGGCGCCAAGCGCGGTCAGTGTCGCGGCAAGCGAGGTGCCGAAGAAGGCGCTGGCATATTGCTTGGAGACGACCAGATCGCCTTCGCCCGGGTCCAGTCCCTGCGGCCAGGCGGCCATCGGATTGCCGCGGATGAAGTAGCGCATCGGTTTGGACTTCTCCAGGAACCGGCCGCCATCCAGTCCGCTGGGGTCGAGCACGACATTGGTCAGGATGACCGGCACGCCCGCCTGCTTGGCGGCGCTACGCAGCCGGAGGGCCGAGGCTAGGGCATCCTCCACCCCGGCGTAAAGGTCGCATCCGGGATCGAAGTAACCCTGCACGAAATCGATCAGCAGCAGGGCCGGCCGGCGGCCGAAGCCGACCTTGCGGCCATAGGCGCGCGCATAATTGGTGGAAAGGTCTTCAGGCGTGCTCACCTTGTATTCCCCTTGGCTTGTTTCAGAGCTCTGACATCAACCGCCCGAAATGGGGCACATGATCGTTGATCCCGCAGGTCCGCAGGGCATGCCAGTATGTCGCCGTATTGATGGCGATCACGGGCTTGCCCAGCCATTGCTCCGCCGCGGCGCAGAAGCGGATGGCGGAGACATTGGTCCCGACCTGGATCAAGGCATCCACGTCGTCCCCGTCCAGCGCCTGGAATGTTTCGCGGATGCGCGCATCGTCGATCTCGGCGATCGCGGTCCAGGAAGGGGCCTGCAGCGGAATGTCGCGCACCGTTTCATAGCCATAGTCCGACAGGAAATTGCGCACCTCCGCATTGGCGGTCGGATAGTAGGGAGAGAAGAACGCGACCCGTCGGATGCCGCCATAGGCGGCCAGTGCGGCGGCGAGTGCCTCGGACCCGGTGCTGACCTTGAGGCCGGAACCCTCCTCGACATTGCGGCGCCACTTCAACGCGCCTTCCGCGCCACCGAAGAACGTCACCGCCGACATACCCATCACCAGGTAGTCCGGCGCGCAGGTCAGCACGCCACGCACGGCGCCGATCGTGTTGTGGCTGATCTCCCACGCGCCTGCCATGAACGTCTCGTTCGATACGGCTTTGGCATTGTCCACCACGATGCGGCTGTAATGGTTGGTCACGCCGTGGGGGCGCAGATCGTCGAAGTCGGGCTGCACGATCGTGTTGGTGGACGGGCCCAGGACGCCGAACTTGTAGCGGTAGCCCTGCACGTCGCGGTTGCGGCGCGCCAGTGCGACGGGCGGCGTGGCGGCGATGTCCGTCATACGATGGCCCTTTCTTCCTGCAGACTGGCGAACATGGACTGACGCAGCAGATGTTCGCGCCGGGCGACCGGATCGGCATGGATGCGGCGCATCTTCTCCTGCTTGGCGCGCAGCACCTCGCCTTCCGCCATTCCCATGTTCTGCATGTTCTCGATCGTCTGGGCCTGGATGAAGGAGCGGGTGACGGCCTGGCGCTGCCGCTCGAACAGGTCCAGCGCCTCCTTTCCGGCACCCTTGCGCAGGACCTGCCACAGCTTGTCCGCCAGGTTCCAGCCATCATGGATGCCGCTGTTCATGCCGAAGCCGCCCAGCGGATTATTGAGGTGCGCGGCGTCGCCCACGATGATCGCGCGGCCGTGCACGAATTGCTGCGCCACGCGCTGGTGCACCTTGTAGATGGTGCGATGCGTGGTCTCGACGTGCCGATCGCCCACGATGCGGCCGAACAGCGCATCCTTGTTCGCATCGCTGATCAGCTCTTCGTCCGAAAGCGCGCCGTCCGCCGGGACCAGCACGCGCCAGACGCTGGGCACCTTCAGCAGCACCAGCCATTCTTCCGGATCGGAGATGTAGTTCACATAGGCGAGATCAGTGATGACCTCGTGAATAGGAAAGTCTGTCGACATGGACACGAACTTCTCCTCGTAGGTGAAGCCGTCGAACTGCGTGCCGATCTGCCTGCGCACGGCCGACCGCGCCCCGTCCGCCCCGATTATGAACCGGGCCGCGATCTCCCGCCGCTCGCCGTTCTCCTCGATAGTGGCGACGGTGCCCTCGCCATTCTCCTGCATCGAGACGAAGCGGCAGCCGAAGCGCAGGTCGACGTTCGGGTGCGCGGCCAGACGGCTGGTGAGCAGGCGCGCCATGTTGAACTGTTCGCACTGCAGGCGGAACGGGAACTTGGTAAAGTTGTCCAACTCCGTCAGGTCGAACGCGAAGAATTCACCGCTGCGCCGATCGCGCATCTGGTAGACAGGCGCCTTCAAGCCGATGGCGATGAGCGGGTCGGCCGCATCGATCTCGTCAAGCATCTCCAGCGTGGAAGCATGGATGGTGGTGGCGCGCAGATCGTGGGTGTAATCGGTTTCCGCCTCGATGATGGTGACCCGGATGCCCATGCTGGCCAGGCGCGAGGCGCAGGTGGTGCCGACAGGCCCCGCCCCAACGACGAGGACTTCACAACTGTTCATATCCGGGGAACTCTCCGTGGTATCTTATGGAACAGGAGCCCGCGATCGGGGCGCCCTTCTTTTGCTCCGGAGGCAACGGACGCGAAATGGCAGACGAGATGTTCCTCCGCCATGCGGAGGTATCGTTCCGGATAGCGGAACGTCGCTCCTTGACTTGGGATCGTTCCGGCCTTCTGCTGCGTGCTTCGGCACCCTTTCTGGAGAAGCATGTATGAGCGGCGGCGAGGGTGTGGCGGGCGAGGGCGACGGCGACCGCAAGGACGTCATTCGGTCGCTCATCAAATCCATTCACGTGATCCAGGCGATCAACCTGCATGGCGCATTGAGCCTGACGGATATTGCGCGCGGGGTCGGGGTGCCGTTTCCGACCGCCTACCGCATTGTCAACACACTGCTGCGAGAAGGGCTGATCGAACGCGAGGAAGGGCGCAAACGGTATCGGCCCACGGCGCTGATCCAGACGCTTGCCTGCGGGTTCCAGAACCACGACCATCTGGTGAACGTGGCGCGCCCCGCCGCCATTGCGTTCACCGACCGGTATCACTGGCCCCTGACTGTGGTGACCCGCGTGGGCGACAAGATGGTCGTGCGCTATTCCACCAACGACCGCACCACGCTGACCTTCAACAATTACTATCCCGGCTGGCAGGTCCCACTGCTCGCATCCGCATCGGGCCAGGTCTATCTTTCCTATGCGTCGGAGACGGTGCAGCAGAGCTTGCTGGATCAGTCCCAGGCACAGGGCGGGGAGGACAACTACCTGCTCCGTCAGTTCCGCGACGGATCGGCCGGGCAACGCATCCGCACCGCGGGCCATGCAGCGGTCGCGAAGACGCTTTATTCCGCCAACCCGGGCAGGACATCGTCCATCGCCGTGCCGCTCTTCAACGGGGAGGAACTGGTCGGATCACTGGCCATGGTGTTCTTCGCCAGCGCCATGAGCCTGGACAAGGCGGTGGCGGACTATCTGGCGCCGCTGAAGGAAGTGGCGGAGCATATCGACGCAGGGCTGCGCGGAGACGCCGTCCACCCGTGATCATCGCGGCAGGCGAACCCCTGCAAGCCGGCCGCGTCCCAAAGCCGCAAGATTGATCCTGTCGCAGACATTCCGCCATGCGGACGTTTGTTGCGTCTGCGCTCGTCAGCAGGACCATTGTTGATAGCTTGCCTGCCAAGCCGCGGAATGTTGCCGGGGCATGACAGGCCAAGATTTCTCGGGGCGATCACGGATGAAACAGCAGGCAGCCGGTGCTTCCGGCCTTCAGGAGTTCCGGCGCGCCTGGCGGCCGCTGATCGCATCCTCCGTCGGGTTGGGCCTGGGCCTGTCGCCGATCCCGCCATATGCCTCCGGCATCATGGCCAGCGCGCTGGAAGCGCAGTTCGCCTGGCCCCGCGCCGACATCCTGGGCACCCTGATGATCGTGCCGGTCGCACTTGTGCTGCTCGGCCGCTTCGTCGGGCGGCTGGTGGACCGGGTCGGCGCGCGCAAGGTGGCGATCGTCTCGACGGCCGGGCTGGGCCTCGCGCAATCGCTGATCGCGCTGATCGGGACCACCCTGCCCGGCTTCTATATCGCCTGGGCCATCATGGCGGTCGTTGCGCTGGGCACCCTGCCCATGACCTACGCGAAGGTGATTAACGGGTGGTTCGTGCAGGCGCGCGGCATGGCGCTGGGCATCTCGCTGGCGGCGACCGGACTGACGGGAGCGTTCCTGCCCTTTGCTCTCACGGAGGCTGTCGCGCAGATCGGCTGGCGTGGCGGGTACCTCGTGCTGGCGGCCTTGCCGCTGCTGGTGGCGCTGCCGCTGCTGCTTGCCTGGCTGCGCGAGGCGCCCGCGGCCGCCGCCGGCGATGCCGCCGCGGCCGGCGGGGGCGCCGGGCTGAGTGTGGCCGCGGCGCTGCGGGGTTATCGTTTCTGGACCTTGGCGGCGGCGTCGATGGCGCTGGCCTTCGGCGTCAGCGGCTTGCTGCCCAACCTGTATCCGCTGCTGCTGGAGCGCGGGCTAGACCAGGGACTGGTCACCCGCGCGCTCGCCGCGCTGGCCCTGAGCGTGACGGGCGGACGCATCCTTTCGGGTTTTCTCCTGGACAGGCTGTGGGCGCCGATCGTCTGCGCCATTCTGGTACTGCCGGCCGTGGTGGCATTGGCGCTGCTGGCCAGCCCGGGCATCAGCCCGGCGATCATCGTGGCGGCCGTGGTTACCCTGGGTCTGGTGGCCGGGGCGGAGTTCGACCTAATCGCCTTCATGACCAGCCGCTATTTCGGGCAGCGTCATTTCAGCGAGATCTACGGCATGCAATATGCCGCCTTCGGCCTGGGGGCGGGGTTCGCTCCTTCGACCTTCGGCGCGCTGCGTGACCGCCTGGGAAGCTACGACCCCACGCTCTGGCTGTCCATCTGCCTGCTGCTGACGGGTACGGCGCTGAACTTCACCCTGGGCCGTTATCCCCGCCGCTTCGATGCGCAGGGGGAGAGCGGCGCGCCAGCCAATGCGGGTCTGACCCGCGCGGAGGCGGCATGATCTCGCACCGCATCGAAGGGCCTTCGAGGGCCGATACTGTCGGACAGACGCCGCGGCGACCACGCGCGCTGCGCCGCCTCCTGCTCGCCGCCGCCGCGCTGTCCACGACTGCGAACGCCGGCCCGCCCGAACAACCGGAGATCGGGGCTCGCAGCAAGCCGGTGATTACGGTGGACGGACTGCGGTTCCACGATCTGTCCGGCGATGGTGCGCTGACCCCGTACGAGGATTGGCGCCTCGCTCCCGATGATCGGGCCCGGGACCTGCTGGCCCGCATGACCTTGCGTGAAAAAGCCGGGCTGATGATGCACGGTACCCCGCCGACCGCGGATGGCAGCTTTCGCGGCGACTGGGATGTCGAAGGCATGCGCGCGCCGATCGAGCAGGCCCAGATACGTTTCTTCATCCACCGCATGACCGGCGAGGCAGGCCGCATGGCGCAGCTCAACAATGCGGCGCAGGAGATAGCGGAGGGCACGCGGCTGGGCATCCCCCTCACCTTCAGCAGCGACACCCGCAATACATTGCGGGAGGTGAACGGCGTCAGCGTGGCGCCGGCCGGCTTCACGCGCTGGCCCGAGGCCATGGGTCTGGCGGCGATCGGCGACCTGGATCTGATCCGCAGCCTGTCGGACATCGCCCGGCGCGAATACCGGGCCATCGGCATCCGGATGGCGCTGTCGCCGCAGGCGGACCTGTTCACCGAACCGCGCTGGTTTCGCGGGAATGCCAGCTTCGGAGACGATGCCGCGACAGTCTCCCCCATGGTGGCCGCCTTTATCGAAGGATATCAGGGTAGCCGGGACGGGCTGCAGCCAGACGGCGTGGCGACCGTCGTCAAGCACTGGATCGGCTATGGCGCACAGGTGGACGGGCTCGATTCCCACAACCCGTATGGCAAGGAAATGGCCCTTACCGAAACGACGCTGGCGGAGCATGTCCGGGCGTTCGAGGGGGCCTTCGAGGTCCGTGCCGCGGCCGTCATGCCGACCTATTCGGTGCCGGCGCCTGGCCTGACCATCGACGGACAGCCGGTGGAGCCGGTGGCCGTCGGCTTCAACCGCCAGCTGCTGGAAGGATTGCTGCGCGACCGGTACGGTTTTGCAGGTGCGGTGATCAGCGACTGGCTGATCACCAGCGACTGCGCCGCCGATTGCCTGGCCGGCACTTTCGATACGAGCAGGCTGGGGATGCCGTGGGGGGTGGAGCACCTTTCCGGCCCGGAACGCTTCGCCAAGGCGATCGCCGCGGGGGAAGACCAGTTCGGCGGGGTAATGGACACCGACGTGGTCGTCGGCATTGTGGAGGAAGGTCTGGTCACGGAAGAACGGATCGATCAATCGGTCCTGCGCTTGCTGACCATAGTGTTCCAACTGGGTCTGTTCGAGAACGCCTATCTCGATCCTGCGAACTCGCGCGCGGCGGTAGGCGCGCCGGAATCGCTCGTGTTGGGAATGGCAGCGCAGCAGCGCTCCATGGTGCTGCTGGAAAACCGCGCAGCGCTGCTGCCGCTGGCGCATTCGCGGGGCATGAAGGCGTGGCTGCACGGGGTGGAGCCGTCGGCTGCTCGGGAAAAGGGCTTCGTGCCGGTGGACGATCTGGCAAAGGCGCAGGTCGCGTTGATCCGGATAGCGGCTCCGTTCACCTCCCATCCCGCATACTTTTTCGGTGCCTCCGCACATGAAGGGCCGCTGGCAATCACGCCTGATAGCCAGGACTACCGTATCATCGCGCAGGCGAAGGCGGCCGGGGTGCCGGTGGTGGTCAACGTCTATCTCGATCGACCGGCTGTGCTGTCGGCAATCCGGCCGATGGCCGACGTCCTTCTTGGCGATTTCGGTGTCACGGATGCGGCCTTCCTCGACATCGTCACTGGCCGGGCAGCGCCCGAAGGGCGCCTGCCGGTCGAGCTGCCGGCTTCCGACCAGGCGGTGGAACAGCAGCGTCCCGATCTCCCCTCCGACACGGAGCGGCCGCTTTATGCCCGGGGCTACGGCCTCCGGTTCACCAGATAAGCAGCCCCGCCAGGATCGTCGAACCCGGACGAGAATGGCGCAGGATGCACGACGCAGACGAAAACAGAACAAGCCAGTCAACCTGCTCAATCAACTCACCATGGGGGTCTTATGCGTAGACTAGGTTCTATACTCGCCGTTTCGAGTGCCGTCGCCCTTTCGACCACCGCTGCCGCACAGACCATGGCGACCGCGGAACCGGCGGCATCCGCCGAAGATGTCAGCACCGGCGGCGATATCATCGTCACCGGCACGCGCCGCAGCAGCAGACTGCAGGACGTGCCCGTGTCCATCACCGCCGTTTCGGCCGAGACGCTGCGGCAGCAAGGCTACAAGTCGCCCAACGAACTCCAGTACGCAGTGCCGGGCCTTACCTACAATCCGCAGCTGGGCGCCGGCTTCCTGATCAGAGGGATCGGCACGCAAGGCTTCGACTACAGCCTGGAACGAGCTGTCGGCGTGGTCATCGACGATGTGGTGCAGGGGCAGCCGCGCAACTTGGGGTTCAACACCTTCGGCGATGTTGACCGGGTGGAGGTGCTGAAGGGGCCGCAGGGCACGCTGTTCGGCAAGAACGCTTCGGCCGGCGTGGTCTATGTGGTCACCCGCCGGCCCGAGCCGGGCATCGCCTCGACCGAAGGCAGCCTGCGTTACGGCGAGCGGAACGAACTGCGCATCGACAACACGGTGAACGTGCCGCTGTCCGACACGCTGACGGCGCGGGTGACCGGCGTGTACCAGCAACAGGACGGCTATCTGACGAACCTGTACGATAATTCGTCCGCCGGCGACTACCGCGACTATGCCGTGCGGGCCAAGCTGCTGTGGCAGCCGACCGCGGATCTGGAGCTCTACCTGATCGGCGCGATCCAGAACCACAAGGATGACGGTCTGGGCGGGCTGGCCACATTCCGTTCGCTGATGCCGTATACCAGCGTGGGCTGGCCGACCGATCCCAACAACCACTCGCTGATGGATTTTCCCGCCCTGCTGGACGAATACGGGATCGAGCTGGGGCCGGACAACACCGAATTCGCGCACAATTCGCGTGACGAGGTCTTCGTGCGTCAGCGCGACATTCAGGCCAACATCCAGGCGAGCCTGGGCGATTTCACCCTGACCTCCGTCACCGCGTACAGCGAATCCGACACGGGATCATGGTTCGACCAGGATTACACCCAGAGCGATTTCTACGACATCAACAACAGCGTGCTGAAAGCGCATCAGCTGTCGCAGGAATTGCGGGTGAATTCACCGGTCGGCGGCTTTCTCGATTACGTCGTCGGCGCGTTCTTCTGGGAACAAGAAACGACCGCCTACGAGCGTTCCGCGGGCAAGCGCGGCTATGATTATCCGGCGGACACCTATTTCAGCTTTAACGGCGCGATGTCCAATTACGAGGCGCGCATCCGCAGCTTTGCCCTGTTCGGAGAAGCGAACTTCCACCTGAGCGACCGCCTGACGGCGATCGGCGGCCTGCGTTTTACCCATGACAACGTATATGGCAGCTACTTCCCCTCGGAAGACATCCGCTACACCATCCTGGGCACGCCGGCGCCGGCGACGGACGGCACGGTGAAGAAGAGCAACCTGTCGGGCAAGGCGACGCTGCGCTACGAACCGACTAGCGAGCTGATGCTCTACGCCACCTATTCGCGCGGCTACAAGGCGCCGGCGGTCGGCACGTCGGGCGGCAATCTGCGGATGGTCGATGCGGAGAGCGTCGACAATTTCGAACTAGGCGCCCGCACGCAACTGTTCGACCGGCTGATGACGGTGAACGTCACCGCGTTCTACGAGAAGTTCAAGAACTTCCAAAGCACTGTCATTGAGCTTGGGGACGATGGCATTTCCCGGTCCGTCCTGTCCAATGCGCCAGGATTGGTGACCAAGGGCGTGGAACTTGATGTGGCAATCCGGCCCGCCGCCGACCTCTCGTTTGGCGGCAGCCTCTCCTATGCCCCCACGGAGTACGAGGACTTCCTGGCCCCGTGTTATTCCGGCCAGGTAGTGGTAGCGGCCGATCAACGCGCCCCGGGCCAGTGCTTCCGCTATGGTTCGGGCTCAGCGCTGGATGTGGACGGGTTCGATTCAATCCAGGCACCCGACACCACGTGGACGTTGAACGCGGCGTACAACCCGCTGATCAGTGACAACCTGCGCCTGTTCAGCAACGCGAGCTACTATCACCGGTCCTCCACCTACGGACAGGCGGGCAATCCGAACTCGATCGTGCCCGGCTATGGTCTCGTCAACGCCAATCTCGGGATCGGCAACGAGGACGGTTCGATGAAGCTGTCGGTCTATGCCCGCAATCTGTTCGACGAGAACTTCGTGTCGCGCATCCACGTCATCACCTTCGCCCCTGCAGGCAGCTACCAGCAGTACTTCTCCGGCGAGGGAAAGCGCACCCTGGGCGTCCGGTTCGACTACGCCTTCTGACCTATCCCGAACGGCGGTCCGGACGGGTCGCCGTTCCTACCTGGAGACTTCCATGGATATCGGACTATTCATTCCCATCGGCAACAATGGGTGGCTGATTTCGAACAGCGCACCGCAGTACAAGCCGAGCTTCGAACTTAACAAGAAGCTGGTGCAGACCGCTGAGGGCTATGGCTTCGACTTTGCACTGTCGATGATAAAGCTGCGCGGCTTCGGCGGCGAGACGCAGTTCTGGGACTACAACCTGGAAAGCTTCACCTTGATGAGTGCGCTTGCCGCGGTCACCAGCAAGATCAAACTATTCGCCTCCACCGCGATCCTGACCCTGCCCCCCGCTCTGGTCGCCCGCATGGCCGTGACGATCGACTCCGTCGCGCCGGGCCGGTTCGGCATCAATATCGTGACCGGCTGGGCCAAGGGCGAATATGAGCAGATGGGCCTGTGGCCTGGGGATGCCTATTTCGGATATCGCTACGATTACGCCAGCGAATATGTGCAGGTCCTGCAGGACCTGTGGGCCAAGGGTCGCTCCGACTTCAAGGGCACGCACTTCCAGATGGAGGATTGCCACCTGCTGCCGGGGCCAAGCAGCACGATCGAGATTGTCGGCGCCGGACAGTCGGCCCGCGGCATGGAATTCGTCTCGAACTACGGCGATTACAACTTCGTCACCGCCGGCGGTTTGAACAGGCCGACCAAGCATGCGCCGACCGTCGCCGCGCTGGTGGAAGCGACCGAGAAGACCGGCAGGGACGTGGGCGCCTACATCCTGTGCATGGTGATCTCGGACGAGACGGACGAGGGCGCGATGGCCAAGTGGGAAAGCTACCGCGCGGGCGCCGATGTGGATGCGTTGGCATGGATGAGCGACCAGGGCGCCGCGGACAAGAACGCGGGGGCAGGCTCCACCGCGCGCCACATCAACCTGCCGGAAGGCGCGGTCAACATGGGGATCGGCACGTTCGTCGGATCCTATGCCACGGTCGCCGCCCTGTTGGACGAGGCCGCGGCCGTGCCCGGCACGAAGGGGATCATGCTGACCTTTGACGATTTCGAGGAAGGCCTGGTTGCCTTCGGAGAGAAGATCCAGCCGCTGATGGCCTGCCGGACAGACCGGATGGCAATCGCCTGACACATCATGCGGGCAGCGCGGTCCTGTGCACGGCCGCGCTGCCCGCAGGTTTCCGGCCATCGCCGGCGAGCCGGTTGGTCTCTTGCGCGGCCTGATACGCGGCAGCCGTCGCGCCGGCGTTAGTATAAGGGACAGATGCGCATCGCGTACGGGGCAACGCGCGCGGTAACCGCCGCTATTTGCCGACGGATCGCCGCCGCGCCATGCGCCCGGCCAGAAGCGCCCCCAGCCCGGCAATCCAGCTGACTGCCAGGAAAGTGGTGCCATAGTCACCGCATGCCTCGTACAACAGTGCCAGGGCTGCCGGGCCGATCATGACGCCAAGGAAGGTGTAGACCAGTACACCGCCGATCACACGACCGGAATCCTGCGGCCCGACATGGCGGGTGCATTCCGCCAGCAGCACGCCGTTCCATCCGGTCATGCAGAAGCCGAACAGACACAGCACCGACACCTGCAGCGCAACCGGCAGATCGTCGAGCCGCCAGATCGCCACCATGCAGCCGGTAGCGATCAACCCGATCAGCGACAGGACACGGAACCCGCCCAGCCGATCACCAATCGCGCCCCAAGAGATGCGCCCGACCGCACCCCATCCCTGCACCGCGCCGGCGACGAACCCTGCGGCGACCAGTGTCCAGCCATGATCGACCAGCATGGAGACGGTGAAGGCGGAGATCGAAAGTTGCAGCGAGGAGTAGAGCATGCCCAGCATGGCCAGCACGCGCAGCGAAGGATTCCCCCACACCAGCCGCTGTTCCGACAGGAAGTTGGCCACCAGATTGCCGCGCACATGCCGGTCCGGTGCCGGCGGATCAGGATGTCGGGCTAGGACCGCGATCATTGCGAGACAAGGGATGGCGGTCAGCGCCAGCGCCAAGCGCCAGCCGATTTCGGGTGCCAGTGCCGGATAGGCCAGGCTGGCTATCACTCCGCCCAGCGGCACGCCGGCCTGCTTGATGGAAAAGATCAGCGATCGCCGGTGACGCGGCGTCACCTTGCCCAAGATCTGCGCGGATGCGGGGTTCTGCACCCCATATCCTATACCGATCACGAGTGATGCAATCGCCGCAATCCACGGGTTCGCGCTGATCAGCATCACCAGCGCGATCGCATAGCAGACGAGCGCCAGCTGTTCGATCCGCACCGGCCCGTAGCGGGCGATCAGCGTCCCGGCAGAAGCCGAAGCGAACATGCCGGAGGCGTATATGGCGCTGATCTGATAGCCGACCCAATGGGCGTCGAGCCCGAAATCAGGTGCAACAAGCGGGGCGATCCCGGTCAGCACAAGCGCGGTGGTCGTGGACAGGATCTGGATCGTGGTCGTGGTGGCGAGCGCATGCGCCACACTGTCGGCCCTTGCTGGCGCCGCTGACGAACTGGTATCCACGTCGCTGTTGGTTTGCATGCCGCTCGGCTCGTCGATTGGTGAACGCCGGGCGGACGGCCATTGCGAGGCCCGGTGCGCAGGTGCGCGCACCGGCCATTACCGCTTCCGGGTGCAGCCACAAACGGCTCGGCACCGTACCTTCGCATCGCGGAACTGACCGGATCGGAAATCCCCGGTCACCCGCAAGCCGGCGCAGCGAACACTTCGTCATTGACGGAGCTGATCCGGGGGTCGGGCTCGCCCGTGGTCGGCCATCCCGCCTGGCAGCAGACGCTTGCGCCAGTCGACGAACCGCACCCGAGCGGCGACTGGCTGCCCGAGCATGGATCACCAGCGCCCAGGTCGCGTTTACAGCCCGATGGCCCCGCCGAAATTGACATAGATCAGTGATCGCCCGGGCGCCGCGAGTGAGTTGAGCACATCGTTCGGGGGGTACGAGAAATATGCGCGCCCGGAAGCCGGTTCGAGGCTGTCGACGGACAGGCCGCCCTCCATCACGAATAGTTCGAGGTAGCATGGCAGCGCTTCGCTGGTGCTCGCCCATCCTGCGGGCAATTCCACCAGCGCCGATCCCTCGCCACTTTGGGGATGGGCGCTCAGCACGCATGCGCGCGCCGGGGCGCCAAGGAAGGTTGCCGGCGCCAGCGCGGCCAGATTGCTCTGCGCGGGGCGCTTGCACTCGGTTCGCGCGGAAGGCGTTTCCGCCACCGAATAGAGGTCGTCCGCGATCGGCTGCTCGACGAAGTTGAAATCCAGGTCGCGCCCTACGCGGGAAATGAAGGTCGATTCCTCCCGAATTGCGCTCTTGAAGCCATGCACCGTTTCCGGCGGGTGGAAGACATAGGTATAGGGTGTCACCCACAGTCGGCTGTCGAAGCTGAAATGACCCGAGACACCGATGATCTCCTCATAGGTGTGATGGTAATGGGCGGTAGCGGGCGGCGTGTAGCCCCGGTCCATCGAAAGCCATTGCAGGGCTGTGCGCGCCCCGGTTTCCGGATCCCGGCTCAGCTCGCGCGAGTACAGCCCGCTCGGCCCAAGCGCCTTCCACGGCATCTGGTCCACGTCGAGATTGACGATGCGAGGCCTCATGCAATGCTCCTGCAGTGACGATTGGAAACTCTGGCGCTTGTAGGGGGAATGAACGGCTATACCAGACGACAGCCACCGTCTTTCCGCTTGGCGGAGATGTCCGGGAAACGCCGTCATTGTCGCCCGCAAGGGCGCCTTGATCGCTGACCGGCGGAGGCCCGCGCTCTGTGGCCCGGGCCATCCTCGCGCCTGGTAAGGTGCGCCTCAGCGCGCCGCCATCCGGACGAACTCACCTTGGTGGAACAACAGCGGCCTACCGGCGTGATGGGTGTCCAGCGTCTCCACCGCCCCCAGCACCAGCAGGTGATCGCCCGCATCCACTACGTCGTGCAGCTTGCAGTCGAACCAGGCGATCGCTCCATCCAGGAGCGGCGCTCCGCCCGGTGATTTGCCATGCGCGATACCGGCAAACCGATCCGGCAACTTGCTTGCGAGAATCTTGCAAAGCTCCTCCTGCGTATCCGCCAGCACGTTGACGCAAAACCGGCCCGTCGCCGCTATCTGCGGCCACGTGCTTGAGCTACGCGCCGGGAAGAAGCCCACCAGAACAGGATCGAGCGAGACCGAGGCGAAGGAGCCCACGATCATACCCAGTGGCATGCCGGCTGCGGTACACGCGGTGATCGCGCAGACGCCGGTCGGGTAGTGGCCCATGATGTGGCGGAAGGTAAGCGCATCGACGGGTTCGGCAGCCATGATCGCAGGTGTTCCTCGGGAAGTGCTTGGATCGCTTCCGGGCATAGGGCCGCCGGCCGGCAGCAACAGGGTGCCAGGTGTGCCGTATTCGCATGGCGGAAAAGGGGGAACGATCGGCATTGGAGCATCCGCCAAGCCCTTGTAGGCGCGAGCGCAGACACTTTTCCCCAGGAGGATACCCGTCATGCACCAGCGCCGCAGTGACCTGCCTGTAAGTCCCACCGTCCTGAAACGCTGGTCGACTCGCGCCTTTGACGGTCGCGAGATGCCGCACGAGGATCTTCTGACCATGCTGGAGGCCGGGCGCTGGGCGCCCTCGGCGTTCAATGCCCAGCCATGGACATTCTTGTACGCCATGCGCGACGACGATCACTGGGCCGATTTCCTCTCGCTGCTGATCCCGTTCAATGCCATGTGGGCCAGCACCGCCTCCGCGCTCGTGTTCGTGGTTTCGGACACGATGCCCGACGTCGGGAAAGGGCCGGCCCCGTCACACAGCCACAGTTTCGATAGCGGAGCGGCTTGGGCGATGGTCGCTTGGCAAGCCGCGGAAATGGGCTACATGACCCATGCGATGACGGGATTGGACTTCGAGCGCGCAAGCGTCCAGCTGGGTCTGTCGCCCACCGTCCGGCTGGAAGCCGCCTTTGTCGTGGGCCGGCAGGGCGATGGTGCCCAGCTCCCCGACTATCTGCTCGCACGGGAGGAGCCAAGCGATCGCAAGCCTCTTGTCGAGATCGCGTTGCGAGGCCCCTTCCCGAACGGGATATAGCCGCGGCTTGCGGCTCGGGATCCGGCCCGGAGGCTTCCGGGGCCGTCCCTCCCTTCCCTCGCCGAGTTGCCGGATTGTGATCTCCATTCGCGAAGTGGTGAGAAGCCAGACGGATCATCGCCTCACCTGCGGGCCCTTACTCTTTCTTCCGTTGATGGGAGGGAAGATGCGCATGTACCTGCGAAGGCTGACGTTGCTCGCGGGATTGATGCTGGCCGTCTCCGCATCGGCGCAGAACGCTCGGCAGGATCGGTTGCCATTGCTTTGCGGAGCCCACGATCAGATGGGTGCGGCCAATCTGCTGGCGCCATAGGCCTCGAGCGCTGGACTCGCGGGTCGGGAAAAAACAGCGTGTGTTCGCCGGAATCCTGGCCTCCGCATCCGGCGCCAGCCAGAACTCCGCCTCTAGCGCCGCCGCCCTGATGGTCGCCTTGGAAACACCGCCAGGCCGCCTGCAGTTAACCCGCCGAGATGATCTTCGTGCGTATGCGTCCATATAGAACGAGCGGGCTGCTCCCATCGGGCGTCCGATCAGCATATCCCAGCCGTTCCCCTTTATAACGATGTGGCGGAAAGAGTGCGTTGCCTGCCCTGATTTCAGGAACGGCAAGGCACTTGCGATCTTGGTCCAGATGATCTTGTAGTAGGCATCGCCCATGGTGCCCTTGCCACTTTCGGAAAACAGTTCCGGGACAGCATGGTCTCACCCGCTCCTCGCAGAGCCTCGTCAGCGGGCGGTGCTTCGATCTTCTCGCCCTTACCTTTGCGCTTGGCGGCCTGCTCGGCACCTCGTTTGGCGCTCTCCACGCGCTTCTCGGTCTCGGCGACGATCTCCCGGATCGTCATGTCGCGGTACTTGGGCGACTTCCGGAACGACATCGTCATCGTCAGGATCGACCCGGGCGACGAGGAATCCGCAACCTTGCCCTGCTTGACCCCCCCCCGCCGCCGGAGCCTTCGCCGGGCCCTCTCTCCCGCCCCCTCAGGCCCGTCCCTCTTCTGGTGAGAAGCGCCTGATGGGATGTGCCGCGCCGCACAAGCTGTGTCCGTAACCGGACGCACCGCGCACGCCTGTTGCAAGTGGGTCAGGCTACTGCTTCCGTCCTGAAAGTTCTTCTCCGTTGTTCATGGGGTGGACGGTCTACCGGGGCTGACGCGAACGCATCAACGCGATCGGGCTGCCCTTTCTCGTAGCTCTCTCCGCCAGTCACCAAAGGCTATGTCACCCGTTTCCGCCATTCTCCCTCGCGATCTGCAAGCGCGGCTCAGGTCGCAGGATCTGTTGCATCTTCAGAACATGATCCTTGAGATGGTCGCGAAGGGGGAGCCGCTGCCCATGACGACCGACAGATTGTGCCGGGAGGTCGAGTCGCGGATCCCGGACGTGATCTGTTCCGTGCTTGTGGTGGACGAAAACGGCATCATCCACCCGCTGTCGGCCCCCAGTCTGCCGGACGACTACTCTGCGCGGCTGGATGGCATCCCGGTCGGCCCGCTGGTCGGCTCCTGCGGTGCCTCAGCCTATCTGCATGAGCCGGTGACGGTGACCGACATCGCGTCGGACCCGCGCTGGGCGGATTTCAAGCACTTCGCGCTGCCGCTGGGGCTGAGGGCGTGCTGGTCGAGCCCGATCTTCGATGCCGACGACCGGGTGATCGGCACATTCGCGTTCTATTACCGGGAGAGCCGCGAGCCGGGGCAGCCGGAACAGGCCATCGTCGACACCTGCGTGCATCTCTGCGCGATCGCGATCGAACGGGACCAGCGCGTGCTCGAGCGGGAGCGCAAGGCCTATGTCGATGATCTGACGCAACTGCATAACCGCGCGGCCTTCAACGCCGCCCTTGCCCAGCTGTCATGCGAGGAGCCCGGATCCTGGGCCCTGCTCGTCAGCGACATGGACAATCTCAAGATCGTCAATGACACCTTCGGTCACCGGGCCGGTGACCGGATGCTGCAGACCGTCGCGCAGAGGATATCGGCGGCGCTGGCGCCGGACCGGGTGTACCGGCTGGGCGGAGACGAATTCGCAGTGCTGCTGGAGCGGCCGGAAGGGTTGGGGGACCTGGACAAGGCCGCATCCAGGATCATGGAGGCCCTGCAGCCCGAGGTGGATGTCGGCGGGCATCTGATCGCGCCGCATGTAACGATCGGCGGCGCGATGCTCACCAGCGCCGATGGCAGCGCGGATGCCGTCCGGCAGAATGCCGACTTTGCGCTGTACCATGGCAAGGAAACCGTCCGCGGCGGCTTTGTGCGCTACTCGCCCGAGATCGGCACAACCATGGCGCGGCGGCTTGCCTCGATCCGCGATGTCGATGCGGCACTGCGCGAAGACCGCATGGTCGTGCACTACCAGCCGGTCGTGAACCTCGACACGCGCGAGATCATCGGCGTGGAAGCGCTGTGCCGCTTGCGATCCGGCGACAGGGTGGTGGCGGCCGGCGAGTTCTTCGATGCCTTGTCGGATGGCCGGATCGCGTCGGAGATCACGACGCGCATGCTTGCCCAGGTCGCTGCGGACATCCGCTACTGGCTCGATCTCGGCATTCCGTTCCAGCATGTCGGCATCAATGTCTCCTCTGCCGACTTCCATGGCGGCAAGCTCGCCCGTGAGGTGAAGGCGGCGTTCGGACTGCATGGAGTGCCTCTCAGGCACGCGATCCTGGAGGTGACGGAGTCGGTATATATGGGCGAACGCGAGAGTGACGTCCGCGAGGCCATTGCAGCGTTGCGCGCCGAAGGGCTGCGCATCGCGCTCGACGATTTCGGTACCGGCTTTGCATCGCTGACGCACCTGCTGACGGTGCCGGTCGACATCCTGAAAATCGACAGGTCGTTCGTCGCCCAGCTCGCGGGCGGAGTGCCGAGCGAGGTCATTGTCGAAGCCATCCTGTCCATTTCGCGGAAACTGGGCATGCGCGTGGTTGCCGAAGGCATCGAGCGCGAAGATCAGGTCGAACAGCTGCGCGCCTATGGCTGTACGATGGGGCAAGGGTTCCTGTTCTCCAAGGCGGTGGACCGCAAAGCCGCAACCGGGTTGCTGGAACGCTTCGCGCAGAAACGCAGCTGGGACAGGCGCGGGCGACAAGGCTGAGGCGCCGCCAGCAGCCTGCCCTGCCCCCTCGCCAGTCGCCCCGAGTGCAGCCTGACCGCCAGCTTCGATCATTGCGGCACCGAAAGACGCGGCGGTCGTTCCCCGGTCATGAATGATCCGCTCGACTGCCTCATCATAGGCGCCGGCCCTGCCGGCCTTACCGCCGCGATCTATCTGGCCCGGTTTCACCTGAAGATCCGCATCGTGGACGCCGGACGAAGCCGCGCCGCCATGATCCCCCGCACGCACAATCACGCGGGCTATCCCGGCGGCATCACCGGGCCGGAACTGCTCGCCCTGATGCGGCAGCAGGCAGGCGAGTTCGGCGTGGAGGTCACCAACGGCGTGGTCGAGCAGCTCGAGCGGACAGGCGACACCTTCGTGGCCGAGATGCAGGAGGGAAGCCTGCGTGCCCGGTCCGTCCTTCTGGCGACGGGCGTCGTGAACAACCTGCCCCCGATCGCGCCCGAGATCCATGATCTCGCGCTGGCACGAGGGCTGCTGCGATATTGCCCGATCTGCGACGGTTACGAGGTGACCGACAAGCGGGTGGCCGTTATCGGGACCGAGACGCATGGCTACAACGAGGCTGTGTTCCTGCGCATGTACACCAGGGACGTCACCCTCATCGCCCCGCATGCCGAACATTCGCTGAGCGACGAGGAGCGGGACAAGCTGGAGGCTCTGGGCATTGCGACGGTGGACGGTCCCTGCCGGTCCTTGCGGATCCATGGCGACGAGATCCTTGTGCCGACCCCAAAGGGCGAGCTGTCGTTCGACACCGCCTACCCGGCGCTGGGATCGGTGATCCGCTCCGAACTCGCCGTCTCCCTCGGCGCGGAGGCGAATGCCGAGGGATGCCTGCTGATCGACGATCACCAGCGGACGACCCTGCCCGGCCTTTACGCAGCCGGCGACGTCGCGAAGGGGCTGGACCAGATCAGCCACGCCATGGGCGAAGCCGGCGTCGCCGCCACGACGATCAGGAACGATCTTGCGCAGACGGCGCCGCTCGTGCGGTGAATGTGAGGGCAGTGCATCAATCTTGCGCAGGAGAAGCATCGGGTCGGGACGAATGAGCCGTTCGCGACCACGTTCTCCAGGCGCAGGCCGCGCATGCCGGACACCTCGGGCGCGCATTACAGCACCGCACCTTCCGCTGCGTAATCCGGGACAAGGCCGCGGCCACCATGCGCTGAGCGGGCCGATCAACTGGCAGGCGGCGATCCCGTCCGGGTTGTCCTGCGCCGCTGCCGTGCGGGCGCGATGACCATGCCGGCCATCACCCCGCCACCAGCAACGTCCGACAGCGGCGCACCGTCCTGCGTGGCATCATGCTCTCTCCGGCCGGCACACTCATGCGCGCTCTTGCGAGGCGGATCATAGCACGGGCGATCCTCCCGCGAAAGCTCAGGCGCGGCGCTGCATTGCTTCCAGCTGCTTCTGGTCGTGGGAGCAGAAGATCGTCACCTCCCCGCCATGCTGCCGCTTCAGCTCACGCAGCCGACCCTGGTTCTCCAGCCGCTTCGCGCGGTCCACTTCCATCATGGTCTGGTAGAACCGCAGGCCCGGCGTGCAGCGATGCCGGTGGGTGTCCATTTCCCCGCGATAGAAGTATGCGTCGCCCGCATTCAGCACCCAGCCTTCGCCGGTCTGCAACGCCACGCCGGCATGGCCCCACGTGTGACCGGGCAGCGGCACCATCAGGATTTCCGGCGGCAGGCCGTCCAGCGCGCGCACGCTGTCGAAGCCGAACCAGCTTTCACCTTTGCCGGCATAGGTGCGCCAGTCGCGCACATCGTCCCACTGCACCGGGCGGTATCGCCGCCGGGCGATGAAGCCGCGCCGCTGGCGCTCGGCCGCGTCGCGCTCCGCCTCCATCACATGGACGCGGGCCTGCGGGAAATCCTCCAGCCCGCCGGCATGATCGAAATCCAGATGCGTCAGCACGATGTGCCGCACGTCCTCCGGCTTGTAGCCCAGCGCGCGCACTTGGTGGATCGCCGTATCCTCCTCGCGGAACTGGATGTTCAGCAGCGCGTGGAAGAACTTGCTCAGCCGCGGATGCGGGCGCCGCACGTCCTGCATGCCATAACCGGTGTCGATCAGCACCAGCCCGTCACTGGTCTCCACCAGCTGCGCGGCACAGGGGATCAGGCCGAGCGGCCCCTTGCTGAACCCGTCGAACAGGGCACCGCCCACGGGACAATCCGTGCCGCAGCGAAGATAATGAACACGCATCGGGGCTGACCCTCCGGTTGAGCACGCCCATCAATCGAAGCGTCAGGCCGGAAGTTCCGCCCTTGCCTTATGTTGGCCCGGCAGGTGGTGGACCTGCAGCCCGTATCCGCCGACCGCGATCGTGCCTTCGCGCAGCAGTCTTACCAGCTCGGACCCGTCGCGATGGCCGGCATCCCAGCGGAAGCGGACCGATGCGGGGGAGAAGTCCATCGCCTTGCCGACCACTTCAGCCTGCTGGTCCGCATAGGTGAGGCAGGCCAGCGTGACCGGCTGCTGCCGGTCCGGCGCCCCGGTGGCATAAAGGTCCTGCCACCGCGCGATCGTGCGTCGGGACTGGATCGCGAAGACGAGATCCTGCACCCGCTCCGTCATCATGCTCAAGGTGTCGGGCCGCTGCCCCTTGCCCGGCAGGAGGTCGACGGCAATGCACAGGGTTGGCCGTTCGGGCGGATTGGACAGGACGGGATCCAGCGGCAGGTTCTCCGCCAAACCGCCATCCACGAACAGGCGACCATCTATCTCGATCGGCGGAAAGGATGGCGGCAGGGCGCCGCTGGCGCGGATATGGTCGATACCAATCCGGCATGTGCGGTTGTCGAAGGTGACCTCCTCCGCCGTTTCCAGATCCACCGCCGTCGCGACATAATGGACCGCGTCGCTGTTCAGCCGGTCCAGGTCGATCAGCCGGGCCAGCTGCGCTGCCAGTGGCCGCGTGTCGTAGATCGCCGGCGGGGCGGGGGAGAAGCTGTTGCTGCCCAGCGGCGCAAACATGCCCGGCCGTCCGGCCAGCAGTGTGCCGAACGTGTCCCAGCTGCGACGCCAGGTGTCGGGCAGGCTGCCCATCCAGTCACCTGCTCCGCCCACAGGCCCCGGTCGCCAGAACTCGGCCAGCCGGGCCAGGCGCTGATCGGGCGCGTTGCCGGCGATGATCGCGCCATTGAACGCGCCGATCGACGCACCCACGATCCGGTCCAGCCGGATGCCGCCTTCGTGCAGCGCCTGGTAGACGCCTGCCTGGTAAGCCCCCAGCGCATTGCCGCCTGCCAGCACCAGCACGACATCGTGGTCGCCCATCGTTTCGGCCAACGTCCCGGAACCGGCTTCGGCATCGTTCATCCGTGCGACTCCCGCGGCAATGTGGAAATTGGCGCGCCCGGCAGGACTCGAACCTGCAACTCCAAGCTTAGAAGGCTCGTGCTCTATCCAGTTGAACTACGGGCGCGCGCTGACCCGGCATTAGCCACGCTTTGCGCCCGCCGCAATTGCGGGCTAAGACCCCCAGTCATGCAGGGGGCACCGCAGCGGCTGGACGGGCAGGCAGGCGCACGCGCCTCGTTCCGCTATTACGACCTGGTGATGGCCGCCTTCGTTGCCATCCTGCTGCTGTCCAACATCATCGGTGCGGCCAAGCCCAGCTATGTCACGCTGCCCGGCGGCACGGTCTGGTCGTTCGGGGCGGGCGTGCTGTTCTTCCCCGTCAGCTACATCATCGGTGATGTGCTGACGGAAGTGTACGGCTTTGCTCGCGCGCGGCGGGTGATCTGGACCGGCACGGCCGCGCTGCTGTTCATGGCGATGATGGCGGCGGTGGTGGTGGCCCTGCCGGCGGCGCCGGGCTGGCCCGGGCAGGCGGCCTACGAATTCGTGTTCGGCAGCACCTGGCGCATCGTCGGCGCCTCGATCGTGGCCTTCTGGTGTGGGGAGTTCGTCAACAGCCTGGTGCTCGCGAAGCTGAAGCTCGCCACCGGCGGCCGGCTGCTGTGGTTGCGCACGATCGGGTCGACGCTGGTGGGACAGGGGGTGGACAGCCTGCTGTTCTACCCGCTCGCCTTCTGGGGCCTGGCCGGCTGGCCGCCCGAGCAGCTGTGGCAGGTGGTGCTGTCGCAATGGCTGATCAAATCGGGGTGGGAGGCGTTGCTGACGCCGGTCACCTATGCCGTCGTGGGCTTCCTGAAGCGGCGCGAAGGGGTGGAGGTGTTCGACACCGGCACCGATTTCTCCCCCTTCGCCCGAGGCTGATGGCGGCTCTGATCGCGGCTCATTTGGCGAGCAGCGCGATCAGCAGGTAGATCAGGATGAAACTGCCGAAGCCGACCAGCGTGCCGGCCACGAACAGCAGGCGGACCCAGATCGCGTCGACTTCGAACCGGCTGGCAAGGCCGGCGCACACGCCCAGCAGCTTGCCATTGGCCTTGTCGAGCCGCAGGCCGGCGCCATGCTGGCGGGGGCCGAGGTCGCTCATGCCTGCACCTCGATGCTGGCGGCCTCGGTGGCATCCTGCGCCGGCGGGGCGAAGCTGCCGAACAGCAGCGTGGCGGTGATCGCCAGCGCGCCGATGGCGGCGAGGGACTGGCGGGCGATATCGGACATCTGCGTCATGGTGGGGTCTTTCCTGTTAGAGGTTCGGGGAGGTCGGTCGGCCGATCAGGCCAGCACTTCGGTGGTGGCGATGCCCTGCGTGGCGTCGGTAGCGGGCGGGGCGAAGCTGCCGAACAGCAGCGCGGCGGTGATGGCGAAGGCGCCCAGGGCGGCGAAGGTCTGCTGGGCGATGGTGGGGCTCTGGCTCATTTTCCGTGGTCCTTGTCTGATCGGCAGCGGGTCATCCGTGCCATGCCAGGGACTTTGCATGGGGCGTGCCAGTTTTGCTTTCGCCAGTATTAACAGCCACTTGCCTTTTCCGGCTCTTCTTGCCCATAGTGCAGTTCGCTCAGCCTTGGTAGAATTCGCCAAGAAGTGGCATCGGCACCTTTGCCCTGTTGCTCCAGCGTGCCAGCCTCTACCGCGGCAAGGTTCATGCTCGACCGCATCGCCCTGACCGGTTTCCGCAATCACCGCAGCACCACGCTGGCGGAGACGCGCCGCATCAACCTGCTGGTGGGCGAGAATGGCGCGGGCAAGACCAACGTGCTGGAAGGGCTGTCGCTGCTCGCCCCAGGCCGGGGCCTGCGCCGCGCCGCCCTGCCGGAGATGGCGGCGGAGGGATCGGGCGCCGGTTTCACCGTCAGCGCGCGGCTGATCCATCCGGCGGGCGAGCCCGTGCAGCTTGGCACCGGCACCAGCCCGGACCAGCCGGGCCGGCGGGTGGTGCAGGTGAATGGCGCCGGGTCCACCGCGGCGCAGCTGGGCGAATGGCTGGCGCTCGCCTGGCTGACCCCGGCGATGGACCGGCTATTCGCCGACAGCGCCGGCGCCCGCCGCCGCTACATGGACCGGCTGGCCGTGGCGCTGCATCCCGGCCATGCCGCCACCGCCACCCGTTACGACCGCGCCCTGCGCGAACGCAATCGCCTGCTATCAGGCCCGGACATGCCCGAAGCCCGCTGGCTGGATGCGGTGGAGGCGCAACTGGCGCAGGCCGGCGCGATGCTGGCTGCGACGCGCGCCCTGCTTGTCGATCAGCTGGACAAGGCGCTCGCCGCTATGCCGGCCACGCCGTTCGCCCGTCCGGAACTCGCCTATGCGCCCGGTGGCGCGCTGGAGGCCGATGCGCTGGCGGGGGAACTTGCGCGCCATCGCCCGCGCGACCGCGCGGCGCAGCGCACCCTGACAGGTCCGCACCGCGATGATCTGCAGGTAATGCATGCGGCCAAGGGGATGCCGGCGGCGCTCAGTTCCACGGGGGAGCAGAAGGCGATGCTGATCGCATTGACCCTGGCGCATGCCGGCCTGCTGACGGCGGAAGCGTCAGGCGGTCGCCCGGGCGTGCTGCTGCTGGACGAGGTCGCCGCGCATCTCGATCCGCTGCGGCGGGAGGCCCTGTTCGACCTGCTGCGCGATTTCGCGGGTCAGGTCTGGCTCACGGGCACGGAGCCGGCGCCGTTCGAAGGCGTGCTGGCGGAAGCGGCCGGCTGGCAGGTCACTGCCGGCGCAGCCGTTCCACTGTAGAGCGGGGCGGTCACCAGAAGGCGACCGCCCTGCCCGATCGATCAGGCGTCGGCCATCGCCGGGGCGCCAACCAGACCCTTGATGTAGTCGACGATGCCCTGGTCGGTGGCATTGGCGAAGAAGTGCTGCTGGAACTTCTCGCCGGCCACAGCAGCCTTCAGCAGGTCCTGGTCGACCTCCTTCAGCACGGTCAGCATGTCCTTGCAGGTGACGTCCTTCAGCTGCTTCAGGATGCCGCGGTTCTTGGCCATGATCTCGGCCCGCTCCTTGGGGTAGCCCAGGCCGCGCTCGCCTTCGAACAGCTTGCGGTACACATCCTGCAGGTTCAGCTCGGCCGCCCAGCCGAAGCCCTTGGCGTAGGGCATGGAGATGGCGTTGCCGTCATTGATCTGGCCGAACAGGAACGCGTCGGTTGGATCGATCACCAGGCCGCAGAACACGCCGGGCATGGAGTTGCAGGCCAGCATCGAACCCATGCCGGTGCCGCAGCCCGTGACGACGAAATCGGCGGCGCCGGAATTCAGCAGGATGCCGGTCAGCAGGCCGTTCATGACATAGGTCAGCGACGCCTTGTCCTCGGCCGCGTACATTCCGTAATGGAACACTTCGTGGCCCATCGGCTCGGCAACGCTGGTCAGCGCATCATGGATGGTGCTGCTCTTGGCGGCCTGGCTGTTCTCGACGATGAGAGCGATCTTCATAGGAAATCCCCTTGGCAGGATGGTTTAGGGCTGTCCGGCGCAGATCGGGCGCATGCGCGTCCATTCAAGGAAACCGGTGTCTAAGGCGCTGATGCACTTTTTCGCGCCATTTCGCAATGCCGCAGGTCGGTGGGCGTGACAGCCCGTGGCCGATGTCAGCCCGTCCGTCAGTCGGGCTGTGGCACTGCCGCCGCGACCTCGTCCACCGTTGCCGCGACCATCGCCTCGATCCCGTCAGCGGTGGGATGCACCCGGTCCTGCTGGATCAGCTGCGGCCGGTTCCAGACCGATTCCAGGAAGAACGGCACCAGTTCCGCGTCATATTCGCGCGCCAGATCGGGGTAGATCGCGTCGAATGCCCCCTGGTACTGCGCGCCCAGATTGGGCGGCGCGCGCAGGCCCATCAGCAGCACGGGGATGTCCCGCTCCTGCAGCTCATCCAAGATCGCCCGCAGATTGGCGCGGGTCTGCGCCGGCGGCAGCTGCCGCAGCAGGTCGTTACCGCCCAGCTCCACGATGGCGAGGTCGTAATCGCCGCCATTGTCCAGCGTGAAGGGCAGGCGCTGCAGCCCGGCCTGCGTGGTGTCGCCCGACACGCCGGCATTGGTCACCCGCGCATTGACGCCCCGCGCCCGCAACGCGATCTCCAGCCGCGCCGGATAGCTCTCCCCCTCCTGTAGCCCGTAACCTGCGAACAGACTGTCGCCAAAGGCGAGGATGCGCCGCTCCGGCCCGGTGATCGCCGGCATCGGGTCGTCGGGGGAGACGCTGGTGGTGGGGCTTGGGGCCGGGGCCGGCTCCCCGCCGCACGCCGCCAGGCCGCTCGCCGCCGCCATGCTCGCCATCCATGCCGTAACCTGCTTCACCATCTGCTGCTCCGCGCGCGCCCGGGGTCTTGGCGAGTTCACCTTGCCCGTGTCCCTTAGCTATGCCATCGCCGGGCCGTGGCAAGTCCTGCACCGCAATCCCCCGCCATTCACGCCCGCGACCTGCGCCTGACCCTGGGCAGCGGGTCCGCCGCGGTGGAGATCCTGCGCGGCATCGACCTGACCGTCGAAGCCGGCACCACGCTGGCGCTGCTGGGGCCGTCGGGTTCGGGCAAGAGCAGCCTGATGAGCGTGCTGACCGGCCTGGAACGCGCCAGCGAGGGCGCGCTGGACGTGGCCGGGGCCGACTTCACCGCCATGAGCGAGGACGGCCTCACCCGTGCCCGACGGGGCCGCATCGGCATCGTGCTGCAGGCCTTCCACCTGCTACCGACCATGAACGCGCAGGAGAATGTCGCCACGCCGATGGAACTGGCCGGCGCAGCCGATGCCTGGGACCGGGCGGCGGCCGAGCTGTCTGCCGTGGGCTTGGGTCATCGGCTGGACCATTATCCCGCGCAGCTTTCCGGCGGGGAGCAGCAGCGCGTCGCCATCGCCCGCGCCCTCGCCCCGCGCCCGCCCCTGGTCTTCGCGGACGAGCCGACCGGCAATCTGGACGCCACCACCGGCGCCGGCATCGTCGAACTGCTGTTCGCCCGCCGGGCCGAGACCGGCGCCACGCTGGTCATCATCACCCATGACGAGGCGCTGGCTGCGCGCTGCGACCGGATCGTGACGCTGGCGGACGGACGCATCGCGGCCGACACTGCCCGGACCACCGCACACCCATGAACGAAGCCGCCGTGCTCCCCTGGGCGGCGGCATGGCGCATCGCCCGGCGCGACCTGCATCGCCGCTTCCGCGGCCTGCGGCTGCTGCTGGTGTGCCTGTTCCTGGGCGTCGGCGCGCTGGCCGCGATCGGCACGCTGACCGCCGCGATCGACGGGCAGCTGTCGTCACAAGGGCAGACCCTGCTGGGCGGTGATCTGGAGGTGGAGGTGTGGCAACGCCTCCTCTCGCCGGAGGAGACCGCCTTCCTGCAGCGCTACGGCACGCTGTCCCCCGGCCTCCGGCTGCAGGCGATGGCCAGTGCCGGCGATGCGACCATCCCGGTCGAACTGAAGGCCGTTGACCGCAACTGGCCGCTTTATGGCGCGCTGACGCTGGATGGCGGGCACCGGGTCGGCGCACCGCCGGCCGGGCAGGCCTGGCTGGCGCCCGGCGCGGCGGAGCGGTTGAATGTCGGCCCGGGCGCAATCCTGCAGATCGGCACCGCCACCGTGCGCGTCGGCGGCATCATCGCGGAGGAGCCGGACCGCCTGTCCGAAGGGTTCCAGCTGGGCCAGGCGGTGATCGTCCCGCTCGACCTGCCGCAGCAGGCTGGCCTCGTCGCCCCCGGCTCGCTGTACGAGAGCAAGACCCGCCTGCGCTTCGACCGTCCGGCCGATCCCACCGAGGTGGAGGAGGCGCTGATCGCGCGCTTCCCCGAGGCCGGGCTCGACACCCGCACACGCGACCGCGCCTCCCCCGGTGCGGAGCGGTTCGTCGGGCGGATGGGCGAGTTCCTGTCGCTGGTCGGTCTGGCCGCGCTGGTGATCGCGGGCATCGGTATCGGGGGCGGGGTCTCCGCCTATCTGGAAGGGCGCCGCGCCGGCATCGCCACGCTGAAGATCCTGGGCGCGACCAGCGCCGACATTGCCCGCATCTACACGCTGCAGCTGGGCGCCGCCGCGCTGGCCGGGGCGCTCGCCGGCCTGCTGGCGGGCGTGCTGGTGACGCCGCTGCTGGCACGGGCGCTGGGCGCGCTGCTGCCGGTCGACACCGGCCTGGTCGTCGCCCCGCTGGCACTGCTGCGCGCCGCCGGCTTCGGCCTGCTGGTGGCGCTGGTCTTTGCCGCGCCGCCGCTTATCGCCGCGCGCGACTTCCCGGCCATGGCGCTGATGCGCGCGCGGATCGATCCGCTGGGCGGGGGACGCTGGCGGGCGGCATTGCGCCCGGTCGGGCTGGGCCTGCTCGGCATTGTCGCCCTGGCGGTGCTGGGATCGCGCCAGCCCGGCCTCAACGCCATCTTCCTGGCCGGGGCGGCCGTGCTGCTGGGGCTGCTGGCGGCACTCGGCTTCGGCATCCGCCGCCTGGCCGGACGCATGCCGCGACCGCGTGACCCGATCCTGCGAGCGGCGCTGGCCAATCTGCACCGGCCCGGCTCCGCCACCGCATCGCTGGTCACGGCGCTGGGCTTCGGCCTGTCCGCCTTTGTCCTGCTGGCCGCGGTGCAGACCGCGCTGGATGCCAATATCAGCCGCTCCGTGCCCGAACGCGCGCCCGACTACTTCGTGCTCGACATACCGCGCGACCGCGTGGCCGAGTTCCGCACCACCGTGGCGGCCAGCGCGCCCGGCTCCGTCATCGAGGCGGTGCCCACCCTGCGCGGCGCGATCCTGGCCTATGGCCCCGCCGGGCGGCAGACCCGCGTGGTCGACATGGAGGAGATCCCCGAAGGCGCCTGGGCGCTGAATGGGGAGCGCGGGCTGACCTATGCGGAGACCCTGCCCGCCGGCAATGTGCTGACACAAGGCGAATGGTGGCCGGCCGGCTACACGGGTGAGCCGCTCGTCTCCGTCGACGCCGATCTGGCGGAAGCGGCGGGCATGCGCGTGGGTGACGTGCTGACGATCGGCCTGCTGGGCGTGGAGCGGCAGGCGCGCATCGCCAGCATCCGCCGGATCGACTGGGAAAGCCTGGGCTTCAACTATGTGCTGGTCTTCTCCCCCAACACGCTGGCCGATGCCCCGCACAACATCGCCGCGACGGTCGACCTGCCCGAAGGTGCCGCCACCGGGCCGCTGCTGCGCCAGCTGGTGCGTGCCTTTCCGACCAGTTCGGTGATCGAGGTGGGCCCGTTGCTGACCCAGGCGCGCGAGATCCTTTCGCAGGTCTCGCTCGCCATCCTGGCCGCCGCCGGCGTGGCGGTGCTGGCGGGTATCGCCGTGCTGCTGGGCGCGATCGCCGCCGCCCGGGCGCAGCGCACCTATGACAGCGTGATCCTGCGCGTGCTGGGCGCCAGCAGCCGGCAGGTGCTGGCGCTGCAGCTGGCGGAGTTCGGTCTGCTGGCCGCGCTGCTGGCGCTGGTGGCGCTGGCACTGGGCAGCGGCCTGGGCTGGCTGGTGATCGTGTGGCAGTTCGAATTTGACTGGCTGCCGAACTGGCCGCGCGTGCTGCTGACGCTGGCCGCGGGTCTGGCGCTGGTGCTGCTGTTCGCGCTCGCGGCCAGCCTGCAGGTGCTGCGCGCCCGTCCCGCGGCGACACTGCGCACGTTGTAGGGGCACATTGTGGAGCGGCACGGCTTTGCCTAAGGCCGCCCGCATGGACATGGCAGCCCTGCGGGTCGCGCTCTTCAGCGGCAATTACAATTACGTGCGTGATGGCGCCAACCAGGCGCTGAACCGGCTGGTGGACTACCTGCTGCGGCAGGGCGCCGCGGTGCGCGTCTATGCCCCCACCATTCCGCAGCCCGCCTTCGAGCCGAAGGGCGATCTGGTCAGCGTGCCGTCCATCGCCTTTCCCGGACGCGGCGAATACCGCTTCCCGCTGGGCCTGTCCGCATCGGTGAAGCGCGATCTTGCCGCATTCGGCCCCACGATCGTCCATGTCGCATCGCCCGACATCGCCTGCCAGCAGGCGGCAGGCTGGGCGCGACGGCACGACCTGCCCCTTCTGGCCTCCGTCCACACGCGGTTCGAAACCTACCCGCGCTACTATCACCTGGGCTTCATCGAACCGCTGGTGGAATCGCTGCTGCGCCGCTTCTACAGCCGGTGCGACGCGCTGGTCGCCCCGTCGGAGGGGATGGCGCAGGTGTTGCGCGACCAGGCCATGAACGGCGACATCGCCCTGTGGCAGCGCGGCGTGGATCGCGCCATCTTCCACCCGGCCGCGCGCGACCTTGGCTGGCGGCGCGCACAGGGCCTTGCCGATGGCGAGGTGGCGATCGGTTTCCTTGGCCGGCTGGTCATGGAAAAGGGGCTGGACGTGTTCGCCGGCACGCTGGCGGAATTGAAGCATCGCGGCATCGCGGCCCGCGTGCTGGTGGTGGGCGAAGGGCCGGCGCATGAATGGCTGACGCAGAATTTGCCGGCCGATACCATCTTCGCCGGGTTCCAGAAGGGCGCGGATCTGGGCCGCGCGGTGGCCGCGATGGACCTGCTGCTGAACCCGTCGATTACCGAAACCTTCGGCAATGTCACGCTGGAGGCGATGGCCTGCGGCGTGCCGGTGGTGGGCGCCGATGCGACGGGCAGCAACAGCCTGATCGTGGCCGGGGAGACTGGTTTGCTGGTGCAACCGGGCGACATCGCCGGCTTTGCCGATGCGGTGGGCCGGCTGGTGACCGATCGCCAGCTGCGCAGCCGGATGGGCGCGGCGGGGGAACGGCGCAGCGCCGCCTTTGGCTGGGATGCGATCAACGGGACGGTGGTCGACACCTATGCCCGGCTGATCGGCGCGCGCGGCGGCCCGGTGCGTCGGGCCGCCTGACTTCCATCACCGCCAGGCGGTGATGCGCCCGCTATCGTCCATGATGTACATCGTGCCGCCGGCCGCGATCGGGTTCAGCGTGACCGCCTTCTCCAGGTCCGTGAACGGCGTCGCTTCGCCGGTGGCGGGATCGACCGAGCTGACCTCCCCACGCGAACTCGCCACCCACAGCTTTCCGCCGGCCGCCAGCGGTCCGGTCCAGAACACCGGCCCCTCGCGGTCCTCCTCGTCACGCCAGCGGCGCAGCTGCGTGATCCACTTCACCCGGCCGGTCGCCTTGGCGATCGCCAGCAGGCGCGAATCGTCGGTCAGGGTGAAGATCCAGTCGCCCGCGACCGTGGGGGTGGAGATGCCCGCCAGGTTCAGCTCCCACACGCGCTGCCCGGTCAGCAGCTCGTAAGCGGCCATGCGCCCGCCCTGCCCCAGCGCGTAGACGCGCCCGGCATCGATGATTGGATCGGCATCCACATCGGTCAGCGACCCGACCGAGGTGGACAGCGAAGTGCGCGCCAGCGCGTCGGACCACAGGGTACGGCCGTTCTCGTAACGATAGGCGACCAGTTCGCCGCTGGAATAACCGGCGATCACCGTGCCCTGCCCGGCGGCAGGAGCCGCCACGCCGAACACGCCCGATTGCCCGCTGGCGGCGACATCGCGCCAGACCGGCGCACCATCGGCGATGTTCAGCGCGTGGATCTGGTTGTCCTGCGTCATCACATAGACGGCGTTGAAGGCCACGGTCGGCGCACCGCGCAACGGCCCGGCCGGCTTCACCCGCCACAATTCGGCGCCATCCCCCGCATTCAGCGCGATCACGTCGCCCGCGCCATTCGTCACGAACAGGCGCCCGTCGAAATAGCTGGCCCCGCCACCATAGGTGACGCCCGCCAGGTTCTGCGGCACCTCGATCCGGTTGGTCCAGCGGACCGCGCCGGTTGCGGCATCGAAGGCATGGACCACGCCGGCCGTGTCTGCCACGAACAGCAGGCCCTGACCTACCACCGGGCTGGAGGCGAGGCGGCGGCGGTTGGTCGAGCCGGCGACCTGCACGCTCCACACCCGGGCGGGCGCGGCGGACAGGGCGGCATGGCCCGCGGCCTTGGCCGCATTGCCGCCGGGCTGCGGCCATTCGGCGGTCGGCGCCTGCGCGGGCAGCACCACCGGCGTGTTGGCAAGCGATTCGTCCGCCTCCACCACCTGGCTCACGCGCGACAGGATCGGGGTACGGTTGCCCACGGTGGGCGTACGCGGACCGTCATCGCCGCCGCCGAAGATGCCGCAGGCAGCCAGCAGCGAGAGCAGCGGCAGGGTCAGGAGAATGCGGGGCTTGCGCAGCATGGGTCAGTCCTGTTGGGGGCGGGGAGCAGCGCCTGCGGCCGGCGGAGTTCCGCCGAGCGACAGGTCGCTGTCATCCACCGCATCGAAGCCGAGCAGCCCGGCGAGCTGCCGGGTGCGGGATCGCAAGGTGGGCGGCACCGCCTCGTCCCGGGCGATCTGCACCAGCAGCGGCCCGGCCAGATCGGTGCGGTTCTGTTTCAGATAGGCCATCGCGACCATTTCGCCCGCGCTGCCGAACCACGGATTGCCGGGCACGGCCAGCGGCTTCAGCCGGTCGATGATGGTCTGCGGGGGCACGTCCTCGAACTCCGCGGCGGCCAGGCGGATGGTCGCGACATCGCGGTATGGCTTGGGCGCGCTGTCATCCGCGCTGATCTCGCGGAAGATGGTCAGGGCTTCGGGCCGCCGCTCGCCACGCAAGGCGAGACCAGCCTGGGCAAGGCGGGCGGACAGTGCCGCGATGCCGTCGCCCTCTTCCGCGATGACGGCCAGTTCCTTGGCGGCCTGCTCGGGCGATCCGCCTTCCAGTTCGTCCAGGGCGGAGACCAGCTGTTCGGACCGGGTCTCCTGCTCCGCCGCCTGGCGGTCCTGCCAGAACAGCCAGCCACCCAGCGCCAGCAGCACCGCCAGCACGCCCAGGCCGACCGGCACGGCATAGCGCCGGGCGATCTCCCCGAACTCTTCCTTGCGGACCGCTTCGTCCACTTCGCGCACCATTACGGATTCTTCCGCCTGCCGGCGTGCGGCCAGCCGTTCGGCGCGGGCGGTGTCGATGTCGGAAGGGAGGGCCAAGGTCGCTCGATCTGCTGCAAGAAGGGAAGCCGGCGCTTTAGCGCAAGGCCGCTGCAATTCAATTCCCGGCGTGAACCGGTGATTAAGCCGGTCCGCTGCGGGACGAACGGCTCAGCGCCGCATCAGCCCGCGATACAGCGCCCGATGCCGTTCGACCATCACGGTCACATCATGCTCCGCCACCGCTTGCGCGCGGTTCGCCTGCCCGATGCTGCCGCGTCGGCCCGCATCGGGTGCCAGCACCGCCACCGCCTCGATCAGGCCGGCCGCATCCGGCGCCAGCAACGGGCCATTGGCGCTGGCTGGCAGGCCATGCACCCCGCCGCGCGGGGCCACCACCGGCAATCCGGCCGCCATTGCCTGCAACACGGTGACCGGCGACAGCGGCCCCGCCGTGGCGAACAGATCGCACAGCGGCAGCATCTGCTGCGCCGGCGCATCCCCGGCGAACAGCACGCGGTGGTCCTGCCCCACCGCCTCTGCCGCCGCCAGCAGCGCCGCCCGGTCCGCGCCGGGGCCCCACACCACCATCTGCCATTGTTCCGGCAGGCGGGGCAGCACGGCGATCAGTGCCGCCGCATCCCCGTCCGCCGGCACGCCCAGCCACAACTCGTCCCGTCGCTTGACCAGGCCGGGCAGCGCATCGCGCTTTGGCTGGCGGCCGAACGGCGCCAGTTCGATGCCGTCGGCGATCATCCGCACGCGGCCGCGTGGCTGCTGCCAACGCTCCAGCGCCAGCTTCTCGGTCGCCGCATCCGGCACCACGATCGCCGCGCTGCGCCCCAGCGCGATGCGCCGGTACAGCGTGCTGCGCCCCGCGCCCGCACCTTCATGGTGAACCAGCGGCGCCAGGCGATAGAAATCGGCGAACAGCGTATGCGCCAGCACCGCGTCCAGCGCTCCCCCGCCCCAGGTACACAGCAGGTCGAAGCCTGCCATCGCCGCCGCCAGCTCCTTCAACCGCCTGGGCCGGGGCCGACCCGCCAGCGGCGGAAGCGTGGTCACCTGCACGCCGCGCATGGTCGGCACCGGCCCATCGCCCGCCAGCACCTGCGGCACCTTCCCGGTCATGGTGGCGACCGCTGTTGCGCAGCGGTCTGGCAGCGCATCGGCGCCCGGCGCCACCCAGTGCAGGATACCGCCCATCAACCCGCCTCCACCACACGGGTGAGCAGCCGGGCGATCGCTGCCTGGACCTCCGGTTCCTCCAGCGTGGGTGCATGGCCGGTGCGCGGCACGGTGACGCTATCCAGACCTGGCACCTCCCGCTCCATCCGCGTCAGGGTAGCGGCGGACAGGATGTCCGACAGCTCGCCCCGGATCGCCAGCACGGGCCGCCCGGCCAGGGCATGCAGCAACGGCCACATGTCGGGCGCCGGCGCCTCATCGGGCAGCGGGGCGGAGAACGGCTCGGCAATCTTCATGTCGTAATCGAAGGCAATCCGCCCGCCGGCGCCCACGCACATCAGCCGCTTGGCCATGCGCAGCCAGTCTGCGATGGCATAATCCGGATGGGTTGCTTCCGACTGTTCGCGCAAGGCCCGGGCGGCATGCATCCAGGTGGGGAAACTGCGCCCCTGCCCGACATATTCGCGGATGCGCGCCAGGCCCACTGCCTCGATATCAGGGCCGATATCGTTCAGCACCGCCCCGGCGATCCGTTCAGGCATCTGCGCCGCCAGCAGCATGGTGACGATGCCGCCCAGCGAAGTGCCGACCGCCACCACCCGGGACAGCCCCGCCTGATCCAGCAGCGCGGCGACATCCGCGACATAGCGCAGCGGCATGTAGCTGGCGGGATCCCGCGCATAATCGCTCTGCCCGCGGCCGCGCAGATCGGCGCACAGCACCCGCCACTCGCCGGCAAAGGCTTCGGCGACCGGTTCAAAATCTCTGGCATTGCGGGTCAGGCCGGGGATGCACAGGATCGGCGGGCGATCTTCCCGCCCCGGATAGTCGCGATAGCGCAGCACCAGCCCGTCATCGCTGGTCCACTCGCCCGTCTGGTAGCCCGCTTCCTGCATCCGACCCGTCCTGTTCCGGCACCGCTTGGTTGCGCGCCGGCCTGCCCGTTCCCACTATTGAAAGCATGCGCGCCGAACCGCAACCCGCCCCCTACCGCCCCGATCCGCGGATCGGCACAATCGCAGCGTGGCTGGGGGACGAGGTCGCCGCGGCCGATTTCCCCCGGGCGACCCTACGCTTCCGCAACCAGCGATGGGCTGCCACCGTCGGTCTTGCCGGCCTGAGCGACAGCGAATGGACCGGCCATTTCGGCCGCTTCACCGCGTTGCCGGGCAATCTGCCCGTGCCGCTGGCCCTGCGTTATCACGGGCACCAGTTCCAGGTGTACAATCCCGACCTTGGCGACGGGCGCGGTTTCCTGTTCGCGCAGCTGCGCGACGGGGCGGACCGCCTGCTCGACCTTGGCACCAAGGGCAGCGGGACCACCCCGTGGAGCCGCGCGGGCGATGGCCGGCTGACGCTGAAGGGCGCCGTGCGGGAGATCTTGGCGACCGAGATGCTGGAAGCGCTGGGCGCCAATACCAGCAAGACCTTCAGCGTGGTGGAAACGGGCGAGGAACTGTGGCGCGGGGACGAGCCCAGCCCCACCCGCTCCGCCGTGCTGGTGCGGCTGAGCCACGGCCATCTCCGCTTCGGCAGCTTTCAGCGCCTCGCCGCGCTGGAGGAGGACGAGCATCTGGCGCAGCTGGTCGACTATGCCCTGCGCCTCTATCCCGGCCCCCCGCCCCCGGAGGACGCGCCGGGATGGGACGAGCCGGCGGTGATCCTGCTGCACCAGGTCGTGACGCGCATGGCGGACCTTGCCGCCAGCTACATGGTGGCCGGCTTCGTGCATGGCGTGCTCAACACCGACAACATGAACATCTCGGGCGAAAGCTTCGATTACGGTCCGTGGCGCTGGCTGCCACAATGGGACTCCACCTTCACCGCCGCCTATTTCGACCATGCGGGCCTGTATGCCTTCGGCCGCCAGCCGGAGGCGATCCGCTGGAACCTGATGCAGCTGGCGATCGCGCTGCGCCGGCTGGCCGACAGCGCCCCGCTGATCGCCGCGCTGGAGCGCTTCCCGCAGGCGTACAACGCCGCCATGGCGCGCCGCTTCTGCTGGCGGCTGGGCGTGGCGAGCCGGGGCGTGGAGGCAGACTTCGCGCTGATCGCCGCGGCGGAGCGGACGATGAAAGCAGGCGCGATCGGCCCCGACGCCTTCTTCTTCGCCCATCGCGGCGGGCGGCGGGCAGAGGGCGACCTCGCCACCGCGCTGTCCGGTTACGAGCCGGTGGCCGGCGATCATCCGCTCTGGTCCGACGCCCCGCCCAGCCTGCTGATCGAGGAGGTGGAGGCGCTGTGGCAGCCGATCGCCGAGAATGATGACTGGCAGCCCTTGCAGGCCAAGATCGCCGCCATCCGTGCGCTGGGCGACGCGCTGGGCGAGCCGCCGCAGCCGGCCGGCCACCTGCCGGTTTGACGGATGCCTGCCCCACGTTAGAACCGCCAACCCCTTCAGCTGCCAAGGTGCCCCGCTTGTCCCACGCCGAAATCGTCTCGTTCGAACCTGCCACCGGGGCGGAGCTGTGGCGCGGGGCCGTGGGTGACGTGGACGCGGCAGTGGAGCGGGCACGGCAGGCGTGGCCGCAATGGGCCGCCCGCCCGCTGGCCAACCGGATCGAACTGCTACGCCGCTTCGCCAACGAGGTGCGTGCGGTGCAGGATGCCTTTGCCGATCTGATCGCACGGGAAACCGGCAAGCCGCGCTGGGAATCGCTGACGGAGGTCGAGGCGGTGATCGCCAAGGTCGAGATCAGCGTAAAGGCCTATGCCGAGCGGACCGGGCAGCGCAAGCTGGACGGGGTGATGGGCGCCACCGCCGCCGTCCGCCACAAGCCGCACGGGGTGATGGCGGTGCTCGGCCCCTACAACTTCCCCGCGCACCTGCCCAACGGCCACATCGTGCCGGCGCTGATCGCGGGCAATGCGGTGGTGCTGAAGCCCAGCGAGAAGACGCCGGCCACTGCCGCCTTCCTGATCGGCTGCCTGCACCGCGCCGGCGTGCCGGAAGATGTCGCGCAGCTGCTGGTCGGCGGGCCGGACGAGGGGCGCGCGCTGGTGGCGCATCCCGATGTCGGCGGCGTGCTGTTCACCGGATCCGCCCGCGCGGGCGTCGCCATCAACAGGGCGCTGGCGGAAGATCCGGGCAAGATCGTGGCGCTGGAGATGGGCGGCAACAATCCGCTGATGGTGTGGAACACGCCGCTGGTCGCCGATGCCGCCGCGCTGATCGTGCAGTCGGCCTTCACCACCGCCGGCCAGCGCTGCACCGCGGCGCGCCGGCTGATCGTGCAGGACAGCCTGTATGACGCGGTGGTGGGCGAGGTCGCGGCGCTGACGGAGCGGATGTTGATCGGCGCCCCATTCGACGATCCGCAGCCCTTCATCGGGCCGGTGATCGACAATGCGGCGGCCGAGCAGCTGACCGAAGGCTTCGTGGACCTGCTGTCGCGCGGTGGCCGGGCGATCGTGCCGATGCGGCGGCCGATGGGCAATGACCTGCCCTTCGTCACGCCGGCGCTGATCGACATGAGCCAGGCCGGCAAGCGCCCGGACGAGGAGCTGTTCGGTCCGTTGCTGCAGGTGTTCCGGGTGGGCGATTTCGACGAGGCGATCGCGGTAGCCAATGATACCCGCTTCGGCCTGGCGGCCAGCCTGGTCGGCGGCAGCCCGCAGGAATATAATCGGTTCTGGGCGAATGTGCGGGCGGGGATCGTCAACTGGAACCGGCCGACCAATGGCGCCAGTTCCGCGGCGCCGTTCGGCGGGGTGGGCCTGTCGGGCAATCACCGCCCGGCGGCATTCTACGCGGCCGATTATTGCGCCTATCCCGTGGCCAGCACCGAAGTGCCGCAGCCACGGGCCAGTGTCGGAGTGGGCTTCCGCGCCGGGTAGAAACCGGCGCGGCAACCCAATCAGTTTAGCGGCACTTCACGCCGGTGCCTTCGATCTCGCGGCCCAGCAGCGCGCCGCCGGCAGCACCCAGCACGGTACCGAGAGTGCGGTCACGGCCGCCGTCGATCTCGCGACCCAGCAGGGCGCCCGCTGCGCCGCCGACGATCAGGCCCGTGGTGCCGCTCTTGCGCTCGCACTGCGGGCGGTAGTCGCGGTCACGGTCATAGCGGCGGTCGTTCCGGTCGCGGCCATAACGGCGACGATCGCGATCCCGGCGACCCTGGTTCCACTCGTCGGCAGCAGAAGCTTCCGTTGCCGTCTCGAAGGTGGAGAACGTGGTCGTGCGCGCCACCGGCAGCTCGGCAGCCATGGCCGGCATCACGGTGAAGATCGCGCCGGAAGCAGCCAGGGAGAGGATGGAGGTCTTCAGCAGGTTGCTCATGTTAGGTCTCCTTCGAACCAGAAGTGTCGTTGGTTCATGTTTAGACCCGGTCAGCTGAACGTTCGGCAACCATCCTGCAAGAAAACCACTTTTCCACTCAGTTCATCGACAAAATCTTCCAGCCTATCGTTTCACCGGCATGAAACGGCACGATCGTGGTGCCTGCGGCGTCCAGAACCTGCGGAACTGGCTGTTCCGACCGCACCAGCGTGATCGTGCCTTCGTTCACCGGCAGGCGGTAGAAGGCCGGGCCTGCCAGGCTGGCGAATCGCTCGAACCGGTCCAGTGCATCTTCCTGATCGAAAACAGTCAGATAGCTTTCCAGCGCGTGCGGCGCGTTGAAGATGCCGGCGCAGCCGCAGCCCGATTCCTTCATGTGCTTCGCATGCGGCGCCGAATCGGTGCCCAGGAAGAACTTGCCCGATCCGCCGGTCGCCGCGCGGCGCAGCGCCTGCCGGTGCTCTTCCCGCTTGGCGACCGGCAGGCAATAGGCATGCGGGCGGATGCCGCCGACCAGCATGGCGTTGCGGTTGATGTGCAGGTGCTGCGGCGTGATGGTGGCGGCGATGTTGTCGCCGGCGCCTTCCACGAACTGCACCGCCTGTGACGTGGTGGCATGCTCCATCACCACACGCAGGCCCGGCATGTCGCGCAGCAGCGGGGCCAGCACGCGGTCGATGAACACCGCTTCCCGATCGAAGATGTCGATCTCGGGGTCGGTCACCTCGCCATGGACGCACAGCACCATGCCGATGCGCTGCATCACTTCCAGCACGGGATAGATGTTGCGGATGGCCGTCACGCCGCTGGCCGAGTTGGTGGTGGCGCCGGCCGGGTACAGCTTGGCGGCGGTGAAGATGCCGGCCGCATGGCCATCGGCCACGTCGACCGGACTGGTCGAATCGGTGAGGTAGCAGGTCATCAGCGGGGTGAAGCCGCTGCCCGCCGGCACCGCCGCCATGATCCGGCGGCGGTAATCATCGGCCATCGCGGCCGTGGTCACCGGGGGCACCAGGTTGGGCATGACGATCGCCCGCCCGAACACCCGTGCGGTGTAGGGGGTGACGCCGGTCAGCACATCGCCGTCGCGCAGATGGACATGCCAGTCATCGGGCCGGCGGATGGTGATCGTGTTCATGACAGCACGCTTTCAAGGCAGAGGGGGGTGACAGGGTGACAGTGTGCAGGGCGCTGTTTCGCCGTTTCCGGAACCTTGCGGGCGAAAGCCGCCAACTTGCGGGCAGAAGGCGTCACCATGGCGGGCAACGCCGTCACCATGGTGCCGTTCACCTGTCGCCTTGCCGGCCCTGCCGGGTGTCGCCGGAAGGACAAGGGTGTCACCTTGCGGGCGGCACCGACACCATGCCCGGCGGAGCGTCGCGACGACGGCCGGAGCATCACCGTGTCACACATGGGCTGACCGGCAGGGAGAGCGAGGCGAAGCGGCATGGCGCCCCCATGACACAGCCGGGCGGGTGTAGGAAATGGCCAAGGCGGCGATCAGGCGAGGGCGGCGAGCCCCGGCACGGTGACGCTGCGCTCCCCGCCATAATCCTCCCGCACGACGATCAGCCCGCGCTTTTCCAGATGTTCCAGCAGGCGGCGGATGCGGCTGGGGCTGCTGGTGCCATAGACACGCGCCAGCTGATCCTCGTCCGGCGTGCCGTGGCCGGTTGCGGCCAGCCGGGCGATCAGCAGGAAGGGGGCGAGCAGATCGTCCTCCAGCGGCGCGGCCAGCTGCAGGATCGCGGCGCGCGTCTCCTCGTCCAGCCGGTCCATGCCCGCCTGTGCCAGCGCGAAGCGGCGGCGGAAGCCGGCCATGTCGATCCCGGCGGATTGCACCTGATATTGCCGGCACTGCATCAGGAAGGTCTGGAACAGAGCGGAGGTCGGCTGGAACGCGGCCTTGGGATCGGCGGCCAGATCGCGCAGCACCATTTCCACCCGCTCGGCAGCATCGGAGGCCGGCAGCGCGGCGGCATCGGCCTCGGCCGCCTGCGCATCCAGCTCAGCCATGCGTTCTGCCAGCCGTTCCGACCCCGAAGGCTGGTCCATCACGAAGGCCGCCGGCGGCGGCGCGGGCATGTCGCCGCGCGCGGCGGCCGCCTCCGCCAGTTCCGAATGCAGCAGATCCTTCATTTCGGCCGGCGCGGCGGAGGGCAGCGGCAGCAGCCCGCTGCCGGTGCTGGTGCGCGGGCCGGACTGGACGGAGCCGATCTTCACCTTCAGCGGCACGCGGGTGATGGCCGGGCCAAGGCCCAGGAACATGCCGCGGTCCAGGTCGCGGATCTGTTCCGCCTGCCGCCGTTCCATGCCCAGCAGGTCCGCCGCGCGGATCATGTCGATATCCAGAAAGGTGCGGCCCATCAGGAAGTTGGACGCTTCCGCCGCGACATTCTTGGCCAGCTTGGCCAGCCGCTGCGTCGCGACGATCCCCGCCAGGCCGCGCTTGCGCCCGCGGCACATCAGGTTGGTCATCGCATTCAGGCTGATCCGGCGCGTCTCCTCGCTGATCTCGCCGCCGGCGGCGGGCGCGAACATCTGCGCCTCGTCCACCACGACCAGCACGGGAAACCAGTGTTCGCGCGGGGCGTCGAACAGGGCGGTCAGGAAATGGGCGGCGCAGCGGATCTGCTGCTCCACATCCAGCCCTTCCAGCGACAGGACCACGGATGCGCGATGCTGCCGGGTGCGGGCGGCCAGTGCCTCGATCTCCGCCACCGAATGGCCGGCACCGTCGATCACCACATGGTCGAAATGATCGGCCAAAGTGACGAAATCGCCCTCCGGGTCGATCACGATCTGCTGCACGATGCCGGCGGATTCCTCCAGCAGGCGGCGCAGCAGGTGCGATTTGCCGGAGCCGGAATTGCCCTGCACCAGCAGGCGGGTGGCCAGCAGCTCCTCTATGTCGACGTGGACTGCAGCGCCGCCCTGCTGCTCCCCGATGATGACCCGCGACTCCATGCGCCAGCATGTAGCCGCCGCAGGCCCTGCCCCCAAGCTCGGGAGCGGCCGAGGCGGCGGCTTTTCAACATCTTCGGCGATTCAGCCGTCGGCGGGGTCGCGTCGTGATACCTTCAGGTCGAACCTGTCGCTCCCCTTGGCCGCGCTATCGTCCTGGTGATGCACGCGGATGGTGTAGGCGCCGGCATCGGACACCGTGCCGCGCCAGGCCTGTCCGCCGGATCCGGTGCCGATCGCGCGGTCGCTGCCGGGGGCCAGCACGTCGAAGCCGACCTGCGGCGATCCGGCCAGCGCCACCTCCAGCAGCTGGCCGGCCTCTGCCTTCACCCGGTAATCATGCGCGGCATCACCCGTCACCGCACCGGCGACCGACGCCGTGTCCGTGCCGCGCAGGAACCTGACATCGGTGGAGCTCATCTGCCCCAGCCAGTACCCGCCCGCCGGCACCGCCAGCGCCAGCGCGCCCACCACCACACCCTGCATAATCGTCAGCGACATAGGCTGCCTTCTCCCATTTGTTCGCGGGTCTTTGGCGCCCGCATCGGGAAGGCTAATGGACAGGATTTGAAATGGCCAGCACTGTCACGCCGCAAGCGCCCGCCCGGCGGAACCCTCGCAGATCATGCGACCGCTTTCGGGGTGCGCTACAAGCCGCTTCTATGTCGATGTTTGGGTGGATTCCTGCCGTCAGGTAGTAAGGCCGCTCCAGATGCCATCTGTTAAGTCGGGCTGATCGCCTGCAAACTCCGGATCGAAATCTGACTGCCATGGGAAGTGGCCCTCGCGGTCTGGCCAAATAAGCTGAAGGCAGGGGAAATTATCACCGCGGTAGAACCAGCAGCTTCGGCCGAGATGCTCAGCATAGAAATCGCGAGAGACAGGAAGGAGCACGGCCTGATGGTTTCCAAAGACCCCTGACAACCTTGCTCCGGGTTCCGGAACCTTCCCCTCGCGAATGTCACGGTAGAGATCCCAGAGGATATCGTGGGACACCTGCTTAGGCAAAGAGAATACGATGATTTCTGGATGGCCTAAGCCGTGGAAGAAACCGGTTGAGTAAGTGAAGTCGGGTTCCTGTTTGTCAGGGTCGAAGACGCGCGTGCTGAACCAGCCATGCTCTTGGAGTTTGAAAAGGAAGTCGCTGTCTGCGGAGTTGAGTTCAGCTTCATCGAGATCAAGCGCGGTCTTCATGTGGCTGTGTTTGGCTGGGAATCTCGCTGATCGCAATGACTGAGATGGGGGCGTTGGCTGCCTGACGGCTTTTGGGGCGACACCACAGGAAAGCGGACATTGCATCCGCTGCCGGCTCGACGTCCCCACTTCCTGAAGGGAAGAGGGCTGCGGCCGTGGGCGGACGCTTGCGTCACAACAACCAGGCGATCGGCAGGCGCTGGCCGATGGCGACCAGCAGGTGGGCGCGCCAGCCCATGCCGGGCTCCTCCGCGCACACCTCCCCTTCGCGCTCCCACTCCATCGCGCCATCAGCCGCGAGGCGCACCCGCCAGGCATGTCCGGGGATGGTGCCTTCGAACGAATCCGCCACCTTGGCCGCCAGCTCCGGCGAGCGGATCATAAAGCCCATTTCCGTATTGAGGTCGATCGAGCGCTGGTCGAAATTGAAGGAGCCGATGAACAGGCGGTCCCGGTCCACCGTGAAGGTCTTGGCATGCAGGGTGGAGGCGCCCCCGCGATAGGCGGCGGCCCGCCCGGTCCCGCTGCCCGCCAGGTTGCTGCCGATGCCCAGCCGCACGCCGCGGCGGCGTTCCTTGCGCGACGGATGGCCCTCGCTCCGCCGGGCGATCTCCCACAGATGCACGCCGGCCTCCAGCAATTGCCGCCGCCACGGGGCATAGCCGGCATGCACCAGCGGCACGTCGCTGGCGGAATAGCCATTGGTCAGGATGCACACGGTCACGCCCTGCCGCGCCAGTTCGCAGATCTCCGTCACGCCCTGTTGGCCGGGCACGAAGTAGCCGGAGATGATGCCGAGCTGCTGCTGCGGCTCGCCGATGGCCTTCGCCAGCTGCCCGGCCAGCAGCCCTTCCCGCTTCGCGCCACCCCATGCCTTGGCGGGATCGTCGCTGATCATGTCCACTTCCGCCCAGTGCAGCGGCAGCGTGCCATCGCCCAGCTGGTCGACCAGCGGCAACGTCTCCACCCGCTCGACATAGGCGCGGGCAGAGGGATCGCGCTCCACCACGGAGGCGCGCTTCTCCAGCTTGCGGCGCTGCGGGCGGCCGATCTGGTGCAGGATCTGCGCGGCGGGGAAGGCGGCGGCGCAGGTCCAGTACCGCTCGAAATCCTCGGTCACCTCGTCCACCACGGGGCCGATCGCCAGCACGTCCAGGTCGGCGAACAGCGCGCCGTCATGGGCGCTGTAATATTCGTCCCCCACATTGCGGCCGCCCACGATGGTGGCGGCGCAATCCGCGGTCAGGCTCTTGTTGTGCATCCGGCGGTTCAGGCGGGGGAAGTCGGTAAGGTAGCCGATCGCCTTGGGCCAGCGGATGCGGAACGGGTTGAACAGCCGCACCTCGATCCGCGGATGCCCGTCCAGCGCGCCGAGCGCGCGGTCCAGCCCGGCGATGCCGTTGTCGTCCAGCAGCAGGCGGATGCGCACGCCGCGCTCCGCCGCCTTGTGCAGTTCCTCCAGCAGCAGGGTGCCGGTGCGATCGCCGTGCCAGATGTAATATTGCAGATCCAGCGTCCGCTCCGCCTGGCGGATCAGCAGCAGGCGGGCGGCGAAGGCGTCCAGCCCGTCCTCCAGCAAATGCAGCCCGGACAGGCCGGGATGGTCGGCGCATTGCCGTTGCGCCCCCTTCGCCAGCCGCGTTTCCCCCACGGGCGGCGCGTCCTGCGGGATCGGCTCGCTGCCCGCCCGGTTGCGGCGCGGCAGGCGGCTGGCGAGCGCCAGCCCGGCAAAGATCGTGGCCAGCGCGGCGGCGCCGGCGGCCAGCGGATGGGTCCTGATCCAGTGTGTCACACGCATGGCCGTGTGGTGCCGGGCCGTGGGGCCGGACGCAAGCGCTGCTTGAAAAGGGTCACGGTCCTGCCATCTGCACAACATGGATCAGGGATGCTTGTTCGATCGCGCGGTGGTCAGCCTGACGGGGGCGGCCGGGGATGATCCCGCCACCTTCCTGCAGGGGCTGGTGACCAATGATGTCAGCGGGCCGCTGCCCGTCTGGGCCGCGCTGCTGAGCGCACAGGGCAAGGCGCTGTTCGACTTTCTGGTGTGGCCCAGGATGCCTGGGAGCGCGGATGGCGCGCTGCTGCTGGATTGCGAGGCGGCGTTCGCGGACGATCTGGTCCGACGCCTGTCGCTGTACCGCCTGCGCAAGCGGATCGCGATCGTGCGGGAGGATGGGCTGGCGGTGTACTGGCAGGCGGATGGCGCGGCGGGCACCCCCGATCCGCGCCTGCCCGCACTGGGTCGCCGGTGGATCGCGCCGGCCGACCCCGCCGCCGCGCCGGCCGATGCCGCATGGCTGCGCCACCGGCTGTCGCTGGGCGTGGCGGAAGGCCGCGCGGAGCTGGGCGACACGCTGTGGCTGGAGGCGAACGCCGTGGAGCTGAACGGCGTCAGCTTCACCAAGGGCTGCTATGTCGGGCAGGAGAACACCGCGCGCATGAACTGGCGGCAGAAGGTCAATCGCCGGCTGCTGGTGGTGCCGCTGGATCGCGGCGATGCGGCACGGCGGCGGGCGGAATATCCCGAACTGGGCTTCGCGGTGGATCACCTGCGGGTGGCCGACATCCCGAACGATCTGCGACCCGGCTGGATGGCCGCTCAGGACTGAGCCAGCGCCGCCGCGACCAGCGTCTCGGCCTCTGCCCTCGCGGCGGAGGGGGGCAGCGCCATTGCGCCGGCCAGCCGCTGGCCCAGCAGCGCATCGCCCAGCGCCAGCAGCACCAGCGCCAGCGCGGTCTGGTGCAGGCGCGCCGGGGCGGTGCCGCCTTGCCCGAACAATCCATCCACCACCTGGCCGATCGCGGCGGCGAAGGGGTCCAGCGCGCCGTGCTGGTTGGTGGCGAGCATCCATTGCGCCAGAGCGCCACCGCCGCCGGTGTCGAAGGCATCGAACACCAGATCGACAATTGCGCGAGGGGTGGCGACCCCGCCCAGCACCGATGCCGCGATGGAGGCGCTGACCTGCGCCGTCAGGTGCTGCACCAGCGCCTGCTGCAATCCCGCCGCGCTGCCGAAATGGTGCAGCAGATTGGCATGGGTCCGCCCGATCCGGCCCGCCACCGCCTTCAGCGTGACCGCGGCGGGCCCGTCCGCCAGCAGCAGATCATGCGCGGCCTGCAGCGCCTGCGCACGGCTCTGCTCTGAGGAGAGGCGTGTTCTTATTGACATTGGTGTCAGTTAATCCCATTTCCGGGTCATGAGCAAGACCATCGGCCTAGAAGGCAGCCCGCGCGCCGGCAAGCAGCCGGCTTCCGCAACCCCGCCCATCGTGGTGCGCAACCGCCGCTTCGGCCGTGCGCGCGATGGCCATGCGCCAGCCAGCCGCTGGTGGGCCGATGGCGACCCGGTCGGCACCGCCTGGCTGAACGGCCTGTCGATCACCTTCCCGCAGGGCGAGACCCTGTTCATCGATGCGGTGAAGGCGTTCCGCGATGGCGTGCCGCCGAAGCTGGCGGAAGAAATCCGCGACTTCGTGAAGCAGGAGGTCAATCACACGCGGGAGCACCTCGCCTTCAACCGTGCGGTCGAGGATGCCGGCTACGACCTGTCGGGCGTGCAGGCGCGGCTCGATGTGCAGATGGACGAGGTGCGCGCGGCGCCGCCGATCGTATGGCTGGGCGTCACCGTCGCGCTGGAGCACTTCACCGCCCTGTTCGCGCACGAGTTCCTGGCGCAGCCCGACCGCTACATCAGCGGGGACAACGAACAGGCGGAACTGTGGCGCTGGCACTCGGTCGAGGAGATCGAGCACAAGGCGGTGGCTTACGACACCTGGAACCACGCGACCCGCAGCATGAGCCGGTGGAAGCGCTGGAGCCTGCGCAGCGCGCTGATGCTGCGCGTCACGCGCAACTTCATGCGCAGCGCCAATCGCGACGCGCTGGACCTTCTGGCGCAGGACGGGATCACCGGCATGCGGGCCAAGGCGCGGCTGGCCTGGTACCTGCTGGGTCGGCCGGGCATGCTGCGCCGCCTGCTGCCCGCCTGGGCCGCCTTCTTCCTGCCGGGCTTCCATCCGTGGGACCGGGACGATTCGGCGCTGATCCGGGGCTACGATGCGCCCCGGACCGGGCACGATCACGCCGCGGCGTTGATGCCGGCCACATAGGCGTCCGACCGGACCCAGGCCGATCGCCCGGCTTGGGCCGGGTCGCCATCGGCCAGATCCGTCTCGTACTCCACCGCCGGTGCCGCCCCGCCGCGCGCCAGGCTGGCGCAGGTGCCGACGGCCTCGGTCGGGCGAAAACCGGCGGCCACCAGCACGCGGCCCGAAGCGGGATTGTCGGCCATGTGCCGCCCGCGCAGGTGCCGGTGGCCGGCCATGCGGGCGATGGCGAGCAGGCCCGACAGCGCCTCCCGCGCATAGCCATGTCCCTGCGCGGCGGGCGTGATCCAGTAGCCGACCTCCGCCGGGGCACCCTCGGCACCCGCGTGCAGGCCGCAGCCGCCGATCACCGTGCCGCCTTCATCCGGGATCGTGACCAGCAGACCGGGAAGGAGCGGATCGCGCGGAGCGCCGATCCAGGCGAGCGCATCGCTTTCCTCGTAAGGCCATGGCACGCGCGCCAGCATCCGCGCCACCGGCGCATGCGCGATGGCCCGGGTCAGCGCGGGTGCATCCTCTGCCCAGGCGGGCCGCAAGAACAGGCGTTCGGTGCGGATGAACATTCTCGTGTCTCCATATCCCACCACGCAACCTTCTCGCAGGCGCTTGTGGCGAAGTGATGGCAGACCTGTTGCAAAACGATGCCAGGGCCAGCCGGTGGAGAGGGAGAATGCAAAAAAGGGAGACGGGGTGGCCCCATCTCCCTCGATAAACCGGTATCGTCGCGCCGGCTGGGCCATCCCGTCTGGACAGCCCCGTCAGCGAACTATCCTGATGTTATTCTGCGGCCTCGGCCATCATGTCGACCGACACGTAGGAACGGCCCAGCTTGCCGGTGTGAAAGCGCACGCGGCCTTCGCCCAGCGAGAACAGGGTGTGATCCTTGCCGATGCCGACATTGGTGCCGGGATAGAACTTGGTGCCGCGCTGACGCACGAGAATGTTGCCGCCGACCACGACCTGGCCGCCGAACTTCTTCACGCCAAGGCGCCGGCCTTCCGAGTCGCGACCGTTGCGCGACGAGCCGCCTGCTTTCTTATGTGCCATTGTCTAACTCCTCGAAGCCCAGCCGGGCTTAAGCCTTGCCGACCGAAACGATGCGCAGCAGCGTCAGCTGCTGGCGATGACCGTTCTTGCGGCGGTAGTTGTGCCGGCGGCGCTTCTTGAACACGATCACCTTCTCGCTCTTCGCCTGGGCGATGATTTCGGCGCTGACGGTCACGCCGGCCACATCGGCCAGGCCATCGTCTTCGCCGGCGAGCAGGATGTCGCCCAGCGTGATCGTCTCGCCAGCCTCGCCGGCCAGCTTCTCGACCGCGATCTTGTCTCCTGCGGCGACGCGGTACTGCTTACCGCCGGTGCGCACTACTGCGAACATGGTGTCTCGTATCCGTTCTTGCGATGACGCCCCACTGCGGAACGCCGACAGGGCACCCGAAACGGGCGCCGGAAAGTGCAGGGCCGATAAGGGACAGCGGCCGGGCTGTCAATGGCCGCGCCCGCTTTGCACACCCTCCAACCCGACGATCTGGCCCTTGGCCGCCACCCCCGCTAAGGCGGAAGGCGATGCGACGCAACACCCCCATCGCGGCCCTGCTGCTGCTGCCGCTTTTCCTGCCGGCCTGTGCGCCGGCGGCGGAAGGCTATCCCAGCCTGGCGATTCGCCCGGCCGAACGCGCCAGCGGTGCCTGGACCCCGCCGCCGCGCCACATCCCGCCCCCGCCGCCCGCCGCCGCCCTCGCCAGCCTGGATGCGCTGGCGGCAGAGGCCCGCGCGGCGCACGGCGCCTTCACCGAACAGACGGCGCAGGCGACTCGCCTGGTGACCGCCGGCCGCAATGCCGCGGTGGGCAGCGAGGCCTGGGCCCGCGCGCAGGTCGCCCGGTCCAGCCTGGGGGCGGCGCACAGCCGCACGCTGGTCCCGCTCGCCAGCATGGACCGGTTGTATGTGGAAGCGTCCAGCGCCGGCGAGGACCTGGACCGCATCGCCGCCGTGCACGCCGAGGTGGAGGCGCTGGCACAGCAGGAGGACGCCGTGCTGGCCGGGCTGGGGAACTAAGGCACGCGCGGCCTGCCCGGGTGCGGGTCAGGCGGGGCTGGACAGCTTCATCAGCACCAGCCCGCTCACGATCAGCAGGGCGGCTGCCACCCGCATGGCGGACAGCGTCTCCCCCAGGAAGGTCACGCCCACCACGAAGGCGCCGATCGCGCCGATCCCGGTCCAGATCGTGTAGGCCGTCCCCAGCGGCAGCACGCGCATCGACCATGCGAGCAAGCCGAAGCTGACGAGCATGGCGACCGCCGTGACGATGCTGGGCAACAGCCGGGTGAAGCCTTGCGACTCCTTCATGGCGGAGGCCCAGACGACCTCGAACAGACCCGCGACAACCAGGGCGATCCACGCCATTGCAGCCTCCTTCAAAGCTGCCGGGCCGTCCCGGTCTTGATCACCCACCGTGGGGCGGGAACGTGGTCGCCGCCCCGGCGATCTAGGTCAGGCCGGGCCGCCCATCAAGCGGGCGATTCGCGCCAGCGGGCCAGATCGGCATGATCCTGCTCGCGCGGCTCGATCCAGTGCCAGCCATCGGCGCGCTGCTCCCGCTTCCAGAACCAGGCATCGGATTTCAGATGGTCTATCGCGTAATCCGCCGCCTGAAACGCATCGCGCCGATGGCGCGCAGCGGCCGCGACCAGCACGATCGGCTCGCCCGGCCGCATTAGGCCGGTGCGGTGCCAGATCAGCAGGCCGGCGAGCGGCCAGCGGGCCAGAACCTGTTCGCCCAGCGCCGTCATCCCCGGCAAAGTCAGCGGGGCATAATGGCTCAGTTCCAGCGCCAGCACATCGCTGTCCAGCCGGACCTGCCCGGTGAAGCTGGTGATCCCGCCGGCCTGCGGATGGGCGGCGGCAAAGGCATCCACCGCCGCGCCGGGCGCAAAGGGCGCGTCCAGCAGGCGGATGTCGGCGCCCATCTCAGCCGCCGCTGACCGGCGGCAGCAGGGCGACCTCGTCCCCATCGCCCGCCTGCAGCTGCGTCTTGTCTGCCAGCAGCGCGCCGTTCAGCGCCAGCCGCACCCGGTCGCTGGCGATCTGCGCCGCCAATACGGTGTCGAGCGCGCCCAGCAGGCCCGCCCAGTCCAGCGGCGCGGGCAGCTGGCGAGTCGCTCCGCCAGCCTGCCCGGCAAGACGGCCGAGGAAAACGAGCGTGACCATCACCCGCCGGTCAGCGACATGTGCCGCGGCTGCGCCGGCGCGGCGCCGCGCACATGGGTGAAATGGTGCCGCTCCGGCTTGATGGCCATGGCGGTGTCCAGCGCCTCTGCCAGCAGCGCATCCGGCGTGTCCGATCGCAAGGCCGCGCGCAGGTCGACCTGCTCCGCCCCGCCAAGGCAAGCGAACAGCTGCCCGGTCGCCGTCACCCGGATGCGGTTGCAGGTGGCGCAGAAATTGTTGGTCAGCGGCGTGATGAAGCCCAGCCGCCCGCCGGTTTCCAGCACATCGACATAGCGCGCCGGCCCGCCGGACCGGTGCGCGCTGTCCACCAGCGTCCAGCGTGCCTCCAGATCGTCGCGCACGGCGGTCAGCGGCAGGTAATGGTCCACCCGCTCGCCCTCGACCTCGCCCAGCGGCATGACCTCGATCAGCGTCACCTCGTGCCCGTGCCCGTGCGCCCAGGCGACCAGGTCGGGAATCTCGTGCTGGTTCAGCCCCTTCAGCGCCACGATGTTCAGCTTGACCGCCAGGCCCGCAGCGGCAGCCGCGCGGATGCCTTCCAGCACCTGCGCCAGCTGGTCCCGCCGGGTCAGTTCGAAGAACAGGCCCGGGTCCAGCGTGTCGAGCGAGACGTTGACCCGCCGGATGCCGGCCGCGAACAGCGCCTCCGCATGGGTGGCGAGCTGCGTGCCGTTGGTGGTGAGCGTCAGCTCGTCCAGCCCGTCTCCCAGCCGGCGGCCCAGCGCCTGCACCAGCTCGATCACGTCGCGCCGGACCAGCGGCTCGCCCCCGGTCAGACGAATCTTGCGGATGCCGCGGTCGATCATGGCAAGCGCCAGCCGGTGCAGTTCCTCCAGGCTCAGCACCTCCTTGCGGGGCAGGAACTGCATGCGTTCGGGCATGCAATAGGTGCAGCGCAGGTCGCACCGGTCCGTCACCGACAGGCGCAGATAGGTGATGCGGCGGTCGAACGCATCCACAAGAGGGCCGGAGGCACAGCTCATCCAGCAGCCAATCTAGGCCCGACTGCCGGAATTGCCATCCACGGCGAACAACTGCCCGGTGATGGCGGGCGCATCCGCCAGCCAGGCGATGGTGGCGGCGGTCGCTGGATCATCATGCCCCTCAACGCCGTTGACGCGCCGTGGTGCCGCCTCGCGCGCCAATTCCTGCACAATCGCCAGCCGCCAGGCGCGATAGGGGTGATCGGCAAGCGGGAAATGGATGGCGAGATCGTCGCCTTGCTCCAGCAGCGCACGCGCGCGCGGCAGGTCGGCGGCATGGAACGCGGCGGCGGCATCCAGCGGCGCGGCGGCCAGCGGCCCCGCCACCAGCACGGCCTGCGCCATCAGCGGCGTTCCCGCCGCAGGGTGATGCCGATCTGCTCGTCCGCCTCGCTCAGCGCCAGCTTCACGATCTTCACCGTCACCACCAGCACGCGCGCATCGGCGACGAACAGGGTTTCCGCCACATGGTCGGCCACCGATTCGATCAGCGTGAAGTGGACCCCCGCCGGCAGGGCGTCGGACCCGGCGAACTTCAGGTCCATGTAGTTCTTGCTGGCCGACAGCGGCGTATCGGGCGCGTAGCGTTCCGCCGGCTTCATCTCGACAGTGATGGTAAAGCGCAGCGGCTGCGGCTTGCCGGTCTCTTCCGAATAGATGCCGGTGTGCACGTCGTGCACGAAATCGGCGATTTCCAGCATCAGTCGGTCGGCCATGGGCGCGCACTGGCAGGCAGGCGCCGTGCTGTCCAGCGGGCGCGACGGTTGCAACCGGGCACCGATTGCTGAACAAGCGCGGGAGCGGGAGGGGTATGATGCAGATGGAGGCACGCCTGGCCGGGGCAACCACCGGCCCTGCCCTACAGGTGGCCGGCCGGCACTTCCCGCAGCTGGACGGCCTGCGCGCGCTGGCGGTCATGTGCGTGCTGATCACGCATTACTGGCTGCAATCGGGGCATCTGGGCCATCTGGGCGTGCGGCTGTTCTTCGTGCTCAGCGGCTTCCTGATCACCGGCATCCTGCTGGAACAGCGCCCCGCCGCCGGCCCCGCCCCGCTGGGACCGCTGCTGCGCAGCTTCTACGCCCGGCGCATCCTGCGGCTGTTCCCGACCTATTACCTGATGCTGGCCATCGCCATCGCGCTGAACGTGGAGGGGGTGCGGGAAACGGCGGAGTACCACGTCACCTTCCTGTCCAACCTGTGGTATGCGCGCCAGCCCGACTGGGAGCCGTGGACGACGGTCCATCTGTGGACCCTGTCGGTGGAGGAGCAGTTCTACGTCGTCTGGCCGCTGGTCATGCTGCTGGTCCCGCGCCGCTGGCTGCTGGCGATGCTGGCGGCGACGATCGCGGGCGGCGTCGCGTTCCGCTTCGCCTGCGGGCTGATCTGGCCGGACATGCCGCCGCAGGACGTGCTGATGCCGGCGATGATGGACGCGCTGGCGCTGGGCGGGCTGGTGGCGGCGCTGCTCCACCGGCAGGCTGGCGACATCGCCGCGCGGGAACGGCTGCTGCAGATCCTGGCCGGCGCCAGCCTGCTGTGCCTGGCGCTGGTCGGCGCGACTGTGCTGATCGACCTGCCCTATGCCGTGATGGACTTCGCCTGCACCGTGCCGATGGCCTTCCTGGTGCTGGCCGCGCGCCATGGCATCCCGGGGCGGGTCGGCCGTGCGCTGGAATATCGCGCCGTCCGCTATCTGGGGCGGATCAGCTATGGCCTGTATATCTGGCACCTGCTCGCCTGGGTGTTGGTGATCGCGGCCATGCCGGCGCGGAACTGGGACCAGCCGGGACCGGTGACCTTCATGGTCGTCAGCGTGGTGGCGATCGCCCTGGGCGCGGCATCATGGCACTGGGTGGAACAGCCGTTCAACGGGCTGAAGCGCCTGTTCCCCTATGCGCGGCGTCCGCAGCCTGAGCGCTCCGCACTGTAGCCGTCCACGTGTCACGGAAGGGCTGCTCCGCCTCAGCCCGGATGGGAGATGATGCCAGCGGGTTCCGCCTCCTAAATCTGTCGGGAACGCACAGAGTATGAGGTCTAATATCGAATGATCCGACCGGAAGTCACGATGATTGAACTGAGTGCGACGGTGGCATGGCCCTTTGTAGATCTACTCAACGCATCATCCTCCGATGCGGGAGTTAGTCTGCAATACCATTTCGTAGTTACATGAAAACGCCAGAGAAGATTTACACATCTTTGCTGTGGTCAAATTATGAAATACAATGTCATTATGATATTTGTCGCGGTCCAAGCCTTTGGTTGAGCGATCTTTTACGTTACTCAGCGTAAAGTGGCCAAGCTTGTTCTCCAATCCCTGCCTTTTGCAGCAAAGCGAGAAGAAGCTGTCTTCACGACCGTAGTGTCCGGCAAACAGTTCATCGTAGCCGCCAACCTTGAAGAAGTCCTGCCGCCTTATCATGAAGCAATTCACATTATGCTTTAGCTCTTCAACTTCCCTTTGATCCCCAATCTTCCGAAATGTCCGGCGAGATGGAGTCACCTTTTCGCCAAGCCGCAGCTGGCGGGCCGTGGCAAGAACAAGGTCCACTTGATCGGGCTCAATGAGATGATCGACATCCATGAACAAGATCACCTGATTTCTAGCTTCAAGTGCGCCAACATTCCGTGCGCCGGCCTGATTCCACGTGATATCATCCAGCACTCTGAAAATTCTAAGATCCGGAACCGATTGGTAGCTTGAAAAATCCATTACCTTGTCACTGTGATCATCGACAAGGACGAGCTCGCACTGTTGTGGATACCTTTTAACGATCGACTCGTAATTACGAATGAGTGCGTCCACTCCCTCCTCGTTGTTATAAAAGTTTACAACAATGCTTAAAGTCATGAGCAACATCCTATAACAGCGGACTTGGGGGTGGTTGTCCTCGGCGCGCCGGCAGTCTCTGCAGCGATCAGCAATCCATCCACTTTCCACTCTCCCCCGGCGAAATCGCGGAGGTCGAGGCGCTACCCTCGCGACCAGCGCGCGAAGATGGCCGTGGGCAGCAGGCGGCCGCCCTCGCCTTCCTCGCGCATCGCCAGATCGCCATGCTCCACCGTGCCGGGCAGGTCGGCGAACAGGCCGTGCAGCAGGCCGCCCAGCGCCAGGCTGGACATGCGCACGGCATAGACGGTGAGGAACAGGAAGCGGCTGTCGCCATCCAGCAGGCGGCGGCAATCGGCCAGCAGCGGCGGCAGGTGCTCCTCCAGCCGCCAGACTTCCCCGCCGGGGCCGCGGCCGAATTTCGGCGGGTCCAGGATGATGCCGTCATAACGCCGCCCCCGCCGCACCTCGCGCGCGGCGAACTTCGCGGCATCGTCCACCAGCCAGCGGACCGGGCGGTCCTCCATGCCGGACAGGGCGGCGTTGGCGCGCGCCTGCGCCACCGATTTCTTGCTGGCATCGACATGCGTGACGGGGCCGTGGGCGGAGAGCGACAGCGTGCCCACACCGGTGTAGCCGAACAGGTTCAGCGTCTCCGCCGGAGCGGCCAGGCCGGCCAGCTGATCGCCCATCCAGTCCCACACCGGGGCCATGTCGGGGAAGAACGCCAGGTGGCGGAACGGGGTGCATTGCGCGGTGAAGCGCACATCGCCGCGCGCCAGCGGCCAGCCATCCGCCGGCAATGCATGGTCGAACTGCCAGCGGCCGCCGCCATCCTCGTCCGATCCGGGGATGAACTCGCCATCCGCCTGCCAGTCACCCCGGCGCGGCGGCCACAGCGCCTGCCCTTCCGGGCGGATCAGGCGGTGCGGGCCATAGCGTTCCAGCTTGCGCCCGTCGCCGCTGTCGATCAGCCCGTAATCGCCCCAGCCGGCGCCGGCCAGCAGCACTGGCTGTTCGCGAAATTCTGCCATCAGCCCACGACCTCAGCCGTGCGGATGCGCGTGCTGCAGGATGTAACCGCTCACCGCCTCATAGGTGCCGGGCAGCTCGGTATAGCGCTCCTCCCGCTCGAACAGGTCGCCCAGCCGATGCGGCAGGCTGGGGCGCTGGCCGGTCGCCCGCTCCACCGCGTCGCGGAACTTGGCGGGGTGCGCGGTCGCCAGTGTCACCACCGGCACATGCGCCGGCAGGCCGCAGGCGAGCGCGGCATGCAGGCCGATCGCAGTGTGCGGGTCGATCAGCTGGCCGCACCGGTCCTTGGCCCAGGCCATCGCCTCGGCCATCTCCATCTCGTCCGCCCGGCAGCTGGCAAAGCCGCGGGCCGCGCCTGCGATCTGCTCAGGGGTCAGGCGCATGGCGCCGGCGGATTCGAAGCTGCGCATCTGTTCGGCCAGCAGCAGCCCGTCCCGGCCGCCGCAATCGAACAGCAGCCGCTCGAAATTGCTCGACACCTGGATGTCCATGCTGGGGGCTGCGGTGGCGGTGACCACGCCCGCGGAATAGTCGCCGGCCGACAGCGCCCGGTGCAGGATGTCGTTCACATTGGTGGCGACGATCAGCCGCGCGATCGGCAGGCCCATGCTCTGCGCCACATGGCCGGCGAACACGTCGCCGAAATTGCCGGTCGGCACGCTGAAGGCGACCTCCCGCTCCGGCGCGCCCAGCTGCAGGGCGGCATGGAAGTAATACACCACCTGCGCCATCAGCCGCGCCCAGTTGATGGAGTTTACCGCACCCAGCCGCAGCGGGCCGTTGACCGCCGCGTCGCCGAACATGCGCTTCACCATCGCCTGCGCATCGTCGAAGCTGCCATCGATGGCGATGTTGTGCACATTAGGCGCCAGCACGGTGGTCATCTGCCGGCGCTGCACATCGCTGACGCGGCCATGCGGGTGGAGCATGAAGATCTCCACATTGTCGCGGCCCGCCACCGCGTCGATCGCGGCGGAGCCGGTGTCGCCGCTGGTCGCGCCGACGATCGTCAGCCGCCCTTCGTGACGCGCCAGGAACTCCTCGAACAGCCGACCCAGCAGTTGCAGCGCCACGTCCTTGAACGCCAGCGTGGGGCCGTGGAACAGCTCCAGCAGCCAGTGCTGCTCGTCCAGCTGCACCAACGGGGTCACGGCCTTGTGATCGAACCGGGCATAGGCACGGCGGCACAGGTCGCGCAGCTTGTCCTCGGTCAGGCTGTCGCCCACGAAAGGCAGCATCACCCGCACGGCCAGCTCCGCATAAGGCAGGCCGCGCATCGCCGCGATCTGCTCGGGCGTGAAGCGGGGCCACTCGCGCGGCAGATACAGCCCGCCATCGGCCGCGAGGCCGGTCAGCGTCACCTGTTCGAAGTCGAGCGCGGGCGCGGTGCCGCGAGTGGAGATGTAATCCATCGTGCCAGCGCGCCTAGCGGCCGGTTGCGGGGGAGGCAAGGTCCGTCGGGCCTGCGCGGCGGCGCAACGCCATTGCGTAAATGACCGCCGCCGTGATCGCAAAGAAGAACCATTGCCCGGCATAGGACAGGTGATTGTTCGGCAGCGCCTTGGGGTCGGGGCGGGCCAGTACCTCCAGCCCGGCCTGCGGCGGATCGGCGACCAACCGCGCGCCCTCGCCCGCCGGTGCCACCGTGCCGGTCACCCGGCCGCCGTCCCATACCGGCGGGGTGGGGGCAGCGGACCAGCCCAGCGCCACTTCCGCCTCGCCGCCTTCGGCCAGCCGGCACTTCGCGACATGCGCCCAGCCCGATTGTCCCTTGGCCGAACGGCCGGCGGTCTCCCGCATTCCCAGCACAACTGCGCAGGTGAAGCTGCTCGGCCGGTACAGTGCGGCCTCTCGTGCAGCGCCGTCATCCGGCCATGCTACAGGCGGCAGGGTTTCCGCGTCAGCGTAGCGGGCGATCATGTCGCCCTTCCATTCCGCCCTGCGCAGCTGCCACACACCCAGCACCAGCATCAGCGCCACCGCCGCCGCCACCACGATCGTGGGCAGCAGCGGCACCCGCCGGCGGGCCGACGGCATCAGTGGTATGCGGCGCCCCAGCCGCCCCAGACATAGACGGTGATGAACAGGAACAGCCACACCACGTCCACGAAGTGCCAGTACCAGGCCGCCGCCTCGAACCCGAAATGCTGGCGCGGGGTGAAGTGGCCGGCATAGGTGCGGCGCAGGCACACGGCCAAGAAGATGGTGCCCACCAGCACGTGGAAGCCGTGAAAGCCCGTCGCCATGAAGAAGGCGCTGGAATAGGTGTTGCCGCCGAACTCGAACGGCGCATGCGCATATTCGTAGAACTGCACGAAGCTGAACACCACGCCCAGGATGATGGTCAGCCACAGGCCGGTCTTCAGCCCTTCACGATCACCATGGATCAGGGAATGGTGCGCCCAGGTGACGGTGGTGCCCGAACATAGCAGGATCAGCGTGTTCAGCAGCGGCAGGGCGAAGGGGTCCATGACCGCCTCGATCCCCGCAGGCGGCCAGACCCCGCCGACCACCTCGACCAGTTCGCTGGGGAACAGGGCGAAATCGAACCACGCCCAGAACCAGCCAACGAAGAACATAACTTCGGAGGCGATGAAGGTGATCATGCCGTACCGCAGGTGCAGCTGCACCACCGGCGTGTGATCGCCCGCCTGCGCTTCCTTCACGATGGAGGACAGCCACAGATAGAAGCCCGCGATCACCCCGGCGATGCCCAGCCCCAGCACCACACCGGCGCCCGCCAGGTCGTGCATGAACAGCACCATGCCGCTGGTAAAGGTCAGCGCGGCGACCGACATAAGCAGCGGCCAGGCCGACGGTGGCAGGATGTGATATTCGTGGTTCTTTGCGCCGGCCATGCCCTGATCCCGTGACTTCGATGTTCTTGCGTCGATGTGTAATCCGCCGCTGCGGCGCGGTCCAGTGCCGCTATTCCTTGCGGTGAAAAGTGTAGCTCAGCGTGATCTGTTCCACGTCCTTCATGTTCGGATCGTCCGCCGCGGCAGGGTCGACGAAGAACAGCACCGGCATCGCGACGCTTTCACCCGGCTGCAGCACCTGTTCGGTGAAGCAGAAGCACTGGATCTTGTTGAAATGCACGCCTGCCTGCTCCGGCTCCACATTGAAGGTGGCGGTGCCGGTGATGGGCCTGTCGGTGTCGTTGCGGGCGTCGAAGATCACCATGTCGCGCTCGCCGATGGTGACGCGGTCGATCGTCTGGCGGGGCGCGAAGCTCCAATGGAGATCGCGCGCGGTGTTGGCATCGAACCGGATGGAGAACTGCCGCGCGCCCGCGCTGCCGGCGAATTGCGCGGCCAGATCGGCATCGGCCAGGCTGGCCCGCTGCGTCGTGCCGCCGAACCCGGTGACCTGGCAGAACAGGCGATACAGCGGCACGGAGGCGAACCCCAGGCCCAGCATGGCGAGCGCCGCCAGCAATGCCAGCAGCCCGGTGCGGCGATTGCGATGATGCAGCGGTGCGCTGGCCATCAGACGGTGAACTTCACGAAGGTGATGGCGTAGAACAGCACCACCATGAACAACAGCGCCAGCCCCAGCGCGCGGTTGCGGTTGCGGCGGGTGCGGGCGATCGCCTCCTGCTGCTCGCGCGGGGTCATGCCAGCACCAGCCGGTCGGCCACCAGCGCGCCGAACAGCACGAACAGGTACAGCACGGAATAGCCGAACAGCCGCTTCTCCGGCCGCATCGCATCCCCTTCCCCGCTGCGCCGGAACGCCACCGGCAGCGACAGCGCCACGAACAGCGCCGACAGCGTCAAGGCGGAAATGCCGTAGATCGCGCCCGCCCCGCCGATCGCCCAGGGCGCCAGCGTCACCGGCAGCAGCACCAGCGAATAGATCAGGATCTGCCGCCGCGTCGCCGCCTGACCGGCCACCACCGGCAGCATGGGGATGCCGGCATTGGCGTAATCGGTGCGCACGAACAGGGCCAGCGCCCAGAAATGCGGCGGTGTCCACAGGAAGATGATGGCGAACAGCAGCACCGGCATGGCGGTGATCTCGCCCGTCACCGCGATCCAGCCGATCAGCGGCGGGAAGGCCCCGGCGCCGCCGCCGATCACGATGTTCTGCGGCGTGCGCGGCTTCAGCCAGATGGTGTAGACCACCGCATAATAGACGATGGAGATCGCCAGCACGATCGCCGCCAGCCAGTGGATCGCCAGCCCCATGATCCCGACGGAGGCGCAGGACAGCGCGATCCCGAAATCGCGCGCATCGGTCCGCGCCATGCGGCCGGTCGGCAGCGGGCGCTTGGCGGTGCGCTTCATCAGCGCGTCGATATCGGCCTCCCACCACTGGTTCAGCGCCGCCGCCCCGCCCGCGCCCAGCGCGATGCACAGGATCGCGGCGAAGCCCAGCACGGGATGGATGTGGCCGGGCGCCGCCAGCAGGCCGCACAGGCCGGTGAACACCACCAGGCTCATCACGCGCGGCTTGGTCAGCGCCACGAAGTCGCGCCAGTCGGCAGGCAGCTGGATCGCCGGTGCGGGGGGTGGCGCAGGCTGCGCCGGATTGAAGGACATGCCCTGCCCTATAGCGATGCCGAGGCCCGGGGCCAACTGCCCGGCCGGCATGTTGTGCGCCGGGGGCGAAGCTGCTTTAGCGCCGGCCATGCGTATCCATCCCGCCCTGCTCGCCACCGCGCTGATCGCGGTCCTCGCCCCTGCCGCCCATGCGCGGACCGATCACGACCTGCAGGCCTGGGGCAATCTGACCGTGACCGGCGCGATCGCCGGCGACCTGGTCTATTTCGCGGAAGTGCAGCCCCGCATCACTGAAGATCTGTCCCGCGTGTCGCAGACCCTGCTGCGCCCGGCCATCGGGGTGGCGGTGACGCCCGACGTCACCGTGTACCAGGGCTATGCCAAGGTGCTGCAGCCGGTGCCCGGTGGTGGGTCGGCGGACGAGGACCGGTCGTTCCAGCAGGTGTCGTGGATGATGCAGCGCGGCCCGCGCGAGATCCAGTCGCGCACCCGGTTCGAACAGCGCTGGAACGAGCGCGGCGACGACACCGGCTTTCGCCTGCGGCAGATGATCCGCTACGAACATGCGCTGGGCGATGGCACCGGCCCGGCGCTGCTGACGTCGGTGGAGGCGTTCGTGGCGCTGAACGACACGGACTGGGGCGCGCGCGGCGGCTTTGACCAGCTGCGCACCTTTGTGGGTGCGGAGGTGCCGCTGCCCGGCGCCTCCACCGTCGAGGCCGGCTACCTGAACCAGCTGGTCGACGGCGCGGGCAGCACCCGCATGGGACACACCCTGTCCGTGGCGCTGTTCATCCGCCACTAGGACGCCCTCTCCCGGCGCGCATCTCACGACAAGGCGCGCCGGCCCGGCACCGTCAGTGCGCGGGCCGGTCGTCGGCCGGGCCGATGTGGTCGTGATAGTCGTGATGGCTCTCGATCACCGGCAGCGTCTCGTACTGGTGGAACGGCGGCGGGCTGGACAGCGTCCATTCCAGCGTGGTCGCACCCTCGCCCCAATAATTGCCCTCCGCCCGGCGGCCCGCCACCAGCGCCCAGGCGATGTTCACGAAGAACACCAGCATGGACACGGCCATGATGACATAGCCGATGGAGGCGATCTCGTTCCAGTAGGAGAAGGCCGGTGTGTAGTCGGGGTAACGGCGGGGCATCCCGTTCATGCCCAGGAAGTGCATGGGGAAGAAGATCACGTTCACGCCGACGAAGAAGCCCCAGAAATGGATGTGCGCCAGCAGCTCGGAATGCCACCGCCCGCTCATCTTCGGGAACCAGTAGTAGAAGGCCGCGAACAGGCTGAACACCGCACCCATCGACAGCACGTAGTGGAAGTGCGCCACCACATAATAGGTGTCGTGCAGGTTGTCGTCCACGCCGCCATTGGCCAGCACCACGCCGGTGACGCCGCCGACGGTGAACAGGAAGATGAAGCCCAGCGCCCACACCATGGGCGACTTGAACTCCAGGCTGCCGCCCCACATCGTGGCGACCCAGCTGAAGATCTTCACGCCGGTCGGCACCGCGATCAGCATGGTGGCCGCGGTGAAATACATCTTCGTGTTCACGTCCAGGCCGGTCGTATACATGTGGTGCGCCCACACGACGAAGCCGATCACACCGATCGCCACCATGGCGTAGGCCATGCCGAGATAGCCGAACACCGGCTTACGGCTGAAGGTCGCCACGATCTGGCTGATCATGCCGAAGCCCGGCAGGATCATGATGTACACTTCGGGATGGCCGAAGAACCAGAACAGATGCTGGTACAGCACCGGATCGCCGCCGCCCGCCTGGTCAAAGAAGGTCGTGCCGAAATTGCGGTCGGTCAGCAGCATGGTGATTGCGGCCGCCAGCACCGGCAACGCCAGCAGCAGCAGGAAGGCGGTGACCAGCACGGACCACGCGAACAGCGGCATCTTGTGCAGCGTCATGCCAGGTGCGCGCATGTTGAAGATGGTGGTGATGAAGTTGATCGCGCCCATGATCGACCCGGCACCCGCCAGGTGGAGCGAGAAGATCGCGAAATCGACCGCCGGGCCCACGCTGCCGCTGGTCGACAGCGGGGCATAGACCGTCCAGCCGGTTCCCGCGCCAAGGCCCGTTCCGCCCGGCACGAAGGCGCTGAACATCAGCGAGCAGAAACCCGCCACCGTCAGCCAGAAGCTGATATTGTTCATCCGCGGGAAGGCCATGTCCGGCGCGCCGATCATCAGCGGCACGAACCAGTTGCCGAAGCCGCCGATCATCGCCGGCATGACCATGAAGAACACCATGATCAGGCCGTGCGCGCTGATCAGCACGTTCCACATATGGCCGTTCTTGTCGAAATCGGCCGGGCCGCCGCCCAGGAACTCGACCCACCAGCCCAGATACTGGATGCCCGGCTCCGCCAGCTCGGCACGCATGATGCCCGACACCGCGCCGCCGATGATGCCCGCGCAGATGGCGAAGATCAGGTACAGCGTACCGATGTCCTTGTGGTTCGTGGACATGAACCAGCGCTGAAAGAAGGGCGGCTTGTGATCGGCATCGTGATGATGCGCGTGATCGTCATGATGCGCCTGGAAGGCGCTGGCAGACGAGGGGGCGGTGGTGGCCATGGTCAGCGGATCCTGGCTGAATGTTCTGCGATGAAACGGGTGGTGGCGCGCGGCATCAGGCGGCCTCTGGCACCGGAGTGCCGGGCGCGGTCTCCTCGGTCGGCGGGGCACCGGCGCCGGGGGCACCCTCCACACCGCTTTCCGGTTCCTGCGCCGGGGCCAGCGCAGGCGCTGCTTCCGGCCCGCCCAGCGTGCCACCCTTGGACAGCAGCCATGCGTTGAATTGCGGGCGCGGCAGGGCCTCCACCGCGATCGGCATGTAGGCATGGCGCGCGCCGCACAGCTCGGAACACTGGCCGTAATAGATGCCCGGCTCCTCGATGAACAGCACCCGCTCGTTCAGGCGGCCGGGCACGGCGTCGATCTTGAACCACAGGCTGGGCACCGCGAAGGAGTGGATCACGTCCGCGCCGGTGGTCTGGATGCGGATCGGCTCGCCCGCGGGCACCACCATCCGGTTGTCCACCGCCAGCTGCGGCGGCAGGCCCTGCGCGATGGCATCACCTTCGTCCATCATGTTGGAGATCACCTCGAACCCGCCATTGTCGGGATAGGTGTAGCCCCAGTACCATTGGTAGCCGGTCACCTTCACCGTCAGCGCGTCTTCCGGCGGGCTGCGATATTGGCGCGACAGCAGCGTGATCGAGGGCACGGCGATCGCGACCAGGATCAGCACCGGCACCGCAGTCCAGATCACCTCGATCAGGGTGTTGTGACTGGTGCGGCTGGGCACGGCATTGGCCCGGCGGTTGTAGCGGGCAACCACCCACAGCAGCAGGCCCAGCACCACCAGGCTGATCGCCACGATCAGCGGCAGCAGGATCGCGTCATGCATCCACAGCGCGTAATGCCCGTCAGGCGTATGCTGCTGCTGGAAGGTCATGGCGCCGTCCGTCGGCTGCCCCTTGATCCATTCGGGGCCGAGCGGGGTGTAGCCGCCCGTGGCCGGCTGCGCACCGACCACTGCATCGGTGGTGGACGGTTCCGCCGCAGCTGCCGCGGACACGCTGTCCGACGCAACGTTGGGCGACTGCGTGTCTTCCACATTGGTCACCGCAGCGCCCGGCTCGTTCGCCGGCACGGCGGCCGTTGCCGCAACGGCTCCGCCGCCCAGCGCAAGCGCCGCAAGCAGCGGCAACAGGCGGCGTGCTGGCCGCGATGCAAGATTGCCCAGGTTCATTTCCCCGCCGGTCTGTAATATTGCCAACTAATCGTTCCAAACTGGCAGCAATCTTCAGTGAAGGCAACCGGCGCGTGCAGTCGTCGCTTGCGCCCCCTGCTGGCCATGTGGCCCGCGCCACACGGGCCACGCGCCCGCTTGCCCCCCGGTGCAAGCGCTTCTACGGATGTCCGATCGCGCCGCCGGCCCTCTGCCGCGCGTGCGGAACGGGGAAATTGTTGCCGACCATGACCGATGACGAGGTGCTTGCCGAATTCCGTGCCAGCCATGCCTTGCTGGAGGGGCATTTTCGCCTGTCGAGCGGGCGGCACAGCGCCTGGTACCTGCAATGCGCCCGCGTGCTGATGAACGGCGAACGCGCCAGCCGCCTCGCCCGCGCGCTGGTCCAGAAGCTGCCGCGCGAACTGCGCCCGCGCATCGACGTGGTCGTCTCGCCCGCGATGGGTGGCCTGATCATCGGGCACGAGGTCGGCCGCGCACTGGAACGCGACGCCATCTTCCTGGAACGGCCGGAAGGCACGTTCGAACTGCGCCGCGGCTTTGCGCTGAACCCGGGTGACAGGGTGCTGATGGTGGAGGATGTCGTCACCACCGGCCTGTCCAGCCGCGAAGCGATCAAGGCGGTCGAGGCCGCCGGGGGCGAGGTGCTGGGGGAGGTCGCACTGGTGGACCGCTCCGCCGGCGCGGTCGATCTGGGCGTGCCGTTCTACCCGCTGGTGGAGATCAACTTCCCCACCTACGCCCCCGAGGACCTTCCGCCCGAACTGGCGGAACGGCCCGTCACCAAGCCGGGCAGCCGCGCCTGATGGCCAGCGGCGCCTTGGTCGGCGGAATGGGCGGACGCCTTCGGCTGGGGGTCAATATCGACCACGTCGCCACCATCCGCAATGCCCGCGGGGGCGAGCATCCCGACCCGGTCCGCGCGGCGGAGATCGTCGCCCGTGTCGGCGGGGACGGCATCACCGCCCATCTGCGGGAGGATCGCCGCCATATCCGCGATGACGATCTGCGCCGCATCCAGGATGCGACCGACCTGCCGCTGAACCTGGAAATGGCCGCGACGGAGGAGATGCTGGCCATCGCCCTCGCCCATCGCCCGCACGCCGCCTGCATCGTGCCCGAACGGCGGGAGGAACGCACCACCGAAGGGGGGCTGGACGCCGCCGGGCAGCACAATCGCCTGGCGCCGATCGTCGCCCGGCTGGGCGATGCCGGCATCCGCGTCAGCCTGTTCATCGCGCCGGAGGAACGCCAGCTGGAAGCCGCCATCCGCCTGGGCGCCCCGGCCGTCGAGTTCCACACCGGCGAATATGCCCATGCCACCGGCGAACAGCTGCCGATCGAACTGCGCCGCATCGCCGACATGGCCGCGCTGGCGGCCAAGAACGGGATCGAGCCGCATGCCGGCCACGGCCTGACTTACGACAATGTGCAGCCGGTCGCCGCCATCCCGCAGTTGGCGGAGCTCAATATCGGCCATTACCTGGTGGGCGAGGCGGTGTTCGTGGGGCTGGAGGCAGCCGTGCGGCAGATGCGCGAGCTGATGGATGCGGCGCGCTAGATGATCATCGGCCTTGGTTCCGACCTGTGCAACATCGACCGGATCCAGGCCGCGCTGGACCGGCATGGCGACCGGTTCGAACAGCGCTGTTTCACCGAACTCGAACGCGCCAAGGCGGCGCGGCGGCCCTTCACCCGCGCCGGCACCTACGCCAAGCGCTTCGCCGCGAAGGAGGCGTTCAGCAAGGCGGTCGGCACCGGCTTCTTCCAGGGCGTCTACATGAAGGATATCGGCGTCGTGAACCTGCCATCGGGCGCGCCGACGCTGGCGCTGACGGGCGGCGCGGCGGCGCGGCTGGCGCAGCTGACGCCGGCCGGGCACGAGATGGTCGTTCATCTCACCCTCACCGACGATCACCCATGGGCGCAGGCCTTCGTGATCCTGGAAGCCCGGCCCCGATGAGCTCCGTCCCCGACACCCTGTCCGACCATCCGGCAGAGCCGCCGGCCCCCCCGCCGGCCACAGCCCGCAAGCGCGAGCGGGTCGACTGGCTGGCCGAACTGCGCGGCCTGGCCCTGATGCTGCTGGCGGTGCTCGCCTTTCACAGCCTGGTGGCCAAGCCGTTCTACATCCCGTCGATCTCCATGCTGCCCAATTTGCAGGTGGGCGACCGGCTGATCGTCAGCAAATATCCCTATGGCTGGAGCTGGGTGTCCGCCAGCTTCCACCTCCTGCCCCGCTCCACCCACCGCATCATGCCCGCGACACCCGCTTATGGCGATGTGGTGATCGTGGTCCCGCCTGATCGGGCGGAGGATTACATCAAGCGCGTCGTCGCCCTGCCGGGGGACCGGATCGCCGTGGCCGACGGGCAGATCATCCTGAACGGGGAGCCCGTTCCGCAGGAGGTGGTGCCCCCGGCGCGCATCCCGGTGGCGGACCAGCAGTTCTGCGGCGGCGCACCCTGCCTCGCCGCCTTCGAAGGCTACCGCGTGACGCTGGCCGATGGCAGCCAGGTGTACGAGCCGCCGACCTATCGCGAGACGCTGCCCAACGGCGCCACCTATCTGGTGATCGACGACAATGCGGACGGCCTGCTCGACAACCGGCCCGAAGTGACCGTGCCCGAGGGGCATGTCTTCCTGATGGGCGACAATCGCGACCATTCGGCCGACAGCCGCGCCGATGCCGCGCCGATCGGCAACGGGCTGGGCGGGCCGGTGCCGATCGCCGATGTCGGCGGCCGCGCGGAACTGGTGACCTTCTCGCTCGACGGCAGCGAAGGCTGGAACCCGCTGAGCTGGATCCCGGCGCTCCGGTCCGGCCGCGCCGGCACCTCGCTGCGCCCGGACCGGGCGGCACCGTGAGCGCGCGGGAACGAAGCTGCCGGCGGGGCGTCGCGAGGCCGTGACCGAACCCGACAGCGACACCGAAGCCGACCACCGCCCCAGCCCCGCGCGCATCCTCAATCCGGAAATCCGGTTCGAGGTGCAGCGCGCGATGGCCTGGGTCGCGGTGGTCGGGCTGGCGGTGCTGTTCGTCCACATCTCGCAATCCCTGCTGGTGATCTTCGGCGGGCTGGTCTTCGCCGCGATGATCGATGGCGGTGCGCGGCTGCTGGGCCGGGTGCTGCCGGTCGGGCGATCGTTCCGCATCCTGATCGTGCTGCTGCTGTCGATCGCCTTCTTCCTGTGGCTGTTCTACTTCGCCGGGTCGAACATCTCGCAGGAGGCGGCGCAGCTGCCCACGCTGGTGCAGCAGCAGAGCATCCGCACCATGACCTGGCTGCAGAACCGCGGCATCGCGGTCGATTTCGGCATGGTGCAGAACCTGGCCGGCCAGCTGATGAGCGGAGTCGGCATGGTCACCTCCTATATCGGCGGCTTCGTCGGCGGACTGACCACGATGTTCCTGATCCTGATCATCGGCCTCTATGTGGCGCTGGAACCTCGCCTGTACGAACGCGGGCTCGGCTGGATGCTGCCGCGTGGATCGCGTGACGATTTCCACGTCACCATGCTGCGCATGGCCAGCACGATGCGGCGGCTGCTGGCCGGGCGGCTGGTCGGCATGGTGTTCGAAGGGGTGCTGACCTACGCCCTGCTGGCCTTCTGGGGCGTGCCGATGGCCGCGCTGCTGGGCATCCTGACCGGCCTGCTGGCCTTCCTGCCCAATGTCGGCGCGGTCGTCTCCGGCCTGCTGATGGTGCTGGTCGGCTTTTCCGGCGGGGTCGACATGGGGCTGTACACCATCGCCGTCTACGTGATCGTGCAAGGGTTCGACGGCTATGTCGTGGTGCCGCTGATCGCGCGCAAGACGGTGGACCTCGCCCCGGCGCTGGTGCTGGGGGCGCAGCTGATCATGGGCATCCTGTTCGGCATCCTGGGCCTGTTCCTGGCCGATCCGCTGATGGCGATGATCAAGGTCATGCTGGAACGCCGCAGCGAACGGCTGGAAGCAGGCGAGAACACCATGGCGACACCGACACTCCATGGCGCGTAAGTTCCTGTATGTGATCGCCGGCCTGGTCCTGCTCGGCGCGGCCGTGCTGTTCGCCCTGCGCATCTGGGGGCAGGACCTGACGCGCGTCGCGCTGATCCCCTCCGCCGCGTTCGAGGAACAGGCCCCGCTGGCCGGCAACGCCTATGCCGATCCGCGCATGTGGCTGTCGCATCCCCGCTTCCGGCGCGACACCGACCCGGCGCGCTGGCTGCCGCCCGGTATCGAGCCCGGGCCGGAGCTGCCGGCCGCGGTGTTCTTCGTCCACCCGACCAGCTATCTGGAACGCGCCCGCTGGAACGCCCCGCTGGACGATGCGCAGAGCCAGTCGCGCGCCCGCACCTTCGTGCGCGGCCTCGCCAGCCCGTTCAACGCGGCGGCGCAGGTCTGGGCGCCCCGTTATCGCCAGGCGACCTTTGGCGCCTTCCTGACCGATGCGCCCGAAGGGGCCCAGGCGCTGGACGCCGCCTATGCCGATGTCGCGCAGGCCTTCGACCTGTTCCTGGCGGAGGCCGAGCCCGGACAGCCGATCGTGCTGGCCGGCCACAGCCAGGGCGCACTGCATGTGCTGCGTCTGCTGCGTGAACGGGTCGCCGGCACGCCGCTGGCCGACCGGATCGCCGCCGTCTACGCCGTCGGCTGGCCCATCTCCGTCGCGCACGACCTGCCCGCTCTCCCGCTGCCCGCCTGCGCCACGCCGGACCAGGCGGGCTGCATCATCGGCTGGTCCTCCTTCGCGGAGCCGGCCGATCCCGGCCTGCTGCTGGACAGCTACGCCATGTCCCCCGGCTTCGACGGGCAGCAACGCGGCGACAGCCCGATTCTGTGCTTCAATCCGCTGACCGGCACGATCGGCGGCACGGCGCCCGCCAGCGCCAATGCCGGCACGCTGGTGCCCGATGAAGGGCTGGAGAACGGCCGGCTGGTGCCCGGCGCCGTGCCCGCCCGGTGTGACGAGCAGGGCCTGCTGCTGATCGGCGACCCGCCCGAACTCGGGCCCTATGTGCTGCCGGGCAACAATTACCACGTCTACGACATTCCCCTGTTCTGGCGCGACCTGCGCGCCGACCTGGCCCGGCGGGTTGGCGCATGGCAGAACAGCTGACCCCGCCCATGATCACGCCCCCCATGATCACGGAGGACGCCCGCGCCTTCGCCGGCGCGTTGCCCGATGGCGGTGTGCTGCTGGGGCTCGACCTCGGCACCAAGACGATCGGCACCGCCTTCTGCGATCCGGGCTGGGGCTTCGCCACCGCCGGCAAGACCCTGCCCCGCGGCAAGTTCACCGCCGACCTGGCCACCCTGCGCGCGCTGATCGCGGAGCGGCGCGTGACCGGGATGGTGCTCGGCCTGCCGCTCAACATGGACGGCAGCGCCGGCCCGCGCGTCCAGGCGACGCGCGCCTTTGCCCGCAATTGCGCGGTCCTTTCCCTGCCGATCCTGCTGTGGGACGAACGCTGGTCCACCCAGAGCGCGGAGCGGGCGATGATCTCGCAGGACATGAGCCGCGCCAAACGCGCTACCCGCATCGATTCGCACGCCGCCGCGATCATCCTGCAGGCCGCGATCGACCGTCTGGCGGGCGGCTGGCTGGACTAGCGGCGGGCCGGCGGGCGGGCGGAAGTCTAACCTGCCTCGTCACCCGCGCTGTCAGGCGTGATCTTCGGCGGTTCCGGATTGTCCGGCCCCGGCAAGGTCTCCGGCCTGTCCTCGGGAACAGGCGTACCGTCCGGCTTGCGCTCGGGATCAGGAGCGTAGGGATCGGGGGGAAGCGTGGCCATTCCGTGTTCTCCTGTGATGAAAGCCGAACCGCCAACTCTGGTCCGGGGTTCCAAGGGTTGGCCGGGCCCTGATGCCACTGCTTACCGGTATCGCCGCACAACGATGCGCGTCGCGGAGCCGAGCACGAGCGACTACGATCGAATAGCTCGCCGCCTTCAAGGTGGCCCACACTCCATCATCTGTCGTCGCCTCTGCGCCGGCAGGGGCCCAGCTGACCTCGTCACCAGCAACGCCAAGACGGCGGAGCCGCGGATTACCCCTGTCTTCGCAGGGGCAACGGTCATTATGGTGTTAGGTCCGCTTGTGGGTGGAAACCAGACGCGAGCCTGCCCTACTCATTCCAAAGTTCTGGGTGACGACTTTTGCTCTCTTCGCGAAAAAGTTCTTCAGCTCGTCGCAGAAGGTCTGCGCCTTCTTTGCTGTATCTTGCCGCTTCTGCTTCACTGACTACGCGACACAAATGGTTGAGAAAAGTAGCGCTGTATTCTGCTTCATTGCCGCTCGACCAGTCCGAACAAGTTCCACTTGCAGGTGGAAGGCCCAATCCTTCGCTATCAAGCCACTTGACGTGCATCTTCGATGAACTCGGTCTCAGCCGAAGCTCATCGTGTGCCGCGCGCATTGCAAGCAGAAGGGCTTGTATCCCATCTACGCCCCATATCGTCCGCTCGGACGTCCCATCTGGCCAGTCAATTGCAAAGCGACAGCTGTAATCTTGGCCATCCGTGATCGGCTGAAAGAATCTACAGCATATGACGTCACTATCCAAAGTGAAGCTTCTTTCAACATAGATGCGCTCTTGGGTCATTCGTCACCTCGCCTTAGCACTTTGATCCAGGTCGGCATTGTCGGCAATGGGGCGTAAGCGGACAATCCTCCCCCAGCGGGGGAGGGGGACCACCCGCAGGGTGGTGGAGGGGCACGCGCCGCCTCTCAACAGGGAGCTGGCCAGGAGCGTTCGGAGAGATCGCGGGGTGCCCCTCCACCCCTCGCTGCGCGAGCGGTCCCCCTCCCCGTGCCGGGGAGGATGTCGCCCGCACCACGCCAGCCAAAAGCATTTTCCTACACCCACACGCCCCCCCTACGCGCGTGGGCATGAGCAACCGCCGCAACTCCAGCAAACGGCCCCGCCACAAGCCGTGGGCACCTTACCTCAAGCTGCCCGCCTTCCTCCCCGTCCCGCTGCGCACCCGCCGTGACGGCTGGACCCCCGCGCGGCAGGCCCGCTTCATCGCCCTGCTCGCCGAAACCGCCTGCGTGCGGAAGGCCGCACAGCTGCTCGGCCTGACCCGCGAGTCCGCCTATCGCCTGCGCAAGCATCCCGGCGCCGGCTCGTTCCGTGCCGCATGGGAGACCGCGATAAGGGGAAAACAGCAGCCCCGCTGGAAGTTCACACCGGTGGAAGCGCGCACGCTGGCACTGGAGGGGCCGTTCCACATCGCGCTGTATCGCGGCCGGGCCCGCACGATCTGGAGAAAGCCCGATGATTCAAGGCTTTTGTCCGCCATCCACCGGCTCGACCGACTGATCGGCGACGTTCTGGACGCCCCCTACGCATGGCCGGACCTGCGGCGACAAATCCGCCGTTCCGTGTAACCCCCGCCTCTGCCACAATGGGACCCATGCCGATGACCCGCTTCGCCGCCGCCCTGCCCCTGCTGCTGCTCGCCGCCTGCAACGGCCAGCCGGATGATCTGCCCGGCGGCGAGGATCCGCGCCCTTACGCCGGGATCGCCGAAAGCGACCGGCTGCGCTTTACCGGAACGGAGCCGTTCTGGGGCGGGGAGGTGCGCGGCACGACCCTGCGCTTCAGCACGGCGGAGGAGCCGGAGGGGCGCAGCATCACCGTCACCCGCTTTGCCGGGCGCGGCGGGGCCAGCTGGTCGGGCGAACTGGCCGGCGCGCCCTTCACCCTGCTGGCCAGCGAAGGGGCGTGCAGCGACGGCATGTCCGACCGGAGCTACCCGTTCACCGTCACCGTCCAGAATGGCGAGCAGCTGCTGTCCGGCTGCGGCTGGACCGATGCCCGCCCGTTCACCGGGTCGGAGGCGCCATAGGGCTCAGCTCTCGCCGGCCGGCCCCAGCTTGGCCTGCAGCACCTGGTTCACGACCTGCGGATTGGCCTTGCCCGCCATCGCCTTCATGGTCTGCCCCACGAAGAAGCCGAACAGCGCCGCCTTGCCGCCGCGATACTGCGCCACCTTGTCGCCATTGGCCGCCAGCACCTGATCGGCGGCGGCCTCGATCGCGCCGCTGTCGGATTCCTGCTTCAGGCCTTCGCGCTCCACGATCACGCCGGGCGCATCGCCGGTGGCGATCATGCCTTCCAGTACCTGCTTGGCGATGGAGGCCGAAATGGTCCCCTTGCCCACCAGCGCCAGCAGTTCCGCCCCGCTCTCCGGCGTCACCGCGCCATCGCCCGGCGTCCGGCCCGCCTTGTTCAGCGCGCCCATCAGTTCGGACAGCAGCCAGTTGGCCGCCTGCTTCGCGACCTCGGCGGGCTGCTTGCCCTGCGCGGTGGCGCTGGTCAGCAGCAGCGCCTCGAACCAGCGCGCCGTCTCCACCTCGGCGGTCAGCACATGGGCGTTGTAGTCGCTGAGGCCCAGCGCCTCGACATAGCGGGTGCGCTTGGCATCGGGCAGTTCGGGCAGGCTCTCGCGGCACTCGTCCAGGAACGCCTCGTCCAGCTCCAGCGGCAGCAGGTCGGGGTCCGGGAAGTAGCGGTAGTCGTGCGCATCTTCCTTGGAGCGCATGGACCGCGTGGTGCCGGTCCCCGGATCGAACAGCCGCGTCTCCTGCACGATGGCGCCGCCATCCTCCAGCAGGTCCACCTGCCGGCGTGCCTCATGCTCGATCGCGGCCATGACGAAGCGGACCGAGTTGACGTTCTTGGTCTCCGTCCGCGTGCCCAGCGGCTCTCCCGCACGGCGGACGGACACGTTGACATCGGCGCGCATGGAGCCTTCCTCCATGTTGCCGTCGCAACTGCCGACATAGCGCAGGATAGCCCGCAGCTTGCGCAGGTAGGCGCCGGCTTCCGCCGGGCTCGCCATGTCGGGGCGGCTGACGATCTCCATCAACGCCACGCCGCTGCGGTTCAGGTCGACATAGGACATGGTCGGATGCTGGTCGTGCATCAGCTTCCCGGCATCCTGCTCCACATGGATGCGCTCGATCCCGATCACCTTGTCCGCCGGGATGCCCGCCTTCTCGTCCGCCTCGATGGTCAGCGATCCCTCGCCCACCAGCGGGTGGTACAGCTGGCTGATCTGGTAGCCCTGCGGCAGGTCGGCATAGAAGTAGTTCTTGCGGTCGAACCGGCTCCACCGGTTGATCTGCGCCTCGATCGCCATGCCGGTGCGCACCGCCTGGCGGATGCATTCGCGGTTCAGCACCGGCAGCATGCCGGGCATCGCCGCGTCCACCAGGCTGACCTGCGCGTTCGGCTCCGCCCCGAAGGTGGTGGCCGCGCCGGAGAACAGCTTGGCGTTGGAAGTGACCTGCGCATGGACTTCGAGGCCGATCACGACCTCCCAGTCGCCAGTGGCGCCGTGAATGCGATAAGTGCTCATCAGTTCTGCCTAGTGCGGGCAATGCAGGCTGTGAAGAGCCTTAGGCGGGCTGCGAGACCGCCCTCTTGCGCCCGAGCAGCTTCCGTCCGAGCCGCACGCCTGGTTTTTCCACATACTCCGTCAGCACCCATGCCGCGGCAAGCACGACCATGAGCCAGACCGCCTTGAAGGCCAGGCTGCCCATGATGCCGTCCAGGTCGACCAGCCAGTGCACGAGAACCCATACGGGCATGTGCACGATGTAGATCGAGAACGACAGGTCACCCAGCTTCAGCAAGGGCGGCAGGCTCAACACGCTGTGGGACCGGGTGCCGGCCACCATGATGAGGGTGATGAAGATGGGGGTGAACATCGCGATGATCGGAGCAAGATCCCGCAACACGATCAGTACGGCAAAGGCGCACAGGAACAGCGGCACGAACCATCGCGTCGTCGGAACGGAGATGAAGCCGCGATCGATCATGGCCGCAAGCACTGCTCCGAGCGAGATACCGACAAAGCCGCGCATGATCGGGTAGTACACATCGGGCGTGACGATGCAGGACAGCCACCCTTGCGCCACCACCAGCAGTGCAAAGGCCGCGAACATCGTCACTCGCGGGATCCGCCACAGTTGCAAGACCCCGAGCCCAAGCAGCACGGTGATATAGACCTGGACGTTCACGGACCAGCTCGGCTGGTTCCAGCCCGGGAAACCATCGAAGAAGAAGATGTATAGCCCGAAGAACTCGGCCGCGAGAGGGGCCGGATGGACCGGCTTCAGCACAGCCGGATCGGTTCCGCCCCAGATCATCAGCGCCCTGATGGTAAACAGCAGCGCCAGAACAACCATGTGGCAGGGCAACAGCCTGAAGACGCGCTCGATCAGCGCCTCCCCGATCGGGCGCGGCCTTTTCACATAGGATTTCGCCAGCACAAAACCGCTGAGGACGAAGAAGAAGTCCACGATGACCGGGAAGGCGGGAGTGACCACCACCCCGCCGCTGACCTTGTGCAGGAAAGACTTGAGGCCGAAATGACCGAGTACGATCACGACCGAGAGGATCCCCCGGATCCCGTCGAGATCACGGTATCGCCTATGGTCCTCGGGCGGTGTCATTCCGAGCCACTTACAGCATGCGATTGCACAAGTGAACCGGCTATGTTGCACTGCACACTTGGGCACGAGGCTCAGATCGTCAGCGCCTCCCGCTCCGCCGCGCCGGCGCCCCAGCGCCGCGCATGGTCGCGCGACCAGCGGCGGGCGGGCTCCTCCAGCCAGCGAAAGGAGAGCGCGGACAGGCCGACCGTCAGGGCGATCATCACCAGCGACATGATGGTGGCCGCTCCCTGGTCCAGAGCCAGCGTGCCGAGCCCGAAGGGGCGCGGATCGGTGGCCACAAGGTCCGGCCGGCCCATTGCCTGCAGCACCGCCGGCCCGGCCTTAGCCAGCGGGCGGATCAGCAGCATGTGCAGCATGTAGATGGAGTAGGACAATGTGCCGAGCACGATCAGCGGGCGCAGCTGCAGCAGCCGGCTGACCCAGCCCTTGTCCCGCGCAAAGATCAGCACCGTCGCGGCAAAGACGGGCGATGTCAGCAGCAGCGTGCTGTTGCCCAGCGGCATCGCCGCGAGCAGCCAGACCAGTGCGGCAAGGCTCGCCACCTCCAGCAACGTCAGCCAGCTCGCGCCAATCTGCCCGTGCCAGCGGCGGTGCAGCCAGTGGCAGCCGACGCCCAGCCCGAAACCCAGCATGCCGCGTTGCAGCAGCCGGCCGAGCCCCGGGTGATTCCACTCCAGAGCCAGGGCCGCCACGCATCCGCCGACCAGCAAGGCCGCCAGCGTCAGCCCGCGCCGTCCACGGCCGAACAGGGTGGCGGCGATGGCGTACAGCACGATCTCGACCGAGATCGACCAGCTGACCGGCGCATAATGGTTGTTGGCGCCGGTGGCGAAGCCGTCCAGCAGCAACAGGCCGCGCCAGAACAGCAGCGGATTGCTCCGTTCCCCCAGCACGCCGTGGACATAGAACAGCTCGAACGCACTGGCCGCCAGCACCGCGGCCACATGCAGCGGCACCACCCGCCCCAGCCGCAGCGCCAGGAACTGCCGGCGCGAGAAGCCCTGCGCCAGACGCTCGCCATAACTGGCGGCAATCACGAAGCCTGACAGGACGAAGAAGAAGTCCACCATCAGCCAGCCATTGCGCAGGAAGCCTGCGCCGGCCAGCCAGCCGAACGGTCCCATGTGGAACAGCATCACGGCAATCGCCGCCACGCCGCGCAATGAATCGAGAGCGATGAACCGTCCGCCATCCGGCAGGCGGGCCAGCGCCTCCCGACTGGCTACCACCAGCGGTCCGGCTGCGCGGTAAAGCCGGCGCGCTGTTCGATCGCCAGGGCGGCGTTCAGCACGCCCTGCTCGTCCAGCGGACGGCCGATCAGCTGCAGGCCCAGCGGCAGGCCCGCAGGATCAAGCCCGGCCGGCACGCTCATCGCCGGCAGGCCGGCAAGGCTGGCGGGCACGGAGAACACGTCGTTCAGATACATCGCCAGCGGATCGGACAGCTTCTCGCCCAGCGCGAAGGCGGTGTTGGGGGCGGTCGGCGCCAGGATGACGTCGCACTTGTCCCACGCTTCGGCAAAGTCACGCGCCACCAGCGCGCGCACCTTCATCGCCTGCGTGTAATAAGCGTCGTAATAGCCGGCGGAGAGCACATAGGTGCCGATCAGGATGCGGCGCTTGACCTCGTCGCCGAAGCCGGCGGCGCGGGTGGCGGCATACATGTCCTGCAGATTGGCGCCCTGCGGCAGGTCGCGCAGACCGTACCGCACGCCATCATAGCGAGCCAGGTTGCTGGACGCTTCCGCCGGGGCGATGATGTAATAGGCTGGCAGCGCATATTCGGTATGCGGCAGGCTGATGTCGACCACTTCGGCTCCGGCATCCTTCAGCCAGGCGATGCCGTCGTCCCACGCCTTCAGAATGGCGGCATCGGTGCCGTCCATCCGGTATTCGCGCGGAATGCCGACGCGCTTGCCCTTCAGGTCGGCATTCAGCGCGCCGCTCCAGTCCGGCACCGGCAGGTCGAGGCTGGTGGAATCCTTCGGGTCGAAGCCCGCCATCGCCTGCAGCATCAGCGCGCAATCGGCCACGCTGCGCGCCATCGGGCCCGCCTGATCCAGCGAGGACGCAAAGGCGACGACGCCCCAGCGACTGCACCGGCCATAGGTCGGCTTGATGCCGCAGATCCCGGTCAAGGCGGCGGGCTGCCGGATGGAGCCGCCGGTGTCGGTTCCGGTCGCCGCCGGTGCCAGCCGCGCCGCCACCGCCGCGCTGCTGCCGCCGGAGGAGCCGCCGGGGGTCAGGCCGGCAGTGCTGCCGTTCCTGCGCCATGGGCTGACGACATCACCGAAATAGCTGGTCTCGTTGGAAGAGCCCATCGCGAACTGGTCGAGGTTCAGCTTGCCCAGCATGCCAGCGCCGGCGTCCCACAGGCGCTGGCTGACCGTGCTTTCGTAGCGCGGCGTGAAGCCTTCCAGGATGTGGCTGGCTGCCGTGGTCTGCACGCCGTTGGTGGCGAACAGGTCCTTCATGCCGATCGGCACGCCGGCCATCAGGCCCAGCTCGCGCCCGGCGGCGCGGTCCGCATCCACCTTGTCCGCCGCCGCGAGCGCGTGGTCGGGCGTGGTGACAATGAAGGCGTTCAGCGCGGAGGCATCCGCGACCGCCGCATTGCAGGCCTCGGCCACCTCGCGCGCGGTGAAGGTGCCGGCGGCGACACCGTCACGGATCGCCTGGACGCCCAGGTGAGTCAGTTCGGGCTGTGTCAGTTCGCTCATCACTCGATCACCTTGGGCACGCCGAAGAAGCCGTGCTCCGCCGCGGGGGCGTTGGCCAGCACCGCATCGCGCACGCCGCCGCCGGTCAGCGGGTCGGCGTTCACCACATCGTCACGCAGACGCAGGGGCTGCGCGATAACGGCGGTCATCGGCTCCACGCCGGTCACATCCACCTGACCCAGCTGCTCCACGAAGCCCAGGATCTTGTTCAGTTCCGGCACCATACGGTCCAGCGCGGCATCATCCATGCTGATGCGCGCCAGGGAGGCGATCTTGGCCACGGTGGCCTTGTCGACGGACATGCTGTTCCTTCGGCTCGCTGCTTACTGGCCGGCCGGCGGAGCGGCAGGACCGCCTGCGCCCGGTGCGCCCGGCATGCCACCCGGCGCGCCGCCACCCTGCATCATCTGCTGCATCATCATCTGCTGCTGCATCTGCATGATTTCCTCCCGCGTGCGGAACTCGATCAGTTCGACCTCGAAGGTCAGGTCGGCATTGGGGGGGATCGGCCCGCCGGGCCCGCTGCCCTGTGCGCCATAGCCCTGCGCGGCCGGGATGTGCACGCGATAACGGCCACCCGTCTGCATCGCCTGCAGCGCGGTGGAGAAGCCCGGCACGACCTGGTCGACCGGCATGGGCGCCTGCTGGTTCTCGTCGAACACGGTGCCGTCGTCCAGCGTGCCGCGATAGCTGACCAGAGCATAGTCGGTCGCGCCCGGGCTGGGGCCGGTGCCTTCGGCCAGCGTCTCGATCGTGACGCCTTCGGCCAGGGTCCGCACCTTGGGCACCGCGGCCCAGGCGACGCCGGCGGCGGCCAGCAGCACGATCACGATGCCGATCCACAGCTTCGTGAGCGATCCCTTGGCGATGGGCTGCAACGGTACGCGGGTGATTTCGGTCATGAAACGGCTGATCCCTGAAATGCGAAGGGGCGCGAAGGATGATCCCTTTCGCGCCCCCTTGGCTGAAGCAATGGCGGCCTGCAAGCGGCGAGGTGATGCCCCCCGCCGGCCACCCGTGCCGGACGGCTTACTTGCCGCCGTCACGCTCCACGCGCTTGCGCTCCAGCTTGCGGGCGCGGCGCACGGCGGCGGCCTTTTCGCGGGCGCGCTTCTCGCTCGGCTTCTCGAAGTGACGGCGCAGCTTCATTTCGCGATACACACCCTCACGCTGCAGCTTCTTCTTGAGCGCGCGAAGGGCCTGCTCCACATTGTTGTCGCGAACCATGATCTGCATAAAAGTAACGCCACCTCTTTCGGCTGATCCCCTCTAGCGGGTGAAGGGTCAAAATGATGAAGGAGCCGAAGCTGCACGCAGCCCGGCAACAATTCTGCCGCGCCCGTTATCGCACTCGGGTCGAAAAAGCAACCCGACCTGCCCGGCCATATCCGCCATTCCCGCAAACAAAAAAAATGGCCCGGTCGTTGCCGACCGGGCCTGAAAAGTTTGGGAGAGGATGCCTGAAAGGCCCGTCCCTTATGTCTGCGGCGGATGATTCGGCATAACGCATAAACCACATGGAGTGTTGCATAGGACGCAACACTACAGCTCGTGCTAGCGGTGAAAACCGCGGGGCTCGACAGGCGCTCCCGCCCGCGCGACAAGACGATCCGAACAGGAGCGCACAGCATGGTCGAGACACGTCGCAGGTTCCTTGCCATCGGTGGCGGCGCGGCCGCCGCCTCGCTGGCACTGTCCATCCGGCCGGCCGCTGCGCTGATGCAGGATCGCGGTGCGGTGCGCGCGACCGGGCAGGACATGCCCGGCAATGTCGAGCTACCCGCCAGCCCGCCGGAGCCTGGCAGTTCGGACAGCATCGGCTTCGCCATTGTCGGCCTGGGCGGTTACGCGCTCAACCAGATGATGCCCCGGTTCGAGCAGGCGAAGGGCGCGCATATCGCCGCCATCGTGTCCGGCAACCCGGACAAGCTGCGCCGCGTGGGCGACGCCTACGGCATCCCGGCGGATGCGCGCCATTCCTACGAGACATTCGGCAACATCGCGGGGGATGACCGGATCGACGCCGTCTATATCGCCCTGCCGAGCGGGCTACATGCCGAGTGGGCGATCCAGGCCTTTGCCGCGGGCAAGCATGTCCTGTGCGAGAAGCCCATGGCGCTCAGCAGTGCCGAGTGCGAGCGGATGATCGCGGCCAGCCGGCGCGCCGACCGCAAGCTGATGATCGCCTACCGCTCGCATTTCGAGCCGCACAACATGCAGGCCATGGAACTGATGGCGCAGGACGCCACGGGCCAGTTGCGGCTGATCCGGGCCGAGAATTCCTATCGCATGCAACCGACCACTCCTGCGGAAAACTGGCGCGTCGATCGCGCCCTGGCAGGCGGTGGCCCGCTGGAGGATCTGGGGATCTACTCGCTGCAGGCGGCGCTGTACCTTGCCGGGGAGATGCCCGAGAGCATCAGCGCCAGCACCTTCAAACCGGCAGACGATCCGCGCTTCGCCCAGATCTTCGCGCATGTCTCGTCCCATTGGCGCTTTCCGTCGGGCGCCGTGGCGCAGATCGCCACCTCCTACGATTCCGCCGGCATCAACTTCGCGGAGGCGCGCGGCACGACGGGCGCGCTGACGCTGAAGCCGGCGACCAGCTATTCCGGCCAGAAGATGACGCTGGAAAGCGGAGGTGACCGCCGCGAGCTGTCGCCCGGCGACCCGTCAGTGCAGTTCGCGGGCCAGCTCGACCATTTCGTGGACGCCATCCGCAACAACACGCCGATCAGGACGCCCGGCGAGATGGGCCTGCGTGACCTGCGCCTGATGGAGGCGATCTATGCCGCCGCCGCGACCGGGCGGACCGTGCATCTCAACCCCGATGGAACAATGCGGGGCTGACCCGGCTCCCGTAGCCGAACCTAGAACGCCGGCTCGTATCCCGGTGGCAGGTCGCCTTCGCCCTCTAGCCCCGTCGCGGCGGGATTGTTGGAGGAATGGATGCCGCATTCGGTCTTGTTCCAGCCGCGCCAGCGCCCGGCGCGCGGGTCCTCGCCGTCGGCCACCGGGCTGGTGCATGGCTCGCACCCGACGGACAGGTAGCCCTGCCCTTCCAGCGGGTGACGCGGCAGGTCGTTGGCGGCGAACCAGGCATCCAGGTCCGCCTTGGTCCAGTCGCCCAGCGGATTGATCTTCAGCCGCCCGTCCTCGATCTCGAACCGGGGCAGGTTCTGGCGGGTGGAGGACTGGAACGCCTTTCGGCCGGAGATCCAGGCATCCAGGCCGTTCTTGGCGCGGGCCAGCGGCTCCACCTTGCGGATCGCGCAGCAGCCGTCCGGATCCCAGCCCCAGCGCAGGCCGGCCTCGTCCTTTGTCTGCAGCGCGGCCGGATCGGGCCGGACAACCCGTGAGTCGGTGAAGCCCAGCCGGGCGATCAGCGTGTCGCGATAATCCAGCGTTTCGGGAAACATCTTCTCCGTATCGACGAAGATCACCGGCACGGTCCGGTCGGCCTTGGCCACCAGGTCCAGCAGCACGGCGCTTTCCGTGCCGAAAGAGGAGACCACCGCCAACCGGCCCAGGCTGCCTTCGGCGAAAAGCTGCGCCAGCATGGTCTGCACATCCACCCCGGCGAAGCGGGCGTTCAGCGCATCGGCATCCGCCTGCACGAAGCTGGGGCCGGTATCGATGATGTCGCGCGCACGGCTAGCCATTGGTGTCACCATTCCGCTCACCATGCCGAAGGGTCCAGATCGGCGCGCGGCCATCGACCGCCGCCTGATAAACTTCGGGCCAGGTCGCGAAGGCGCGCGCGGCGTCCTCCTCGTCCAGCCGCACGCCGGGCGCGAAGCTGTCGAACCCGCAGCGGCGCATATGGCTGAGCTGGTCGATCAGCACATCGCCCACCGCGCGCAGTTCGCCCTGGTAGCCGGCTTCACGCAGGATGCGTGCCGCGGAATAGCCGCGTCCGTCCCCGAAGGAGGGGAAGTTCACCTCCACCAGCGCGATGCGGCCAAGATGCGGCAGCAGGTCGCGGGCATCGTCGCCCGGTTCGATCCGCACGGCGCTGGCATTGGTCTGCCCCACGAAGGCATCCACCGTCACCGCCGGGTGATCGACCATCTCGTCCTCGCGGAAACGGAACTGAACATCGTCCAGCTCGCGCGCCTCGCTGTCGGTTCCGCTGATCGGCTCAGCCATAAAGCGCCTCCTTGAACGGTTCCATGCCGATCCGGCGATAGGTGTCGAGGAACCGCTCGCCATCCTGCCGTTGCGCCAGATAGACCTCGGTCGTCTTCTCGATCGCGTCCACCACGCCGTCCTCGTCGAAACCGGGACCGGTGATCTTGCCCAGGGACGTGTCCGCCCCCTCGCTGCCGCCCAGCAGCAGCTGGTAGTTCTCGCGTCCCTTGCGATCCACGCCCAGCACGCCGATGTGGCCGGCATGGTGGTGGCCGCAGGCGTTGATGCAGCCGCTGATCTTCAGCTTCAGCTCGCCGATCACCGCATCCTTGCCGTTGTCGGAAAAGCGCTGGCTGATCTTCTGCGCCAGCGGGATCGCCCGCGCATTGGCCAGGCTGCAATAGTCCAGGCCCGGGCAGGCGATGATGTCGCCGATATTGTCCAGGTTGGCGGTCGCCAGCCCGGCCGTGTCCAGCCGTTGCCACAGCTCGTACAGGCGGCGCTGCTCCACATGCGGCAGGACGATGTTCTGCGCATGGGTCACGCGGCACTCGTCGAAGGAGAACTCCTTCGCCAGATCGGCCATCAGGTGGATCTGCGCCGCGGTGGCGTCACCCGGGATGCCGCCGACCGGCTTCAGGCTGATCGTGGCGGAGGTGTAGCCGTGCACGCGGTGCAGGTGCGTGTTCTGCTGCACCCAGGCGGCAAAGGCCGGGTCGGACTGGTCGACGCCATCGCTCAGCCCTTCCACGAAGGGCGGATCGGCGAAGAAGGTGCGGATCCGCTGCAGCTCCGCGAAGGGCGGCTCCACGCCCTGGTCCAGCAGCTGCTGGTATTCGGCATCGACCTGCGCGGCGTAATCTTCCGCGCCGATCTCGTGCAGCAGGATCTTGATGCGCGCCTTGTACTTGTTGTCGCGCCGGCCGTAGCGGTTGTAGACGCGCAGGCACGCCTCCGCATAGGTGATCAGCCGATCCAGCGGCACCCATTCGCGCACCAGATGGCTGATCATCGGCGTGCGGCCCATGCCCCCGCCGACATAGAAGGCAGCGCCCAGCTCGCCGGCATCGTTCTTGTGGATGCGGATGCCGATATCGTGCAGCCGCATGGCCGCGCGATCGGTTTCCGACGCGATCACCGCGATCTTGAACTTGCGCGGCAGGTAACTGAATTCCGGGTGGAAGCTGGACCATTGGCGCATCAGCTCCGCATAGGGGCGCGGGTCGGCGACCTCGTCCGCCGCGGCACCGGCGAAATGGTCGGCGCTGATGTTGCGGATGCAGTTGCCGCTGGTCTGGATGGCATGCATCTCCACGGTGGACAGCTCGGCCAGGATGTCGGGCGCGTCCTCCAGCTTGATCCAGTTGTACTGGATGTTCTGACGGGTGGTGAAATGGCCATAACCGCGGTCGTACTTGTCCGCGATGGTGCCCAGCATGTGCATCTGCGTGCTGTTCAGCGTGCCATAGGGCACCGCCACCCGCAGCATGTAGGCGTGCAGCTGCAGGTACAGGCCATTCATCAGCCGCAGCGGCTTGAACTGGTCTTCCGTCAGCTTGCCATCCAGCCGGCGGCGCACCTGGTCACGGAACTCCGCGACACGGGCATCGACCATCTGCTGGTCGTATCGGTCATACTGGTACATCAGATCACCCAGGTGCCGGCCTCGGGATCGGCCGGTCGCAAAGTCAGGTCGGCGCGGACGGTGGGGCCCAGCGCGCGGATGCGGTCCTTGATATGCGCCGGCCGCACGCGGCCTTGCGCATCGGTGGTGGCCTCGATCGCATAGGGCACCACCACGCGCCGCTCGGCTTCCTCGCGCGCGGCGATGCTGGCGGCGTCCTCGCCCACGTCGCAGGCATCCTCCACATGCAGGGACCAGCTGCTGCCGTCCCACCACACGACGGCGCCGCTCTTCAGGTCGCTGCCGGTCAGGATCTTCATGCTGCTGCTGCTCCAAGCGCGACGGGGACCAGCGCGGCGTCACTGCCGCGCGTCACGGCGCCGATAACGATCAATGCGGGGCTGACCACCCCTTCCTGCGCCACCAGGTCGGGCAGCCCGGCGAGGCACCCGCGCAGCACCCGCATTTCCGGGCGTGCGCCATTCTCGATCACGGCCACTGCCGTGTCGGGCGCCAGGCCGTCGGCCATCAGCTTTTCGGCGATCTGCGGGGCGGTCTTCACGCCCATGAAGATCACCAGCGTGCGCCCCGTGCCGGCCAGACCGGCCCAGTCCTGTTCCGCCAGGCCCTTGCACTGGCCCGCCACGAAGCTGACGATGCTGGCATGGTCGCGATGGGTCAGTGGGATCTGCGCGGCGGCTGCGGCACCCAGCGCGCTGGACACGCCCGGCACCACCTCAACCGGCACGCCGGCGGCGCGGCAGGCCTCCGCCTCCTCGCCCCCGCGGCCGAAGATGAACGGGTCGCCGCCCTTCAGCCGCACGACATCCCGCCCGGCCAGCGCATGGCGGACCAGCAGCGCGTTGATGTCATCCTGCGGCAAGGTATGATGCGCACGGCGCTTGGCGACGTTCACCAGCAGTGCGCCGGCCGGGGCCAGTGCCAGAACGGCAGGTTCCACCAGCCCGTCATGCACGACGATGCCCGCCTGCCCGATCAGCCGCGCGGCGCGCAGCGTCAGCAGGTCCGGATCACCCGGTCCCGCACCCACCAGAAAGACTGTGCCTGTTGCCATGGCGCCCAGATGCGCATGGCGGCCAATTCATTCCAGCGAGAAACGATATGGCGGGGGCTAGGTCAGCTTTCCCGCTGTGCGTCGGTCGCTGCAGCCGGCGGTGTTTCGCGCCTTTCCAGCGCGGCGATCAGCCGTTCGAACTGGGCATTGTCGCGCAGGTTCAGGTCGCGCTGCGGGAACGGCACCTCGATGCCGTTGGCCTTGAACAGCGCCCACAGCCGCTTCAGCACTTCGGATTTCACATTGCCGACGCCCTCTTCGGGATCGGTGATCCAGCAGTGGATGGTGAACAGCAGCCAGCTTTCGCCGTAATCGGACAGCCAGGCGGTGGGCGGCGGGGTCGCCAGCACGCGCCGGGCACCGCGCGCGGCCTCCAGCATCAGCTCCTCCGCCCGCACGATGTCGCTCTTGTACGATATGCCGACGGGAATCTGCACCCGCACGCGCCGGCTGGAATAGGACCAGTTCTCCACCTGATTGACCATCAGGTTCTCGTTCGGGATCAGATATTCCTTCTCGTCCCGCGTGATGATCGACACGGCGCGCACGCCGATCTTGCGGATCTGGCCGAACGTTTCGTTGCCGGCCATGTCGGTCACGGCGATCACGTCGCCCGGCTTGATGGACCGGTCCATCAGTAGGATGATGCCGGCGATCAGGTTGCCGAAGGTCTTCTGCAGGCCGAAACCGATGGCCAGGCCAAAGGCGCCGGAGAACACCGCCAGCGCGGTCAGGTCGATTCCCAGCAGGTCGACCCCCATCAGGATGGCGATCGTCCAGACGACGATCGTCACCATCTTTTCGCCCAGCACCGCCTGCGACGGGTTCAGGCGGGTCACCTTGCGCAGCAGCCGGTGGCCGAACTTGTTGCCCAGCCGCGCGCCGACGAACACGCCCACGATCACCAGCACCACGACCAGCAGGGTCCACAGCGAGAAACGCGTGTCCCCGACGGTGAAGCCGATCACATCCAGCTGGGTGACGATGTCGCCGACCGTGGTGCTGCGATCGTTGATCGCCTCGCTCAGCGCCTCGGCCCCGACCAGCTCCTCCGGCACCTCCACCGGGGTTGCCGGCGTCACCGGCACGTCGATGATCGGTGGCGAGATCGTCGCTTCCGGCGTCGGTGTCGGTGTCGGCGTCGCTGCCGGACTGGTCAGCGCGCCGAGCACGGCGGTCATGCGCGGTCCATTGCCGCGAATGCCTGCGCCAGGTCGGCGATCAGGTCGGCCGGATCCTCCAGCCCGATGGCCAGGCGCACGCCCAGCCGGTCCTCCGCCGCCCAGCCGGACCGGGGCCAGACAGTGCTGGTGCGGATGCGCTGCGGATCGACCGGGACCACCAGGCTTTCATAGCCGCCCCAGGAAAAACCGATGCCGAACAGGCGCAGATTGTCGATCAGCCGCGCCCGGTCGCCAACGCCGCGGCCGCGCAGCACGAAGGAGAACAAGCCGCAGCCGCCGTCGAAGTCGCGCCGCCACAGATCGTGCCCGGGTGCACCCGGCAGCATGGGGCACAGCACATGCGCCACCTGCTCCTGCGCCCCCAGCCATTCCGCCACCGCCAGCGCACTGTCCGCCTGTCGCTGCAAGCGCAGACCCATGGTCCGCAGGCCGCGCAGGGCCAGGGCCGCATCGTCCGGACTGACCACCTGCCCCAGCAATTGCGCGCGTTCGCGCAAGGCATCGTGCACGGCAGCCGTGGCCGTGACCGCGCCCATCATCAGGTCCGAATGCCCGCCCACATGCTTGGTCAGCGCCAGCACGCTGGCATCCACGCCATGGCGGATCGCCGTGAAGCCGGTCGGCCCGGCCCAGGTATTGTCCAGCACGCTGAAGGCGCCGCGCTCCCGCGCGATGGCGGCCAGCGCGGGCACGTCGCACACCTCCATCGTCAGGCTGCCGGGACTTTCCAGCAGCACCACCTTGGTGCGCGGGCAGAAGGCATCCCGGTAGGCGGCGATGTCCAGCGGATCGAACCAGCGCGTCTCTATCCCCAGCGGCGCCAGCAGCTTCTCCGCCAGAGAGCGGCTCGGCTCGTAGGCGTTGTCGCTCATCAGCAGCACGTCGCCCGCATTCAGCAGGCCCAGCAGCGCGCCGCTGATCGCGGCGAGGCCGCTGGGGTACAGCAGCGTCCCGGCCGCGCCCGGCTCCAGCCCGGTCAGGGCATCGCACAGTGCCCATTGCGTGGGCGTGCCGCGCCGGCCGTAGAAGAAATGCCCATCCGCATTGGGACGGCCCGCCGCCAGATCGGCGCTGTCGGCATACAGATGCGTGGAGCCGCGCCAGACCGGCACATTGACCACGGGGCCGGTCCATTCGGGCCGGCGACCGGCGGCAACCAGCCTGGTCCCGAGGCCGCAATCGTCAGGTGCGTCGCTCATCCGGCAGCCTTCGGTGTCGCAGGATCCGCGCCCCATTCGCTCCAGCTGCCATCATAGAGCGCCGTGTCGGTCTTGCCGGCCAGCCGCATGGCGAACAGCAGCACCGCCGCCGTCACCCCGCTCCCGCAGGTGGTGACCACCGGCCGCGTCCAGTCGAGGCCGGCGGCATCGAACGCGGCGCGCAGCTGCGCCGGGGGCAGGAAGGTGCCGTCAGCGGCGAACATTGCCTTGTAGGGCAGGTTCAGCGAATGCGGAATGTGCCCGCCCGCCAGGGCAGGGTTGGCCTCCGGCTCCTCGGCCGTGAACCGTGCGCGGCTGCGGGCGTCGAGCACCTGTTCGGCACCGCTGTCGAGATTGGCGAGCAGGTCGGCCTTGCTGCGCACCGACATGGCCGTGGCTCCCGGCTGCCAGTCGCCGGCCGGCTGCACCGCGGTGGCTCCGCTCTCCAGCGGGCGCCCCTCGGCCCGCCACTTGGCCAGGCCCCCGTCCAGGATCGCCACATCGGTGAAGCCATGCTGGCGGAAGATGAACCATGCACGGGCCGCGGTCCTGATGTCGCTGTCGTCATACAGCACCACCCGCGTGCCCGCGCCGATGCCCAGTTTCCGCAGCCGGGTCGCAAACTGCTCCGCAGTGGGCAGCGCCGCCGGAACCGGGCTGGCACGATCGGTCAGGCTGGCGAGATCGAGGAAGAGCGCACCCGGAACATGCGCGGCGGCATGCTCGGCAGCGGCATCGCGCGCGGCGGCGGGCAGGTGGGCGGAGGCATCCAGCACCACCAGCCCGGCCTCCCCGGCATGATCGGCCAGCCAGCCTGTGGAAACGAGTTCGTTCATGCCTGCGATGCGTAGCGAAGCGGGCACGGGCGGTAAACCGTTCAGCCCAGCACGCGGGCCAGCAGCGGGGCAACCACGCGGGGTCCGGCATCCAGCCGCACCGGCTGCACCTGCCCGCCCTGGCCCGGCGGGCCGACCAGCAGGGTCAGCGTGCGGCGCCCCTGCCCGTCGCCCTCCAGCGCCAGTCGCAGCAGCGGCACGAACAGGCTGGACCGCCCCTGCCGGATGGCGGTGACCTGCGCCAGCGGCAGGCGCACCTCGGCGGCGATAGTCCGGGTGTCACCCGGCGGCAGGCTGGCCAGCTGCGCGATGACAGGGGCCTCTCCCGCCGGACCGCCCAGTTGCTCCGTCTGCTGCAGGGCCGCATGGGCCCCGATCATGTCGGCCCGCAGCACCAGTCCGGTCAGCGGTGCCGGTCCGGCATGCCGCAGGGTCAGATCGAAGGAGAGCGCAGCGTTCATCAGCGACAGGCTGAGCCGTCCGGCGGTGACATGCATCTCCACGCCTGCCAGGCCGACATCGACCTGGAAGTCGGATGCGGGCGAAGCCGCCGGAGCGGGTGCAGGTGCGGGCGCAGGCCGGGGGGCCGGAACAGGTGCCGGAGGCGCCTGCGGCACGATACGCTCTTCGCGCTTCGACTGCGCCGGCTCGACCCTGTGCCGTCTGCGGCGCAGCACCAGCAGCAGCGCCCCGCCCGCCAGCAGTCCGGCGCCCGCGAGCCAGCCGAGCATGGTTACGCTGCCCTCCTCCGATCCCTCGGCCGTCGGTACCGGCGGCGCTACCGGCGGAGGCGATTGCGGCGCATCGCTGATGGCGGGTTCTGGCACCGGGGTGACAGGTGCGGGAGCCGGCTCTGCCGCCAGAGAGGGTCCGCTGTCCGGTGCGGCCGGGCGATCCGCAGCCGGACTTGGTGCGGAGGTCGGGCTTGCGGTTGGCGTCGGCCGCGCGGATCGCGCTGGCGCGGCTGTGCGCGCGGGGGCGGGCGGCACCACCAGCGGCGGTGGCGGCTGCACCGCTTGCGTGGCGGTCGGGGTGGGTGATGGCGCGGGCGTCGCGCGGCTCTGCGGCAGGTCGGGCGCGACCGGGCCCTGGCGCTCCGGCTCGGGCGAGGCGGTCGGCTGGGCCGGCGGCAGGCGGAAGTCCGGCACCGCCACCTGCGCCAGTGCCGTACCATGCAGCAATGCTGCGCTCACCAATGCTGCGGACCGTGCCGCTGTCCTGCCCCAAACCATGCCCGCCGCTTGCTAGCCTGCGCTGAACGGCTTGTGAACTGGTTACGCCCCCTCTTGCGATGCCCGCCCAACGAAGGCAGGGCCGCCGGCATGAGCGAACCCCTGTTTCTTGGCCAGTCCACCCCGCTGCCCGCCTCGCCCGAAGAGGCGCGGCTGGATTACGTGCCCAACCCGCGCAAGGACGAACTGTTCTGCGTCCGCTTCGCCGCGCCGGAATTCACCAGCCTGTGCCCGGTGACAGGACAGCCTGATTTCGCGCATCTGGTGATTGATTATGCACCGGGCAAAACGATCGTGGAATCGAAGAGTCTGAAGCTGTTCCTGGGATCATTCCGCAATCATTGCGGCTTCCACGAAGACGTGACCGTGGGGATTGGCCGCCGCCTGTTTGACGAGATGCAGCCGCAATGGCTGCGCATCGGCGGCTACTGGTACCCGCGCGGCGGCATCCCGATCGACGTGTTCTGGCAGAGCGGTGCGCCCCCGGCCGGATTGTGGCTGCCCGATCAGGGCGTCGCCCCCTATCGCGGCCGGGGGTAATCGGGTCAGATCTCGCTTTCGACTTCGCGGCTAGCGGACTGCAGATCTTCGCCAGCACCGGATACGGTGTTGCAGGCGGTGGTCGCCAGGGTCAGGACGGCGAGGGTGGAAAGCGTGATGGCGCGCAGGGTCATGGGTAATCTCCCGTAAGGGTTGCTGTGCCCTGCCAACGTCTTCCTTGTAGCAGCGTTCCCCAGGCCGCTTGCGGGCAGACCCGCCGCGGGCCGCAAGGTCGATGACAAACCGCATGGAACCGGCTAATTCCGCGCCGGCGGGCAAATCTCGGGATCGGACGGAAAGGGCCTCCCGGCCCGGACAGTCGCGCCATGATGGGGGGAATGAGCGGTGGACAGGCGTCAATTCCTCGTCCGGTCAGGCCTGGTCTCGCTGGGCAGCCTGCTGTCGGCAGGCTGCGGCGGCGAAGATGGCGGCTCGCCCCCGGCCGGCGGGGCACCGCCTGCCGGGGTACCGCCGGTGGCATCGCCGCCGCTGCCCGGCGAAACGGTCGTGATCGCTCTCGTGGGCTCCAGCAGCGCGATGCAATATGTCTCCCGCTTCGACGGGCCGACCAGCGACGCCCGGGTGCAGGTCACGCGCGACGGCACCCGCTACGCGACGCTGCAGAGCGGTGCCTTCGGCAAGGTCGCGGGGCAGGCGATCGTGCAGGCGACGGGGAAGAACGTCGTCTTCATTGATGGCGGCGTTTCGGGTGCCACACTGGCCAGCTGGGCGGAGACCGGCTCGACCCATCGGCGCCAGCTGGTGAACAGCATCAGGGCGGCCGGCCGGGCGGATCTGGTACTGCTGCAGGCTGGCTGGAACGATGCGGCGAGCGGTCTGGTCAGAAGCCGCGAAGAGCAGTTCCGTCTGTTCCGCACCCTGATCGGTGCCATCCGGTCTGAAGCCGCCATCCCGAATGCACCTGTCGTGCTGGGCGCCTGCCAGAACCTGCATGGCGGGGTGGCTGGCCGGCAGGACCAGCTGGCCCTGCAGCGCCTGGCCGAACTGGACGCCGCGGCCGGCATCCCTGACGTCGCTTACGGCTTCTCGACCTATGACCTGCCGACTCATGACGGGACGCATCAGTCGGAGCAGGGACAGATCCTCTCCGGCGGGCGGTTCGCCGAACAGGTGATCGCGCGCCTGGCCGGCCAGACGCTGCCGCGGGGCCCGCGGGGGACAGCCGCCACGCAGGTGAGCGATTCCATGACGCAGATCCGGCTGGATCTAGCGGGCGGGGCCGACTTCATGCCGGCCAGCGGGCTCGACGGCTTCTTCGTGGGGGACGCCGCGGGACGGAGTCCTGTCACCTCCGCCGTCCGGATCGATGCGAATACCATCCAGCTGGTGCATCGCCCGCTGGACATGCGGCAGGGGACGGTCCGTTATGCGCTCGATTCCGCGCTTCGCCTGCCCGGCTGTGTCCGCGACACCTCCGCCCTCGCCCGCCCGATGGAGCCGATGCTGCTGCCGGTCGGCAGCGCTGCGACGGGAATGGTGCCGGCTGCAGGATTCGAACCCGCGGCCCCCTGATTACAAATCAGGTGCTCTACCAACTGAGCTAAGCCGGCCTGATGCCAAAGGCACGGGGCGCCTGATGCATCACGGAACACCGAAGGTCCAGCCCTCCGTTGCAGCAAGCTGCGGGGTGAGCGCGGGCGGGCACCACAGCTCCGGACGCTCCGCCGCCAGCCGCAGCCAGGCCGCCGCGAGCAGCGCGTCCGCCGCATGGTCGGTGATCGCGCCGCTGCCGGGCACGGGCGGACTGCCCAGCATCGCCAGGGCATCGTTCAGCGCCACCATTTCGCGCATCTTGGCCCGCCCCGCGCTGCGGCCGGCGGCGATGGCAGGAATGGCGGTGTAGATCTCCACCACCACCGAACCCGCCGCCGGCAGCGGGTCGACCGGCCAGACGGGCAACCGCCCCGCCAGCCGGTGCAGCAGGCGCATGCCCGCAAGACTGGCCTTGCCGACCTGAGCGGCCCCCACCAGGTTGAAATTCGAGGTCGGGCGGCAGCCCAGAACGCTGGCCTGCGCGCCCTCCGTCACTCGCAACCGCCCGCGCCGGTGCGCGGTGCCGGGCAGGTGGAACCGGTCTCCTTCCCGCCCGCCATGACGGCGGAAATGACGGCTCGCCTCCGGATGATCGACGAAGCTGCCGACGCCGAGATGCGGGTCGCCGGCGCACACCCGGTCCACCAGCGCCCACAGCGCGCGCGCATCGGGCGGGCTGGCGGCCCAGCCGGGAAAGAAGGCGCCGCAATCCGCAGAGGGCAGCGACAGGCCGAGGTCGAGGCCGACCAGCGTGTCTGCCGGCAGCTCGGCCAGCAACCAGTCCAGCACCTCCGCCCGTGACCAGATGTGGCCGGGGCGGACGGGCGCCGGTGCGCCGGCGAGGCCGCACAGCGCCACGGCGATGCCCGGCTGCCGCTCGCCCGCCGCGCCGGACCAGTCGATCGCGGCGAAATGCGTGAAGCGGCTCATCCCCGGCGCAGTTCCTCCCGCCGCCGGTTCCACCAGGCGAGGCGTTCCTTCACCTGCCGCTCGAACCCGCGCTCCACCGGGCGGTAGAACTCCTGTGGCCCCAGATCTTCCGGCCAGTAATCCGCGCCGGAGAACCCGTCCGCCGCCTCGTGGTCGTAGGCGTAATCCTTGCCATAGCCGATATCCTTCATCAGCTTGGTGGGTGCGTTCAGGATGGAGGGCGGCGGCGGGAGGCTGCCGGTCTCGCGCGCGGATTTCCATGCCGCCTTCATCGCCTTGTAGGCGGCATTCGATTTCGGCGCGGTGGCGCAATAAAGGCAGGCCTGCACGATCGCCAGTTCGCCCTCCGGCGACCCGAGGAACTGGTAGGCATCCTTCGCCGCCAGGCATTGCACCAGCGCCTGCGGATCCGCGAGGCCGATATCCTCCGCCGCGAAGCGGACGATCCGGCGCAGCACATAGAGCGGCTCCTCGCCAGCCGTGAGCATCCGGGCGAGATAATACAGCGCGGCCTGCGGGTCCGATCCGCGCAGGGATTTATGCAGGGCGGAGATGAGGTTGTAGTGCCCGTCCCGGTCCTTGTCATACACCGCCACGCGCCGCTGCAGGAACGCACCCAGTGCCGCGGGATCGAGCGGTCCGGGCAGCTGTGCCGCATAGAGCGTCTCCGCCTGGTTCAGCAGGAAGCGGCCGTCACCATCGGCGCTGGCGACCAGCGCATCGCGCGCCGGCGGTGTCAGCGGCAACGGTCCTTCCAGCGCTTCCGCCCGGTCCAGCAGCCGCTCCAGCGCGTCCGCGCCCAGCCGATGCAGGATCAGCACCTGCGCCCGGCTGAGCAGCGCGGCGTTGAGTTCGAAGCTAGGGTTCTCCGTCGTGGCGCCGACCAGCGTGACCGTCCCGGATTCGACAAAGGGCAGGAAGCCATCCTGCTGCGCCCGGTTGAAGCGGTGGATCTCGTCCACGAATAGCAGGGTGCGCTGCCCGGCGGCGCGGGCGCGATCGGCTTCGGCAAAGGCCTTCTTCAGGTCGGCCACGCCGGAGAACACCGCGCTGACCGCGTGATAGCGCATGCCGGTGGCGTCGGCGAGCAGCCGGGCGATGCTGGTCTTGCCGGTGCCGGGCGGCCCCCACAGGATCAGGCTGGCCAGACGCCCTGCCGCGACCATCCGGCCGATCGGCCCTTCCGCGCCGGTCAGATGCTCCTGCCCGATCACCTCCCCCAGATCGCGCGGGCGCAACCTGTCGGCCAGCGGGGCGTCGGCGGCGGGCTGGTCGGGTGCGGGCGGCGGGTCGGCGGGGAAGAGGTCGGTCATGGGGTGGGCATATAGGGGGTTACACGAAACGGCGTAGATGTGGCTGGGTGACGGCCCATGCCAGCAGGTCATCCTGCTGCGATGGCGTGAGGTGGGCAACCAGCCGGTCAAGCCGGGTGACGAAGCTCAACAGCCTGGAATCGTCGGGTTTTCTCCAGATGGTGCGCGGGGAACCGCGATGGAGCGCGATGCGGAAGGGGCCCTCCACGGCGAGATCGCGGGCTTCGGCCTGTGTGAACTTCCAGCGCGGCTGCTGCTTTCCGCTCACCGCGGTGTCCCATGCTGCGCGGAAGGAGCCGGCGCGGGGATGGCGGCGCAGGCGGTAGGCGGATTCGCGGGTCAGGCCGATCGCCTGTGCGGCTTTCCGCACGCAGGCGGTGCGGACCAGCGCGGCGATGAAGCGCGCCTGGCGGGCGGGGGTCCAGCCATCGCGCCGTGTGCGCAGCGGCACCGGGAGGAAGGGCGGGATCTGGAGATAGGCTGTCCAGGGCTTGTGGCGGCGGCGGGTGATCGGGCGGCGTTTGCTCATGAGCTCGCGCGTAGGCTTCGGGCGTGGGTGTAGGAAAATGCTTTGGGGCGGGTTGCGCTGGCGTCCCTCGACAGGCTCAGGATGAGCGAGGTTGAGGTGGCGGGTTTCGCCCCATTGCGGCCATTCGTCCCGCTTGTCATATTGCAGCATGGCTAAAGACGTTGTGGAGCGTTGGGTACCCTCAACAGGGTTAGGCGAGCGGCCTGCGAGCATTTTCGATACAACATGGCAGGGCGGCCAGCAGCGCCTTATAGTCAATTTGAAACTTGCCACCGACGCCGGAGAAGATGACGAGGCTAATGCCCTGATTATCTTTCACGACGTGTTCGCCTATCAGATCTTCGATGAAGACATGGACACTAGCGGATTGCTAAACGCGCCAGCTGCGGAACTGGCTATAGGATACCCATGCGGCGGCAGGTGGCCTTTTCTTGTAGTCAGATCATCGACCTGGGTGAGTCAGTTGGTCGAGCAGCACCGCGGGTGGACCAAAGCAGACTTTCGACATTTCATCGTCACGTCGCGGAACATGCATCTACATGTTTCCTGCCGGAATCTAGCGGCTCCCAGTTATATCGCATAACGAAGCTCCCTACGACTGCTTGCCACCAATACCTGTAAATCGAACAGCGGCGATTTCGAACCCGACCTTGCTTGACCCTAAGGTAGGGAGACAATTGCCAGGGCGAGATCGGCCACGAAAGGCGTGGTCTCGTACCGGAGCTGGCCATCGCGGACCGGATGATCCGACACGCGCACGACCTCGCCTGTCACCGTATTCCACTCCATCACCTGCACCCGCCCTGTCGCCATTGGCAGCGTCAGCATGGCAGGTCGTGGCGGAGCGTCCTGGCGCATGCGTCCGTCGCCATCCAGCGATCGGGCGCGCAGCAGCCAGGCGACGGCCTGGCTGTCGTCCCCGCAGGCGAACAGGTGATGACCCGTGGCGCTGCCCTCGGCATTGAGGTTGCGGCGGGCGAAGCGCGACCAGTCGATCAGCGGCATGAACCCGGCCATCGCCTGCTGCGCGACGCGCATGCCGGCCGTCAGCACATGCGGGTGGCGGTTGGGCCAGCGCATGCCGCCCCCTGCCCCGCCCGATGCCAGATGCGCCCAGGCCATGTGGCGGAAATATTCGTCGTCGAACGCTTCCGGCAGGGTGATCCGCCGGTCCTTGAAGCTGTGGATCGGGCCATGCTCGGTATCGAGGAAGGGGCGCCCGTCCGTGATCTCCGCCAGGCATTCGCGCACGATGTCGCCCATGGCGCGCGCCGGGGCGACGGTGTTGCGCGGATTGTCGATCGAGCGTTCGCCGTAGATGTGGATGGTGGCGAAATCGAGCGCCGGATGGCGGAAGATCGGATCGTGCAAGGGCTGGTCCGGCTTCCAGCGCAGTTCGGGCCCGTAGATCGATACGGTCTGCAGGTGCGACCGGCCATGCAGCTGCTGTTCGCGCATCCGCACATGGCGGGAGAGATCCTCGATCACCTCGCCGAAGCAGCCGGCATCATCGCGGGCATGGGCCGGGTGGATCTCGTTCCACAGATCCCAGGCAAACAGCGTGCCCGACCCGCCCCAGCGCTCGATCGCGAAGTCCAGTCGGGTCTTCAGCGCATCGCGCGTCTCGGCAGACAGCAGCGCTTCCCGCATGGAGGCGAGCGGGCCGCCATTGGCGCTGTTCCACGGATGCTGTTTCCATCGCATCCACATCCAGAACGTGTCCAGCGGAGTCAGCAGGATGCGCAGGCCGACCGCCTCGCACAGGGCGAACAGATCGTCCCACACCTGCACCATCGCGGGCACGAAGCGGCCGGCGGGCTTTTCCAGGAAGCGGTGCCGGCCGCGGGCATCCTCCAGCATCAGGCGCAGGCAGGTGACGCCGCTCGCCTTCAGCCAGCGCAGGTGCCGTTCCACCGCCGGCAGGTCGCGCCGGCGGAACAGCGGCGCCAGTTCGGGCCAGTCGATCGAATCGTTCTGCCCGATCGGGTGCCACGGGACGCCGGTCTCGTCGCAGAAATAGGGCGCGCTCGCCGCGACCTCGATCCACGGCAGCCCCGGTGTCGTCCCCGTCACTCGACAGCGATGGCCGGGGCAGCGGGCGGCTGCTCCTGCAGTTCCGCCTTGTGCCGGCGATAGGTCGCCAACGCCTGGCCCACCACCTGATCCATGTTGTAATAGCGGTAGGTGGCCAGCCGGCCGACGAACAGCACATCGGGCCGGGCGTTGGCGAGCGCCTCGTACCGCTTGTACAATGCCTGGTTGTCGGCGCGCGGGATGGGGTAATAGGGATCACCCTCCGCCCGCGGATACTCATAGGTGATGCTGGTCTTCGGCGATTGCTGGCCGGTCAGGTGCTTGTATTCGGTGATACGCGTATGCAGCACCTCCTCGTCCGGGTAGTTCACGACGGCGACCGGCTGCAGCCATTCCTGCTCCAGCGTCTCGTGCACGAATTCCAGCGAGCGGTAGGGCAGCTTGCCGAAGCGATAATCGAAGAACTCGTCGATTGGCCCGGTGAACACCAGCCGGTCGTAATCCACCGTGTCCTGCACCTGCGCAAAATCGGTGCCGGTGCGAACGTCGATGTTGGGGTGATCGAGCATGGCGGCGAACATGGCGGTGTAGCCATCGCGCGGCATGAACTGGAACTTGTCCCCGAAATAGCGATCGTCGGTGTTGGTGCGCGTCGGCACCCGGGCGGTGACGCTCTTGTCCAGATCGGCCGGGTCGATGCCCCATTGCTTGCGGGTGTAGCCGCGGAAGAAGGTGCGATACAGGTCGCGTCCGACGGCGGAGACCACGACATCCTCCGATGTGCGCACCACCGGCACCGGCTCGGCCCGCGCGGCCAGGAAAGCCGCCGCCTCCTCGTCGGTGGTCAGGTCCAGGCCGTAGAGGCGGTTCAGCGTCGTGCGGTTGATCGGGACGGGCAGCAATTGTTCGTCCACGCTGGCCAGCACGCGATGCTCGTAGGCGTGCCATTCGGTAAACTGGGACAGGTAGTCGAAGATCTCCGCACTGTTGGTGTGAAAGATGTGCGGGCCATATTGATGGATCAGGATGCCCGCCGCATCGGGCCGGTCGAAGGCATTGCCGGCGATATGCGGGCGGCGGTCGATCACCAGCACGCGCTTGCCGCCATCGCGGGCGAGCCGTTCGGCCATGACCGACCCGGCAAAGCCGGCGCCGACCACCAGATAGTCGTAACGGTCCTTGTGCACCGCGGTCAGGTGCGGGCGCTCCGGCTCCGCCACCTGGCGGATATGCGCCAGCATGCGGGCGGCGACCTGGTCCCACGATTGCGCGGACAGCAAGGCGTCGGCCTCCGCACGCCAGTGATCACCATCGCGGCGCAGTTGCAGTGCCTGCTCGCACGCGGCGACGAACGCTTCCGCCCCGTCGGCGATCAGCACGCCGGTGACCGTACCGTAATGGCGGATCACGTCGGCGATCGGGGTCGAGACGACCGGCAGGCCGGCGGCGAGATATTCCGGCGTCTTGGTGGGGCTGATGAAGCGGGTCGCCTCGTTGATGGCGAATGGCATCAGCGCCACGTCCCACCCGGCCGCGCAGGCGGGCAGTTCGTCATAGGTGCGCGCGCCGAGATAGTGGATGTTGGGCCGCCGCGGCAGATCGGCGGGGTCGATCTTCACCACCGGGCCGACCATCGCGAGCGACCAGTCGGGCCGGGCATCGGCAATGGCGGCGATCAGGGCCAGATCCATCCGCTCGTCGATCACGCCATAGAAGCCGAAGCACGGGCGTGGCAGGGCGGAGGTATCGGCCGCGGCCGGCCCTGTCCGCGCGGTCGCGAAGTGGGCGACATCGACGCTGGAGGGGAACGGATGCACCGACGGGTGCTGCTCGCGTTTCACCTCGTACAGGCTGTAGCCGCCGGTGAACACCAGGTCGGCCGCCGCCAGCAGCTGGCGCTCCAGCGGGATCAGTTCGGGCGGTGCGAAGCGGAAATTGGCCAGCTCGTCCATGCAGTCATAGACGGTGCAGGCCGCGTCCAGATGGGCCGAGAACGGCAGCATCATGGGCGTGTAATACCATCGCAGCAGCGGCCCGGGCATGTCGCCCACCTGCCGGTCGAGCAGTTCGCGCAAAGCCTGGCGGCGGGCGTCGCCGGCAAGATGGCGCGGCAGACGCGGAGTGGCGACCGTGACGCCGGGTGCCGCTTCCCGCAGGTCCAGGCTGGCCGCTTCGTCATCGGTATCGATCGGCTCTTCCCAGAACAGCACGTCCATCGTCCGGGCAAACCGGACCATCAGATGCTGCGGGCGCTGAAAGACGAAATCCCACCTCAGATGAGAAAAGCATAGCAGCGTGCCTGAGGAGGCGGGCGGAGTGCTGGGCCGATCCGAGCCGGCAGGGATCTTGGGCAATACTGTTTCCTGAAAAGCAGTGAGCTAAGTAAATGCTTGCAGGTCCGGCAAGTTCCTTGGCCGTCGGAAGTCGAGGTGCAACCCGGATCAAGACCCGGTCGCTTCCTAACTAATGTCAGTATTTACGGCGGCAAAGATGTGTCGGCAGCGACACACGCCGGCCTGCAGCGGTTGCGCTGCTTCTTTTCGGATTGTGGAGATGGAGCGGGTGAAGGGAATCGAACCCTCGTATTCAGCTTGGGAAGCTGCTGCTCTACCATTGAGCTACACCCGCGATGGCGCGGCGAGTGCCATGCCGCCCCCGTGCCGTCAATCCGGTTATTCCGCCGTGCCGCCATGCGCCGGCCGGTCACCCATCCTCTCCCCCAGGCGCACGGCGCGTTCGGGTGCCCATTCGTCGTTGAAGGCAATCGTACCCTGCTGCCACAGCATCACCACGGTGGAACCGAGCAGGAAGCGGCCCATCTCCGCCCCCTTGGCCAACGAGATGTCGCGATCGGCATAATGCCACTCGGCAATCTTGCCAGTACGCCGGGCATTGACCTGCCCGTGCCACACGGTGCTCATGCTGCCGACGATGGTGGCGCCGACCAGCACCATGGCGAAGGGGCCGTGCTCCGGCGAATCGAACAGGCACACGACCCGTTCGTTGCGGGCGAACAGGCCGGGCACGCCGCGCGCCGTGACCGGGTTCACGGAAAACAGCGCGCCCGGCACATGGATCATCCGTAGCAACCGGCCGGCGCAGGGCATGTGCACGCGGTGGTAATCGCGCGGGCTGAGATACAGGTTGGCGAAACTGCCATGGCGGAACGGCGCCGCCAGCTCCGGATCGCCGCCCAGCAGCTGCACCGTGGTGAAGCGGTGTCCCTTGGCCTGCACCATGTGGTGATCGTCGATCGCGCCCAGCTGGCTGATCCGGCCATCCACCGGGGAGACGAAGTCGGCCGAGGCCAACGGCCGCAGGCCGGGCTTCAACGCGCGGGTGAAGAAGTGGTTGAAGCTGGTATAATGGGCCGGATCGGCCTGCTCCGCCTCCGCCATGTCGACCCGGTACCGGGTAATGAACCAGCGGATCAGCCGGGTGGTCAGCCCGCCGCCCTGCGCCCCGGCGACCCGCCCGGCGAGGCGGGTCATCAGCTGCTTGGGCAGCACATATTGCAGCAGGACGGCCGGGGTTCGTGTCATCAGGGATGCTTATGGCCGATCCTTCCGGTCCGACAAGGGCCTCACTCCGCTCGACGAACGCGCTTGCCGCCGGTGGGCTGTGCGTTACTCATCAGGGGATCAGACATCCGGGGGGAGAGTTCACATGTTCAAGCACTTGGCGACCAGCGGCTCCATCGCCGCTCTGGCCCTGGCCATCGCCCCAACCAACGCACTTGCCCAATCGGGAGATTCCATGACCGCCCCGCAAAGTTCCAATGCCGCCGACGCCGTGAAGTCCGTTCCGCTGATCCCGCGCGATGCGCTGTATGGCAATCCCACGCGCGCTGGCGGGCAGATCAGCCCGGATGGACAGTGGATCAGCTGGCTGGCGCCGCACGAGGGCGTGATGAATGTCTGGATCGCGCCCGCCGCCAGCCCGGACCAGGCGCGCCGCATGACCAGTTCGACCGACCGGCCGATCCCGCAATATTTCTGGGCGCCCGATGCGCGCAGCATCCTGTATGTGCAGGACAAGGGCGGGGACGAGAATTACCTGCTGTATCAGGTGGATGTGGCCAGCGGGCAGGAGCGCACGCTGACCCCGTTCGAGAATACGCGGGTGCAGGTCGTCGGCACGTCCAACACCATCACCGACAAGGTGCTGGTTGGCGTGAACAACCGCGATCCGCGGCTGCACGACGTCCACCTGCTGGACCTGACCACTGGCGAGCTGACGCCGGTGATGGAAAATTCCGGCTATGTCGGCTTCCTCGCCGATGACAGCCTGACCCTGCGCTGGGCGCTGCAGATGAACGCCGCCGGCGGCACCGACATGTTCGAGATCACCGACGGCAAGGTCGCCGAAACCCCGCGCGAGAGCACGGCAATGGAAGATTCGCTGACCACCAGCGTCGCCGGCTACACCACCGACGGCAAGACGCTGTACTGGATCGATTCGCGCGGGCGCAACACCGCGGCGCTGATCGCCGAAGACACCACCACCGGTGAAAAGCGGATCATCGCCGAAAGCGACAAGGCCGATATCGGCGGCACCATGACCGATCCCCGCACGGGCGAGGTGGAGGCCTATTCGGTCAACTACCTGCGAACCGAGTGGACCGCGCTGGATGCCGAAGTGGGTGCCAGCCTGGCCTTCCTCGGCAGCCAGCTGGAAGGTGATTTCGGCGTGCAGTCGCGCACGCATGACGACACCAAGTGGGTTGTGTGGAACGACCCGCTGACCGGGCCGACCAGGGTCTATGTCTATGACCGCCCCGCCGGCACGCTGACCGAGTTCTACAACAGCCGACCAGAGCTGGAGGGCGCGCCGCTGCAGCCGATGCACCCGGTGGAGATCGCCGCACGCGACGGCAAGCCGCTGGTCAGCTACCTGACCCTGCCCCCCGGCAGCGATCCCGACGGCGACGGCGTGCCCGATGCCGCGGTGCCGATGGTGCTGCTGGTGCATGGCGGGCCGTGGGCGCGCGACAATTACGGCTTCAACCGGGCGCATCAATGGCTGGCCAATCGCGGCTATGCCGTGCTGTCCGTCAATTTCCGCGGCTCCACCGGGCTTGGCAAGGACTTCATCAATGCGGGCAACCTGCAGTGGGGCGCGGCGATGCATGAGGATCTGCTGGACGCGGTGAGCTGGGCCGTGGCCGGGGGGATCGCTCTGCCTGAGAAGGTGGCGATCATGGGCGGCTCCTATGGCGGCTATGCCACGCTGGCGGGCCTGACCTTCACGCCCGAGACCTTCGCCTGCGGGGTCGACATCGTCGGCCCGTCCAACCTGGAAACGCTGCTGGAGACCATCCCCGCCTATTGGGAGCCGATGGTGAAGCAGTTTCACGAGCGGATGGGCGACCCCACCACGCCCGAAGGGCTGGCGCTGCTGAAGGAGCGCAGCCCGCTGTACAAGGCCGGCGAGATCACCAAGCCGCTGCTGATCGGCCAGGGCGCCAACGATCCGCGGGTGAAGCAGTCCGAAAGCGACCAGATCGTGGCGGCGATGCAGGCGGCGGGCGTGCCGGTCACCTACGTGCTGTTCCCCGATGAAGGGCACGGCTTTGCCAAGCCGGTGAACAACATCGCGTTCAATGCCGTGGCCGAGAACTTCCTGGCGACCTGCCTGGGCGGCCGGGCGGAACCTGTGGGCGACACGGTCACCAGCTCCACGGCGCAAGTGCTGGCGGGTGCCGAGATCGTGGGGCTACCCACGGAAACAACCGCACAGTAGAAATCCGCAAGGGGAACCATTCCGGCAATGTTTCCCCGCTGAAACATCCGGAGTGGTTTCTCTTGCTGGCGCACCGGCGATCGCCTAGGCCGGGCTTCATGCAGGCGGCATTGACAGCGACGGGACTGGTGTGCCGCCGGGGCGACCGGCTGCTATGGGGTCCGCTGGAACTGGCGCTGGCGCCGGGGCAGGCCCTGCACCTGACCGGGCCGAATGGGATCGGCAAGACCAGCCTGCTGCGGATCGCGGCCGGATTGCTGCGTCCGTTCGCAGGGGCGGTGGAGCGATCCGGCGCCTTTGCCCTGCTGGATGGGGCGCTGGCGCTGGATGAACACCAACCCCTCGATGCCGCGCTCGCCTTCTGGCGGCGCATGGATGGCGGCCCGATGCCGCTGGAGCGGCTGGGCCTCCACACCCTGCTGGATGTGCCGGTGCGCTATCTGTCCACCGGGCAGCGCAAGCGTGCTGCGCTGGCGCGGCTGATCGGACAAGGGGCCCGACACTGGCTGCTGGACGAGCCGCTGAACGGGCTGGACGATGCCGGCGTGGCGCTGGTCGAGACACTGATCGCGGAGCGGCGCGCGCAAGGGGGCGCGGTGATCGTCGCCAGCCACCAGCCGATCGCGCTGGATGGCGCGGCGGTGATGGACCTGCGGACCCACGCGGCATGAGGGTCGCGGCGACCTTGCTGCGGCGCGATCTTGCGACCCTGCTGCCGGGGCGCCAAGGCGGCACGCTGCTGCCGCTGCTGTTCTTCCTGGCGGTGGCGATGCTGTACCCCTTCGCCGTAGGGCCGGACCCGCAGCTGCTGGCGCGCACCGGCGGCGGGGTGATCTGGGTGGCCGCGCTGCTCGCCGCGATCCTGCCGCTGGACCGGCTGCTGGCCAGCGATTTCCAGAGCGGCTTCTTCGATCAGTGGGCGATGCGGGGCATTGCGGAGGAGCTGGTGGTCGCCATCCGGCTGCTGGCGCACTGGCTGAGCTTCGGACCGCCGCTGATGCTGGCCGCCCTGCCCGCCGCCGCGCTGCTGGGGCTGGACGGACGCACGCTGGCGATCGTGGAGCTGGGCCTGCTGGCGGGCACGCCGGGGCTGGCGGCGATCGGCATCATCATCGCCGCGCTGACACTGGGCCTTCGCAGCGCCGGCATGGCGCTCGCCGGGCTGCTGCTGATCCCGCTGGCCGTGCCGCTGCTGGTGTTCGGTGCCGGTGCGCTGAGCACCGGTGGTACCAGCGGCGTGGCGCTGTGCGGCGCGATCAGCCTGGTGCTGGTGGCGCTGGCGCCCTTCGCCGGCGGTGCCGCGATCCGCGCCGCACGGGAGAGCTAGCCCCTACGCTCAGGCGAAGTTCGGCTTCTCGATCCCAGCGGGGCTGCCGGTGAAGATCTCGCACCCGTCCTCGGTGATGCCGATGGAATGTTCGAACTGCGCGGACAGGCTCTTGTCCCGCGTCACCGCGGTCCAGCCATCGTTCAGCACCTTCACCGCCGGGCGGCCCAGATTGATCATCGGTTCGATGGTGAAGATCATGCCAGGCTTCAGTTCCGGACCGGTGCCGGCGCGTCCGGCATGGACCACCTCCGGGGCGTCATGAAACAGACGGCCCACGCCATGGCCGCAGAAATCGCGCACCACGCCATACCGGTGCCCTTCGGCATAGTCCTGGATCGCCGCGCCGATATCGCCCAGCCGGCCGCCGGGACGGGCATGTTCGATGCCGATCATCAGGCATTCGTACGTCACCTCGATCAGGCGCTTCGCCTTGATGGAGGTTTCGCCCGCCACATACATCCGGCTGGAATCGCCGTGCCAGCCATCCAGCAGCGGCGTCACGTCGATGTTCAGGATGTCGCCATCCTTCAGCGTCTTGGCCGAAGGGATGCCATGGCACACGACATGGTTGATGGAGATGCAGGAGGAGTGGGTATAGCCGCGATAGCCCAGCGTGGCCGGCACGGAGCCGCCATCCAGCATCATGGTGCGGATACGGTCGTCCAGTTCCCCCGTGGTGACGCCGGGCCGCACATATTCCCCGATCGCGTCCAGGATCTCCGCCGCCAGCCGCCCCGCCCGGCGCATGCCGGCAAAGGCGTCCGGCCCGTGCAGCTTGATGGTCCCGTCGCGAGTGACGGCATCGCCCGCCTCGATCTGCTGATATTCGGTCATGCCGCGCGATGTAGCGGCTGGTGCCCGGCTTTTCCAGCCGGACCGGCCACTCAGGCCCGGCTGCGGGTGGCGAAGCTGTTGCGGTACTGCGGCTTGACCGTCTGCAGCACGGCCCGGTCAACCGGCAGGTTCACCCGGAAATCGCCCTCCGCATAGGGGCCGGCGACGTAGGGGCCGGCATAGAGGGTCAGACGGTCGAACCGGCGCCCGTTGCCGGAGCCGACCAGCACGGTCAGCTCGTCCATGTCCGGGCAGTTGTTGAACAGGTCGTCCGCATCGGGGTTCACCGGTTCGCCGCGACGTTCCTCCCGCTGCTTGTTCAGCCCGTCGCAGAACCGGTCGCCCAGCGCGTCTTCCAGTGCCTGGGGCGAGGTGAACAGCTCGATCGCCTCGATCGCCTCGGCCTCCTGCTTGTCCCACACCAGCGACGACACGCCATAGATCCCGTGCGCGCCGCCGCTATAGCTGCTGAATTCGTTCGACAGGCTCAGCCAGTCGGGAAGGCTGGCCACGACCTTCCATTCCGCCTGGTAGCTGTGCTTGTTGTACGGAAAGCCGTCCGCCCGCGCCTCCCGCTTCGCCTGCGCGGAGGAGGTGGCGAGTTCGGTGCGGCGTTGTTCCAGCTGTCGGTCCAGCAGGTCACCCAGCGGGGCGATCGATCCCGCCGCAGCCGGATAGCTGTAGGTGAACATGTAATCGTCAGTTTCTTCCGTCACGGCACGCGCCCCGCCGCTCTTGCGCGCTGCCAGCCCGGTTTCGACAGGCTGAGGGGCGGGCGAGTCGGTGGCGACTGCGGTGACGGTGGCGGCGGGCGCGTCCGCCTGCTGCTCCGGCTGCTCCCCGGCAGGTCCGGTGCAGCCGGCCATCGCTGCCGAACAGGCAAGAAGGAGAACCAAGCGCATCACGGACAACCTTTCCAAACCTTGCGCAAACAGGCAAGCGGCCTTTCTATGGGCACGAAAGACGAATTGATCCAGCCGGATCGCGGCGGCGCCGCCACCACCATCCGCCTGGTCACGACCGACAGCTTCGACCGCACCGCCACAACGCTGAGCGGACCGCAACGCTCCCTGCTGGCGGCACAGCGCTTCACCGGCAAGCCCGGACAGACCGCGATCGTACCGGATGGCGAGAGCTGGCTGGCGCTGGGCGGGGTCAAGGATGCAGCCCGGCTGACCAGCTGGTGCCTGGCCCGGCTGGCCGAGGTGCTGCCCGCCGGCACATACCGGCTGGCGGACGAGAGCGGGTTGGCCGGCGTCGGCCATGCCCTGCTCGGCTGGCAGACCGCGCAATATCGCTTCACCCGCTATGCCAGCGACCCTGCCGCCGAAGGCCCGCGGGTGCTGCTGACCAGGGAAGCGGCGGCGATCGACGGCGCGCTGGCGGAAGCGCGCGCGATGCAGCTGGTGCGCGATCTGGTGAACACACCGGCAGAGGACATGGGGCCCGCCGCGCTGCAGCAGGTGGCCGAGGGGATCGCCGCCGCCACCCGCGCGGAACTGACCGTGATCCGCGGCGAAGGGTTGGAAGCGGACTACCCGATGATCCACGCCGTGGGCCGCGCCGCCGCGCACCATCATGCGCCCCGCCTGCTGCACCTGACCTGGGGCCGTGCCGGCGCGCCGGTGCTGGCACTGGTCGGCAAGGGGGTGTGCTTCGATTCGGGCGGGCTCGACATCAAGCCGTCGGCCGGCATGCTGCTGATGAAGAAGGACATGGGCGGCGCGGCGCATGCCCTGGCCCTCGCGCGGCTGGTGATGGAGGCCGGGCTGGATGTGCGGCTGCATTGCCTGGTCCCGGCGGTGGAGAATGCCATCGCCGGCAACGCCTTCCGCCCGGGTGACGTGCTGCGCAGCCGCAAGGGGCTGAGCGTGGAGATCGGCAATACCGATGCCGAAGGGCGCCTGATCCTGGCCGATGCGCTGACCCGCGCCAGCGAGGAGAGCCCCGCCCTTCTGCTCGACTTCGCCACCCTGACCGGCGCGGCGCGGGTGGCGCTGGGCCCCGACCTGCCGGCCATGTTCGCCCGAGAGGACGCGACGGCGGAGGCGCTGCTGGCCGCAGGGCGCGCGCAGGATGATCCGGTCTGGCGCCTGCCGCTGCACGCCCCCTATGCCGAAGGGCTGAAGTCCGACATCGCCGATATCAACAATGCCACCGCCAACAGCTTCGCCGGCGCGGTCACCGCCGCGCTGTTCCTGGATCGGTTCGTGAGCGACGATGCGGCGGGCCGGCCGATCGACTGGGCGCATTTCGACACCTTCGCCTGGAACCCCGCCGCCCGCCCCGGCCGCCCGCGCGGCGGAGAGGCGCTGGGCCTGCGGGCCGCCTGGCACATGCTGCGCGCCCGCTTCGCAGGTTGAGCCATGTTGGTGCGGCTTGCCGATCGGGCGGTCGGCAGGTAAGCGCCCGCGATGCACGTGACAGAGGAACCGAGTGGCGCGATCGCCGCCCATCCGGATGATGCCGCCGGTGCGGATATGCACCGCAATCGGGGCCCCTATGCGCTGAGCGGCGCGGTCGAACGGCCCGCCGCCGGGGCGCTGCCGCTGCGCGGCGACCTGGCGCATATCGCGCTCGCCGGCCGGCATTTCGTGCCCCATTACGCCGTGCCGCAGCCGCGCACCGTGCTGCCCGGCGGCGCGCCGCTGCTGCCGCAGCCGGACATGGCGGCAGAGGAATTGTGCACGCTGATGGAAGGCGACAGTTTCGAAGTGCTGGAGGTCGGGCCGGATTGGGCCTGGGGCTGCCTGTCGCTGGAAGGGCCGGTCGGCTATGTCCGGCTGGACCGGCTGGAGATGCTGCCCTGATGGCGCACACGGTGTTCATCGACGGCGCGGCCGGTACGACCGGGCTGGAGATCGTGGAGCGGCTGGCACCCCGCCCGGAGTTCGAGCTGCTGGTGCTGGAAGGCGACCGCCGCAAGGATCCCGCCGCCCGCCGCGAAGCGCTGAACGAGGCGGACTTCGCCATCCTGTGCCTGCCGGATGACGCCGCTCGCGAGGCAGTCGCGCTGATCGATCCGGCCAGCGTCACGCGGGTGATCGACGCCTCCACCGCGTTCCGGGTGGCGACAGGCTGGACCTATGGCTTCCCCGAACTGGTCGGGCGCGACGTCGTCGCCGGTGCGCAGCGGGTGAGCAATCCCGGCTGCTACCCCACCGGTTTCCTGGCGCTGGTGGCGCCGTTGGTGCGCGGCGGCCTGCTGCCGGCGGACTGGCCCTACACCGTCAACGCCGTGTCCGGTTATTCCGGCGGCGGCAAGGCGCTGATCGAACGGTTCGAGGATGATGGCGACATCGCCTGGCGCGGCTATGGCTTGGCGCTGGGGCACAAGCATCTGGCGGAGATGCGCCGGCATGGCGGGCTGGTGCATGACCCGGTCTTCTCACCGGCGGTGATAGCCGCCCATCGCGGCATGGCGGTGGAAGTGCCGCTGCCGCTGGTGGCCATCCCCGGTGCAGCCCCTGCCGATGCGTTGCGGAATGCGCTGGCGGAGTTCTATGCCGGCAGTCCGGTCGTGTCTGTGGCCGATGCGCGGCCCGACGAACTGCTGCTGCGCGCCGGCGCCCCGGGCAGCGACCGGCTGGAACTGCATGTGTTCGCCGCCGCCGACGGCAGCCAGGCGCGGCTCATCGCTCTGCTCGACAATCTGGGCAAGGGCGCGAGCGGTGCGGCGATCCAGTCGCTGAACCTGATGGCCGGGCTGGACGAGGCGAGCGGGCTGCGGCTGTAAGCCGCTGCCGCATTTGCGGGCACTTGCCGCCTTTTTAGGCAATGAATTGACGCAAAACCGGCCCGGCGTGAACGAAGCCGTTGCTCCGGTAGCACAATCATGTTGCAATCTTGCTGATCGCTCTTTCGCGGCGCAGCACAATTGTCTACGCCCCGAACAGGAATCGCGCCACGGCAGCGATCAGGACAGTCCGGCATCGGACCCGCGGGGACAGTTGTGAAGAAGATCGAAGCGATCATCAAACCCTTCAAGCTCGACGAGGTGAAGGAGGCGCTGCACGAGGTCGGCGTGTCCGGCATCACCGTGACCGAGGCGAAGGGCTTCGGCCGGCAGAAGGGCCATACCGAGCTCTATCGCGGCGCCGAATATGTGGTCGACTTCCTGCCCAAGGTGAAGCTGGAGGTCGTGGTGCCCGACAGCCTGGCCGATGCGGTGGTGGAGGCGGTCAGCGCCGCGGCCCAGACCGGGCGCATCGGCGACGGCAAGATCTTCGTCAGCACCGTCGACACCGTGCTGCGCATCCGCACCGGAGAGCGGGACGACGCCGCGATCTGAACCGAATTCCGCAGGGTCGCGGCCCTGCGCCCAAGCATTCTAGCGTCAAGGAAGGAACGCCATGTCCACTGCATCGGAAGTCATGAAGCGGATCAAGGACGAGGAGATCGAGTGGGTCGACCTGCGCTTCACCGATCCCAAGGGCAAGTGGCACCACCTGTCCATGGTCGCATCCGCGCTGGACGAGGACCAGCTGGAAGAAGGCCTGATGTTCGACGGCTCCTCCATCGAAGGATGGAAGGTCATCAATGAATCGGACATGGTGCTGAAGCCCGACCTGACCGAGGTCTATATGGACCCGTTCAGCGCCACGCCGATGATGATCGTGTTCTGCGACATCATCGAGCCGTCGACCGGCGAATGGTATGCCCGCGACCCGCGCACCACCGCCAAGCGCGCCGAAAACTACATGAAGAGCCTGGGCATCGGCGACACCGTCTATGTCGGCCCCGAAGCCGAGTTCTTCATGTTCGACGATGTGCGCTGGCACGACGGCTACAACGGTTCCGGCTTCCAGATCGACGATATCGAGCTGCCGACCAACACCAACACCGAAATGGACGCCGGCAATATGGGCCACCGTCCGCGCGTGAAGGGCGGCTACTTCCCGGTGGCGCCGGTGGACAGCGCCGTCGACATCCGTGGCGAGATGGTTTCCACCATGCTGGAAATGGGCCTGCCCTGCGACAAGCACCACCACGAGGTGGCGGCGGCGCAGCACGAGCTGGGCATGACCTTCGGCACGCTGGTGCAGACGGCCGACCGCATGCAGATCTACAAGTATGTGGTCCACATGGTCGCCCACGCCTACGGCAAGACCGCGACCTTCATGCCCAAGCCGATCAAGGGCGACAATGGCAGCGGCATGCACACCCACTTCTCGATCTGGGATGGCGGCAAGCCGACCTTCGCCGGCAACGGCTATGCCGGCCTGTCGGACACCTGCCTGTATTTCATCGGCGGCGTGATCAAGCATGCCAAGGCGCTGAACGCCTTCACCAACCCGACCACCAACAGCTACAAGCGGCTGGTGCCGGGCTTCGAGGCGCCGGTGCTGCTGGCCTATTCCGCGCGCAACCGTTCGGCCTCGTGCCGCATCCCCTACGGTTCGGGCGAGAAGAGCAAGCGGGTGGAGTTCCGCTTCCCTGACGCGATGGCCAACCCCTATCTGTGCTACGCCGCGCTGCTGATGGCCGGCCTGGACGGCATCCAGAACCGCATCCACCCGGGTGAGGCGATGGACAAGAACCTGTACGACCTGCCCCCGGCCGAACTGGCCGAGGTGCCGACCGTCTGCGCTTCGCTGCGCGAGGCCCTCGATTCGGTCATGGCCGATCACGAGTTCCTGCTGCGCGGTGACGTGTTTACCAAGGAGCAGATCGAGGCCTATGTCGAGCTGAAGCAGGAAGAGGTGATCCGCTTCGAGACCACGCCGAGCGCGGTCGAGTTCGACATGTACTACAGCGCCTGATCGGCTCTGCAGCGACATGACAAGGGGCGTCCGGAGCGATCCGGGCGCCCTTTTCCGAATGCGGCAAGGCGACAGTTGCTGAACCGGTGTGGTTCCTTCTCTGGCTTGGGAGAAACCATTTTCCTACACCTCCATGCTGTTCCTAATGCGCTGCCCTTGCCATCGGAGGACAGCAGATGAACAGGAAAGCCATTTTCGACGCCGTACGCCTGATCCTGGGCCGGGGTATCTCCCGATCGGAAGTCACCCGGCTGGATGACGCCATTGACCAGGCGATCACCAGCGAAACAACGACCGGTGGCGAGCGGATGATCGGTGATGCGGGATTGCGGCTGATCCGGGAGTTCGAGGGCTGCGCAAAGCGGCGCAGTGATGGGACGGTCGAGGCCTATCCCGATCCCGGCACCGGCGGCGCCCCGTGGACGATTGGCTGGGGCTCGACCACGGACGAGGACGGCAAGGCGATTACCCCCGGCGCGGTGTGGGCGCAGGAGCGGTGCGATGCGCGCTTCGCCACGCATGTCGCGCAGTTTGCCGAAGAGTTGGCAGCGCTGCTGGGCGAGAGTGCAACGGGCCGGAACCAGTTCGATGCGCTGGTCTCCCTCGCCTACAATATCGGTACGCAGGCGCTGGCCAGTTCCACGCTGCTGCGGATGCACCTGGCCGGTGACCATGCCGGCGCGGCGGAGCAGTTCGGGCGCTGGAACCGGGCGGGCGGACGTGTGCTGGCCGGACTGGTGCGGCGGCGTGCGGCCGAGACGGCGCTGTACCGCCGGGCGGACGGTCCGCTCGGCTAGTCCTGCTTGACCTTGTATTGCTGCTGCCCGCCCGGGGCGCCGTCCTTGCCTTCGCCGCTCAGCTTGCGATCGCCTTCCTGGGGAGCGGCGGTGACCCGGGCGATCAGCGCCGCCTGTTCCTCGTCACCGAAGCGCACCCAGCCGGTGGCCTCCAGCCGTTCCAGCGGGCGGTAGCGGACCTTGTACTGCATCCGGCTGGAGCCATCGACCCAGTAGCCGAGATAGACGTAGCGCAGCCCCTCGGCAGCGGCGCGGCGGATATGTTCCAGGATGATGTAGTTGCCCAGCCCCGCCCGTGCGCCATCGTCGGGGTCATAGAAGCTGTAGATCATCGACAGCCCGTCGCCCTGCCGGTCGGTCAGGCAGGCGCCGATCAGGCGGCCGGGCTCGCCATGCTCGTCCGGCTCCCGATATTCGATCATGCTGCTGGAGACGGTCGTGTGTTCCACCATGTCGGCGAAGTCGATCTCGTCCATCGCCGCCATGCCGCCGCCGGGATGGCGGCTGGCGAGGTAGCGTTGCAGCAGGGCGAACTGTTCGGCGGTAGCCCAGGGGCGGCATTCGGTGACGATCAGGTCGCCATTGCGCCTGAACGCCCGCTTCTGCGTGGAGGAGGGGCGAAATTCCTCCGCGACGACGCGGACCGACACGCAGGCGCGGCAATCCAGGCAGCTGGGGCGGTAGGCAACGGTCTGGCTGCGGCGGAAGCCGATCCGGCTCAGCGCATCGTTCAACCCGTCCGCCTGGGGGCCCTTCAGCTCCGTGAAGACCTTGCGTTCGGTCCGCCCGGGCAGATACGGACACGGCGACGGTGTCGTCACGAAGAACCGGGGAAAGCGCACAGGGGCGGTCACGTTCCGGGCATACTTTCCTGGGGGGCGGCAGAAATCAGCGGCGTCTGAGCGGAAAGGTAGGCACTAAGCGCCCGCCTGCAAACCACTTTCGCCGAATATCTGCGCACTGTCCCCTGCTGGATCAGTTGAGTTCGACCTGGCCGACCAGATAGCCGCGCTGTTCCAGTGCGGTCACCAGCCGTTCGATCTGCGACCGGTCCCGCGCCTCGCATTCGATGTCGGTGATCAGCCCCTTGGCAGGCAGGGTGGTGAAGATGCGCTGGTGGTAGATTTCCAGGATGTTGACGTTGTGCGCGTCGAACTCCCGCATGACCTTGTACAGCGCGCCCGGCCGGTCCTGCAGCGTGATGCGCAGCCGGGCGATGCGGCCCGACCGGGCAAGATCGCGCAGCAGCACATTGGTCAGCAGCCTTGTGTCGATATTGCCGCCGCACAGGACCAGGCCCAGCGTGCGGCCGGCGAAACGCTCGCGGTGCGCCAGCACCGCCGCCAGCCCCGCCGCGCCGGCGCCTTCCACCACCGTCTTCTCGATCTGCAACAGCAGCGCGACGGCGCGCTCCAGCTCGCTTTCGCCGACCAGCAGGATGTCGTCGACGACATCGGCGATGATCCGGCTGGTGAAGACCCCTGGCTCCTTGACCGCGATGCCTTCCGCCAGCGTGTCGCCGCCGGCGGGCATCACCTGTCCCTTCAGCCGGGCATACATGGACGGGTAGAGTTCCGCCTGCACGCCGATCACCTCGATCGCCGGGCTCTGCGCCTTGGCGACGGTGCCCATGCCGGAGATCAGCCCGCCTCCACCGATCGGCGTCACGATGCAGTCGATATCCGGCGCATCGGCCAGCATCTCCAGCGCCACGGTGCCCTGCCCTGCGGCGATATGCGGGTGATCGAACGGGTGGACGAAGGTCAGGCCCAGCTCCGTTTCCAGCAGGTGGGCATGGGCCTTGGCCTCGTCAAAGGTCTCGCCTTCCAGCACGACGGTGCCGCCGACCTGCTCGGTCTGCATGATCTTCACGGTGGGCGTGGTGCGCGGCATCACGATGGTGACGGGCACGCCCAGCCGTGAACCGTGATAGGACAGGCCCTGCGCATGGTTGCCCGCGCTGGCGGTGATGACACCGCGCGCGGCCTGGAGCGGGTCCATCTGCAGCAGGGCGTTCAGCGCGCCGCGTTCCTTGTAGGCGGCGGTGAACTGGTGGTTCTCGAACTTCAGCCAGATCTCCGCGCCGGTGATCTGCGACAGCGTGCGGCTGTAATGGGTGGGCGTGCGCACCACGGCGCCGGCGATGCGGGCGGCGGCGCCCTCTACATCGCCAAGGGTGAGGGTGCTGTCGAGCAGGTCTGCACTGTCCATGGGCGGTGCGCGTAGCCCAAAGCGGCGCAGGAGAAAACCGGCACGGCGGGCAATCGTTGCTTTGCCGCGCCGCAGGCGGCATTGGCGGCGCATGAGCGAACCCCTGCAGATCACCTTCCTGGGCATTGGCGTGATGGGCGCGCCGATGGCCGGCCACCTGGCGCGCGCGGGACACCGCGTCACCGTATGGAACCGCACCGCCGCCAAGGCGGAGAGCTGGGTGCAACGGCATGACGGGCTGGATGTGGCGAGCGCGCCTTCCGTGGCGGAGGCCGTGCAGGCCGCGCAGGTGGTGCTGTGCTGCGTCGGCAATGATGCCGATCTGGCGCAGGTTGCACTGGGCAAGGGTGGCGCGCTGGCCGCCATGCAGGCCGGCGCGCTGTTCGTGGATCACACCACCGTCTCCCCGGCCGCCGCGCGGCAGGTTGCGGCGGAGGCGGAGCGGCTCGGCCTGCTGGCGCTGGATGCGCCCGTCTCCGGCGGGCAGGCGGGTGCGGAGAACGGCAAACTGTCGGTGATGTGCGGCGGCACGGCGGAGGCGATGGCCCGGGCCGAGCCGGTGCTGCAGGCCTATGCCGCCCGCATCGTCCATATCGGGGAGGCCGGCGCCGGGCAGAGCGCCAAGGCAGTCAACCAGATCTGCATCGCCGGCACGCTGGCCGGCCTGTCCGAAGCGGTCGGCTTCGCGCAGGGCCAGGGGCTGGAGATGGACAAGGTGCTGCAGGCGATCGGCGGCGGCGCGGCGCAGAGCTGGCAGATGGACAATCGCTGGACCAGCATGGCGGCGGGCGAGTTCGACTTCGGCTTCGCGATCGACTGGATGCGCAAGGATCTCGCCATCGCGCTGGCCACCGCCAATGCCGCCGGGCAGCCGCTGCCGGTGACCGCGCTGGTGGACCAGCTCTATGCCGCCGTGCAGGCCACCGGCGGCGGGCGGCAGGACACCAGCGCGCTGGTCCGCCACCTGCCGGAGGTCGCCCGATGAAGCGCGCCCTGCTGCTCGCCGCCGCGCTGCTGGCCGCGACTGCCCCGCCGGCCCTGGCGGATACGCTGGTCGACAACATCAACGGCATCTCGATCGATCGCGAGGGCCAGGTCACGCGCTTTCGTGGAATGGTGATCGATGATGCCGGGCGCATCACACGGCTGCTGCAGCGGCGCGACAAGGCGCCGGAAGGCATCGACTATCACCAGGATGGGCGCGGCCGGACGGTGATCCCCGGGCTGATCGACGGCCACCTGCACCTGATGGGCCTGGGGCTGGCGCAGCTGACACTGGACCTGTCGGACACCGATTCCCTGCAGGAGGCGCTGGACAAGCTGGCCGCCTATGCCGCCGCCAAGCCGGACCAGCCCTGGCTGATCGGCCGCGGCTGGAATCAGGAGCGCTGGGGTCTGGGCCGGTTCCCGACCGCGGCCGAACTGGACGCGGTGGTGGGCGACCGCCCGGTGTGGCTGGCCCGTGCCGACGGCCATGCGGGTTGGGCCAATTCGGTCGCGCTGGCGGCCGCCGGTGTGACGGCCGAGACGGCCGATCCCACGGGTGGCCGGATCGAACGCGTCGCGGGGTCGAAAGCGCCCGCTGGCGTGCTGGTGGATGCCGCCACCGCGCTGGTCGATGCGCAGGTGCCGCCGCCGCGCGCGTCCGACCGCGACCTGGCCCTGTACGAGGCGCAGCGCGTGCTGCTGCGCAATGGCGTCACCGCCGTGGCCGACATGGGCACCAGCGTGGAAGACTGGATGACTTACCGCCGGGCGGGCGATGCCGGGCGGCTGGACATCCGCGTGATGGCCTATGCCGCCAATGTGGATGCCTTGCTGCTGATCGGCGGCCCTGCGCCAACCCTGTGGCTGTATGACGACCGGCTGCGGCTGAACGGGATCAAGCTGTTCCTGGATGGCGCGCTGGGATCGCGCGGCGCACTGCTGAACGCCCCCTATGCCGATGATCCGGACAATCGCGGCCTGCCGCTGCTGGACGGAACGCAGCTGCGCAACCTGATGAGCCGCGCGGCGATGGACGAGTTCCAGGTGGCGATCCACGCCATCGGGGACCGCGCCAATCGGGAGGCGCTGGATGCCATCGCCGAACTGTCCGACGACTATGATGGCGATCGGCGGTGGCGGATCGAACATGCGCAGGTGGTGGACCCGGCGGACATCACCCGCTTCGGCCAGCATGGCACGATCGCCTCCATGCAGCCGCAGCACCAGCCGTCGGACCGGCAGATGACGGAGGCGCGGCTGGGGCCGGACCGGCTGGCGGGCGCCTATGCCTGGCGCTCCATGCTGGCGGCGGGCGCGCCGCTGGCCTTCGGCTCCGACGCGCCGGTGGAGCCGCCGCTGCCCTTCACCGGCATGGCGGCCGCGATCAGCCGCACGGGGGCCGATGGCCAGCCGTTCGGCGGGTGGCAGCCGCAGGAGGCGATCAGCCGCGAACAGGCACTGGCCGCCTACACGGTCGGTGCGGCCTATGCGGGCTTTGCCGACCGGCGCTTCGGGCAGTTGGCCGAAGGACAACGGGCGGATTTCCTGGTGATCGACCGCGACCCGCTGATGGCCAGCCCGGAAGAGATGCGCGAGATTCGCGTGCTGGAAACCTGGATCAACGGCCGCAAGGTGTTCGGTGGCGAGGAGGCCCGCGCGCCCGACGCTGCCGGCCGCTGACGCGCGAGGGGTTGCGCCGGGACGGCGAGCGTCTATTGCCGCTGCAAATCACTTGCAGATAACGAGGATCGTGTGGCGTTCGACGGCTTGCTGTTGCTGGGGCGGGAAAACAGCCTTCACGCTCGCGGCAATGCCCGACATCTGCGGCCCGGGCCGAATGGGCTGGAGGCAGCCGCCGCCCGGCTGCTGAGCGCGGCAGAGGACAGCGCAATCGTGGCCGGGGCGATGCCGTTCGATCCGGCGCAGGACAGCTACCTGTTCGCCGCCGGCGCGCTGCACCATGGCCCTGCCGCGGAGGCGGTGCTGGACACCGCGTCCGCCGCGTCTTCCGCCATCCTGCGCCGGCTGGACGAGACGGGCGACTATGCCGCGATGGTGGCGCAGGCGCTGCGCCTGATCGACGGTGGCGCGCTCAGCAAGGTGGTGCTGGCCCGGCAGATGGCGGCCCGGGCGAGCGAGCCGGTCGATCCGCTGGTGCTGGCCCGCCGGCTGCATGCCGCCGACCCTTCGGTGCTGACCTTCCTGCTGGACCTGGCGCCGGTATCCGGCCGGGGGAACCACTGGCTGGTGGGCGCCACGCCGGAACTGCTGGTGGAGCGGCGCGCGGCGGCCATCCTGTCGCACCCGCTGGCCGGCTCCACCCCGCGCGGGATCGACCGGGTGAGCGACGAGGCGGCAGGCCGTCGGCTGCTGCAGTCGGACAAGGACCGGCGCGAGCACGCGCTGGTGGTGGAATATATCGCCGACCTGCTGGCGCCGCTGTGCGCCGATCTGGCCGTGGACGGCCCTGCCCTGCGCTCCACGGCCACGATGTGGCATCTGGGCACCCGGATCAGCGGCACGCTAGCCGGAGGCGACGGGCCGAGCGCGGCGGGGCTGGCGGCGCTGCTGCATCCCACCCCGGCGGTCGGCGGCGTCCCGCGCACTGCGGCGCTGCAGGCGATCCGTGATCTGGAGGGCGACCGCCGGGGCTTCTATGGCGGGGCGATCGGCTGGGTCGATGCGGCGGGCGACGGGCAGTGGCACGTCACGCTGCGCTGCGCCGAGATCAGTGGGTGCGACGTCCTGCTGCATGCGGGCGCCGGGATCGTCGCCGGATCGGAACCCGCGGCCGAGTTGGCGGAGACCACCGCCAAGTTCCAGGCCATGCTGCGCGCGCTGGAGCTCGACATGCCCGTACAGGCCGGAGAAGCCGCATGACCGACACCCCGCGCCGCCTGCCCGGCATCGCCCCCTACCCCATGCCCGCCGCCGCGGACTGGCCGGCCTCCCGCGCGGACTGGCTGCTGGAGCGGGACCGGGCCGCGCTGCTGGTGCATGACATGCAGCATTACTTCGTCGACGCCTTCCAGGCCGAGCCGGTGCCGGATCTGGTGCAGCATATCGGCACCCTGCTGTCGGCGGCGCGGAGCACGGGCGTGCCGGTGTTCTACACCGCGCAGCAGGGTGACCAGCTGCTGGCCGACCGGGGCCGGCAGGCCGATCTGTGGGGCCCGGGCATGCGCCATGTGCCGGAGCATCAGCCGATCATCCCCGCGCTGGCCCCTGCCCCGGAGGATATCGTGCTGGTCAAGCACCGCTACAGCGCGTTCCAGCGCAGCAATCTGGAGGTGCTGATGCGGGCGCGCGGGCGGGACCAGCTGATCGTGTGCGGAATCTATGCCCATATCGGCTGCCTGTTCACCGCGGCCGAGGCGTTCCAGCTGGACCTGCAGCCCTTCATGGTGGGCGATGCGCTGGGAGACTTCTCCCGCGAGTGGCACGACGCCGCGTTGCGCCAGGCGGCGGATGCTTGCGCGCGGGTGGTGGCCACGAATGATGTGCTGGAGGCGCTGCGGTGAGCCGGTCGCTGGGGCTGGAGGGGCGGATCGCCTTCGTCACCGGAGCGGCCGGCGGCATCGGCGCGGCGGTGGTGCGGCTGCTGCGGGAGGAAGGCGCGCGGGTGATGGCGACCGACCTCACCCTTCCCGCCGGCCCGGATGCGGCGGTGCTCGACGTGACCGACAGCGGCGCGATGGATGCGCTGGTGGTACGGGTGGAGCGCGAGTGGGGGCCGATCGCGCTGGGCGTGAGTGTCGCCGGCGTGCTGTCCACCGCATCGGTGCTGGAGCTGGACGATGCGGAGTGGCGGCGGACCTTTGCGGTCAATGCCGATGGCGTGTTCCACCTGGGCCGCGCGCTGGGGCGGGTGATGGCGCCGCGCGGGCGTGGCAGCATCGTCACCGTCGGGTCCAACGCGGCGGGCATTCCGCGGCAGAACATGGCCGCCTATGCCGCGTCCAAGGCGGCGGCGGCGATGTTCACCCGCTGCCTGGGGCTGGAGCTGGCGCCGCACGGCATCCGCTGCAACCATGTGGCCCCCGGATCGACGCTGACGCCGATGCAGACCGGCATGTGGGCCGACGAGGACGGCGCCGCGCGGGTGATCGCGGGCAGCCTGGAAGCCTACAAGACCGGCATCCCGCTGGGCAAGCTCGCCACGCCGGAGGACATTGCGGAGACGGTGCTGTTCCTGCTGAGCGACCGCGCCGGGCACATCACCATGGCCGATCTGTATGTGGATGGCGGGGCGACGCTCAGGGCCTGAGCCTGGGTCGGCGTGTAGGTACGCAGGGCACCGAGTGTGCGGCCCTGCCCGGCGGTGCGGTGCATGGCGAGGTGCGCGCGAACCTGTTCCAGCTGCTGCCGGCCCGCAATGAGGGCCGCACCCGGCAAGGGTGACACAGGTGACGCAGGTTCGCGTCGGCTTGCCCGATTTCGCGTCACCCTGGCGGCATCCGGTGTCACCTTGCCGCCGTCCGGTGTGACCCTGCGCGGCGGCAGTGTCACTTTGCCGCCATCCGGCGTGACCCTGCGCAGCGGCGGTGTCACCTTGCCACCTGGCGGTGTCACGCACCGCAGCAGCCGGTGTCGCGTTGCCGATCACCCGTGTAACCTTGCAGCGCGGCTCGCGTCACCGTGGCGCAGGCGATAGGTGCTCTCCCGCGACAGGCCGAGCTGCTGCGCCGCTTTGCGCACGCAGCCGCCCTGCGCCAGCAAGGTGATGCACCCCGCCTGCCGCTCCGCCGTCCACCCGTCCCGCCTTGTGCGGGTGGGCACGGGCAGGAAGGGCGGGAGCCTGAGGTAAGGCTGCCAGGGCTTGTGGCGCGGGCGGCTGGTGGCGCGCCGAGGGCGGGCGGTATTGCGGCGGTTGCTCATCGCCGGAGGCGGTAGGTGTCGGACGGGGATGTAGGAAAGTGGTTAGTAAATCCCGAATGTCGGAGGTCGTTTGTTATAGGCAAAACGTTCGGCCTTGCTTTTCTGCAACCCAACGATAAAGTTGTGTTCATGCTCCCCGCGATGGTCGCTCGGCCTCACTCAGCTTTCGATGTGCTCCCCCAAGGGCTGCATCATGTCAGCTTAAGGGAGTTCCGAGACGTATTCGCCTACAACGATCATCGCGCTTGGTTGTTTGAAGGCCTCGTGCTTGCCTGCCGCGCCCTGCGGCAGGCGGGCTGCGGAAGAATCTATATCGGCGGAAGCTATGTGAGTTCGAAAGAGCGCCCTGGGGATTACGACGCATGCTGGGATCCAGCCGGGGTGCTGCCAAGCCTCGACCCTGTCTTGTATGACGACAACCTCGCTCTGGAACGAAGACAGATCTACCGAGGAGACCTGCTGATCGGGGGAGCGCATGATGGCCCAGCAGGAGAGAACTTCCGGTTCCTTTCACGTGACAAAGTCACGCACGAAGAGAGAGGAATGGTAGGTATGAAGTTGAATATTTTGGAACTTTTAAACATATGATCAAGAACGAGCGCGAGTATCGCTCCACGCGCAAATCGTTAGCTGGGTACGAGACCTCACTCTCTAAGTTCGACTTGCTAAAGCTAATCGCCAGTGGCGTAGACCCTGTGATTGCTCACGCTCAAAAGGCATCTTACGAGCGACAAGCTAAAGATCTTCGTGAGCAATTAGTTGCATACGAGCGACGTCGCCAGTCGGGTGACGAGCCAATCGAGATAGAGGGCTTGCCCGAATTAGGAAGGGCCTTGGTTGAGGCGCGGATTGCTGCTGGGTTGACACAACGCGAGTTGGCCAACGTTGCGGGTGTGCAAGAGCAGCAAATTCAGAAATACGAGAAAGAACTCTACGAGTCGGCTAGTCTGAGGCGAGTAGCGGAGATGGGGCGTGCAATCGGCGTACGCTTCACAGCCACGGTCTCAGTTGAACGCCAGAAGGAAGCTGTAGAGCAAGGCTTGCCAGAAGATCTTACTCTAGCTGACTTCCCCTTCGCCATGATGAATTCACGCGGTTGGTTCGATACCCGTATCGACCTGCGACGAACGTCCCCTGCGGAGCGTAGTCGTGTTCTCGCAGACTTCTTTCATCGGGCACCCTCTGAGATCAGCGTGGCCCTGCATCGTAAAACTAACGGAGAAATCTCGACAGCACGGCGGGCTGCACTGCTCGCGTGGCAAGCGCGCGTTCTGTCTCACGCCCGCAGAAAAATCGGGCTCGCGCGTCAGTTTTCACCACCGTCGGCCGAGGACACCGCACAGATCGCTAAGCTTAGTGCAGTTCCTAATGGCATCGAAAGTGCGTTTCAGCTGCTGCTTCAGCATGGCATTATCGTAGTCGTTGAACCACATCTGCCAAAGACGAAGCTGGATGGAGCAGCAATGTCCCTCGACGGACGCTATGGCGTTATAGGTATAACGGCTCGTCATGACCGAGTGGATAACTTCTGGTTCGTTCTACTGCACGAACTGGGGCACCTTGTTCGCCACTGGCCAAGAGTCTTGTACGGTGCCATTCTCGATGAGAATGCTGGTGAGTCCAACGACGAGGTCCTTGAAAGTGAAGCTGACGAATTTGCTGAAAACGCGATAATCCCTCGTACTACTTGGCAATCATCATTGATCAGGTTCACAAAATCAGCCGATGCAGTAAGAGACTTTGCTGGACGCAATCACATTCATCCAGCGCTTGTCGCAGGGCGTATCCGGCGTGAGCGAAGCTACAAAGAATTTAGTGACATGCTCGGCAATGGTGAAGTTAGCATCGCACTCCGTGCGTTAGGCATCTTGGAGTAGGTATTATGCACGCGTCGCAAGCAATTTACCTCCCGCAGCTAAAGTGGAAGGCAGGCGAGCGCCGCGCCTTGAAAAGCGTCTCCTCTGCTCGAAGCGGGCGCGTCCTCCCAGCTTTTAAGATCCCGCCGGCTGGAAGCTTCGATCCAGATCAACAGCGGGTGCTCACAACTGTTGAGTATCTGCACAGCTTTGGCCGCCAGCTCGCTGACTGTTGGGATCGTCGCCTCGCTTTCATCGATGCAGAGTTGATTGATGATCAGCGGCATAGCGCAGTTGTTACTGACCATCCTCTGACGGCTTTAATCGAGCGAGCCAGATTGGCTGGAGCTAATGCGGCGCCAGTATTTGGCCTTCGCAATTCCGCCGCGTACTATCAAGCTGTCCAAAGATACGCAGAGCGGAATCCTGCTGCTCCCGCGTGTTTTCGGCTTGAGCTTGGCGAAATTGAAAGCGTCTCAAGTGCTGAAACACTGACGCAGTTCGCTTCTCAACTCAGCTTAACGACGCAGTCTGTAATCCTGCTTCTCGATGGTGGCCCACTCGAAATCTCCGACGGAGAGGATTTCACTCACCTCCTAAGCGCTCAGGTAGCCCGCCTCATCGCACCAAACACGTGGGCTCGTGTCTTCTGGAGCGCCACATCCTTTCCTGAGAAGCCGCGCCTTAAAGCTGGAATGGATGGTCAATTTTCTAGAGCAGACTGGAAACTCTACCAGGCGATTTTGGCAAACAGCGCCGAATTTCCGATTGTGCCAATGTTCTCAGATTATGCGCTTGAATACCCTTCGGCATACGCGCCATTCAACGGTGCTCCATCTGCCCATCTACGATACTCCTGCCCGGAATATTACCATATTTTCAAGGGACCCTCGGTCAGGAAAGAGCGCGGCTACAAAGCTATTTTCGAGGTGGCCGAACGTCTTGTTGCATCCGATGCATTTAGCGGGGTTGGTTTTAGCTCAGGTGACGCATTCATTCATCAACTTGCCGATGGGATGGGAAGGACTGGAGATGCTGCGGCCTGGCGATGGTCGGCAACGGATCACCATTTCACGCTAGTCATAGACCAGCTCGCCAAGGCAATGGGACTGGAACACGATGTTGCTCGTACCAGCCCAGCAGCTAAGCAATTGGAACTGATTTAGAATCGACAGCGAAACAGCTACCGTTTCGCGCCAACAAAAAGGGCGGCCCCTACGGACCGCCCCTCTCAGCACCTCAGCACTGACACCAGGCCTCAGGCCATCGCGGGCATCAGCTTCTCGCCGGCGATCCGCTGCATGGCCTTCTGCACCTTCTCGAAGGCGCGCACCTCGATCTGGCGGATGCGTTCGCGGCTGACGTCGTAGACCTGGCTCAGCTCCTCCAGCGTCTGCGGGTCGTCGGTCAGGCGGCGTTCGGTCAGGATGTGCTTCTCCCGATCGTTCAGCCCGTCCATCGCCTCCACCAGCATGGAGTGGCGCACGCGGGCCTCCTCCGCCTCGGCCACGACGTGGTCCTGCAGCGGGCGGTCGTCGGTCAGCCAGTCCTGCCACTGGCCGCCGCCTTCCTCGTCGGCGCGCATGGAGACGTTCAGCGAGGCATCGCCGCCCATCATCATGCGGCGGTTCATGTTGATGACCTCCTGCTCCGGCACGCCCAGGTCGGTCGCGATCTTGGCGACATCGGTCGGGTGCATGTCGGAGTCCTCGTAGGCCTCCAGCTGCTTCTTCATGCGGCGCAGGTTGAAGAACAGCTTCTTCTGCGCGGCGGTGGTGCCCATCTTGACCAGCGACCAGCTGCGCAGGATGTATTCCTGGATAGACGCCTTGATCCACCACATGGCGTAGGTCGCCAGGCGGAAGCCGCGATCGGGCTCGAACTTCTTCACGCCCTGCATCAGGCCGACATTGCCTTCGGAGATCAGGTCGCTGACCGGCAGGCCGTAGCCGCGATAGCCCATGGCGATCTTGGCCACGAGACGCAGGTGACTGGTGACCAGTTGCGCGGCGGCCTCCGGATCCTCATGTTCCTGGTACCGCTTGGCGAGCATGTATTCCTGCTCCGGCTTCAGCACGGGGAATTTCTTGATCTGCGACAGGTAGCGGTTGAGGCTCTGTTCGCCCCCGAGTGCCGGCACTGTCAGTTTTCTCTGCTCGCTCATCATCTGTGTCCCACAACCTTGTGTCGGCCAATCATTGCGTGGACCCCTTCTGGGCATCCACAGGGCCCGGCCACTCCTGCCCCCAACGGTCTTATATACCGACCGATCCTGTAATTCAGCTTCGTTTCGTCGATATCATTGACCGCATTCGTCGATTAACTGGCGCATATCGGCCGGCAGCGGACTGCTGAAGTGCAGGTATTCGCCGCTGACCGGATGGACGAAGCCGAGTTCCGCCGCGTGCAGCGCCTGCCGCGTGAAGCCGAGCTCCCGCAGGATCGGCCGGACGATGGAATTGGCGCGCCCATAGACTGGATCTCCCAATAGCGGATGGCCGATTGACAGGAGGTGAACCCTGACCTGGTGCGTGCGGCCGGTCTCCAGCCGGCACTCCACCACGGCCGCGCCGGTGAGTCGTTGAAGGGTCTTGTAATGGGTAACGGCATGTTTGCCGCGTGAGGAATCCTTGGGCAGCACGGCCATTTTCTTGCGGTCCGCATCCGACCGCCCGAGGCGCGCGGTGATGGTGCCGGCGGGCGGCTGCGGGTGGCCGTTGGTGACGGCGAGGTAGGCGCGGGTAATGGAATGATCGGCGAACTGGCGGGCGAGGCCTTCATGCGCGCGGTCGCTCTTGGCCACCACCAGCAGGCCGGACGTGTCCTTGTCGATCCGGTGCACGATGCCCGGCCGCGCGACGCCGCCGATGCCCGACAGCTGGCCGGCGCAATGGTGCAGCAGGGCGTTGACCAGCGTGCCGTCCGGATTGCCGGCGGCGGGGTGGACGACCATGCCGGCGGGCTTGTCCACCACCAGCAGGTCGGCATCCTCGTGCACGATGGTCAGCGGGATCTGTTGCGGCAGGGCGTGGGGGTCGGTGGCCGGGGGCAGGCGGATGGCGAAGGAGGCGCCGTCGGGCGCCTTGGCGCTGGGGGAAGTGGCGGGGGTGGCCGCGACGGTGATGGCGCCTTCGGCCAGCAGCGCCTTGATCCGTTCGCGCGACAGGCCGCTCGCCTCCGCCAGCGCCTTGTCCAGCCGGGGCCCGCCGGCCAGCGTGCCGGTGATTGTATCTGCCGCTGTCATGCCGCAGGCTGTGCCGCATGGAATGGACGGTCACAAGCGCCGTGCTGGCGGTGATGCGCAGCGCAGCGGCGGCGGCGCATCCGCGGGAATGCTGCGGCCTGCTGCTGGGCCGGGGGCAGGCGATCGTGCAGGCGGTGCCGGCGGCCAATGTGGCGGCCGAGCCCTGGCACCGGTTCGAGATCGATCCCGCCACGCTGATCGCGGCGCACCGGGCGGCGCGGGCCGGGGGGCCGGCGGTGCTGGGCTATTACCACTCCCACCCGACCGGCGATGCGCGCCCCTCCGCCACGGACCAGGCGCAGGCCGCCGGCGACGGGCGGGTGTGGGCGATCGTGGCGGCGTGCGACGTATGCTGGTGGCAGGACGACGAAGCGGGCTTCGTGCAGCTTTCCTGTTCCCTCGCGGAAAGCTAAGGGCGGCAATGATGATTTCACAACCCGATCTCGCCGCCCTGCTCTGTTCGCGCCTGTGCCACGATCTTGTCAGCCCCGTCTCCGCCTTCGGCAACGGGCTGGAACTGCTGGAGCACGAGAACGACCCCGCCATGCGCGACAGCTGCACGCAGCTGCTGGCACAGAGCGCGCGGGTGGCGGCCGACAAGCTGACCTTCTTCCGCTACGCCTTTGGCGCGGCCGGTTCTTCCGTGCAGGAGATGCCGGTGGCCGAGATGCGGGAGCTGATCACGGCGCTGGCCGCCGGCGGGCGCGACGTGGCGCTTGAGTGGGGCATCGCGGCGGACACGCTGCCCGGCCCGGCGGCCAAGCTGCTGCTGAACATGGCGGCGATCGGCCTGGACACTCTGGTGCGCGGCGGCGTGCTGGCCATTGCGGCGGAGCGGCGTGGCGGCGACGTCGAGATCGCCATCCGCGCGGAAGGCGACCGGATCGCGATGGACCGCGACATCGGCCGCGCGCTGGACGGCACCCTGCCCCCGCACCAGCTGTCCGCCCGCACCGCCCCGGCCGCACTGGTGCGCCAGCTGGCACAGGCGCATGGCGGCACCGTGCAGCAGGCGCAGGGCGACGGCGTGCTGGTGATGGGCGCCACGATCGGCGCGCCGGCCGATGCAGGCGCGGATGGCTGAGGACGAGCTCGTCCACCGGGAGGTCCCCTCCCCCAACTGGAACGAGCGGGCCGGCGCCATCTCCGCCGTGGTGCTGCATTATACCGAGATGCCGTTCGATGCCGCGCTGGCCCGGCTGATCGACCCGGCGGCGGAGGTCAGCGCGCATTACCTGATCAGCGAGGCGGGCGAGGTGATCCGGCTGGTGGCGGAGGAGAAGCGCGCCTGGCATGCAGGCGCCAGCTTCTGGCGGGGCCTGCGGGACGTGAACTCCGCCAGCATCGGGATCGAGCTGGACCATCCGGGCCATGCCGGCGGGTACCGCCCCTTCGCCCGGGCGCAGATCGACGCGCTGCTGCCGCTGCTGGCGCGCATCGTGCAGACCCATGACATCCCGCGCGCCAATGTGGTCGGCCATTCGGACGTCGCCCCCACGCGCAAGATCGACCCGGGCGAGCTGTTCCCGTGGGACCGGCTGGCGCGCCACCGCCTGTGCCTGGCCCGGCCGGAACGGCTGGACCTGGGCGATCCGTTCGACAATGACGGCGCCTTCATGCTGGCGCTGGAGCGGTTCGGGTACGACATCACGGACAGCCACAAGGTGGTGGAGGCGTTCCAGCGCCGCTGGCGGCCCGAACATATCGACGGCATCGTGGATGGCGAGGTGCGCGCGATCCTGTTCCAGCTGCTGGTGGACCGGGACGCCGGACGGACACGTTAAAGGGAGAGCGCAGGATGCCGCAGGTCGATAGTGCACAGGGACTGCTGGTCGAGGCGCTGCAGGACATGGCCGACGCCGCGCGGGCGCTGGCGGAGCGGGGCGGCGCGCTGGCGGCGGCGGTGCATGACGACGCCTTGCGCGCGCTGATCCACGCCGACCTGCCCCACGCCGGGGAGGAAGCAAAGACGCTGGCCGAGCTGCTGGCCCGGCTGGGTGCCGAGGCGCAGGGCGCGGACAATATCTGGCTGCGCGCGATCCTGGACGATGCCTGCCGCGATACCGAGACGGAGGTGCCCGGCCGCTGGCGCGATGTCGCGCTGGCCGGAGCGCTGCGCAAGGGCAAGCAGGCGCAGCGGGTCAGCTACGAGACGGCGATGGCGCTGGCGGCGCATCTGGGCGATGCGGAGATGGCGGGCGACCTGGAAGGCCTGCGCAATGGCGCGGCGCGGGTGGATGCGGTGCTGGCGGTGCGGTTGCGGGCGCTGGTCGGGGACAAGGGTGTGGGGTGACGGGGTTACGCCGGTTCGCGTCGGCTTGGCCGCATTTCCCGTCGGCTTGCACCGGGCAGGCGACACCGTGCCGACCGGTGGTGTCGCCATGCCGATCACACCCTGCCGCCTTGCGCACCGGCCCTGTCGCCAAGGTGGCGGACAGCGTCACCTTGGCGGGGCGCGATGTCGCGGTGTGGCGAGGAACTGTCGCCCAGCCCGGCGGGTGTGTCGGTTTGCAGCCAGGGCAGTCCTTCCGCGAACCACCTTGCATCGTTCTGCCGGCGCCGCGCGGCCGCCCGCTGCGTCTCCGCCCGCGAGGGTAGCAGCGCCGCCTGCTTCAGCCCGGCGGCGAGCGCCAGCGGCCAGGCCTGCGCCACGGTGAGCGAGCGGTCGCGCAGGCGATAGGCCGATTGCCGCGTCATCCCGACGCTGCGCGCCGCGCGCGCCACATTGCCGTGGCGGCCGAGGTCATCGAGGAAGGCCAGCGCCTTGGCCGCGGTCCAGCGGTACTGGTCGTGCGCGAGCGGATCGGGGTGGCGGGTGCGGGGTGAGGCGGCTGGCGACGGGGCACCGGGCGGGGGCGTGGTCATCCTCAAGCTTTGGGCAGATCGGGGGCGTGTAGGAAAATGGTTTTGGACGGTGGGGTTCTGGCGCGGGCCGACTGAACCGGGCGGCTGCGTTTCACCACATGCTGCGTTATACGTCAGACCGCCCGCCCGGCTCACGAACAGGAGCGCGACCTTGGACTACTGGCCCCAGCGTTTCACCGCCCCGGATGGCACGGAGATGGTCGTGATGCGCGCCGAGGATTGGGAGCGCCTGAGCGCCTATGCCGAGGACGAGGAAGATGTGCGGATCGCGGACGCGCGGCTGGCGCGGTTTGATGCCGGCGAGGGGACGATGCCGGGCAAGGTGCTCAACCTGATCCTGGACGAGAACCTGTCCCCGCTCGCCGCATGGCGCCGCTATTGCGGGCTGTCGCAGGCGGCTTTGGCGCAGAAGGCGGGCTTGAGCCAGGTGTGGGTCAGCCGGATCGAGGCCGGCGCCGGCTATGGCTCGCGCGCGACGCGGCGGAAGCTGGCGGCGGCGCTGGAGGCGCCGGTCTGGGCGTCGGAGCAGGAGTGATCGAAGCGCCCTTCCGCCAACCACACCTACGTCATTGCAAGCGCAGCGAAGCCATTCGGGGTCGAATGGGGTGACGCATGTGGCTCTGGGCCGCCATGTCACCTCCGGCTACTCGCGATGACGATTTTGGAAGCTGGTGGCGGCCTCGGAGGAACGCACCGACACCAGCTATGACCCGTGCGCTTTGCCGTTGCTGACTTTGACGGATCAGCGCCCATCGCGTGACCGCCGGATTACGGATGAGCGGGTTACGGTGATGGCCACGCATTGGCGAAGTACGTTGTTGAGCTTTCACGAGGGAGATCAAGCACCGAACTACACGACTCTACCCGACTCCACATACAACGCCTACTAACATAAATCGCCATTTAGCTTACTTAGCGCGTTTTAAGTCGTTTATAGCTTCCAAGAGCCGAATTGTCGCGTTGCCATCGAGTGCGTCACCCTCATACCTACCTTCATAAAGGCCTTGGAGATTTGAAGGAAGCTTCACACCATTCTTGACAAGAAGTATAAACCTCTTGCCGTACAAAGCCATTGCAGCACCGATCTCGATTAGCACGTTAGGATTTAGAACAATGTGCTCTTTCGCCTCAGCATCGATCAAGGTCATTTCACCTTCGACGTGAATAATCGCGGCGCCACACTCACGCATATCATTCATTACTTTTTCGGGGACTGGTTGTGAAATCGACTGCCTCTCCACCGAAACGACCGCCTCCATCTCACCGAACGACAAAAGCTTTTTTATCGGATCCACAAACTGTTTATTATAACCATGAGTAATAAATACCTTCTTATTCGCAGTATCTTTGCGAATAAAACCAGTATCAATATTCTCAGATGACTTTGCTTCTATATCTTCGTTTGTAGTTGACTTTGCAAGCGGTTCACCGCTCTCCAAGTCCACCCTATCGCTTACATCGATCTCGTCATCAGCTGGTATCTTAGAAGAGTTAGGCCCTGCCCTCTCCAGATTGATATACTTTTTCCCCTTTATCTCTTGCAACATACCAATGGACGCCGCACCCTCAACTATCAACGCGTAAACAGACGACGCTCTTTCTCGCGGGACACCTAGCGCTACAAGAACATTTTCAGCGATGCGCTCGGGGGGAAGCGGACTGTTATTATACTTGTTTAGAAAAGTTCCAACAATGTTCGGCGTAAGCAGCGCTTCCCGCTTTCCGGAAATATCATCACCTTCTGCCAGAGGAGATAAGATTTGGTTAGCCAAAGGTGTCAGTGAAATTTCAGCTGCGTTGTAAGCACCGGAAGTCAAACCATAAGCTATCGCAGAGCCCGTGAGCATCCTAAAATGACTCGAGTTCGGAGCGAGGTTCATCGCTGCAGCCACATCTAACGGCTTAGTCGCAGCGCCTGCATAATTGTCCGCTATGGCAGACGCTACTCTCAATGCGTCCTCAAGCGAGTAGGCGGGAACGTCAGTTTGACTAACTCTTACTCGCTTGGCCTTAGGACTTGAAGGCTCGCCTTGCTTCTCTCCCACACCGTCCCCCTATTCGCTGCGGAGCGAGAATAAGCGGTTTCGTCTCGTTCCTGCAAGCTCGGGCACTTGTTAATTCTCATAAGCGGGTCAGGTTAGCAGCATACTCGTTGCCATCGCCCGCGATAGTCGCTCGTTACTACCCCTTCGCCTTCCCCTTATGCTCGGCAATCAGCCGGTCCAGTTCCGCGATGCGCATGCGCTCCGGCGTGGTCTTGGGGAGGCCCTTGAGGCGACAGGTCGCCCACAGGGCCTTGCGCTCGGATTCCAGCGCCTTGAGGTAGAGATCGGCCATGGCGTGTGTTCGCGCCCCGCGGGCCGGTTGTAAAGCGCGGGCGTGGCTTCGGGGCCCTCCGGAGTGCGGCAGGGTGGGGGAAACCAACGCGGCGCCGCGTCGTTCGCCTTCCATCCCCCACAGCAGAAGAGGAGTCATCTGCCATGAAGTTCGTCACCCTTGCCGCCCTGTCCTCGCTCGCGCTGGGCGTGGCCGCGTGCCAGTCCGAGGCGGAGAAGCAGGCCGATGCGACGGAGGACGCGCTGGAGCAGCGGGCCGATGCCGGCGTTGCCGCCGCCGACGGGTCGGCCGTCGCGCTGGGCATGACGGAGCGGCAGCTGCTGGATGCCGATCTCGTCTCCGCCAATGGCACCGAACTGGGCGAGGTGCAGGCCCTGCGCCGCACCGGCGACCAGGTGAGCGGGGAGGTGACCGGCCTGATCGTGGAGCTGGAGAACAGCAATCCCGACCGCTACGTCACCGTGCCGCTGCAGGGCCTGACCACGCGCAAGGATGGCAACGACATGGATGTGCAGACCGCGCTGACCGCCGCCGAACTGGCCGCGATGCCGGACGTCCAGCTGCCGACCACCTGATGATGGCGGCGGGGGCGATGGCGCGCGGCCTCGCCCCCGCTTCCCCTCAATCCTGCTCGCGGCCGTTGGCGCCGATATAGAGTTCGTTGCCGCCGAGGCGGTATTTCTCGCTCATGGCGGCCATGCCCGCCTCCGCATCCTTCGCCGCGAAGTCGCGCACTTCCTGCGTGATCTTCATGGAGCAGAATTTCGGCCCGCACATGGAACAGAAATGCGCCGTCTTGGCGCCTTCGGCCGGCAGGGTCTGGTCGTGGTACTGTTCGGCCGTTTCGGGATCGAGCGACAGGTTGAACTGGTCCCGCCAGCGGAATTCGAACCGCGCGAGGCTGAGCGCGTCGTCGCGCACCTGCGCCGCCGGGTGGCCCTTGGCCAGGTCGGCGGCATGGGCGGCCAGCTTGTAGGTGACGACGCCGACCTTCACATCGTCCCGATCGGGCAGGCCCAGATGCTCCTTGGGCGTGACGTAGCAGAGCATCGCCGTGCCGTACCAGCCGATCTGCGCCGCGCCGATGCCGCTGGTGATGTGGTCGTAACCCGGCGCGATGTCGGTGACGAGGGGCCCGAGGGTGTAGAACGGCGCCTCCCCGCAGGCCTCCAGCTGCTTGGTCATGTTCTCCTTGATCTTGTGCATCGGGACATGGCCCGGCCCTTCGATCATGACCTGCACGTCCTGCGCCCAGGCGCGCTTGGTCAGCTCGCCCAGCGTGTAGAGTTCGGCGAACTGCGCCTCGTCATTGGCGTCGGCGATGGAGCCGGGGCGCAGGCCGTCGCCCAGCGAATAGGCGATGTCGTAGGCGGCGCAGATCTCGGTGATCTCGTCGAAATGTTCGTACAGGAAGCTCTCGCGGTGGTGGGACAGGCACCACTTGGCCATGATGGAGCCGCCGCGGCTGACGATGCCGGTGACGCGCTTGGCGGTCATCGGGATGTAGGGCAGGCGCACGCCGGCGTGGATGGTGAAGTAGTCGACGCCCTGTTCCGCCTGTTCGATCAGCGTGTCGCGGAAGATCTCCCAGGTCAGGTCCTCCGCAATGCCGCCGACCTTTTCCAGCGCCTGGTAGATGGGGACGGTGCCGATGGGGACGGGGGAGTTGCGGATGATCCATTCGCGCGTGTCGTGGATGTTGCGACCGGTGCTGAGGTCCATCACGGTGTCGGCGCCCCAGCGGATCGACCAGACCAGCTTGTCCACCTCGGCCGCCACGTCGGACGCCACTGCGCTGTTGCCGATATTGGCGTTGATCTTGACCAGGAAGTTGCGGCCGATCGCCATCGGTTCGCATTCGGGGTGGTTGACGTTGGAGGGGATGATTGCGCGGCCGCGGGCGAGTTCGCTGCGCACGAATTCGGGGGTGACGTATTCCGGGATCTCGGCGCCCCAGCTGTTGCCGTCCAGTTCGCGGCGGACGAATTCGCGGCCGAGATTCTCGCGTTCGGCCACATACTCCATCTCGGGCGTGATGATGCCTTGGCGGGCGTAGTGCATCTGGCTGATGTTGCGGCCGGCTTTCGCGCGCAGGGGGCGGCGGATGGTGTTGGGATAGGCGGGGACGCCGGCGGAGCGGTCGGGGCCCTTGAGGCCGTTATCCTCCGGCTTCACTTCGCGTGCGTCATACGCCTCCACGTCATTGCGGGCGAGTTGCCAGGGGCGGCGCAGCAAAGGCAGGCCGGCGGCGATGTCGATGGTGGCGTCGGGGTCGGTGTAGGGGCCGGAAGTGTCATAGACCCGCACCGGCGGTTCGCCACAGGAAGGCTCCAGCACGATTTCGCGCATGGCCACGCGGTGCGGGCCGACATGGATCTTGCGCGATCCGCGGATGGGTCCGGTGGTGACGCCGATTTCCAGCGGGGAATTGATGTCGGCCATGTACACGCTCTCCGTTTGTCGGAGGAGGTGCGGAAAGCCGGATTGCGCCTGTGCCGCCGCCCTTCCCTCCGCCCGTATTAACGGGTTCAGGTTCGACGGGTCGTGGGATGCCAGCCCCACCTCTCAGCCATGGCAGGCTCCCCGAGGGTGCCGGCAGGATAGGCCGGCACCCTCGGGCATGCAAGGGTCAGAACGTGTAGGCGAGGCCGATGCCGCCGACCCACTGGTCGGCGCTGCCGCGGATGCTGGTGAAGGGCGTATCCTCCGCCGAGCCGAACAGCCGGTTGTAGCTGGCGAGGCCGACGATGGAGAGGCCGCCATCGGTGATGTCGCCATTTAGGTCGAACCCGGCGACCAGGTTGATACCGGCCGACTTGAAGCCGCCATCGGCGTCATATTGCGGCAGGCCGGTGACGGCCGCATCCGCCGCCGTGACGCCGTAATAATATTCCGCGAAGGAATCGTCGACCCATTCGGCGTTGGCGTTCAGCGCCGCGAAGATGCCGCGGCTGAGCGGGGTCAGATAGCTGATGCCCGGCGTGATCACCATGCCGTCATGCGCGCCGGCCACGTCCCAACGAATGTCGGAACTGACGGTCAGCCGGTCATAGGGATGCAGCACCTGCGCGAAGGTCACGCCGGCATTGGCGCCGACCTCCACCGCCAGATCTTGATCCTCCAGCCGTTCCACGACATCGTCCTTCACGTCACCGTCGCGGCCGAAGCGCAGGCGGGCGACGGGGCCGAGCTGGAACTGCACATTGCCCGGCGTGTCGTAATCGCTGATCAGATCAAGGGCGATGCCACCCGCACGCGGGGCGATGCCGATGCCGCCCACCCGCCCGGCGATCGCCGGAAACGGGGTCACGACGTAATCATCCGACCCTTCATAGGTCGGCACCAGGCCCACGCCGGCGCCGATGATGAAGAAATCGCCGTCCAGCACGCCGGCATCGACCTGATCGCGCGGCATGTCATATTCGGTGGCCCGAACCGTTCCGGACGCGCCGGCCGTGTCCTGGGCGATCGCAGGCGCGGCGAGCAGAGCGGCCAGAGCGACGCCGGGAAGGATAATTCGCATGTTGTTTTGGGACCCCAAGGATGATTTGCGCGATACGTTCGGAACGTCGCCTTGTTCCTGCCGCAGGTAGAAAGATGGCTGCATTGCCTCCGCCCGGCGATCGGGTAAGGCAAGGCACATGAGCAGCGCCCCCGGCAGCAATGGATGCGACGTGGCGATCGTCGGCGGCGGGCTGGCGGGCGGGCTGATCGCGCTGGCGCTGGCGACACGCTGCCCGCAGCTGCACCTGCGGGTGATCGAGGAAGGCGCGCGGGCCGGCGGCAATCACCGGTGGAGCTGGTTCGCCAGCGACCTGAACGCAGCGGGCACGAAGCTGGTGGCGCCGCTGCGCAAGGCGGAGTGGCAGGCGGGCTACGAAGTCGATTTCCCGCGGTTTCGGCGGGTGCTGGACACGCGATATCGCTCGCTCGCCTCGCATGATTTCGCCGCCCATCTGGCGGCCGCGCTGCCCGCCGGCACGCTGGTGACGGGGAAGCGGGCCGAGGCGGTCGCGGCCGACGGCGTGATGCTGCCCGGTGGCGAGCGGCTGCCGGCGGGCGCGGTGATCGATTGTCGCGGGTTCCGGCCGACGCGGCACCTGCGGGGCGGCTGGCAGGTGTTCCTGGGCCGCCACCTGCGGGTGGACCGGCCGCACGGGCTGACGCGGCCGACCATCATGGATGCGCGGGTCGACCAGACCGACGGGTACCGCTTCGTCTATGTCCTGCCGCTGGCGGCGGACGAGCTGTTCATCGAAGATACCTATTACCAGGACAGCCCGGTGCTGGACCGCGCGCTGCTGTCGGCGCGGCTGGATGCCTATGCCGCCGCGCATGGCTGGACGGGGACGATGCTGGCGGAGGAGACGGGCGTGCTGCCGGTGATCACCGGGGGCGACTTTGCAGCCTGGCAGGCAGAGAGCCGTGTGCCGGGCGTGGCGCGGGCCGGGGCGGGCGCCGGCTTCGTCCATCCGCTGACCAGCTACACCCTGCCTTTCGCGGTCGAGACGGCACTGGCCGTGGCGGATGCCTTCGCGCAAACGCCCGGCCTGACAGGCACGGCACTGGCCGATCTGCTGGAACGGCGCGGGCGCGAGCACTGGCAGGCGATGGGCTTCTATCGCCTGCTCGGCACCATGCTGTTCGGCGCGGCCGATCCGGCGGAGCGTTATCGCGTGTTCGAGCGTTTCTATACGCTGAAGCCATCGCTGGTCGAACGGTTCTATGCCGGGCGCAGCACCTGGACTGACAAGGCGCGGGTGCTGAGCGGACGGCCGCCAGTGCCGGTGGCCGCGGCGGTGCGGGCACTGGCAGGCAACCGGCCGCGGCTCTATCTTGGCGCGCAACAACAAAGGGATAGTGCATGATCGACCCCCAGGCGAAGCGCGCCTGCATCATCGGTGCCGGGTTCGGCGGGCTGGCGCTCGCCATCCGCCTGCAATCCGCCGGCATCGCCACCACCGTGGTGGAAGCGCGCGACAAGCCGGGCGGGCGCGCCTATTACTGGCAGCGCGACGGCTTCACCTTCGATGCCGGGCCGACCGTGGTGACCGACCCGGCCTGCCTGCAGGAATTGTGGGCCATCACCGGCCATGACATGGCCCGTGATATCGAACTGATGCCGGTGATGCCGTTCTATCGCCTGAACTGGCCGGACGGGGTCAATTTCGATTATTCCAACGATGATGCACAGCTGAAGCGGGAGATCGCCAAGCTCGATCCCGGCGATATCGATGGCTACGAACGCTTCCTGGAATATTCGGCGGGCGTGTTCCAGGAAGGCTACGTCAAGCTGGGCAGCGTGCCGTTCCTGGACTTCGCCAGCATGATCAAGGCCGCGCCCGCGCTGATGAAGCATCAGGCGTGGCGGTCGGTCTATTCGGTGGTCAGTTCCTACGTGAAGAGCGAGAAGCTGCGCGAGGCGCTGAGCTTCCACACGCTGCTGGTGGGCGGCAATCCGATGACCACCAGTTCGATCTACGCCCTGATCCACAAGCTGGAGAAGGATGGCGGCGTGTGGTGGGCGCGCGGCGGCACCAACCGCCTGATCGCGGCCATGGTACGCCATTTCGAGCGGCTGGGCGGCGTGGTCCGGCTGGGCGATCCGGTGACCGCGATCGGCACGATGGGCGACCGGGCAAGCGACGTGACCTGTGCCAGCGGCTGGAACGAGAGCTTCGACGCGGTGGCCAGCAATGGCGACATCGTCCATTCCTATCGCGACCTGCTGAGCGGCAACCAGCGCGGCCAGCGCGAGGGGCGCAAGCTGATGAAGAAGCGCTTCAGCCCCAGCCTGTTCGTGGTGCATTTCGGGGTGGAGGGCACCTGGCCCGGCATCCCGCACCACATGATCCTGTTCGGCCCGCGCTATAAGGGCCTGCTGGACGACATCTACACCCATGGCGTGCTGCCGGAAGATTTCTCCATCTACCTGCACCATCCCAGCGTCAGCGATCCCTCGATGGCGCCGCCGGGCATGAGCACCTTCTATGCGCTGGTGCCGGTCGCGCATATGGGCAAGCTGGCGATCGACTGGTCGGTGGTCGGCCCGCAGCTGGAGAAGCGCATCCTGGACGAGGTCGGCCGCCGGCTGATCCCCGACATCCACAACCGCATCGTGACCAAGTTCCATTATGCCCCGCCCGATTTCGCCACCGACCTGAACGCCCATCTGGGCAGCGCCTTCAGCCTGGAACCGATGCTGACGCAGAGCGCGTTCTTCCGGGGTCACAACCGCGACGACGTGATCCGCAACTTCTACCTGGTGGGTGCGGGCACCCATCCTGGCGCGGGGATCCCGGGGGTTGTGGGAAGTGCGAAGGCGACGGCGGGGCTGATGCTGGAGGATCTGGCGGGGTGAACACCGAGCGGTCCGGAGAGTGGCCCGTGCCCCTCCACCACCCTGCGGGTGGCCCCCCTCCTCGTATCGGGGAGAATCATCGCAATCCTCCCCCGCCGGGGGAGGGGGACCATGCGCAGCATGGTGGAGGGGCACCCGGTCATCTCTCCGGACGGCGAGATACGGTAAAGCAGGCCCGCAAGCTGCGGAGTGAGATGACGTTGCCCGAAAGCCTGCTGTGGAGCGAATTGCGGCAGCGGCCCGGCGGGTTCAAGTTCCGGCGGCAACACGCAGCAGGCGACTACATACTCGACTTCTATTGCGCGGCAGCCAAGCTGACGATTAAAGTTGATGGCTGGGTTCATGACACGGTGCTTCAGGCCCGCAAAGATGAGGCTCGGTCTTGCTGGCTGCGGAGCCGAGGTGTGGCAACGACCCGGATACCGGCCCGGCTTGTGATGGAGAACAAGGGCGCAGTCGTGGCGCGGGTGGTGCAGATTTGTCGGGAACGGCTGGCAGCGTCCGGAGAGCGGCCCGTGCCCCTCCACCATCCTGCGGATGGTCCCCCTCCCCGTTCCGGGGAGGAATTTGCGTGACGGTGCTGGTGCTGGACGGAGCCACGATGGGGTCGCTGGCGGATCTGCACGCGCAGGTGGCGCGGCATCCGGAGACGCCGGGCGATCACGGCCCCAATCTCGATGCGCTGTTCGACGTGCTGCTCGCCTATTACACCGCCCCCTTGCAGGTGACCTGGCGCAATGCCGCCGCGGCGCGGGCCACGCTGGGGCCGGATTTTGCCCGGGCGCAGCAGGTGTTCGACGATGCGGTCGAGTATTACCGTTCCAAGGGCCGCCCGGCCGAGTTCACCATTATCGAAGGACCCGAAGCGCCATGAACCGCCTTGCCGTCTATTGCGGCTCCGCCACGCCCGCCGATCCGCGCTATGTCGCACTGGCCCATGAAACGGGCGCCCTGCTGGCGCAACGCGGGATCGGCGTGGTCTATGGCGGGGGCACGCGCGGGCTGATGGGGGCGCTGGCGAGTGGCGCGCTGTCCGCCGGGGGCGAGGTGATCGGCGTGATCCCGGAGGCGCTGGCCGCCACTGCGGAGGTGGCCAACCATGCCTGCACCGAGCTGATCACCGTGGCCAACATGCACGAGCGCAAGCTGCGCTTCACCGACCTGTCGGACGGGTTCCTGACCCTGCCCGGCGGGGTCGGCACGATGGACGAATTGTGGGAGGCGATGAGCTGGGCGCAGCTAGGCTACCACACCAAGCCGGTGGGTCTGCTGAACGCCTTCGGCTTCTATGACGGGCTGGTGGCGTTCAACCGGACCATGGCCGAGACCGGCTTCGTCCGGCCCACCCACCAGAACATCATGCTGGTGGAGCACGAGCTGGAGCCGCTGCTGGACCGCATGGCCGCCTATCAGCCGCACCGCCCGATCTTTGCCATGACAGCGGAGGAACTGTGAGCACCACCCCGCCCATCCGACCCGCGAACCGCCGCCCGCTGACCGTGCCGCGCCGGCTGCTGGCCCCGTCGCGCATCATGCGCCCCACCCCGCGCCAGATCGGCGGCGGGCGGGAGCGGGAGGACCTGGTGGCAGAGGCGCACCGCGCCATCCGCAAGGGCAGCAAGAGCTTCGCCGCGGCCAGCCGCCTGTTCGACCGTGACACGCGCGAAAAGGCGTGGCTGCTCTATGCCTGGTGCCGGCGGTGCGACGACATCGCCGACGGGCAGGATAGCGGTTTCACCCTGCGCCCCGGCACTGACGGGCACGAGCGGATCACCGGCATCCGGGTGCTGACGGGCCGCGCGCTGGAAGGCCAGCCGACAGCGGAGCCCGCCTTCGACGCCTTTGGTCAGGTCGCGCTGGAGGCCGGGCTGAAGGCCGACATGGCGGCCGATGTGATCGAAGGCTTCGCGCTGGACCTGGCGGGCTGGCGTCCGCGCACGGAGATGGATCTGTGGCGCTACTGCTATCACGTGGCCGGCGCGGTCGGCGTGATGATGGCGCGGGTCATGGGCGTGGAGGCGGATGACGAGGATCTGCTCGACCGCGCATGCGACCTGGGCCTCGCCTTCCAGCTGGGCAATATCGTGCGCGACATCAGCGAGGATGATGCGGGCGGGCGCTGCTACATCCCGGTGGAATGGCTGGCCGAGGCGGACATTCCGCCCGGCGAGCACATGAAGCCGGCCTTCCGCCCGCAACTGGTGGCGCTGGTGGCGCGGATGGTGGCGCTGGCGGAGGAGCGCGAGGCATCGGCGCGGATCGGGGCGGCGAGCCTGTCGTTCCGGCAGCGCTGGGCCGTGCTGGCGGCGGCCAACATCTATGGCGCGATCGGGCGCAAGGTGCGCGCGAAGGGTGCCAAGGCGTGGGACCGGCGGGTGCGGATCGGCAAGCTGGCCAAGCTGCGCCACGTCCTCGCCGCCCTGTTCGAGGCGCTGCGCTCTCCCGCAGAGCCGCCGGCGCAATGGCCGACGCCGTCGCGCGGGCAGATCCTGCTGGCGGTGCGGATGGCCGGGCCGATCGCACCGATGCCGATGACTCCGCTGCCTGATGAGGATAGTGTGTAGTCACAAAAGAAACTGGGTGAGGCTGCCATGATCCGTTCCGTCCTGATCGCCAATCGCGGCGAGATCGCCTGCCGCATCATCCGCACGGCGCGGGCGATGGGGATCCGCACGATCGCGGTCCATTCCGACGCCGATGCCCGCGCGCTGCATGTGCGCGAGGCGGACGAGGCGGTGCCGATCGGTCCGGCCCCGGCGGCGGAAAGCTATCTGGTGGCGGAGCGGATCATCGAGGCGGCGCTGGCGAGCGGGGCCGATGCGGTGCATCCGGGCTACGGCTTCCTGTCGGAGAACGCCGAGTTTGCCGAGGCCGTGATGGCCGCCGGCCTGATCTGGGTGGGCGCGCCGCCGGCGGCCATCCGCGCCATGGGGCTGAAGGACGCTGCCAAGCAGCGGATGCGCGCCGCCGGCGTGCCGGTGACACCCGGCTATGACGGGGCGGAGCAGGATGCCGCCAGCCTGGCTGAACATGCGGAGGCGATCGGCTGGCCGGTGCTGATCAAGGCGGTGGCCGGTGGCGGCGGCAAGGGGATGCGGCTGGTGGAGAACCGCGGCGACTTCCTGGCTGCGCTGGACAGCTGCCGGCGGGAGGCCGCCGCATCCTTCGGAAATGACCGAGTGCTGCTGGAGAAGTGGATCAGCGCGCCGCGCCATATCGAGGTGCAGGTGTTCGGCGATGCCCACGGCAATGTCGTGCACCTGTTCGAACGCGACTGTTCGCTGCAGCGGCGGCACCAGAAGGTGATCGAGGAAGCGCCCGCCCCCGGCATGGACGACGCCACCCGCGCGGCGATCTGCGATGCCGCGGTGCGCGCGGCGCGGGCGGTCGACTATGTCGGCGCGGGCACGGTGGAGTTCATCGCCGATGGCAGCCGGGGCCTGGCCGCCGATCGCGTCTTCTTCATGGAGATGAACACCCGCCTGCAGGTGGAGCACCCGGTGACCGAGGCGATCACCGGGGTCGACCTGGTGGAATGGCAGCTGCGCGTGGCCGCGGGCGAGAAGCTGCCGCTGAGCCAGGACGAGCTGGCGATCCGCGGCCATGCGGTGGAGGCGCGGCTCTATGCCGAGGATCCGGCGCGCGGCTTCCTGCCGGCGACCGGCCCGCTGGAGCTGCTGGACTGGGGCGAGACGCCGATCCGGATCGAGACGGGCGTGGAACAGGGCGACCAGGTGTCGCCGTTCTACGACCCGATGATCGCCAAGCTGGTGGCGCATGGCGAGGACCGGGCAGAGGCCCATGGCCAGCTGGCCGCCGCCTTGCGCGATCTGCGGGTCTGGCCGGTGCGCACCAACGCCGCCTTCCTGCTCGCCTGCCTGAGCGATCCGGTGGTGCAGACCGGGCAGGCGACCACCGGCCTGATCGCGGAACGCGGCGCAGATCTGACCGACAACGGCGGGCCAGGCGACAATGAGTGGCAGATGGCGGCGCTGGCGCTGTTCGCGCCGTTTTACAGCGCGGGCGAGCAGGCGATGGCCGGCCCGTGGGACCGCGCCGCCGGCCTGCGGCTGAACGCCCCCGATGCGATGCAGGTCACCGTGCAGCATCACGGCCCCGGCGGCGAGACGGAGCTGCGCCGGATGAACCTGGCCGAATGCGTCTATGCCAGCGGCACGGCGGTGCCGGTCAGCGGGCGGGATGGGGACGGCGTGCTGGCCACCCGCGATGCGCAGCCCTTCCTGTTCAGCCTGCCGCGCTTCGATGCCAGTGCCCTGAAGGCCGGCGATGGCGCGATCCTGGCGCCGATGCCCGGGCGGGTGATCGCCGTGGACGTGGCGGAGGGGCAGGCCGTCACCGCCGGGCAGCGGCTGCTGGTGCTGGAGGCGATGAAGATGGAACACGCGCTGACCGCCCCGGTGGACGGCATCGTGACCGACCTGCAGGTGGCCACCGGCGCGCAGGTGCAGGTGGATGCCTCGCTGGTGCGGGTCAGGCCACCGGAGGAATAGGCGCCGGCCCCTTGCGCGGCGCGTTCAGGCGGCGGAACAGCTTGCCCCGTTCGCTGAACAGCACCAGCACCAGTGCCGACACGCTGCAGATCAGCAGCGCATGGGCAAACGGGCGCGCGCTGCCATCATAGGCCTGCCCGATCATCAGGCCGACCACCGCCGCGCCGAACATGCGGCAGAAGGTCTGCACCGAACTGGCCGCACCGGCGATGCGCGCGAAGGGCTGCATGGCGATGGAGCCGAAATTGGCGCCGAGGAAGCCCAGCAGCATCAGGTTGGTGGCCATCAGCGGCAGGAACACCGCCAGCTCGCCCGGCCGGTAATGCGCGGCCCAGACCTGCGCCGCGGACACCACGATGAAGGTCAGCACACCCGCATGGCTGACCCGGCGGGCGCCGAACCGTTCCACGATGCGCGAATTGACGACGTTGGACACCACCATCATCGCCGCCGTACCGCCGAACACGATGGGAAACCACGAGCCCACGCCAAAATGTTCGCCCAGCAATTGCTGCGCGCTGTTGACGTAACCGAACACCGCCCCGACCAGCAGCCCGGCCCCCAGGACATAGCCGATCGCACCACGGTTCAGCAGGCCGGTGCGCATGTTGCGCAGCACGACCGGCAGTTCCACCCGCTGGCGGTTCTCTGGATGCAGGGTCTCCGGCAGGCGCAGCCACACCCACAGGCCCGTCAGGGCGGCCACGGCGGCGAACAGGATGAAGATCCAGCGCCAGCCGGCGAACAGCAGCACGGCCTGCCCCAGGCTGGGGGCGATCACCGGCACGGTGATGAACACGGCGCTGACCAGGCTCATCAGCCGGGCCATGCGATCGCCTTCATACTGGTCGCGGATGATGGCGGTGGGCACCACCATCAGCCCGGCGCACAGGATGCCCTGGATACCGCGCAACGCCAGCAGCACTTCGAAGGAATGGATCGATGCGATCAGCAGCGAGCAGAACGCATAGGCCGCCAGGCTGACGAACAGCACGGGCCGGCGACCGAACCGGTCGGCCAGCGATCCCGGCAACAGGCAGCCCAGGCCATTGGCCAGCAGATAGACCGCCACCACCAGCTGCCGCCGGTTGCCATCGGCGACGTTCAGCTCCGTCGCCATCTGGCCCAGCGCGGGCAGCATGGCGTCGATGGCGAGCGCGTTGAGGCTCATCAGCAGGGCGACGATCACCACCAGTTCGCGCTGGCCGATGATCTTGCTGTGGGGGGAAGCGGCGGGGGTAGCCATGCCTCGCGCCTAGACCCATGTTGCAGCGCGGTAAACACTTCTTGGCAGCATGGCGGCACAGGATCTGCTAGGAACAGGTGGTGAACAGCCAGCCGGCCCTGATCGAATCGACGCCAGAGGCGCGCCAAACCGCGCCCCGGCCGGCCGCAGATGTCGAGGGCGCGCCCGGCGACACGCTGCGCAAGATCATCCATGTGGACATGGACGCCTTCTTCGCCAGCGTGGAGCAGCGCGACGATCCTTCGCTGCGCGGCAAGCCGGTGGCGGTGGGCGGCGGCAGCGGGCGGGGCGTGGTCGCGGCGGCCAGCTACGAAGCGCGGGTGTTCGGCGTCCGCTCCGCCATGCCGTCCGCCACCGCGCGGCGGCTGTGCCCGGACCTGATCTTCTGCCACACACGGTTCGACGTCTATCACGAGATATCGCAGCAGATCCGCGCCATCTTCGCCCGCTTCACCGACCTGATCGAGCCGCTTAGCCTGGACGAAGCCTATCTGGACGTCACCCGCAACCATTTCGGCATCGCGTCCGCCACCACCATCGCGCGGGAGATCCGGCGGCTGATCCATGAGCAGACGCAGCTGACCGCCAGTGCGGGCGTGTCGTACAACAAGTTCCTGGCCAAGCTCGCCAGCGACCAGAACAAGCCGGACGGATTGTGCGTCATCAAGCCCGGCGAAGGCGCCAGCTTCGTGGCGGCGCTGCCGGTGCGGCGGTTCCACGGCATCGGACCGCGTGGGGCGGAGAAGATGGCCCGGCTGGGGGTGGAAACGGGCGCGGATCTGGCGGGCAAGGATGCCGAGTGGCTGACCACGCATTTCGGCAGCTTCGGCGACTACCTGTTCCACGCCGCGCGCGGGATCGATCATCGGCCGGTGCGCGCGCATCGGGAACGCAAGTCCATCGGCGGGGAGCGGACCTTCCACAACGACCTGCACGCGGATGACGATCTGCGCGCCATGCTGGAAAGCATCATCGAGATCGTCTGGACCCGCATCGCCGAGAAAGGCGCCAAGGGGCGCACGGTCACGCTGAAGCTGAAATACAATGATTTCCAGCTGATGACCCGGGCCCGATCCCTCTCGCTACCCGTCTCCGGCCGGGAACAGTTCACGCAAGTCGCCCGCGACCTGCTGGCCGAGCAGTTGCCCCTGCCCCGCCCCATCCGGCTGATGGGCCTGACGTTGAGCGCGCTGGGCGACGGCCCGGAAACGCCCGCCGAGGTGCCGCGGGCCGAGCAGCTGACCTTGCTCTAAAGTCGCCGCCTACAACCGCGCCAGCCGCGCCCGCGTGCGGGCGGAGACCGGCGGCAGCGCGTCTGGCGCGAAGAGCTGCGCGGCGGCGACTTCGCGGCGGTCGGGCCGCGGCTCTCCGGCCAGGGTGGCGGCGAACAGGTGGACGGTGTTGGTGGCCCCGTACAGATCCTCCTCCGTCACCTGCAACAGGCGCAGATCCGTCACCGGGCAGCCCAGTTCCTCGCAGAATTCGCGGGCGGCGGCATCGGCGAATGGCTCGTTCCGGCGCACGCCGCCGCCGGGCAGCACCCAGTCGCGCGAGCCGTAGGTCTGCCGGATCAGCAGCACCCTGCCCGCCTCGTCACGCGCGATCACGCTGACGCCGTGGATGTGCGGCCGGGCCAGGCGCCACCAGCCGACGCGCAGCACATGGCCGACCCGCAGCGCCAGCCGGTGGACCGGTGCCGGGATCAGCATCGGTGCATCATGCGAAGCAGGTGACCGGAATGCCCTGCGCCTCCGCGCTGCGTAGCAGGCGGGCAACGGGCAGGTCAATTTCGCCCGCGACTGCCGCCTCGAACAGCGCCAGCTTCTGTTCGCCGCGGATCACGAACAGCACCTCACCGGTGGCGAGCAGCGCCGGCAGGGTCAGGGTGATCCGGTCGAACGGGGCGTGCGGCGGCAGCGGATCGGGCGTGATGCGGCGGATCGCCTGCGGATCGTCCGCCTGCGGGTCGGTTTCGGGGAACAGGCTGGCGACATGGCCATCATCGCCCATGCCCAGCCAGGTCAGCGCGAAACGCGGCGGGACGGCATCTTCCGCCAGTGGCACGATGTCCGCCCCCACCTTCCCCAGCGCGGCGGCGATCATGCCGGCATTGCTGGCCGGGTGGTCCACCGGCACGCAGCGATCGTCTCCTGGCCAGATGGCGACGCGGGACCAGTCCAGCGGCATGCCGGCCAGCGCCTGCAGCACCGGCCGGGGCGTGGAGCCACCGGGCAGGCACAGCGACACGCGGGCATCCGCCGGCGCGGCCTGCTCCGCCGCGGCGAGGCGGTGGTGGAGCCAGGCGGCGACCTGGTCGTCGTCGGCGTTGCGGATGATCTCGACCATGGTGGGGCTCCTTCGGGGCCGATGCCTATGGCAGGCCGGCGTCGGCGGCAAGGCCGCCTGCGGCACGGGGGTGGAACCGCAAGCGCCGCCACCGCTTTTGGAACACGAGCCGACGGGCATTTCGCGCCGCATAAAAGTCGGCAGTCAAAGCAAGAGGAACCAAGATGGCAAGCCAGACCGACACGCTTCGCGAACTGTTCGTTACCGGCCTCGTCAACGCCCATGCGGTGGAGAAGCAGGCCCTGTCCATCATGACCCCGCAGCTGGAGCGGATCGAGAACTACCCCGAGGTGGCCGACCGGCTGCGCCTGCATATCGAAGAGACGCACGGCCAGATCGCCCGGCTGGACGAGCTGCTGGAAGGCCTCGGCACCTCCTCATCCACGCTGAAGGATATTGGGCTCAGCATGTCGGGCAGCATGGCGGCCATCGGACATTCGGTGGCTGGTGACGAGATCGTGAAGAACAGCTTCGCCAATTACGCCTTCGAACATTTCGAGATCGCGGCCTACAAGTCGCTGCTGGTGATGGCCGAAGATGGCGGCTTCACGCAGGCGACCCCGCTGCTGACGCAGTCGCTGAAGGAAGAGCAGGACATGGCGCAGTGGATCGACGATTCGCTGCCGCTGGTCACGCGCCGCTATGCCGCGCTGTATGCCGAAGGGGGCTCCTCCGCCGCCAAGGTGTGATCGTTCGGGGCCGGCGCGGCTCAGGCTGCGCCGGCCTCAGAAGCCCAGCCCGGCGATGAAGCGGTCCCAGATGGGCAGCGGCAGGGCGCCCCCGGTCGCCTGGGCGTGGCCGTTGCCATAACGGCCGTCAGCGCCTTGGGGCCGATGCTCCGCCAGGAATGCCAGCAGGTCGCGTCCGCTGGCGCTGCGGGCGGCGAAGTGGACCCAGCCTTCCCGATAACCGTCATTGGCGGCGATCACGATCTTGTCGCGCAGGCGCCCGCGCCATTGCTGCGCGATCAGCGAGTGGATCTGGCACGGCGAGGTGAACCGGATCAGCGCCACGTCGCCCACGATGCGCGGAGCGACCTTGCGCGCGGCCTCGACCGCTTCGCGCACCTCGGCCTTGGCGGCGCGCAGGGCCTCGGCGTCGGGACTGTCGCCTTTGGTGATGCCCTTGGGTCCGTCGCAGCCGAGCAGCAGGCGCAACGCCGGGCTGGCATCCGCCGCCGCCGTGCGGCGGGGCGCGTTGACCAGCGAGGTCGCATCGCGCAGCGCGGTCTTGCCCCAGCGTGCCTGCGCCTCCGCCAGCTCGGCAAAGCCGGCGCTTTCCGCCATGTCGCCGACCAGCCCGATGCCCGCCAGCCACAGCAGGTCCGCCTGGTCGCCCAGCGCGCCTGCCGCCCACCAGGCGATCAGCGCGCTGGTCGGCTCGGGCTCGAGGCCGTGGCCGCTCAGCGTGATGGCATGCGGCGGCGTGCCGGTGGGGCGATGGTGGTCGATCACCAGCACCGGCATGTCCGGCAGCACCGCTTCCGGGCGGGTGCCGAGATCGGCGACCACCAGGCCGCCGGGGTCCAGCGCCTGCAGCCGGGCGGCGAAGCTGTCGTCCCACGGTGTCTCCGCCTTGCCGACGATCACCGGTTCGGCCGCCCGGCCAGCGGCGCGCAGGGCCCGCACGATGATCGCCGCCGCGGACAGGCCGTCCGCATCGAAATGCGCCCCCACCGCGACCGGACGCGTGTCATCGAGCTGCGCCAGGAAGCGCGCCATGCCGGCCGCCGCTGCAGCCTGCGGATCGGTCGTGTGGAGGTCGCCGATCATGCGATCGCTGCCGCCGCCAGCCCGCGCACATCGACCCGCGCCTTCAGCCGCGCGGCCAGCAGGGCGGTGCCGCTGACCTTGCGCTGCACGAACAGCGTTTCGACATGCGGGACATGCCAGGTCGCCCGGTCGGCGATCATGGCCTTGGCCTCCTCCCGCACCACCGGCACGAAGGCGCGGTCGCCGAAGTCGAACGGGCCGGGGCGGTTCAGTGCCGCGTCGATCGCGGCGATGATCCGGTCCACCGCCGGACGGTGCGCGGCCGCCGCGTCGGCACCCAGGAAGCCGGTCTCCACCGCGACCTGGCGGACGGTGTCCAGATCGCGCGACAGGCCGGCCTCGATCAGGCGGCGATAGGCGGCGACCGTGCCGGCATCCACCGCGCGGGTGGCGCCGAAATCCAGCAGCACCAGCCGGCCGCTCTCCGGCTGCCAGCGGTAATTGGCGAAGTTGGGGTCGGTCTGCATCACCCCGAAAGCGAACAGTTCCTGCAGCACCAGCGAGACCAGCGCGGTCATCGCCCGGTCGCGGGCGTCCTGCGCGGCCTCCCCCAGTGCCTCGATCGGGCGGCCTTCGATGAAGCTCATGGCCAGCACCCGACCGGTGGTCAGCGCCTCCTCCAGCTCCGGCACGACATAGCGGTCGTCGCCCGCCAGGCGTTCGCGGTAGAGCCGCATCTGCTCGCCTTCGCGGCGGTAATCCGCCTCGTCCGCCAGCTGGCGCTTGGCCTCCGCCAGCAGGGGCGCGAGGTCGAGCGTCGCCGGCAACAGGCCGGACACGCGCAGCAGGGTGGCGACATTGTCGACATCGGCATCGATGCTGGCGGCGACGCCGGGATATTGCACCTTGATCGCCAGCACGCGCCCGTCCGGCAGGGTGGCGCGATGAACCTGCCCAATGGAGGCAGCGGCGATAGGGCTGGCGTCGAACTGGCGGAACCGGCGGCGCCAGTCCGCGCCCCATTCGGCCTTCAGCACGCCGTCCAGCTGCTGCGGCGGCATGCGATAGGCCTGGTCACGGACGCGCGCCAGGATGGCAGACAGTTCGGGCGGCAGCAGGTCGCCCGCATCCATGGAGATCATCTGCCCCAGCTTCAGCGCCGCGCCGCGCAGGTGGGACAGCCGGTCGGCGACGCGGGTGGCGTTGCCCGGCGTCAACATCATGGTGCTGAGCGACGGCCGCTCCCCCGCGGCCAGCCGCCGCGCGCCTTCCGCCACCATGCCGCCGGCCACACCGCCGGCCAGCCGCCCGAAGGAGCCGAGCCGGGCGAGGCGACCCGAAGGGATCGGGCGATAGCGGCTGGTGTCGTCATCAGGCATGGGGCGACAACGCGAGGCAGGCCGAACCGTGCCCTCGGCCCGAAGGTGCTACCCTTCGGCGATCACCTGCCGCAGGTACTTGGCATAGTCCGACTTGCCGAGGCGGACGCAGCAGCGTTCCAGCCCGGCGGCGTCGATGAAGCCCTGGCGGAAGGCGACCTCCTCCGGACTGGCGATCTTGAAGCCCTGCCGCTTTTCCAGCACGCGGACATAGACGGCGGCATCCAGCAGGCTGTCGGGCGTGCCGGTGTCGAGCCAGGCATAGCCGCGGCCCATCACCTCCACATTCAGCTGGCCGCGCTCCAGATAGACGCGGTTGACGTCGGTGATCTCCAGCTCCCCGCGCGGGGATGGCTGCAGGTTGGCGGCGATGTCGACCACCTGCGCGTCGTAGAAATACAGCCCCGTCACGGCATAGCTGGAGCGGGGCGCGGCGGGCTTCTCCTCGATGGAGATGGCCCGTCGCTGTGCGTCGAACTCGACCACGCCGTACCGCTCGGGATCGGTGACATGGTAGGCGAACACGCTGGCGCCCGTCTGGGACGCACGCGCATTGCCCAGCAGTTCGGGCATGCCGTGGCCGTAAAAGATGTTGTCGCCCAGGATCAGCGCGGAGGGTTCCCCGCCCACGAAGTCCGCGCCGATGATATAGGCCTGCGCCAGCCCGTCGGGGCTGGGCTGTTCGGCGAATTCGAACCGCATGCCCCATTGCGAACCATCGCCCAGCAGGGCGCGGAAGGCGGGCAGGTCGCGGGGGGTGGAGATGATCAGCACCTCCCGGATGCCCGCCAGCATCAGCGTGCTGAGCGGGTAGTAGATCATCGGCTTGTCATAGACGCTCATCATCTGCTTCGAGCTGGCGAGTGTCATCGGATACAGGCGCGAGCCGCTGCCGCCGGCGAGGATGATGCCTTTCATGGGAAAAGTCCTTCTAGTTGTTCGCGGCGAGCAGGCGGGCGACCACCGGCGGCAGGGCATCCTGCCAGCGGGGCAGCACGACGCCATGCGCCGTCTCGATCCGGCGGCAATCGAGCCGCGAATTGGCCGGCCGCGTGGCCGGCGTGGGATAATCGGCGGTGGTGATGGCATTCACCCGCGCGCTCGGGCCGCCGTGTGTTACGGATGCAGCGAAGATCGCCTGGGCGAACTCGGCCCAGCTGGCCTCCCCAGCGGCGGTCATGTGGAACACGCCGCGCTGCGCCGGATCATCCCCGGCGGCGAGATTGGCCGCGACCCGCAACACGCCATCGGCGATGTCGAGCGCGCTTGTGGGATTGCCGACCTGGTCACCCACCACGCCCAGCTCGTCCCGCGTCTCGGCGAGCCGCAGCATGGTGCGCACGAAGTTGGCGCCGAACGGGCTGTAGACCCAGGCGGTGCGCAGGATCGCGCTGTTCGGGTGCGCGGCCATCACGGCCTGCTCGCCCGCCAGCTTGGTGGCGCCGTAGACGCCGGTCGGCCCGGTCGGATCATCCTCCCGCCACGGGCGGTCGAGCGAACCGTCGAACACGTAATCGGTGGAGATGTGCACCAGCGGCACGCCCAGCCGCGCGGCGGTCTCCGCCACGGCGCCGGCACCGGTGGCGTTGGTCGCATGGGCGGCCTCGGCCTCGCTCTCGGCCTTGTCCACCGCGGTCCACGCCGCGGCGGAGACGATGGCGTCGGGCCGCGCCGCTTCCAGCGCGGGCAGGATGCTCGCTGGATCGGCCAGGTCGAGTGCCGGGCGACCGATCGCGATCACCTCGTGCCCCGCCAGGGGTCCACGTTCCAGCAGGCTGGTGACGACCTGCCCGCTGGTGCCGGTGACGGCGATCCTCATGCGGGCGCCTTCGCCTCGAGCCCGAGGCGCTGGCCGTCATACTGGTCGCGCAAGGGCTGCCACCACCATTCGTTGTCAAGATACCAGCGCACCGTCTTGGCGATGCCGCTGTCGAAATTCTCCTGCGCCCGCCAGCCCAGCTCCGTCTCCAGCCTTGTGGCGTCGATGGCGTAGCGCGCATCGTGGCCCGGACGGTCGGTGACGAAGGTGATCAGGCTCTCGCGCGGGGTATCGGTGGGGACCAGCTCGTCCAGCACGGCGCAGATACGGCGGACCACGTCGATGTTGCGGCGTTCGTTGCGGCCGCCGACATTGTAGGTCTCGCCCACCCGGCCCTTCTCGGCGATCAGGTCCAGCGCGCGGGCGTGGTCGTCCACATACAGCCAGTCGCGCACATTCTCCCCCTTGCCGTAGACCGGCAGTGGCTTGCCCGCGAGCGCGTTGAGAATGGTCAGCGGGATCAGCTTTTCCGGGAAGTGGTACGGCCCGTAATTGTTGGAGCAGTTCGATACCACCACCGGCAGGCCGTAGGTCCGTTGCCACGCCTTCGCCAGATGGTCGGACGCGGCCTTGCTGGCCGAATAGGGGCTGCTGGGATCGTACGGCGTGCTCTCGTGGAACAGGCCGGTGTCGCCCAGCGAGCCATAGACCTCGTCGGTCGAGACATGCAGGAAGCGGAACGCCTCCTTCGCGTCGGCATCCAGCGTGTTCCAGTACTGCCGCGCCGCCTCCAGCAGGGTGAAGGTGCCCACCACATTGGTGCCGATGAAATCGGCTGCACCGGTAATCGAACGGTCGACATGGCTTTCGGCCGCCAGGTGCATGATGCGGTCGGGCCGGAACTCGGCCATCGCCGCATCCATCGCGGCACGGTCGCGGATGTCGGCATGCAGGAAGCGGTGATGGTTGCTGTCGGCCACGGCCTTCAGCGATGCCTCGCACCCCGCATAGGTCAGCGCATCCACGGTCAGGACATCATAGCCCTTGTCCAGCACCAGATGGCGCACGAGGGCCGAGCCGATGAAGCCGGCACCGCCGGTGACGATCACGCGCATGGTCAGTCCTGTTCCGCTTGGAAGGTGAAATAGGTGGGCAGGTCGGCCAGCCGCGGCTGCCGGCCGTCCTTGGCCGACAAGGTCGTGGCATTGGCCACGTCGGGCCAGTCGATGCCAATCGCCGGGTCATCCCAGGCGAGCCCCTTGTCGCACTCCGCATTGTAATATCCGCCGGCCACCTTGTAGCTGATGACCGTGTCGGGCTCCATCGTGCAGAAGCCATGCGCGAAGCCCGGCGGCACCCACAATTGGCGGCCATTGCCCGGCGTCAGCACCTCGCCCACCCATTGGCCATAGGTCGGGGAACCCGCGCGGATGTCCACCGCCACGTCGAACAGCGCGCCGGCGGTGCAGCGCACCAGCTTGCCCTGCGCATGCGGATCGGACTGAAAGTGCAGCCCGCGGACCGTGCCCACGCGGCTGCTGAGGGACTCATTATCCTGCACGAACTGGAACGCGCCCACTTCCGCCGCGAACAGGTCCGCACGGAAGGTTTCCGCAAAATAGCCGCGATCATCGCCGTGGCGGCGGGGGGTGAGCAGCTTGGCGCCGGCCAGGCTGAGAGGTCTGATCTCCATATCGCCCCCTTTAGCCAGCTTCGCGCGCCCTGCAATGCCGGACCAGGCCCGGGCGGCGGTCGGCCCGGAGCCGCGCTTTTCCCGCACTCGCCTTGCGCTGTAGCGCGACCGCCGATAATGCCGCCGCCCAGCCCAAGCAGTTCAGCTTGAAGGACAAATCGTGATCGTTACCCTGCCGGATGCGGCAATCCTTGCAGACGAAGCCATTCTTGCCCGCGGCGCCGAGGTGCTGCAGATCGAGAGCGAGGCCCTGCAATCCCTCCGCCGCAGCCTGGACGATTCCTTCGTGAACGCCTGCAAGACGATCCTGGCGGCCAAGGGGCGCGTCGTCGTCACCGGCATCGGCAAGTCGGGCCATATCGGCCGCAAGGCTGCCGCGACCTTCTCCGCCACGGGCACGCCCGCCAGCTATGTGCATCCGGGCGAGGCGGCGCATGGCGATCTCGGCATGCTGGTGGCCGGCGATGCCCTGATCGTGATCTCGAATTCCGGGAATACATCCGAACTGCAGGCCTTCCTGACCTATGCCCGCGCGATCGGCGTGCCGGTGATCGGCATCGCTTCGCGGCCGGGATCGCTGGTCATGCGTCATGCCGACGTGCAGCTGTGCATTCCGGTCGAGCGCGAGGCCTGCAATGCCAACATCGCCCCGACCACATCGACGACGCTGCAGCTTGCCCTGTGCGATGCGCTGGCGATGAGCGTGATGGACATGCGCGGCTTCTCGCAAGAGGGGATGAAGCTGCTGCATCCCGGCGGGGCCATCGGCCTGCGCCTGCTGCCTGTCAGCGAGATGATGCATACCGGCCCGGAAATGCCGCTCATCACCGCCGACACCTCCATGGCGGACGTGCTTTCGGTGATGACTTCGCGCGGCTTCGGCATTGCGGGGATCGTGAACGATGCCAGGGAACTGCTGGGCGTGATCACCGACGGCGACCTGCGGCGTAATTTCGAACGCTTGCAGAGCTGCTCGGCCGGCGATGTCATGACGCTGTCGCCCAAGACGCTCGCCTGCGACATGAGCGCCGAAACCGCGCTGGAAGTCCTCAACGACCAGAAGATCACCGCCGCCTTCGTTCATGAACCCGGCAACACCCGTCCCGTCGGCATCGTGCATATCCATGACTTCGTGCGCGTCGGCCTGAGCTGATCCGGGCCGACCCGTGCCGGAGAGCGATGTATCGGGCCGCAGCCTGAAGGAGCGATGGCTCAGGGCGCAGGTCCACCTCGACGCGTTCCGGAGCAATCCGGCCGACTACCTGACCGCAGTGAAGTCGCGCCTGCTCGGGCTCAGGCTTCGCTCCCGCCACCAGTTCTCGGCTCTGCTGGGTCATTCGCCCCGCGCCTACGATCTGTGGATGGCGTCGCGCGAGCCGGCCCGGCTGGCGGCGCTGCCGACCAAGGGGCGTGGTGACGGGCCGCAGATCGTCGCGGTGATCGATTGCCGGCAGTCGTCGCATGGCTGCGACCGGTCGATCGCCGCGCTGCAGGCGGCGGGCAGCGACCGGATCGTCGCATTGGGGGCCGACCATCCCGCGGGCGCGACGACCGTGCTGGACGATGTCGTGGCGCTGGCCGACTACCTGGTGGCGCTGGGGGATGAGACGGTCTGGGTCCTGCCGGTGCAGCCGGGCGACCGGGTCAGCCCCGTCGCCATCGGCGCCTATCGCGCGGCGATCGAGGCTGCCCCCGGAGCCAGCCGGATCTATGCCGATGACGACCTGATCGACGATGCGGATCGCCGCCACTCCCCGCACTTCAAGCCTGTCTGGAACGCCGAACTCGTGCGGCATCTGGACTATGTCACGGGCGCCAGCGTGTTCGCCTGCGATCCGCGGCAGATCGGCCAGTCCTGGCCCGCGGGCGAGCAGGCCGGGAGCGAGCCCGTGCGCCTGCCCCATGTGCTGCACCATCGGCGCAGCCGGCCGGAGGCGCGGCTGGCGGAGCCGGCGGCGCCCTGCGACAGGCTGCCGCATGTCACGGTGATCGTGCCGACCCGCGACGGGGAGGCGCTGCTGCGCAAGTGCATGGAAGGGCTGGCGGCGACGCGCTACCCCTCGTTCGACTGCATGGTCATCGACAACGCCTCCGCCGACCCCGGCGCGCTGGCGTTCCTGCAGGAGCTGGAAGCCGGCGGGGCAACGATCATCCGCGAGCCCGGCGCGTTCAACTATGCCGGCATGCACAACCGCGCCGTCAGCCAGGCGCGCGGCGAGGTGCTGTGCCTGCTGAACAACGACATCGAGATGATCGGACCCGACTGGCTGGAGCGCATGGTCGTCCACGCGATCCGCGACGATGTCGGCGCAGTGGGCGCCAAGCTGCTATATCCTGACGGAACGATCCAGCATGCCGGGGTCGTCACCGGCATCGGTGGCGGAGCGGCGCATGCCCACCGGTTGCAGGAGGATAGCGAGCCCGGCTATTTCTCGCGCGCGCACCTGCCGCAATTCGTGTCGGCGGTGACGGCCGCCTGCCTGGTGGTGGAACGGCGGAAGTTCGAGGCGGTCGGCGGGTTCGATGCGGAGAATTTCGCCGTCGCCTTCAACGATGTCGATCTGTGCCTGAAGCTGAACCGCGCAGGCTGGCAGAGCTTCTACGAGCCGCGCGCGGTGCTGATCCATCATGAATCCAAGTCCCGCGGGCGCGACGATACGGAGGTTAAGCGCAAGCGCTTCGCCGGGGAGCTGGCCGCGCTGAAGCAACGCTGGCACACGGACACGCAGCGTGACCCGTACCATCATCCGGAGCTCAGCGTGTTCAGCGAACACTTCGTGGTGAGCCTGTGACGCAGCGGCTGGATCTCGGCAATGTCAGCCTGTGCGCCGCCGCATCGGTCAACGTGGCGGCAACGCTACGCGCGCTGGTGCGCTGCATGCAGGTGGCGGATTTCGGCGAGGTCCTGCTGTTCACCGATGCGCCGGACCTGGCCGTGCCCGCCGGAATCCGGGTGGTGGAGATCGACCGGCTGACCTCGTCCCAAGCCTATTCGGCCTTCATGCTGCGCGACCTGCCGCAATGGGTGCGGCTGGATCATTGCCTGGTCGTCCAGTGGGACGGGTTCATCCTGGATCCGGCAGCCTGGGATCCTGCGTTCCTGGTATTCGACTATATCGGCGCGCCATGGCCGCAATTTGGCGATGGACACGATGTCGGCAATGGCGGCTTTTCGCTCAGGAGCCGGCGCCTGCTGCAGGCGTGCAGCCACATCATGCCCGGCCCGCGCGAGCCGGAGGATGTGGCGATCTGCCGGTCCGCCCGGCCCTATCTGGAAGAAAGCCACGGCATCCGCTTCGCTGACGCGGCAACCGCCTCGCGCTTCGCGTTCGAGCGGGATCGCCGGGCGGCGCGTGCCTTCGGCTTCCACGGCGTCTTCAATCTTGTCGAGGCCGTGGGGGTGGACGAGTTCTGGGAAATCTACCGCGAGCTGGACGACCGCCGTACCGTCTGGGTCGATTTCAGGCTGATCCTGAAGACCTATCTGCGGAGCGGCGGCCGATGGGGCCGCGCGTTCCGGATCGTCCGCGACCGCTGCACCGGCCGCTGAACGGCAGGCCCGCCGGCTGGTGCCTTAGCGGTCCTGCAGGGCGGGTTCCGCCACCGCCGCTTCGGAGCGGAGGTACAGGTCGCGCTCGTTCAGCCAGAGGTCGGCATAGTCGACATTCTGCCATTCATCGAACCACGGGCCGCCATTGGTGTAATGCACCACCCGCGGCGTCCTGTCAGGCTTGGGGTATTCCCCTTCGAGGAAGTTCCAGTCCAGGTCCAGCGCGCCCACATGGCTCTGGTCGGCGATCCAGTCGAACCGGTGAAGAAATGCCGGCGAAGCGCTGTTGACGACCTGCGGGGTGAGGGCCTGCACGTCCGGATGGGCGCAGTTGAACACCATGAAGGACGACCAGTTCTTGCGCGGGTAGACGGTCTGCTTCTTGCCGTCCATCTTCACCATCTGCGACGGATCGTATTCGTGCTGCACGACATACACCGCCTTTTCCGGATCGAGCCCGTCGAGCACGCCCCGCACATCCGTGGTGTAAAGGAAGTCACAATCGCAGAACACCACCCAGCCTTCGGTCTGGGCCGCAAGGTAGGGGGTAAGAAATCGGGTCAGGGAAAACTCGGTCGTGGCCGTCGCGTCGATCGGGCGAGTATAAAGGCCAAGCTCCCGAACTACGGACTGCCTGATGGGATAGACCGCGACTTCACCATTGGAATGACGCAGCAGTGAATGTCGTGCAACCTGCCAGGCGATGTCTTCCCGAGTGTCATAGCCGACATAGATCTTGGCAGAAGGTGTTTCAGTCATTGCAGGCACTACGCTGTGGTCCCAAATTCGATCTGCAAGCTCAAGGCCGTATTTTCGGGCCATCGCAGTCCCTTGAAACAAAGGTGAATGCCGCCGGGATGTCAATGAACAAGATCGCCCGGCAGCCTGGAGTACCCGGAAAAATCCGGCACGCCGCACCACCAGCACGATCCATGCCGCCCGGCGTTGCCCCCGATCGGCGTTCTCGCGTAGGGGAGCGACACATGGCAGGGCCGGATTACGTAGGTGATTGAGAATTCTCGGTAGATTTCTGGCGCAGCGCCGCTCCTGGCGGCGGGCGAAGCAGGCCCTGGCCGGCACGTCGTGGTTCGATGCCGCATGGTACGTGGCGCGTTCGCCGCAGGCGGCCCGTGATCCGCTGGGTCATTACTGCCGCCGGGGCTGGCGCGATGGCCTCGACCCCGGCCCGTGGTTCAGCACCGCCGGCTATCTGGACGCCCACCCCGATGTGGCCCGCGCAGGCACCAATCCCCTGCTCCACTTCATCACCAGCGGCCAGCAGGAAGGGCGCTGGCCGGCGGGGACGAAACCTGACGAGCACGACCGGTTTCCCCGCGCCATCGCGCCGGAGCGGGCCGGCAAGGAGACCCCCGACCGGGCGATCGTGTTCCTTGTCGATCTGGTGCAGGATGTCGGCGTGTTGCGGCCGCTGGTGCTGATGGCAACCGGGTACGATCTGCCGATCATCATCCTGGTGTCGGGACGCTTCGCCTTCCTGGACGGTGACGGCGCGTGGCAGGACGAGATCGCCGCCCTTGCCGATGAAACCGGGGCCACGGTCCTGATCTTCGGCACGGCCGATGAGGCGGCGGCGGTGCTGCCGCCGCATGGCCTGATGTTCTCGGCCAGCGAATCCTCCGCACCCGCCCATGCCCTGAACCACGCCGTCTTCACGGTGGCCCCGGCGCGGTTGCACAAGGTGACAGTGCAGCATGGCTTCGAATGCCTGGGTTTCCGGCACAACCGGGAACATGACCGGGCGCACGGGGAGGTCATCCGGTTCGCGGCCGACACCGTGTGCGCCTGGTATGACCGCCCGGCTCTCACCGCGTTCGTGCCCGACGCCAGCACCCGCCTCCTGGTCACGGGGCCGCCCAGCCTGCTCGATCCGCCCATGCGCGGAGCACTGGCCCAAGGGCCCGGCACGCCGCTGCCGGGCCTCGTCAGCGAGAACCTTCATTCCGTGCGCTATGTGGCGGATGACCGCCTGGTCGAGGAATTCCTGCGGGCGCTGTCGCGGCTTGCCGCATCGGAAGACGGACATTCGATCGCGCTCAGGCCGCATCCGGCGGGGGCGTTCGTCGCAAACCAGCAGGGCCGCCTGCCGGGCAATGTTCGGCCCAGGCCGGGACCGCTGTGGAAGATCGGCCTGCCGGATCACGCCTATGCCATCTGCTCGCCATCCTCCTTCGCGATCGACGCCATGCTGGCCGGCCTGCCGACCGCCATCTGGCAGGATCGCGGCGGGACGGTCGATACCGCCGCCTTCGACGGGCTGCCCAAGGTATCATCGCCGGATGAATGGATCGCGTTCGCGCATCGGGCCCGCAAACGCCCGCAGGACTTCGCCGGGGCGCAGGACCGGTGGCTGCGGGCGCTGGGCTTCGTGACGGACCCTGCCGTTGTCCGGGATCGGTTCGCCGGGCTGTTCGCGACGCATGCCGGCCGGCGGCACGGGCCTTGATTGATTTTCGCCCACACGCCCCCTAACGGACGGCGCAGCGACCACGTGCAGGCGCGGCTCTGCCGCGGCGGGGTCGGCAGGCATCAGAGAGGCAGGGCCCGGCAAGGCTTGCGGCTCACCTCTCCCAAGAACAAGGTTTGAACATGGCAGTCACGCTCTCCGACAGCGTCACATTCGCGAACGACAAGCCGTTCGTCCTGATTGGCGGAATGAACGTCATCGAGAGCGAGGACATGGTCATGGAGGTGGCGCAGACCTTCGTGAATGTCTCGAAGAAGCTGGGCATTCCCTGTGTGTTCAAGGCGTCCTTCGACAAGGCGAACCGGTCGTCCATCACCTCCTTCCGCGGCCCCGGCCTGGAGAAGGGGCTGGAAGTCCTGAGCGCGGTCAAGGCGCGCTTCGGCGTTCCGGTGCTGACCGATGTGCACGAGCCCGATCAGGCCGCCCCTGCCGCCCAGGTCGCCGACATCATCCAGCTGCCGGCCTTCCTGGCCCGCCAGACGGATCTGGTGGTGGCAATGGGCAAGACCGATGCGGTCATCAACATCAAGAAGCCGCAATTCCTGGCCCCGCACGAGATGCGGCACATCATCCGCAAGTTCGCCGAAGCCGGCAACGAGAAGATCATCCTGTGCGAACGCGGCAGCAGCTTCGGCTACAACAATCTGGTGGTCGACATGCTGGGCATGGATTCCATGAAGCCGATGGCCCCGGTCGTGTTCGACGTGACCCACGCGCTGCAGAAGCCCGGTGGCCGGGAAGACAGCGCGGATGGCCGCCGCGCGCAGGTGGCGGCGCTGGCGCGGTCGGGCATGGCGCTGGGCATTGCCGGCCTGTTCCTGGAAGCCCACCCCGACCCTGACCAGGCGAAGTGCGATGGCCCGTGCGCGCTGCCGCTCGATGCGCTGGAGCCGTTCCTGGTGCAGATGCAGGCGATCGACACGGTCGTGAAGTCCCTGCCGCAGATCACCACCGGCTGACCTGCCCGGCCCGGCTTGCCCCCGCGGGCGAGCCGGGCGGATCAGGTGTTGGTGATCGCTTCCTCGTCACACAGGACCTGCATCAGCGCCTCCGCATCATGCACCCGCGCCTGTTCGGAAGAGTCAGGCTTCGCGCGAGGCTTCACCTTTGCCGCAGGCTGCGCCTGATCGCCATTCTCGCTGTAATGCTTCAGGAACAGGCCCATGACATGGCTTACGCCCTCTGGCGCGATCTCGCGACGATCTGACTGGTAGTAATTCGAGCAGGTGAATGGCGAGGTGATGATTTCGTAAGAAGGGTAATAGTCGCAAAGGGTATTCTGTGCCGTGACCTGTTCGGCCGCGATGCGCAGTATCGCCTTGGAATAGGATGTCGACAGCGCGACATGCCGGTCCTCCGCCGTTGCATTCAACGGCACGGGCGACACCGTGACGATCACCTTGACGTCAGGATTGCGGGCCCGGATGAAATCGAGGCTCCACTGCAGGTCCTCGACAACTTCAGGCAGGGTCAGATTGTGGAAACTGTACCGGTCTTCGTCATAATGCCCGCCGGCAACGCCGGGCGCGAGCGGGAAGGCCGCGCCGTCCCGATTATCGTACCAGATCTCGGTCAGGCCCAGCGTAAAGACGAAGACGCTCATCTCCTCGATTGCTGCGCGCACCGCAGCAAGGTGCACTTCACGGTCCAGGGCGACTTCGCGCGGGCTGATATAGCCCCCCGGCAGGATCTGCGGGCGGAACGGATCGACCCAGCGGCCGTCCTGCGTCTCCCACGCGGAATCGAGGGGCTCGAACTCACCATAGGCCCGCTGCAGCAGCTGCCGCAGCTGCCGGGTACTATAGACGTTGCCATAGCGCGCCGAGAACAGGCCGTAGTTCAGCCTGGCTGCATGCTCCTCCGTCAGCAGAGGATGGGGCTGTTCGGTGACAAGGAAGTTGAAGCCTGCCGTCGCCAGGTAGCGCGCGACGTGCTGCGCGAAACAGCTGCCGGCTGTGACCACCTTGTCATCCATCCCGATGCGGAAGGACGGTGTCCCGACCGGATCGAACGACGCCATGTCCGTCAGCGCGGGTTCCTTGCGCCAGAACTGGTAATCGGGCCGGCCCACATATGGATGGCGCTTAGACATTCAGCTCCTCCCTGAGATGTTCGAGCACGCAACGGCCGTAGGCAGCGTTTCCATGCGTGGGGTCCTTGTCCCACAGTGAGCGCAGCAGGAAGCTCTTCTCGTCCTGGCTGCTTGGCGGGGCAGCAACGAACTCGATCCCATGCTCCAGATACGCTTTTCGCATCGCGTCGCACAGCACCGAATACAACTTCCGGCGCACGCTTGGCGGAGCGATCCCGGCCTCGATCAGGTCCGCAAAGGCGTTCGGCACCTGTGTGCGTTGGTCGAACGACCAGAAGGGCGGCGGCGGCGCCAGTGCATGAACCGGGCAGTCGAAATGCGATCTGACTTCGAGAGCCCGCTGAAGGCCGGACTGCAAGCGTCTGCTAAGAATTTCCTCGATCGCCGCGAACGGCACGAGAGTACGACCGTCCTTGATGTTTTCGTAAGGAGGGCAGACGAGATCGAACGGGGGATCTGTCTCGATCAGGCCGACAAGATTATTCTCGGTACCGCCGAACGCCAGCACCAGATGCCGCGGACGATAGCCCGCGAATGAATCGAAATCGATCTTGCCGCCGCTTGCTGCGCTGGACCTGTTGCGCACATCGATTGCAACAAAGTCGGTTTCATCGGCAGCTTTTATCGCGCGAGCAATAGCGTTGGCGTGACTTTCACCCAAGATCAGCACCGCTGCGCCGAACTGTTGCTGAGCACTCATAACCGGCGGCATCTCCGTCGCTTTTGCCATCGCTGTCGGTCTGGCTGAGCCTTGCGTTGACACAATCTCCAGCCGTAGGCCATAGCCGCCAACCTTGCTTCGGGCCCAAAATCTGGAAAAAATTGGCGCAATGTCCACAGGAAGTGACGCAGAAAACATGAGCGGCTCGCAGCAGCGGATCTGCCTGTTGGTGACAGGAATGCATTGTGGCGGCAGCGCCATTCTGGCCTCCGTCCTGCACATGCTGGGCGCGGACTTGCCGCGCACGATGGGTGCGGACGATCAACCGGCCGACGCGGCGATGGAGGGCTCGGAACAGATCGCTTTCGCGGAGCTCAACGACGACATCCTCGCCTCCGCAGGGACGGGATGGCAGTATGCCGACCCGGTCAATTCGGACTGGTACGCCTCACCCAAGTTCGCCGGCTTCAAGGCTCGCGCCGCGGCGCTGATCGATGCCGAGTTTGAAGGCTCGCCTTTCTTCGTCCTGAACGATCCACGCATCGCCCGTTTGCTGCCGTTCTGGCACGACGTGTTGAAGGACTGCGGCGTCAGATTGGCGATCGTGGCGCTGTATCGCGAACCCGAGGATGTCGTGCGCGATCTGCAATCCGCGTGCGGGCTTCATCCTGACGTCGCCCGGTTGCTGTGGCTGCGAAACCATCTCGAAGCGGAGCGGGCCTCGCGGGGCATGGCGCGATGCCACATACAGTTGTCGTCGCTTCTGGATGACCCGGAAACCGCAATCAGCACAATCGGCGATGCGGCCGACGTCACCTGGCCCGCCTACTCCGCCCGTACACGCAACGACATCGACCGCTTCCTGGGCGATCAGGCGAGCGGCATGTCCGCCAGAGCGCCCAGATCGGGCGACGATTGGTTCGCCACCGCACGCTCGGTCTTCCGGGACTGGGCGATCTCGGGGGAAACGCCTGATGGGCATGCGCTGCTCGATCGCGTGCACTCTGCGTTCGACGATGCGATGGCCCATCTGGGACAGCCGCTGGACGCCATGATCGCTCTGGCTGACGAACTGCGTCGCCATCAGCAGAGCGTGTCCGACCTGCAGGCGCAGATCGACCGATCAGCGGCGCAGCAGGAGCCGCAAGGTCTTTCCGCAGAAGACGCGGCCCTGTTCGAGCAGCAGAAGGCCGAAGTTGTCGCCTTGAGGACGGCCCTGCAGCACGCGCAAGATGAGCATGATGCAAATGTCGCAGCCGCTTCCGCCGACGAGGCACGGCGCATCGAAGACCGCTGGGCACGTGTCTTTTCCGCGAACCAGTTCGCCCGCGATCGGCTGGACGAGCAGAATGGCGCGTTCCAGCGGTCCATTCTGCAACTCAGCGAAGAACTCGAGGTGCTGCGCACCCGCTTGGCCGAAAGCGATGGCGAAATCGCCAGACTGCAGATCCTGGCGATCTCGGAGAAGGTGGAGACCGCGCCGAACCAGCTGCAAACAGTCGCCCATTTACAGGCCAACATCAGCGATCGCGACCAGACTATCCGCAAGCTGCGCGAGACCTTGGAAAGCCGCTCCGCGAAGATGGAACAGCTGCGCAAAAGTCTCGCAGCCCGCGAAGCCTCCCTGACGCAACCGCGCAACTTGTCAGGGCTTGTGGCGACGAAGGCCGCCTCCCCGCGCAACGCAGCAACCGGGCAGAGCTGGCCGCCTGCGGCTCTGACAGCTGCATTGTCTCCCAAGAGCTGGTTTTCAGCCAAAGCCAGGCGCGCAGCGACGCAGCATCGCAGGGCCCGTGAGATAGTGGGGCAAAGCGGCCTGTTCGATGCAGAATGGTACAGCGCGCACTACCCTGACGTGACAGCTGCCGGACTGGACCCGCTGGATCACTTCATCCGCGTCGGCGGCAGCGAGAGACGCCATCCAAGCGAGCGCTTCAACAGCAAATGGTATCTCGACCAGTATCCCGATGTCCAGGAAGCAGGCATCAATCCGCTGTTGCACTATCTGGAACACGGCCACGACGAAGGGCGCCAAATGCGCCCCGTGGGCGAATCCGCGCACGATGCCGGGCCATTCACTCCTCCGATCGCGGGGAAGGAAGCGCATCTGGCGAAGGAGAAGCGTCCCAGAGCCGCCGCCGCGCCAACCGAATTCGAAACCGCCTGGCAGGCGCGCAGCACCGCTTGGAGCGAACTTGCGACGCCGCGGGCTCCCCATGCCCTCCTCATCGACGGCACCGTCCCGGGTGCCGTGACAATCGGCACGCAGGTGATCGGGCTTGCGGGGAGCGGCCTGTCCGGAGCTACCCTCGACAGGTTGCGGCTGTTCGCCGCGCTGCGCATGGATCTCCCCGAAGAGGCACGCTCCGTCCGCGTCGGCACGGAGCATGCCGTCATCGGCGAGGCACATGATTGCCTGACCCGTGCAGGACTGGGGATCGACCTGCTGGCAGATGTCTGGCTGGCCGGAGAATCCCTGATGCGCATCCGAATGGATGACGCCGGGATCAACGGCGCCGGCACGATACGCGCCTACCAGTTTTCGCAGACTGGAGCGCTGGCATGCTGCGGCGATGGGGCGCTTCTCGGCACATCCGCCGACCTGATCGACGTCAAGATCGACAGCCAGATGCTCGGATTGCTGCTGGTCGTCAGCGATGACGGAGAGACCATACGCCATGTAGCACTCCTGCCCTTTCCGTCGCTGGTCAGGGGTGGGCTCCACTACAGTGAGCTGGCCTGCATCGAGGGAGCGCCTGGCTATGTCGCTTCCCTGTCCGACTACAGCCACAGCCTCGCGCTGGAATTCTATGGCTGGCCGCAGGGTCCGGACTTTTGTTCGATCGGACGCATCGCCGTCGATTTGCGTGGTGCGACCGGGATCGAGCCGATCTTTCGTCAGGACGTCGCAGAGGCGTTCCTCGCCCAGTATGGCATTGCAGTGCACGCCGCAGGCGGACGGCAGGAAGGCGGAATGTCCGATCTCGCGCAGCGGCTCGACAGCAAGGTCCCAGGCGAGGTGACGGCTTACCGCACGGCGCAAGGCGCAACGCTGGAGCTGCCCGCGGATTGCCTGCCGTCCATCTACAGCCTGGTGTCCCGTCGCATCGGCACGCACGTTGCGGCGACGAGCTACTGCGTAGCCGACGCGGCAACACTGGCGCCTACGGCCCTGGTATGCCTGCCCATCCCATCGGAGCAGATGGCACGATTGCACCATCCCGACCTGCCGGCACAGTTTCCGCTGCTTGTCGATCAGGTCGGCGACGAGAGACCGGGCGCGGGAGCAATCGCTGCACCGCTGGCAATTCGGTTCTTCAACGCGCTTTCGTGGCAGGTAGACCCCCTGATGCCGGTGTCGCCTGATCAGGTGCTGCCACTTGCTCAGGTTCCCGACACGGCAGAACGCACGATGGCAGACGCGACCCCGTTGATCACCGCCATCATCGATCTGCCCGCAGGCGCCGCAGCGCCCGACCAGCTGATTGCATCTCTTGCATTGCAGGGCCTTGCTGCGCAGTTGGAGGTCATCCTGGCATGCAGCGACGAGGGCGAGCAGCTGAACGGCATTCTGGCCGACAATGGTACGGCGCAGTTCTTCGGACCGGTGCGCCAGAGCGTCGGCAACGGGGCGTCCCGTGCGGCGCGGCTGAACCAGGCCGCTTCGCTGGCGAAGGGACAGTACCTCTTGTTCGTCGATCCGGAGGTGCTGCTTGTCGACCCCCGCACACTGGCCGCCCTGTTGGCGATGGCGATGCAGCCGAATGTTGGTTCGGCGGCATGCGCCATCGTGACGGAACGTGACAAAGCGGATGCCCGCGTCCATTCGGCGGGGTACTTTCCCACCCGCATGGGCCTGTACTCGGACCCGATCTTTGAGGTGTCCCGGTTCGACGTGGCGCATGCCTTGCCCGCCGCGACATATCCGGTCGTGGCCAACCAGCTGAAATGCTGCATTGTCCCGGCCGAGGTCTGGGCAACGCTGGGCGGGATTGATGCCGCGCGTTTCCCGGCGGCAGGGTTCGATCTTGATCTGGGGTACCGCGCGGGATTGGCAGGACTGGTCCATTATTGCACCACCCTGGTCAGGGCGGCCAGCGCGAACGAGGTTTTCAACGCGGACTTCCCCGACCCGATCGCTCACCGGTCGATGCGTGTTGCCGCCTGGCAGCCCTTGCTCGACCGGGTGACATTGATGCGGGAGTTGCATCGGTGAATATCCAGGTGCTCGTTCAGGGCGAGCAATGGCTCAACCGTGCGGGTGTCCGTATCCGGTATCGCCGGATTGCGCCGCACCTCCTGCCGCTCGGAAGTTCGCTGTCTGTCGATGTGATCGGCGCGCAGGTCAATCGGGACCGGGTTGGCGCGGATGTCGTGATCCTGAGCAAGTGTACAGATGCGCGTGGCCTTACGGTTGCGGAGGTGCTGCGGGAGAAAGGCGTGATCGTCGGCGTCGACTTGTTCGACGACTATTTCAGCACACGGACAGGTCCGTGTCTGCCGCACCGTGAGATGCTGCGGCAGATGGCCAAACGGGTAGATTTCTTCCTGTGCTCGACTGCGCGGATGCAGCAGGTCAGCCGGCAGTTCGCCCCTGACATGCCGGTTCACGTCCTCAACGATCCGTTCGACGATTTCGACAAGGATGCTCTTGCGCGGCAGCTGAACGACAAGGCGAAGAGTGCCTTGGCAAATCGCAAGTTTGAAGTTCTTTGGTTCGGCAACGGGGACAATCCGGTGTTTCCGGTCGGACTTGAAGACCTTGCCGCCTTCTCGGCATCGCTACGCAAACTTGCGGGCGGGGGCTTCGATGTTAACCTCAGAGTCCTGACCAACCTGCGCGCCCTCGGCGTCCATAACCTTGCGCGCCTGCGCAATCTGCCGGTGCCGACGACCATCGAAGAGTGGAGCGAGGAACGCGAGCGTGAATGCCTGAAACAGGCGCTCGTGTCCTTTATCCCCGTCAACTTCCAGAACTTCAGCATCGCAAAGTCGCTGAACCGGGGCATCTCGGCCCTGACGGGCGGCACGCAGGTGCTTTCGCCCGGCTACCAGCTTTATGACAAACTGGGCTCGTTCCTATATCATGAACCGAACCGCCTGCTGGATGATCTCGCTGCGGGCACGCTCAGATTGCGGCCGGCAACCCTCGACCCACTTGGGCGGCAGATGAATGACCTTGCCGACCCCGGCACCGAAGCTGCCAGATTGTGCGCGTTCGTGCGCGAGCTTGACGCGGCGCGCGCACAGACGGTGATTGCCAGACCGAAACAGCGTTTCTCCCGCGCCGTTCTGCACGGAAGAACATCTGTCTCGTCGGTGGACGGGCTGTGCCGACAAGTTGGGTGGCTGTCGATCGCCAGCCCTTTCACCTCGTCGAAGCGGCCGTTCGATGTGAACATCGGCTTTTTCGGCGACAGACAGACCGTACATATTCGTTTCTCGCGCGAGGGCCTGAAATTCGTCCGGCCTGAATGGCGTTCCAGTATCACCGACTTTGCCAACCCGAGCAGTAACTTTGCAGGTGGGATGGACGTACCCGATGGCCCGGGCGCAACCATATTACGCCGCCTTCGCCCCGCGATGATCGAGACGCGAGCGGGCAGGATTCTGCATTATGCAAGCGTCATCCAGGCAACAGAGGACATAATAGGCCGCATTCTCGAGGACACGGCACTCACCTTGTCTGAAAAGGAAAATCCCCTGATGTCGCTGGGCTCCGCTCCCTTTCGGGCGATCACTGCAGGATGATCCCCTACTCACCAGCCGCAGCTCGCCCGCTTTCGGGCGTCTTCCTGTTCGACCTGATCCAGGATGTCAGCGTCCTGCGGCCCATCGTGCGCATTCTTGCCGCCGAGACCGATCTCTCGCTGTGCCTGCTGGTTTCCGAACTGTTCACCCGGCGCGACATGTCAGGTTTATGGTATGCTGAACTGGAAGAACTGGCCGAACAGGCCGGAGCGCAGATCGCCCGCTTCGACAGCCCCTTCGCAGCCGTCCAGCATCTGCAGGAGAGGCGCGGATTGCTGTTCTCGGCCAGCGAAACCAATCTTCGCGGCCACGCGACGAACCATAACGTGTTCCTTGCCGCGCCGCCTGCCTTCACGCGCATCACGATCCAGCACGGGCATGAATGCGTCGGCTTCAATCAGAATCGCGAACAGACCCTTGCGCACGGCTCTGCTGTCCGCTTCGCTGCCGACGTCATTTGCGGGTGGACGCCGGTGGAGGAGATGCGTCACCTGTGCGCGTCGGAACGGAACAAATATTTCGAACTGGGCCCGCCGCTCCTCCTCAACCGCCTGATAGACCAGAGCCGGCCAGTGTCGGGAGTCCAGACGGGACTTGTCTGCGAAAACCTCCATTCGGTGCGCATGAAGACCACCGGCGATTTTCAGATGACCTACCTGGAAACGTTGCTGGCCTTCGCGCATGCGCAAGCCGATGAAGGGCGGCAGGTGGCCCTGCGCCCCCACCCTGGTGGGCAGTTCGTCCTGAAGAACAAGATAGCGCTTCCGGACAATGTCGTTCTTGCCAACAACCCGATGTACAAGACCGACCTTCAGCGGTTCGCCTACGGCATCTCGGCGCCGTCCTCGGTCCTCATCGACATGGTCCTTGCCGGAATTCCCACGGCTGTGTGGACCGACGTCAACTCGGTCATCGACATTTCGGGTTATGCCGGCCTGACCACCGTCTCGACACTCGAGGACTGGACGGCATTCGCCGACGCGGCCGTGCGTGATCCCGAACCGATCCGCAAGCGGCAGGCCGAGTTCCTGCGCCGCATGGCGCTCAATGTGTCACCAGCCCTGGTCCGCGATCGCCTGCTTGCTCTCGTCCGGGGATTGCTGGCACAACACAGGTCGGAAGCCGCGCCTGTTCCCGAGGGAAGTCGGCGGCGCGTTCTTCTGGTTGCCAATGGCGTGATCCCTAGCCTGCACATCAGCTTCCTGAAGCCTCTGCAAGAACTGGAGCAGGCGGGCCGCGTATCCTTGCGCGTGCTTACCGAGAAGGACATCGTCCGGGCTTCCGGCAAGGGGAAGGATCGCGATCCGGCACGGGGAACCGCGTTTGCACTGTCGCAAGTGGAAGAGTTCCAGCCGGATATCGCGGTGTTCTGCAGGTACAGCGGACCTGATGTCGAGGCCATGGTGACCAAGTTGAAGGCCTCTCGGGTGCCGGTCATATTCCACAGCGACGACGATCTTCTGAACGTTCCGATCGATCTGGGCGAAAAGAAGTTCATAGAGCACAACCGTGTCGAGCGCACCTCGACCATTCGCTTCCTGATCGAGCAGGCGGATTTCGTGTACTGCTCGACCCCGCGCCTGCGTGAACGTTTCGTCGAATTGGGTTTCAACCGGGATATGTATGCCGGGAAGATCTACTGCTCCCGCGACATCTTCGCTGAAGCGGAGATGCGGCCGGTCCGCACGATCGGGTTCATGGGCTACGACAACAGGCCGGAACTGACCCGCATCGTACCGGTCCTGGCCGACATTCTAGCCAAGTATCCTGAAGTCCGCTTCGAACTGTTCGGGGCAATGGCCCTGCCCGCTGATCTTGTTGCATTCGGCGACCGGGCCGTCGCCTTCCCGCCGATCGCTGACTATGATCTGTTCGTCGAACGGTTTCACCAGATGCAGTGGGACATCGGCTTGTGTCCAGTCCATCCTACGCCATTCAACGTGGTGAAGGCCGATACCAAATGGGTGGACTACACTTCGATCGGCACCGCTGTCGTGGCAAGCCGGGGCACCGCCTATGACATCTGTTGCCAGGACGGGTGCGGTTTGCTGGTGGAGACTGTCGAGGACTGGCGGGAAGCGCTGGAGAGCCTGATCGAACGACCGCAGGCCCGGTACGACATGGTGCGCGCCGCCCAGAAGAAGGTTCGCGAGCACTACTCCCAAAGTGACCTTACTCGCCAGGTGCTGGAGGTTTTTGATCTGGCGCAGGCACAGGTTCGGCAAGGTCAGGCGTAGGCGCGCGCCGGTTGCGACCTCTCCGGACCGGATCTGACTTGGGTCCGGCCGAATTCGGCAACGTCGCGATCCGGGTCGCACTCCCTTTGCCGCTCCGGTGCAGCGCGATCATGCAACATCGCTTTTTCCTCAACAAGTTGCCTATAGTTGTTGCAATTCGGCGCTTTCCCCGATGTGGTGATCGAGGGGAAACGACTTTCAAACTGGGTGGGAAATGTTGGCATCGAAGGTTGGGGCAATCAACGCGTCGGTCGAAGCGCGTGGATCGCGATATGCGACGCGTGGCGAACTGACCGGCTGGCTTCCGCGGCCGACCCGCCGGTCATACATCGACGAGATCATTCTCAGCATCGATGGAGAGGACGTGTCGCGGACCTCCCACCGGTTTGATGCCCCGACGGCAGGCCAGCAGCCGGCCAACAAGCTGAACCGCGCCGAATTTTCGGTCGTCATACCCGCTGAGTATTATGGACGTACAATCCTGCTGGATCTTCGTACTTCCACCGCGACGGTTGGCGAAGGTGCGGTCCAGCTTGACGTCGATGCCGAGGGGAACGCAGTCCTTGCCACCCTGAGTGATGATCAACGCAAGAAGCTGGTTCGCGCAACCCAGCTCTTTCGTGAGAAACGGCTGGATCGGGCAGGAGAAATCTTCCGTCGATCCTGCTGCGACGACCTGTTTGCAGACTTCCAGCTCAGCCTGGTCGCAGCACGTTGCTTTGCGTCGGAAATGGACCGGGAAGCCGCACAGATCATCCTGTCGCAGGCGCTGCTTCCGGCGATGCACGACTACAACGCACTTACTCAGGTCGGAAAGCTTCTGCTCACTCTCGACCGTCACGGCGAAGCGGAGGAACTGTTCGACCGGGCGATCGCCATGGATCCGCATGCCTTTGACGCACGCAACGGCAAGATCAGGGCGATCATCGGCGCGGAAGACTGGTCGCTCGCTTTGGCGGAGGCACACAGGCTGCGTCGGACAATGCCGGCCGGTATGCCGCAAATGGCGGAACTGGGAGGCACGATCGCCTGGCTCTACCTCAACATTTCCGAGCCTGAGCGCGCCTTGGCGGAGGTGATGATGGCGCTGTCAAACTTCCCGGACAACATCCGGCTCATGCAGATACGCGGCGATGCGCTGGTGAGATTGTCCCGCTACGAAGAAGCCATCGGGATCTACAGGCAGGCTCTCGACAAAGATCCCAAACTGCCGCTCCTTCGCAAACGTATGGCCAGCGCCTTGATGCTGGTTGGTAGGTTTGGCGAATCGGCCGACAGCGATGTCGGCCGCATGGCGACGCCGGTCTTCGCCAAGCTGAACCAGGTTCCGCCTGATGTGCCGATCTGGCGCGGCGAACCGAAGCTGCCAGGCAAATTGCTGATCTGGTCGGAGGTCAATTTCGGCATCGGGCAGAATCTGCTGCATGGCAGCCTGGTGCCAGATCTGATCGGGATCGGCCTGCAGGTGATCGTCGAAGTCGATCCGCGCCTGGTTCCCGTGTTCAAGGCTGCGATGCCCCAGATCGAGATCGTCGCCCAGGCGCCACGGGGTGCCAAACGCGGCGAATGGATGCAGGACGTGGTGCGGCACCTGCCGATCGGGTCTCTGTCCCGCTATCTCAGGCGGGAATTGGCCGATTTTGACGCCTCCAGGCCTTATCTGTGGTACGACCGCGAGCGCGCCGCGAAATTCCGGGCCGACCTGCTGACCCGCGCACCGCAGGCGAGATTCCTGATCGGGATCTCATGGACCTCCAACAACCCCTATGTCGGCAATGACAAATCAGTCTCGCTTGCCGATCTGCTGTCCTCGCTTGACCTTCCCGGTGTGGCACTCGTCAATCTGCAGTATGGCGATCATGACGAGGAGATCGCCGATGCCGTCGCCAAGACCGGCGTTCCGCTCCTGCAATGTCGCGAGATAGACAATACCAACGATCTGGCGGGCCTGTGCGACCTGATGGGTGCGCTCGACATGGTGGTGTGCATCGGCCACACCACTGCGCATCTGGCCGGCGGCCTGGGTATTCGAAACCTTGTCATGGTTCCAAGTTCACCGTTCTCGCACTGGCTCGGGTCCGGCGAACGATGCGTTTGGTATCCGAACAGCGTCGTGCTGCGCCAGTCGAGCGAGCAGCGGGGCGATTGGTCCGGGGTGCTGATCGAAGCTCAGCAGCATGTCGCGCAAAGCCTTCTCGGGGTGACCGAGACTATTCCGAAGGTGCCTGCACCGCCCTCGGACACAACCGCGACCTTCTGTCGCAATGTCCTGCAATTGGCAGCCATGAGCTACCATTATGACGTGATCGCGGCGGTGGTCTCGATCGTGGAGCAGCGATATCCTCTCGATCCGGGAATGATGGAGCAGGTGGGCGACACGCAATACCGGCTCGGCCAGTTCAATCGGGCCATCCGCAGCTTCAACATCGCGCTAGCTGCAGGAGGCGACAAGGCGGAGCTGACGCGCAAGAAGGCGAAAGTCCTGCTGGAGAACTATGATCTCGAGGCAGCTGAGGAACTGCTCGCCTCCGTTCTTCAAGACGACGCGGAGCTGAAGGATTCGCATCCGGAACTCGTCGTGATGCACGCTCAGGTGCTTGCGAACCGGGGGCATTTTGCCGAGGTCGTGGAAGTCCTTTCCGATTTGCTGATCCGCGAACCAGGCCATGTCGAGGCGGCGCTGACATGTGCGCACGCATTGTCCCGCCGCGGCGAACACGCCCGGTCGATCTCAATCCTGCGCGCTGCGTTGCGGATTGTCCCTTCTGCAGAAATCGAATGCGCGCTGAGCATCGAGATCGGCCATGCTGGCATGCACGAGCTGGCAGTGCAGGGGCTGGATCTCACGCTCGCCCGCGAGCGTGAAGCGGTCGGGGTCTTCTGGCGCGCTCAGTTCGGCGGGCCATCGCCAGGTGCGGCCAAGGTGCGGTTCGGCAAACTCGACGGCAGTCTGCCGCAGGACGCGTCAGGCTGCATCACCGTCTACGTCTGCATGGATACCGGCTACTGCGCTAGGTACCTGCGTGTGATCGCCGGCTCCATCATGGAAAACGCCCCGTCGGCCAAGCTTCACATCCACCTGGTCAATCCTCAGGCAGCCTCTCTGAAACTGGCTGAAAAGACGCGCGAACTGATGGGATCCGACCGCTTCAGCTGCTCCTTCGAGCAGACAAAGATGCCAGATTTCAGCCCGGAGGCGCGCAAGACCTATTTTGCATCGATCCGCTTTGTGAGGCTGGCGGAAATCATGCGCGTCTGCCCAGGAACATACTATGTCATGGATGCTGACAACATCGTGCGTGGCGAGCTCCGCTCGTGCATGGCCTTGATGCACGGTGCCGACCTCCTGATCCGCAACCGCTTCACGTTATTGCCGCATCTGGCTGTCGCCGCGTGCGGCATTCTGCTGGGCGACACGGATGCCGCCCGCAACTTTATCGAACGGACCGCCGAATACATCCTGACCGCATTCCGGAGCGGCGACGTGGCGTGGTTCCTGGATCAGATCGCCTTGACCATTGCAATGAACGAAACGCCTCCGGAGCCCGGATTGCAGTTGCGCGTCAAGCAGTTGCCTACCGCACTGCTCGATTGGGACTTTCACGATGACTCGCTTGTCTGGACCGGCAAAGGCAAGCGGCAGGCGCGCAACGAGCGCTACATCAACGAATACCGGTATTACAACGAGACGTTTGATCATCTTGCGCTCGATGCGACCGGTGCACATGCAGGCAGCGAAGTGTAGCTGCCTGCGCGAGTTGGCGCTGCCCACTCGCCTTCTCGCCCCCGTCGCTTGAAGGACGCACGGCGCATGCAATCGGCAATGATCGTGCTAGGCGCCAGGCACAGACATATGAAGATCAAGAGTATCAGCCAATGACCAAGACTATCCTGATCACCGGCGGGGCCGGCTTCATCGGAACCCATTTGACCCGCCTTGCCGTCGCCGCCGGTCACAAGGTTCGTATACTCGACAACCTGTCGCCGCAGATACACGGACCCTTGCCCGATTTCGCACCCATTGCAGGCGCAGAATTCATCCATGGTGACGTGACCGTGCGCGGCGATGTGGAGCAGGCGCTCGCCGGGGTTGATGCCGTGGTGCACTTGGCAGCGGAGACTGGCACCGGTCAGTCGATGTACGAGATTGACCGCTATTATCGGGTCAACGTCCAGGCAACGGCAATCCTGTTCGACATTCTGGCGAATACGCAGCACTCGGTCAGCAATTTCGTCCTGTCGTCCAGCCGCTCGGTCTACGGCGAAGGCGCTTACCTATGCTTTGCATGTGCCGCAGAGGGCAAGCGCTGCTTCCCGGCGAGCCGCTCCCCCCAGCAGCTTGCCGCGCATGACTGGACGCCGAAGTGCCCGAGCTGTGGATCGGACCTCCAGGCCACGGCGACGCAGGAGTCCGACAAGCTCGCGCCAGCCTCTATCTACGCTGCCACGAAGCTCGCTCAGGAGGATCTGGTGCGGGTGGGCGCGGCGGCGCTCGGCCTCGGCTACGCGATACTGCGCTTCCAGAATGTCTTTGGCGAAGGTCAGTCGCTCAGCAACCCCTACACCGGCATCCTGTCGATCTTTTCTACCCGGATCCGTCTCGGCCAATCCCTGCCGGTCTTTGAAGACGGCGAGGAAACCCGCGATTTCGTCCATGTCGAGGATGTTGCAAATGCGGTGCTGCGTTGCATCGAGAAGCCTGTGCAAGCCGGCGTGACTGTCAATGTCGGCCAGGGCGAAGCGACTTCGATCATGGAGGTTGCGAAGCTGTTGTCACGCCTGATGGGCTCCGACATCGAGCCACATGTCACTGCACAATATCGCGTGGGCGATATCCGCCACAACTATGCCGACAATGCCACTCTCAAGGCAGCTACCGGCTTTGTACCGCAGATCTCGCTGGAAGACGGGATGCGGCGCTTCTGCGACTGGGTGGCAGCGCAGCCGATCCCCGAGGATCTGCTGGACAAGGCGAATGCCGAACTGAAAGCGCGGAACCTGATGGGCTGAGCTGCGGTCAGGGCAGATCGGTCGGCCTGGTGCCAGGAAGATCCGGCTGCCCAGCCCAGCTCGGCTTTCGTTCATCGCCGGCCGATATGCTCGGCCTAAACGCATCTTGCGCAGTTCACGCGTGGCAGCCAATCCGCTGGGGAGTCCGAATGAAATCCGTCCAACGCACAAGGCTCATGCTCTCGACGCTTGGGCTGCTCTCATGTCTGACCACCGTCATGCCCAGCGCAGCCGCGGCTGCCTATCCGGGCGATGGGCCCGCTCCCTTGCGATCACTGAAACAGTTCGGCGCCCGTGGCGACGGGGTCAGTGATGATACGCCAGCATTGCAAAAGGCGCTCGGGCAGTCGGATCAATTCTGCCTGGACGGAGAAGGCCTGACATACAGCGTCAATGGGACGTTGCGGATCACGAAGAACCTGTGCTTGGTGAACATTCGGCTGGAGCAGCGTCAGGTCCCCTACGACACCAGCGCAATGATCAAGGGCGATTGCCCGGCAATCAGTGACCCCGCAATCGTTGTATCCTGTGGCGACCCGGCCCTTGTCGGTGACGCACCGGCCGAGTTGCAAGCCTACCTCAACGTCCGCACGCTTCTTGTCCGGCCTGACGATGTTCGCCGCGATATCTCCGTTTTCATGGACAAGGTCGTGATCGACAAGGGCAACGATCCGCGATCCGGATCACGGACGGACGCAGCCGGCATCTGGATCGACCATGCCAAAGGTGTTGTCCTTACCGATGTCGAGATTACCGGAGCGGGCAAGGGATACGGCCTGTTCATCTCGGCATCCAGCGATGTCACCCTGACCCGCCTCAACGTCCACGACCTTACATGGGCGCCCTATGCGGGCGATGCGGACCTTACCATGGCAGGCGTGGCGGCAAGCGGCTGGAATACCTTCCCGATCCGTGAATTTCGTTATGCCGGACAAGACGGCCTCACGCAGGGCGGTTTCAAGGGCGTCCGCGTGCAGGAACAGATCAGCTGTGTCACGATTGCCAGCTCAAATCATGTCGTCTTCCGTGACGCCACAATCGAGCGCTGTGGTGCCGAGTTTGCGGAAGGTTTCATTCCATGGCAGGCGGACGGCCTTACCGTGGGTGGCACATCGTCCGACCTGACCATCGAAGGCGACACCAGGATCGCATCGACGTGGGAAGGGATTGATTTGATTGGCGGTAACGATGGCATTGACCAGGTCCACATCCGCGGGGCCACCATTTCGGACAGCTTCAGCTTCGGTGTGAAGTGGGGCTACAAGGTGTCAAATTCGATACTCGAAGACACGAACATCACCAATGCCGGTCTGGCCGGCGTGGTGATCTACGGCCCCGTTCGATCGGTAGCGGTTAACGACGTTCGCATCTCCGGCATCGGCAGCGTGAACTTCCCCACCGGCGTCTCCTCGCCTTGGGACGGTAACAAGGTCGGACTGCTGATCGCGGCAGGGGCAAACCCCGGAACCAGGGAAACCTACCCACAAGGTGTAGAGATCGACGGCCTCAGCGTGAATGGCGGCCCCCACTGCCACCGGGGCTATCTGAACGAGGGCGGTTCCCAGATCCGGATTGCAGGTTCGCGCCTGACGAACTGCAACTTCTCATCCAAGCTCGACTGACCTCTGCGGCCGGGCGGTCTGCACCGTTGCGGGCGCCGCCCGGCCGTTCAATTCACCGTCTGGGTGATGTTGATGATCGAGAACGCCGTCTGCGTGATGATCGAGACGAACTTCTGCAGGTCCACACCCGGCGCATTGCTCACGTACAGCACGTCGCCATTGTGCATGCGGAAGCTCTGGGCAAGAAAGAAGCTGCCCGGATCGCTCAGATTGGCGCGGTAGATGACAGGAACCTTGCCATCCGGCGTCGTGCGAGCCCCTTGGTATTCGGGCCCGAGCACTGCGGGATCCTCCAACCGGAAGATAAAGACGCCCTTTACGTCCGCCCGCGCATCCTGAACGCCTGCCACTCGGCCCAAAGCCTGGCTCAGGGTGAGGCCGGTCGCTTCGAACGGTATCTCGGCGCTGAGGCCGGTGGCTCCCATGGAGACGAAGCTATACGGCTGGAAGATCGCGGTGACGACGTCATCGGCCTTCAGCGTGATATTCTGCCGTGGGTCGCGGATGACCGTATTCATCGGCAGTGCAACCACCTGCGATCCTCGGGTGATTTGAATGGTCATCTTGTCGACCTGCTGGCGCACTCCGCCCGCACTCGCCAGAACATCCAGCAGACGCTCGCCGCGAGGGGTCAGCGGCACACGCGCGCTCATGTTGACCTCCCCGATCACGGTCACGTTGGAGGTGGCGTTGCGGGCCAGGCCGACAATCACCTGCGGCTGGTTGGCGATCCCCTGGAGCCTTGCCCGAATATCTGCTTCCAGCTGCCGGAAGGTTTTCCCCGCGGCTTGCAGCGTACCGATGAAGGGCAACGAAATCGTACCCTGCTCGTCGACCATCTGCTGCGGCATGTCCGTGCTCTTGGCAATTTCGAGCGAGGTGGCCGCGGTAAGAACCGTCGCGCCTCCCAACATGCCAAACAGCGCCGCCGGCGGTGCCTCCCAGATCGTGACGTCGATCACGTCGCCGCGCCCGATCACCGATCCCACAGATGGGCTTTCGCCTAGCACCTCCGAAAACAGGTTCGGCTCATCCGCCTCCACCAGGCGACGGGCAACCGCGTCGTTCAACGGGATGATCTGGATATCGCCGCTGGCGACCGCCTCCGACTCCCCTGACAGGACCCTGCGGGTGGAAGGCCCGCTGCTACCAAGCGTGTTACAGCCTGCCAGTGCAAGTACGGAAAGCGCCACGCCCGCGCTCAACAGAAATCGGCGACAGGAGAACGTCGCCCCTTGCGGATGATCGGCAGCAACAGGCATTATATTCCACTCATCGTTTGCATCTCGCGCGTCTAGGGCCCGGCGAGGATTGATTCAAATTGTCAATTTTCGCAGCCGTGCCGGCTAGCGGGCCTGTTACTCACCAGCCACAGGCTCCTCGGCAGCGGCTATCCTGCCGCTTCTGTGCGGGTTTCCGGCATCCGCCGGTACAAGCCTGATTGCGCAGGAACGCCTTTGCTGTTCAAACTCCATATGGCACACAAGGCACGACCCTGTGTATCAAGCGCCCGTACACCCGGTGGTCAATGGTGTCGAGTTTCGGCGCTGGTGGTCCACTCACCTGTCGCACAGCCCTTCGAAATCGACCCGACCGCGTGCCGGTTTAGTGATTGCATCGCCACGGTTTTCCGCCCATTAGCGCGCCTTCCAGCCTGCTATCTGAGCTGGACAATGTCGAGAATACCGGACTGTTACACGAATGATATTCGCACGATTCAAGAACATTGGCGGTCTTTTTGCCGTCTGCGTAATCATCCCGGTGTTCTTGTCGATCGTGTATTTCGGCTTTCTCGCAACCGACGTTTACATCTCCGAATCTAGATTTGTCGTCCGCAGTCCCGAAAAGCCTTCGTCCGGGGGGTTAGGCCTCATGCTGGCGAGCTCGGGGGCGTTTTCGGCCGCGAGCGAGGAGTCCAACGCCGCCCAGGCGTTCCTGGAATCCCGTGACGCGCTGAGGGCGGTCGATCAGGGCGGCCAGTTCAGGGCAGCCTTTGAACGCCCGCATATCTGGTTTGCAGAGCGGGTCAGCGCGCTGGAAGAAGGCGATACTTTCGAGGATCTCTACAAGTACTACCTGAAGCATGTGAAGCTCGAGAGCGATGCGACTACCTCGATCGCGACGCTGAGCGTGCGCGCATACACTCCCCAGGATGCACATCGCATCAACGAGCAGCTGCTGCGGATGACGGAGCAGACGGTGAACCGCATGAACCAGCGCGGTCGGGCGGACATGATCCGGTTTGCGGAAGTCGAAGTGAATGATGCCAAGGAGCAGGCGCGTGAGGCGGCACAGGCGCTGGCCGCCTATCGCAATCGCGAAGGGGTCGTCGATCCGGAACTGGAGGCCACTGCCAAACTGGAGATGATCTCCAAGCTGCAGGACGAGGTTATCACAACCCGCGCCCAACTGGCGCAGCTGCGCGAATTCACGCCGCGCAATCCGCAGATACCGGTTCTGGCAAACCGCAGCCGGACGCTCGACGAGGAAATCCGCCGCCAGATGGGCAGCCTGGCCGGCGGCAGCAATTCGCTGGCGCAGAGCAGCGTGGAATTCCAGCGCTTGTTCCTGGAAAACGAATTCGCCGGCCAGCAGCTTGCCGTGACCCTCGCCTCCTTCCAGGAGGCCCGCAACGAGGCGCGCCGCCAGCAGGTCTACGTGCAGCGGATCTCGGAACCCAACCTGCCTGACGATCCGCTGGAGCCGCGCAGGACTCGCGGTGTCCTCGCGACCTTGGTGCTTGGTCTGGTGGCCTGGGGTATCGCATCCATGCTGGTTGCAGGTATCAAAGAACATGCCCAGTGACATCGTAACCGGTACGGGCGGCGGCATGCGCCACTTTCTGTACGCGCTGAAAGTTCAGCGCCGGGTGGTGAGTGCACTGATCCTGCGCGAAATCGTCACTCGCTATGGCCGGAGCAATATCGGTTTCCTGTGGTTGTTCGTGGAACCGATGCTGTTCACGCTCGCGGTCACGGCTCTCTGGACCGCAACGCGCACCGTTCATGGGTCCGATCTCCCGATCGTGGCCTTTGCGCTGACCGGCTATGCAGCGATGCTGCTGTGGCGCAGCATGCCCGCTCGATGCATGGGCGCGGTCGAAAGCAACCGCTCGCTGCTGTTCCATCGGCAGGTGCGCATACTCGACGTGTACATTTCACGGATCGTGCTCGAATTCGCGGCGACATCATCCAGTTTCGTGCTGCTCGGCATCACTTTCTGGGCATTCGAGTGGCTGCTCCCGCCGGAAGATGTGCTTGAAGTGATTGGTGGGTGGCTCCTGCTCGCGTGGTTCGGCATGGGTCTGGGCCTTACCCTTGGGGGGCTGTCGGAAAAGGTCGACCTGATCCAGAAGTTCTGGCCGCCATTCTCGTACCTGCTCTTCCCGCTGTCCGGCGCCGCGTTCATAGCAGATGCGCTTCCGCCCAGCGCGCGGGAGCTCGTGCTCTGGCTGCCGATGCTTAACTGCGTGGAAATTATCCGCGAGGGGTATTTCGGCACAAAGATGACTGCTCATTATTACCTCGACTACGTACTGATCTTCAATCTGGCGCTGACGATCGCCGGACTTTCGCTCGTCCGTCAGATCGGCATGACTTCGAACACTCAATGATCCGTCTAGAAAACGTCACCAAAGTGTACGACTCCAATGCCGGGCCGCGCACGATCCTGAATGGTGTGAGCCTGACGGTGAGCCCGGGCGAGCGGCTGGGGATCCTGGGCCGCAATGGCGCGGGCAAGTCCACGCTGGTCCGCGTGATCAGCGGGGCCGAACCGCTCACCAGCGGCCATATCGAACGAACGATGAGCGTTTCGTGGCCGCTGGCATTTGCCGGTGGTTTTCACGGTCGGCTTACCGGCGCGGACAATCTGCGCTTTATCTGCCGCATCTATGGCGCCGATTATCGGGACAAGATCGACTTCGTCAAAGAGTTCACCGAACTGGGCTCATACCTGAATGAACCTGTGCAGATCTATTCGTCGGGGATGCGGGCGCGGCTCGCGTTCGCGATCTCGATGACCATCGATTTCGATTGCTACCTGATCGACGAGGTGATGGCGGTCGGCGACGAATCTTTCCGCGAGAAATGTCAGTACGAACTTTTCGAAAAGCGCAAGGACAAGGCCATGGTCATGGTCTCCCATAGCCGGCGCTATCTCGAAAAGACCTGCAGCCGGTTCCTGCTGTTCCGCAACGGAAATACCGAAGAATACGAAACCTTCGATCAAGCATACCACGAATATAAGGCCATGCTGCAGGACAGCCCCGCGTCGACTTAGCTCTTCGGGTAACCGTCGCCTTCACACCTTCACGATGCGCAAGGCGATATAGGGCTTGCCCGGCAGCGCGACGCTGGGCCGCGCCGGATCGTGCGCGTCGTACTCGTCCAGCTGCACCATGTTGAACACACCGTCCACCGGCGTCACGGTCATGTTCCAGGTGTCGAGCACGTCGATGCGGAACTGGTGATGCGGGTCGGCCTCGCGGGTGGGCAGCCTGACCTGCCATTCGGTCGGCTGCGCGCGGCCGAAATATTTCAGGTACCAGGTGAAGTCGCGCCCACCCAGGTGGTAGTCCCAGAACTGCTGCAGCGGATCGATGCCGGGGATCGGCGCCTCTTCCAGTACCTGGCGCAGGAAGGCCAGCCGCGGCGGGCTGGTGCCGCGCAGCGTGCCGCCCTGCCCCAGCCATGAGATGTCGGGATTGTCGTCGCTGCTGAACACCTCGCCATGGCCGACATAGCAGCCGCCCAGCGTGCCCCACCAGAACCGCTCGACCAGTTCCTCCCCGCTCAGCCGAGCCCAGCGCTTGCTGGAATTGCCTTCATAGACCACCTCGTCGAAGATCACCGCCTTCTGCGCGAACAGGCGATGCGGATGGACCCGCCCGTCATCCAGCGGCGCCGCGCCGTGCTGGACGCTGGCATGCGTGATCCACGGCTTGCGGTGATCGTAATAGACGTGGAGCTGGTGGATCGAGCGCAACCGGTCATGCGGATCGGCGGCGACCAGCACCTGGAACAGGTGGTCCCAGTCGGCCACCTCCTTGCCTTCGACGATGTCGTATTCGTTGGCCATCGACCACCAGACATTGCGGTAGGCACCAAACCGGGCGGCGACATAGCGCAGGTATCGCTCGTCATCCGCGCGGCGCATCTGCGAATAGCCGCGCTTCGCATCATAGGGGTGGAACAGGATCACGTCCGCCTCGATGCCCAGCTCGCCCAGCCGGCCGATGCGATCCTCGAACCGGCGAAAATAGTCCGGGTCGGGCCGGGTCGGGTCCCAGTCCTTCGGCCCGCCGCCAGTACGCACGAAGGGGTCGGTCGCGACGGAGGCGACGTTCGGGAAGACGCACATGCGGATCTTGTTGAACGGGGCCGTGCGCAGCGTGGCCAGCGTCTCGGCACAGCGCGCATCCGATTGCAGGGCCCAGGAATAGGCGGTGGTGCCCACCGGCCGGTACGGCGTGCCATCGGCATAGGCGAAGTGATAACCGTCGCGGCTCATGCGCACCGGTCCGCGATTGCCCCGCCCCGGCGTGATGCTGGCGAAGGCGCCTGTCCGGCCATCCAGCGCTGCGACATTGCTGACGGTGCGCCAGCTCCATTGCCCCAGATCGGGCGGACTGAAGCGGATGCGATAGACGCCCGCGCCATCGTAGAATCCCGGCACCTCGACCTGCCGGTCACCTGACCGGAACAGCCCGGCCAGCTGCACATCGTCAAACGGATTGCCGCCCGCCGGCCCGTCCAGCACGATCTCGTGCACGCCCCAGCGTTCCACCTGCGGCTGCCGCGCGGCCGCCGCGTGCGGCGCCACCGCCATTGCGCCCGTGGCCAGCGTGGTGCCCAGCAGCACCCTGCGCGTGATCGTCATCGACATCCCTCCCGCTCGACACCGCATTTCGCGGTTGGCATGCGCAAACATAATATCATATGCTGTTTGGAAGCAAGAAGATGGGGAGAGCAGATGGCGGGCGAGCAGATCACGGCAGGGCCGGACACGCAGAAGGACGACTGGAAGAACACGATCCTGGCGGGCCTCGCCAATTACATCGACGCCGGCTCGATCGTCGCGGGATCGGCCGCGCTGGCGCTGTGGATGCAGGAATATGCGCTCAGCCCCAGCTTCGTCGGCCTGATCGGCGCGCTGGGCCCCAACGCCATCTCGGCCGGGCTGGGCGCGTTCATCGGCGGGAGGCTGTGCGACCTGTTCGGGCGCAAGAAGATCTACCAGTACGATATGCTGTTCTACGCCTTCGGCATGCTGTGGCTGATCTTCGCGATGAATGCGTGGATGGTGCTGATCGGCTTCTTCCTGGTCGGCCTCGCCGTCGGGGCCGACATTCCGGCATCGTGGTCGCTGATTGCGGAGGCTGCGCCCAAGGGGTCGCGCGGCAAGCATAGTGGTGTCGCGCAGGTGCTGTGGTATCTGGGCCCGGTCGTCGTCCTGCTGATGTTCCTGGTGCTGGAGCCGCTGGGCCTGCTGGGCGCGCGGATCGTCTTCGGGCATCTCGCCGTGCTGGCGCTGGGCCTCACCTTCCTGCGCTCCCGCATGAAGGAATCGCAACGCTGGCTGGATGCGCAGGTGGAGCAGGAAGCCGCCGGCACCACGGCAAAGCCCGCCCGCCTGCGCGACCTTATGCAGGCGAAATGGATCGGCCCGATGGCGTTCCTGATCGGCATGTACGGCATGTGGAACCTGTGGGCGGGCACCAACGGGTTCTTCTTCCCTTACATCCTGCGCACGGTCGGCAATCAGAGCCAGGGCATGTCGGTGGCGATCCAGTCGCTCAGCTTCTTCATCGGCATGCTGTCGATCTGGCTGATCTTCATGAAGCTGTCGGACAGGGTGAACCAGCGGCTGCTGTTCCTGGTGTCCGCCATCATGCAGGTCGTGGGCATGTCGCTGCTGGCGATCTTCCCGCTGACGCTGCCGATGGCCTTGCTGCACGTCTTCCTGATGGCGGTGGGCCAGGGCTTTGGCGCGCAGTGCTTCTTCCAGCTGTGGAGCGCGGAGATGTTCCCCACCCTGCTGCGCAGCACGGCGCAGGGGCTGATGTTCGGCATCGTCCGGATCTCGCTGGGCGTGTTCAGCTTCTTTGTGCCCATCCTGACCTCCACCGGGTTCCAGACCCTGGCCTGGATCCTGACCGGGTTCCTGGTGCTGAGCGGCGTGATCGGCTTCCTGGGTGCGCCCCGGAACGAGGGCAAGTCGCTGGAGGAACTGGAGGAGAAGATGGCCTAGCGGGAGGCGCGATCCACCGCGGCGTGCCAGTCGCGGCGGATCGCCAGGCGCCGGGGCTCCGGCAAGGTGGCTGCGAAGCTGTCCTCGGGCTGCAGGCGCAAGCGGTCGCCGCCCAGCCCCAGCGCCGCGCCCGCCATCCGCGCGGCGCCCAGCGCACTTGCCCCGGCGGCCTGCGGGCGGCGGATGGTGCGCCCCGTCAGGTCGGCCAGCATCTGCGCCAGCATGGCGTTGCCGGCCGCCCCACCGTCGATGGACAGGCTGGCGGTGCGGGTGCCGAGATCGGCATGCATTGCATCGAGCACGTCGCCGATCTGGTGCGCGATGGCTTCCAGCGTGGCGCGGGCGACATGGGCCGCCCCGGTGCCCAGCGTCATGCCGTGAATGGTACCGCGTGCCTCCGGCCGCCAATACGGCGCACCGAGCCCGGCCAGGGCGGGAACGAAGGTGACCCCGCCACTGTCAGCGACCGTGCCGGCCAGTGCGGTCAGCGCGTCCTCGTCCGCCAGGCCGAGCAGCCCCGTGACAAAGGCGGCGGCATGGCCGGAAACGGAGATGTTGCCTTCCAGCGCGTGCTGCACCTGCCCGCCGCGAGACCAGGCCACCGTGCTCGACAGGCCGTGAGTCGACCGGACGCGGCCGGCGGTCGGCGTCATCAGCGAGCTGCCGGTGCCGATCGTCGCCTTCACCGCGCCGGGTGCTTCGATGCCATGGGCGAACAAAGCGGCATGGCTGTCCCCGATCATTGCATGGACCGGCGTGCCGGGCGGCAGGCCCAGCGCGGCGGCGACCGGGCCGAAATCGCTGTCGGACGGCATGATCGCCGGCAGCATGGCCAGCGGCACGTCGAAGATCCGCGCCAGTTCCGCGTCCCAGCCAAGCGTGTCGAGATTGAACAGCTGCGTGCGGGAGGCGTTGCTGTGATCGGTCGCATGCACCGCGCCGCCGGTCAGGTTCCACAGCAGCCAGCTGTCGATCGTGCCGCAGCGCAGCTCGCCCAGCGTGGCGCGGCTGCGGCCATCGGGCAGGCTGTCGAGCAGCACGGCCAGCTTGGCCGCGGGGAACATCGGGTCGAGCCCCACCCCGCTGCGCCGGACCACCTCCGCCTCCACGCCGCGATCCCGCAACTCGCGGCAGCGGGCGGCCGAACGCTGGCACTGCCACGATACGGCAGGGGTCACGGGGCGGCCGGTCGCCGCATCCCAGATCACCATTGTCTCGCGCTGGTTGGCAATCGCGACCGCCACGATCCCCGCCGGCGCCGCTGCCGCCACTTCGGCGATCAGCGCGGCCACCGTGTCCCATATGTCGGCCGCGGACTGCTCGGCCCAGCCCGGCTGCGGGAAGGACAGGCGCAGCGATCGCGAACGTGACAGCACCGCCCGCCCGTCCGGCGCCAGCAGCAGCGCCTTGGTGTTGGTCGTGCCCTGGTCGATCGCCAGGATCAGCGGGTCGCTCATCCGCCGCGCTTCGACTGCAGCACCTCTCGCGCGGCGGCGACGATGCCGGTGGCGGTCAGGCCGTGCTGCTCCATCAGCCATTCCGCCGATCCGGTCGGAAGGAAGCCGGGAAAGCCCAGCATGCGCATCGGCACCGGCGCATGGCGCGCGCACCATTCGGCCACCGCCCCGCCCAGCCCGCCATGGGCCAGCCCTTCCTCCGCCGTCACGATCGCGCCGGTCGCCGCGGCCTGCGCAAGGGCCGCTTCGTCGATCGGCGAAACCGTCGCCATGTTGATCACGCGCGCCCCGATCCCGTCCGCCGCCAGCAGTTCCGCCGCCGCGACGGCGCGGTGGACCAGCGTACCGCTCGCCACGATCGCCAGGTCGCCGCCGTCATGCAGCGTTTCCGCCACGCCGATCCGGAAGGGGGCGTCGGGCCGGACAAGTTCCGGCACCGGCATGCGGCTGATGCGCAGATAGACCGGCCCGTCATGCGCCACCGCCGCGCGGATCGCCTGCCCCGTCTGCCACGGATCGGCCGGGACGATCACCGTCAGCTTGTCGATCGCGCGCAGCCAGGCGACATCCTCGATGCTGTGATGGGTCGCCCCCAGCTCGCCATAGGCGACCCCGCTGGAGATGCCGCACAGCTTCACATTGGCCTGGCTGTAGGCACAGTCGACCTTGATCTGCTCCATTGCTCGCGCGGTCAGGAAACAGCCCGCACCGCTGACGAAGGGCACCTTGCCGCCATTTGCGAGGCCCGCCCCCACGCCGACCATGTTCTGCTCGGCAATGCCGACATTGACCAGCCGCTCGGGAAAGCGGTCGCGGAACTTGCCCAGCTTGGACGAGCCGACCGAATCGTTGACCACCGCCACGATGCGCGGGTCGTCCGCGGCCAGCTCCTCCAGCGTGGCGACATAGGCGTTGCGGCAGTCGAACATGCCCTCGCTCGGTGCAGTCCCGCTCATCGTCCAGCCTCCGCTTCCAGTTCGGCAAGTGCCGCCGCATATTGCTCGGCATTCGGCACGCCGTGATGCCAGCCGGCCTGGTCGCGCATGTAGCTGACGCCGTGGCCCTTGAAGGTGTGCGCGATGATGCACAGCGGCACGTCGCGCGGCGCGGCGGCGGCGTCGAACGCCTGCAGCAGCGCGGCGTGGTCATGGCCGTCCATTTCCGCCACCTTCCAGCCGAAGGCGCGCCACTTGTCGGCCAGCGGCTCCAGCGCGTTGGTATCCTCGGTCCGGGCGCCCTGCTGCAGCCGGTTGCGGTCGACGATCACCGTCAGCCGGCCCAGCTTGCGGTGGCCGGCCAGCATCGCGGCCTCCCACATGCTGCCTTCCTGCAGCTCGCCGTCGCCGGTCAGCACGAAGGTGCGAAAATCGGCGCCATCGATCTGCCCGGCGATGGCGATGCCCACGCCGACGGGGAAGCCGTGGCCCAGCGGCCCGGTATTGGTCTCCACCCCCGGCAGATAGATGCGGTTGGGATGGCCGTTCAGCCGCGATCCCGGGCGCAGATAGGTGTCGAGCTCCGCCTCCGGGAAGAAGCCCCGCCCGGCCAGCGCGGAATAGAGCGCGCCGGTGCAATGCCCCTTGCTCATCACGAAACGGTCCCGGCCGGGCGCATCGGGCGCGGCAGGATCGATCCGCAGCACATCGAAATACAGGCTGGCCAGGATGTCGGTCGCCGACAGATCCCCGCCGGGATGCCCCTGCCCTGCCGCCACGATCATCCCCAGCAGCCGCTGCCGCATCCAGCCGGCGCGCTCGCGAATATGCGCGGCGCGCTGCTCCATGTTGTTCCGGTTCAACTTGTCTGTCATATGATGACCCTACCGGGCAAGAGGCTGTGAGGCAATCGGGAGGATGACAATGGGCAAGCAACGCTACGGCGCCGGCATCTGGCATTTCGCCACCTATGTGGATCGCTACGCCACGGACGGTTATGGCGAGGCGCGGCCGCTGCTGGAGATGATCGATCTGGCCGGCCAGGTGGACGATCTGTCCATGGTCGACATCAACTACCCCTTCGTCGATCCCAGCCTGTCGCTGGACGCGGTCGAGCAGGCGCTGGCCCGCAACAATCTGTCCGTCATCGGCATCACGCCGGAAATCTACACCCGCCAGTTCGCCAAGGGCGCCTTCACCAACCCCGATGCGGGTATCCGCCGGCTGGCCAACGCAATGTGCAACGACGCGGCCGATGTGGTCCGGCGCTTCGGCGCCGATTACGTGAAGCTGTGGCCGGGGCAGGATGGGTGGGACTACCCCTTCCAGGTCGATCATCGCAAGCTGTGGCAGGCCAGCGTGGAGGGCGTCGCGGAACTCGCCGGGCAGAACCCCGACCTGAAATTCGTCATCGAATACAAGCCGCGCGAGCCGCGCGTGCATATGAGCTATGACAGCGTGGCGCGCACGCTGCTGGGCATCGAGAAGATGGGCCTGCCCAATGTCGGCATCCTGCTCGATTTCGGGCATTCGCTGTATGGCGGGGAAAGCCCGGCCGATGCGGCGCAGCTGGCGATCGACCATGGCCGCCTGTTCGGCATGGACGTGAACGACAACCTCCGCGGCTGGGACGACGACCTGATCGCCGGCTCCATCCACCCGATCGAGCTGTTCGAGTTCTTCTACACGCTGCGCAAGAACAACTGGGAAGGTGTGTGGCAGCTGGACCAGTTCCCCTTCCGCGAGGACTCCGTCGCCGCCGCCAATTCGGCGATCGGGTTCCTCAAGACGATCGAGCGCGCCCTGGACAAGCTGGATTTCGAGGCGATGCAGGCGGCGCAGGACCGGCAGGACGCGGTCACCGCGCTGAACCTGGCGCGCGCCGCGCTGTTCAGCTCCTACTGAGGCATACCGACCCGTGATCATCTCCTCCGCCGCCGACTTCCGCGAAGCCGCCCGCCGGCGCGTGCCGCGCTTCCTGTTCGATTATGCGGATGGCGGCGCCTATGCGGAGGAGACGATGCGCCGCAACGCCAGCGATCTGGGCGCCATCGGCCTGACCCAGCGGGTGCTGCGCGATGTCGCCTCCATCGATCTCAGGACCACGCTGTTCGGGCGCGAGATCGCGATGCCGGTGGTCCTGGGGCCGGTCGGGATCAGCGGCATGTTCGCCCGGCGCGGGGAGATCCAGGCGGCGCGCGCCGCCGCCGCCGCCGACATCCCCACCTGCCTGTCCACCGTGTCGATCTGCCCGATCGAGGAGGTGGCGCGGGTGGCCGATCCGTTCTGGTTCCAGCTTTACGTCATCCGCGACCGGGCGTTCATGCGCGACCTGATCGTGCGGGCGAAGGAGGCCGGCGCAAAGGCGCTGGTGTTCACGGTCGACATGCCCGTGCCCGGCGCGCGCTATCGCGATGCCCATTCCGGCATGTCGGGCCCGCGTGCCCCGCTGCGGCGCATCCTGCAGGCGATGGGCAAGCCGCACTGGGCGTGGAATGTCGGCCTGCATGGCCGCCCGCACAGCCTAGGCAATCTGCTGCCGGTGCTGGGCAAGGATAGCGGGCTGAACGACTACATGGGCTGGCTCGGCACCAATTTCGACCCGACGATCCAGTGGCGCGACCTGGACTGGATCCGCGCCGCATGGGACGGGCCGCTGATCATCAAGGGCATCCTGCACCCGGAGGATGCGCGCGAGGCCGCCCGCATCGGGGCCGACGGGATCGTGGTGTCCAATCATGGCGGGCGGCAGCTGGACGGCGTGCGATCCAGCGCCCGCGCGCTGCCGGCCATTGCCGATGCGGTGGGCGACAGCCTGACCGTGCTGGCCGATGGCGGAGTCCGCAGCGGGCTGGACGTGGTGCGGATGCTGGCGCTCGGGGCGCAGGGCGTGATGCTCGGCCGGGCATGGCTCTATGCACTGGCGGCGCAGGGCGAGGCGGGCGTCGCCACGCTGCTGCAACTGATCGCGCGCGAGATGACCGTCGCCATGACGCTGACCGGGGTCAACCGGATCGCCGCCATCGACCGTTCGATCCTGGATGGAGGGCAGCCGTGACCGCCTTGGCCGTCAGCGACCTGCGCGCCGAGCAGACGGTTGAACTGCTGGGCACCGAAATGCGCCAGCCGCGCCTGTCCTGGCGGATCGAGGCCGAGGGGCGCGGCGTGGCGCAGGTCAACTACCGCATCCGGGCCGCCGCCAGTCCGGACCTGGACGGCGCGTTGCTGTGGGACAGCGGCACCGTGCAGTCGGATGCGTGCTTCGACATCCGCTATGAGGGGCCGCCGCTCGCCTCCACCCAGCGCGTATGGTGGTCGGTGGAGGTGACCGACAATCGCGGCCTGCTCGCCCGCTCCGCCCCCAGCTGGTTCGAGGCGGGGCTGCTGGAGACCGGCGACTGGCGCGGCGACTGGCTGGAAGCGGAGGACGCCACCGCCGCCGCCGAACGCGCCGCCGGGCTGGCCTGGGTCTGGAGCGACACCGCGCTCGATCCCCGCCCGCATGCCTTCCGCCTCGACCTGGACCCGTCCGATGATGTGATCCGGGTGGAGGTGCTGGTATCGGGCAAGGACCATCTGCGCGGCGCGTGGATCGATGGCGTACCGGCGGCGCTGGACCAGCCGTGGGACTACGACACGCCGCTGCCTTTCTGGGGAACGCTGAGCCCGGTCGCCGTGCCGGCCGCCCCCGTGCCGCGGACCATCGGCGTACTGGTGCAGGCCGATGTGACGGGCTTCTTCCCGGTCGATGGCGGCGCCTTTGCTGCGCTGATCCGCCTGCACCGGCGGGACGGCCGCGTGGATCGCATCGTTAGCGGACCCGAATGGCGCGTGCGGGCCGATCCTCCCTCCGGCTGGCAGGCACCCGGTTTCGACGCGCGTGGCTGGTCCGCCGCCGTGCCCAGCGGCGCGAACACGCATAACGACCCGCGCCCGTCCGAACCGGTGATGCACCTGCAAGGCCGCTTCGATGCCCGCGGGCAAGTCGTGGCCGCACGCCTCTATGCCACCGCGCTGGGCGCCTATGACGCATCCATCAATGGGCGGCGCGTGTCCGATGCGGTGCTGTCGCCGGAGATCAGCGTCGCGGACCGGCACATCTTCTACCAGACCCATGACGTGACCGCCCTGATCGCGGCGAGCGGCAATACGATCGACGTGCTGGTGGGCGATGGCTGGTATGCCAGCCCGTTCGGCTGGCGCATCGAACGCTACGCCTTCGGCCCCGCACCCCGCCGGTTCCGCGCCCAGCTGCGGCTCGACTATGCGGACAGCTCGCAGGAATGGATCGCCACAGGACCCGACTGGCGGATCGCGCCGTCGCATATCCTGAGCTCCGAGATCTATGATGGCGAGACGGCCGATGCGCGCCGGCAATCACGCGACTGGGGCCCGGCAAAGCTCGGCACCGATCCCGGCGTGCCGCTGCTCCCGCTCACCTCCCCGCCGCTGCGCCCGGTGGAGGAACGGCGTGCGCTGGCCATCAGCGAGCCGGCACCGGGCCGCTTCGTGTTCGACTTCGGGCAGAACTTCTCCGGCTGGGTCCGCATCAGTGCGCAAGGGCCGGCGGGCACCACCATCACCGCCCGCTTCGCCGAACTGCTGCATGCCGATGGCACCGCCGACCTCGCCAATCTGCGGCTGGCGCGCGCGACCGACCGCTTCACGCTCGCCGGCACCGGCGCCGCCGAAACGCTCGAGCCACGCTTCACCTATCACGGCTTCCGTTATGTCGAGATCGAGGGCTATCCCGGCACGCCCGGTATCGAGGACGTGGTCGGCGTGGTGGTCCACAATGATTGCCGCGTCACCGGTGCGCTAGACTTCCCGCAGGCCCCGCTGCTGCAGAACATCTGGCGCAATGCCATGTGGAGCCAGAAGTCCAACTTCTTCGCCGTGCCCACCGACTGCCCGCAGCGGGACGAGCGGATGGGCTGGATGGGCGACATCCAGGTGTTCGCCGATGCCGCCGCCTTCAACATGGAGGTCGGCCCGTTCCTGCGCCGTTTCCTGGTGGAGGCGCGCGCCGCGCAGCGCCCTGATGGCGGATACCCCATCGTCGTGCCGCAGCCGCAATCCTACCCCGACGTGGTCACCGCCGGCTGGAGCGAGGCGGGCGTGATCCTGCCGTGGCAGCTGTGGCAACGCTATGGCGACACCTCCGTCATCGACGAGAACTGGGCGGCGATGGAGGCGTGGATGGACCATGTCGCCGGCCACAATCCTGACGGCATCTGGCGGCATCAGCGCGGGCTGGACCTGGGCGACTGGCTGTCGGTCGATGCGATCAGGCCGGATGACGAGACGACGCCGCGCGGCCTGTGCGCCACCGCCTACTGGGCATGGTGCGCCGAACTGATGGCGACAATGGCCACCGCCACCGGCCGCACCAGCGAGGCCGCCCATTACGCCCGGCTGCGCACCGGCATCGGGCAGGCCTTCGCCGCCGAATATCTGCGCGGCGACGGCACCGCCGGCAATGGCAGCCAGACCAGCCAGGTGCTGGCCCTGCACATGGGCCTGGTCCCGCCCGAGCAACGCGCCGCCGCCGCTGATGTGCTGGCGGCCGACATCCGCGCGCGCGGAATGAAGCTGTCGACCGGCTTCCTGGGCACGCCCTACATCCTGGACGTGCTGGCCGATGCTTGGCTGCTGGAGGAGGTCAGCGGACTGCTGCTGCAGACCGGCTACCCCAGCTGGGGCTACATGGTCGCACAAGGGGCCACGACCATGTGGGAACGGTGGAACGGCGACACCGGCGACCTCGCGATGAACAGCTACAACCATTATGCCTTCGGCGCGGTGGTTGGCTTCTTCTACCGTCGCCTCGCCGGGATCGCCCCGGCGGCGCCGGGCTTCCGCCGGATCGCGGTGCAGCCCTTGTGGCTGCCGCAGGTCGGGCCGGTGAACGCGCAATACGCCTCTGCCATGGGCCTGATCGCGACCCGCACCGAAGGCAATGCCGAGGGGCTGACCGCCCTGTCCCTCACCGTGCCGCCCAACTGCGTGGCCGAGATCGAGCTGCCGGATCGGGGCATCTGGATCGAGGGCGAGCAGGAGCTGCCGTCCCATCGTGTCTCCGTGCCATCGGGAGAGTACCGCTTCACCCTGCGCGATTGACGCCCTCTTGCCAGCTTGCTGATCATCATACGTCTTATGACACATGGGAGAGAGTGGTGGTTACGCTGTTCGGCGAGACGATGACCCGGCGGGCACTGGCGGAGCGGACGGGGAGCCTGTCGCAGTTCGCCGGCGTGCGCCTGTCGACCCTGGGCGACGGGGTGGAGCGCGGCAATCGCCTGCTGGAGTTCCGCACCGGCACCGGGCTGCGCTTCACCGTGCTGGTCGACCGGGCAATGGACATCGCCGAATGCGAGCATGCCGGGCGCAGCGTGGGCTGGCACTCGCCTTCAGGCTTCCGCCATCCGTCGCTGCACGATTACGAGGGCGAAGGCGGGCTCGGCTGGTTCCGGTCCATGTCCGGGCTGAACATCACCTGCGGGCTGGACCACACGCTGTTCATGCATGACGACCCCGCGGGCCATTACCATTACGGCCCGCGGCAGAAGGTATCCTCCTCCCTGCACGGCCGCATCGGCACGGTCCCCGCCCGGCTGACCGGCTATGGCGAGCACTGGGACGGTGACACTTGCGTGCTGTGGGCCGAAGGCGTCGTGCAGCAATCGACCGTGTTCGGGGAAGACCTGCACCTCATCCGCCGGATCGAGGCCGATGTCGGTGGCGACGCAATCCGGCTGCACGACCGGGTGGTCAATCACGGTTTCTACCGCACGCCGCACATGTACTGCTACCACATCAATGTCGGGCATCCGGTGCTGGCCGAGGGCGCGCGTTATGTCGCGCCGATCCGCAAGGTGCTGTGGGCGGCGCATGCTGATGACTACCAGGGCCAGGGCGTCGGCTATCGCACCGCGCCCGCGCCGATCCGCAACTTCCACGAACAGGTGTGGCAGCATGACATGGCCGCCGATGCGCAAGGGCGCGTCAATGTGGCGCTGGTCAACGAGGCGATCGGCTTCGGCTTCGAGGTCGAGACGCTGAAGAGCCAGTTCCCCGCCATGTACCAGTGGCAGAACTTCCACGCCGGCCATTACGCGATGGGGATCGAGCCTTCCACCAACCACGTCCTGGGCAAGGAATTCGCGCGCGAACGGGGCGAGCTGATCTGGCTGGAGCATGGCGAGGAGCGGCAATATGACACGGTGCTGCGCATCCTGCCGAACGGCGCCGCCGTGACCGATGCGGTCGCGCGGATCGAGGCGGTGCAGCGCCAGCCGGACGAGGATTATCCGCAGCCGACCGGCGATTTCCCCGACATCGCCGGGCACGCCTCGTGAACGGCCGCACCGTTCTCTACACCGGGGCCGCCGGCGGGTTGGGGCTGGAGACGACCGTCCTGCTGCTGCGCCGCGGTGCCACCGTGGTCGCCATCGACAATGACGCCGCCAAGATCGCCCAGCTCGAAGCCGCGGCTGCCAGTGCTGGCGACGGCCGGCTGCTGGTGTCCACCGCCGACCTGTCCGATCTCGCCGGCTTCCGCGCCGAGCTCGACCGGCTGCTGGGCGATGTCGGCCGGTTCGACGTGGTCATCAACAACGCCGCGATCTACCCGTCGAAACCGTTCGAGGAGTTCACGATCGAGGATCACCAGCTGGTCCAGCGCGTGAATGTCGATGCCGGCATCGTCGCGGTGCAGGCTGCGCTGCCCGGCATGCGCGAACGCGGCTGGGGCCGGATCATCAACATTTCCAGCATCACCATTTCCGGCTGCTGGGCCAACCTGTCGCCCTATGTCGCCTCCAAGGGCGCGCTGATCGGCCTGACCCGCGCCTGGGCGCGCGAGTTCGGCCCGTATGGCATCACCGTGAACGCCATCGCGCCGGGCGCCTTCCCGACCGACGCCGAGAAGATCCATCCCGATCCGGCAGGCTACAACCGAATGGTGCTCGACGCGCAGGCGATCAAGCGCCGCGGCACGGCAGACGACATCGCCGCCGCCATCGCCTTCTTCGCTGCCGACGAGGCTAGCTTCATCACCGGTCAGACGCTGCACGTGAACGGCGGCTGGGTCATGGCCTGAGGACCTGATTGCATGACAATTCTCAATGGTATCCGCGTGCTCGACTGCTCCATCGCCATGGCCGGGCCGCTGGCGGCGCAGCGGCTGGGCGACATGGGGGCGGACGTCGTGAAGGTGGAGCCGACCTCCGGCGAATGGCAGCGCCATGCCTCCGCCGGCGGGGCGACCGGCAACAAGATCAACGTCTCCTTTCTGTCGCTCAACCGCAACAAGCGCTCGCTGGCAGTCGACCTGAAGGCGCCGGAGGGCAAGGCGCTGCTGCTGGAGATGGTGAAGACCGCCGACGTGTTCCTGCAGAACTACCGCCCCGGCGTGGCCGAGCGGCTGGGCGTCGATTACGCCACCCTGTCGGCGATCAATCCGCGGCTGATCTACGTCTCCATGTCGGGCTATGGCGAGGACGGGCCGTACCGTCTTTATCCCGGGCAGGACCTGCTGCTGCAGGGCATGTCCGGCGCGATGCTGTCGGCGGGCGCGGAGGGGCAGCCCCCTGCCCCTGCCGGGCAGTATCTGGTCGATGCCGTCACCGCCTATTCCGCCTTCGAAGGCGCGCTGGCTGCGCTGTTCCACCGCGAACGCACGGGCGAAGGGCAGCTGGTGCAGGTCAACATGCTGGACGCGATCACCACGCTGCAGATGCAGGAGCTGTCGGTGTTCACCGTCGGCAACAAGCCGCAGACCCGCTCGGCGGAGGCGCATGCCCACTCCTATATCCGCGCACCCTATGGCGTGTTCGCGACCAGCGACGGCTTTATCACGCTGGCGATGGCCAAGCTGGTGAAGCTGGGCGAGGTGCTGGACGATCCGTTCTTCGCCACGCTGGACGAGGAGCGCGATGGCTGGACCCAGCGTGACGCGATTTTCGGCCGGATCAGGGAGCGGCTGACGGCGAAGACCAGCGCCGAGTGGCTCGCCGCCTTCCGCGCGGCGGACATCTGGGCCGGGCCGGTCTATGGCTATGCTGACCTGGTCGACGATCCGCAGATCAAACATAACGGCACCTTCGTGGAGTATGACCATCCGACCGAAGGCCGGGTGAAGACGCCGGGCTTCCCCATCCGCTTCTCCAGGACGCCGTCCGCCATCACCCGCGGCGCGCCGCTGGTGGGCGAGCACAGCCATGCGGTGCTGTCGGAACTGGGACTGGACGACGAAGCGATAACGCAGCTTATCGAGTCCGGTGTGGTGCGGCAGCACGCATGACCGCCCGCTATCACGGCCTCACCTGGGATCACCCGCGCGGCTATGCGGCGCTGGCTGCTTCGGGTGGGGAACTGATCCACTGGGACAAGCATCCGCTGGAAGGTTTCGAGTCCCGCCCGATCGCGGAGCAATGCGCGCTGTACGATCTCGTCGTGCTGGACCATCCGCATGTGGGCGAAGCGGTTGCGGCCGAGTGCCTGATCCCGCTGGAGGAGCTGTTCGCGGCTGACGAACTCGCTGGCTGGCGCGCGGCGACGATCGGGCCGTCCTTCGCCAGCTACCGCTACGCCGGCATGCACTGGGCACTCCCGCTGGACGCGGCGACGCAGGTGATGGCCTGCCACCGCGACCTCGCCGAAACGCCGGACAGCTGGGACGCGGTGATCGCGCTGGCCGGACGGGTGCCGGTGGCGCTCTCGCTTGCCGGCCCCCATGCCGCGCTCAGCTTCCAGTCGGTTGCCGGGGCGCTCGGCGCCGAAGCACGGCCGGCCGAGAGCTTCATGGACCGCGATGTTGCCCGAGAAGCCTATGCGATCATGGCGCGGCTGACCGCTGACGCCACGCGCGCCGGCGTGACGATGAACCCGATCGCCATGCTGGAGGAGATGGAAGCGGGCGACGGGCCGGCCTTGTGCCCGCTGATCTATGGCTATGTGAACTATTCCGCCGCCGGCACCGTGCGCTACGCCGATGCGCCGCGCGGGCCCGGCGGGCGGATCGGCTCCACCCTGGGCGGCACCGGCATCGCCGTGTCGCGCCGGGCGGAGGTCACGCCGGAGCTGCTGGACCACCTGCGCTGGCTGATGTCGGATGCGGCGCAGTGCGGCTTCATCCCGCAGCATCAGGGGCAGCCCTCCTTCCGCTCGGCCTGGACCGATCCGGCGGTGGATAGCGCCGCCAACGGCTTCTACTCCGCCACCCGCGCCACGCTGGAGGCCGCATCGCTGCGGCCCCGCCACAATGGCGCCATCGCTTTCCAGACCGAGGCATCGGCCCTGCTGCGCGCCGGCCTGCTCGACCTGACGCCGGCGGACACGGTGCTCGACGCCGTCGAAGCCGCCTACCGACGCCACCATCCTGCCGGAGCGGAAACATGAGTGACGAACTGACCTTCGCCGTGGCGGACCATGTGGCCACGATCGTGATCAACCGCCCGGCCAAGCTGAACGCGATGACGCCCGCCATGGCGGATGCGCTGGTCGCCGCCATTACCGAGTGCAACACCTCCGATGCGGTGCGCTGCGTGGTGGTGACCGGCGCGGGCGAGAAGGCGTTCAGCGCCGGATCCGACATCACCACGCTCGACAATTACGCAACGCCCTGGGACTTCCGCAATCGGGCCGATTATTGCGACGCGCTGCGCGCCTGCCGCAAGCCGGTGATCGCGGCGATCAACGGCTATGCGCTGGGCGGCGGGCTGGAAACGGCCATGGCCTGCGACATCCGCATCGCTTCGGCCAATGCCCGCTTCGCCGCGCCGGAGATCAAGCTGGGCTGGATCGGCGGCGGCGGCATGGCGGCGGGGTTGAGCTATTCTGTCGGCAGTTCCAACGCCGCCATGATGCTGCTGACGGGCGACATGATCGACGCGCAGCAAGCGCTCGCCTGGGGGCTGGTCAGCGAGGTGCTGGCACCCGATGCGCTGCTGCCCCGCGCGCAGGCAATCGCCCGCACCATCGCAGCCCGCGCGCCGATCGCGGCGGAGATCGCGAAACTGAACCTGCGCGCGGCGTTTACCATGCCATGGGACAAGGCCATCGAATATGAGCGCGAGCTGCAGGCCATCTGCTTCGCCACTGAAGACGCGCATGAAGGTCGCGCCGCCTTCGCCGAAAAGCGCGACCCCCAATTCAGGAGGCGCTGAGGCATGAGACCCCGCATCCTGCTGACCCGCCGCTGGCCACAGGCGGTCGAGGACCGGCTGGCCCGCGACTATGAGGTGACGCTCAACGCCGCCGATCAGCCGCTCGACGGTGCCGCGCTGGCGGCGGCGATGCGCGAGCATGACGCCGTGTGCCCGACCGTCACCGACAAGCTGCCGGCAGAGGTGGTCACCGCTGGCGGCAGGGCGCGGATCATCGCCAATTACGGGGCTGGGTTCGAACATATAGACCTGGATGCCGCGCGCGCGGCCGGGATCGCCGTCACGAACACGCCCGACGTGCTGACCGACGCCACCGCCGACATCGCCATGCTGCTGATCCTGATGGCCACGCGGCGCGCATCCGAAGGCGAGCGCGAATTGCGCGCCGGCGCGTGGACCGGATGGCGCCCGACCCACCTGCTGGGGCAGAGCCTGGCCGGCAAGACCCTGGGGCTGATCGGCTATGGCCGCATCGCCCGCGCCACCGCCGACCGGGCGCGGGCGTTCGGCATGAAGATCATCTATCACAGCCGCAGCCGCGCGGAGGATATGCCGGCGGACAGCTATCGCGCCACGCCGCACGCACTGGCTGCGGACGCCCATGTCGTGTCGCTGCACGCGCCGGGCGGCGATGCCACGCGGCACATGGTCGATGCCGCCTTCCTTTCCGCCATGCGGCCCGATGCCGCGCTGGTGAACACCGCGCGCGGCACTCTGGTGGACGAGGCCGCGCTGGCACAGGCGCTGAACGCCGGGACCATCGCCGCCGCCGGGCTGGACGTCCATGCGCAGGAACCGCAGGTCGCACCCGCATTGCTGGCCTGCCGCAACGCCGTGCTGCTGCCGCATCTGGGCAGCGCCACGCTGGAGACGCGGGTGGCCATGGGGATGCGCGTGGCCGACAATCTCGATACGTTCTTCGGCGGCGGGGAGCCGCATGACCGGGTCGCTTGACCGGGTCGATGCGGCTGTCAGCGGCTGGCTGTCCGGCCGTACCGAACCGCTGATCCTGGGCCTGTGCGGCGCGCAGGGTTCGGGCAAGTCGACGCTGGCGGAAGGATTGCGGGACCGGATGACGGGACGCGGGGTGCGCACCGCCATCCTGTCACTGGACGACCTGTATCTGGATGGCGCCGCCCGTGCGGCGCTCGCGGCTCGGATCCACCCGCTGCTGCGCACGCGCGGCGTGCCGCTGACCCATGATGTGGCGCGCGGCATCCGCGTCATCGACCATGTCCGTGCTGGCCGGCCGGTCACCCTGCCCCGGTTCGACAAGGCGCGGGACGAGCCGGCGGCGGATACCGCGCCGGTGGACGGCATCGACCTGCTGCTCTTCGAAGGCTGGTGCGTCGGCGCCACCCCGCAGGCCGAGGCCGCGCTGGTGGAGCCGATCAATCCGCTGGAACGGGAGGCCGATGGGGATGGCACCTGGCGGCGCGCGGTCAACGCAGCCTTGCGGACGGACTATGCCGCTTTGTTCGGCCGGATCGACCGGCTGGTACTGCTCGCCGCGCCCGGCTTCGAGGTCGTGGCCGGCTGGCGGACGGAGCAGGAGCAGACGCTCCGCCGGGGGATCGAGGCGGCGGGCGGCGACACGTCCGGCCTGATGAATGCCGCCGCCATCGCCCGCTTCGTGCAGCATTACGAGCGGCTGACCCGCCACATCCTGCACGAGATGCCCGCCCGCGCCGACCTCGTCCTCCCGCTCGACGGGGCCCGCCGGCTGCGCGCCTAGCGGCGCACCCCGGCATTGCGGATCACGTTCTCCGCCTCGACCGGCCAGTCACGATCCGGCACCAGCACATTGTCGCGCGCCACATTGCCGATCTCCGCCAGCCAGCGCCCGCCGGTGGTGCTGGAGCTGTGCCAGTTGCCGGTCGCCAGATTGTCGGTCGAGATGCGCCGCTGGTACATCTTGCCCGCGGTGTTGATGTTCAGCCACTTGCCGCGCGTCTCGATGACATTGCCCGTCACGTCGAAATGCTTGCTGCCTTCGTCCAGGTAGATCGCGATCTTGTCGTCGATGTCGAAGATGTGGTTGCCGCGGATCACCGCACCGGGATTGGCCGACAGATTGTAGATCGCCCCGCCATCCATGAACCACGTCTTCACGCCGTGGATGCGGTTGTTCTCCACCACGGTATCCCGCAGCGTGGTGGGCGTGGTGTAGCGGGTGTTGTGGACGTAACCCTGCTGGTTTTCGTCATAGTTCGGGTTGCCGCCAACATCGTTGTAGCCCCAGCCCCAGCCCACCGCGATGGCGTCATAGGGCGCGTCGGTGATGTCGTTATGCGCGATCCGCGCGCCGCTGATGTAGGTGGTCAGGATCGCGGCATTGTCCTTGTAGTCCTGCGATACCGTGGCGATCGTGTTGTCCTCGATCACCAGGTCGCGGTTCACCAGTGCTGCGTCCTGCGGATGGTGCGCGTCCTCCCGTACGCCGCCGGCCATGATCGCACTGCCGGACAGGACGGCGAAGTGGTTGCGCGCCACCCGAACCCGCGCCGTCGCATGGCCCATGCCGCTGCGGTTCGCGGTCGGATCGTTGCCGATGCCCAGGCCGATCTGCCCCAGCTGCGTGAAGCGGTTGCCCTCGAACGTCACGTCGCGCGCGGCGGCGACCTGCACGGCGGCGGGCATCTGGTGCCATTTCTGGCGCATGGATTCGAACTCGACACAGCCCCAGCCGCACTCCTGCCACGCATTGGCCGGGCGGATCGGCGACACGTCCGACAGATAGGCGCCGCTCTGCTGGTTGGCGTAGCCGGTCGGCAGCGACGGCCCCAGCCAGCTGGTGTAGGAGAAGCGCAGGCCGCGGAAGGTCAGCCGCTCGACCGGCTGCGCGGGGGCGCCGGCGATCGACACCAGCGCATCCAGCCGCGGGATCACCACCTTCAGCTGGCGGATGTCGTCATCCTGCGCGACGCGCAGATACAGCTTGCCCGCCTCCGGATCGATGAACCACTGGTACGGGTTGGCATGCCAGTCATTGGTCTTGCCGACGAATTCCAGCGCATTGACCAGGAACAGGCGGGAATCCTCCGGGAAGATCGGCTTGGTGATCGTGTCGTAGCCCCAGCTGTTATTGTCCCACGCCGGCTGCTGCATCGTCACCGTCCGGCCGGAGATCGACTGCACGGGAGAATAGCGGTCGGTGAAGAAGCCGGTCGCCTCCACCTCCATCCGGCCGGGCTGCGCCACTTCGGCCACCCAGGCGAGATCGGGGTTGACGATGTCGAAGCCGGTGCCGGAGAACGCGACATCGCGCGCCTCGATCTCGATCCAGGGCCGTTCCGCCAGCTGGTCGTTGACCCATAGCTGGCGCGTGTCGAGCCCCTTGGGCACATCGGCGACCCAGATGCGGCGCTCCTCGTCATGCAGACGGAAGCCCGCCACGGCCAGGCCGCCGGACAGCACCGGTTCGGCCCCGTCCGCCGCACGCCACTCCACCCGATATGCCCCCTGCCCGCCATCGGCCGCGCGGAAGTCGAGCGGGGCGGCAAGGTCGTAGGTGCCGTCCGCCAGCACCACCGTCACATCGTTGCCGGCATTGGCGGCGCGCACCAGTTCCTGCGCGCGGGGCAGCGTCCTCACCGGCCGCTCCGCGGTGCCGGCGGCGCGGTCGTTGCCGTCGGGCGAGACATGCACGGTCACCTGCGCCTCGGCCGCGATGGCGGACACGGATGCCAGCAGCGCGGCGACGATCGCCATGCCGGCACGCAGGCGGGGGGCCTCAACACTCATCGATCCAGCTCCTGAAATTGTCTGCTGTTATCCGCCGGTGGACAGCGGTCCGCATAAACGTATGATGTCTTACGATTAGGGCGCATGCAAGCGCTGATGAAGGAGAGCGCATGTTTACCGAAGGAACCGCCCTCGATCGCCGGTCCATGCTGATGACCTGCGGTGCGGCACTGATCGCCGCCGGCTGGATCGACCAGGCCCATGCCGTGGCGGAGGGGGTGTTCGAGGATGTCCGGCATTATGGCGCCGTCGGCGATGGCGTGGCGATCGACAGCCCGGCCATCAACCGCGCGATCGAGGCTGCGGCGCAGCGCGGCGGCGGCACGATCGTGGTGCCGCCGGGCCGCTATCTGTGCTTCACCCTGCGCCTGCGCGACAATATCGCGCTGGTCCTGTCCGCCGGGGCGACGATCATCGCCGCCGATCCGGACACACATGGCGCCCATTACGATCCGCCCGAAAACTACATGGAAGAGCAGTTCCAGGATTTCGGGATCACCCATGTCCATAACAGCCTGATCGTGGGAGACGGCGTGACCAACGTCGCGATCCTGGGGCCGGGCATGCTGCATGGTGTGGGTCTGGACCGGGCAGGTCCGGGCGAACGCTGGCATGGCCGGGGCCAGTGGCAATCGGCCGCCGCGCTGGGCATCACCCCGCGCGAACAGGCGCTGCAGAACCCGGAGGAACGCGCGGCTGTCGGCCGGGCGAACAAGACGATCGGGCTGATGAACTGCCGCGGCGTGCGATTGCAGGATTTCACGATCCTGCAGGCCGGTCATTTCGGCGTGATCGCCCATGGCTGCAGCAACATGCAGATCGAAGGGCTGGTGATCGACACCGACCGAGACGGCATCGACATCGACGCCTGCCGCGACGTGCGGATCGTGAACTGCACGGTCAACGCGCCCAAGGACGACGCCATCGTGCTGAAGAGCAGCTACGCGCTCGGTCGGGCGGTCCTGTGCGAGGATATTCTGGTGTCGGGCTGCAAGACCAGCGGCTATCTTATGGGATCGCTGCTGGATGGCACGTACCGCAAGTCGGACTACAATATCGAGAATATCGGCCCGCTCGGCCGGATCAAGCTGGGCACGGAAACCAATGGCGGGTTCCGCAACATCCGCATCACCGACTGCATCTGCACGGCGACGCGCGGCATCCTGATGGGGATCGTCGATGGCGGCACGCTGGAGGATGTGTCGGTGTCCAACATCACGATCCGCGATCCGTTCAACCATCCGCTGTTCGTCCACCATGGCGCTCGCATGCGTGCGCCACGCGGCACCCCGGTCGGCAAGGTGCGTCGCATCCAGTTCGACGGGATCAGCGTGACCGGTGCCCCGACGCCCTATGTCTGCGGGGTGGAGGGGATCGCCGATGCGCCGGTGGAGGATGTCACCTTCCGCGATATCGACATCGTCGCGAAAGGCGGCGGCACGGCGGAAGATGCCGCCCGCACTCCCGAATATCGCCGCGAGACCAGCCTGGAGGTCAGCTATCTCGGCACGCTGCCGGCGGCCGGGCTGTATGCCCGCCATGCCCGCCGGCTGACCGTGCGCGGCTTCAGCCTGCGGGTGGAGGCACCGGATGCGCGGCCCATCATCGCCCTGCGCGATGTCGCCGGCGCCAATATCGACGCGGTCACCTCCCCTGCCCCGCGCGCCGCGGTGGCCGATGCGCAGGGCAGCACCGATGTGGCGCTCGGCACCACCCGCACGCTCGGCGACTGACATAAGAAGGGCGCCCCGGTTGGCAGACCGGGGCGCCCATGTTCCGCCGGGTGGGGACCGGCGGGGGAGATCGATCAGAAGCGGATGCGCGCGCCGGCCGAGACACGCCGGCCGGTCTGCCGGTATTCCTTCGTGCGATCCTCCGTCACGGAGTAGATGAACTCCTTGGCATTGTTCACGTTGATCGCGTCGGCGAAGATCGTGAACTGCTCCGTGAGGTCGTAGGCCAGGCTGAGATCGAGCTGGCCGTAGGCGTCGAAATATTCAGGCTCGCCATTGCGGCCCGATGCCACCTGCAGGAAGTTGCTGCGATAGGTGTAGGCCGCCCGGGCCGTGACGCCGTACTTCTCGTAGAAGCCGACTAGGCTGTACGAATGCTTGGACAGCCCCTCCAGCCCGAACGACACATTGGCCACCGCATTGGTGTAGTTCGCATTGGAGTCGGTGTAGTTGTAGCTGGTCTGCACGCCGAAGCCGTCGAACGGTGCCGGCAGCCAGCTGGAGAAGGATTGGCGGTAGCCGACCTCGAACCCCTTCACCGTCGCGCCCTCACCATTGTCGGGCACGGTCACCTGGAACGTCACCTGGTCCACCACCTGCGGCGTGGTGGTCAGCGTCACGAAGCTTTCGATATCCTTGTAGAAGGCGGCGAAGTTCAGCAATGAATCCGGCGTGAAGTACCATTCCAGCCCGGCCTCAACCTGCTTGGCACGGAAGGGTTGCAGATCGGGATTGCCGCGCCGGATCGTCTCGTTGCCCGGATTGGTCTGGATCGACTGGCGGGGCGACAGGTCGGACAGGGTCGGCCGGGTGATCACCTTGGACGCGGCGAAGCGCAGCAGCAGCTCGTCCGTCAGCGACAGGCGCAGGTTCACCGAAGGCAGCCAGTCCTGGTACTTGCCACGGAAGCTGACCGGGATCACCGGCGACACCACCACGATGTTCTGCCCGCCTTCGTTCGGCCGGGCGCTGACCACGGTGCGTGACGCGCCGGAGGAGGTGTAGTCGGTATCCTCGAACCGCAGGCCGACATTCACCGCCAGCGGCAGCCCGCCGACCTCCGTGTCGAGCGAGCCCATCACATAGGCAGCGCGCACATTCTCATCCACTTCGGACGAAGCGGCGGGGGAGAACACCGCCGGGTCGAAGGTCCGCCCATCCTCGGCCGCGAACTGGTCGATCTGGTTCACCAGTGCCTGCGGATCGTAGATCAGCCAGTCGCGCAGGATGTTGCCGCCGCCGCCGGGGAAGAAGCCGCGGTTCGTCGGCTCGAACAGGGAGGGCGGCAAGACGCGGTTGGAGTCGCAATAAACGCATTGTTCGGCAAACGACGTCTCGTCGGCGGTGATCGTCTTCACGCGGCGCTGGATCAGCCCGCCGGCCGCCAGGGTGAACGCGCCGCCGCCCGGGTTCCATTCGGCATCCGCGCGCGCTTCCGCGATCTCGTCATCGATATTCGCGCCACCGCCCCAGATGTAATAATGCGCGGTCACCCCGTTGGGATTGGTCGCCGCATCGGCGTAGTTCGGGCTGGTGAAGCCGTAATCGTAGATCGGGCTGCCGCTGCGCCGGTCCCAGAACAGGTCGACATTCTTGCGGCGGATGGTGGTGAACAGATTGTTCTCCTTGCCGCGACGCTTCGCGTTGGACAGCGAGCCGTCCAGCTTGATGCGCAGATCGTCCGTCGCTTCCCAGTCGAAATTGATGCCCAGCTGGTCGGTGGTGACGTCGCGATCGTCATACTGGATGATCTGGTCGACGAAGCCGCCGACATAGCGCTGGTACAGCGCCTCGCCATTCTCCACCACCTGGTCCACCAGCGTGCCGCCGGCGAAATCATAGGCGAGGCCGGTCTGCTGCTCCACGAACCGGGCCTTGGAATACAGGCCGTCGACCGACACGGTCAGCCGGTCGGACGGGCGGAACTGGAACGCCGCATTCACGCCCCAGCGGGTCAGGTCACGCTCGAAGAAGAACGGCGACAGGTTGGACGGCATCGACACACTGCTGAACGGCGCGACATCCGGGCCGATGCGCGCGCCCGGCACGCCGCCGCGATTGTAGTAGCTGTCGGTGCTCGACCGCCGCACATGCCCCGCGCCGATGGTGAACTCGTCGATCCGGTTCTCCTGCTTCGAATAGACCCCGCCCAGGGCGAAGGCCATCGTGCCGTCCTCGTTCTTCCAGCTGCCGACGGCGGAGACTTCGGGATTGTAGCTGTCCGCCAGTTCCGACCACATGCCGGAGGCCGACCCGGCGAAGCTGACGCCGCTGCGGCCATTGATGGGGCGGATCGTGCGCACGTCGACCGTGGCGCCGATCGACGCGCCGTTGATGCTGGCCTGCGGCGACTTGTAGACATCCGCGCCCGAGATGATTTCGGATGGCAGCACGTCGAACGAGAATTCGCGGCCATTATTGTCGGTCGCCAGCGTGCGGCCGTTCACGGTGACTGCGTTGAACTTGGGCCCGAAGCCGCGAACGGTGACAAAGCGCCCTTCACCGCGGTTGCGTTCGATGGTCACGCCGGGGATGCGCTGCAGCGATTCCGCCACGTTGTTGTCCGGCAGCTTGCCCAGATCTTCCGCCACGATGGAATCGACCACGACGACCGCGTTGCGCTTGATGTCGATCGCCGCCCGTTCGGCGGCCCGGATGCCGGTGACGACGATTTCCTCGCCCGCCTGCACATCGGCATCATCCGCCTCGGCCTGCCGCGCCGGCTGGATCACCTGCGCCGCGGCAACGCTGCCCCAGGTCACTGCCTGCAGCGCGGTTGCAACCAGAAGCGCGCGACGCGCACGTCCACTCACCTGTGCCATCAACTCACCCATCCCTATCAATTATCTTGTGACGCTATGCTGCGCCCTGCTTCGGCAAATGTCAAATGATGTAATACGTACTATGTTTAGCGAACGCCCCGGATCGGCACAACACAGATGGCCGATCCGAACACGAACAGGATCGCGGCCCAGAAGATCGTGCGGTAATCCCCGCCGCTCAGGCCCAGCAGCGCCGCGGCCATCACCGGGCTGATGATCTGCGGGATGTTCACGGCGGTGGTCAGCACGCCCAGGTCGCGCCCTTCATCCCCCAGCGCGCTTTGCGGCAGCACCTGCGTCATCAGCGCGATGTCGATGGACATGAACATGCCGTATCCCACGCCGATAATGGCCGCATAGGCCCACATGCCGGTCATGGACGGGAACGCCAGCGGCGCGACCATGGCGCAGCCCATGATCAGGCTGCCCGCGATCACGAAGGGCTTGCGCCGCTGGATCCGGTCCGACCACCAGCCGGACACCAGCGCGGAGGCGACCAGGCCGACCAGCGTGATCACCGCCATGTTGGCGATGGTGGTGTTTGAAGCGTCGTCGCTCAGCCCGATATAATCGCGCAGGATATACAGCAGGTAGGCGGCGACGCCCTGATAGCCCATGTAGATGGTGAACCGGCTGAGGAACGCCCAGGCGAAGTCCGGATGCTCGCGCGGGCTGATCCAGAAGCCGCGCACGAACTCGCCCCACTTGATCGGCCGGCGCGGCATCGTCTCGCTCGACGGTTCGCGGTTCAGCGTCACGAAGGCTAGGCACGACACCGCGATGGCGGCGGCGAACAGGCCATAGGCCAGCGTCGCCTGCCCGGCCAGGTAGCCCGCGACCACCGTGCCGGCGGTCAGCCCCGCGGTCATTCCGGCGCCCACGATGCCGGACACGCCGCCGCGCACTTCCGGCGCGAAGCGGTCGGCGATCAGGGTGGTCATCGCCGGCTGCATGGAATTGTAGGCGATTGCCGCCATCACCCACAGCACCATCAGCGACCACAGGCTGGTCATCCACGACACGCCGAACAGCGCCAGCGAGCCGACGAGGGAGCCGATCGCGATCCACGGCGTGCGGCGGCCCCAGCGGCTGCGCGTCCGGTCCGACAGCGCGCCGGCGATCGGGGTCGCCAGGGTCGAGAAGATGGAGGTGATGGCGAACAGCAGCGCCAGATTGTTCGCCTTGTTGTCCGGGTCCAGGATCGCGATCTGGTTGGGCAGCAACACGCCGAGCACGCCGCTATACAGCGCCATCAGCAGGAAGAAGTTCGCCATCAGCGAGAACTGCAGCCGCGTGCGTGCGCGGCCCAGCACATAGGCGGGATCGGCCACGGCGGTGGTCATGCGCCGACCTCCGGCACCAGCCGCAGGCCGGCATCGCGCGGGCGCTTGTGCGGTCCGCCGGCCGCGTTCCAGCTGCCCTCCACCCTGTGCTGCGCGATGGCGACCTCGTCCACCACGATGCCCAGCCCCGGGCGGTCGCCCAGGATGATGCCGCCATCGGCGATCTGCTGGTCGATATCCAGCCCCGCCGGCCAGTTGAAGTCCTGCACCTCTATGCCGATCATGTTGGGCAAGGCGGCGGCGGCATGGGCTACGGGGTTGCCGTCATATCCCACGGGGGAAACCGGCAGGTCGCGCACATGCGCGGCGATGCCGACGCGGGTGAAATGGGTGATGCCCCATACGCTGCCCGCCTGCACGACATCCACGGCGCCGGCATCGAACAAGGGCGCGAACTGTTCCAGCCCGGTCAGGTTCTCGCCCGTCGCCACGGCGCAGCGGGCCGCGCGGGTGATCGCGGCATGGCCGGCGGCATCCCAGCGGCGCACCGGCTCCTCGATCCAGGTGAGGTCGATCCCCGCCGCCTCGATCGCGGCCAGATGGCGGATCGCCTGCTTGCGGTTCCAGCTTTCATTGACGTCCAGCATCAGCGCGGGTGCGGGCGTGTTCGCGCCCATGATCTCGCGCACCAGCTTCAGCCGGCGGATGTCGCGCGCCAGATCCTTGCCGCCCTTGATCTTGGCCGAGTCGAAGCCGCGCTCCGCCCACAGGGCATAATGGGCGGCGAACTCCTCGTCCTCCAGCCCGTAGCACAGGCCGGAGGCGTAGCCGCGCACAAACCGGTCGGCCGCGCCCAGCGTGCGCCACAGCGGTTCGTCCGCCATCTTGGCCTTCAGGTCCCACAGCGCCATGTCGATCGCGGCGATGGCGCCATAAGTCAGGCCGGTGTGCCCGCTCTTGAACACATGCGACAGCATGCTGTCGTAAAGGGCGGGCGCGGCGCGGGGGTCTTGCCCTTCCACCGCGGGGAAGACCCGGGCGATCTCCGCATGCTGGCCCAGGCCGATCCCTTCCAGCCCGCCGTCTGTCTCGAGGATCAGCACCGGCACTTCGGTGATGCCCGAAGTGATGACCCCATTGGCATCGCCGACCGGGCGCCGCCAGTCATGCGACGTGACCAGGCTTCGGTAGCCGGTGATTTTCATTGATGCCCCCTCCGCAACCACCACGTGTGATCAGAACAAAGGTATTATGTATTATCTTTGATCTTGGCAAGGCGTTGACGAAGCAGCATTACCATGGGCAGGTATTGACGATCGCTGCCATCCGACCGGGAAGAGACGCATAGCCATGTACGAGAAACCTGCCGCGGATTCGCTGCGCATCCGGCGGCGCCCCCGTCTGGCGGAAGCCGTGGTGGAGGATGTGGTCAAGTCCATCGTGACCGAGACCTACCCCGCCGGCACCGCCCTGCCGCCCGAAGGCATGCTGGGCGACATGTACGGCGTCAGCCGCACCGTGATCCGCGAAGCGACCATGGCGCTGACGGAAAAGGGGCTGGTCGTGTCCCAGCAGGGGCGCGGCACGATCGTGCGCGAATCCAGCGGGTGGGACATGCTCGACCCGCTGATCCTGAGCGCGCTGTTCCAGCGGGAAGACGGCCTCAGCTATCTGGACAACCTTTCGCTGATCCGGTCGCTGCTGGAAGGCGAGATGACGTACAAGACGGCCGAGCGCCGGACTGCCGAGCAGCTGGAGGAACTGGGCCAGCAGATGGCGAAGCTGGAAAGCCTGATCCCCCACCCCGCCGCCTATGTGCACGAGGATGTCATGTTCCACGACATCATCATGCGCATTTCGGGCGACAAGCTGAGCAAGGCGGTGATAGACGGCCTGCAGTCGGAGGCGCTGCGCAATCATGGCTATAGCGGCCGGCTGAACGTGGAGCATGTCCGCGCCACCCATGTTGCGCACGAGACAATCTATGACGCGATCGTGAAGGGCAACGGACCCGCCGCGCGCAAGGCGATGCGCGAACATATCGAAAGCTCCTGGGCGCGCCGACGTGCCGCCCGCGACTCCGCAGACTGAGCGAGGCCTCCGCCATGACCATCCGCCTCCTCGACTCGCATCTGCATTTCTGGCGGATCGGCGGTCCCGGCCAGGTCTGGCCGGACGCGGACTGGCCGCGCATTCACCGCGACTTCCTGCCCGCCGACCTGCATGCCGAGGCGGCGGGGCGCCAGCTTCTTGGCGCGGTGCTGGTCCAGTCGCAGGCCGATGATCGCGACACGGACTGGATGCTGGGGCTGGACGATCCGCTGATCCGCGCCATCGTCACCTGGGTCGATCTGGCGGATGGTGCCGCGCCGGACCGCATCCGCCACCTGGCCGCGCAACCGCGCGTGCGCGGCGTGCGGCCCATGCTGCAGGGCATCGCTGATACGGAGTGGATCCTACGGCCGGAGCTCGATCCGGCATTGCGGGCCACGGTCGACACCGGCCTGCGGTTCGACGCGCTGATCGAACCCCGGCATCTGCCCACCCTGCACCGCTTCGCGACACGCTGGCCCGACCTGCCCATCGTCATCGACCACGCAGCCAAGCCCCGGATCGCCGAAAACGGGCTCGATCCGTGGCGGGACGAGATGGCCGCGCTCGCGACGCTGCCGAATGTCTGGTGCAAGCTGTCGGGCCTCAGGACGGAACAGGCGCCGGGGCAACCTGCGGAGGAGCTGCGACCCTATGTCGCCCACCTGCTGGCCTGTTTCGGCGACCGGCTGATGTGGGGCAGCGACTGGCCGGTCCTGCGCCACAGCGGCGACAGCTACGCTGCATGGATCGACACCACGCTGGACCTGATGGGACCGCAAGCGCCCGCCATGCTGGATCGGCTGTTCGTCGGCGCGGCTGCCGCGTTCTACGACATTGACGTATGACGTATTATGATTTAACGGCCTAGGGAAGCAAGCTGGAGAGCGAAGGGCGCATGGTCGATCTTACCGCACTGGGACGGCTCGGCTTCGGCGCCGGATCGATCGGCAACCTCTATCGCGCCCTGTCGGATGCGGAGGCGCACGCAACCGTGCTTGCCGCCTGGGAGGCGGGCCTGCGCTATTTCGACACGGCCCCCCATTACGGCTTCGGCCTGAGCGAGAAGCGTCTGGGCGCTGCGCTGGCGGAGGCTGATCCGCACGAGAGCGCGATCATCTCCACCAAGGTCGGCCGCCGGCTGGACCCGGTGCCTGCGGGCACCGATCTGTCGGCCCTGCGCCAGGCCTTTGTCACGCCCGAGCCGTATGAAAGCGTGTTCGACTACAGCTACGACGCGGTGATGCGATCGTTCGAGGCCAGCCGCCACCGCCTCCGGCGCGAGCGGATCGACATCCTCTACGTCCATGATCTCGGCCGCATGGCCCACGGGGAGGACCATCCCCGCCGCTTCGCCGAGTTCATGGAAGGCGGCTATCGCGCGCTGCGCGAATTGCGCGCGGCGGGCGTGGTCCGCGCCGTCGGGCTGGGCGTGAACGAGACGGAGGTCTGCGAGGAGGTCATGGCCGTCGGCGAGATCGACGTGGTGCTGCTCGCCGGCCGATACACCCTGCTGGAACAGGACGCGCTCGCCACCTTCCTGCCCTTGTGCCAGCAGCGCGACGTGAAGATCGTGCTGGGCGGGCCGTACAATTCCGGCATCCTGGCCAAGGGCGTGCGCGGCGGCGGCGAGGTCCACTACGATTACCAGCCCGCGCCCGCGCATATCGTGGAGCGGGTCGGCGCGATCGAGGACATCTGCGCCGCCCATGGCGTGCCGCTGGCCGCCGCCGCCCTGCAGTTCCCGCTGGCGCACCCGCAGGTCGTGTCGGTCATCCCCGGCATGAACAGCCCCCGGCAGGTGGCGCAGGCGGTGGCGCTAATGGACACGATCATTCCGCCCGCGCTGTGGCGCGACCTGCAGGATCGCCAGCTCATCCGCGCCGACGCACCCGTTCCCGACCACTCACAGGAAGCCTGATCCATGCGCCTTCAGGGCAAGACCGCCATCATCACCGCCGCGGGCCAAGGCATCGGCCGCGCCACCGCCGAACTGTTCATCCGCGAAGGCGCGCGCGTGATCGCGGCCGACATCAACCCGGACACCCTGGCCACGCTGGAGGGCTGCGACACGCATGTGCTGGACCTGACCGATGGCGACGCGATCACCCGCTTCGCCGGGGAGGCCGGCCCGGTGGACATCCTGTTCAACTGCGCCGGCTTCGTCCATGCGGGCACGATCCTGACGACGGAGGAGTCCGACTTCGACTTCTCCTTCGACCTGAACGTCCGTTCCGCCTTTCGCATGATCCGCGCCTTCCTGCCGGGCATGCTGGAGCGGGGCGGCGGGTCGATCGTCAACATGTCCTCCGTCGCCGGATCGATCATCGCGGTGCCCAACCGCTTCGTCTATTGCGCGTCCAAGGCGGCGGTGATCGGCCTGACCAAGTCGGTGGCGCAGGACTTCGTGGCCCAGGGCATCCGCTGCAACGCGATCTGCCCCGGCACGGTGCAGTCGCCCTCGCTCGATGACCGGATGGCCGCGACCGGCGATGCGGAGAAGGCGCGCGCCGATTTCGTCGCCCGCCAGCCGATGGGGCGGCTGGGCGGCCCGGCGGAGATCGCCGAACTGGCGCTGTATCTCGGCAGCGACCTGTCATCCTACACCACCGGCACGGTCAACATCATCGATGGCGGGTGGAGCAACGCATGAGCGGGCGCATCTGCCTCGCGCTCGACCTGGTCGAGGATGCCGACCTGATCGCGGAATATGAACACTGGCACCGGGTGGGCAACACCGACCCGGCGGTCACCCGCTCCATCCGCGATGCCGGGATCCTGGAAATGGAGATCTACCGGGCGGGGAACCGGATGTTCATGATCATCGAGACAGACGACACCTATTCGGACGCGGCGAAGGCTGCGGCCGATGCCGCCAACCCGGCGGTGATCGCCTGGACCGCGAAGATGCGGCAGTTCCAGCAGCCGATTCCCGCCGCCGGACCGGACGGGACATGGCTGCCCATGCAGCGCGTCTTCCGCCTGACTGAACACGAAGGCTGACGGCGCCGCCCAGCCGCGGAAAAGGCAAGGGCGGGCGCAGCACCAGGCTGCGCCCGCCCTTCGCTTGTCCGCCTCAGGTCAGCGCGGGGTCACGTCGATTGCCGAGACGATCGCCTCGCCGATCTCGCCGGTGAACTCCAGCACCAGCGCCCCGTCTTCCGCCCGCGCGGGCAGTTCGACGGTGGTGGCCGTCATCCCGCCGCCGGCGCGCGCCACCGGGTCGATCCGCACCGGCCGCGCGCCGCCGGCCGCCACGGTGAACACCCGCTTGCCCGCCTCCGTCTCCACCGGATCGAACAGGTGCAGCGTCACATTGTACCGGCCATCGGGCACCGGCAGGGCGTAGCGGAAGGACTGCCCTGCCCGCCAGCTGGCATACAGCTCCGGCACTTCGGCCCCGACCACGATCTTGGGCGCGGCGCGCTGCTGGTCGGCGGCGTAGAGTTCGCGCTGATAGGGGTTCAGCGTATAGCCCAGCCCGCCTGCGAAGAAGTTGTCGGAGCCGTAGCGCGTGCCGCCCGCCAGCGTCACACCCTCCAGCGATCCGGCGCGCACATGCACCGCCCGCTCCGGCCCGGAGTAGCGCAGCATCATGCTGTCGCTCTGCCCGCCGGCCGCGGCCTCGATGCGGTTCTCCCCGGCGGACAATTGCACGCCCGGCCACACGCAGACGAAATCCGCGCAGGCCGCCATGCCGATGTCGCGCCCGTTCACCCGCAGCGAAGCCTCCGCCGCGTTGGAATAGGCGCGCACATCCACCACGCGGTAGGCCCGGTCGACGTAGCGGCGCCCCGTCAGGTGCAGCACGGGGTCCTTGCTCCATGCCGCCTTGTAGAACCAGAATGCGTCCTTCCTGATGCCCCGATCGAAGGTGACCAGCCCCTTGGTGTTGATGTCGCTGCTGTCGCCTTCCTCCCTGAGGTCGGAGGTCGCATCGAACATCTGCCAGACCCAGCTGCCCCACATGAAGTCGAGCGGCGCCAGTTCCTTCCATGACAGTTCGTGGACGGCCGCCTGCACCTCTTCCGCCTGCGGGCGATAGATGCTCTCGATCTTGCCGCCATGGACATTGTCGGTGTGCTGGGTGGTCGCGCCGCCAGCGCCATATTCGCCAACGCCGACCGGCAGCGTGGGCATTTCCCGGTGATAGCCGCGCATCACGTCGCCCAGCCGGGTGGCGTCGGCGACGCGGCCGGAGACATACCAGCCGTAATACAGGTTGAAGCCGACCGCATCCGCCGTGCCGGAGGTGTAGTCGCGCCCGTCATCGGGTTCGCCCGGCAGCACTTCGCAGCAGGCGGCGATGGTGGTGGGGCGGCTGGCATCCTCGCGCTTCGCTACCGCATCCAGCGCATCCATCAGGGGCCGGGCGTTGGACGGCGTCAGCCCCTTGGACGACCAGTTGGTGATCTCGTTGCCGATGCCCCAAACCGCCACGGAGGGGTGGTTGTAGTTCTGCCGGATCAGCTCCACCATCTGCGCCTCCGCACTGGCGCGCATCTGCGGCGGCGTGTCCGCCACGCCCGGGATGGAGGCGAGATTGACCAGCCCCAGTTCGGCCCACAGCATCATGCCGTTGCGGTCGGCCAGGTCGTAGAACGGGGTGGCATGATTGTAATGCGCCAGCCGCACCGAATTGGCGCCCACTTCACGGATCAGCGCCATGTCCTCGGCATGGTCGGCCTCGCTCAGGGCCCAGCCCTTTTCCTGCCGGTCCTGATGGCGATTGACGCCGCGCAGGCGCAGCGGCTGGCCATTCAGCAGAAAGCCCCTGTCGGGATCGACCGCCACCGTGCGCAGGCCCAGCGGCTGCTCCACACTGTCCAGCACCGTGCCGTCGCGCCCGACCAGTTCGGCCACCATGCGGTAGAGATACGGATCGTCCAGCCCGTTCCAGCGCCGGGGGGAACGGATGGTCAGCGCAAGCTCCCGCGCGGCCGCCTCGCCCGCGGCCAGGCGCAGGGCCTCATCGCCGGCGGCCACCTGCTGGCCGGCCGCGTCGAGCACGCGCGTCCGCAGGGTGAAGCGGCCCGCCCGCCCGGCATTGCGCAGGCGCGCCAGCACGGCCACCCGGGCGGCGGCATCGTCCAGTTCGACGACGCGGCCGTAGATCCCCGGCCCGCCATGATCCAGCAGGTCGAAATGCGCCTGTTCCGCCACGATCAGCGATACCGGGCGGTAAAGCCCGCCATACATGAAGAAATCGCCGGAGATCGGCACGATGAACTCGGTCGTGCTGCCGGGTCCGGGCTTGGAATTGTCGACCCGCACCGCCAGCACGTTCTCGCCCGGCTGCACCGCATCGGTCGCATCCAGGCGGAACCGGCTGAAGGCGCCTTCATGCCGGCCCAGCTTGCGGCCATTGACCCAGACCTCGGCGATGATGCTGGCCGCATCGAACTGCAGAAAGGTGCGCTGCCCCGCGGCATCCGGCGGCAGGGTGAACCGCGTGCGGTACCAGCCCACGCCGCGCGTGGTGTCGGCGTCCGGCCGGCGGGTCAGGTCGTAATTGCCCAACTTGTTCCAGGTGTGCGGTACCGCCACCTGCTGCCACCCGGCATCGTCGAACGCCGGGGCGCTGGCATCGCCGCCGACCTCGCCCAGATGGAACCGCCAGCCATCGGCCAGCGGCGTCTCGCTGCGGGCCTGCGCCGCCACAGGTGCGACCAGCGCCCATGCGAGCATCAGGGCCAGGATCTGCCTCAGCATCTGTCTCTCCATTGTCTCAGCTCGTCACGATCTGCCCGGGGGCGCCGTTCACCCGGACGTTCTCCATCCGGATATTGCTGGTGTTGCGCGCGATCAGCGCGGTGCGTTCAGGGTCGGTCAGCCGCACGTCGATGTTGCGCAGCAGGAAGTCGCTGACCTGTGTCGTCGCGTTGCCGCTGATGGTGCCGAAGCTGCGGGTCGTGCCGCGCACATCCTCGATCACCACGTCGCGGATGATCGCACCGGGCATCTGCGGTTCGACCCTGGTGCCGTGGTTCAGCCGCGCATTGACGATCAGACCGATTGCCGGGTCGCTCCAGGTGAAGTTGGGGATGTCGGTGCCGTGGAACACCTCGCCATTGTGCCAGCGATCGACCGGCGTCGGCGCCTCGGCCAGCCACACCCCTTTCACCCGCAGCTTCTCGTACACCTGCCCCGGCGTGTCGGGGCGGATCTTGAAGCGGATGGTCGGGATGTCGCCGACATTGGTGATCCGTTCCACCAGCACGTCGCGGATGATGGTGGCGTTGGTGCCATAGGTGATGCAGCCCAGCCCGTGTTCGAAGATGCAGTCATGGATGTGGATCCGCTCCACCGGCGGCGCTTCGGCATAGGCGGCAGCGCCCGGACCCTGCGTGCCCTTCAGCGCGATGCAGTCATCATCGACGGAAAAGCGGCAGCGGCGCACCACGATGTCCTGGCAGCTGTCGAGGTCCACGCCATCGCTGCTGGGCGCGCGGATCTCGTGCGGCACCTCGAACCGGCAATCCTCCACCACCGAATTGCGGCAGCGATACATGTGCAGGTTCCAGAAGGCCGGATCCTTGAACAGCACCCCGCTGACCAGCACATCGTCGCAATCCTCGATCGAGCAAAGCTGCGGCAGGTGGTAATAGACCTTGTTGCCGTCCAGATACTCCTCCGGCAGGGTGAAGAACCGGCGCCAGAACGGATCGCCCTGCCCGTCCAGCGTGCCGGGGCCGACGATCCGCAGGCCGTGATTGCCGGACGCATTCACCAGCGCCAGCCGCAACGGCTCGGGATAGGCTTCCACGAAGCGGCGCATGACCAGCGGGTAATCGGCCAGGTCGGCTGATCCCTTCAGCACGCCACCCTTGCGCAATTCCAGGCCGACGCCCGGCTTCAGCCAGATCGAGCCGCTGACGAACACGCCGGCGGGCACCGCGATCATGCCGCCGCCATCGCGCGCGCAGGCGTCGATCGCGGCCTGGATCGCCCGCGTGTTGACCGTGCGGCCATCGCCCACCGCGCCATGATCACGGATGTCCACCGTCCGGCGGCGCTGCGCCCATCCGGCGCCGGGCAGCGCCGCCGCGGCCGCCGCAACCGGCATCGTCATCAGCAGGTTTCGCCGTGTATTCACGCGCCCTTCTCTCCCTTTTCGTTCTCGTTGACGTATGACGTATCATGACTTACCAGCAAGGTACAGGGCGACGACCGCTCGCCACGTCATGAGGGATTGCGCATGAAGCTCTGCCGTTACGGAACAGCCGGGGACGAGAAGCCGGGCCTGATCGACGCCGATGGAAACATCCGCGACCTTTCGGGTCACATGGACGATCTTGGCCCGTCCGCGCTGGCGCCGGCGGCTCTTGCGCGGCTGGCGGCGATCGACCCGGCATCGCTGCCGCAGGTGGATGGTGCGGTTCGTTACGGCGTCCCGTTCACGGGCACGCGGCAATTCGTGGCGATCGGCCTGAACTATGCCGACCATGCCGCGGAATCGAACCTGCCCATCCCGGATGAGCCGGTGGTGTTCAACAAGTGGGTCAGTTGCCTGCAGGGCCCGAACGATCCGGTGACCATCCCGCGCGGTTCGATCAAGACCGACTGGGAGGTGGAACTGGGCGTCGTGATCGGCACCGCTGCCTCCAACGTCACCGAGGCCGCGGCTCTGGATCATGTCGCCGGCTATGTCGTGGTCAACGACGTGTCGGAACGCGCCTGGCAGACCGAGCGCGGCCCCACCTGGGACAAGGGCAAGGGCTTCCCCACCTTCGGCCCCGTCGGCCCGTGGCTGGTCACGGCAGACGAGGTCGGCGATCCGCAGGCGTTGCGCATGTGGCTGGACGTGAACGGCGAACGCAAGCAGGACGGTTCCACCGCGACCATGATCTTCACCGTCGCGCAGATCATAGCCTATTGCTCGCAATTCATGACCCTGTTGCCGGGCGACATCATCACCACCGGCACGCCGCCCGGCGTCGGCCTGGGGCAACGGCCGGAACCGTGGTACCTGAAAGCGGGTGATGTGGTCGCCCTGGGCATCGAGAAGCTGGGCGGACAGCAGCAGACCTTCGTGGCTGCGCCCGGCGCCTGACAGCGACGGACCCGCCGCCGCCAATCGCCTCGCACGGTACTGAGCGCGAGAGCACCTTGCAGCACGCCCTTTGGGTCAGCGGCTCGAGGACATACGTGGCCCGGCCGGAGGTGGCCTGACCGGGTCGTTGCTCCGGCTGTCGCGCTCACCGGGGTGCAGCGAGGACGATGGACAGGAGCCTGCGACCTGACGCTTGTACGGTGGCTGTTTGCACGCGCGGCACTGGTCGGGCTGGCCAGGGCTGGCTAAGACGCAATTCATGAACAGATTGTCCGGAAGCACCAGGCGCCCCGGGACCATGGATGAGGCGCGCAAGGGAAGCAGTCGTGACGCCCGCCTGACGCGTGGACTGTCCGGCACCAATCTCGCCCGCGCTGGCGACTACAACCAGCGCACCGTGCTGCAGGCGATCCGGCTGACTAAAGAGACGACGCGGATCGCCCTGGCGGAGCAGACGGGCCTGACCCCGGCGACGATCGCCAACATCACCAACCGCCTGATCGATGCCGGGCTGGTGCGCAATGCCGGACGGCTGCTGGGCGGACGCGGGCAGCCGCCGCTGCGCCTGCAGGTGGAGCCCGACGGCGCGTTCGGCATCGGATTGTGCATCGACCGCGACCACCTGACCATCATCATCCTAGACCTCGCCGGGCTGGTGCGCGCGCGCCGCACCGCCGACATGCCCTTCGCCATGCCGGACGACGTGCTCGGCTTCGTGCGCGAACAGATGGCGATGCTGCGAGCCGAAGGCAGCTTCGACCCTGCCAACGTCCTGGGCGTCGGCGTCGCCATGCCCGACGAACTCGGCCGCATCTCCCTGCCCGGCCAGCCCGCCGGCTATACCGTGTGGAACGGAACGGACGTGGCCGGGCTGCTGTCGGCGGAGCTGCCCTGGCCGATCCACATCGACAATGACGCCGCTGCCGCCGCCCTGGGGGAGGCGCAGACCGGCACTGCGCTGGCGACGCCCAGCTTCTTCTACCTGCTGCTGGCGGCCGGGCTGGGCGGCGGGCTGGTGATCGACCGCGCATATCACCGGGGCGCCCATTCCCGCAGCGGGGAGATCGGCCTGATGCCGGATCCCACCGCGCGGCGAGAGGGCGCACTGGTGCAGGACACGGTGTCCATGTCCGCGCTGTACCAGCGGCTGGCGCATGCGGGGATCACCGGGGTGCCGCCCGCGGAACTGGCCGGCGATGATCCGGCGCTGGCGGCGGTGGTCGATTGCTGGATCGTGGATGCTGCCCGTTCGCTCACCGCGCCGTTGATTGCGGTGCAATGCCTGATCGATCCCGACGTGGTGCTGCTGGGCGGGCGGCTGCCGCCCCCGCTGCTCGACCGGCTGGCGCGCGCGCTGAATGCCGTGCTGGACCAGATCCGTATGCCCACGCGCGGCATGGTACGTGCCGCCAGCATGGCGAAGGATGCGCCCGCCGTGGGCGCGGCGCTGCTGCCGTTCCTGGATCACCTGCTGCCGTCGGACGCCATCCTGATGCAGGCCGGCCGCGCGGAAATCTGACTGTGCGGGAGGGAGAGGAAGTTTGCTCCAGCGGTCCAGGCACCTTGGCGTGTCGGCACTCTGCAGGGACTAATCTGCTCGACCCTGAATCTACCCCCGGATCGGCGTGGGCGGCTTGCCGATCCGGATGTCGCCTCGCTTCGCGCCTTCGGCAGCGCGCAGCGGGCAACCTGTTCCGACAATCTGGCCACCCATGCTCTGGCCGATGTTCACCTGTCCATGCACGCTGCGGTAATCGTCGGTGAGGCGGTAGATGTCACCGCCGTGCAGCAGCACATAACCAGCGCCGTCTTGTCCTGGAACGTGCCCATGTCCCACTTCCTGATCGGCTTGCCGTCGAACAGCAGCGGCCCCTGGAAGGTATAGGGACCGGTGACGTCCTCTGCCGTGGCATAGCCGACGAACTGCCCGCGATAGTCGATCGCGTCGGCATGCATGAACATCACATATTCGCCGCTGGTGGGTGAGCGCATCACCTTGGGCCGCTCGCCCACCGTCTCCGGGCCGAGCGGCCCGGATTGTTGCACCGGCAGGGCCACGCTCTCGAACCGCCAGTTCACCAGATCGGTCGAGGAGTAGCAGTTGAAACCGGCAAAGGCGTTGGTCATGTCCCGGTGGGCTTCACCGAACAGGTAGTAGGTGTCGCCGTCCTTGATGATCCCGGCTCCATGCGCGCTGACCGGCAGGCCACGTTGGTCGAGCCACGGCGTGCCCGTATGGATCGCATCGTAGTGGCCTGGTATCCGCGCAGCGATGGGGTGCCCCAAGGCGGCAAGCGACAGCAAGACGCCAGCGCGCAAGGAGTTCGACAGAGCGACCATGCTTTCGGGTGTACTCGATCAAAGCTTGCCTTGGAACTCAGCGGATTACTCGACTACGATGCCGCCCTGCTCCCTGGCAGCTTCAAGCGCCAGTTCGGCACCCATCAAGTCGGTGATGTCGTGGGTCACGCCGGGAAAGCGCACGCAGCGCCCGGTCGCATCGGCGATGGCGCGTCCTTGTGCGGATACCCACCGGACGCTCCCATCAGCTTGCAGCAGGCGGTAGTTGCACTGGAAGCTGCCACATGCCTCGATAGCGGCAGCAACCTCACTCTGCAGCCGGGCGCGATCGTGAGGATGTACCTGCTTCAGGAACTCGGCGAATGGCACGCCATCGCTCGCGCAATCCGGGTGCAGGCCATAGAGCGATGCTAAGCGGGAGGTACTCGTCACGCGATCGGCGGCAACGTCCCAGTCCCACATGCCGATGCTGTTGCCTGCTGACAGGGCCAGTTCCCGCCGCCGCTCGGCTTCGTTGCTTGCACGTGCGGCCAGCACCTGCGCGGTTGTCTCCCTGGTGACGGCGAGGAAGCCGGCCACCTTGCCGGCATCGTCAAACACCGGGGAATAGCTGAACGTCCACCAGCTCTCCTCCGGTACGCCGTTCCGCCTCAGGTCCAGCAACATGTCACTCGCCGTGCAGCCCTTTCCTGAAAGGGCGCGGGACACCATGGGCTCCACATCCTCCCAGACCTCGCTCCAGACCTCCCGGAACGGTCGTCCAAGCGCCGTGTCGACGCGGTAGCCGAGTATGGGATGGTAGGCGTCGTTGTAGAAGCACAGAAGATCCGGGCCCCAGCCAAGGAACATCGGGCTGGGACATGCCAGCATCATGGCCATGATCGATCGCAAGGCGTGCGGCCACTCTGGCGGCGTCCCTAGCGGGCAATCTGACCAATCGTGCTCGGCAATCTGCAGGTCTGTGAGGCTGAACATACTTGTACTCGCAGGTTGCATAGACCCAGACATGTCTCGGGCAAGGTTCCGAGCCTATTCAATCGCTTGGCCGAGATCCGGCTCTTGTGCCAGCAACGCGTCCCGAGGATCGCCATGTAGAGTCGCCTTCCAGTGGCATCAACCTCACCTCAAGCCACTGCCTCAGTTCGGCGAACTAACTTGGCCACTTACGCGGGCCAGATCGGGTGGGGAGTGTACTGGCGCGCTCGGCCGCAACCGGGATCAAGCTGACAGGCAAGCCCTATAATCTGAGATTTGATCGGGAAGCGGCCTCAGGTTGAGGTATGTCCCCCGCTTCTCGGAAGCCGCCATCCGTTCATGTGTTCGGAGTGTTCGTGGCAGCCTCATGAGGCGGTCTGACAGCTTGTTGCCGGCGTCAGGCGGAGCGCTTTAGCGCTTTGTTTAGGCGCCTGGTTGCGGCAGTTGTAGGCGCGAGCAGCGTTGAGGAGACACAAGCCGTGGCCATAGCGATCCGGATCAGCATCCTGGCCATGGCGATCGGGCTAGCCACGGCCGCGCCCGCTCAGCAGACGTCGGACGGGAACATGCCCGCCCCTCCCCTGGACGGCTATGCCGCTGTGGACCCGTTTATCGGCACGGGCGGCGAGGGTCACACCTTTCCCGGTGCGGTCGCCCCGTTCGGCATGGTCCAGCTCAGCCCCGACACCGACACCACCTGCGTCATCCGGGAGTGCTATCCCCACGCCGCCGGCTATCGCTACGAGGATCCGACGATCCAGGGGTTCTCGCACACGCATTTCTCGGGCGCGGGCCATTCCGATCTCGGTGACTTCCTTGTCATGCCGGTCAGCGGCGACACCGTCTTGCTGGAGCCCGGCGATGCCGAGGTGCCCGGATCGGGCTATCGCTCCCGCTTCTCGCACGACCAGGAAGAGGCGAGCCCCGGCTACTACGCCGTGTCCCTCCCCGATGCCGGGGTGCAGGCGGAGATGACCGCCGGCACCCGCGTCGGCGTACACCGCTACACCTTTCAACCGGATGCCGCCGCGCACCTGGTGCTCGACCTGCGCACGTCGCTGTACAATTATCCCGGCAAGGTCCTGTGGTCGTCCTTGCGCCTCCATCCCGACGGCACGATCACCGGCACGCGAGAGACGCGGGGCTGGGCGCCGGCTCGCAAGCTCCACTTCGCGATGCGCTTCTCCGCGCCGCTGATCGGCCATGCCTTCCACAACAAGGAGGAGGCGGTCGAGTATCGCGGTTTCCAGGCGCCCGGGCGCGGTTCGGCCGCGGTACCGCAGCTTGCGGGCCGTGCACTGGTGGCGCAACTCGACTTCGGGAAGCTCGACCGCCCGCTGGAGGTGACAGTCGCGCTGTCGATGGTGGACGAGGCCGGTGCCCTGGCCAATCTCGCTGCCGAGGCCGGTGACTTCGACGCCATTCGCCGCAGCACTACCGCCGCATGGCAGCGTGAGCTCGCCGCGATCGAGATCGATGCGCCCGCGCCGATGCGCACCATGCTGTATACCGCATTCTACCACACGCTGATCGCGCCTTCGATCGCTGGCGATGTCGATGGGCGCTATCGCGGCCCGGACGACCAGGTCCACCAGGCGGGCGACTTCACCTTCCGCTCGACCTTTTCCCTGTGGGACACGTTCCGCGCGGAGCACCCGTTGCTGACTTTGGTGCAGCCGGAGCAGGTCAACAGCGACATTGTGCGCTCGCTGCTCGCCAGTCAGGCCGTCAGCCCGCATGGCATCCTGCCCGTCTGGCAGTTCCACGGGCGCGAGACCTGGACCATGATCGGTTACCACGCGGTGCCGGTGATCGCCGATGCATACCTGAAAGGGGTGCGCGGCTTCGACGCCGACGCGGCGCTGCAGGCCATGGTCAAGAGCGCCAGCTACGCGCCATATGGCGGGCTCGGCGACTATATGCAGCACGGCTATGTCGCGATCGACCGCGAGCCCGAAGCCGCGTCGAAGACGGTCGAGTACGCCTACGATGACTGGACCATCTCCCGCATGGCGCAGGCGATGGGCAGGCGCGATATCGCGGCGCAGTTCGACGCACGCGCCCGCCACTGGCGCAACACATTCGACAGCAAGACCGGCTTCGTTCGCGCGCGAAAGGCTGATGGCACCTTTCGTACGCCGTTCGATCCGACCGCGATCAATTATGGATCGGACTACACGGAGGGCAACGCCTGGCAGTACAGCTGGTTCGTGCCGCACGACCAGGCTGGGCTGTTCGATCAGATGGGCGGCGACAAGGCAGTGACGGCGAAGCTCGACCAGATGTTCGAATTCGACAATTCCAAGCTCGACTACAGTCATGCCGAGGATATCGCCGGCCTGATCGGGCAGTACATCCACGGCAACGAGCCGAGCCATCACGTCGCCTACCTGTACAACTATGCCGGCGTGCCGTGGCGCACGCAGGAGCGTTTGAAGCAGATCATCGAGAGCCAGTACAAGCCGACACCTGACGGTTTGTCGGGCAACGACGATCTGGGACAGATGTCGGCCTGGCTGCTGTTTTCCGGTCTCGGCTTCTACCCCGTCGCGCCGGGTAGCCTGGAATATGTGATCGGCCGCCCCTTCACCGACCGTACGGTGCTGAACCTGCCGAATGGCAAGCAATTCACCATCGTCGCGGAGGGGATGGACGACGCCCGCCCGTATGTCGGTGAGGTGACCCTGAACGGCCGCGCACTCGATCGCTCGTTCATCCGCCACGAGGAGATCGTGAGCGGCGGAGAGTTGCGCTTCCGGATGCAGGCGACGCCGAACCGCCAATGGGCGACCCGACAATCCGCGCGTCCCTTCTCCATGTCGTTGGCGGAGCCATAGGCCAATCAACTGATGGCCCGCATCGAGAGCACAGTCAGGTACCTGGGCGCGGACGTAGAGGATGCGCCAGAGCAGGCAGAGCGGGCCCGTCGAGCAACGTGCCATCGACGCAAGTGACGCAGGCGCCGCCGGGATGGGTGCCGAACAGCGACAATCCCCTGGCGCCGAGCCCCTGCTCGAACCGCGCCGAGCGCGCGAAATCGGGCTGCAATGCCAGCAGGTAAGAACCTGGCTGGAGAGCTTATCGATCGCGGCTTACAGTTCGCGGATCAGGCGGACCCCGAAACGCGGTGTGGTGCTGGCCCCGCGGTTCTTCTCCACGCCAAAGCCCGCCTGCAGCTGCGTGCCGGGGGCGAGCGTATGGTGCATTTGCGGCATCAGCAGCAGGCCGCCTTGCCGCCCGCCTTCGAAATTGACCTCGACCCCGGCGGTGCTCCTGTCGCTGAGATCAGCAAAGACCGAATGGTTCACGATCATCGCATTGTGCCCCTTGCGACTGCCGAGATCGACGCCGCCGATGCCGACCATCGTGACACTGCTCAGGCGCGCGCCCAGCCGCTGCCCCAGGATATAGACCAGCGTGCTGGTGTAGCTCCCGTCATGCCGGTCATGAATGCCCAGATATTGCACGCCATGGATCGCCTGGCCGTTGTTGAAGGTGCCGAAGGTGCCCTGCAGCCCGAACTTGAGCTCGCTCAGGCGCGTGTTCTCGAACGGCAGTTCCAGCTCCACCGCGAAGCGATCGAACAGGGCGTATTCGATCTCGGGCGCCCACTCGACCCGGCCGCTGTCCCATGGGGACATCTGCGCCAGCGTGTTGATCTCGAGCTCGCCTTGCTCCGCGCCGAGCGCACGGACCATATCGAAGACCATGGGTTCGGGAATGTCCGGTGCATTGTTGGCCTGGGCGGACGTGGCACAGGACAGGGCGGCCGCAACCATCAGCACGGCGGAACCACAGAAACTTCGAAGCATGAAAAATCTCCCGCAAGTACGTGTTCCCGGCGGGAGGCACGATGCAAACGGGAGGCTCAGTACAGGCGTGGCAAGGCCAGTCGACAAGTCTGGCCTGACCTTGGGAAGAATCAATCCTGCCTGGCTGGTACCGCCAGCGGGAGGCGCACGATGACCGCCAGCCCAGGCTGGTTTTCCTTGAAGGCCAATGTTCCGCCGTGCGCGGCGGTGACCGCCGATACGAGATTGAGCCCGAGGCCATGCCCGGGTGCCGATCGGCTGCGCTCCAGCCGGGTGAAGCGCTCGGCCAGTCGGGGCAGGTGCGCCTCGGCCACCCCGGGGCCGTCATCCGCAACTGTCAGCAGGGCCCATGTCGGCCCGCCATGCGTCAGATGCAGGTCGATGTGACTGCCCGGCGGCGTATGACGCAGCGCATTCTCCAGCAGGTTCACCAGCAGTTGCGCCACGAGCTCCGGATCGCCCAGGATGTGGAGCCCGGGCGAGATCCGGGCCGTAAGGCTCCGCCCGGCATCCTCGGCCACCGGCGCGTAGCTTTCGGCGAGGCCAGCAGCGCACGCGCTGAGGTCGAAGGCGCGGAAGTACCGCTTGAGGGCACCCGATTCCACCTCGGCGATGCGCAGGAGCGCGGCGAACAGCGACAGGATCGCATCTGCATCGGCGATCGCGCGCTCGACCTCTTCCTTCTGCCCGGCATCGCCACCCACGCCCGCGAGCAGGCGTTCCAGCCGCTGGCGCAGATGGGTGATGGGCGTGCGCAGGTCGTGCGCCAGGTCGCTCGACACCTGCCGCACATTGCCGACCAGGGTGTCGATCCGGTCGAGCATGCGGTTCAGCGTCCGGGCAAGCTGGTCGAACTCGTCCCCATGCCCACCGAGCGGGACGCGGGATGTGAGATCGCCGCCGATGATTGCGACGGCGGTGGCGTTCATCGTTTCCAGCCGGCGGCGGATGGCACGGCCGAACAGCCAACCCCCGGCAAGGCCGACCACCAGCATCACGCCGAAACCGCCGGCAAACAGCAGTACCATCGTCCGCTCCAGCGCGGTGGTTGCGGCGGTCTCTGCCGCCACGGTCAGCCGCAATCCTTCCGGCAGCTCGATCGTCAGCGCGCGTGCCGCATGGCTCTCGCCATCAAGGTCGCGGAACAGGATGTCCTGCCAACCGGGCGCCAGTGCGCCGGCCTCCAGCTCACCGCCCACCCGCCGCCCGGCGCGATCGAACAGCAGATAACCCAGCGTGTTGACCCCGCGATCATCGCGCCGATCCAGCGCACGCTGCAGCGCAGGCGTGCCCCCGGCGGCATGCACACGGACAAGCCCCGCCGCTTCCCGTTCGATCACGGCATCGAACTGGCGGTGTGTCGCGCGGCTGGCGATGCCGTAGGCCGTGCTGCCGAGCGCCAGCGTCGCCACAGTGAAGCACCCGACGAAGAACAGGGTGATCTGGCGCGTCGTGCCAATCCGGCTAGCCATCGGTGCGCAGCCGATAACCGACGCCGCGAACAGTCTGGATCAGGTCCTGGTCGCTGCCGGCATTCAGCTTCTGGCGCAGCCGGCTCATATGCGTCTCGACGATGTTGGTCTGCGGATCGAAGTGGAAGTGCCACACCTGTTCCAGCAGCATCGCCCGCGACACGACCCGCCCCGCCTGGCGGACGAGCTGGTCAAGCAGTTCGAACTCGCGCGGCTGCAGCACGACCCGCCGGCCATCGCGCCAGACCTCCCGCTTCAGACGGTCGAGCCGCAAGGCGCCGACGCTGGCCAGTTCGCCGATGATCGTCCCGCCCCGGCGCGCCAGGGCAGCAAGCCGGGCGCTGAGCTCCGCCATGGCGAAGGGCTTCACCAGGTAATCATCGGCGCCGCAGCCAAGCCCCACGACGCGATCCTCGATCGAGCCGAGTGCGGTCAGCATCAGGACGGGCGTGACATCTCCGCCTGCGCGCAGCCGTTCCACAAGCACGGTGCCGGGCAGATCGGGCAACAGCCGATCGACGATCACCACATCGAACTTGCCCGCTTCCGCCCGCGCCAGACCCGGCTCGCCAAGGGGTGCGACCTCCAGGTCGTGACCTTCCTCCAGCAACGCATCGCGGATGAAGCATGCCATCTCGACATCATCCTCGATCAGCAGAAGTCGCATCGTTCGGCTCCGGGAGTGAAAGGACGGGCAGGCCGAGACAGCGGCTGCCCCAGGTCGAAGTTCCGTTGCCAGCGCTTACCTGCCAGATCCAGTCCGCCATGTCGCAGCCACGCACCGCCTTTTCTTGGCGTCGGGATGTTGCCGCGACCTAACAGCCGGTGCGCACGGCGAAAGTTGATTATTCCCAACCTTCCGGCCCCGCTGTTGTTTGCTGCGGATGCGGCAATTAGGTCGCGGTCCGAACGGCGGATCTGACACGATCTTGCAGTCTGTTCGTCCACCGAGATGCCGGCGCTACGCGAATGCCGGCCCGCAGCACTTTCAGCGCGTGGCGACGTGCGATCGGGTAGCCATGTTCAATCGACCTCCTCACCCGCTGATCCGCGTTCTGGCACAGGCGGCACGTGCCGCCCGTGAACCCCGCTGATGGGAGATCTGCTGTCGAATGCCGCAACCTTGCTGGCCCAGCATCAGGACCGGGCGTTGCCGCTTCTGGCGCTGCTCGCCTTTGCGGAATGCCTCGTGGTGGTCGGCGTACTGTTCCCAGCAACGGCGACCATGATCACGGTTGGCGGGCTGATCGGCGCCGGCCTGATCGATCCTGTCGGCGGCTGCCTGGCGGCCATCGCGGGCGCCACGGTCAGTGGTTGGGCATCGTACCATCTGGGCCGCTGGATGGGGCCAGCAGCCTTTTATCGCTGGCCCTTTGCACGCCATCGCAGCGCGCTGGCCATGGCCCGCCTGTTCTTCCGGCGTCATGGCGTGCTGTGGATCTTCCTGGCCCGGTTCTATGGCCCGACCCGCGCGACGATCCCGCTTGCCGCCGGCATGATGAACATGCGCCGGCGCACCTTCGAGATCGCCAATGCCGGCTCCGCGGTCCTGTGGGTCGTCGTCCTGTTCGGGGCTGGATGGCTGGCGGAACACTCCATGGATGCTGCCATGCTCGCGCCAGCAGCAAAGATCCCGGCCTTTCTGGCACTTGCCCTTGCCACCAGCGCCGGCAGCACGCTTACAATCCGGCGGATCCTCGTCGGCGCTCGACGCACCCGACTGCTTGTTCATTAAAGTGGGACTCGTTGCGTTCGTGCAGCACATGCGAAGACCCGGTCAGTTGCGGATGGTCCATCCCTCATGGTGATGCTGGACCTGTTGGTGATCTTCGCCGTCATCACGGCGATGGTCGCAGCGAATGCCCTGTATGTGGCGGCGGAGTTTGCCACTGTGGGCGCCCGGCGATCACGGGTTCAGGAGCGGGCGGAGGCTGGTGATCGCAGTGCCGGCCGGCTGCTGGGCATCCTCCACGATCCAAAAAAGGTCGATACCTATGTCGCCGGTTGCCAGATCGGCATCACGCTGAGCAGTCTGGTGGCAGGCGCCTATGGTCAGGCGCGGCTTACGCCGATCATCGATCCTTTGCTGGGCAGTGCGGGCGGAACGGCTGCGTCCGTGATCATCGTGCTGCTGATCATCACTGTCCTGCAGGTCGTACTGGGCGAGCTGCTGCCCAAGACCATTGCGTTGCGCTACCCCGAACGGCTGTCCATTGCCACCCTGCCGCCGATGCGGCTCAGCCTCCTGCTGTTTCGTCCGCTGATCACCATCTTCAACGGCACCGCCTTTGCCCTGATGCGCCTGTTCCGGCTGCACGGCGATCACAGCCACACGCATGTCCATTCGCCGGAGGAGCTGGAGGGCTTGTTCAAGGACAGCGCTGCGGGCGGCCTGATCGATGCGGACGAGCGTGACATGCTGTTCGGCGCGCTGGCCGTCCATGACCGCACTCTGCGGGAGATCATGACCCCGCGTACACGCACCGTCACCGTTTCTGCACGGGAAACGGTATCGCAAGCGCTCGCGCGGGTAGCAGGGGCGCCTTTCTCCCGCTTCCCGGTCAGCGCTGAAGATGCGGACGAACTGATCGGGATCGTGCATATCCGGTCGCTGTTCGCGGCGTCGGAGCGTGACCCGACGGCATCTGTCGAGAGCGTCATGCTCGAACCATTGATCTTCGCCGAAACCCTGACGGTGCCCCTGTTCTGGCAGAGGCTGCGCGAGCAGGGTCGGCGCAGCGCACTGGTACTGAACGAATATGGCAGCATCTCCGGCATGGTGACGCTGGAAGATGCGCTGGAAGAGGTCTTCGGCGAGGTCCAGGACGAATTCGACGACGAGGAAGACGTCTTCATCCAACGCGAGGATGGCGCGGCTAGCGTCCGCGGCGACGTCAATCTCGCGACCCTGGCTGATCGCTACGACATCGTCCTGCCGTCGGATCGGGCAGATACGATCGGCGGCCTTGCCTGGCACGAGTTCGGCCGCCTGCCGAATGCCGGGGAAGAGGTCGCTGTTCGCGACACCGACTATCGTCTGCAGGTGGAGGCGGTGAACGGCTACCTGATCCAGCGTGTGCTGCTGACCCGCGTCGTGGACGAGCAACCGGAGCCGGAAGCATGACCGATGTTCTGCTGCCGATCATCGTCATCATCGGGTTGATCCTCGCCAACGGCGTATTCGTCGCTGCCGAATTTGCCTTGGTCGGTGCCCGTCGCAGTCGGTTGCAGACACTGTCAGACGGCGGCAGTGCCCCGGCACGCTGGATGCTTCGCGTGTTCGACCGTGAAGGTGGCAAGGACGCCTATATCGCGGTGGCGCAGCTTGGCATCACCCTCGCCAGCGTTGGTCTGGGCATGTATGGCGAGCCTGCCGTCGCGGCGTGGCTTTACGGCCCGTTCGCCTCCTGGGGTTTCACCGAGGACCAGGCCCACTCTGTCGGTTTTGTTGTGGCCTTGGGCGGCATCACCTACTTGCATGTCGTGCTGGGGGAAATGATCCCAAAGGCCTTGGCGCTGCAGGTGCCCGAGCAGGTCAGCGTGACGATCAGCCCGGTGATGCGGGCTTTCTCCCTTCTCTTCCGTCCTGCCGTCTACCTGCTGAACCAGATCGCATTCGGGTTGATGCGCCTGCTTGGCATCCCTGATCCAGGCCGGGGCGCGATGCTCTACACCAGCAAGGAACTGGAGATCGCGACGGGGGAAGTGGCAGAGAGCGGCCAGTTCGAAGAGGCTCAGCGCACCCTGATCGAGAACATCTTCGAGATGGAAGACCGTACCGCCGAACAGCTGATGACATCGCGCACCCGCATGCAGGCTCTGCCGCTGGACATGTCGGCGAACGAGGTGGCGGCTCGGATCGCTTCAGGCGCTTCCTCCCGCTATCCTGTCTACGATCGGACGCTGGACGACATTCAGGGGGTGCTGCACGTGAAGGATTTCATTCGCGCCCGCGTTACGCGTCAGAGCGAGACGCTGAACCAACTGATCCGTCCTCTGCCGCGAGTGGCCGCAACGACATCGGCCGTGGAGCTGCTCGCCCTGTTCAAGGCACAGCACCTGCAGGCGGCCCTGGTAGTGGACGAGTTCAGCGGCACGCTCGGATTCGTGACCATGGATGATCTTGTGGAAGACCTGATCGAGCGGGACGAAGGGTCCGACTGGATTCGCAAGCTGCCCGATGGCGCGCTGCTGCTGGACGGCGAGGTGTCGCTGGCGGAACTGTCAGAAGATCACGGTCTGGTGTTCGACAGCGCCGACGTGGTCACCATCGCCGGACTTCTGCTTTCGGTGCATGGGACCATGCCGGCGCAAGGGGACAGCTTCGCCTCCGGCGGCCACCAGCTCAGGGTAGAGGAAGTGCGTGGCCTGAAGATTACTCGTATCCGCGTGGAGCCACGCCGGGACCAAGGCTCCACGAGCTAACTTCCGCAATCGGAGTTCGACAATCGAACCGCAGCTCCGCGCTCGAAGGGATCATTGCAGGAATTTCGAAGCCCCCTCCCGCGCTCCAACTTTGACCGACCACTCATATCGACGCTGCGATTTACCGGCTTCAGCGCAAGTGTCTCGGCGGGGTCAAGAGGGGTCAATTCTGCCAGTCGATCTCACGAAGGTGCCTTGAACCTGCCCTCCCCCGCCAGGCGCACAAGATTGATTCTTCCCAACGTTCGGCAGGGCGTGTTCGCAAGCTGTTGTGGACACCATACGCTTTCCACCATGAACCCGATGCTCGTACCCGGCCAGCCCGCGCCCTGGTTTCATGCCGTCGCGCTCGACGGAAATCCCCGATATGCGTTCGACTCTGTCGGGGGCCGGTGGATCGTGCTGCTTCTGCTGGGCAGCGGCGGACGGGAAGGACCGCAGGCGGCCTTGCGGGTGTTGCAGGAAAACCGTGACCTGTTCGATGACCGGAGTGCCTGCTTCTTCGGTGTCACGATCGATCCCACGGATGTGAAGGCCGGGCGGATTGCGCAGCAGGTGCCGGGTATTCGCTGGTTCCTCGATTTCGATCGATCGATCTCGACCCGGTATGGTGCGGCACGGATCAGCGGCGATGCAGTCAGCTACGCACCCCATTGGTTGCTGCTTGATCCGATGTTGCGGGTGAGAAGCACGGCACCTGTCAGCGGCGGACCCGGGATCATGGCGGAGCTGCGCCAGTTGACCGGCAGGCCCGCGCCGGACCTGGCCGCACCAGTGCTGCTCGTGCCGGACGTTCTATCCGGCGATACCTGCCACCGCCTGATTGCGGCCTATGACCGGAATGGCGGAACCGAGTCCGGCTTCATGCGGGACGAGAACGGCATCACTGTCGAGCAGCTTGACCATCACCACAAACGCCGGGCCGATTACAACATAGATGATGAGGGGCTGATAGCCGAGTTGAAGGGTCGGCTTTCGCTCGCGCTCCGCCCGATGATCCAGCGGGCGTTCCAGTCCGATGCCAACCGGGTCGAACGATGGCTTGTCGCCTGTTACGATGGCGCGAGCGGCGGTCACTTCCGGGCACATCGTGACAACACGACCAAAGGCACCGCCCACCGCAAATTCGCGTGTACCATCAACCTCAATGCCGAGGATTATGAGGGCGGCGATCTGTGGTTTCCCGAGTTCGGCCAGCGCAGGTACCGGGCTCCCACTGGCGGCGCCGTGGTGTTCTCCTGCTCTCTGCTGCACGAGGCCCGACCGGTCATCAGGGGACGCCGCTATGCTTTCCTGCCATTCCTGTACGACGATGATGGCGCACGCCTGCGTGAGCGCAATCTGGCCTTTGTCGCGCCGGAACTGCAGAGCTATCGCTCCGGATTGCCGCCGGTCGCCACGCAGGCTGGCGGCCCTCCACCTCCGCGATCATGAACAACCGGTCGCCGGTACGCCATATCTCCATGTCGAGGACCCGTGCGCGCGGATCGCGGCGGTGACCTCCGCCCGGCCGTTGCCGGTGGCATGGGCGCGTTCATACTCGGCAATCAGCGCCGCGTCGGCGACCAGATCGAGAGCGAAGCAGCAACGTCGGCTCATGCCTGTGATCCTTTCCCTGGCGGCCCCCTGCCCCGCCAATCGCGCGCGGATTGTCTTTGCGCTCCAACCGTGTCGCTAGCATATATGAAACCTGGCTTACACAGAGGAGTGGGGGAACGGGATGAGGGCGCTTGTTTGCACGCAGCCGTTTGACCTGAAGCTGGAGGAGCGCGCCGCGCCGCGCAGGGGCGCGCAAGAGGTGCTGATCCGGATGCGCCGCGTCGGCATCTGCGGGACGGACTACCACATCTATACGGGTCGCCATCCGTTCCTGGCCTATCCCCGGCTGATCGGGCACGAATTGTCGGGCGAGGTGGCCGAAGCCCCGGCAGGCTCGCGCTTCGCCCCCGGGCAGATCGTCACCGTCAATCCCTATCTGCCATGCGGCACCTGCCGCGCGTGCCGGCGCGGCAAGCCCAATTGTTGCGCCGACATCCACGTGCTGGGCGTCCATGTGGATGGCGGCATGTGCGATTACCTTGCGGTGCCGGAAGCCGCGGTGATCGACGCGGCAGGGCTGACGCTGGACCAGGCGGCGATGGTGGAATTCCTGGCGATCGGCGCCCATGCGGCGAAGCGCGCGGAGGTGTCGGCGGGCGACCGGGTGCTGGTGGTCGGCGCCGGCCCGATCGGCCTTGCCACGGCGCTGTTCGCGCGGATCGCGGGGGCGGAGCGCATCGTCCTCGCCGATATGCGGGCGCCGCGCCTGGCGCTGGCCGCCACGCAGTTCGGCTTTGCCGAAGGGGTGCTCGCCGATGCCGGGCTGCGCGAAACGCTGGCGGCGATGACCGCCGGCGAGATGTTCGATCAGGTGTTCGACGCCACCGGCGCCATCGCCGCGATGAATGCCGGGCTGCCGCTGGTGGCGCATGGCGGCAATTACACGCTGGTGGGCGTGTGCAAGGACGATCTGGTCCTGCCTGATCCGGAGTTCCACAAGCGCGAGGCGACGATGCGGGCCAGCCGCAACGCGCTGTCGGGCGATTTCGACCATGTCATCGCCAGCATCCGGGCGGAGCTGATCCCCACCAGCCGCATCTGCACCCACCGCCTGTCGATCGATGACGCGCCAGCGGGCATGCCCCGCCTGATCGAGGAGGCGGACACGGTGCTGAAGGCGATCGTCACGCTCTGACCCGTTGCCCCCCGGCCTTGCCGCGGGCTGTCCGGCGCATTACGCACGCCGGCTGCAACAGGGACGACGCGATGGATGGTGAGGGCCACAAACGCGAAGCGCGCGTGCGCCGGGGCAGCTATACCGCCCCGGCGCTGGAAAAGGCCTTTCTCATCATAGAGCTGCTGGCCAGCCGGCCGCAGGGCATGCTGATCAGCGAAATGGCCACGGCGCTCGGTCGATCGCTGGGCGAACTGTTCCGCATCGTGGTGGTGATGGAGGAGGCGGGCTATCTGGAGAAGTCGCCCGCCGACGACCGCTACCGCGTCACCTACAAGTTCCTGGACATCGCTTACCGCGCCACGCCGGCACGCCGCCTGACCGCCGCCGCCTTGCCGGAGATGCAGGCACTGGCACTGACCACCGGACAATCCTGCCACCTGGTCGTGGTCGAAGGGGCGGACGGGCTGGTCATCGCGCGGGAGGAGAACCCGGGCACGCGCGGCTTCGCGCTGCGGATGGGCGCCTCGATCGACCTGGTCACGAGCTGTTCGGGCAAGGTGCTGCTGGCCTTCGCTGCGGCAACGGAAGCCGGCCGGTTGCTGGACCGGGTCGAGCTGGTCAGGGGCAGCCCGATCGGCCGCGCCGGCCTGGCCGAGGATCTGGAACAGGTCCGCGCTGCCGGCTACGCCCTGCGCGAAAGCCCAATAACGCGGGGCGTCACCGACATCAGCTATCCCATCTTCAGCTTTGGCGGCACCTGCATGGCGGCGCTTACGGTTCCCTTCCTGGAACTGATCGATGGTTCGCAATCGGTCACGATCAAGGAAGCGCGCCTGATCCTGGCCGAAACGGCCACCCGGATCAGCCATCAGCTCGGCCATCAACCCGAGTGATCGACCGCGCGTATCAAGGCCGGAACCGGGTTCTATATAATCTCCGTTACCGACCTGCATCTTTGACGTGCAGGAGCAAGCACCTGGCCTGACATTCGAGTGCCCCACGGCGACGCCGTACAGGATCGTGTCGGGCATCTGCGTGCCGACCGACGACATCGCCGCCGCCATCCCTGCCTTTCCAGCAAATCGCACTCTCCCGCTATTTTTTTGTCTTACATTCGGTATTTGTCGCCGACCGGCACGATCAAGCATGTGATTGTTCCGATAATATAGAAGAAAATGGAGGGAGGAGCGGGATGCGGTTTCTGGCCCGAACGCTGACAGGCACAGTTGCGCGGATCGCCGCGACCATCCTTGTACTGGCGGGTGCCCTGCCCGCCGGCGCCAATGATGTGAGCGGCGAGGAGGTTGTACGGGTCGATCTCGGCCCCGATACGACGCGGCCCGGCCCGGTGTTCGAAGGCTGGGGCACAGCGCTGGCCTGGTTCGCCAATGTCACCGGCGGCTGGCCGGATGTGGAGCGGGACCGGCTGGCAGACCTGTTCTACGGCCCCGGCGGGCTCGGCTGGACCATCGCCCGCTACAATATCGGCGGCGGTGCGCGCGAAGGGGCGGAACCGCTGTCGCAGCCCGGTGCCAACGTGCCCGGCTTCTGGCACAGGCCCGCGGGCGCGACGGGCACGGGCTGGTGGCGGGCCGAGGATCCCGCGATGTGGGACTGGAGCGCCGATGCCAACCAGCGCTGGTGGCTGCGGGCCATCCGGGCGCGCGTGTCCGCCCCCATATTCGAGGCGTTCTCCAACTCGCCGCCCTGGTTCATGACCGTATCGGGCGAGGTGTCCGGCGCCCGCAAGGCCACGGACGACAACCTGCTGCCCGGCGCGGAGGGGGAGTTCGCCGCCTATCTGGCGCGGGTGGTGGAGGAATTGCAGCGCCGCGACGGCGTGACCTTCCGCACCCTGTCTCCGGTGAATGAGCCGAATACGGATTACTGGTATGCCGGAAACCGGCAGGAAGGCGCGCATTGGAGCCCGGCCGCGCAGGCCCGCATGTTCGAGGCAACCGCTGCCGCGCTGAAGGCGCGCAGCCTTGCCACCCGACTCGCCGGACCGGACGAGACCAGTTCGGAACTGTTCCTGGTCGACTGGGCCACCTATTCCCCGGCCACACGGGCATTGATCGGGCAGATCAACGTCCACAGCTATGGCAACACGTTCCAGACGGCGGCGCGCGATGCCAGCCGGGCCAGCGGCATTCCCCTGTGGATGAGCGAGGTCGACCACCCGCTTCCCGGCGATCCGGAGGATTTCGACGCCATGCCATCGGCGCTGGCCTTTGCCGAGCATGTGGTGAACGACCTGAAACGGCTGGAGCCGGTGGCCTGGGTGTTCTGGCAGGCGGTCGAAAGCTTCACCGCGCGGGATGGTGCCGGCGGGTCCAACTGGGGGCTGGTGAAGGCCGATCTGCGCGCACCCGCAGAGGCGAACCATCACATCACGGTGACGCGCAAATATCATGCGATGGCGCAGTTCAGCCGCTTCATCACACCGGGATCACGGCTGCTGCCCATCAACGATCCGGACAGCGTGGCGGCGCTGACGCCGGACGGGGCCGGAATGGTCATCGTCCATGTGAACCCCGGGCTCTCCCCGCGCCAGCTCGTCACCCCCGCGGGATGGCAGGGCGCGCTGATCGTCACCGATGCGACGCACGAGGCCGCCTGCATGGCCGGCAGCACCGCGCCGCCGCGGTCGGTGGTCACGCTCGTGCTGGCCCGCCGGACGGAAAATCTGCCCTGCCGCTAGATTGCTCTTGCCGAGCTTTCTACTTTTTCTCATATGTCCGACAAATGCCTAAAAAGGCATGAACATGAGGGAGAGTGATGATGAGGGCATCCGTGTACTTGCTCGGTGTGGCGCCGCTGGCGCTGATGATCCAGCCCGCGATCGCGCAGGAGGCGCCGCCGGCCGACCCCACGCAGGCCGCGGCGGACGCGCAGGCGAGAGCGGCGCAGCGCTCACCCGGCGCGCCGGACCAGCCGGCGGGCGCACAGCAGGGCGGCTCCGTCATCACCGTCACGGGCCTGCGCGGCAGCCTGGGCACCGCCGCCGCGCTCAAGCGCAATGCCGATGCGATCATCGATGCGATCGTCGCGCAGGACATCGGCAAGCTGCCGGACGATACCGCGGCGGAAAGCATCGCCCGTATCGCCGGCGTGCAGGTCAACCGTTCGGGTGACGAGGCCAACGGCATCCTGATCCGCGGCCTCGCCAATGCGGCGACGACCTATAATGGCCGCGAGTTCTTCACGGCGGAAAACCGCTTCGTGCAGTTGCAGGACTTCCCGGCACAGGCGCTGGCCGGGATCGAGGTCTACAAGTCCGGCACCGCCGACCTGGTGGAGCCGACCCTGGCCGGGCTGATCAATGTCCGCACGCGGCGGCCGTTCGACTTCCAGGGCACGGCGATCGCGGGCGGGATTAACGGCACCTATAACGACCAGAGCCGCAAGTACGATCCGGGTGGCAACATCCTGTTTTCCACCCGCAAGGACACCTCGATCGGCGAGATCGGCATCCTGCTGAACGCCACTTACGCCCAGTCGCAATATTACAATGGCGTGCGCTATAACGGGCAAGGCATCGTCACGCCCAGCGCCGTATCCGTCATCACCCCGGAATCCGCCGGCAACAGCTTCTATTACCCCGAACGCGTCGGCCTCTACAATGATGGCGGGCGGCGGTATCGCCCGTCCGGCAATGCCAGCATCCAGTGGCGGCCGAGCAACGATTTCGAGATGTATGTCGACGCGATCTACCAGGGCTATCGCGGGCGCGGCTATATCGACAATTTCAACGTGGACATCCGCGGCTTCGACCCGACGCTGAGCGACGTGGTCCTGTCCGAGGATGGCGGCCAGGCGGTGAGCCTGACCAAGAGCGGCGGCAACCGGCAGGACATCTACCGCAGCACGAACAAGAACTACACCAACACGCGGCAGGTCGCCACCGGCGCGAAGTGGGAAACCGGGCGCATCACCCTGTCGACCGACCTCGCCTATACCTGGAGCGAGTATGGCGCCAACGAGTTCAGCCTGGATTCCTATGTCCCGCCCAAGACGGTGGCGGTTGACTTCGATCAGGATGGTGGCGCTTCGTTCGATTTCCTGGACTTCGACGTGGAGGATCCGAGCAACTATTTCTGGCGCGGCTATTATGAATCCCGTTATTACGTAAAGGGCGCCGGCTGGCAGTGGCGCGGCGACATCTCCTACGACACCGGACGGGATTGGCTGCACACGGTGCAGGCGGGCGTGCGCTACACCAACCGGGATGCGAGCGGGCAGAACGGCAACCGCTATGCCGGCACGGCCGACCTGATGATCCCGCTGACCGACCTGCCGGTCGGCGAATTGCAGCTGACGACCGATCCGTTCCGCGGCGGGTCGCAGGGCTTTGTGCAATATCTCGCGCCGGAACGCGGCGGCATCATCAACAGCCAGGACGCGCTGCGGGCGCTGAGCATCCAGTCGCTGGAACGGCTGGTGGCCGCCAATCCGAACGACCAGGGCTATCGCGACGCGCTGGCCCGGTTCCAGGCGGGGCCGCAGACTCCGTACGATCCGCTGACGGTGTTTTCGGGGGACGAGCAGAGCTATGCCGGCTACGCGCAGGGCAAGTACCGCTTCGGCCTGGGCGACATGGAACTGGACGGCGTCGTCGGCCTGCGGGTGGTCAATACGCGCGGCGAATATTCCGGCACCTCGCAGATCCAGTCGCCCGACCCCGATGGCGACGGCCCCCTGCCCGCCCCGCCGGCCACCGTCACCCCCACCACGGTGTCGCAGAACTATACCGATGTGCTGCCCAATATCAGCGCTCGGCTGAAGATCCGGCCCGACCTGCAGCTGCGGCTGGCCTATACCTACACGCGCGAACGGCCCAGCTTCGGGCAGCTGAACCCAGCGCTGCGGATCACGCAGGTCGATCCACGCAACCCCGATCCCAACCGCCCCAGCAACGTCGTCGCCTATGGCAGCAGCGGCAATCCCAACCTGGCGCCGCTGACATCCAAGAACTACGACGCCAGCCTGGAATATTACTTCACCCGCACCGGCTTCATCAGCGGGGCGGTGTTCTATCGCGACCTGTTCGGCTTCATCACCAATTTCACCCGCCGTTCCGAATTCCCCGATATCGGCCTGATCGAAACCAGCCAGCCGATCAATTCGGGCGAAGGGCACTTCTTCGGCGCGGAAGCCAATTTCCAGACCTTCCTGGATTTCCTGCCCGGTGCCTTCGCGGGCTTCGGCGTGTCGGGCAACGTCACCTATCTGGACGGGCAGTACCGCCTGCCCCGGTCGGTGGACATCGACAGCGGGGCGATCGAATATGGCGACCTGGTGACCATTCCGGGCGTGTCGAAGTGGACCTACAACGCGGCCGCCTTCTACGAACGGGCAGGGATGACCGTGCGGCTGTCCTACAATCGCCGGTCCGACTGGGTCGATTTCTACCGGCAGGATCTGGATACGGGCGGGCAGTATACGGGCGTGGGCATCCGCACGCGCGACCGGCTCGATTTCTCGGCCAATTACGACGTGACGGAAAACTTCACCCTGGCCGCCAGCGTCACCAACATCCTCGCCCGGCCGTTCGAAAACTACAACAACTACCAGCCCGGCCGGCAGTACCCGGTCGATGTGCGGGATGAAGGCCGCTATTTCGGCCTCGGCCTGCGCTTCCGCTTCGGCGAGCGAGCGCCGCGACCGGGTGCCGCGCGGCGCCCGGTCGCACCGTTCCCGCCCGGCATCCTCAGGAGGGATAATGTCCGCAAAGATCAACGGCTTCAGAAGGGCCCTGCTCGTCACGATGATGGCTTGGGCGGCCGGCGTCGCGGCGCAGGATGCGCCGCCGCAGCAGTCTCGCCCCGGATGGCCGATCAGCGACCTGCTGTTCACATCCTTTCGCGGCAATGGCGACGGCCTGCATCTGGCGGTCAGCGAGGATGACGGGCTGATCTGGCAGGATCTGGACAAGGTGTTCCTGCAGCCGTCGGTCGGCGGCGGACTGATGCGCGATCCGCATATCGTGCGCGGACCGGACGGCATCTTCCGCATGGTGTGGACCACCGGGTGGCACGACCGCGGCATCGGCTATGCCAGCTCGCCCGATCTGGTGAACTGGTCGGAGCAGCGCTTCCTGCCGGTGCTGGGCGACCTGCCGGGCGTGAACAATGCCTGGGCGCCCGAGACCTTCCATGACGCGGCGAATGGCCGTTACGTCATCACCTGGTCGTCGGACATAGACGGGCGTTTCCCCGAGACGAAATCGACGGAGCGGATGAACAACCGCACCTGGTACGTCACCACCACCGATTTCGAGACCTTCAGCCAGCCGCAGGTGCTGATCGATCCCGGCTTCGACCATATCGACACGACCATCATCGGCAGCGACGGCCGGTACATCGCGGTGTTCAAGGAAGGCGACCGGCAGGAACAGCGGCAATGGGGCGCGATCCGCTGGGCGGTGGCCGATGCGGTGACCGGCCCCTACACCCTGATGCCGCAGCCGATCGTGTCGGATTTGCGGGCGGAGGGCCCGACGCTTGCCACGGTGAACGACAAGGTGCGCCTGTATGTCGATCATTATGCCGATGGCCGGTACGGCGTGTTCGAGACGACCGACTGGAGCAGCTGGACGGACATCTCCGCCAGCGTGCAGGTCGCCGCGGGACAGCGGCACGGCACCGTGCTGACGGCGCCCGCCTGGATGGCGCAGGAACTGAGAACCGCAGCGCCCGCCGCCCTACCGGTGGAACCGGTCCCGGCGCCGCCCCCCGCCATCGGAGGCTTCACCGCCGATCCCGCGATCCGGGTCTTCGGCGACACCTACTACATCTATCCCACGTCCGACAAACCGAACTGGCAGACGACGGATTTCTCCGTCTGGTCGTCAAAGAACCTGGTCGAATGGCGAAACGAGGGCATGATCCTCGACGTGGCCAACGATCTGGGTTGGGCCAAGGTCCAGGCCTGGGCGCCCGACGTGATCGAGCGGAACGGGACATATTACATGTACTTCTGTGCGGAGGGGAATATCGGCGTCGCCACATCGGCCTCGCCCACCGGCCCCTTTGTCGATGCGCTGGGCAAGCCGCTGCTCGCCAAGGGCAGCGGGGTCGAAAGCAACACGATCGATCCCTACCCGTTCATCGACGATGACGGGCAGGCCTATCTGTATTTCGGCAATGGCCGGCTGCTGAACGTGGTCAAGCTGCAACCCGACATGATCACGCTGGACGGCCCGGTGCATGGGATCGAGCTGCGGGACCATCGGGAAGGCCCGGTCGTGTTCAAGCGCGACGGCACCTATTACTTCATGTGGTCGATCGATGATGCACGCAGCCCGAACTACCGCGTCGGGTGGGGCACCGCGCCATCGCCCATGGGCCCGGTCATGTCCCCGCAGGACGGCTTCATCGTGCTGCAACGGAACGGCGCTGCGGTGGGCACGGCGCATCACAGCGTGGTCAACGTGCCCGGAACCGATCGCTGGTATGCGGCCTACCATCGCCACGCCTTGCCCGAAGGCGGCGGGTACCAGAGGCAGACTGTACTGGCGCGGATGGAGTTCGGCCCGGATGGCGCGATCCTGCCGATGGACCCGCTGGTGCCGGCCTTCAGGCCCGGCGATGCCGGCGAGCCGGTGCCCGCGGCGGCGACCGGCCTGTGACGCGCCTGCCGGCCACCCTTGCGGCGGCGCTGGCCGGATTGTCGGTTTCGGTGATCGCGCTGGCGCAGCAACCCGCGACACAGGCGATCCCCGAGGCTGCGCCCGGTCGGCCGAGCGTGGCGGATGCCGGCGATGCGGCCTCGATCGCGGACAGCTGGGTCGTGCCGCCGGTGGTGGCGTCCGGCACTCGCCTGACCGCGCCGGCTGGGACGCGCGTGCGCTGGAGCACGGAGGGCGCCGGGCTGCAGGGAGACGTCCTGTTCAATGACGGGGATGAACCCCTGTCGGTGACGCTGACGGGGGTGATGACCCTGCCCGCCGGCGGCTCCGTGGTGAAGCGCTTCGCCGTTCAGGTGCTGGGCGGCGATGCCCGCCGGCTTGTCTCCTACACCAGGGCGCCCACCAACGCTCACGATGCCAATCAGCCGATCGTGGCGCACAGCCTCCACCTGGCGCTGGGTCAGGCGGGGGCGGCCGAGGCCGCGCCGCTGAACGACGATTACGGGGTGCTGTTTCCAGCCGGGGACTATACCGGCGTCGACCAGGTCGCGTTGCGCGGCATCGCGCAGCCATCCTTGTTCCACTTCGCGGATGGCGGCCTTGGCGTCATCGCCACGCGGGTGACGATGTCGGGTGAGGCCGACGAGACCCAGGCGTCGAGTGCGCTGATCTTCAAGGCGGACCCGGCCAGCCCGGCGGATTTCACCGAACTGGGCCTGATCGATCTGGGCACGGACACCGGCATCGTCGCGCCGGCGGCGGTCTGGGACTCCGCGGCGGAACGCTATGTCGTGTCCTGGACCGACAATGCGGGCACCCCCCGCTGGGCCACCGTGGCCGACCTGTCACGGACCGAACTGGTCGCGGCGCCGTTCTGGCCGGAGAATGGCGGGCGACGGTCGCGCATCGTGTCCGACGGCAATGTGGGCGATGTGCGCGAAGGCAGGCTGACCATTCCAGGTGCCGGGCCAACCGGTGCGCCACCGGGCCTGGTGGTGAGCCCGGCGACGGCCCTGGCGCTCACCAACCGGTTCGGGCGGATCGTGAACACGGGGGCTGCAGTGCCGCCGATCGCCATCAAGGCCGGCGATGTCGCGCCCGTGCGCCAGGCAGCGGTGCAGCTGCGCTACTCGGACGGGTCCACCGCCACCCGCAAGGTCGATTGGAATGAAGCGGACCTGCGCCGGCTGGCCTCCGCCTCCGCCGGCACCCACGTGATCCGCGGCACGGTTCGCCAGCCATCCTACCCGCAGATCTTCGCCTACAATCGCGCCGATCCCAACATCTACCGCTACGATCAGGGCGGCACCGTCCGCTACCTGTTCATCGCCACCGACGACACGGGCAACAACAATGTCGGATCGCACCACCTGCCGATCCGCGTGGCGGACAGCATCGCCGCCCTGGCCGACGCCAATGGCGGGCGGGAGCGGGAGGTGGATCTGCTGAACCGGCAGACGCGCGGCGAACGCACGGCGGAAGGGCGCGCGATCGCCGGGTGCTACTGGGCGCCCGAACTGCACGAGATCGGCGGGCGGCTTTCCGTCCTGTTCGCCCCCTGCTTCAATCCCGATGACGACCAATCGACGCAAGGCGGCAAGTGGAACACGGTGCAGGCGCATATCATGCAGCTGCGCAGCGGCGGCGATCCCGCCAACCCCGCCGACTGGTCGCAGCCCGCCGCCGTGCTCCGGGCCGACGGATCACCGCTGGGCCGCCCGGATCAGGCCGGCAATATCAGCCTGGACATGTCGTATTTCACGGCTGCCGGGCAGAGCTACTACACCTGGTCGCAGCGATACCTGCCGCCCACGGGCGAGCTGGGCGATCCGCTCACCTGGATCGCCAGGGTGGCCTCCGCCTCACCGGCGCGGCTTGCTTCCGACCCGCAGCCGATCATCGCGCCCAACCTGTCGTTCGAGGAAAACCTGTCCGAAGGCGCCTTCGCCCTGTTCCACGATGGGGAGGTCCATCTGGTCTATTCGGGCTCCTCCGTCAGCCCGACCTATGTCGTCGGCGGCGTGCGGGCGCGGGAAGGGGCGGACCTGACCGACATCGCCAGCTGGCGCAAATGGCGCGCGCCCCTGCAGAAGAGCGCGCCGATGCCGCCGGGCGTGACCGACTACCTGAACCATGAACAGGGGCCGGGCCACGGATCCTTCACCACGGACGAGGATGGCAACGCCCTGTATGTCTATCATACGTGGGGCAATGATGTGGGCGGCGACGGACGTGACACGCGGCTGCGCCGCCTCCACTGGGCGGCGGACGGGCGCCCGGTGCTGGACATGACGGCCGAGGAAGAGGTCGCGCCGGCGCACCGGGCGGTGACGCTGCAGGTGACCGTCAGGCGCAGCCCGCGATGACCCGCACACGCCACAGCGAACAAGCGACGGGAGATTTGCCATGATCAGGTTCAGCCGATGGACACCGGCCGGCGGGGTGCTGGCGCTGCTGCTGGCCGGATGCGCCGCGACCGGCGACGCGCCGCCGATGCGGGTGGCCGGCGCCGCGCCCGCCTGGGATGCGCCGGGCAACCGGAACCCGCTGCTGCCCGGCTACTTCGCCGATCCGTCCATCGTGCAGGATGGCGGGCGGTGGCACATCTTTGCCACCATCGACCCCTGGGGCAGCCGGCAGCTGGGCCTGTGGACGTCGGAGAACGGCCGCGACTGGAGCTTCTCCAGGCCCGAATGGCCGACCAAGGCGGCAGCCACCACGCCGGATTCCAGCGACGCCATGGTCTGGGCGCCATCCGTGATCAGGGCGCGGAACGGGCAATGGTTCATGTATGTCTCGGTCGGCAGCGAGGTGTGGGTCGGCACGGCGCCATCGGCAGCCGGCCCGTGGCGCGATGCCAATGGCGGCAAGCCGCTGATCGCCAAATCCTTCGCCCCCGAATATCACATGATCGATGCCGAAGCGTTCATCGACGATGACGGCACGGCTTATCTCTATTGGGGATCGGGCCACAACTGGCAGAACGGGCACTGCTTCGCGGTGCGGTTGAAGCCCGACATGGTCACCTTCGACGGCGAGCCCGTGGACGTGACGCCCGCGAATTATTTCGAAGCGCCGCTGATGGTGAAGCAGGGCGATCGCTACCTGCTGACATATAGCGACGGAAAGACGACAACGGACACCTACAAGGTCCGCTACGCCGTCGGCGACACGCCGTTCGGCCCGTTCCAGGAGGCGGCGAACAGCCCCATCCTGGTCACCGACGATGACCGCAACGTCATCAGCCCCGGCCATCATACAATATTCCGGTCCGGTGGGCAGCCCTACATCCTGTATCACCGGCAGGCTCTGCCCTGGGTGCCCGGGCGTGACGAGGTGTTGCGCCAGGTCGTCATCGATCCGCTGGATGTGCGATCCGACGGCACGATCGCCAATGTGCGGCCTTCGCATGGCGGTGACGTGGCGGGCTTCGCCGCGCATCGGACCACCGGGCTGGGATGGACCGCCAGCGGAACGGGTGGAGACACCCTGCACGGCCCGGACCGGGCGGCGGACAACAATTATGCAACGCTGTGGCAGCCTGCAGCCGCAGGCCCGGCGCAGCTTGTCGCCGATCTGGGCAGTGTCCGGCAGGTCACGGACAGCGAGCTGCGACCCGAATTCGCCGACCGGGCCTACCGCTTCGGCATCGATGTCTCGACCGATGGCCGCCAGTGGCGGACGGTCGTGCCGGTCGCGGAGCAGCAGGGCTCGCCCATCCGGTCACGCCTGGACGCCAGCGCCCGCTACGTCCGGCTGGTATTCCCCGAAGGCGGTGCGGCCGTGTGGGAGTGGGTGCTCCGCTGATCCCGGCGCCCGCTGCCTGTGTCGGGGCGCAGCGAACAGCGCTATGGTGCCGTGGTGGAAGCGTTGATCGTCCTGAAGGCGGGCGCAGGTCCGGATGCGTACGAGGCCCTGCTTGGAAGCCACCGCGTCATCGCGGCCTTGCCGCCGCGCCTCTTCGTTCTCGACGTCGGCATCGGCGAGCCGGTGGCCCTTCGCGCGCACCCGGCGGTCGAGCTGGTGCTGACCGCAGATGCCGAACTGCCCGGCACCGGTGCGCTGTCCGATACGGAGAGCCTGTTCGTCGACAGCTGGAAGCTGCGTCACACGGCCGTGAAGCCGCGGCCGGGTGATGGCCGCGACTGGGACGCGCCGGGCTTTACCCCGCCCGGCGCGCCGCCGAACCGGCGCTAGACGCCCATCGGCCACCAGCCGCGCCATCCATCCGTGAAGCCTGGCTCCCAGGCAGCGGTGAACACACGTCCGTCCAGGCCCACCACCCATGCGTCCAGGAAGTCGGGCGAACGGCTCACCCCGGTGACCGCGCCGCCGAGCGCGGTGCGCCCGCCGCGCAGGTTCCACCAGCCGTGCCAGCCATCGGTAAAGGCCGGCTCCCACGCTGCGGTGTAGGTGGTGCCGTCAGTGCCGGTGACGAAGATGTCGAGCTTGTCGGCAGAGCGCGACACCGGGTGGATCGGCGTGCCGGGCTGCGCGCGGCCGCCACGAATGTGCCACCAGCCGTGCCAGCCATCGGTGAAGCCCGGCTCCCACGCCGCCGTCATCGTCTCGCCACCATTGGCGGTGCCGAAGATGTCGAGCTTGTTGCGGCTCCTGGATATGGCGGTGAGCGGCGCGTGGCCGGGAAAGCGTATGGCGCCAATCCGCCACCAGCCCATCCATCCGCCGGAACCCGGGTGCCAAGCGGCAGTGTAGGCGTGCCCGTCTGTGCCGACGACGAAGATGTCGAGGTGATCGGGCGCGCGGCTGACCGCCGTGACCGGGGCGCCGGGTTGCCCACGGCCGCCATTGATGTGCCACCAGCCGTGCCAGCCATCGGTGAAGCCGGGCTCCCACGCCGCGGACATCACCCGCCCGCTGGTATCGGTGACGAAGATGTCCAGCTTGTCGCGGCTTCTCGACACGACATGCACCGGCGTACGCGGGGGGCAGCGCACGTCGCCGATCCGCCACCAGCCCCGCCACCCGCCCGAGGTCGGCGTCCAGGCAGCCGTGTAGACGTGACCGTCGGTGCCGGTGACGAAGATGTCGAGGTGGTCGGGCGCGCGGCTGACCGCCGTCACGGGCGCACCGGGCGCGCCGAAGCCGCCATTGAGGTGCCAGAAGCCCTGCCACCAGGTTCTCATCCCCGGCTCCCAGGCGGCGGACATGACCCGGCCGTCACGGTCGCAGAAGAAGATGTCGAGCTTGTTGCGGCTGCGCGAGACGGCGTGGACAGGCGCGCCGATGGGCAGGCGCGCGCTGGTCAGCCCCCAGCCGAAATGCCGGCGGGTGTGCGCGCACATGTCCCAGTCATTGGCCTTCATCAGGCAATTGATGCCGCCGCCAGGGGCGCAATTGGCGCAGTTGGCGTTCGGTTCGGCATAGATGCCGTGCGTGCTGGTGCAGGTGCAGCCCGAACTCGCATATTCGTCCGGAGCGGAGAAGATGTGCCCCGTCTCATGCGCGAACACGCGGTCGATGTTGGTCGGGCCCCAACCGTCATTCGCGTAATCCATCACGATGCGCGGCGACGAGGCATAGGCGAAGTGCCACAGGGGGTAGCCGCGCACGAAGAACACGCAATAGGCCCAGCGCGTGTTTAGCCGCCCGCGCAATGCGCGCACGTAGTCGATCACGCCCTGCCAGTTCTGCGTGTGCCCCAGCGCCGCCATGGCCGGGTTGCGCCAACGCTCCTCGTCGCTGGCGGCCGTGGCGTTGGTGGCGGTGGTGATGGAGACGTTGCGGATCTCGTAATGCCAGCTGATCCCGGCCGAGGGATCCTGGTTGCCGAGCCAGGTCAGCCCGGCCTGCACCTCCGCCACGACCTCCGTGCGCTGCGCCGCGCTGAACTGCGTGGCGGCATCGGGGCCGTTGACGATGATGATGCCGACGGCAACCGAACCGTCGAGCGTGGCGATCGTCGTCGGGCCGATCGCCTCCGCGCCCGTACCTGGCGCTTCACCTTCGAATACGATCGTCTCGGGCCCATATTCCGGCGGCGGGCGGCAGCCCCGCATGTCCCATGCCTCGCCATCGCGCGGGCGCCTGAGCTTGGTCTCGCGGAACTCGGCCGAGCGGCGCAGCGCGAAGGCGTCGAGACCGAACCGCTCGGTTTCGCTGAGCCCGCCCAGGGCTTCGGGCATTGCGGCCGGGCGGGTCCTGGCCCCGATCGGGGCGCGATCGATGTGCACCCGCGGCCCATAGACATGCAGCGGCATGCCAAGGTCGTTGCCTTCGCTCGTGCCTGCCCGAACCGCTTCCGCGTCGGCAGGCGGCTCCACGACCAGCACCTCAAGGTCTGGATCGATCTCGCTCATCGGGTCCTCTCCTCTGGATTATGTTTTCCGGCAGATGCGCAAGGCGCTGCCGTTCACGCGCAACCTCTCCGTGCTTCGGGATCAACCGAAGCAACAGGGACGATATTGTCACCAAATCAAACAATTAACTGATACTTCGTGTTTACGCCGGTTCTTGCCCTACCCAATGGAGAGTCAAGTATTTAGTGGCACAGATCACGACGACTCGCAGTGGAGTCCCGTCTTAATAAAACGACGTGTTCCAATTTGCAACGCGCTCTTCTTAAGCTTATGAAGTCAAGACTCCCAGGCTGCCGCTTTGCAACATTGTCTTGATCGGAGATGGTATGGATCAGCGAATTGCCGCCGCGGTTCAGGACCGCCTGCGGCAGAACCGGCCGGAAATCCTGCGCTCCATCGAAGCGGCACGCGCCGGCAACCCGCTGGCGGCGGAGAACAATGCCGAACGGCGCCGGGAGCGGCTGCAGACCAAGGCGGGCCTGACCGTGCGCGAGGCCGATGCGCTCAGCCGGGCCATTGGCGGCGGCGAAAAGGTCGTGCATGCCGCCGCCCCTGACGAGCGGAGCATGACGGAGGCGGCAACCCAGGGTCCGCCGTTCCGGGTCGCCGCGCGGCCGGAACTGGCCGAAAAGGTGTGGGGCGACACCACCGACTTCGTCAATGTCAGCTTTCTCGACAAAGGCGCGCGGATCGCCCGGGCGGTGGGGCGGGTCGCCTACCGCAACGGCCAGGCGCTCGGCAGCGGGTTCCTTATCGGCAACGGGCTGTTCCTGACCAACAACCATGTCGTCCCGACGCGGGAGGCGGCCTCGTTCCTGGCCGTCGAATTCGATTACGAGCTCGACCTGACGGGGAACCCCAAGCCGGTCACCAGCTTCGCGATCGACACCACGGTGTTCATGACCGACACTTCCGAGGCGCATGGGCTGGACTTCACCGTCTTCGCGCTGGGCGAACGGTTGACGGGCGAGCTCCCGCTGGAGGTGTTCGGCTGGAGCGGACTGTCGGATTCAGCCGACAAGCACATGCTGGGCGAGTTCGTGAACATCGTCCAGCATCCCAACGGCCGGCACAAGGAGGTCGTGCTGCGCGAGAACCGCCTGGTCGGCCGCTACGCCGACGCGCTGCATTACGTCGCCGATACCGAGCCTGGCTCCTCCGGCAGCCCGGTGTTCAACAGTGAATGGCGGCCGATCGCGCTGCATCATTGGGGCGGGCCGTGGCGGCAGGTGTTCGGCGACGACCAGAACCCGCTGGATATCGAGGTGAACGAAGGCATCCGGATCAGCGCCATCGTGCGCAACATGCGCAACCGCCTTGTCGACCTCGACGCGCATGCGCGCGAGCGGATCGCCAGGGCGCTCGACATGGGGGGCGAGCCTGAGCGGGCGGGCGACAACTTCGTGCCGGACCATCGCACGCTCGCCGGGCTGACGAGCGGCACCGCGCCATCCGCGCGCATGGATGACAGCGGCGGCGTCACCTGGACCGTGCCGGTCGAGATCTCGGTACGGCTGCCCACGCTCAGCCCGGAGCTGCCCGCGGCCAAGGCTGGCCCGGCCGCCGCCACATCGGCCGGTGCGGGCGACCCCGAGCGGCGCGCGATCGGGCTGTACGCGGACCGCCAGGGCTACAAGAGCCGCTTCATCGAGGGGTTCGACGTGCCGCTGCCCGCATTGGCCGCCGACCTCGTGCCGCTGGCCGCGCGCAGCAAGGCGGCCGGTCCGGGGGACAATCCGTTTGAGCTGAAGTACCACCATTTCAGCATTGTGATGAATGGCCGGCGCCGACTGGCCTTCTTCACCGCCTGCAACATCGACGGGGCCACGGCCAAGGCGCTTGACCGGCAGTCGGGTACGATGAAGCCGCTGCGGCCCGACAGCCCCGGCCTGAACGACAGCCTGGAGGAGGCCGCGACCGAGGCGGCGAGCTGGCGCGGGGAGCCCCGGCTGGAGCCGCATGAATTCGCCGGCAATCAGTTCTACGCCGGCCAACGCGTGGCAGGCTTCCCCAATTCGAACGACCCCGGGCGGCTCGCGCGGATGTTCCAGCGCGGCCACCTGATCCGCCGGCTGGATCCGGTGTGGGGCGAGGACGAGCAGGCGCGCGCTGCGGAGGCCGATACCTTTCACTTCACCAACGCGGCACCGCAGGTCGGCTTCTTCAACCAAGGCACCGCGGCGCCACGGACGCCCGGTTCGGGCGGCGGCAAGCTGTGGCGCGCGGTCGAGAACTACGTGTTGCGCAATGCGGTGGCGGAAAACCAGCGGGTGACGACCTTCACCGGCCCCATCTTCAGTCCCGACGACAGGCCGTTCCGCGGCCTGCAGGTGCCGACCCGCTTCTTCAAGATCGTTGTGTGGGCGGAAGGCAGCGAGCTAAGATCGCTGGCCATGCTCGCGAGCCAGGCTGAGGTGATCGAAACCTGGCCCGAGGCCATGTTCGGCGGCGCCGGCGAGTCCACCCCTGTGATCGAGGGGCCAGAGGCCTTCATGGAACCTGGCGAGCTCGACCGGGTGACGGACTTCCTCTCCACGATCGCCAGGGTCGAGCAGCTCACTGGCCTCGACTTCGGCGACGCGGCACGCGCCGCCGACGTGCGCAGCGGGGAGCAGGATGCGCAGGTCGCCAGCGAGGACCAGCTGGTGCTGCGGCCCGGGCCGGCGCCCCGCCGCACGCCACGGCGGCCATCCCGGCGGAAGCAGCCCTAGCGCGCGTGCGATGAAATCCGCCGGGCCGGCACCCGGGTGTCAGGTTCGGATCAGGCGAGCACCTTGTCCACCGCGCTGCTGAAGGCCGCCATGTCGGAGGACGAGCCGATGGTGACCCGCGACACATCGGGCCAGATCGGCCAGGAGCGGCCGATCTGCACATTCTCGGCCAGCAGCGCCTTCTGGATGTCGGCCGCGGGGCCACGCTTCCAGTCGACCATGATCATGTTGGCTTCCGAACCCGGATGGACCACCACGTCATGCTTCGACAGGCTGGCGATCGTCCGTTCGCGGTTGGCGATCATCTCGGCACGGCGGGCGGCGACCCGGTCCGCCAGCGGATAGGCGGCGGTGCCGCAGGCGAGCGCGGTGATCGGCAACGTGCCGGTGACCTGCCGCCCGTCATAGCGCATCATCTTCTCGTGCAGCGCGGGCGCTGCGAAGGTCAGGCCCAGGCGGATGCCGGCCATGCCGAACAGCTTGGAAAAGGTCCGCATCACGACCACGTCGTCCCGCGTGGCGGCCAGCCTGGCCGCGCTGGGCGCTTCGGAGAAGTGGATATAGGCCTCGTCCACCAGCACCACCGAATCGGCCGGCTTGTTGGCCACCAGCCATTCGATGTCCGACAGCGGGGTCACCGTGCCGGTCGGATTGTTGGGCGTGCAGATGTAATACAGCCCGGCTTGGGGGTTGGCGGCGAGCATGGCCCGCACGTCCAGCCCCTTGCCCGGCTGCAGCGGCACCTTGGTCAGCGGCGCTTCCAGCCAGGCGGCCGCGCGCCAGGCCGATTCGAAGGTCGGGTCGGCGGTGACGAGGCCCTTGGTGGGCGAGCAGAACGAGATCACGGAACGGACCAGCGGGTCGCCCGAGCCCGGCCACGGCAGGATGCGATCTTCCGGCACGCCATCCACCTGCGACACGGTGCGCAGCAGCATGCCGCGCTGGTCGTCGGGGTCGTAGCGATTGCCCTCGGCCGCGATGCGGCCGGCGGCGGCGACCGCCTCCGGGAAGGGGCCGGTCCAGCATTCGTTCGCGCCGATGCGCACCGCGCCGGCGATGCCGCGGGCGGCCTGGCTCTGCGCCTGGGCCTGCCCGGCCACCTGCGCCAGCATGGCCCCGCCGCCGACCAGCGCGGCGATCCGGCCGAGCTGCCGCCGGGAATAGCCGCGATCCAGCAGATCCGCGCGTGCTTCCTGTTCCATCATCTGAATGTCCCCTGATTTTGCCACCACCGGGCCAAGGCAGGGCCGCTGCCGCGCAGGCAGGCCATCACCCTTCGACCCCACGCCCCTTGTGTCCCACTACCGCAGCGCAGCGTCAAACACTTTTAGCCGCTCATGCGGTTTCTAACGCATGATTCGTCTGACTTTACTCTCTTGTTCAGAACAAACATTGCACCTAACAGGGGAATGCGACGGCATCCGGGGCTGATGAAGAAAGATGCGCGCGCTGCGGGAGCGGACCTTTGGAACAGACAGGGGTTATGCAATGATCGATATCATCGTGCCGGCATTGGGCTTGCTGGCGGCAGGGCTGGTCGCCGGCTTCGCCGCCGGACTGTTCGGCATCGGTGGCGGTTTCGTGGTGGTGCCCGCGCTGCTGATCGTGCTGCCGCTGCTGGGCGGCGATCCGCACCATCTGGCGCATGTCGCCATCGGCACCAGCGCCGCAACGATCATCGTCACCTCGCTCCGCTCGCTAAGCGCCCATGCCCGCCGCGGCGCGGTGGAGTTCGAGATCCTGCGCGGCTGGGCCCTGTGGATCGTGCTGGGATGCGGCGCGGGCGTGCTGCTGGCCGACCATGTGAACGGGCGGCTGCTGACGCTGATCTTCGCCACGGGGGTGGCGCTGATGTCCATCAACTTCCTGGTGCCGCAGCTGAGCAACAAGGTGGTGACGGACGAGATGCCCGGCGGGCCGGTCCGCGTCGCCTTCGCGACCGGCCTGGGCGCCTTTTCCAGCCTGCTGGGCATTGGCGGGGGGACGCTGGCGATCATGATGATGACGCTGTGCGGGCGGACCATCCACCGGGCCATCGCCACCGCCAGCGGCGTGGGCGCGCTGATCGCGGTGCCGACCACGATCGGCTTTGTCGCGATCGGCCTGGGGCAGCACCACCTGCCCTGGGGATCGCTGGGTTATGTCAACCTGCCGGCCACGGCGGCGGTGGCGGCGATGTCGATCCTGACCGCGCCGCTGGGCGTGGCCGCGGCGCACAGCCTGCCCAGCCGGCCGCTGAAATCCGTCTTCGGGCTGTACCTGCTGTTCGTGGCCGCGGTGATGTTCAGCCGCAGCATGTAACGCGCAGCCGTGCCGGCCGTGCCGGATCACGCCATCCCGCTGGAATCATGGCATCGCCTGGTTTATGGCCAGGCGATGAAGCTTAGCACGGTCAGCAACATCGCGCTCGACGAAGCCGATCTGAAGATCCTCGACGTCCTGCAAGGGGATGGTTCGCTGTCCATCGCCGCGGTGGCGGAACGCACGGGGCTGTCGCAGAACGGCTGCTGGCGGCGCATCCGCCGGCTGGAGGAAGAAGGCGTCATCAGCGCGCGCGTGACGCTGCTCAATCCCAAAAAGGTCGGCCTGAACCTGACCGTCTTCATTCACGTGAAGGCCAGCGAACATTCGGAAGAATGGTTCGACGCGTTCTACGCCACCGTCTCCGCCATGCCCGAGGTGGTCGAGTTCTACCGCATGGCGGGCGAGGTGGATTACCTGATCAAGCTGATCGTCGCGGACATCGCCGCGTATGATTCGGTGTACAAGCGGCTGATCAAGGCGGTGAAGATCGTGAACGTCACCAGCACCTTCGCCGTGGAGGTGCTGAAGCTGACCACCGCGCTGCCGCTGGCGCAGCGGGCGCTGCCGGACGTCGCCCCCGCCGCCTGAGCCCCACACGAAAAGGGCGGAGCCGCCGAGGCCCCGCCCTTCCCTGTTCCATGCCCCGCCAGTCTAGAAGCTGGCGCCCAGGCGGACATACCAGAACCCGCCCAGATAGCCGATCGGGGACGCATCGTTGTAGATGCGCCCGCTGCCCTGCGCGCCCGTCTGCGTGTAGATGTTGCGCAGTTCCCGGTCCGGATACTGGTCGAACAGGTTCTCCACGCCCACCGCCAGGCGGAAGCGTTCGGCCAGGGTGGCGCCCACTTCCAGGTCGAAGGTGAACTCGTCCCCGAAGGTCTGCACCGTCGGACCGGTCGCCACCACGCTGTCATAGGTGGTGATCTCCCCCGAATAGTTCAGCCGCCCGGTGACATACCAGGCATCCGCATCGAAGGTGGTGGCCAGCACCGCGCGGAATTCCGGTGTCAGCCCTTCGATGTTGAGCCCGCGCTGCGCCGTGATGGCGGCCGGGCGGGTGATGTCGATCACCTTGCTCTTGTTGTAATTGCCCGCCAGCGAGGTGTTGAGACTGCCGAAGCCGAGGGCGGTCCGGTGGGTCAGCACCGCGTCCACCCCCTGAGTCCGGGTGGCGAAGCCGTTGGTGAAGTAGTTCACCTGCCCCAGGTCGAACGCATTGCCGACACCCAGGTCGAACAAGGCCTGCTGCTGCGCCGCGGTGACGTTGAACGGCGAGGTGATGGCGATGCGATCGGTCACCTTGATGTTGTAATAGTCCACCGTCAGGTTCAGCCGGCTGCTGGGCGAGATGACCACCCCGCCCGAGAAGCTGACCGATTCCTCCGGCGTCAGCGCTTCGGAACCGAAGAAGCGGCCCGTCACGCTGTCCGGCGTCACCGTGGCGGTGGCGACCGGCACGGTGCTGCCATTGGGGAAGCCGGTCTGCACGTTGGAGGTGAAGGACTGCCCCGGGGTCGGCGCGCGGAAGCCGGTCGACACATTGCCGCGAACGGCGATCGCATCGGTAAAGGCATAGCGTGCGCTGACCTTCCCGTTCACGGTGGAGCCGAAGTCCGAGAAGTGATCGAACCGCCCGGCGATGCCCAGCGTGAACGCCTCCACGATGTCCGTTTCCAGGTCGATATAGGCCGAATAGCTGTTGCGAGAGCCATCCGCGACCGACGCCGGGCCGTAGCCGGGAAAGCCGTTGGCGCCCACCGCCGCCGTCGCCTGGAACCGCGTGCCGTCCGCCCGCTGCACCGTCTGCGTGGCATAGGGCCCGATCGCCCAGGACGCCTCGTCCCCCTGCCCGACCACATAGGTCTCGCGCCGGAACTCCAGCCCGGCGGCGATGTTCAGCGGGCTGGCGAAGCCGACCTCCAGCGGATAGCTGGCATCGAAGTTGAAGTTGGTTTCGCGCTGTTCCAGGAAGCCCAGGTAGAAGTCGGTCGGCGATTGCGGGCCGAGCGACGGGTTCAGCGTCTCGTTCATGTTGTACCGGATGCGGTCGCGTCCGGTGGCGGCGCTGAAGTCGAACCGCATGCCGAACGATGTCTCGCCGCGATAGCCGATCACGCCAGAGATATCCTCGTTGGTGGACATGAACAGCGGGACGAAGCCTTCCGGGAACAGCGAGCTGGCCTCGAAGGTGTTGCCCGTCGCGCTGTAGACCGGCGCGCCGGCGGCCGTCTGCAGGCCGGGGATCGTGTCGAGATAGATGGTGCCGACCGACTTGCCGAAGGTCTGCGGCCCGGCCTGGGTTGCGCCGGGGAAGGCCACCACGCCCGGCACGGTCACCGCGATCGGGCGGCGATAGTTGAAGTCAACCTCCTGATCGGAATAGCCGTAATTGCCGAAGAAGTAGAGCTCGGTATCCGCATCGACCGGAATGGCCGAGTTGATGACCACGCGATAGGATGTGTTTTCCGGCTGGCCATAACGCGTCGGCGGGAACGGCACGTCCACGCCCAAATCGCGCAGGGCGGCGGAATCGGGCCGGTCGCGGGCACGGTTGAACAGGCCCTGGTCGATGAACTCGCCGGAGATGTTGAAGAAACCCTCCCCCAGCTTGAAGCCGGCATTGGCCGACAGCTGCAGGTCTTCCCCGTCGCCTTCGTAGCTCTGCCCATAGCGCGCGTTCAGCTCCAGCCCGTCATCATCGTCACGCAGGCCCAGATTGATCACGCCGGCGATCGCGTCCGACCCATATTGCGCGGCCGCACCGTCTCGCAGCACCTCGACCCGGCTGAGCGCCACGGAAGGGATCTGCGACAGGTCAGGCCCCTGCGAGCCGGAGGACAGTGAGTCCCCCGCCACCTGCACCAGCGCGCTGCGATGCATGCGCTTGCCGTTGATCAGCACCAGGATCTGGTCTGGCGGAAGGCCGCGCAGGGTGGGCGGGCGGACGAAGGAGGCCCCGTCGGCGCCGGCGTTGCGCTGCTGGTTGAAGGACGGGACCAGGTTGCGCAGGATGGTCTGCAGGTTGGGGCTGGGCTGCGTTGCCAGGTCCTGCGCGGTGAACACGTCCACCGGCACGGCGGATTCTGTTAACGTGCGGTCGGTCCGGCGGGTGCCGGTGACGATGATGGATTCCTGATCAAGCTCTTCCCCGTACATGGAGGAACCGCCGGCGGAGGCGTCCCCCGCCGCCTGCGCCATGGCCGGAACGGCCATGACCTGCGGCACAACGCCCAGTGCCGCTGCAAGTGCGGCACGGGATACCAGGTGCATCGACTTCATTCAGCTTACCCCCCGAGTTGCGATCTCTCGGGCACCCCTCACTCACATGGCGGCCGGGTGACTGTGCGTTGGCGATACTCCGATCGCCGGAGGCTCACCTGCCAGACCCTGTTCCGTTCCGAACACAAGTTACGAACATGCTACTAAAGTGCAAACGATAATCTCGCTTTGCTGTGACTAAGCGCAAGGGGTTTGCATTTATGTCGCATCTTACGGGAGATACGTTTGCTCCAGCCATGCACCACGAGGAACAATGGCGGGAAGGAGCAGGCGCCCTTCCGCCCCTCCGGGCGGGGCGAAAAGGCGCCGTGGCGGAGCGGCGGAGCGGCGGAGCGGCGGCCATTCGTCAGCCGACGTCCTCCACCGTCACTTCCAGAAGGTTGTAGACCTGGCCCAGGTTCTGCACCCGCAGCCGGTAGGTGCGGCAACCATCGCCATCCTCCACGCCGGTGTCGAAGGCAAAAAGGCGCAAGGCACCGTTACGATGCCTGCCGCTGCCGCCACGCACTGTGTCGGTGTCAGGTGCCGGTGTCACCGGTTCGCCTGGACCGGCGCGCCCGTCGGCCACTCCGCGTCAGCCCGCAGCGCTGCCCTCGCCTCTTCCGTGATTGTGTAGACGGCCTACCGCTGCGCCCCGCGGTTTGCGTGATCGATGCGGCAGCCCTGGCAATGCCGCCGCACCAGCCCGGCGCAACGGATCACGCAGGCATTCGCATCAGCGGCATGGAGGCATTGCGACATTTTCTCAGCGTACGGATCGATCGGCTTGATCGCAGCAGGCGTACTCGGGTCTGCAAGTCGCCACCTCCGAGCAATCCTGTTCGACAAGACTGCGAGACAAACTGGTCGCTGGCGTGACACCAGGATCGCACGATTTTTGTCCGGGAGAAGATCGATATTCACGGCTTCGGCCCATGGACGATGAAGGCCGGCATGCAGCACGTCGCTCCGCCGTTTGATCTGTTGACCCGATGGTCACGTTGCGAGTTCATCTGGACGACGTTCCGGCCATAAACGCACCGCTTTTGATCGCACCCGGTTCCAACACGCGCGGACGTATTCCGTTCGATGAAATCGAGGGGGTGGTCCTACGATGCAGAACTGAGGTTTGCGTCGCTCAAGCAGGAGACGTGTGGCTCTATGCTACCCCAATCCTGCATGCGTCGGAGGCCGCTGAGGCACCTGCACACTGACGGGTTCTACAGCTCGACTTCGCGGCTGAAGACCTTTTTGATGGCTTGGAGTGGCTCGGCGTCTCACGGCTGCTTTCAGGCGCGATGCGGCACCGCTTGAATGACCGGATTGGGGCGTAAGCCACCATCTGCCCCTCAGCCCAGCAGCCCCTCTGCCACCAGCCGCTGTTCCAGCCCCTCCGCACCGGTGAACAGGTGCGTGTGCCAGCCGCGGGCAGCGGCGGCGGCGATGTTTTCGGGCTTGTCGTCGGTGAACAGCAGCGCGTCCGCCGGCAGGCCGAAGCGGCGGTCGGCAATGGCGTAGATGGCGGGGTCGGGCTTGATGCAGCGCTCGTCGCCGGACACGACGATGTCGCGGAACAGGTCCAGCAGCGGCTGCGTGGCGCGATATTGCGCGAAGAACTCGGTGCCGAAATTGGTCAGGGCGAACAGCGGCACGTCGCCTTCATGCAGCCGTTGCAGCAGCGCGAAGCTGCCGGGCACGTCTCCGGGGATCGATCCCACGAAACGATCGCGATAGGCGTCGAGCAGCGCGGCATGGTCGGGATATTCCGCCTGCCGCGCCGGCACCATGTCTGCCAGCATGACACCCGCGTCATGCTGCGTGTGCCAGTCTTCCGTGACCACATTGGCCAGGAACCAGTCGAGTTGCGCCGGATCGTGGATCAGCGGCGCAAACAGGTGGCGCAGGTCCCATTCGATCAGGACCCGGCCGATATCGAACACGACTGCCTGCGGCTTGCCGGCGGTCATGTCCGAAACCCCTTGGCTGATCAGCCCTGGCGGGCCTTGAAGCGGCGGTTGGTCTTGTTGATCACATAGGTGCGGCCGCGACGACGGATCACGCGGTTATCGCGGTGACGGTCCTTGAGCGACTTCAGGCTGTTGCGGATCTTCATGGGTTCTTCCAACAAAACAAAAGGCACCGAAACCAGCCCGGTGCCTGCATATCACAGGCGGTGCCGTTAAATAGGGCGCGGCCATGAGTCAAGCATCGGGGCGCAGTTCGGCCAGCTTGCGCTCCCACGCCAAGGCGTGCGTCACGATCTCCTCCAGCCGGTCATGCCGCGGCTGCCACGGCAGCGTCGCCTTGATCCGGCCGGGGTCGGAGACCAGCGAATCCGGGTCGCCCGCACGGCGCGGGCTCAGCACCCGCTCGATCCGCATGTTGGTCACCCGGTCCACCGCATCCAGCACCTCCAGCACGGAGAAGCCCCTGCCATAGCCGCAATTCATCGTCAGCGACCGCTCCGGCTCCGCCAGCAGCGCATCCAGCGCCAGCACATGCGCGTTCGCCAGGTCGCTGACATGGATGTAGTCGCGCACGCCCGTGCCGTCGGGCGTGGCATAGTCCGTGCCGAACACGCCCACATTCTGGCGCTTGCCCAGTGCCGCCTCGACCGCGACCTTGATCAGGTGGGTGGCGCCGGCGGTGGACTGACCGCTGCGCCCCTGCGGATCGGCGCCGGCCACGTTGAAGTAACGCAGCACGCAATAGTTCAGCGGATGGGCGGCGGCGGTGTCGGCCAGCATCTGCTCCGTCATCAGCTTGGACCAGCCATAGGGGTTGATCGGCCGCTTCGGGCTGTCCTCCGCAATGGGTGAGCTTTCCGGGATGCCATAGGTTGCCGCGGTGCTGCTGAAGATGAAATGCGGCACGCCCGCATCCACCGCCGCCTGCATCAGCGCCCGGCTCTTCACCGTGTTGTTGCCGTAGTACTTCAGCGGGTCGCTGACCGATTCGGGCACGATGATCGATCCGGCAAAGTGCATGATCGCCCGGATGCCCTGCTCTGCGAAGATGCGCGCAAGCAGGTCAGCATCGGCGATGTCGCCCCGGTAGAAGGTCACGCCTTCAGGCACGGCGAAGCGGAAGCCGGTGGACAGATTGTCGATCACCGTCACGGGCCAGCCACGGTCGCGCAGCGCCAGCACGGCATGGCTGCCGATATAGCCGGCGCCGCCGGTCACCAGAACAGGGATGGGATCGCTCATGCTGTGCCCCTTCGGCCGCCTCTATTGACGGTGATTGCTGCACTGCACCAAATCGCATCGGTAATGCAACTGGTCGCGGCGGCCTGTGTTGTACCGTCATGAGAACTCCCGCACTCGTCTCCGCCGCCCTCGCCGCCCTGCTGCTGTCGGCCTGCACCACCCCCGCCTATGTCTCTCCGGTGGAGGTCACGCGCTTCACCGGGTCGGCGCCCGCGCAGCTCGGCCGCGGGCCGATCGCCGTGACGGCGGCTCCGGGCGACACGGGCGCGGATTCGCTGGAGTTCAGCCTGTATCGCAACGCCGTCGCAGCCGAGTTGGGGCGCATCGGCTACAATGTGGTGGGCGGCAGCGGCGGCGGCGCGCAGGTGGCGGAAATCGCGCTGGAGCGCGGCGTCCAGGCACCGCTGGTGCCGGGCGGACGTAGCCCGGTCAGCGTGGGAGTGGGCGGCGGCACCGGCGGGTTCGGCTCCGGCCTGGGCGTCGGGGTCGGCATCAATCTGGGCGGTGGCGGCAACCGCGCCACGGAGGAACTGTATCGCCAGTTGCGGGTGACGATCCGCAGCACCAACAGCACCACCCCCTTGTGGGAGGGCCGCGCGAACTTCAGCGCCAGCACCAACAGCGACTATGCCGGCGAACAGGCCGCGGCCGGGCGACTGGCACAGGCGCTGTTCGCAGGGTTTCCCGGCGAGTCAGGAGCGACTATCGAGGTGAAATGAACGCAATCCACATCGACGCCGCCTTCGACAGCGGCAATATCGAGGTCGTCGGCATCGACGGCACCACTGCCACCCTGACGGTTCGGCGCGACCACCAGTCCGAGTTCTTCCAGTGGTTCCACTTCCGTGTCGCGGGCGAGGCCGGGCAGGCCCTGACGCTGCGCATCACCGGCCTGAACGCCTCCGCCTATCCCGGCGGCTGGCCCGACTACAATGCGGCGGTGTCGGATGACCGGCAGTTCTGGGGCCGAGCGGACAGCAGCTGGGATGCGGGCGAGGATGGCGGGACGCTGACCATCCGCTACACCCTGTCGAACGATCTTGCCTGGTTCGCCTATTTCGCCCCCTACTCGCTGGAACGGCATCAAGATCTGGTGGCGGATACTGCCGGGTGCGAAGGCGTGACCTATCGCTGTCTCGGCCAAAGCCTGGAAGGCCGGGCGATCGACTGCCTGGTGATGGGCGAAGGCGACATCCCCGTCTGGCTGTTCGCGCGGCAGCATCCGGGCGAAAGCATGGCCGAATGGTGGATGGAAGGCGCGCTGGAGATGTTGTGCGACCCGGCCGACCCGGTGGCACGCGTGCTGCGGCAGAGGTGCCGCATCCATGTGGTGCCGAACTGCAATCCGGACGGGTCGGTGCGCGGGCACCTGCGCACCAATGCGGCCGGCGTGAACCTCAACCGCGAATGGCACGAGCCGACTGCGGAACGCTCGCCCGAGGTGCTGGCCGTTCGTAACGCGATGGATGCGAGCGGCGTGCGCTTCGCCATGGACGTGCACGGGGACGAGGCGATCGCCGCCAACTTCATGGCCGGCTATGATGGCGTGCCCAGCTGGACCGACCAGCTGGGGGCGGAATATGACCGCTATTGCGCGATCCTGGACCGGCGCAGCCCCGACTTCCAGACGAAGATCGGCTATCCCAAAACGCCGGCAGGCAAGGCCAACCTGTCCATGAGCACCAACCAGCTGGCGGAACGCTTCGGCGCCTGCGCGATGACGCTGGAAATGCCGTTCAAGGACAATGCGGACTTGCCGGACCCGGTGCAGGGCTGGAGCCCGGAACGCTCCAAGCATCTGGCACGCGATTGCCTGGCCGCGCTGGCCGAGTGGCTGGACAGCTGAAGCCGTCACAGCGCCACGAGAAAGGGGCGGTGTCACCACCGCCCCTCATCGCCTTCAGATCCCCTGCGGCGCCGCATCGCCGCTGAACTTGCGGCCAGCCTTGGGAATGGCGGAACCGCGTACCGGCTGCACCGGCGACGGGCCGCTCGGCTGGTCGGGCCGGTCGATGCGGCCGCCTTCCAGCAGCTGGCGGATCTCGTCACCGGTCAGCGTCTCGTACTCCAGCAGGGCCTGGGCCAGCAGCTGCAGCTGATCCTCGTGATCGGTCAGCAGCTGGCGGGCGCGGCTGTGACCGGCTTCGACGAGGTTGCGGATTTCCTCGTCGATCAGCTTGTTCGTCTCGGCCCCGGCCATGGTGCGGTTGGTGCCGCCCATGCCCAGATAACCTTCCTGCTGATCCTCATATTGCAGCGGCCCCAGCTTGTCGCTCATGCCCCACTTGGTGACCATGTTGCGAGCCAGGCTGGTGGCGTACTGGATATCGCTGGAGGCGCCGCTCGACACCTTGTCGTGTCCAAAGACGATTTCCTCCGCGACACGGCCGCCCATGCTGACCGCCAGATTGGCGTGCATCTTGTCGCGGTGGTACGAATAATTGTCCCGTTCCGGCAGGCGCATCACCATGCCCAGCGCACGGCCGCGCGGGATGATGGTGGCCTTGTGGATCGGGTCGGACGCGGGCTCGTGCACGGCGACGATGGCATGGCCCGCCTCGTGATAGGCGGTCATCTTCTTCTCGTCGTCGGTCATCACCATGGAGCGGCGCTCCGCCCCCATCATGACCTTGTCCTTGGCCTCCTCGAACTCGGCCATGGCGACCAGCCGCTTGTTGCGGCGGGCGGCCAGCAGCGCGGCCTCGTTCACCAGGTTGGCGAGGTCCGCGCCGGAGAAGCCGGGCGTACCGCGCGCAATGGTGCGGGAGTTCACGTCGGGTGCCAGCGGCACCTTCTTCATGTGCACGGCCAGGATCTTCTCGCGCCCGTCGATGTCCGGCACGGATACGACCACCTGCCGGTCGAACCGGCCCGGGCGCAGCAGCGCGGGGTCGAGCACGTCGGGCCGGTTGGTGGCGGCGATGATGATGATGCCTTCATTCGCCTCGAAGCCGTCCATCTCGACCAGCAGCTGGTTCAGCGTCTGCTCGCGCTCGTCATTCGAATTGCCGAGCCCGTGGCCACGATGGCGACCAACCGCATCGATCTCGTCGATGAAGACGATGCACGGGGCGTTCTTCTTGGCCTGTTCGAACATGTCGCGCACGCGGCTGGCGCCGACGCCCACGAACATCTCCACGAAGTCGGAGCCGGAGATGGTGAAGAACGGCACGCGCGCCTCACCCGCGATGGCGCGGGCCAGCAGCGTCTTGCCGGTGCCGGGCGAGCCGACCAGCAGCGCGCCCTTGGGGATCTGGCCGCCCAGCTTGCTGAAGCGCTGCGGATCCTTCAGGAACTCCACGATCTCCTGCAGTTCCTCGCGTGCTTCGTCGATGCCGGCAACGTCGTCGAAGGTGACGCGGCCCTGCTTCTCGGTCAGCAGCTTGGCCTTGGACTTGCCGAAGCCCATCGCCCCGCCGGCACCGCCACCCTTCTGCACCTGACGCAGCGCGAAGAACGCGACCGCCAGGATCAGCAGGAACGGCAGCGTCTGCACCAGGATGTACAGCAGCAGGTTGCCCTCTTCCGGCGCGGTGCCGGCATAGCTGACATTGTTGTCGTCCAGCAGCGTGGTCAGTTCCGTGTCGTTGGGCACGGGCACGGTGGAGAAGCTGGCGCCGTTGCTCAGCTTGCCGGTGATCCGGTCCGGCGCGATCTGCACCTCCGTCACGTCACCATTGGCAACCTGTTCGCGGAAATCGGAATAGCGCAGCTGCGTGCCGGCATTGTTGGGCGAGCCGTTGAACATGGACACGACCAGCAGCAATGCCAGGAAGATGCCGCCCCAGATCAGCAGGCTTTTGACCCACGGATTGCCGCCGCCGCCCCCATTGGGGCCGCTGCCGCTGCTGTCCGGATCGCGATTGGTGCTCATGAAGAATCCTCGAAAGGGTAGTATCCAACATGTAGGCGGCGCCCGGTGAATGGCAAGCGAACGGCTGCCGATGCCTTCCCGGCTGCGCGTTACATGCGGAACACGCCGAAGCGCGGTGTCTCCGGGATCGGCGCCTCCAGGCAGGCGGACAGCGCCAGGCCCAGCACGTCGCGGCTCTGCGCAGGGTCGATCACGCCATCGTCCCACAGGCGGGCGGTGGCGTACCAGGGGTTGCCCTCCGCCTCGTATTTGTCGCGGATCGGGGCCTTGAACGCTTCCAGCTCCTCCGCCGTCCAGCTGTCGGCATCGCGGTGCACGGTAGCGAGCACACTGGCGGCCTGTTCGCCCCCCATCACGCTGATGCGGGCATTGGGCCAGGTGAACAGGAACCGCGGGGAGTAGGCCCGCCCGCACATGCCGTAATTGCCAGCACCGAAGCTGCCGCCGATTACCAGCGTGATCTTGGGCACCTGCGCCGTCGCCACCGCCGTCACCAGCTTGGCCCCGTGACGGGCGATGCCCTCCGCCTCGTACCGGCCGCCGACCATGAAGCCGGACACGTTCTGCAGGAACAGCAGCGGGATGCCGCGCTGGCAGGCCAGCTCGATGAAATGTGCGCCCTTGGTGGCGGATTCGCTGAACAGCACGCCATTATTGGCCAGGATAGCGACCGGCATACCCCAGATATGCGCAAAGCCGCACACCAGCGTGGTGCCGTACAGCGCCTTGAACTCGTGGAACTGCGATCCGTCCACCAGCCGGCCGATCACCTCCCGCACATCATAGGGCGCGCGCACATCCTCCGGGATCAGCGCGTACAGCTCCTCCGGATCGAGCACGGGCGGGCGCGGCTCGGCCAGTTCCAGCATGGCGCCGGGGCGCTGCGGCAGGTGGCTGACGATGTCGCGTAGGATGGTGATGGCGTGATCGTCATTCTGCGCCAGATGGTCCACCACGCCGGACTTGCGCGCATGCAGGTCACCGCCGCCCAGCTCCTCCGCCGTGATCTTCTCGCCCGTGGCGGCCTCCACCAGCGGCGGGCCGGCCAGGAACACGGTGCCCTGATTGGCGACGATCACGCTTTCGTCGCTCATCGCCGGGACATAGGCGCCGCCGGCGGTGCAATTGCCCATGACGCAGGCGATCTGCGGGATGCCCGCAGCACTCATCCGCGCCTGGTTGTAGAAGATGCGCCCGAAATGGTCGCGGTCGGGGAACACCTCCGCCTGATGCGGCAGGTTGGCCCCGCCGCTGTCGACCAGATAGATGCACGGCAGGCGGTTCGCCTCCGCGATCTCCTGCGCCCGCAGGTGCTTCTTCACCGTCAGCGGATAATAGGTGCCGCCCTTCACCGTCGCATCATTGGCGGCGATCATCGCCAGCCGGCCGGATACGCGGCCGATGCCGGCGACGATGCCCGCACCGGGCACCTCGTCCCCATACATCCCGCCCGCCGCCAGCTGGCCGATCTCCAGAAAGGGCGAACCGGGGTCGAGCAGCCTCTCCACCCGCTCCCGCGGCAGCAGCTTGCCGCGCGCCTGATGGCGGGCGCGCGAAGCCTCCCCGCCGCCAAGCGCCGCCTGCGCCACCCGCTCCCGCAGTTCCGCCGCCAGCGCGCGGTTGTGCGCGGCGCGGGCCTGCGCCTCCGGGCTGGTGGCGTCGAGCTTGCTGGAGATCGTCGGCGCGGTCATGCGCCGATCAGTTCCCGTCCGATCAGCATCCGGCGAATCTCGTTCGTGCCGGCGCCGATGTCCAGCAGCTTGGCATCGCGCAGGTAGCGTTCCACCGGGAAGTCGAGCGTGTAGCCCGCCCCGCCCAGCGCCTGGATCGCCTCGCCCGCCACGCGGAAGGCGTTCTCGCTCGCCAGCAGGATCGCGCCCGCAGCGTCGAAGCGGGTGACATTGTTGTTGGTGCAGGCCCGGGCCACGGCATAGGTGTAGGCGCGCGCCGATTGCAGCGCGACATACATGTCCGCCACCTTGGCCTGCATCAGCTGGAACGTGCCGACGGGCTTGCCGAACTGCTTGCGTTCGCGGACATAAGGGATGACCACGTCCAGGCAGGCCTGCATGATGCCCAGCTGCACGCCCGCCAGCAGCGCGCGTTCGTAGTCCAGCCCGCTCATCAGCACGGCCACGCCGCCGCCGACCTCGCCCAGCACATTGGCGTCGGGGATCACGCAGCCATCGAACAGCAGCTCGGACGTGGGCGAGCCGCGCATGCCCAGCTTCTCGATCTTCTGCCCGACGGAAAAGCCGGCCATGCCGCGCTCCACGATGAAGGCGGTGATGCCGCGCGGGCCCGCATCGGCATCGGTCTTGGCATAGACCACCAGCACATCGGCGACAGGGCCGTTGGTGATCCAGAACTTGTGCCCATCCAGCTTCCAGCCGCCATCGACGCGGTTGGCGGCCAGCTTCATGGACACGACGTCGGACCCGGCGCCGACCTCGCTCATCGCCAGTGCGCCGACCTGATCGCCGGCGATCAGCGGCGGCAACAGGCGGGCCTTCTGCTCCGCATTGCCCCAGCGCGCGATCTGGTTGATCGCCAGGTTGGAATGGACGCCATAGCTGAGGCCGACGGAGGCGCTGGCCCGGCTGATCTCCTCGATGGCGATGACATGTTCCAGATAACCCATGCCCAGACCGCCATCTTCCGGTGCGACGGTCAGGCCGTGCAGGCCCATTTCACCCATCAGGGGCCACAGCTCCGCCGGGAACTGGTCCTTCCGGTCCGTCCGTTCGGCAAGCGGGGCGACCACCTCGTCCGCGAAGCGGGCAACGCTGTCCTGGATGGTGGACGCGTCGTCGGACAGCGCCCAGTCGAACGTGGGGGTCGCTCGCATGATTGGCATTCCTCTCGCAATTTTCTTTATGCCGCGCATTATAGCGTTGCGCACGCCCAATGCCAGTGCCGCCGCATTTGACTTTCGCCCCGCCAGGCAATCTGTTAGGCAAGGTCCGGAGCACAGCACCTTGAAAACACCGCAATCTGAATCGTGGCCGTCGGCCCTGCCCGCAGCGATGGGCGAAGAGGAGCGGCTGGCCGAGGTTGCTTCCTTTGGCAGCGACGCCCTGACCGGAGACGAGGACCTGGACGCCATCGTGCGCTTCGCCGCGCAATTGTGCGAGACCCCCATATCGCTGGTCAGCCTGGTCAAGGCCGACACGCAGGTCTTCCTGGCGCGCACCGGCCTGCCGGTGTCGCAGACACCGCGCGCTCAGTCCTTCTGCGCCCATGCCATGCATCAGCGGCAGGTGATGCAGGTACCCGACGCGACAACGGATGCCCGCTTCTTCGACAACGGGCTGGTGACTGGCGCGCCGAACATCCGCTTCTATGCCGGCCATCCGCTGGTGAGTGACGACGGCGCTCCGCTGGGATCGCTGTGCGTGATCGACAGCACCGCCCGGCCGCAGGGCCTGACCCGGTTCCAGCAGGACGGACTGGCCGTGCTGGCGCGCGCCGTCATGCGCCGCCTGAATGCCCGGCGGGACGAGATGCGGGCCGTGCTGCAGCTGGAACGGCGTGAATTCCTGGTTCGCGCGCTGGCCGACAGCGTGCCGGCTCTGGTCTGGTCCGCCGATGCGGACGGCAATTTCGACTATTTCAACCGGCAGATGCAGGAGTTCACCGGACTCACCACGCTGACCGCCAGCTCCGCCATCCACCCGGATGACCTGGCCGACTGCAAGGCTCGGTGGGCGGAGTCGATCCGCACGGGCGCGCCTTACGAGATCGAGCATCGCACGCGCCGGCACGATGGCGAATATCGCTGGGTCGTTTCCCGCGCGGCGCCGGTGCGGGACGACAATGGCCGCATCGTGCGCTGGTTCGGTACCGCGACCGATATCGACACGATGCATCGCCAGTCCGAGGACAACGATCTGCTGGCCCGTGAATTGTCGCACCGGATCAAGAACATCTTTGCGGTGGTCGCAGGCCTCATATCGCTCTCCGCACGCAAGCAGCCGGAACACAAAGGCTTTGCGGATGAACTGACCGGCACGATCCGGGCGCTGGGCCGGGCGCATGATTATGTCCGCCCGACCGGCGCGGATCATCGCAACAGCCTGTTGGGCCTGCTGGGTGACCTGTTCGATCCCTACAGCTCCGCCGGCCAGAAGCGCGTGCGCGTGGTGGGTGATGACGCGGCCATTGCCGCCCGGGCGGCCACGCCCCTGGCGCTGGTGTTCCACGAACTGGCGACGAACTCCGCCAAATATGGCGCGTTGGGTGCGGATGAAGGCATCGTGCACCTGACGATCGACGATCAGGGTGACACGCTGCTGCTCCGCTGGACCGAAACGGGCGGACCGCCGGCGCAGGCCGACGGACGGATCGACGGTTTCGGATCGCGATTGGTGGAAATGAGCATCACCGGCCAGCTGGGCGGCAGCTGGGAACGGCGATTTGAGCCGGGCGGCCTGGTGTGCGAGCTGATCGTGGCGAAATCCTGCATCACCCCTTGATCGTCCCACGGCAGGCCACATCCGGCCTGTCGCCCGTTGTCCCACATCCGGTCATCGCCATTGGGCGACTTCCAGAGACGTCCGTCCTCGCTACGCTCGGCAGTGTATACGAGGGGGAAGACTGCTCAGCATGACACAAGCCGCATTGCGCCAGCCTATCGCGCTGGCCGAGCCAGCCGCGCACGAGCCAGACGCGTCCATCGCGCACAGCACGCTGGACGCGGACATGCATCGCCGCCTGTGCCGCGCCGGTGCCGGCACCCTGCTGCGCCTGTTCCTGACCGATCGGGCATTCCGCCCGCTGGTGACGCTGCGGCTGTTCCATCGCCTGCGCGGAACCCGGATCGGGCGACTGGTACATCCGCTGCTGGCCGTCGCTCACAAGCTGCTGTGCCAGATGGCGGCGATCGACCTGCCGATGAAGACGGCGATCGGGCCCGGCCTGGCCATCATGCATGGCTGGAGCCTGGTGGTGAGCCATGGCGCGGTGATCGGCCGCAACGTGACGCTGTTCCACGGCGTGACGATCGGTCAGGGCGACCGGATCGACGCCGATGGCCGGCGGGTGACGGCCTATCCGGTGATCGAGGATGATGTCTGGATCGGACCGGGTGCGGTGATCGTCGGCGACGTCCGCATAGGCGCCGGCAGCCGCATCATGGCGCATGCCATCGTGATCGAAGACGTGCCGCCGCGTTCCATGGTCGCCGCCGGAGGCGCGCGGATCGTGCGCGAGAACTGCACGCCCGACGTGCTGAACCCTGCGCCTCTCCCGAACCGCGCCCGCGCCTGACACTCTCCGCCCGGTGGCTTTCCGCAGCCCGGACGGCTAGGCTGCGCCCGATGGTGGCAAATGGTCGGAGCGGGAATGCGATGCTGCGCTTCGATGGGGTGAGCAAGACCTACGGCGACAGTGCCGCGGTGGATGGGGTGACGCTGGACTTTGCACCGGGTGCTTTCGTGGCCCTGGTCGGTGCCTCCGGATCGGGCAAGTCGACCCTGCTGCGCACCGTCAATCGCCTGGCCGAACCGACCGCTGGGCGCGTGTTGCTGGACGAACAGGATGTCGCGGCCCTGCCATCCGTGGCGCTGCGCCGGCAGGTCGGCTTCGTGTTCCAGGCGATCGGCCTGTTCCCGCATCTGACCGTGGCGGAGAATATCACAATCGGCCCGCGCATCCAGGGCATGCCCATCGCAGCGGGCCGCGTGGCGGAACTGCTCGATCTGGTGCAGCTGCCGGCGGAGCTGGCCACCCGGATGCCCGCGCAGCTGTCGGGCGGACAGCAGCAGCGGGTCGGTATCGCCCGCGCCCTGGCCACCAGCCCGCCCTTGCTGCTGCTAGACGAGCCGTTCGGCGCGCTCGACCCGGTCACCCGCGACGCGCTGGGCCGGCAGGTGCGCGCCCTGCATGACGAACTGGCGCTGACCACCGTGCTGGTGACGCATGACATGGCGGAGGCGCTGCTGCTGTGCGACCGGGTCGTGGTGCTGGATCGCGGGCGGGTGGTCGCGGACGAGACTCCCGCATCCTTGCTGGACGGGGCGGGCGGGCCGAAGGCGCAGGCGCTGGTGGCGGTGCCGCGCGATCAGGCCCGCCGCCTGGCGGGGGTGCAGCAGTGAACGGCGTGCTGATGGCCCTGGGCACTCTTGGCCCCGCCACGGCGGCGCATGTGGTGCTGGTGGCGGCGGCGTTGCTGCTGGGGATCGCGCTGGCCCTGCCGCTGGCGATCTGGGCGGGCCGGTCGCCCCATGTGGCGCGGGTGGCGCTGGGGTTTGCCGGGCTGGTGCAGACGATCCCTGCCCTCGCCTTGCTGGCGCTGTTCTTTCCCGTGCTGCTGGCGCTGCGCCCGGTCCTGGGCGAAGGATTGCCGACGCTGGGCTTCCTGCCCGCCTTGCTGGCGCTGGCGCTGTATGCGCTGCTGCCGATCCTGCGCAATGCGGTGACCGCGCTGGCGCAGCTCGACCGCGGCGTGCTGGAGGCGGCGGATGCGCTGGGATTGACGCGCTGGCAGCGGCTGCGGCTGGTGGAGGCGCCGCTGGTCGCGCCATTCGTCATGGCCGGCATCCGCACCGCCGCCGTCTGGACGGTCGGCGCGGCAACGCTCGCCACCACGATCGGGCAGCAGAGCCTGGGCGATCCGATCTTCGCCGGGCTGCAGGTGCAGGACTGGTCGCTGGTGCTGGCCGGCTGCATCGCATCGGCCGCGCTGGCGCTGACCGCCGATGCGCTGTTCGGCATGGTGGAGCGCGGCCTGGCCACCCGGCGCGCAGGCCTGGTGTGGACCGCGCTGGCGCTGCTCGCCGCCGGCCTCGCCGCCGCGCTGGTGGCGCCACGCATCGGCGCGGAGCGGGGCGAGGTGGTGACGATCGGCGCCAAGAACTTTTCCGAACAATACATCCTGGCCCGGCTGGTCGGGCGGCGGCTGGAAGCGGCGGGCTATCGCGTTAGCTACCGCGAAGGGCTGGGCTCGGCGGTGATCCATCGGGCGCTGACTAGCGGAGGGATCGACCTGTATGTCGATTACGGCGGCACGCTGTGGGCCAACGAGATGAAGCGGGAAGGCAATCCGCCGGCCGCGCAGATGAATCGGGAAATTGCCGCGTGGGAACAGGACACCAGCGGTACGCTGGTGCTGGGCGCGCTCGGGTTCGAGAACGCCTATGCGTTCGCCATGCGCCAGCCGCGGGCGCGCGAGCTGGGCGTCACCTCGCTGGAGGATCTGGCGCGGGTGGCGCCGCAGGTGACGATCGGCAGCGACCTGGAATTCTTCCGCCGGCCCGAATGGAGCGCGGTGAACGAGGCGTATGGCCTGGGCGCGGCGCGCCGCCGCACCTTTGCGCCGACCTTCATGTATGACGCGCTGGCCGGCGGGGAGGCTGACGTGATCAGCGCCTTTTCGTCCGACGGGCGGATCGCGGCGGACGATCTGCTGGTGCTGGACGATCCGGCGAACGCCTTGCCGGCCTATGATGCGCTGCTGCTGGTCACGCCCGACCGCGCGCAGGACCCGCGCCTGCTGGCCGCGCTGCGCCCGCTGGTGGGGGCGATCGGGGTCGGGGCGATGCAGCAGGCGAACTATTCGGTCGATCGCACGGCGGATAAGCGCAGCCCGGCGCAGGCAGCGGAATGGCTGGACGGGCGGATCGCAGGGCGGTGAAACCGTCCACCGAATTGTCCACACCGTAGGGCGCACCCGGGGTTCGCGCCGGGTAATGGTCAGCCTATCCTGCGTACGACTCACGAATATGACGTCAACCACAAGATGTTGTTGCATCGGCCGGCCCCGCCACATTAGGTGGTGCAAACCGCCCACCCTTTCGACGCACACCACAAGGCTTGCCCCATGTCCCTTCTTGAATCCCGTAAGACCTACAAGCCGTTCGAATATCCGTGGGCCTACGACTTCTGGAAGCGCCAGCAGCAGCTGCACTGGCTGCCGGAAGAGGTGCCGCTGGGCGAGGATTGCCGGGACTGGGCGCAGAAGCTGTCCGATCATGAGCGCAACCTGCTGACGCAGATCTTCCGCTTCTTCACGCAGGCCGATGTCGAGGTGCAGGATTGCTACCACGAGAAGTATGGCCGGGTGTTCAAGCCGACCGAGATCAAGATGATGCTGACGGCGTTCAGCAACATGGAAACGGTCCACATCGCGGCCTACAGCCACCTGCTTGACACGATCGGCATGCCGGAAAGCGAATATGGCGCCTTCCTCGATTATGACGAGATGCGCGACAAGCATGACTACATGCAGAAGTTCGGCGTCGACAATGACGAGGATATCGCCCGCACGCTGGCCATGTTCGGCGGCTTCACCGAAGGCGTGCAGCTGTTCGCCAGCTTCGCCATGCTGATGAACTTCCCGCGCTTCAACAAGATGAAGGGTATGGGGCAGATCGTCAGCTGGTCCGTGCGCGACGAAAGCCTGCATTGCGAAGGCATCACCCGCATGTTCCACGCCTTCACGCAGGAACGCGACTGCCTGACCAAGGCGGTGAAGGACGACATCGCCGATGTGTGCCAGACCACCATCCGGCTGGAGGACGCCTTCATTGACCTCGCCTTCGAGATGGGGCCGGTGCAGGGCATGACGCCCAAGGAGATCAAGAAGTACATCCGCTACATCGCGGACTGGCGCCTGACCCAGCTGGGCCTGAAGCCGATCTACCTGATCGACGAGCATCCCCTGCCCTGGCTGACCCCGCTGCTGAACGGCGTGGAGCACGCCAACTTCTTCGAGCAGCGGGCCACCGAATATTCCAAGGCCGCGACGCGCGGCAACTGGAACGAGGTGTGGTCCAGCTTCGACCAGCGGCAGAAGGCCAAGGCCGCCAACGAAGTGGAGGACGCTGTCCTGGCGAACGCAGAAGAGGATCTGGGCCTGTTCGGCCGCGCCGGGATGCAGGCGGCGGAGTAAGATGCCTGTCGCCCCGGCTGCCTGAAACAGGCGGCCGGGGCGGTGATCATCAGACGGCGGTCAGCTGCACCCGGTTGCCGCCCATGCCGCGGAACGCGCGTTCGCGGCAGGTCAGCACGATGACCTGCATGGTCCCGGCCACCTCCTCCAGCAGGTCGATCATGGCATCCAGCCTGAGATCGTCCGACCAGACCAGCGGATCGTCCAGCACCAGCGACACCGGCTGCCCCTGCTCCCCCAGCAGTTCCGCGAAGGCGACGCGCGACAGCACGGCCAGCTGTTCCTGCGTGCCCTTGGACAGATGCTCGCAGCCCTCCTCCACCCCGTCGCGGCGGATGGCATGCAGGTTCAGCGCGGCATCGAAACTGGGCGCGCAGCCCGGCAGGATGCGCCCGATATGGCGCGCGGCGCGCTTGGCCACCGGGCCGATCACCTGCTGGCTCAGCTCCTCCCGCGCACTGTCCAGCACGTCGCGCAGCAGGCGCACCGTCTCGGCTTCCAGCGTCAGCCGATCCAGCAGGGCCTTGGCAGCATCCATCTCGCCACGCGCGATATCGCGCCGCTCGCCGACCCCCTTCTCGCCCTCCAGCGTGACCGTGGTCTCCAGCCCGGCAATGACGCGCTCCAGCTCGCCCCGGCGGGCCTCTGCCGCGGCGCGCGTGCGATTGGCGCGCTCGATCTGGCGGGTGATCGCCCCCTCGTCGCTGCCTTCCGCGGCACGGCCTGCCTGGGCATGGGCCAACACCGCCTCCGCCTCGGCCTGATTGGCGGCGGCGAAGCGCGCGGGCAGGTCGGTGCAGTCGGCAGCGATGGCCGTCAGCTCCTCGGATGTGCGGTCGAGTTCGGTCTGGGCCTTCGCCTGTGCGACCGCCAGCCGGCCATCGGCGGTGGCGGCCTCCTCCAGCGCCGATTGCGCGGCGGCGGCGCGGTCGTCCGCCCGGGTGAGCGCCTGCTCCGCCTGGTCGAGCGCCAGCGCCAGTGCCGGCACATCCGGGGCCGGCGCGCTGTCCGGCTCCATGACGGCAGCATCGGCCAGCAACAGCTTCAGCGCCTTCGGCCCGGCGGCAAGGTCCAGCAGCGGGTCCGCCGGGGTCTCGGCGGTGATCTGCGCCGCCAGTGCCCGCACCTCCCCTGCCGCCTCCCGTGCGACACGATCACGCTCGCGCAATGCCGGCAGGTTGGCCGCATCATGCTGCGCCAGCAGCGCCGCATGACGGGCCCGCGCATCGGCCAGCCGCGCCTCCGCTCCGGCCAGGCTGGCCGGCGGACGCAACCACAAGGTCCGCCCCTCACCCAGATCGAGCCGCATCTCCCGCGTCAGCAGCCATTCGCCTGCCGGCACCGGTGCGCCGTCGGCCAGCAGCGGCGGATTGCCTTCATATTCGATCCGGGCGGCACCGGCGTCCAGCGCCGCCTGCGCCTGCACGATCGCGCCCTCCAATTCGGCGAGTTCATCCAGCACGCTGCGCTCAACCGCCTGCCCGGCGTGCTCCTTCAGCGTGGCTTGTTCGGCCTCCAACGTCCGCAGCGAGTCGAGCCGGTCGGCCGCACGGCGCAGGGCTTCGGCCCGCTGGTGAGCGGCGGCTCGGGCCTGCCCCTCGGACAGCGCCTGCCGCGCCGCATCGCGGGCGGTGCGCGCCTCGGCCCGGGCGGTGTTCTCCGTGGAGAGCCGGTCGCGCATCGTGGCCAGGATGGCGCCCTGCCCCTGCCGTTCCGCCTGCACCCGCGCCAGATCGGCGCGGTGCCGTTGCTCGGCCTCGACCAGCCGCGCCTGCCGCTCGGCCAGCTTCTGCAGCCCCTCCCGCTCCGCCGTGGTGCGCGCCAGCCGCTGGTCGGCGGTGGCGAGCAGTTGCCCGGCGGCCCGTGCGCGTTCGAGCTGCGTGGTCAGGTCTGCCCGGCGGGCCGTCTCCTCGGGATCGGCCAATTCGGCCTGCACCAGCCGCAGTTCCTCGCGCCGGCGCTCCAGCTCGTCGAATGCACCTTCCAGCCGGCCATGCAGCGCCACCGCCTCCGCCAGCGCCGTCTCCGCCGCGGCCAGGTCGTCCGCCGCCTGCTTCAGCTCGCCGGTGGGCCGGCCGGTCTTCGTCAGCCAGCGATTGCAGTCCTTGTCGACCTGCGCACGTACGCGATCGAACGCGGCGGAACCGAGCAGCGCGCCCGCCTCCTCCTGCAAGGCCCCGCCCAGCCCGCTGCGCAATTGCTCGCCAGGTGTGGCCGGGGCCAGCCCGTCCGCCTGGGGCACCCACAGCAGGCCCAGCGCACCCAACGTGTCCGCGTTCAACTTCGTCGATTGCTGCCCAAAGCCGAGCAGCTCCTGCAGGTGGTGCTCCGCCGCCTCGCCCTGCCAGCGCCCGCCGGGCCCGGACAGGTCGACCCGCGCGCTCTTGAGGAACCGCTTGGCCAGCGCATAGCCGGCACCATCGACCGTGAAGTCCAGCTCCACCTCCGGCGCGACATCGTCACCGAAAGGCTGCAGGCTGCGGACCGGCCCGGCGGTGGATTTGTGCCGCAGGAACAATGCCGCGCGCATCGCTTCCATCAGCGTGGACTTGCCCGTCTCGTTCGGCGCGACCACCAGGTTCAGCCCGGGGGCGAGGCCGGCGATCTCGTGCCGGGTGCGGAACTTGCGGACGTTTTCCAGGGCCACGCGGCGCACGATCATGCTCATTGTCCATCTCCCGCGCGGGCTGCTTCCACAAACAGCCGCTCCAGCGCGCGGCGGGCCAGCGCGGCATCGCTGCCGCCCGCCTCGATCCGCTCGTGCAGTAAGGCGGCGGCGCGGCCCAGCATGCCCTCACGTTGCAGGGTGGCGAGATCCTCCGGCGTGGGGCTGGCGACCAGCCCGCCTTCACGCAGGTCCAGATGACGCAGGCGGTGGGCGAGGTCATCCACCAGCGCGTCGCGGATCGCCAGCCGGTCCGCCATGGTGACCATGCCCGCCAGCGTCAGCCGCAGCAGCGCGTTGCCCGCATCCGCTGTCGCCAGCAGGCGGGCAAGCTCGGCCTGCAGGTCGCCCGCATTGTCGATCCGCCAGTCACGCTGCAGCCACCGGAACCGGCCCGTGCGCACCCGTTCCACCTGCGGCGCGGCACCGGGCGCCAGCGTCACGGCCAGGCACTGACCGGGATCGTCCCGCTCGAACCGGTCGGGCTCAGGCGTGCCGGCATACCAGGTACGATCGTCCACCTGCAGCGCGCCATGCCAGTCCCCCAGCGCCAGGTAATCCAGCGCGGATTTGCGGGCACGATCGGGCGGGAGCAGGTTGTTGGCCTCTCCCCGCGATCCGAAATCTCGGATGGAGCCATGCGCCAGCCCGATCCGCAAGGCGCCGGCAGGTGTCTCCATCCGGTCGAACGCCTCCGTCGGATCGTCCACATTGTGCCGGTGCAGCAGCGGCGCGGGCAGCAGCCATGCGCCGGGCTCCAGTTCCTGCGGCACCGCCTCCAGCAGGCAGGTTATGCGCGCCTGCGGGAAGCGGGTGGCCCAGTGCCGGACCCGATCCCACAGCCCGCCATTGCGTGCCGAATCATGATTGCCGGGCAGCAGCCACCAATGGCACGGATGCGCGGCCATCGCCTGCACCGCCTGACCGATCGTGCGTTCGGCCGGATGCTCGGTATCGAACACGTCGCCCGCGACAAGCACATGCGCCGCTCCATGTTCCGTTGCGGCACGACCGATCGCGCCGATCGCCTCGAACCGTGCCTGGTCCAGCACGTTACGGGTTTCGACCGGGAAGCTGGCGAAGGGCTTGCCCAGCTGCCAGTCGGCGGTGTGGATGAAACGCATCGAATCGGGTTCCTGATTGGCTGAACTGCCGGGGCAACCTGCACAGCGGCTGCGACAGGACCGGTCGGAACGATCGGCCATCCGGTGGCCGCTGTCATCCCGTAGACGAAGCTGACAGGCCGGTATCAACAGAAAACACGCCCAATCGTCTCCTGGCGGCCAATGATGGCTGTGATGTGGTGCACCAACCAGCAAGGGGCGCTTGATAGGTGCGGCAGCCCTCGTTATAGGCCGCCGCTTCCGGAGACGTGGGTGAGTGGCTGAAACCAGTTCCCTGCTAAGGAACCGTACTCTATCCGGGTACCGAGGGTTCGAATCCCTCCGTCTCCGCCACTAGGCGATCCGAGCTGATCGGGGATGATCCATGCCCGTCCGGCTGCACTTGGATCGTGGACGCCTGGAGCGAGAACGCCACCGTTCTTCCTGACGCAGGCGCTGCTGCCAGTGATGGCCGATGGCGGCCACATCGTGAATGTCGCCAGCGCCACCAGCCGGGTCGCGGCCGCCGGTGTTGCGCCAGTGGAGTGATTATCGCCACGATCACGCGGGATATCCGCCAGCTGGCTCCCGAACAAGGCGACGTGCTTGCCGACCTTGTGATCACCGTCATGCGGGGGCTGTCCGCTGCGGCCTTCACGGGCATGGAGTCGGCAAGGCTGCGCGCCGCTGCCCGCGCACGCAGGGGCGATGTTCGCAACCAGTCTCAGTGTCGGACCGGGCGGATGATCCGGGGTGAGCCGTCGAGCGAGGCACTGGCTGCCGGTGCTTCGCTTTCCCCCGGGATCGTTGGACGGCCTGTGCAGATCGCGACATAGGCGCCGGGAATGATCAAAGCGGAGCACCAAATGATCCGCGCGCCGTGCTGCAGGCGGCGGCGCAGGCAAAGGATCATGGATCGACCCGTTTCTGCATGGGCGCGGCCTGGCGCAACCCCAGGGACAGGGACATGCCCACGCTGATCGAGATGGTGCGCGGCGTGCGGGCGATGGGGCTGGAAACCTGCATGACCCTGGGCATGCTGACGCCGCAGCAGGCGCGGACATTGGGCGAGGCGGGTCTCGACTATTACAACCACAATATCGACACGAGCCCGGAGAACTACGCCAACGTGATCTCGACCCGCTCCTTCGCCGAGCGGCTGGAGACCCTGGACAATGTCCGCGAGGCCGGGATCAATGTGTGCTGCGGCGGGATCGTCGGCATGGGCGAGACGCGCGCGGACCGGATCGGCTTCATCCACGCGCTCGCCACCATGCCCGAGCCGCCCGAAAGCGTCCCGATCAACGCGCTGGTGCCGGTGCGCGGGACCGTGCTGGGGGACATGCTGGCGGACACGCCCCTGGCGCAGATCGACGATATCGAGTTCGTCCGGACCGTGGCCGTCGCGCGCATCACCATGCCGACCAGCATCGTCCGCCTCTCCGCCGGCCGCGAAAGCATGAGCGAGGCCACGCAGGCCTTGTGCTTCCTGGCAGGTGCGGGCTCTATCTTCACCGGTGACAAGCTGCTGACCACCGGCAATCGGGGCGAGGATTCCGACGCCGCGCTGTTTGCGAAGCTGGGACTGCGCCCGGGTGCGTAGTCGAGTATACCACTTGGCCTTACAGAATGGCGGCTGGGATAGCGGATGACGGATTACCACTTCTATGAGCCCAGACACGGGCACGGGCTGCCGCATGACCCCTTGAACGCGATGGTCGCACCGCGTCCGATCGGCTGGATGTCGACGGTGAGCGCCGGGGGCGTACGCAATCTGGC
>NZ_QZVQ01000007.1 GCF_003660445.1 Croceibacterium ferulae | reverse complement strand
AGTAACGGCGCCCGTCGCGCGTCTCCGCTTGCGCTTCGGCAGCGGTGAAGCCGGCGCGGGCGGCACGCGCGGCGGCCAGCACTTGCGCCGGTACCTCGGCGAGGGGCACATCCGTCTTGCCGCTGCTGGCCACGCGGACGGGAGCGCCCGCCTCCGCTTCCCGATCGGCGGTGTCAGAGGGGGAGCAGGCGCAGGTGGCATATGCCAGCAGGAGGGGGATGATCCTGTTCATGCTCATCGCTCCGTTTCCAGCGCCGCGATCAGGCGCGCCATGTTGGCGATATAAGCCGATGTGGAGATGCCGGTGACAGGCTGATCGGTGGTGTAGGGCGAGGTATCGGACGGGTCGCCCACATGGGTCGTGCGATAATCGCCCGCCACCGGATCGGCCGGGCCGTCGCCACGGTAGGGGTTGCTGGTGGCGCGCAGTTCGGTCGGCCACCAGCCTTCGCGGTTGAGCGACCGCGTGAGCTGCGCGACGCTGGCATCGGTGTCCCCGGCATTGAGGTCCGAGCCGGTGTGGCCTCCGCTCACGAAGTAGCGCGGCAGCGGCTGTGCAGCGGATCCGTAAAGCGGCGAGCTTGCCACCAGTTCGGCCGGCGGAATGTTGCGGACCTCTTCATATTCCCGTCGCAGCGCGGGGACGTTGATCGATGCCGAGCCGGAATAATGGCCAAGGGTCGCTTCCGGGCTGTAGTCCCAGTAATATTCGCCATTGACCACGTTGGAGCCGCGGCGGTGGACGTAGATTGGCCGGTTGCTCCCGAACTCGACAAAGGTCGGGAAATCGCGCCCCTTCACCGGCTCCGCCAGGCGCAGACCTTCCAGCCAGTCGAGCGTTTCCGGGATGCGGGCCAGGAACTTGGTCTCCCCGGTCAGGCGGTAGAACTCCATCAACTGGCGGACATTGCTCGCCGTGGTGGGAGTGTGGAGTGCATTGGGCTCATAAGTGCGCGCGCCCGCCGGGCGCAGATCGTCCGGCGTGTACTGGAGCGCCCAGCCGGGCTGCGGCGATCCCAGATGCGTCACCAGATACAGGTTCATGCCGCGCACGATCGGATCGAGCACCCGCGCATCGCCGAGCGCCTGATAGATCATGAGGAGGAACTTGACGTTCTCGGCCGCCACATCGTCGTTGAAGGTGATGTAGCGCTGGTAATCGGGGTAGGACGGATCATAGGGCCAGCGCTGCGGCCAGCCCCCGATCGGGTACTGGCTGTCGAGGACGAAGCTGATCGCCTTGTCGAGCGCGGGCCGGTACTTCGCATCCCGCTTCTCGAGGTAGAGGCGCAGCAGGAACTGCGACGCTTCCGACGTGCCCATGTCATCGAAGGTGGCATTGTCGGAATAGTGCTGGAATTCCTCCATCCGCCAGGCATTCGCGCCCAACGTCTCGTACCAGTGCCTCGTCGCGGCCGGACTGGCGAAATCGATGAAGTAGTTCCACCCGCCCGAGCGGTGCTGTCCGGCGACAAGCGCGCCGGCGACCTGCTCGGCCGCCATGTAATAGTAGTCATCGCCGGTCGCGTGATAGGCATCGAGGTACAGGTGCCCCATGGTGGCGGTGCCCGGAGGCTGGACCCAGATCATGCTGGGCGTCGCCTCGATCTCCCCCCATCGGCGCGACCGGTCGGGCAGGTACGACCAGACATAGCCGCCATTGGTTGCGAGATCCTCGACCATGAAGCGGGTCGCCCGGCGCATGGTCTCCAGGATCTGCTCGCGCCCGGGCGAGGCCGCGAGAGCGGGGCTGAACTGCAGGGTGAGCGATAGCGCCGCAGCGCTCCCCAGCAGATGGCGGCGGCTGATCATTCCCGGCTCTCCCATGCGCGGCTGCTCCCGTGATCGGAGCTTGCCATTTCGGTGACCGGACCTTGGCATGAAGTGTGGGGATCGGGAAAGGTGCAATGGGCGGAAAACCTACGGCAATTTCAGGCGCGGCACTCCCAGGAAGTCGCGCTTGCCGATCGCCAGGCCTTGCGCCCGCAGGATCGCGTAAGCTGTCGTCGCATGGAAATAGAAGTTCGGCTGCGAGAAAGAGAGGAAGAAGTTCGCGCCTGTGAACGGCAGTCTCCTTTCACCATTGGTGAACTCCACGTCCACCCCGGCCAGCGCGTCGACAGCTTCCCGGTCGAGGGTGGCGAGCCGGGCGTCAGCGCCCTGCAGGACACCGCGCAGCCCGGCAAAGTCGGTCGGCCAGGCATTCCTGTCGGGCGAGAAGCTTCCGGCGCGCGCGCCTTCGATGCTGCCGATCGAATGCACGGCGCAGGATTTCACCTGATAACCGAGCGGGTGCATGTCCGGGGCGAGCCGCGCGTCGATCATCGCCGTGTGGGGGATGTCGTGTTCCTCGCAGAAGATCTCGGCCTTATGCAGCACTTGCTCGAGCGCACCCAGGATCTGGCGATAGGAAGGGATCACGGCCTCATATAGCGAGAAGGACATCTGCTGCTCCGATTGCTGGTGCACTGTGCCCCCGCCGGAGGGGGGGCGCCAGCATCTTCTGCCTTGCGGCTGCGCATGGTGGTCGGGTGCGCCACCGGCCTGTCACGGCTCCAGAGGACATCCGCGGGGCACGCGCGCCGGGCTGCACCGCGCCATTGCGCCATCGGGCAGCGTGACGGTGAAGCCTGCCCGCAGCGGATCGGGCGCGCCCGGATAATAGTCGGTGCTGACTGCCTGTGCCCCGCTGTCCATGGCCGCCTGCGCCTTGGCATGATCGGCCGACCGCGCTTCGGCGGTGTTGGCGTCGGTGCGGGTGCGTACGATGATGCCGGCCTCTACCCAGCGCCGGATCTGCGCGCCGTCTACAAGCGGGTCCTGCACGATCTGGAGGACGGCTTCGGGCTGACCGTCAGGGTACCAGCCGAACATCGCCCGCCCGGCCAGCGCCGGGTGCCCGGCCCGGTACGCATCCGCCACCGCGCCACGCACATCCAGCACAAGGTAGATTCGACCGCGAGTCACGTCGAGGGCGGGCCAGCCCGTCCCCCGCACGGCGTCGCGCAAGGACGCCGCCGTGCCGCGCACCTCGTCCGGGGTGATCAACCGCCCGGCCGGGAGAACCGCGCGCACCTCCGCATCCAGCCGGTCGAGCAGGGCCGGATCGTTCAGCGGCAGCGGGTCGGTGATGCCGGGGCGACCGGACGGCAGGTCGGCCGCGTTCAGCGTGATCATGATCGGCAGGTGATCGGGATTGGCGCGCGACCAGGCGTCGATCTGCGTGAGGCACTGCGTCAGCGAGGCGCAGGTGCTGAGGTAATCGACGTCCGGGATGTGCAGGACCTTGTAGCCCGGCGCCAGCATCGCCTCGCGGTCGAAGCCGGTCGCCTCGCCGGTATCGCGCGCCCATGCCTCGCCCGCAGGATCGGCATAGCGCCCGCCATCCGGGTCTGCGAAGATGTCCAGCTCCAACTGGCGGATGCCGGCGTCCAGCTGCTCCGCCAATGACAGGTGATAATAGTCGAGCCCGTCGGCCAGCTTCGGTTCCATCGCCCGCAGACGTGCCATGACAGTGGCAGGGATCCGGGCCTTGAAGCTGTTGTGGGAGCCGACGACCTGGACATCGTTCATCGCCAGCGATGCCGGCTCGCTCACCCGAGCAGGATGAGCGTGGCATCGAGGGCAGCGGGATGGGCGATCCCGCCTTGATCCATGACGGAGGCATCCGGCATGATCGCCTGAGCGAAGGCAGACTGCGCCAGCGGCAGCGTGAAAGTGATGAATGGCAGCAGCAGCCGCAGTGTGCGCAGGTGGCGTGACATGATGTGTGTGTGTTCCCCGATGGCGCTGCCCCTGCGGAGCCGTTACGGCTGGACTGTGACGTCGCGGTGGCACTGGAGCATGCGCGGGACGGGGTGCGCCGCCGTTCCCGGCTCGCAACGCAAGGCTGGGCGGAGGTGGCCGACGATCAGGCACTGGTCGGCCCCGTTCGGGTCGACTTCGGCCGACCCCGTTCCCATCTTCGTGGCATGACCGACGACCTGACCCATCTTGGCCTTGTCGAAGACGGGGAGATCCGCCTTGACGAAGCTGCCTTGACGCTGGCGCTGCTGGACCATCCCGGTGTGGACCTCGCTCCCTATCGCCAGCTCCTAGACGAAATGGAAACGCGGGTCGGTGTTGCGGGTCGCGGGGTCACGGCGCCGGCCGAACGGGCAGATGTCCTCGCAATGGTGCTCGCCGGTGAGTTCGGCTTCGCCGGTGATGCGGACAGCTACGATCATCCGGACAATGCCGATCTGCTGCGGGTTCTCGATCGCCGCCGAGGGCTGCCGGTCAGCCTCTCGATTCTGTGGGTTGCCGTGGCGCGGCGTGTGGGGTGGACCGCGGATGCGCTCGACGTCCCTGGTCACGTTCTTGTCCTTCTGGGAGCGGAGGCCGATCCCGTCATCGTCGACCCGTTTGCAGGCGGCGTACGGGTCGACGCAGGCCGGCTCACCTCGCTTGTCCAGAGGTCCGGCGAGATACCCGGCGCAGTCACGCACATTGCAGCAATGCCCAACCGATCGGTGCTGGTCCGCCTGCTCCAGAACCAGGCGTCCCGTGCCGAACAGGCGGGGCAGGGAAGGCGCGCCCTCGAACTCTATGCCCGCATGACGATCATGGCGCCTGCGACCGTGCATGCATGGTGGGAGCGCGGGAGGCTTGAACTTCTTGATGACCATGTGAGCGCTGCCCGGGCCAGCCTGAGCGCGATCCTGGAGATCACCCGCGATCAGGCCCTTCGCAGACGGGTGTCGGAGACGCTGGAGGCTTTGCCTGACAGCTGAACGTGCTGCCCCGTTCCAGCTCTGAAACGGCGACGACCTGCTGGCTGCGAACGCTTCTGCTCAGCGCCGCTGGGCGAGTAGATCCCGCTGCATCTGACCCTGGCGCTCCAGCATCCAGCCGGGATACTCCCGCTGAAGCCCGCTGACCTTGTCCAGCGCGGCGAGTTCTTCTGCGGTCAGGTCGATCTCGGTGGCGCCCAGATTGTCTGCCAGCTGGTCGGGACGTTTGGCGCCGACGATGACGCTGGTCACTGCCCGTTGATGCAGCAGCCAGGCCAAGGCAATGCGAGCCACCGACACTCCCCGGTCTTCGGCGATAGGCCGGAGGGCCGCGATCACGGCATCGCCGCGGGCCGGCTCCACAGGCGGGAAGTCGAACGCTGTACGGCGGCCGTCGCCAGGGTCTCCTGCGCTGTACTTGCCGGACAGGAAACCGCCGGCGAGCGGGCTCCAGACCATCAGCCCGACCTCTTCGGACAGGAGCATCGGCGCGATTTCCCGCTCCAGTTCGCGGCCGACCAGTGTGTAATAGGCCTGCAGCGATGCAAAGCGGTGCAGGCCGAGCCGCTCGGCAATGCCGAGCGCCTTGGTGATCTGCCATGCGGCCCAGTTCGACACGCCGACATAGCGGACATGGCCATGCTGTACGAGGGTATCGAGCGCGCGCAGGGTTTCCTCGATCGGCGTCACCGGATCAAAGCCATGGATCTGATAGAGGTCAACATGGTCGAGCTGAAGGCGCTTCAGGCTCGCCTTGCAGGCATCGATGAGGTGGTAGCGGGAATTGCCGCGGGCGTTCGGCCCCAGGCCGGTCGCACCGAAGCCTTTCGTCGCCACGACGATCTCGTCCCGCTTCAGACCGAGGTTGCGAATGGCCTGGCCGGTAATCTCTTCCGAGCGGCCGTCGGCATAGACATCGGCGGTGTCGATGAAATTGACCCCGCCCTCTACCGCAGTTCGCACAAGCGTGTCGGCCTCGTCCTGGCCGAGCTGGCCGATCTTCGCCCACATCCCTTCATCACTCTCGCCGAATGTCATCGTGCCAAGGCAGAGCTCGGACACGAACAGGCCGGTACGGCCAAGAGTGTTGTAGCGCATGGGGGAAGGCCTCTGGAAATGTGCTGTTCACCGCCACAACGCTCGACAGGAAAGCGGGTTCAAACTTTCGCTCGTCCGTACGTCGAAGCTTGCTCTGGGCCCCGGGCAGACCGATTTGCGGGACCCAAAGCGTGTACCTGCGACGTTTTTGGGCTCGTGTCCCGGTCGTTGCTGACCTAAGGGGCGAGTCTTGCATCCGATCCAAAGCAGTCATAAGGCGACTCATGCAGATCATCGTTCGTGACAACAATGTCGACCAGGCGCTCCGGGCGCTCAAGAAGAAGCTTCAGCGCGAAGGCGTATTCCGCGAGATGAAGCTTCGGCAGCATTTCGAGAAGCCGTCGGAACGGCGCGCGCGCGAGCGTGCGGCTGCTGTCAGCCGGGCACGCAAGGCCGATCGCAAGCGGGCTGAGCGGGACCGCTAACGCCCGCGGCGAACCGCCAGGTTCTCGCTTTCTGAAAGACCGGCCCGCCCGCACGGCATCCTTCGGGTGCCGTGCGGGCGTTGGCATCCTGCGCCTCTTTCCGGCCCGTAAGGCAGGGTGTGCCGCAATGCGCGCCATATCAGGCAGGAGAGCGAGCGCGTGAGCCGGCCAACCCACATCCTGGCGATCGACCAGGGGACCACCTCCACCCGCGCGAGCGTGTTCGATGCGCGGGCGCGCCCGGTCTCCATCGCGCAGGTGGAGTTCGGGCAGCATTACCCGCAACCCGGTTGGGTGGAGCACGATCCAGAGACGATCTGGCGTGACACGCTGGCGACCGCACGGTCCGCGATCGAGCGAAGCGGAGTGGGCGCGGCCGGAATCGCCGGCATCGGCATCACCAACCAGCGCGAAACCGTGGTGGTTTGGGATCGCGCCACGGGCGAGCCGATCCACAACGCCATCGTCTGGCAGGACCGCCGCACCGCCGAATGGTGCCGCCGGCTGAACGAGGATGGGGTCGAGGCCGATGTGCGCGCCCGCAGCGGCCTGCTGATCGACCCCTATTTTTCCGCCACCAAGCTCAGCTGGATCCTGGATCACGTGCCCGGTACGCGCGCCCGCGCGGAGAGGGGCGAGCTGGCCATGGGCACGATCGACAGCTTCCTGCTGTGCCGGCTGACGGGCGGCGCTGTCCATGCGACCGATGTCACCAACGCGGCGCGCACCATGCTCTACAACATCCATGACCAGTGCTGGGATGAAGAGCTGTGCCGCCTGTTCCGGGTGCCCGTGGCGCTGCTGCCTGAAGTGCACGACAATTCCCGCATCTTCGGCACCACGGCGGCCAATCTGTTCGGTGCGGCCATCCCGGTGGCAGGCATGGCGGGGGACCAGCAGGCGGCGCTGTTCGGCCAGGCCTGCTTTGCGCCCGGTACGGTCAAGTCGACCTATGGCACAGGCTGCTTCATGCTGCTGAATACGGGATCGGATGCAATCCGGTCGAACAACCGGCTGCTGACGACGCCGGCCTACCGACTGGGCGGGCAGATGACCTACGCGCTGGAAGGATCGATCTTCGTGGCCGGAGCGGCGGTGAAGTGGCTGCGCGACGGGATTGGCGTGATCACCCACGCCAGCCAGACCGACGACATGGCGACCCAGGTTCCCGACAATCACGGCGTCTACATGGTGCCGGCCTTTGTCGGCCTGGGCGCGCCCCACTGGGATCCGGATGCCCGTGGCGCGATCTTCGGGCTGACGCTGGGCGCCACGCAGGCGCACCTCGCGCGCGCCGCGCTGGAGGCGGTCGGATACCAGTCCATGGATCTTGCCGCGGCGATGGTCGCCGATGGGGCCGCCAACCCGGAAACGTTGCGGGTGGACGGGGGGATGGCGGCCAATGACTGGCTGTGCCAGTTCATGGCCGACATGATGGACGTACCGGTGGAGCGGCCCGCCCAGCTGGAGACCACCGCGCTGGGGGCCGCCTTCCATGCGGGCCTGGCCACCGGCATCTGGCCCGACCTGGATGCGCTCGCCCGAACCTGGCAGCGGGGCGACGTGTTCCGTCCCCGGATGGATGCCGACAGCCGCCGACGGCTCGCCAGCGGGTGGCGCGACGCGGTCGGCAGGACGCTGAGCGCTGGACGGGTGCTCGCGACCTAGCGCCGGATCGCCGCGCCCACTCCGGAGCCTGCGATCAGGATCATCCCGATGACGCTGAGCCAGTCCGGCAGATGGCCAAAGATCAGCCAGCCCAGCAGACCGGCCCAGAACAGCTGCAGATAGCTGAGCGGCGCCAGGACGGAGGCGTCGGCGTGACGGTAGGCGGCCGTGAAGAGGTAGTGGCCTAGCCCGCCGTAAACCCCCAGGCTCAGGAACAGGACGAGCTCGAGACCGGTTGCGAACTCACCCTCCCACAGCCAAAGTCCCATGATGCCGAAGATGACGGTACCGACCAGGGCGGCGTAGAAGAGGAGGGCAGTCGTCCGTTCGGTGCGCGCCAGGGTTCGGGACAGGAGCTGGTAGGCAACGTTCGCGCCGACCGCGGCCAGAGCACAGGCAAGCCCGGTCAGTTCCAGACCGCTGCCCGGCCGCGCGATCAGCAGCACGCCGCCAAACCCGATCAATGCCGTAGCCCAGCTCGCTGCTCCGACCTTTTCGCCGAGCAATGGTCCTGCAACCACGACGACAAGCATGGGGGCGAGGAAGTTGATGGCGGTCGTTTCCGCCACCGGCATGCGCTGCAGCGCCAGTCCCACGAGCAGGGAGGCGACTGCCAGGCTGCAGGCCCTGACGAGGACGAGGCCCGTCCGATGCGTCCGGACCAGGCGGCCCCGGCAGACCGGGCCGACGATCGCCACCAGCAGCAGCCAGTTCACCAGATAGCGCACGGCAACGATGATCGGAACGTCGTGCCGCATCGCCAGATATTTGATGGTCGCATCCATGCAGGCGAACAACAGCACGCCGAGGCAGCAGAAGAGCACGGCCTGAACGGAGCCAGTAAGGTGCAGGCGTTCGCGCCAGGCTGCGGTTGCGAGCATGTGGGGGATCAGTCGTTCGGGAAGGCGGAGTGCAAGGTTTGCGAAGGCCGCGCGGAATATCCGGTCGTGCTCACAGCGGCCAGAAGTGCATGATGAGCGCGGTGCCCAGGACCAGGATCATCAGCGACAGAGGAATACCCAGCCGCGGATAATCAGCGAACCGGTACCCGCCCGGACCCATGACCAGCGTGTTGCACTGATGGCCGATGGGGGTGAGGAAATCGCTCCCCGCGCCCACGGCCACCGCCATGAGGAAGGCGTCAGGCCGCAGGTCGAGCTGCTGGGCCATGGTGGCGCCGATGGGGGCCATCACCAGCACGGTGGCGGCATTGTTGAGGAACGGCGTCACCGCCATCGCCGCCGCCATGACCAGCGCGATGATCGCGAAGGGTGGCAACCCGCTGGCGATCTGGGACAATCCACTGGCGATAAGCGCACTGCCGCCTGTGGTTTCGAGCGTGGCACTGACGGGAATGAGGGCGCCGATCAGGACCAGGATCGGCCATTCCACCGTATTGTAGGCTTCTTCCGGTTTCAGCACACCCGTGACGATCATGGCGGTTGCCGCCGCCAGAAAGGCGATGGCTACAGGCACGATCTGGAATGCAAGCACGATGATGGTTGCAGCGATGATGCCGCCGGGGACCCAGAGGGAGCGGCGCTGCCCGATCTGAAGCCGCCGCTCCGCTAGGGGGAACAGGCCGGCCGAGATCAGGCGATCGCCAAGGCCGTCCTCAGAGCCGCGCAACAGCAGCAGATCGCCTTCCTGGAATGACACGCGACCCAGCCGGCGCCGTGCCTGATGACCCTTCCGGCTGAGCGCCAGCACGGTGAGCCCGAACACGTCCCCAAGACGGGCAGCATGCGGGGTCTGCCCGATCAGCGGGGATCCCTTCTGGATAACGGCTTCCGCGATGGCCGATTCGTCCCTGCCGGTCTCGAGCCTGGCGACCGGCAGCAGACCGGCACCCACGATCGCGCGCTGCAGGGCGGGGGCATCTCCTTCGATGACCAGCACATCGTCCGACGAAATCGACCAGTCCGGGTCCGGAACAAGCCGCCGATATTGCTCGCGCACGATGCCCACCACGCGGATCTCCCCGGGCGCAAGCTTCTCCAGCTCGGCAACGGTCCGGCCAACGAAGGTCGAGGTTTCGCTCAGCCGCAGTTCCGACACGTAGTCCTCGACGGAGAAAGCGTCCTCGGCTGGCCTTGAGCCCTGCCGGTCGGCAGGCAGAAGGCGCCAGCCGACCGACAGGAACAGCATGCCGGCGATCGTGATGCCGAGGCCCACGGGAAGGTAGTCGAACATGCCGAATGGCTGCCCCACAATGTCCTGCCGCACCCGGCTGACCACCAGGTTCGGCGACGTCCCCACCAGCGTCATCAGGCCCCCCATCAGGGAGGCGAAAGCCATTGGCATCAGCAGATAATGCGGCTTGGTACCGTGCCGCCGCGCAAGCTGCGATGCGACCGGCATGAAGATCGCCAGCGCGCCGATGTTCTTCATCACGGCCGACAGCAGGGCCACCGCCGTGCCCAGCCCGATGATCTGCCGGCCGGATGTGCTCAGCCAGCCGGCGATGGGGCGGATCACCACATCCACGATTCCCGATCGCGCGATGCCGGCGCTGACCACCAGGGCCGAGGCGATGATGATGACGATGTCATCGGCAAAGCCGTCAAACGCCTCGTCCGCGGGTACGAGCCCGATCACCACGCTGACGAGCAGCGCGAGTATCGCCACCACGTCGTACCGCAATCTGTCCCAGATCAGCAGAACGACCACGGCACCGATAATGCCGAATGATGCCACCTGATCGACGTTCAACGATAATTCCCCGTGTTGCGGATCTCAACTACAGCATACCGCCGGTGTTCCGCATCTTTCCGCAGGGACCGATAACGTGATCGGGCGTTTGGACAGGCATGAGCGTCAGCGACGAGGGCCTGAGCCGCAATCTGAGACTTGGAATCGGTGCGATCGGGGCAGTCGCCCTTGTGAGCGCATCGTGGCGGGCGCGGGTTTATGCCCGCTCCCGCGCCGCGATCCGTCGCGTGGAACGGGACAAGCGCGTGAGCGAGGCCCGGTTCCGCTCCCTGATCGAGGCGACCGCCGCGATCGTGTGGACGGCCGACAGCCGGGGCTCCTTTGTCGAGGACCAGCCGCGCTGGCGGGCGTTCACCGGCCAGACCACCCAGGAGATGATCGGTTACGGATGGCTGGAGGCGATCCATCCCGATGACCGGGCGGGATCGCTGGCAGCGTGGCGGGCCGCGGCGGCGGCGAACACCGCCTATGAGGTGGAACATCGCGTGCGCCGGCGCGATGGAATTTATGTCGACATGCAGGCCCGGGCCGCGCCGATGGCGGAGGACGGCACGATCGCCGAATGGGTCGGCGTTCACAACGACATAAGCGCGCGCAAGGCGGATGAGCGCGCGCTGACCGCGGCGAAGGAGGGGGCGGAGCAGGCCGCTCTCGCCAAGAGCCAGTTCATCGCGAATATGAGCCACGAACTGCGTACTCCGCTGAGTGCCGTGATCGGGTATGCCGAGATGCTGGAAGAGGATCTCGAGGCGGTCGATCCGGACGAGGTGCGGGCAGATCTGGGCAAGATCACCGCCAACGCCCGCCACTTGCTGGAACTGATCAATTCGGTGCTCGACCTTTCCAAGATCGAAGCTGGCAAGGATGAGCTGTATCTGGAGCAGGTGGACGCGGATGCGCTGGTCCGCACCGTGGCGGACACGGCGGCCGGGCTGGTGGAGCGCAACAGCAATCGGCTGGTCGTCGATCTGACTTCCTCGCTCGGCGAGATCACCTCCGACGTCGTCAAGCTGCGCCAGTGCCTGTTCAACCTCGTCAGCAATGCAGCGAAGTTCACCAGCAATGGCACGGTCACGATCAGCGCGCGCCGGGACGAGGACACGCTTGTCTTCGCCGTGTCCGACACAGGGATCGGCATGACGCCGGAGCAGCTCGCCCGCCTGTTCGAACGCTTCGTGCAGGCCGACAATTCCGTGACCCGCCGCTATGGTGGCAGCGGGTTGGGGCTGGCCCTGACGCGCGGCTTTGCCGAACGGCTGGGTGGTACTATCGAGGTGGAGAGCGAAGTGGGGAAGGGCTCGACCTTCCGGTTGCGTGTGCCGCTGGAGACGCTGCCCGACCAGAAGGCGGAAGATGCCGACACCCACGGTACCGCGCCGGGCGGAACCGCCCCGGTGGTCCTGGTGATCGACGATGAACACGAGATGCGCGAATTGCTGGACCGGTTTTTGCGCCGGGAAGGCTTCGACGTCGTCACTGCGGCCGATGGGGAGCAAGGCATTGCGCTCGCCCGCAGCGTTCGCCCCAGTGCGATCATGCTGGACGTGATGATGCCGCAGGTGGACGGCTGGTCGGTGCTTGGCACGTTGAAGGCCGATCCCGAGCTCCAGGCCGTTCCCGTGGTGATGGTCACTGCGGCCCGCGAACGTGCCCTGTCCTTGTCGATGGGGGCGGTCGATCACCTGGCGAAGCCGGTCGACTGGCAGCGGCTCAAGGGGCTACTCAACCGCTACGCCCTCGCCACGGAACGCCGCATCCTGCTGGTTGGCGCGGACGCAGACACCTCGGCCACCATCGAGGCGGCCGTGGCGCAGGAAGGCTGGAAACTGGAAAAGGCCAGCGTGGACGCGGTCACCGGGGAGGGGATAAGTGCTCCGCACGATCTTGTTCTCGTCGATGGAGACCGTCTGGCGGATGTGTTGCCCGCCTTGCGGCGCCAGTTCGGTTTTGCCATGCCGCTGGCGGTGATTTCCGAAGGGCTGGGATCGTCGGAACGCGCGGCGGTCGCTGCCGCCCATGCCGACACCATCGACGGCAGCGATATCGAACTGCTCGTTGCCGAGCTGAAGGACAAGCTGGCCGAGCTGAAAACGGCGCCGGCGATCAACGGAGATTAGATTACAATGGCAAGGCTGCTGCTGGTCGAGGATCACGAGGAGATCTGGGACTTCCTTTCGCGCCGTTTGCGCCGCAAGGGTCACGAGGTGGCGCTCGCCTTCGATGGCCGGGCAGGGCTGGAAAAGGCGCGCGCGGAACGGCCCGAACTGATCCTGATGGACGTTAACCTGCCCGTGCTGGACGGTTATTCCGCCGTGCGTGAACTGCGTCAGGATCCAAGCTTTGCCGATGTTCCCGTGATCGCCCTGACCGCTCACGCCATGGCCGGTGATCGCGACAAGGCAATCGAGGCCGGATGCACGGACTACCATCCCAAGCCGATCGACTTCTCCTTGCTGCTGAAGCAGATCAACGCGGCCACCGGTACGGAAGAAGCCCTGCCGTGACGGGGCGTGACCTGGCCCGTGCGCCCGACGGCGTCGCCAACGCCGACTGGATTGCCGCCGAAGCCGTCACGCCATCATCATGGCCGCCCCAGTCTGCGCCCGTCGGGGCGGACTCCCCACCGGCAGAGCTACGATTGCGCCGCGTGGAACTTGCGCTCGCCTCGAAGCTGCTCGACGCCCACCTGCGCAACCGGCGCCAGCTGATGCAAAGCGATCCCGCCGATCTGACCGGATTGAGCCCGTCCGACACCCGGCTGCTCATTCGCGGGATGATCGCCGCCGCTCACGCTGACGGAGCCGTGAGCGATGAGGAACGCCAGCGGCTGAGCAAGCTGGTACGATCCTGGATCGAGGACGCTGCGGTTCGGGATCAGCTATGGAGCGAACTGGACGCGCCGCCCTCGATCGAGCAGTTGATCCGGACCGTAGGGACGCCCGTACTGGCGGAACGGTTCTACGCCGTGTCCGTGGAGATCGTCGGCTTCGACCGTCCGGTGGAGCGCACCTACCTGGCCTATCTGGCCGCACGGCTGGACATCGCGGCCGACGTCGTGCTGCGGATTAATCGGGAGCGCACCGGACAGCGGACACGGGTCAGAGAGCCGTCCGGTTGAGTTCATCCAGCCCGTCGCGCACGACCGGGCTGTCGATCAGGAGGCGGCGCGCAATATCGCTGAGGGTGATCCAGCCAACCATCCGACCGTCCGCGTCGCTCACCATCAGCCTGCGGACATGATGGGCCGCCATCACGTCCATCGCCGCGCCAAGGTCATCTTCCGTCGAGCAGGCGAAGATGTTCGGGCTCATCACCTGCCTGACAGACGTGCTCGCGGGATCAAGCCCTGCCGCGCACAGCCGATACACAAGGTCACGTGTGGTCACGATCCCCAGCGGCTGTTCCCGCGTACCCACGGGTAGTCCGCCGACGTCGATCTCGCCCATCAGCACGGCAGCGTCCTGGACACTGGCGTCGGGCGAGACAAACTCGACGTCCTCGCTCATGACGTCCGATACCTGCATCTCGACCCCGGCTGAAGATTTCCACTCGAATGGTCGTGGCGCCGCGATGTTCCCCGCGTCATCTAGGGGACTGGATCGGCGCGCCAGGCAGCAGCACGGTTGCAGATCGGCCTTGGTGCAAGCCGGCTTCGATGGTGGCCACCGACATGCATCCGTTTGCCCGGATCGGGCCGCCACCAAATTCGTCGCCCGCGGTTGACGCCCATCTGCGATGGCTGCAATATTTCAGTGTATTACGGCGACGTTTGCGCCATGGACAATGGTGACCGTCTGCCGACGGCCTGCAGGGAATCACTGGATTTGACGAGGTTTCTTCGGGCTGTTCGTGTCGGCAGCCTCGCCATGGGTCTTGCGGCGCTCTCCGGATGTTCGTCTGGCGAGGAGCGTGCTGCCGAGCCGGCTCCGCAGGTCGGGTTCGTCATGGTCGAGCCGGTGGCAGTGCCGATCTCCGTCACGCTCGCGGGCCGGACCGTCGCCTACGAGACGAGCGAGGTCCGCCCGCAGGTGAGCGGGATCATCCGCCGCCGGCTGTTCGTGGAAGGCAGCTTCGTCCGGGCCGGGCAGCAGCTGTACGAGATCGACGATCGACTGTTCCGCGCCGCCGTTCGCCAGGCGGAGGCGAACCTTGCCAGCGCGCGCGCCACGGCCCAGGGTGCCGAGGCTCTCGCCCGCCGCTACAAGCCGCTGGCCGAGATCGAGGCGGTTGCCGAGCAGGACTACACCAATGCGGAGGCCCAGGCCGGGGTGGCGCGGGCAACCGTGGCGCAGGCCCAGGCGGCGCTGGAGACTGCGCGCATCAACCTGCGTTTCACACGGGTCGATGCGCCCATCAGCGGGCGTATCGGCCGCTCGCTGGTCACGAATGGCGCGCTCGCCAATGCCGCCCAGACACAGCCGCTGGCGATCATTCAACGGTTGGACCCGATCTTCGTCGACATGCAGCAATCGAGTGCCGAGCTGACCTCCTTGCGCCGGGCGCTGCGCGACGGCGAGGTGGATGCCGGCAGCACCAGTGCCCGGCTGCAGCTGGAGGATGGCAGCACCTATGGCGCGGCGGGCACCGTGCAGTTTTCGGACGTGACGGTTGATGTGAGCACCGGCACCGTGGCGCTGCGCGCGCGCTTTCCCAATCCACAGGGCGTGCTGTTGCCCGGCATGTTCGTGACCGCCGTGTTCGATCAGGCGGTGCGGCCTGCCGCCTTCGTGGTTCCGCAGCCCGCGGTGCAGCGCGACTTCAACGGCTCTGCCTTCGTCTACGTGGTCGGGCCCGGCAACAAGGCGCTGCGCCGGCCGGTCACCACCAGCCGCACGCAGGGCCGGAACTGGGTGATATCCGACGGGCTGCGCAGCGGAGACCGGGTGATCACCCAGACGCCAAAGGCGTTGCGGCATGACACGGAGGTCCGGCCGGTCCCCCAGGGTACGCCGCAGCGGATCGGCGTTCCCGCTGGTCCGACGGCCGCCCCGGCGCGGGCGGACTGACCAGACCCATGTCGCGGATATTCATCGAACGGCCGATCTTTGCCTGGGTGCTCGCCATCATCGTGATGCTGGCGGGCGTGGGGGCGCTGCGGGCGTTGCCGGTCGAGCAATATCCGGACATCGCGCCCACCAACGTCAATGTCAGCGCCTCCTTCCCCGGCGCCTCGGCGGAGACGATCGAGAACAGCGTGACGCAGGTGCTGGAGCAGACGCTCACCGGCCTCGACGGGCTGTTGTACTTCAGCTCGCAATCGAGCTCGCGCGGGCAGGCGAGCATCACCGTCACCTTTGCCAAGGGCACCGATCCGGACATCGCCCAGGTGCAGGTGCAGAACGCCATCCAGAGCGCCATCGCGCGGCTTCCGGGCGAGGTGCAGCAGCAGGGCGTGCGGGTCAGCAAGTCCAATCCCGATGCCCTGCTGCTGGTGGCAGTTTATGACGTGACAGACACCCGCACGTTCCAGGACGTGTCGGACTACCTTTCGTCCAACATCCAGGACCCGCTGTCGCGCGTGGCGGGCGTGGGTGAGGTCAATGTGTTCGGCAGCCCCTATGCCATGCGGATCTGGCTCAATCCCCACCGGCTGGCCGCCTTTCAGCTGATCCCCGGCGACGTCATCAGCGCCATCCAGACCCAGAATGCGGAAGTCGCAGCGGGTGACGTGGGCGGCCTGCCGGCGCCCCCGGACCAGCTGCTTAACGCCACAGTCACCGCGCAGTCCCGGCTGCAGACGCCGGAGCAGTTCCGGGCCATCGTGCTCAAGACGCTGCCCAACGGCTCCACCGTGACGATCGGCGACGTGGCGCGGGTGGAGCTGGGCTCGCAAAGCTACAACGCCATCCTGCAGATGAACGGCCATCCGGGTGCGGGCATGAGCATCTCGCTGTCCCCCGGCGCCGATGCGCTGCGCACGGCGGAGCTGGTCAAGGCCGAGATGGACACCCTCGCGCGCGATCTGCCCGACGGTCTCGACTATGCCTACGCCAACGATTCCACCAACTTCATCCAGCTGTCCGTGGACGAGGTGGTCAAGGCGCTGCTTGAGGCGATCGTGCTGGTGGTGATCGTCATGTTCGTGTTCCTGCAGAGCTGGCGCGCGCTGCTGGTGCCGGTGATCGCGGTGCCGGTGGTGCTGCTGGGCACGCTGGCGGTGTTCTATGTCGCCGGGCTGACGCTGAACACGCTGACGCTGTTCGGCATGGTGCTGGCGATCGGGCTGCTGGTCGATGACGCGATCGTGGTGGTCGAGAATGTCGAGCGCCTGATGGAAGAGAACCCGGGCATGGGCCCGCGCGAGGCGACGATCGAATCGATGCGCGAGCTTAACGTGGCACTGGTCGCGATCGCGCTGGTGCTGTCGGCGGTGTTCCTGCCGATGGCCTTCTTCGGTGGCTCCACCGGCGTCATCTACCGGCAGTTTGCGGTGACGATCATCTCCTGCATGATCCTGTCGGTGCTGGTCGCACTGATCCTGAGCCCGGCGATTACCGCAACTCTGCTGAAGCCCAAGGCGGCGCACCTTGCCGGTGGTGGCTCGGGTCCGGACGCGGATTCAGGTCCGGCCCACCCACGCGGCCGCCTCGCCCGGATGCAGGACCGGCTCCGCCGGGCGGGCGACTGGTTCAACCGCAACTTCGAACGGATGGTGGCCCGCTACCTCGTTGCGGTGCGCGCGGTGGTGGATCGCAAATGGCTGTTCCTCGTCATCTATCTGGCGACGCTGGTGCTGCTGGCGTGGCTGTTCATGCGCCTGCCCGGCGGGTTCCTGCCGATCGAGGATCAGGGGCGGGTACAGGTCCAGTTTCGCCTGCCCGCCGGCGCCACCCAGGCGCGGACGCTGGAGGTGCGCGACCTTGTCCGCAGCTACATGGCGGGGCCGGAGGCCGAGAACATCGATTCCACCTTCCTTGTCGCGGGTGGCGGGGGCGGTGGGGCCTCGGGGCAGAACACCGGCCAAGGCTGGATGAACCTGAAGCATTGGGATGACCGCCCCGGACCGGAGAACACCGCCCAGGCGATTGCCGACCGGGCGAGCAAGGCCTTCGCCGGGTTGCGCGACGCGCAGGTGTTCACGCAGGTGCCTGGCGCGGTGCGCGGCCTGGGCGATGCCGGCTTCAACATGCAGTTCCAGAACACCAGCGGCCTCAGCCGGGCGCAGTTTGCCGAGGCGCGCGACCGGCTGATTGCACAGGCCAACGGCAATCCCCTGCTCGCGCAGGTGCGCCTTGGCGACCTGCCCGATGTGGCGACGCTGAAGGTGGATTTGGATACACGGCGCCTCAGTGCCTACGGCCTGTCACCGGCCGACGTGAATGCCACCCTCGGAACAGCCTGGGGTGGGCGCTACGTCAACGACTTCATCGACCGGGGCCGCGTGAAGCGGGTGTATGTCCAGGGAGACGCCGAATACCGCGCCAAACCCGAAGATCTTTCCCAATGGTTCGTGCGGTCCAACACCGGCACGATGGCGCCGTTCTCCTCCTTCTCGCAGCTGGGCTGGGCGACCACTCCGTCCACCACCAGCCGGTTCCAGGGCGTACCCGCCTATGGCATCTCCGGGCAGCCGGCCGCCGGCGTGAGTTCGGGCGAGGCGATGGCGGAAATGGAGCGGCTGGCCTCCGCCTTGCCCGGCACGGGCGTGGCCTGGGCCGGATCCTCGTACGAGGAGCGGATATCCTCCGGCCAGGCGCCGCTGCTGTACGGGCTGTCGCTGCTGGTGGTGTTCCTGTGCCTGGCGGCGCTGTACGAAAGCTGGTCCATCCCGATCGCGGTGCTGCTGGTGATCCCACTCGGCCTGGTGGGGGCGGTGTTCGCAGCCACGATCCGGGGGCTGGAGAACGACGTCTTCCTGCAGATCGGGCTGCTGACCACGATGGGGCTGACCGCCAAGAACGCGATTCTGGTGATCGAGTTCGCCGAGCAGGAGGAGAAGAAGGGCGCCCGCGTCATCGATGCCGTGGTCAGTGCCGCGCGCATCCGTCTGCGCCCGATCCTGATGACCAGCTTCGCCTTCATCTTCGGCGTGCTGCCGCTGGCCATCGCCACCGGCGCCGGAGCCAACAGCCGCATCGCCATCGGCACATCGGTGATCGGCGGAATGCTGACGGCCACTCTGCTGGCGATCTTCTACATCCCGTTGCTGTTCGTGCTGGTGCGGCGCGGCACCCGCGACGGATTGAAGGCGCTGCGCCGCAGGATTGGTCGCCAGCCCCGCAGAGAAGGTCTGGCGTGACCATGCGCCCATCATTCCGGCTGCTGGTGCTGGCGCTCGCCGCGCTGGCGAGTGCGTGTTCGCTGGCGCCCGACTACGCCCGGCCGCAAGCGCCGGTGCCGCCCACGTTCCCCGTGGGCCCGGCCTATGCGCCGTCGGGGGCGGCGCTGCCCGATGTCTCCTATACCGACCTGTTCCGCAATCCTCGCCTGCTCCAGCTGGTGGGGCTCGCGCTCGACAACAATCGCGACCTCCGCATTGCCGCCGCCAACATTGCGGAGGCGCGCGCGCTCGTCCGGGTGACCCGCTCGGCCCAGTTCCCCGTGGTGGCAGTGGGTGCCTCTGCCGATGCCACCACGCAATCCGCGCGGGAAGGGCAGGCCTATGCGCTGCAGGGCGGCATCGCCAGCTACGAGCTGGACCTGTTCGGCGGTCTGGCCAATGCGACCGCAGCGCAGCGGGAGCTGGCACTGGCAAGCGAAGCGGCGGCGGCATCGGTGCGGATCGGCCTGGTGGCGGACATCGCCTCCGTCTGGGCAACCTATGCGGCCGACGAGGACCTGCGCGCCATCGCCCAGGACACGGCCGACAATGCCCGCCGCAGCGTGGAGCTGACGCAGGCCCGGCTGGAGGGCGGGATCGCGCCCCGCACGGATGTGCGCCAGGCCGAGCAGGTGCTGGCGACGGCGGAGGGCGATCTGGCCCGCCAGACCGCCGCGCTGGCGGAGGACGTGAACCTGTTGCAACTGCTCGTCGGCGCGCCGGTCGACCCGGCACTGCTGCCCGGCGGCCTCGCTGAGATCATGGAGGCGGTCGGCACCCTGCCAGCAGGCACCAGTTCCGAAGTATTGCTACGCCGGCCCGACGTGCAGGAGGCCGAGTTCGTGCTGCGGGCCGCCAACGCCGATATCGGCGTCGCCCGGGCGGCGCTGTTCCCGAGCCTCACATTGACCGGGCTCCTTGGCCTCGCCGGCGACGGGCTTGGCGGCCTGTTCACCGGCGGCGCGTTCAGCGCGTCCGGCGGGGCAGGCCTGGCGCAGACGATCTTCGATGCCGGCGGGCGGCGGGCGAATGTGGAGGCCACCGCGGCACGACGCGATGCGGCGCTGGCGGGTTACGAACGCGCTATCCAGACCGCCTTCCGGGAGGTCGCCGACACGCTCGCCACTCAGAGCACGATCCTGGACCAGACAGAAGCCGCGCGCCGCAACACGTTTGCGGCGGCGGACACTGCGCAGCTGACCGAGGAGCGTTACCGGGGCGGCGTCGAGAGCTTCCTGGCCAATCTCCTGGCGCAGCGAACGCTTTACCAGGCGCGGCGCGAGGAAGTGGCGATCCTGCTGATCGCGCTGCAGAACCGCTTCCAGCTCTACCGGGTGCTCGGAAGCGATGCGGAATTGGCACGCGTTTCTTCCCCAGCCTTGCCCGCCCCCACATCGAGGTAGCCGCCAACGGCATCAGAGGGTCCGAAGGCGCGCGCCATGCCGGCGCGACGTTGCCGGATTACCCGCCCAGCAAGGCCCGTGTGGCTGCAGCGATGTCGGGCTGGCGCATCAGGCTTTCGCCCACCAGGAAGGTGCGCACGCCGCTCTGCGCCAGGGTCATGCAATCGGCGTGAGTGGCAATGCCGCTTTCGCCGACCAGCAGTGTACCTTCCGGCGCCAGCGGGGCCAGTGCCTGCGTGATGCCCAGGTCGGTGCTGAACGTCCTGAGGTCGCGATTGTTGACGCCGATCAGCCGCGATCGCAGCCGGGCGGCGCGCTCCATCTCGGCGGCGTCGTGGACCTCCACCAGCACGTCCATCCCGCGTTCCAGCGCGGCGGCTTCCAGTTCGGCCATCTGGCCATCTTCCAGCGCGGCGACGATCAGCAGGATCGCGTCGGCGCCGATCGCCCGGGCTTCGGCTACCTGCCACGGATCGAGCGTGAAATCCTTGCGCAGCACCGGCAGGCCGCATGCGGCGCGGGCGTCCATCAGGTAATCCTCGTGCCCCTGGAAGTAGGGCGCATCGGTCAGGACGGAGAGGCAGGCGGCGCCGCCCTGTTCGTAAGCCAGCGCGTGTTCCGCCGGGCGGAAATCGGCGCGGATCAGGCCCTTGCTGGGGGAGGCTTTCTTGATCTCCGCAATCACGGCGAAGCCAGTGGCGGCCTTCGCCTCCAGCGCGGCGCGGAAGCCGCGGGGCGGGGTGGCCTCGGCCGCGCGCCGGTCGAGATCGGCAATGGTGGCGTGGCCCTTGCGGTCGGCCACTTCCTCACGCTTGGTGGCGCAGATCTCGATCAGCTTGTTCATGGCGCGCGCTATGCCGCGAGTGGTGGCCGGTGTCGAGATTACCGCGCGGCCGCGATCCAGCGGGCGAGCAGGTCGCGCGCGGCGCCGCTGTCGATCGCTTCGGCGGCGCGGGCGGCACCGGCCTGCCAATCGGGGGCGGCTTCCGCCACGATCAGCCCGGCGGCGGCGTTCAGCAGCACGGCATCGCGGTAGGGGCCCGCCTGCCCGTCCAGCAGGGCGGACAGGGCGGCGGCATTGTGCGCCGCATCGCCGCCGCGGATGGCGCTGACCGGCGCGGTGGGCAGGCCTGCATCGGCCGGGTCCATGCGGCCCATGCGCACTTCGCCGTCGCGGATGGTCGCGACTTCGTTGCCGCCGGCAAGGCTCAGTTCGTCCAGTCCCTCATCGCCCGAAACGATCAGGGAGTGGGCGGTGCCGAGTTGCGCCAGCGCGTCGGCATAGATGGGCACGTAAGCGGGGCGGGCGATGCCGATCAGCTGGCGGGTGACGCCGGCGGGGTTGGCCAGCGGGCCGAGCAGGTTGAAGATGGTGCGCCGGCCGATCGCCCGGCGGATCGGCATGATGCGGCCCATGGCCGGATGATGCGCGGCGGCGAACAGGAAACCGATGCCGATGCTGTCCAGCGTCGTCTCCGCCGTGCGGGCGGCGGCATCGAGGTCAAGGCCCAGCGCCTCCAGCGTGTCCGCCGCGCCGGCCTTGCTGCTGGCCGCGCGGTTGCCGTGCTTGGCCACGGGCACTCCACAGGCGGCGATGATGATCGCGACCGCGGTGGACACGTTCAGCGTATGGTGCCCGTCGCCGCCCGTGCCGCAGACGTCGATCGCGCCGGCCGGTGCGGCGACGGGGATCATGCGCGCGCGCATTGCGCGGGCGGCACCGGCGATCTCGGCCGCGCTCTCGCCCCGTTCGGTCATGGTGATCAGCGTGCGGGTGATCGTGGCATCGTCGATCTGCCCGTCCAGCATCCGGCCGAACAGCGCCTCCGCCTCCTCGGCAGTGAAGGGGTGGCTCACGCTCGCGCCTGCGGCTCTATGCCGCAATCGCGCAGGAAGTTGGCCAGCAGGTCGTGGCCATGTTCGGTGGCGATGCTTTCCGGGTGGAACTGCACGCCATGGATCGGCAGGTGTGCGTGGCGGAAGCCCATGGCGACGGTACCGTCCAGCCCGGGCGTCTCGCTGTGGGCGTTGACCACCAGCACCTCCGGTATGTCGACCACCACCAGCGAGTGATAGCGGGTGGCGGTGAACGGGCTGGGCAGGCCGGCGAACACGCCGCTGCCATCATGGGTAACGGGGCTGGTCTTGCCGTGCATCAGCCCGCCACGGGTGACGGTGCCGCCGAAATATTGCCCGATCGCCTGATGGCCCAGGCACACGCCCAGCAGCGGCCGGCCGGCATCGGCGCAGGCACCGACCAGGTCCAGGCTGATGCCGGCTTCCGTGGGGGTGCAAGGGCCGGGGGAGATCAGGATGCCGGCGGCGCCGGTGTCGAGCGCCTGGGCGGCGGTCAGGGCATCGTTGCGCACCACCTCCACCGCGGCGCCCAGTTCCATCAGGTAATGGACCAGGTTGAAGGTGAAGCTGTCGTAATTGTCGATGACGAGGATGGGTGCGGTCATGGTCGCGCTCATTGGCCGAAGCCGGGTTCGCCGGCAATCCGGGCGGCTTCGCGGGCAGCGGCGATCAGCGCGCCGGCCTTGGCCTCGCATTCGCGCTGTTCGTAGGCGGGGTCGCTGTCGGCGACGATGCCGGCCCCGGACTGGACGTGCATGGTGCCTTCCTTGACCACGGCGGTGCGCAGCACGATGCAGCTGTCGACCGAGCCGTCGGGCGCGAAATAGCCGACGCCGCCGGCATAGGGCCCGCGTGTCTCCGGCTCCAGCCCGGCGATGATCTCGCAGGCGCGGATCTTGGGGGCACCGCTGACCGTTCCGGCGGGGAAGCCGGCGAACAGTGCGTCCAGCGCGTCCTTGTCCGGAGCAAGCTGGCCGACCACGTTGCTGACGATGTGCATGACGTGGCTATAGCGTTCGACGGTGAAGCTGTCGGTCACCGTCACGCTGCCCGCCGTCGCCACGCGGCCGACATCGTTGCGGCCGAGATCCAGCAGCATCAGGTGCTCCGCTAGTTCCTTGGGATCGGCCAGCAGATCCGCCTCCGCCGCGCGGTCCGCCGCCTCGCCGAGCCCGCGCGGGCGGGTGCCGGCGATGGGGCGGATGGTCACCTCGCCATCGCGCACCCGGACCAGGATCTCCGGGCTGGAACCAACGATGGCAAAGCCGGGCAGGTCGAGGAAGTACAGGAATGGGGACGGGTTCACCCGCCGCAGCGCCCGGTAGAGCGCCAGCGGCGGCAGCGGGAAGGGGCAGGTGAAGCGCTGTGCCAGCACAACCTGGAAGATGTCGCCGGCGGTGATGTACTCCTTCGCCCGGGCCACCATCGCCGGGTAATCGCCGGGGGCGAGCACCGGGTTCAGCGCCATGTCCGGCAGCGGCTGCGCAGCCCCGGGCAGGGCCGGCGCAGGCTGTGCCAGGCGGCGCAGCGTGTCGTCGATCCGTTCGCCGGCTTGGGCCAGCGCCTGTTCGGCGGCGGTGCCGTCGGCCCATAGCGGGGCGACGCAGAACAGCGCATCCGTCAACCCGTCGAACACCAGCACCACCGTCGGCCGCACGAACAGCATGTCCGGCAGCTCCAGCGCGCCCTGCGGCGCGCGCGGCAGGTCTTCCACCAGGCCGATCGTCTCGTAGCCGAAATAGCCGACCAGGCAGGCGAGCGCGGGCGGCAGTTCGGCGGGCACGTCGATGCGGCAGGCGGCGGCGAGCGCGCGCAGTTCGGCCAGCGAGTCGCCGGGCAGGGCGGCAAAGGCGGCGCGGTCATCCTGCCATGCGCGATTGATCTCGCAAGCATGGCCGGTGGCGCGGAAGACCAGGTCCGGATCCAGCCCCATCAGGCTGTAGCGGCCGCGCACGGCCCCGCCTTCGACCGATTCCAGCAGGAAGTCGCCCCGGCCCGGCTCGATCAGCTTCAACGCGGCGCCGACCGGGGTGTCCGTGTCGGCCACGACCCGGCGCCAGACCAGCGCCGGCTGCCCGGCAGCAAGCTGCCGGCTGGCGGCGTCGGCATTGGCAAGGGTGCTGCTGGCGAGCGGCGCCATCCTACTGCCCGCCGGTCAGCCGGGCGGTCACGCCGGCAATCGCGTCCGCATTGCGCTCCACGCCGACCTCGGCCTCCACCGCGGCCAGGAACTGCTGCACATATTCCTCGCCCGTGGCGGTGCCCAGCTGCTGCAGGGAGGCGAGGACCAGCGGATCGGTCTGCGCGATCGCGGGCGCCTGCACATCGGCCAGCTGCACCACGTACCAGCCGCCATCGCCCTGTTCCTCAAGGGTCTTGGTGGTGCCTTTCGCCATGGAGAAGAACAGCGCCAGCGGACGGGGCACCTGCTGCTGCCCGGCCAGCTGGTCGCGCGTCAGGTTGACGGTGCGCGGGGCCGGCAGGCCCTTGTCCTCTGCGGCCAGCGCGGCCGCCAGCGTGGCGCCCTTGCCGATGCGCTGCTGCACGCGCTGCGCGGCGGCGCGGGCGGCGGCTGCGCCCTGGTCGCGGCGCCACAGGGCGACGACCTCGTCCCGGATCTCCGCCAGCGGGGCGGTGGCCGACGGGGTGATCTCCGCCACGTCATAGGCGACGAAGCGTTCGCCCGGCACCACTTCGGCGACCTGCGCCTCGCCTTCCGCCATCTCGAAGGCGGAGGGCAGCACGCGCGTCAGTTCTTCCGGCACGCGTTCATTGCTGGTGGAGCCGTAGATCGAGCCTTCGGCCGTGGCAGGCCGGGTGGTGGTGACAGTGCCCTTCACGGAGGTGGCGACTTCGGCCAGCGTGGCGCCATCGTCCAGCTGGTCCTGCACCCGCGCGCCAAGTCCGGCGATGGCGGCAGTGCGCGCTTCGGTGGCCAGGGTCTGCGCGATCTCGCCGCGAACCTGGTCCAGCGTGCGGGCGGCGGTGCGTTCGATCCCGTCCACCTGCAGCACATACCAGCCTAGCGGCCCGCGGGCCGGAGCGGCGATGGCGCCCTGCGCCGCGCCGAACGCGGCAGAGGCGACGGCGGTGGAGGCCTGGCTGGTCAGCTGGCTCTGCGTGACGGGGCCGATGCCTGCGGTGCGCAGCCCCTTGCCCTGCGCCGATGCGGCAAGCGACGTTCCCCCGCGGACCTCGTTCACGATGGCCTGCGCCGCCGCCTGGGTCGGCACGATCAGCTGCGTGAAGCGACGCCGTTCGCTGGCACCATATTGCGCGCGGTCACGCTGGAACCGCTGGGCGATCTGCGCCTCTGTCGGCGCGGGCAGGCCCGCCAGTGCGTCTTCCCCGAAGGTGACAAAGCGCAGCACGCGCCGTTCCGGGCGGATATAGCTGCTGCTGGTCTCGCGATAGAAGGCCTGCAGCTGCGCATCGGTGGGTGCCGCCGTCGGCGCATAGGCATCGCTGGGGATCAGCGCGATGGCCCCCTGCCGCCGTTCACGCAGCAGCGCGGCATAGCGCGGGCCGAAGCTGGCGGGCATCACCGGCGACAATGCGACGGGCGACAGCAGCTGGCGGGCATACAGGCCGGCGGCGAGATCTTCGCGCACTGCAGCCTCCGTCAGGCCCCGCTGTGCCAGCGTGGCACGAAACAGATTGGCGTCGAACTGGCCGTCCGCGCCGCGGAAAGCGCCGATCTGCAGCAATTCGCTGTCGATCAGCCGGTCACTGACCTTGAGGCCATGCTCCTGTCCGAACACGGACAGTGCCGTGCGGCTCAGCAACTGGTCCAGCACCTGCGTCAGCCCGCCCTGCGCGATGAAGGCCGGCATGGTCAGGCTGGGATTCTCCTGCCGCTCCGCCTCCAGCGCATTGGTGGCGTTGCTGATCAGGTCCGCGCTGTCGACGCGTTCGTCGCCCACGGTCGCCACCCGATCCCCGCCGGCGACGCCGCCGAACAGGTTGCTGTTCGCGACATCACCCCCGACGAAGGCCAGGGCCATGATCGCCAGGAAGACGAGCGTGACGCCGACGCCGAGCCTGGACTTGGTAAGATTGCGGAACAGCTGGAGCATGGGGGCGGGCGCTTCTTGCGAGTGGACAGGGTGACAGGCACCCGGGTGGGCGCTGCGAGAGCGGCGCTTTATCCGGCCTGCAACCCTTCCGCAACAGTGCCGGCGGTGTGCGACGGGCGCCCGGCTGGCGGCTTTGACAAGCGTTGCGGCCGGGGGTAGCGGCATCGGACCGGAACGGTGGCGGCCCCGCCGCAGATCGACCGATCACTCATTCGCACATTGACAAGCATCAAGGACTATAGATGGCCCAGCGCCCCTATATCGTCGGCAACTGGAAGATGCACGGAACCCGTGCCATGGTCGCGGAAGCCCGCGCCATCGACCGTGCGGCCGAACGGTTGATCAAGGTGGAGGTGGCGCTGGCGCCGCCCGCCACCCTGATCCAGGCGATCCGCAAGGAAGCCGGCCTGATCGGCGTCGGCGCGCAGGATTGCCACGCGGCCGAAAGCGGCGCGCATACCGGCGGCATTTCCGCCGGCATGGTCAAGGATGCCGGCGCCAGCTTCGTGATCGTGGGCCATTCCGAACGCCGTACCCACCATCGGGAAAGCGACAGTGAGGTGCGGGCCAAGGCGCAGGCGGCGCTGGCCTTGAGCATGGGCGTGATCGTCTGTGTCGGCGAGACGGAGGAGCAGCGCGACGCGGGCGAGGCCGAGGCGGTCGTCGCCGCGCAGCTGGAGGGGTCGCTGCCGCGCGGGGAACATGTGCTGGAACGCGTGACCGTGGCCTACGAACCCGTCTGGGCGATCGGCACCGGCCGCACGCCCACCGTGGAGGACGTGTCCGCCATGCACCGGGCGATCCGCGCGCAATTGCTGGCCATCTATGGCCCGGGCGCGGAAGCGATCCGCATTCTGTATGGCGGATCTGTCCGGGCGGACAACGCGGCCGAGCTGCTGGCGGCGGACGAGGTCGGCGGCGCGCTGGTCGGCGGCGCCAGCCTGACGGCGGAAAGCTTCGTCGGCATCGTGGTGGCCGCGGCGGAGCGGCTGGAGCACCACCACTAATCGCCCATAGTCGGCAGGCATCGCGGTCTTTGGTTCCCGCAATGCTTGAGAAAACACGCCCGGCGGACTAGATGCGCGGCTTCACGCGCTCCGCCGCGCCTTGCCTTAAGGTAGTTCATGTCGCTGTTTATCTTTCTGTCCGTGGTCCAGGGGATCATCGCCGCCGCACTGGTTGGCGTTGTGCTGATGCAGCGCAGTGAAGGCGGCGGTCTGGGCGTCGGCGGCGGCGGCAGCCCCGGCGGGCTGATGTCCGCCCGTGGCGCGGCCGATTTCCTGACCCGCACCACCAAGTGGCTGACGGTCGCCTTCGTGGCGCTGGCCATCCTGCTGGCCGGCATGGCCGTGAACCAGGCGGGCACCAGGGAACTCGACACCAGCCTCGACCGGACGGTCTCCACTCCGGCGGTCAACCCGCAGCAGGCGCCCGACGCGATCCCCGGCGATCCGGGGCTGGACGGGCAGGCGCCGGTATCGCCGGTGCCGCAGGCGGAAGATGATCCGCTGGCCGGCGTCGCGCAGTAAGCGCGCTGCTCCAAACCGGCGCAGTAAGCGCGCCAGTCCGAACCGGCGCAGTCAGCAGGCGCGCGCCTTTCCACCTGGCGCAGCCCTGCTGCGCCTCCCACGATTTCTGTGCATAGCGTGATGGCCCGGCCTTGCGCCGAATCCGCTTGCCCGCTTAAGGCTCAACTCCCATGACCCGGTACATTTTCATCACCGGCGGCGTGGTCTCCTCGCTTGGCAAGGGGCTGATGGCTGCCAGTCTGGCGGCGCTGCTGCAGGCGCGCGGCTACACCGTCCGCATCCGCAAGTTCGACCCCTACCTCAATGTCGATCCGGGCACGATGAGCCCGTATCAGCATGGCGAGGTGTTCGTGACCGATGACGGCGCGGAAACCGACCTGGACCTGGGCCATTACGAACGCTTCACCGGCGTCTCCGCGCATCAGAGCGACAATGTCACCAGCGGCCGGATCTACCAGCAGATCATCGCCCGCGAACGGCGCGGCGACTATCTGGGCGCGACGGTGCAGGTGATCCCGCATGTGACGGACGCCATCAAGGAATTCGCGCAGGCGGATACGGACGGGCTCGACTTCGTGCTGTGCGAGATCGGCGGCACGGTCGGCGATATCGAGAGCCTTCCGTTCATCGAATCCATCCGCCAGCTGCGCAACGAGCTGGGGCGTGAACGCACCGCGCTGGTCCATGTGACGCTGGTTCCGTACATCTCCGCCGCGGGGGAGCTGAAGACCAAGCCGACGCAGCATTCCGTGCGCGACCTCACCAGCCTGGGCGTGCAGCCCGATTTGCTGCTGTGCCGCTGCGAACACCCGCTGCCCGCCGCCGAACGCGCGAAGATCGCGCTGTTCTGCAATGTGCGGCCAGAGGCGGTGATCCAGGCGCTGGATGCCAGCTCCATCTATTCGGTACCGCTGCAATATCACCGCGAAGGGCTGGATGCGGAAGTTCTGCGCCATTTCGGCCTGACCGCGCCGCTGCCGGACCTGTCCACCTGGGACGAGGTCGTCGACCGCTACCAGAACCCGGAAGGCGAAGTGACCATCGCCGTGGTGGGCAAGTATGTCGGCCTGCCGGACGCCTATAAGAGCCTGAACGAGGCGCTGGTGCATGGCGGCATGGCCAATAAGGTGAAGGTCCACATCAAGTGGATTGATGCGGAGCTGTTCGAACAGGACGACGCCACGATCGCCGCGCAGCTGGAGCCGATGGACGGTATCCTGGTGCCCGGCGGCTTTGGCGAGCGTGGCAGCGAGGGCAAGATCGCCAGCGTCCGCTTCGCGCGCGAACGCGAGATACCGTTCTTCGGCATCTGCCTGGGCATGCAGATGGCCTGCATCGAGGCCGCGCGGAACAATGCCGGCCTCGCGGAGGCCAGCTCCACCGAATTTGGCCCCACGCCGGAGCCGGTGGTGGGCATCATTACCGAATGGATGAGCGCGGAAGGCCTGCAGCAGCGATCGGCCGAGGGCGACCTGGGCGGCACGATGCGCGTCGGTGCCTATGATGCGGTGCTGGCGGGCAACAGCCATGTCGCGCAGGTCTATGGCGGCACCGCGATCAGCGAACGGCATCGCCACCGTTACGAGGTGAACGCCGCCTACAAGGACCGGCTGGAGGCCGGCGGCCTGCTGTTCTCCGGCATGTCGCCGGACGGCCTGCTGCCCGAGATCGTGGAACGGCCGGACCATCCGTTCTTCATCGGCGTGCAGTTCCACCCCGAACTGAAGAGCCGTCCGTTCGACCCGCACCCGCTGTTCGCCGGATTCATCAAGGCGGCTCTGGCGCAGTCGCGGCTGGTCTGAGGCGGCGCAGGGTGCCGAAGCTGCGCCGGTGACGCATTCGGGTGTGATGCCGGACCCCATCATCCGCGACGCCGTACCCGGCGATGCCGCCGCCATCGCGGCGATCTACGCGCACCATGTGCGCCACGGGACCGCCACCTTCGACATCGATCCTCCCGCGGCCGACGCGTGGGCGGCGAAAATCGCCGGGATTGCCGGCCGGAACTCGCCGTTCATCGTCGCCATGATGGATGGTGCGGTGGTCGGCTATGCCTATGCCGCGCAGTTCAGGGATCGCCCCGCTTATGCCGGCACCTGCGAGAACAGCATCTATGTCGCGGCGGACCAAGTGGGGCGCGGCCTGGGCGCCGCGCTGCTGACTGCGCTGGTGGCGAAGGCCGCCGATGCCGGCTTCGGCCAGATGATCGCCGTCATCGGCGGTGCGGAACCCGCCTCCGTTGCGGTTCATGCGAGATGCGGCTTCGTCGAAGCCGGGCGCTTGCGGAACGTGGGCAGGAAGTTCGGCCGGTTGCTCGACACGGTCTACATGCAGCGCGACCTGCAGGGCTGCTGAACGCGGGACGGCTGTTGCGCAGCATGGGCGGAATGGTTTCGTGTTGCACAGCGACCGTTGCTTTTTCTCGGTCCGCAAACGAGCCCATTGCGGACATACGCCGGGCGCGGCAGGATGCGTTGATGTGGTGCCACGTACCGTTCAGCGAGTGGGAAACCCCGCGTCGCCAACTGCTCTCCTGGCTCATCGTCGCAGTATGCTCCTTTGTGGTCATATCTGCCGTGATGTGGTTTGGCGGCTTCATCGGCGTTCCCGTTGCGATGCTTGCGGCTTGCGGTTTGACGCTCGCTTGGGTCGTCCTCTTTGTGGTGAGCCTAAACGCCGCTTGGGATTGTCGACAAGACCTTGGAAAGTCTCTGCTCGCCAGCGTCGCTCCGTTGGGAGCATTCGGGTTGGCTGTCGCCTTGGCATTGCCGGTCATGTGGGCAACCGCGTGGGTCTTCGACTGGACTTTCGTCTTACGTAATCACAGTAGTTTTCAAGAGATCGTTCGCGTGGCCGAAGCTGGGCGTTTTGATGGCAGCGCTGGCGGCTATCAAGAATATAAAGGGACAACATTCTTGATAGACGAGGGCCCGCCAAAACGGGTGGCCTTTTTGAAGCCCGGCGGCTTCCTCGATAACTGGTCAGGCATAGTCTACGATCCCACAGGCGATGTAATGCTGGCAGACGGCTGGATTGCGACCGGCCAGTTTGTCGCGCCGGAGCGAATTACAAAGCTGTTTGACGGCGACCTCGTCTCTTGCCGACCCTTGTTGAAAAACTTCTACAACTGCTCGTTTACCTAAGGTCCGCTCTCCACCTGAAGCAGTCGCCTGCTCCCGGCTGCCCCGCCTCAGTCGGGCGCCTCGCCATTGGCGGCCAGCACCTTGCCCGCCAGATAGAGCGACCCCGCGATTAGTACCGGCAGGTCGTCTGCCGGCAGGGCGTCCAGCGCCTCCGCCACGCTGTCGTGCCAGCGCGCTTCAGCACCATACGCCTCCGCCGGGTGTGCGGCGCTGCCTTGGATGGGTACGGCGGACAGCGTGGCGATGCTGCCCGCCAGCGGGGCGATGATCGCCTGCGGGTCGCGATTGGCCAGCATGCCAATCACCAGATGCACCCGCTGCCCGGCAAAGTGCCGCGCAATCGCCAGCCCGGCATCGGCATTGTGCCCACCATCCAGCCAGATCGCCCGGCCGGGCGCCCGTGCGGTCAGCGGGCCAGTGCCCAGCAATTGCAGCCGCGCGGGCCAGCGGGCGGCGCGGATCCCTTCGGCCAGGGCGGCCGGATCGACGCTCACCCGGTCCTGGTGGCGCAGCACGGCCACGGCGAGCGCGGCATTGTCGCCCTGGTGCCGGCCGGGCAGGGCGGGCAGCGGCAGGGTCAGCGCGCCATGGCGGTCGCGGTACTCGATGGAGTCCTCGCCGATCTCCGCCCACCAGTCGACACCGCGCATGTGCAGCGGGGCGCCGGCGGCGGCGCACAGGCGCGCGATCTCCAGCTCCATTCCTTCGGCATAGGCCTGCGTCACCATGGGCGCGCCGGCGCGGGCGATGCCGGCTTTCTCGAAGGCGATGCGGACCAGCGGTTCGGACGGGGCGCCATCTTCCGGCACCAGCAGGAACGCCTCGTGATCCACGCCCAGGCTGGCGATCGCGGTCGCCGCCGGATGCTCCAGCACATTGGTCGCGTCCAGCCGTCCGCCCAGGCCCACCTCGATCACACAGGCATCCGCCGGGTTGCGCGCGAAGGCGAGGAAGGTGGCGACGGTGGTCACCTCGAAGAAGCTGGGCTGCAGGTCTTCGCTGGCGTCCAGCACCTCGGCCAGCAATTGCGCCAGCAGCGCGTCTTCGATCAGCCGGCCGGCGATGCGGATGCGTTCGTTGTAGCGGACCAGATGCGGCTTGGTGGCGCTGTGCACCACCAGGCCCTGCGCCTCCAGCATGGCCGCCAGATAGGCGCAGGTGGACCCCTTGCCATTGGTGCCGGCGACGTGGAACACCGGCGGCAGGTGCAGCTGCGGGTCGCCCAGCCGGCGCAGCATATCGCGCACCACCTCCAGCCCCAGCCGGCCCTGCGGCAGGCTGAGGGCGGCCAGCCGGTCCAGCTGGCGCTGCACTGCCGGATCGCTGGAGGCGGCGAAGTCCTTCACCGCAAGCTCCGTCAGGCGACCTTGGCCGGGGACAGATAGTCCAGCAGCTTCGCCAGCGTGGGCTTCAGGTCACGGCGGTGCAGGACCATGTCGATCATGCCGTGCTCCAGCAGATATTCCGCCCGCTGGAAACCCGGCGGCAGCTGCTCGCGGATCGTCTCCTGGATCACCCGCTGCCCGGCAAAGCCGATCAGGGCGTTGGGTTCGGAGATGTGGATATCGCCCAGCATGGCATAGCTGGCGGTGACGCCGCCGGTCGTGGGATCGGCCAGCACCACGATATAGGGCAGCCCGGCCTCGCGCAGGCGCCGCGTCATCACGGTGGCGCGCGGCATCTGCATCAGGCTGAGGATGCCCTCCTGCATGCGCGCGCCGCCCGCGGCGGTGACGACGATATAGGGCACGCCTTCGCGCAAGGCCGCTTCCGCCCCGTTGCAGAAGGCCTGGCCCACGGCCTGACCCATCGAACCGGCCATGAACATGAAGTCCTGCACGCCCACAATCGTGCGCCGCCCCTCGATCGCGCCGGTGGCGGCGGTGAAGGCGTCGCAATGGGCGTTGCTGGCGCGGGCCTGCTTCAGCCGGTCGGGATAGCGCTTGGTATCGCGGAACTTCAGCGGATCGTCCGCCACGCTCGGGTCCGGCAACAGGTGGAAGCCGGGGTCGAGCAGCTGTGCCAGCCGGGTGTCCGCACCGATGCGGCCATGATGGTCGCATTTGGGGCAGACATACAGGTTCGCCTCGTATTCACGGGTGAACAGCATCTCGTTGCAGCCGGGGCACTTGACCCACAGATTGTCGGGCGTGTCGCGCCGGGGCGCGAAGGGCAGCGAATTGCGGACGCGGCTGATCCAGCTCATGCGTGCGCCTCCCGCGCGGCATGCACCGCGGCAGACAGGCCGGCGGCCAGCGCCTGCAGGTGAGCGGGTGCCGCGGCGCCATGCTCGCCCACCAGTTCCACAAAGGCGGAGCCGACCACCACTCCATCGGCCACGCGGGCGATGGCGGCGGCCTGGTCCGGGGTCCGCACCCCGAAGCCGACCGCCACGGGCAGGTCGGTCTGTTGTTTCAAGCGCATCACATTCTCTTCGATGGAGGCCATGGCGGCCTGCTGCTTGCCGGTGATCCCGGCGACAGACACATAATACAGAAACCCGCCCGCGCCTGCCAGTACCGCGGGCAGCCGGGCATCGTCGGTGGTGGGGGTGGCCAGCCGGATCAGCGCGATGCCTTGGTCGCGCAGAGCGGGGCCGAGATCGGCATCCTCCTCCGGCGCCAGGTCCACGCTGATCACGCCATCCACACCCGCATCGGTCAGCGCGTTCGCGAACCAGTCCGGCCCGCGCCGCACCATGGGATTGGCATAGCCCATCAGCACCAGCGGCACGGCCGGATGGCGTGCGCGGAAGGCGGTGGCGATGGCCAGTACATCGGCGGTGCTGGTGCCCGCCGCCAGCGCGCGGATGTCCGCCGCCTGGATCGCCGGGCCATCGGCCATCGGATCGGTGAACGGCATGCCCAGCTCGATCACATCGGCCCCGCCGGCGACCAGCGCATCCAGATTGGCGGCGGTGTCGCCATCGCCGGCGGTGAGGAAGCAGATCAGGGCCGGGCGGCCCCTGGCGAAAGCATCGGCAAGACGGGTCATGCGCGTCCCAGCAAGGTAGCACCGAGCGCGATGATGGCCGCGCCGATGGCGATTTCGATCAGGTCGTTCATCCCCACGGTCACGCCACGCGACAGCAGGTAACGGGTCAGCAGCCGCGCGCCGACCAGGGCGGTGAAGAAGATGGCGAAGCTGGTCGCCAGTGTGGTCACGAACTTCACATCCGCACGCCCAGCCGTTCGGCCACGGTGAAGATGTCCTTGTCGCCGCGGCCGCACAGATTGGCCAGGATCACCTGGTCGCGCGGCATCTCGCGCGCACGATACACGATCGCGGCGATGGCATGGGCCGGCTCCAGCGCAGGGATGATGCCTTCGGTGCGGCACAGCAGCTGGAACGCATCCAGCGCCTCCTGATCGGTCACCGCGGTATATTTCACCCGTCCGACTTCCTTCAGCCAGGCATGTTCCGGGCCAATGCCGGGATAATCCAGCCCGGCGCTGATCGAATGGCCTTCGGTGATCTGGCCGTCCTCGTCCTGCAGCAGGTAGGTCTTGTTGCCGTGCAGAATGCCGGGGGCACCGCCCGCCAGGCTGGCGGCATGCTTGGCATCGAGGCCGTAGCCCGCCGCCTCCACACCCAGCATCTCGACCTCCGCATCGTCCAGGAACGGATGGAACAGGCCGATCGCGTTGGACCCGCCGCCGATTGCCGCCACCAGCAGGTCGGGCAGGCGGCCGGTGCGGCGCAGCATCTGCTCGCGCGCCTCGCGCCCGATCACGCTCTGGAAGTCGCGCACCAGTTCCGGATAGGGATGCGGCCCGGCGGCGGTGCCGATGATGTAGAAGGTGTCATGCACATTGGCGACCCAGTCGCGCAGCGCCTCGTTCATGGCGTCCTTCAGCGTGGCGGCCCCGCTGGTCACCGGCACGACCTCCGCGCCCAGCAGCTTCATGCGAAACACGTTGGGCTGCTGGCGCGCCACGTCCGTCGCGCCCATGAAGATGGTGCAGGGCAGGCCGAAGCGAGCGCAGACGGTGGCGGTGGCGACGCCGTGCTGGCCTGCGCCGGTTTCCGCGATGATGCGGGTCTTGCCCATGCGGATCGCCAGCAGGATCTGGCCGACGCAATTGTTGATCTTGTGCGCGCCGGTATGGTTCAGCTCGTCCCGCTTGAACCATACCTCCGCCCCCATGCCCTCCGGCGCATCCATCCGCAGCGCATCGGTCAGCCGCTCCGCAAAATAGAGCGGGCTGGGACGGCCGACATAATGTTCCAGCAGGTCGTCGAACTGTTCCTGGAAGCGCGGATCGGCCTTGGCGGCGCGGTATTCCCGCTCCAGGTCCAGGACCAGCGGCATCAGGGTTTCGGCCACGTAACGTCCGCCGAACTGGCCGAAATGGCCGCACTCGTCCGGCTGGTTGCGGAAGGAATTGGGCTGGCTGCTCATGGCTGTGCGCCTGCCACGCACGGCGGGCGCTGTCCAGCATCGGCAGGTTGCCAACGGCGCCCGCGCACCATAAGGCGCGAACCATTAGCAACAAGGAGCTGACGGTGACGGTGCCGCTGCAACAGGTCTGGCCGGAGGAACTGGCGGAGCGCTACCGCGCGCAGGGGTACTGGGCGGGCGAGACCTTCCGCGCCATGCTGCAGCGGCGGATCGCGGAAAGCGCGGACCGGATCGCGGTGGTCGGCGGGGCGACACGCTGGACCTATGCCGAGCTGGGACGGCGGATCGACATGGCGGCGGCCGGCTTCGTCGCGCTGGGCCTGCAGCCGGGCGAGCGGGTGGTGGTGCAGCTGCCCAATGTGCCCGAGTTCCTGTCGGTCACCTTCGGCCTGATGCGCGCCAATCTGGTGCCGGTCTTCGCCCTGCCGGCGCATCGTCAGACGGAAATCTCCCACTTCGCCCGCAAGGCGGAGGCCGCGGCGCTGGTGGTGGCGGAGCGGCATGACGGGTTCGATTACGCGCCGATGGCCCAGGCTGTGCAGGCCGAGGTGGCAACGCTGCGCCACGTGGTGGTGATCGCGCCGGGCACCGCGCCCTTCGGCGATGGCGCCGTTGCCGAGTTGCCGCAGGAGGATGTCAGTCCGTCCTCCGTGGCTCTGGTGCAGATCAGCGGGGGCAGTACCGGCCTGTCCAAGCTGATCCCCCGCACGCATGACGATTATCTCTACTCCATCCGCGCCAGCAATCCGATCTGCGGAGTGGATGCGGACAGCGTCTATCTGTGCGCGCTGCCGGCGGCGCACAATTTCCCGATGAGCTCGCCCGGCCACTTCGGTGCGATCCTGGCAGGGGCGCGGGTGGTGATGGCGCCCGCGCCGACGCCCGACATCGCCTTCCCGCTGATCGCGGCCGAGCGCGTGACCATCACCGGGCTGGTGCCGCCGCTCGCCTTGCTGTGGCTGCAGGCGGCGAAGCGCGGGGCCCATGACCTGTCCAGCCTGCAGGTACTGCAGGTGGGCGGGGCCAAGTTCATGGCGGAGGCAGCGCGGCGCGTGCGGCCGGAACTGGGCTGCACGCTGCAGCAGGTGTTCGGCATGGCCGAAGGGTTGGTCAACTACACACGGCTCGACGATCCGGAGGAGATCATCACCACCACGCAGGGCCGCGCGATCAGCGCAGGAGACGAGGTGCTGGTGCTGGACGATGCCGGCAACCCGGTGGCCGAGGGTGAGGCAGGCAACCTGCTGACCCGTGGCCCCTATACGATCCGCGGCTATCACGACGATCCGGGCGCCAATGCCCGCGCCTTCACGCCCGACGGGTTCTATCGCACGGGCGACGTGGTGCGGCGCTTTCCGGGGGGCCATCTGGAGGTGCAGGGCCGGGCGACCGACCATATCAACCGCGCTGGCGAGAAGGTCAGTGCCGAGGAGGTGGAGGATCACCTGCTGGCCCATCCGCAGGTGTTCGACGCTGCGGTGGTTTCCTTGCCGGACAAGTTTCTGGGCGAACGCAGTTGTGCCTTCATCATCGCGGACGGGGAGACGCCCGATTCCGCTGCGCTGAAGGCGTGGATGCGCGGGCGCGGGATCGCAGCGTTCAAGGTGCCGGACCAGATCGTGTTCGTGGACGACTTCGCCACCACGGCCGTGGGCAAGGTCAGCCGCAAGGAACTGCGTGCGACCTTGCGGGCGCGGATGCTGGAAGGGACGGAATGATGCTGCCATCGTTTGATGCGTTTCGCGCGCAAATGGCTGAAATGCTGGAACTCGCGCCGGGCGATCTGTCGGCCGATGCGCCGCTGATGGATCAGGGGCTGGACTCCATGCGCGCCATGAACCTGGCCATGCAGTGGGAGGAGGAGGGCGTCCCGCTCGACTTCGCCGATCTTGCGGAGGCGCAGAGCCTGGCCGAGTTGTGGGCGCTGGTGGAGGAGCGGCAGGCCTCTTGACCCGCTTCCCGCTCACGGAAGCGCAGGAGGGGCTGTTCTATGCCCAGCTGCTCGATCCGGCCAATCCGGTATTCAACACCGGGCAGTACCTTGACCTTGCTGGCGAACTGGACGTGCCGGCCCTGCAACGCGCCGTCGCGCAGGCCGGCCGGGAGGCGGAGGCGCTGCGGCTGCGCGTTCATTCGACGGGTCATCAGGACTTGCAGGACGACCTGCAGATCGAATTGCAAGTCGTTGATTGTGCTGGCGCGGCCGATCCGGAGCAGCTGGCGCTGACGCTGATCCGGGCGGACATGGCCACGCCGGTGGACCCGGCGCGTGACCCGCTGGTGCGGCAGCGGCTCTATCGGTTGGGGGCGCAACGGCATCTGTGGGCGCAGCAGGTGCATCATCTGGCAATCGACGGATATGGCATGGTGCTGCTGACCGCGCGGGTGGCTGAGCTGTATGGCCGCTACCTGGCCGGGCAGGACACCGGCGGGCGGGCACTGGCGCCGCTCGCGGGCGTGCTGGCGGAGGATGCGGCTTATCGTGCGTCGCCCGATCGGGTCGCCGATGCGGCCTGGTGGCGGGACTATCTGCACGGCATGGACGATGTGACCGGCATGGCGCCGGGCCGCGCGGTGTCGTCGCACAGCTTCATCCGCACGGAGGCTGCGCTGCCGGGCGATGTCCGTGCCGCCCTGCTGGACCGCGCCAAGGCGGCCGGGCTGGGCTGGCCCGATGTGCTGACCGCTCTGACCGCCGCCTATTGCCGGCGCTTCACAGGTGACGGCGAGCTGGTGGTGGGCGTGCCGCATATGAGCCGCATGGGCAGCGCTTCGGCGCGTGTGCCGGCGATGGTGATGAACGTGCTGCCGCTCCGCGTGACGGCGGACGAGTTGCAGCCGCTTGATAGATACCTCGCGCAAGTCGCTGAGAATCTGGCGCAGATACGCGGGCATGGTCGCTTCCGGTCGGAACAGGTGCGGCGCGATCTGGGGCTGATCGGTGGCGACCGGCGGCTTTATGGTCCGCTGGTCAACGTGCAGCCGTATGATCGTCCGCCGCGCATGGCGGGGCTGAAGGTGGGCCTGCGTGTCACTGGCACCGGGCCGGTCGACGACATTCACTTCACCTTTCGCGGGGACGGGCGCACCTCCCTCACGATCGAGGTGGACGCTAATCCCGCACTTTACGGCCCCGATGATGTGCGCGCGCACGGTAATCGGCTGGCGGCGTTCCTGGCAGCTGCGCTGGCAGCGGAGCGGCTGGCGGATGTGCCGACCGCCCTGCCGCAGGAGGCGGATGCCGAACTGGCGCAGTTCAACCGCACCGCGCATCCGGTGCCCGATGTAACGCTGGTGCAGCTGCTGGAGGATGCCTTCGCGGTGCACGGCGATGCCGTGGCGCTGCGGTTCGCAGGCACCGCCATCAGCTATGCGGAACTCGATCGGCGCACGCGGGCCTTGGCCGCTGCATTGCAGCCGCGAGGCGTGGGGCCGGAGGCGATCGTGGCCGTTGCCTTGCCGCGATCGGTGGAGCTGGTGGTGGCGCTGGTCGCCGTGCTGCGCGCCGGCGGGGCCTATCTGCCGCTGGACCTGGAGCATCCGGCGGAACGGATCGCGACCATTCTGGAAGGTGCGTGCCCGGCGGTGGTGCTGGCCGGGGACGATCCGCACGGCCTTTATGGCGACCGGTTGCTGGTGCCTGCCGACTGGGCCCGTGCTGGCGAGGCGCAGCCCTGTGCCGCCACGCCCGGTAATGCCGCTTATGTGATCTACACCAGTGGTTCGACCGGCGCGCCCAAGGGGGTGGTGGTGGAGCATCGCTCGATCGTGAACCGCCTGCTGTGGATGGCGGAGCATTACGGCTTCGCAGCAACAGACCGCATCCTGCTGAAAACCCCCGCGACCTTCGACGTATCGGTGTGGGAGTTCTTCCTGCCGCTGATCCGCGGGGCCACTCTGGTGGTGGCACCGCCGGAGGCGCATCGCGACCCGGTCGCGCTGGCGCGGCTGATCCGGGGCGAGGGCATCACCACGCTGCACTTCGTCCCCTCCATGCTCGCCGCCTTCCTGGCCGCGCCGGAGAGTGCCGGGCTGGCCATCGCCCGGGTGTTCACCAGCGGGGAGGAGCTGCCCGCCGAGCTGCGCGACCGGTTCCACGGGCGCATCAGGGGCGAGTTGCACAACCTCTACGGACCGACAGAGGCGGCGGTGGACGTCAGTTACTGGCCCGCCAGCGCCGATGATCGCAGCCGGCCGGTGCCGATCGGCCATCCGGTGTGGAACACGCGGCTGCTGGTGCTGGACGCGGCCCATCGCCCGGTGCCGCTTGGGGTGACCGGACAGCTGTTCATCGGCGGGGTGCAGCTGGCGCGTGGCTATCTGGGCCGGCCGGACCTGACGGCGGAGCGGTTCATCGCCGATCCGTTCCATCCCGGAGAGCGGCTGTATGCCACCGGCGACCTGGCGCGGCGGCGGGGCGATGGGGCGATCGAGTTTCTGGGGCGGGCCGATCATCAGGTTAAGATCCGGGGCCTGCGCATCGAATTGGGCGAGATCGAGGCGGCGATCGCCGATAGCGGGCTGGCCAGCGCTGCGGTGGTGCTGGCCCGGGGAGAGCGGCTGGTCGCGTGGCTGGTGCCCGCCACGGGCTACGACGCCGAAACCCTGCGCTTGGCGCTGGCGCGGCGCCTGCCCTCCTACATGGTGCCGGCCGCCTTCGTGCCGCTGGCCGCGATGCCGGTGACCGCCAATGGCAAGCTGGACCGGCGCGCCTTGCCGGAGCCGGACTTCGCCAGCGAGGGCGGCGATGCGCCGGCCACGGCGACGGAGCGGAAGCTGGCGGAGCTGTTCGCCGCGGTGCTGGGGCATGAGGGACCGCTGGCCGCAGGGGACGATTTCTTCGCGCTGGGCGGCCATTCGCTGTCGGCGGTGGACCTGCTGCTGCGCATCCGGGAGGAGTGGGGGCACGATCCGGGTCTCGCTACCCTGTTCGAGGTGGCGGATATTCGCGGGCTGGCGGCGCGGATCGATCACGCGGCGGACGCGGATCACGGGCTGGGGCCGTTGATCGTGCTGGCAAGGGGCGCGGGGAACCCGCTGTTTCTGGTGCATCCGGCGGGCGGGCTCAGCTGGGGTTACCGCACGCTGGCCAACTGCCTGCAGCCGAAGCGCGATGTCTATGGCTTGCAGGCGCCCGCGCTCGACCCGGCGGTGCCTGCACCGGAAAGCCTGGAGCGGCTGGCGCATGACTATGCGCATCGGGTGGATCGGGCGGTGCCGGAGGGTCCGGTGCATCTGGCGGGGTGGTCCGTTGGCGGGGTCATTGCGCAAGGGGTGGCGGTGGCGTTGCAGGATATGGGGCGCGAGGTCGGCCTGCTGGCGTTGCTGGACGCCTACCCCGCCGATTGCTGGCGCGCGGAGCCGGAGCCGACCGAGGCGCAGGCCTTGCGCGCCCTGCTGGCGATCGCCGGGCTGGATCCGGAAGCCTATCCGCAGCTGACCACACGGGAGCAGGTCACCGCCTTCCTGCGGGACGGCGATTCTCCGCTGGGCAGCCTGCCCGCGCCCGTGCTGGACGGGGTGGTGCGGGTGGTGCTGGACAACAACCGGCTGGTGCGCGGGCACCACCATCGGCGGTTTGCCGGCACGCTGACCCATATTCGCGCTGGGCTGGATCACGGGGACAAGCCGCAATTGCAGCCGACCAGCTGGGGCGCCTACTCCGGCGCGGTGGAGTGCCTGACCGTGCCGTTCCTGCACCCGCAGCTGACCGGCCCGGAAGCCAGCGCGCTGATCGCGCCGCTGCTGTCGGAACGGATGGCGCTGTTCACCCCAGTTTCCGCCTGACGATCTCCACGAAGATGGCCGCCGCCCTGGGCAGCAGCGCATCATCGAAATCATAGGCTGGGTTGTGGCACATGGCGCTGTCCTGCCCCAGGAACAGGTACGCGCCGGGCGCGGATTGCAGCAGCAGGGCCATGTCGTCCGTGAACGGGTAGGGCGGATGGTTGCGCACCACCTGATCGGCGCCGATCACGGCGGCGGCAGCGGCGGCCGCCTCATCCGCGGCGGCGGGGTCGTTCACGCAAGGCGGCACTTCGGCCTGCGCGGTGCAGGTGACGGTGCAGCCGGTGAGCGCGGCCACGCCGGTGCAGGCCTGCTGCAAGCGGTTCCATAGCAGCGCCAGCACATCGGGCTTCAGCGCCCGCAGCGTCCCGCCCAGCGTGGCGGTGGCGGGGATGATGTTGTGCGAGGTGCCGGCCTGCAGCGAACAGCAGGTGACGAGGCCGCTTTCCGCCGGGTCGAGATAGCGGCCGGCGATGGAGGATATTTCCACCGCCAACCGGGCGGCGGCCTGCAGCGGATCGACCGCCTTGTAGAAGGCCGCGCCGTGGCCGCCGGTGCCCTCCACCAGGATATCCCAGATAATGTAGCCGTTCAGCACCGGCCCGGCCGCGATGCCGGCGGTGCCGGGGGGCAGCAGCGGCATGTTGTGGAAGGCGTAGACCGCATCGAAGGGGAAGCGGTCCAGCAGGCCATCGGCCAGCATGGCGCGGGCGCCCTTGCCGTTCTCCTCCGCCGGCTGGAAGATCAGCACCACCCGGCCGCTGGCGGGCGGGTTGGCGGCGAGGTGCTGCGCCACGCCCAGCAGCGCGGCGGTGTGGCCGTCATGCCCGCAGGTATGCGCGACGCCGGGCACGGTGGAGTGCCAGTCCTTGCCGCCTTCGTCCGCCATCGGCAGCGCATCCATGTCGGCGCGCAGGGCGATCGACGGGCCGGGCCGGCCGCTGTCGATCACCGCCACCACGCCGGTGCCGCCGATGCCGGTGACGGGATCGAGCCCGAAGCTGCGCAGCCGGTCCGCCACGATGCCGGCGGTGCGGTGTTCCCCGAAAGCGAGTTCGGGGTGGCGGTGCAGGTCGCGGCGCCATTCGGTCATGGTGGGGGCGAGGGCCTGCAGGGCGGCGGGGATGGTCATGAGCGGCGCTGTAGCGGCGGGTGCGCGTGGCGGCCAGACCGGGTGTTGGGCAGGGCCGGGCGGCACTTGCGGCCGCGGCGGCGGCGTTCTGCGCGGTTGGTTTCAGGAGCGGAGAGTGTGCCAGCGCCTTGCAACCGATCCGGCGAAGTTGACACGTCTGACACTGTGCTGGCTCGCATATCCGCGAGGTCCGGAGAGGCGGCGGGAGCCCCTCCACCCCCGCCTTCGGCGGCGGTCCCCCTCCCCGTGCCGGGGAGGATTTGGGAGGAAGTTGACAAGCCTGACACTGTTATCGCCGGTGTGTCGTCGCCAAGAAGTGCATCGACATGGGCGCAGGCTTCGCCTCGCCAGCTGTCCCATGAGTGGCCGGCATCGGTGCGGGCCTGCTCGACTCGTTCGGCCGCCTCGCGGCGTTCGCGTTCCCATTCGTCTTCGCCGAAACCGCCGGCTTCCTCCTCCTCCTGCCGGTCCGCCTCCTGCCCGGCGGCGCGTTCCATGACGCTGGCCCGGTCGGGCGGGAGGTCGTCATTGGCGGCGAGCATCGCGGGCGGTTGCGCGCCGGCGAGGCAGGCGACCAGTTCATCGAAGCGGGCGGCATCGGCGCTGGCTGTGTCGTCCAGCGCGAGCCGGTCCAGCCGGGCGATGTGGGCCAGCAGCAGGCGGTTGTCGTAGCGGATGCGGGTGCCGACGACCTCGCCACGGAACCACACCTCTTCCTCCACGCCCTCCAGCTCGCGGTCGGCCAGGATGTGGCCGCCTTCCTCCCGCGCCAGCAGCATGGCGGCGGCCCAGGCGCGGGCGAACAGCGGATCGCGCCGGCGGCGGCAATAGGCGGTTTCGCGCGACAGGCCGATGGCGGCGGCGGCGCGGCTGACATTGCCCCTGTGCGAGAGCGTGTCGAGGAAGCGGGCGGTGCGGTCGGGGGACCAGCCATCGTGGCGGAGCTGTGGTGCGGTCATGATTCGCGGGTTCTCCTGATTGTGGAGCGGGTTGGCGAATCGGGCCTATTATGCAGATGCGGGCGTGTAGGACAGGCCTGCTTTGTCCTCCCCGTGCGCAGCATGAGGAGGGGGACCAGCCGCGGGCTGGTGGAGGGTGAGCGCGATGCTGGCGGTCGTTGCGCCATGCCCCTCCACCACTCGCTGCGCGAACGGTCCCCCTCCCCATCATCGATGGGGAGGACAGGGGTGGTGACAATGCGGGGCGTTTGCGTCACGGGGGCGGCGTGATCCAAGGCACCGAACATGATCCGGCGACGATCCTGGCCGCCTATCGCGCGACGCGGCGGCGGCGGGGGGTGATCCTGCTGGGCATGGTGGTGCTGGGGATGGCCGCGTTCCTGCTGGACATCTCCACCGGGCCATCGCCGTTGCGGCTGGCGGACGTGCTGCTGGGCCTCTTCCAGCCCGACCAGCTTTCCGCGCCCGAACAGACCATCATACGCCAGGTCCGGCTCCCCTATGCGCTGATGGCGCTGCTGGTGGGGGCGGCGCTGTCGCTGGCGGGGGCGGAGATGCAGACGATCCTGAACAATCCGCTGGCCAGCCCGTTCACGCTGGGCGTGTCGAGCGCGGCCAGCTTCGGCGCGGCGCTGGCGATCGTTTCCGGCATCAGCCTGCCCTTCGTGCCCGCCGACTGGATGGTGCCGCTGAACGCCTTCATCGCCGCCTTTGCATCGGTGCTGCTGCTGGAGGCGCTGGCGCGCAGCCGGGCGGCGGGGATGGAGGGCGTCGTGCTGTTCGGCATCGCGCTGGTGTTCACCTTCAACGCGCTGGTGGCGCTGCTGCAGTTCGTGGCCAGCCAGGAGGCGCTGAGCCAGCTGGTGTTCTGGACCATGGGATCGCTGGGGCGGTCCACCTGGGGCGGGCTGACGACACTGGCGGTGGTGCTGGCGCTGGTGCTGCCGTTCAGCTGGCGCGCGGCGGATGCGATGACGGCGCTGCGGCTGGGCGAGGACCGGGCGCGTTCGTTCGGCGTGGATGTGCGGCGGCTGCGACTGTTCAGCCTGCTGCGCATCAGCGCGCTGGCGGCGACGGCGGTGGCCTTCGTGGGCACGATCGGGTTCATCGGGCTGGTCGGCCCGCATATAGCGCGGATGCTGCTGGGGGAGGATCACCGCTTCCTGCTGCCGGCATCGCTGCTGACGGGGGCGGTGATCATGTCGCTGGCGAGCGTGCTGTCCAAGGTGCTGGTGCCGGGCGTGCTGCTGCCGGTGGGCATCGTGACCAGCATGATCGGCGTGCCGGTGTTCCTGTTGCTGATCCTGAAGAAGCCGAACCGTGTCTGAGGCGCTGGAAATTGCCGGGCTGAGTGCGGCCTATGGCGGGAGGTCGGTGATCGATGGCCTGTCCTTGCCGCCATTCGCGCCGGGGACCGTCACCAGCCTGATCGGGCCGAATGCGGCAGGCAAGACCACCTTGCTGCGCGCGCTGGCGGGGTTGCACCCGGCGAAGGGATCGGTGCGGCTGGGCGGGCGGAACCTGCTGGCGCTGCCGCTGGCGGAGCATGCGCGATTTGTCACCTACATGCCCCAGAGCCTGCCACAACGGGTGGCGCTGAGCGTGCTGGAGGGCGTGGCGGGGGCCTTGCGGGCTTCGCCTGTCGACGGGCCGGCGCTGTCGGATGCGGAGCTGATGGCGCGGGCGCTGGAGGTGATCGAGCTGGTCGGCATCGGGCACAAGGCGCTGGCCGGGCTGGACCACCTGTCCGGCGGGCAGCGGCAGCTGGCGTCGCTGGCGCAGGCATTGGCGCGCAGCCCGCGCGTGCTGCTGCTGGACGAGCCGATCAGTGCGCTGGACCTGTATTACCAGCTGCGCGTGATGAAGCTGGTGCAGCAGCTGGCGCGGGAGCGGGGCATGATCGTGATCATGGTGCTGCACGACCTCGCCATCGCGGCGCGCTGGTCCGACCGGGTGGTGGTGCTGGCCGAAGGGCGCGTGATGGCCGATGGCGCGCCGGCGCAGGCGATCAGCGCGGAGGTGCTGGCCAGCGTCTACAAGGTGCGGGGCCGGGTGGAGCAGGATGGCGCCGATCTGCGGATCGCGATCGACGACATCCTGCCTTAAGCCCATTCTCGTCATCGCGAGGAGCCGCAGGCTCCGTGGCGATCCAGAGCCACACAGGCTGCGCCCCTTGGCCCTGGATCGCGTCGCTTCGCTCGCGATGACGAAGGATGGTGGCGGTTTACCGCTTCGGCGTGATGCGCATCACCGTGTCGCCATCCTCGCCCGCAGCCTGGCCGGACTTGACGGAGGCATAGACCACGCCCGCCTCGCCCAGCGACACATGGTTGGCCATGGGCGCGGGGCCGAGATTGGCGACGATCGCGCCATCCGCATCGGTGACGGTGACCGTGCCGGCACCGCGGCTGGTGACATAGGCCTGCCTGGTCGTCGGATCGAACGCCACGTTCAGCGCGCCTGCGCCCACCGGCGTGTCGGCGATGACCGCGCCGGTCTCTCCATCCAGCACCAGCAGGTTGTCCGTTCCCTGCGCCGCGACATAGATGCGGCCGGTGGCGGGATCGTGCGAGACGCCGATCGCGCCGCGGGCGCCCGGCAGCGGGAACACCTTGCCGGCCTGGCCGGTGGCGAGGTCGACCACCGCGACCTCCGACGAGCCGAGGCTGACGACATAGAGCCGGTTGTTGGTGGCATCGAGCGAGAGGCTGGCGGTGCCGAAGGTCTCGCCCCGCTTGCCCGACTGGATCTGGATGGGGGCGAGCGGCTCCAGGGTGGCGGCGTCGAACACCGCGACCATGGGCTCGTTCGTGGCGCTGACATAGGCCTTGCCGCCGTGGATCCGCACGTCGCGCGGGTGGGCGACGGTCTCGGGCGGGAACTGCTTCACCAGCGACAGGTCGGACTGCTTGTACACCGCGACCGTGTTCTGGCGGGTGTTGGTGACCCAGACATTGCCGGTCGCATCGTCCACGCCGACGCCATAGACAGCGTACAGGCCCGGCTCACGCGGCGGCTGGCCAGGGCGCGGCGCGGTGGCCGGGGCGGCGGCGGGGGTGGTGCGGGCGAGGACGGCCAGCGTGTCCGCATCCATCTTCACCAGTTCGGACACGGTCACCGGCGGGCGGCCGACGGAGGTGGTCACGAAGATGGCGCCGGAGGCCGGGCTGTAGGCCGTCTGGTAGATGCCGCGCGCGGCGATAGCCGAGGTGACGGTGAAGCGGTCCTGCCCCTGCAGCGGCACGTTGGGGCTGACCTTCAGGTCGGCGACCAGCGCGGTGTAGGGCGCGTTCGTGACCGCCACGACCGGGTGGTTCCCGCTGACGGCGTTGGCCGGCACGGTGACGGTGCCGGTGACCTTGCCGTCCGCATCGGCGGTCAGCGGAGTGCCGAGCGGGGTCGTGCCGATCATCAGCGTGACCTGCTGGTTCGGCTGGAACCCTTCGCCGCTGACGGTGACGGTGGAGCCGGCCTGGATCGGCGTGCGGCGGTCCGGGCCGGAGAAGCTGATCTGTGCCGCCGACGCGCGGTTCAGCGTGGTGAAGGCGTCCTGCGCATGGGCCGCGCCGGCGCCGGCCAGCAGGGAAGCAGCGGCGAGCAGCGACAGGCTGCGGCGCTTGGTGAACGAAAGCATCGGCTTACTCCTTGGATGAAGCGGGCAGGTCGACCCAGAAGGTGCCGCGATAGGGCACCGCCAGGAAGCGGCGGTTGATGGTGTCCAGCGTGGCGGCCGGGTCCAGATCGGCGAACAGGTCGGGGTGCAGCCATTTGGCGAAGGTCTCCACCGCGACGATGTCGAGCGGAGAGTTGATCAGCTGGTGCGAGAAGCCGTGGGCATTGCCGCTGCGCACCGCGGACAGGCCGGCGATGCCGGGCCGCGCGGTCACGCGGGCGAGGGCGGCGCGGGCCTGCTCGGGCGAGACGGCGGCGCCCAGCACCAGCCCGTTGGCCTTGGCCAGATGCGGGCCGCCGGTGCCGATATAGACCGCCGGATCGCGGCTGATGACATATTCCAGGTTCAGCTTGCCGAAGCTTTGTTCGATCACATCGGCGCCGATATTGTGGCCGCCCACGAAGGACAGGTAATCGCCGATATTGCCGCGGCCCGGGCTGTTGCAGCAATCACCGCCCATGCCGGCATGTGCCTCCAGGAACACGGTCGGCCGGTCGGCGGCGGGCAGGGTGGCGACGGCTTTCGCGATACGGTCCATGCGTTCGCGGCGGAACTGGACGAATTCTTGCGCCTGCCGCTGCCGCCCGGTGACTTCGCCCAGCAGCAGCAGGCTGCGTTCCAGGTTCTTCAGCGGCTGGACGAAGAAGTCGACAAAGGCGACGGTGATGCCGGCGGCTTCGAGCTGGGCGACCTGTGTGTCGGTCACATTGCTCTCCAGCGAGAGCAAGGCGAGCTGCGGCTTCGCGGCGAGCAGCGATTCCAGGTCGAAGCTGCCGGCGGAGCTGGCGACCTTGGGCAGGGTGGCGAGGCCGGGCGATTTGGCGAGGAATTGCTGGTAGGTCTCCTCCCCCAACCGGTTCACGTCCTGCGGCCAGGCGACCAGCAGCGAACCCGGATCGGGATGGATCAGGCCCAGCGCCACCAAATAGCGGGCATCGTCGATCGCGATCTGGCTGAGCGCGCCGCGCAACTGGATGGGCCGCCCGCGCACATCGACGAGGCCGGCCGGGCTGGCCGCCGCATCTTCCCCGGGCGCGGAGGCATCCTGACAGCCGCCCGCCAGCAGGCCGGAGAGGGCAACCGCAAGAAAGGCGCCGCGTGCCCGGCTGCGAATGGTCATCTTGCCCCGTTCCCCCTGATGCTGCAGGCTGCTTCACCTGCCGCCCGCCTCTCGCGCAAATGATAATGATTGTAAAGAACGAGATCACCGTGCCTGACGATTGTTACCGCCTGCCCGGCGCCACCAGCTGGATCGCCGGGGATTACCGGATCGACCTGCTGGTGCCCGATGGCCCGGCCCCTGCAGCGGGCTGGCCGGCGGTGTGGCTGCTGGATGGCGCCAGCTGTTTTGGCACCTGTGCGGAGGCGATGCGGCGGATGAGCCGGCGGAGCGACGCGACCGGCGTGGTGCCACAGGTGGTGGTCGGCATCAGTGCCGCCGATGGCGACCGCGCGCGGCGGCAGACGATGTTCACCACGCCGCGCGACGATCGGCCGGACGCGGGCGGGGCGGGAGGCTTCCTGCGCTTCCTGCTGGAGGAGGTGCGGCCGGCGGTCGCGGCGCGGGTGTCGGTCGACGAGAGCAGGGCGACCCTGCTGGGCCATTCGCTGGCCGGCTACTTCACACTGTGGGTGCTGGCGACCGCCCCCGCCGCCTTCCGCACCTATGCCGCGATTAGCCCGTCGACCTGGTGGGACCGACCGCTGCTGGACGAGGCGCTGGCGCGGGCCAGTGGAGACCGGCGGGTGCTGGTGTGCATCGGCGAGTGGGAAGATGCTCTGCCGCCCTGGCAGGCGCGGGCGCCGGGCGCGGCCGAGGCGCTGGCCCGGCGACAGGCGCGGCAGATGGTGACGGGTGCGCGCGAGATTGCCGCGCTGCTGGCGGGCGTGCTGGGGGAAGAGCGGGTGCAGTTCCGCCTGCTGCCGGAAGAGGACCACGCCTCCATCCTGTCAGCCGCGATCCCGCGCATGTTGCGAATGGCATCGGTGTCATAGGCCGCAAGGGCCATGACGTGTAGCCATCGCGCCTAGAATGCTGCTCCGCACAGGTTGCTAAGCCATTGTTTGTTAGGGCGAAGGCGGCAATCCGCTGGCGATTGTTGCGCTGCAACATTGACACGATTATGCCTGCACCGCTAACCTTGTCCGCGCGCTCGAATTCATTGAACGATTGCGAGCCCTGTGTCCGGCGGAGTGCCGAAGGGCAGGGTGCCGCGCTGCGATCAACACCGGCCGGGGATTGAGAGAATGCACGATACCTTCAAGGATATCTCCGTCATCATCCCCGTGCGCGAGGGATCGAGCCGCGTGCGCGAGAAGATTTTCCTGCCGTTCCACGAAGAGATGTCGCTGCTGGACTGGAAGATCGCGCAGATGAAGCAGGTGCAGGATCCTGCCCTGATCTTCCTCAGTTCCAATTCGGAACGCGTCCGCGAAGTGGCCGAGGCCAGCGGCGTGCAGTTCCTGAAGCGCGACGATTATCTGAGCACGGGCCATGTCGCATCCTTCAGCGAAGTGATCAGCGGCGTGGTGAAGGATGTGCCGACGGAGCATTTCGCGTGGGTGACGGTGGTGGTGCCGCTGATGCGCCCTGACGAATATCGCGACGGATTCCAGATGTATCTGGACGATGTCGTCGGTTCCGGCACCCATGACAGCCTGGTTTCGGTGAACCTGGTGAAGGAATATTACTGGGATGCCGAGAAGCCGCTGAACTATCGCGCGGATCGCAACCACACGATCAGCCAGGAACTGCCCGACTGGTTCCGCGTGACGAACGGCCTGTACATGCGGTCCACGGAGGACACGCTGCGCGAGGGGTACTTCCTGGGGCCGAGGCCTTGCATGCACCAGGTCAGCAAGGCGTCCGGCATCGATATCGACGAATATGAGGATTACGAGGTGGCGATGGCGATGAAGGCCATCTACCTGCGCGGCGAGGCCGAGCGGGAAGTCGCCGCCTGAACCTGACCGTGGCGCTTCCAACAGGAGCGTCACGGACCGATGATTGCACTTGTTCGTTCCACCGCAAGATCCAGCGGAAGGAATGCAATCATGTCCGACGATAACGTCGTGAACTCCCGCCAGCGGGAGATCGCCACCGAGCATGTGCTGTTCAAGCTGATCGAATATGTCGAGGCGCAAAAGCCGGGCCTGCTCGACTTCATCGAAGGAAGCCTGGACCATCTTGGCGATCCAGCGACCGACGGAACGAAGGATGACGAGCGTGTTCGGCAGATCGCGCGGCGGATGATTGACGGCGCGCGCAGGCAGGGCGTGGATTGACGGCCTAGCCCGCCGATTCCACCGCCCGCGCCGCCGCCAGAAAGTCGCGGATCAGGCCGGCATCCTTTACGCCCGGCTCGCTTTCCACGCCCGAGGAGACATCCACCAGCGGGGCGCCCGTGCGGCGGATGGCATCCGCCACATTACCGGGGTTGAGGCCGCCGGCGAGGCCCCAGGGCATGAAGGGGCGGAAACCGTCCAGCAGGGTCCAGTCCAGCCGCAGGCCGTTGCCGCCCGGCAGCTTGTTGGCGGGGGCATCGAACAGCAGCAGATCGGCCGCGCCCTGATATTTGCGCGATCGTTCCAGTGCGGCGGCATCGCGCAGGCCGAACGCCTTCCACACTTCGACCTGCACATGGCTGCGCAGCAGCGCCAGCCATTCGGGCGTTTCCTTGCCGTGGAACTGCACGACATCGGGCCGGATGGCGGCGATCGCCTCCAGCGTGGGTTGCGGTTGCTGGTTGACCAGCAGCAGCACCGTCTTGACGTGCCCCGGCACCTGCGCGCGCAGCTTCGCGCCCTGGTCCAGCGTGACATGGCGCGGGCTGTCCGGGTGGTGGACCAGCCCGACATGAGTGGCGCCGGCCTGGATCGCGGCGTCCAGCGTGGCGGGCGTCGACAGGCCACAGATCTTGACGGCTGGTGCCGGCATCAGAGCGTAGTCTCGATCGCGCGGGCGGCGGCGAGCGGATCGGCGGCGCGGCTGATCGGGCGGCCGATCACCAGCACAGATGCGCCGGCATCGCGCGCGGCGCGGGGGGTGGCGACGCGCTTCTGGTCGCCTGCCGCGCCGGCGGTCGTGCCGTCGGGCAGGCGCAGGCCGGGCACCACCAGATAGCCGTTCTTCCACCGCTGGTGCACGGCGGCGACCTCCTGCCCGGAACAGACAATGCCGTCGACGCCGGCTTCCTGCGCCAGGTCGGCCAGCCGCAGCACGTGATCATGCGCGCTGCCGCCGATGCCGGTCTGCGCCAGGTCGGCATCGTCCATGCTGGTCAGCGTGGTGACGGCGACGACCTTGCAATGTTCGCCCGCGGCGGCCTTGGCATCCTCCATCATGGCGCGCCCGCCGCTGGCATGAATGGTGACGATGGCCGGTTCCAGCACATGGATCGACTGCATCGCGCGGGCCACGGTGTTGGGGATGTCGTGCAGCTTCAGGTCCAGGAAGATCGGCAGGCCGAGCTGCGCAACCTCGTGCACGCCGTGGTGGCCGTGGGCGCAGAAGAATTCCAGGCCGAGCTTCACCCCGCCGACATGGCCGCGCACCTTGCCCGCCAGCGTCAGCGCCGCATCCAGCCGGGGCAGGTCCAGCGCGAGGAAGACGGGGTTGCTCACAGCGGTTCTCCGAACGGGTGGGGCGTGCCGGGGGGCGCAGGGACGGACGCGGGAGCGGGCGTCGCGGGCGCGGTGACGGCCGGCGATGGCGCGGGCGCCGGATCGGCCGCCAGCGCGGCGGTGCGCACGGCGCTTTCCAGCGAGGCGATGCGCCGCTTCAGGTTCCAGACGCGCGCGCGGTGCAGCAGCCACAGCGGCACCAGCCCGGCCAGGAAGGCGAGGATCACCAGCGCCGGCAGGCGGGTTTCCAGCACCAGGCTTTCCCAGATGCGCACCTCCACCGGCGTCCAGTTGTTGGCCGCGAACAGCAGCAGCGCGGCGAGCAGCAGGACCCACAGGACAGTGCGCACGATCCCCATCAGACTTGTCGCTCCCTCTTGCTATCAGGCCGCCGGGCCGAACACCCGGTCGAAGATCCTATCCACCTGCCGGAAGTGATAGTCGAGATCGAACTTCTCCGCCAACTGCTCCGCGCTGAGCGCGGCGGTGACCTCGGGATCGGCCTGCAGCAGTTCGAGCAGCGACAGCTTGCCGTCGCTTTCCCACACCTTCATCGCGTTGCGCTGCACCAGCCGGTAGGAATCCTCCCGGCTGACGCCCGCCTGCGTCAGGGCCAGCAGCACGCGCTGCGAATGGACCAGCCCGCCCATGCGATCCAGGTTCGCCTGCATGCGGTCGGGGTAGATCACCAGCTTGTCCACCACGCCGGTCAGACGGGCCAGCGCGAAGTCCAGCGTGATGCAGGCATCGGGGCCGATGAAGCGCTCGACGCTGGAATGGCTGATGTCGCGTTCGTGCCACAGCGCCACGTTCTCCATCGCGGGGATGGTGGCGGAGCGGACCATGCGGGCGAGGCCGGTGAGGTTCTCGGTCAGCACCGGGTTGCGCTTGTGCGGCATGGCGCTGGAGCCCTTCTGGCCCGGGCTGAAATATTCCTCCGCCTCCAGCACCTCCGTGCGCTGCAGGTGGCGGATCTCGATGGCCAGCCGCTCGATCGAACTGGCGATCACGCCCAGCGTGGCGAAGAACATGGCGTGGCGATCACGCGGGATCACCTGGGTGGAGACAGGTTCGGGCACGAGGCCGAGCTTGTCGGCCACATATTCCTCCACCTCCGGCGCGACATTGGCGAAGGTGCCGACGGCGCCGCTAATGGCGCAGGTGGCGATCTCCGCCCGCGCGGCCACCAGGCGCGCACGGTTGCGGGCGAATTCGGCGTGGTAGCCGGCCAGCTTCAGCCCGAAGGTCACGGGTTCGGCATGGATGCCGTGGCTGCGGCCGATGGTGGGGGTGTAGCGATGCTCCTGCGCCCGGCGCTCCAGCGCGCCGAGCAGCGCGTCCAGATCCGCCAGCAGCAGGTCCGCCGACTGGGCCAGCTGCACCGACAGGGTGGTGTCGAGCACATCCGAACTGGTCATGCCCTGATGCATGAAGCGGGCAGCGTCGCCCACCTGTTCCGCCACCCAGGTGAGGAAGGCGATCACGTCATGCTTGGTCACCGCCTCGATCGCGTCGATCGCGGGCACGTCGATGGCAGGCTCTGTCCGCCACCAGTCCCACAGCGCCTGCGCCGCGGCGGGGGGCACGACGCCCAGCTCGCCCAGCTTCTCCGTCGCCAATGCCTCGATCTCGAACCAGATGCGGTAGCGCGCCTCCGGCTCCCACAAGGCGGTCATTGCGGGGCGGGAATAGCGGGGGACCATGGGGAGCTCCAATTACGGGTAGAGGCGCCCGTTATGGAACAGCCCGGCGCTTGGCAAGCTGGATGGGGCGGGCGCGGATTGCCAAGGGGCGCGGGCCGTGGTGATATGCGCCGCAGCGCCACGGGGGGTGGCGCGGAGGGGATCGGATATGCGCTTGGGCGGCAGGCTGGCGATGGTGTCGGCGGCGTTGATGGTGTGGGCGGCGGGTGCGCCCGTGCTGGCGGGGGACGAGGTGCTGTACCGGCCGGCGCCGGACTGGGTGGTGCCGCTGGATCTGCCGGCCGAGCGCGCCGGGGCCCCGATCGTGCTGTTCGACGATCAGCGCCGGATCGAGGAAGGGCGGCTGACCAGCTTCGCCGACCGGGCGATCCGGATCGACAACCCGCAGATGCTGACCGCGGCCGGCACCATTGTCGCCCCGTGGCTACCGGACAAGGGCGACCTGATCGTCCACCGCGTCGCGATCCTGCGCGGGCGCGAGGAGATCGACGTGCTGGCTGGCGGCGCAAAGTTCGAGGTGCTGCGGCGCGAGCAGGGGCTGGAGCAGCGATCGCTGGACGGCATGACCACCGCCACGCTGGCAGTGCCGGGCCTGCGGGTGGGTGACGTGCTGCGGGTGAGCTTCACCACTACACTGTCGGACCAGGCGCTGGACCGGGAGGTGCAGGCGATCGCGGTGCTGCCGACCGAGCCGTTCCAGGCGCAGCGCGCGCGGGTGCGCCTGTCCTGGCCGGAAGCATCTGCAGTGCGCTGGCAGGCGACGGGCGGCGTGCAGCTGCCGGAGCCGGAGGTGGCGGCGGGCTTCGCCACGATCGAGGTCGCGCTGCCTTTGGCCAAGCGCCCGGACATGCCGGAGGATGCGCCGCTGCGGTACCGCATGCCGCCGCTGCTGCAGGCCGGCACCTTTGCCGACTGGCCGGAGGTGAGCCGGGTGATGGCGCCGCATTATGCCACCGCCGGCGTGATCGCGGCCGGCAGCCCGCTGGCGGCGCAGGTCGCGGCGATCCAGGCGGCCGAAACCGATCCGCTGGCGCGCGCGGTCGCCGCGCTGCGGCTGGTGCAGGACGAGGTCGCGTATCTCGCCAATGGCATGAACGGCGGCAACTACATCCCGCAGGCGCCCGCGCAGACCTGGGAGATGCGCTATGGCGACTGCAAGGCCAAGACGCTGCTGCTGCTGGCCATGCTGCGCGAGATGGGCGTGGAGGCGGAGGCGGTCGCCGTCGCGAGCCAGACCGGCGACGGCGTGCCCGACCTGCTGCCGATGCCGGCCGCGTTCGACCATGTGATCGTGCGGGCGACGATCGCCGGGACCGAATACTGGCTGGATGGCACCAGCAGCGGCGCCAGCATGGCGATCGTGGCGGGAGTGCCGAGCTTCCACCATGCCCTGCCGCTGCGCGAGGACGGGGCGGGGCTGGTGGCGATGGCGCAGCGCCCGCAGGACTATTTCGACAATGAGGCGGTGGTGACCTTCGACCATCGCGCCGGGCTGGACCTGCCGATGCTGGTCACCGGCGAATGGCAGCTGACCGGGCCCCACGCGGCGATGGTGCGGTCGATCATCGGCCAGGGCTCGCCCGAGCAGCTGGACGAGTTCGCGCAAGCCTTCGTCAACGAGTCGCTGGGCGAAGCGCAGGTCATCACGCACGATCTGGCCTATGACGCGGCGACCAACCGAGCGACGGTGACGGCGACGGGCCTGATGACCACGCCGTGGGAGTGGGAGCGGCGACGCGGCAAGCGCGCCTTTGCCCTGCCGAGCAGCGCATTCCAGTTCCTGCCCGATCGGGCCCGGCCCGCTTGGCGGGACATCCCGGTGGCGCTGTCCGGTCCCTATGCCGGCAAGAGCCGGATCACCGTCCTGCTGCCTGCCGGATCGGACGGGTACAGCCTGCAGGGGCCCGCGAGCTTTGCCGAAGAGATTGCCGGCATCGCCATCAGCCGGGCAGCCGAGCTGGACGGTGACCGTCTGGTGATCACCGACAGCGCGGTCTGGCCGGGTGGCGAGATGGCGGCGGAGCAGGCCACGGCCGAGCGCAGCCGCGCCGTGCGGTTCGGCACCCCGGAACTGACGCTGCGCGCGCCGGCGGGGGTGCAGCGGCGCTTCGCGATGGCCGGCGCGGCTGACCGGTCCCGCCTGGCGGCGATCGAAGCGGCGTACCAGACGATGATCGACGACGATCCGGACGACATGGAAGGTTACGCCAACCGCGCCCGTTTCCGGGAGGGTACCTTTGACCGGGAAGGGGCGCTGGCCGACGTTTCCCGCGTGCTGGAGGTGGAGCCCGATGCCGACACCTATCTGTGGCGTTCGGGCCTCCATGCCGATCTCGACCGGATGGACGCGGCGCTGGCCGATGCCGAGGCGGCCTGGGCGCTGTCCCCTTCCGTGCAGGCGGCGGGGCAGCGGGCCGAGCTGCTGCGCTACATGGGGCGGACGGACGAGGCGATCGCCCTGCTGGAGGACCAGCCTGCGACCGGAGACGAGAAGATCGGGCTCGAGATCCGGCTCAGCGACCTGGAGGCGCAGGCCGGACGCAAGGAGGATGGCCTGGCCCGGATCACCGAGCTGCTGGCGCAGCGGCCCGGCCAGCCATCGCTGCTGAATGCCCGCTGCTGGTACCAGGCGACGTGGGACTACCAGCCGGAGGAGCTGGCCACGATATGCACCGAAGCGGTCGAATCGGCCGACTGGTCACCGCCGGTGCTTGATAGTCGGGCGATGGGCTATTTCCGGCTGGGCCGGTATGATGACGCGCTGCGCGATCTGAACGCCGCGCTGACGGCCAGCCCGGACCTGGCATCATCGCTGTTCATGCGTGGCGTGGTGCGGCAGGCGAAGGGCGAGGAGGGCGGGGCGCAGGACATCCGCGAAGCCCTGGCGCGTTCCCCTTCGACCAAGCGGTATTACGCCCTGTTCGGCATCAGCCCGGAATAGGGCGGCGGTGCGGGGCGGCGGGCGTGGTGCTCGCAGCCCTGGCCGTTCGCGCCGTCATTGCGCGCCGTCATTGGTCTGGACGGCCGACTCAGCCGGGGCAGCGGGGGTCGCGCTGGGGCGCGCCATTGCCGCGGGTCTGCCAGCTGCCGTCGGGTGCCTGGTACTTTTCGCCGGGTCGGGTCCGGCCGATGGCGATGCAGCCTGCGGTGAAGCTGTATTCCTCCATCGTGGCACCTTCGGCCTGCGCGCGGCGGGCATAGATGGCGCGGCGGCGGATGTTGATGTCGTCCACCATCTTGCGCAACGCCCCATCGCCGCCGATCGCGGCCAGGTAACCATCCGTCCGCTCGCCCACGGTGCCTGCGGAACGGGCAGCCTCGTAGGCCGGGTCGCGCTGCGCACTGGCCGGGGCGGCCAGGGCCAGGCCGGCAAGTGCGGCCAGGGTGAACAGGGTAGGACGGATGCGGGTCATCAGAATATCTCTGCGTTCTGATCGATCGCGGTGCCGGCATCTGCCGCCAGGCGATAGATCACTTCCTGTTTGATGTTGATGTTCAGCTCGATCACGATCGGCTCCTCTGGTGCGTTGACCGTGATGCAGCCGGCCAGCAGCATCGCAAGCGGGGCAACCGGCCAGCATCGCGCAGGTCTGTGCCACGTCTTGTTGGCAGGTAGATGCGGGCGCCGGCAGGTCAATTCAAGCAGCGTCATGGCACGGGCTCACTTTCGGAAGGCTGAATAATCGGGTCGGGACGTGCGATCCCGTCGGTGAATTGTGAATTTCCATCCGTGGGCAGCAGCCCCAGCGTACGGGGATCGCGGATGGCGGTGGGGTCGTAGAGCGATCGGACCGAGCCGATCAGCGACAGGAACGGCGCGCGCACATTGACGATGAAGCGCAAAGGCAGGCTGGCGAGCTTGCGGATGATGAAGTTGCTGCTCGCCCCTTCGCCCTGGCTGATCCCGTCGAAGCTGACCCGGGTCACGATCTCCCCCGTCAGGCTGCCGTCCAGCTGGATGCTCATCTTCTCGTAATCGAGCGAGCGCAGCGAATCGAAGGCGAAGTTCACGATGGGCGACAGGTCCTCGTATGTCAGTTCGCCGACATAGGAGACATTGCCACCGGGCGCGTTGGACACCAGCAGCCCGCCCGCCAGCTGGCCATTGCCGGCGGCGTCGAACACGATCGGCATCGTGCCGTCGAACGTGCCGGTGGCGGACAGGTTGGACATGCCCAAATTGGTCACGAAGCGTGCGGCATCCAGGCCGGTGATCTCGAAGGTGTAGCGCCGCACTTCCGGCACGCCGAACCTGATGGTCACCGGCTGCATGACCAGCCGGCCGCCGAAGAATGGCCACTGCCCCTCATGCACCGTCAACGCTTCTCCGTTCCGCAGGGCATAGCGGATCACGCCGTCGACCACCTCGATCCCCGGATTGACCGTGGCGATGCGCAGCACCTGGTCCGGCGCGGTGGTCAGGCCCAGCAGATCGGCAAAAGCGATGGTGCCGGACGCGCCCGTCACCGGGCCGAAGGCGGCGGCGAGGTCCAGATCGTCGGTGGTGAAGGTGCCGGTGCTGCTGACGCCGGTTTCATTCCATTCGATCAGCCCGTCGCCCGTGACGTCGCCCGCCACATCGGCCACCACGCCCAGCGCCAGCGGGGTCAGCGTCACCGGCTGCAGCCCCTTGTCGAAGGTGATCCGGTCCACCGCCAGGTCGGCCCGGCCGGCGCCGGTGGCAAGGTCGTGCGCGATGGCCACGCGGGTGATCGCCCGGTCGCTGGCAGGTTCGCGCAGCAGCGCATCGGCGGTGATGCGGTTGTCGAGCAGCGACAGGGTGGCACCGCGCGCCACCAGCGGGTTGAAGCGGTCGACCGGCGCCCGATCCTCCAGCCGGAAGCTGCCATCGGCGAGCGTCAGCTGCCCGCCCGCATAGCGCCAGGTGCCGGCCCCGTCCCGAATGTCGAGCGGGACCGCGTTGAGCAGCACATCGGTGCCGGCAAAGGTGCCGCCGAGCTCCTGCCCCAGTTGCGCGGTCAGGCCGGTCAGCACGAAGCGGGTGGCGGTGTCCCGCGGGCCGAGCGCCACGGTCACGGCGCGCGCGGTCAGCGTGCCGGGCCAGGCGAAGCCGACCGGGCCGCTGTCGATGGCGATGGGTGTCTCCCCCAGCCGGCCGGTCAGCTGCAGCGCCGGTGCGCCCGCCGCCACCGCCAGCCGGCCACCGGGGGACAGGCGCAGGATCGGCACCCCGCGCGGCGGGCACAGGGTCAGGCGCCGCCGGTCGAGCGCAAGATTGGCGTAGGCCAGCGCATCGAACCGCAGATCGGTGCAGCCGCGCCACATGGCCAGGCCGCCGCGGCGCGACCATGTGCCGTCCAGCGGCACCTGGAGATTGCGGGCGCTGCCGCCGGGCAGGGCGCCGCTGGCCTGGATGGCCCCCGCGAAGCGCCAGCTGCCACCGCCGGCATGGGCCAGCGTCAGGCGCGGCACGGCCAGGCTGCTGTCGCCCACGCGCCAGGGGGCCATGCTGCCGACCAGTTCCAGCCCGCCATCGCGCGCCTGTTCCACCCGGGCATTGATGCGCGGCAGATCGCCCCCGGTCAGCATGTTGCCCGACCAGCGCAGCGGCTGCCCCCCGCCATCGACCAGCTGCACGCGCGACACCCGCAGCAGCGTGTCCCCGCTGCCGCCCCGCAGGGTGGCGGATGGTACCAGCAAAGTGAGCGTGGGCTCGCCGGCATCGTCTGCCCCCGGCACGCGGCGGGCGATCAGGTTCCCCGTCAGGGTGCTGCCCGGCGTCTCACGCGCCAGGGTGCGGCGCATCTGGCCCAGCAGGGGGTAGAGCAGGGTGTTGCGCGTGCCGGCCTGCGCGCCGGCGAGGGCGCGGTCCGGCGCGGAGCCGAGCGCGATGCCGGCCGCGCTGGCATCCGCCTCCAGCTCGACGCGCTGCAACCCGCCACGCGTGCGCAGCGCACCTTCCAGCGCCAGGCTCGCCAGCGCGACCCCGCCGGCCTGCACCTGCGTGCCGGTCAGCTGGTAATCGGCGGTCAGCGCATCCTTGCGCCAGGTGAAGCGCAGCGTGCCTTCCGTGCCGCGCGCCGTCACCTGCGGCAGGGTGGTGGCGCCACTGGCGAGTTGCGCGCGGCCGCTGAACCCGTCCAGCGCCTGTTCCGCGGTCACGTCCAGCGGGGCGGTCACGCCGGCGAGCGCGATCCCGGCATCGGGGCAGGCCAGCCGGCCGAGCCGCAGCGGCCCGGCGATGTGCGGGCGAGCGTTGCGGATCGACAGGCGGCCATACAGGCTGGCATCGGTGGCCGTGCAGCCGGCTTGCGCCCATCGCGGGGTGATCGCGGCGATCTCTCCCGTCCAGCCATCGCGCAGCCAGCCGCTGCCGGCCAGGCTGATGCCCAGCCGGCCATCATTGCCGGTCAGCAGGCCGCGCCCGTCCTCCACCGCCAGCCGCAGGTCGGGCAGGGTAAAGGGGCCGGTCCGCTCGCCTTCGAACAGAAGGGGGTCGAGCGCACCGAAGCTGAGCTGGCCATCCGTGTAAGTGCCGTACAGGCGCGGGCGGATCAGCCGCACCGATTCCAGCGCCGGCGTACCCAGGCGGGGGCCGATCCGGACCACGATCCGCTCGACGGTCAGATCGGGCCGGGCGGGGTCGCCCACCACCACATCGGCCAGCACCTGCTGGCGCGGGCCGATGCTTTCGATGCGGTAGGTCGCCTGGATGCGGTTGTCGTCCAGCAGATCGGTGATGATGTCGCCGGCGATGCGCTCTCGGCTGAGCCATAGGAACAGCAGGCTGCCCAGCAGGAACACGAGCATGGCGACAGCCGCCCAGCAGCCAATGCGGCCGCGTGGCGGCACTTCCGGCGATGCGGCGGCCTCGGGATCGGATGCGACATCGTCGGCCATCGGCGTCCACTTGCAAGCAAGCATCGGCAAAGGCAATGCGTCTTGCGATGGTCGCGCCGCTTCTGCCCCTGGACGATACGCCTGCCGTGCCCGCCAGGGTGGATGGCGCGGCGGGCCACCGTGCGCGGCTGCGCCAGCGGCTGATCACCGGCGGGCCGGATGCGCTGGCGGATTACGAGGTGATCGAGTTCCTGCTGTTCGGCGCCAATCCGCGCGGCGATACCAAGCCGCTGGCGAAGGAACTGCTGCGCCGCTTCGGCAGCCTGGGCGCCGTGCTGGATGCCGATCCCGTGCTGCTGCGGCAGGTGAAGGGCATGGGCGAGGGCGGCATCGGCGCGCTGCGCATTGCCGCGGTCGCTGCCCGGCGGATGGCCAAGGGTCAGGCGAAAGCGCGCCCGGTGCTGGGCAACTGGCAGGCGCTGGTGGATTACCTTTCCATCGACATGGCGCACCTGACGACGGAGCGCGTGCGGGTGCTGTATCTGGATTCGCGCAACGGGCTGATCGACGATCATCTGTTCAGCGACGGCACGGTGAACGAGGCTGCGGTCTATGCCCGCGAGGTGGTGCTGAAGGGGGCGAATATCGGCGCGGCGGCGTTGATTCTGGTGCACAATCACCCCAGCGGCAATCCGAAGCCGAGCCAGGCCGATATCCAGCTGACCAATCATATCGCCACGGTGGCGCAGCACATGGGGATCGCGCTGCATGACCATGTCATCATCGGGCGCGAAGGACATGTCTCCTTGCGGGCGCTGGGGTTGATCGCAAGGTAAGGATCACGGCCGGCGGCGTGTTGACTTGGGGGTGCAGCCCGCCTACGGGATCGGCGCCCCAGGCGGGCAGGCCGTCTGTCACGTCGTTGCCCAGGTAAGGGAACCGGTGATGAACGACGACCAGTCCGCTCGGGAACCTGACGGGGGGGATGCGAGGATCGACGCGCTCGGGCAGCGGCTTAAGGCCGCGCAGGAGCGTGAAGAGGAGCGCAATCGTCCGCGCGGTACCGGCGCCGACGCTTCCTACAAGCTTGGCAACCGGGTGCTGGCGGAACTGCTCGGCGGGATCCTGGGTGGCTTGGTAATCGGCTGGGTGATCGATCACTTCGCCGGCACCGGGCCTTGGGGCCTGTTGATCATGCTGTCCCTGGGGATAGTGGTGGCCTTCAGGAATATCATTCGGATTTCGAGCCGGCGCCCTGACTGAACCCGCGACGATACGCGAAGGGTGCAGGAACGGCGCCGACTTTCTTGGCGACGCCCCGTTCGCAGGGCGGCAATGAACGAAGGACGTTAACGTGGCAGCCGAACCGGCCAAGGTCGATCCGATGCACCAGTTCACGATCGAGCCGATCTTCGGCTCCGCGAACTGGGAGCTGGCGGGCTACAACATTTCTTTCACCAACAGTGCGCTGTGGATGGCGATCAGCGCCGTCGTGCTGTGGCTGTTCATGCTGGGTGGCATGAAGCGGTCGCTGGTGCCGGGCCGCTGGCAGATGGCGGTGGAGACCTTCACCGGCTTCATCGACGACATGCTGCTGGCCAACGTCGGCCCGGCGGGGCGCAAATATGTGCCCTACATCTTCACGCTGTTCATGTTCATCCTGTTCGCCAACATGCTGGGGCTGATGCCGCTGGGCGTGGTGGGCGTGCACCCGTTCACCTTCACCAGCCACTTCACCGTGACCGGCGTGCTGGCGGTGCTGTCCTTCTCCATCGTGCTGATCGTGGGCTTTGCCAAGCACGGCCTGCACTTCTTCAGCCTGTTCCTGCCGCACGGCACTCCGTGGTGGATGGCGCCGATCATCGCCCCGATCGAGCTCATCTCCTTCATGGTGCGTCCGTTCAGCCTGGGCCTGCGACTGTTCGTGGCAATGATGGCCGGGCACGTGCTGCTGGAAGTGCTGTCGTCCTTCGTGATCTCTGGCGGCAACGCCGGAATCGGCTATGGCATCTTCATCGGGCTGCCCAGCCTGGCGCTGATGGTCGGCATCTGCGCGCTGGAGATCCTGGTGGCCGGCATTCAGGCCTATGTCTTCGCTCTGCTGACGTCGCTGTATATCAACGACGCCGAAAACCTTCACTAACCCGTTCAATCTGCCCAACCTTTTCAATCTGCAAGGAGTTTTATCATGGAACCTGAAGCCGCCAAGCTGCTCGGCGCCGGTCTCGCTGCCATCGGTTGCGGCCTCGCCTCCATCGGCGTGGGCAATGTGTTCGCCAAGTTCCTGGAAGGCGCGCTGCGCAACCCGGGTGCTGCCGACGCGCAGCAGGGTCGCCTGTTCATCGGCTTCGCCGGTGCCGAGCTGCTGGGCCTGCTGGCCTTCGTCGTCGCCGCGCTGCTGATCTTCCAGTAAGCGTTGCGCGATCATGCCGCCTGTCCGGTGCCGCGTGGCGGCGCCGGACGGTGGCTGACGAAATGATGATTTTCCCCGGCTAGGCGAACCATGCCCCAGATCGAACAGCTCGCAGGCACCTATTCCAGCCAGATCTTCTGGCTGCTGGTGATCTTCGCCCTGGCATTCTTCATCATCGGCCGCGGCATGCTGCCGCGCGTGATGGACACCATGGCCGACCGCGACCGGCGCATCGGCGACGACCTTGCCGTGGCCCAGGCCGCGCGGGACGAAGCCGACACGCGCGAGGAAGCCTGGCGCACCCGCGAAACCGCGAACCGTGAAGCAGCGCAGGCGCTGGTGAACGAGGCGCGCGACCAGTCCAAGCGCGATGCCGAGCAGCGTCTGGCCGGTATCAAGACCAGTCTGGATGCCCGCCTGGCGCAGGCCGAGCAGCGCATCGACGCCGCGCGCACCGCCGCTGCGGCCGAGATCGAGCAGGTCGCCAGCGAGGCGACGCAGGGCATCGTTGCACGCATCGCCGGCATCGATGTGGATGGCGATGCCGCGCATCATGCCGTCAGAAAGGCTCTGGCCCATGGCTAACGCACCCCACGTCTTCGCCACCAGCGAGGCCGACCCCGCGCTGCACGCCACCACCCAGCATGGCAATGTGGTGCATGTCGAACCCGAACTGCTGGGCCTGGCGCCCTTCCAGTGGGTTTCGCTGGCGATGCTGATCCTGATCCTGATCGCGGTCTTCGGCGCCAAGGTGCACCGCAAGATCGCCGGCGGGCTGGACGGCCGTATTGCCGCGATCCGCACCCAGCTGGACGAGGCCAAGAAGCTGCGCGCGGAGGCGGAAGCCCTGCGCGACGAATATGCCCGCCGTATCGCCGGTGCGGAGCAGGACGCCGCCAACATGCTCGCCAATGCGCGGCGCGAGGCGGATGCGCTGCTGACGCAGGCGGAGAGCGACACGACCGAACTGATCGCCCGGCGCGAGCGCATGGCGGAAGACCGCATCGCCGCCGCCGAACGCGCCGCCGTGGACGAGCTGCGCGACCGCGCCGCCCGTGCCGCGACCGTCGCATCGCGGGAGCTGATCACGCAGCGCCACGATGCCGGCGCCGACCGCCGGCTGGTGGACGAGGCGATCGCCGCGCTTTAACTTTTCGCAGGTGTTCGGAACTGCGACTGCCCCTGAAACGCTCCCGCTGCTGATCTATCAGCGCGGGAGTTTTCTTGTGGCCCTTACTGCCATCGCCATCAACTGCACCCTGAAACCCAGCACCGGGGAGGACAGCAGCACGGACCGCATGATCGGCGTGCTGGCCGATGCCTTCAGGCAGCACGACGTCGAACTGACGGAGGTGCTGCGCGTTGCCGACCACGATGTGAAGCCCGGCGTCACCTCCGACGAGGGTGACGGCGATGCCTGGCCGGCGCTGAGGGAGAAGATCCTGGCGCATGACATCCTGATCTTCGGCGGCCCTATCTGGATGGGCCAGATCGGCTCGGTCGCCAAGCGGGTGCTGGAGCGGATGGACGCCTTCCTTTCCGAAACCGACGATGCCGGGCGCATGCCCAGCTATGGCAAGGTGGCCGTGGCGGCGATCGTGGGGAACGAGGATGGCGCCCATTTCAGCACCGCGCAGCTGTTCCAGAGCCTGAACGACACCGGCTGGACCATTCCGGCCGTCGCCGCCTGCTACTGGGTGGGCGAGGCGATGGGCTCGACCGATTTCAAGGATCTGGATGCGGTGCCCGACAAGGTGAGCGAGACGGCGGCGATGGTCGCCGGCAATGCCGCGCACCTGGCCGGGCTGCTGAAGGCGAAGCCCTATCCGGGTCAGTAGGTGTCCTTGGCGGCGCGCAGGGCGGCAAAGGTCGCGGGGTCGGCGGCGCGCAGGAACGGGTTGGTTGCGAGTTCCCGGTCAAGCGGGAAGGGCACGGTCGGCTCGCCGCGTTCACGCCTGGCGGTAATCTCCTGCGCATAGGCTTGTAGCGCTTCATTGTCGGGATCAGCGTGGAGCGCGAAGCGGGCATTGGCGGCGCTGTATTCGTGGGCGCCGCAGACCGTGGTTTCCGGCGGCAGCGCGGCGATGCGTTGCAGGCTGGCCCAGAACTGTTCCGGCGTCCCTTCGAACATGCGACCGCAGCCCAGCGCGAACAGGCAGTCGCCGACAAAGACGATGGCGGCGGCGGGGAGGTGGTAGGCGATGTGGCCCAGCGTGTGGCCACCGGCTGCAAACACATCTGCCTGCCATTCGCCCAGCATCAGGGTGTCGCCCGGTGCGACGGTGCGGTCCACGCCTTCGATGCGGTGCGCCTCCGCCGCAGGAGCGATCACGGTGCAGCCGGTGGCCTGCCTGATCGCCAGGTTCCCCTGCGTGTGATCGGCGTGCCAGTGCGTGTTCCACACCTGCGTGATGCGCCAGCCTTTCAGCGCCGCCTGCTTCAGGCATTCCGCGCCGTCGGGCGTGTCGATGCAGGCGGTTTCGCCGGTGGCGGGATCGTGCAGCAGGAAGCCGTAATTGTCGGACAGGGCGGGGAAGGTGTGCAGTTGCAGGGTCATGCGCCCCAGCTAGGCGCGCCACCATCAAACGGAAAGGCCCGCCCGCTCTGGTGAGCGGACGGGCCTTTCGTCAGAACAAGCCTGAGGCGCTTACTGGCGCTTCAGGGCCTCGCCCAGGATGTCGCCCAGCGACGCGCCCGAATCGGACGAACCGTACTGTTCAACGGCCTGCTTCTCTTCGGCGATCTGACGCGCCTTGATGGAGAAGTTCGGCTTCTTGGAACGGTCGAAACCGATGACCAGCGCGTCGATCTTCTGGCCCGCCTGGAAGCGGTCAGGACGCTGCTCGTCACGGTCGCGGCCCAGATCCGAACGCTTGATGAAGCCGGTGGCCCCATCCTCGCCCGCCTGGACTTCCAGACCACCGTCGCGCACTTCCAGCACGGTGACGGTGACGACTTCGTTGCGGCGCAGGCTGCCGGAGGAAGCGGCGACACCGGCGGCCGGTGCACCCTTTTCCAGCTGCTTCATGCCGAGGCTGATGCGCTCCTTTTCCACATCCACGTCAAGCACGACGGCCTGGACCGACTCGCCCTTGCGGTGCAGCGCCAGCGCGTCCTCGCCCGAGATGCCCCAGGCGATGTCGGACATGTGGACCATGCCGTCCACGTCGCCCGGCAGGCCGACGAACAGGCCGAACTCGGTCGCGTTCTTGACTTCACCTTCGACAACGGTGCCGATCGGGTGGCTGTCGGCGAACTCGTCCCACGGATTGCGCTGTGCCTGCTTCAGGCCCAGGCTGATCCGGCGCTTGTCGCTGTCGACCTCGAGCACCATGACCTCGACCTCCTGAGAGGTGGAGACAATCTTGCCCGGGTGCACGTTCTTCTTGGTCCAGCTCATTTCGGAGACGTGGACCAGACCCTCGATCCCGGCTTCCAGCTCCACGAAGGCGCCATATTCGGTGATGTTGGTGACGGTGCCGCTGGTCTTCAGGCCGACGGGGTACTTGGCGGCGACGCCTTCCCACGGATCGCTTTCCAGCTGCTTCATGCCGAGGCTGATGCGCTGGGTATCGGCATTGATGCGGATGATCTGCACGGTGACGGTGTCACCGATATTGATCACTTCCGAGGGGTGGTTGACGCGCTTGTAGCTCATGTCGGTGACATGCAGCAGGCCGTCGATGCCGCCCAGATCCACGAAGGCGCCGTAATCGGTGATGTTCTTCACCACGCCTTCGATCACCTGACCTTCGGCCAGACGGTCGATCAGTTCGCTGCGCTGTTCCGCACGGGTTTCTTCCAGCACGGCGCGACGCGACACGACGATGTTGCCGCGGCGGCGATCCATCTTGAGGATCTGGAACGGCTGCGGCACGTCCATCAGCGGGGTGACATCGCGCACGGGGCGGATATCGACCTGCGAGCCGGGCAGGAAGGCCACGGCGCCGTCCAGGTCGACGGTGAAGCCGCCCTTGACGCGGCCGAAGATGCGGCCTTCGACGCGCTTGCCTTCGCCGAATTCGCTTTCCAGCTTGTCCCACGCGGCTTCGCGACGGGCGCGGTCACGGCTGAGCATGGCTTCGCCGTCGGCGTTCTCGACGCGGTCGACATAGACTTCGACTTCGGAACCCACGGTCAGGCCGTGGTCGTCCTCGCCACGCATGAATTCGCGCAGGGAGATGCGGCCTTCGCTCTTCAGGCCGACATCGATGACGGCCATGCCGTTCTCGATCGCGGTGACGGTACCGTGGACGACGCGGCCTTCGAAGCCGCCGTCGGCGCCGCCGAGCTGTTCATCAAGGAGAGCCGCGAAATCGTCGCGGCTGGGGGTGGCGGTAGATGCCATAAAGGAGTGGTATCCTGTCTTTTACGTTTTTTCCGGCCAGGCGGTTGTCTCCGCCGGTCTTGCTTGGCCGATCCGCCCTGCAGGCCGAATACCGGCAAGGCATCGTCGAAGGCATTGCAGCGATCTGGCGGGCGGGGGAGGGCAGGGTCGAAGGCGCGGGCAGCGGCCCTGAATGGACCGGGCAAGCGCCCCGGACGATGACCTGCAACAGGCCGTCTGGCGCGGCCCCGCTTCGCCGGACCGGACATGCAAGCCCCATCAGACGGGCCGGCACATAGGCGAAACGGGGCGCGAAAGCAAGGCTGGCGAAGGCGGCGGCAGGGCGGCGAAGCTTACACCAAACGGCGCAGATGTGGCTGGCGGGCAGCCCATGCCAGCAGGTCGTCCTCCTGCGTCTGCGAGAGGTGGGTGAGCAGCCGGTCGAGCCGGGTGACGTAGCTCAACAGCCTGGAATCATCGGGTTTTCTCCGGATGGAGCAGGGCTGGCCGCGATGGAGCGCGATGTGGAATGGACCATCGACGGCCAGGTCGCGCGCCTCGGCCTGTGTGAACTTCCAGCGGGCCTGCTGTTTTCCGCTGATCGCGGTGTCCCACGCGGCGCGGAAAGAGCCGGCGGCGGGATGCCTGCGCAGGCGGTAGGCGGATTCGCGGCTGAGGCCGATGGCCTGTGCGGCCTTCCGCACGCAGGCGCTTTTCACGAGCTGGGCGATGAAACGGGCCTGCCTTGCCGGGGTCCAGCCATCCCTGCGGGCGCGCAGCGGGACGGGAAGGAAGGGCGGCAGTTTCAGGTAAGGTGTCCAGACCTTGTGGCGGGGGCGGCTGGTATTGCGGCGGTTGCTCATGCGCGGGGGCGTAGGCGCGAAAGGTGCGTGTAGGAAAATGGTTCGGCGTCGCGGTGGAGCTTGTGGATGCGGCGCCAAGTGGTTTAGCAACCCGGAACGCCACACCGTCAGAATGGCGCAAGCGCAAGGGTCCAGCATGCATCCTCCGGTACCCCGGCATCCCTATAGCGACCTGCAGACCTATCAGTTCTGGCGCCGGTCGGTGTCGGCCGTAGAGGCGCATCTGGTGGATCCGGTGACGCGGCCGCGCTTCGCCGTCACCACGGAGGCACGGGTGGCGACGGCCGGCAGCTGCTTTGCCCAGCATATCTCCCGCAGGATCAGCCGTTCGGGATACCGCTATCTGGTGACAGAGGACGGCAGCGACCTGCCGGAGGAGGAGCGGGCCGCCGCCGGATATGGCCTGTTTCCCGCACGGTTCGGCAACATCTACACCACCGTGCAACTGCTGCAGTTGTTCGAGGAAGCGTTCGGTGAGCGGGAAGGCCCGCCCGATGCGTGGCAGCGGCCTGATGGACGGTATGTCGACCCGCTGCGGCAGCAGGTCGATCCGCGCGGTTTCGCCTCGGCCGAGTGCGTGCTGCAGGACCGGGCCCGGCATCTCCGGTGCGTCAGGCGCATGTTCGAGCAGGCGGATGTCTTCATCTTCACGCTGGGGCTGACGGAGGCGTGGCGATCGCGCGCCGACGGTACCGTGTTCTCCTCCGCACCCGGGGTGGTCGGGGGCGCGTTCGATCCGGAGCGGCACGAATTCGTCAACTTCACGCTGGAGGAGACATATGCCGCCTTGCGCGAGTTCCTGACCAGGTTTCATGCCGTCAACCCGGCGGCCAAGGTCCTGCTGACCGTGTCGCCGGTGCCGCTGATGGCGACGTATGAGGACCGTTCGGTGCTGTTGTCGAATGCGTATAGCAAGTCCGTCCTGCGCATTGCGGCGGACATGGCGATCCGCGAACATGACTGGGTCGACTACTTTCCGTCATACGAGATCATCACGGGCAGCTTCGCCGGCGGGCTCTATTATGGCCCCGACCACAGGGAGGTGAATGCGCTGGGCGTGGCGCACGCCATGCGCTGCTTCATGCACAACTACACGGCGGAGGGCGGCAGCGGGGCTGTGCCGCCGGTTTCGTTGTTCGACGATCATCAGGCGAGCCGCAGCGTGATCTGCGATGAAGACGTCCTCGACGCGGCACGAGGGTGACGGTGGTGGAGCGCTGGCTGGTCATGTCCAACTGCCAGACGGTGGGCCTGGCGAACTGCCTGCAGGCGCAGGCGCCGGATGTTGCGGTTACCCCGCTGGACCCGGGCAAGTTCAAGGCGCAACGCTGGCGCGCGAATGCCGGGATGCGCGGGTATGATCGGCTGCTGATCTATCCGGCCATCCGGGCCGAGGTGCCCAAGGCGAAGGTGGAGCGGATCGGCCGGCATGTGCAGCTGCCGATCATCACCTTCCGCGGGTACCATCCCGACCTGATCTACCTCCACAATCGCGGTCGGCCGCTGGGCGGACCCGTCAGCCATTACCATTCGGCGATCGCCTTCGCATGCTACCTGCAGGGGATCGGGGCGGCAGGGGCCTTGTCCTACTTCAACGGGCCGTTCTTCGAGCGGTGCGGATATTTCGGCGTGTGGTCCGGGGAGAGGGAGCGCCTGATTGCGGAATTCGCCGCATCGGGCCTGAATATCCGGTCGTATTTTCGCGACTGGGGTCGCAGCAGCGCGTTCATGTATTCGTACAATCATCCGCGCATCCGGCCGCTATATGACATGGCATCGGCGCTGCTGGAGAGCCTGGACCTGCCGCCTTGCCGGTCCGACCTGATCCCGCATGACAATCTGGCCAACAGCGCCATCTTCGCCGTCTATCCCGAGATCGGCGAGAATGTGGGGGTTCCCGGCCGGTACGAGTTCCGCGCGGCGGGAAGTTACCGGTCGATCGGGCTGGAGGAATATGTCCGCCGGTGCTTCGCCCTGTACGACACTTTGCAGGCAGACGATCTGGAGCCGTTCCATGAATTCAGGAAGCAGGTGAAGCATATCCGCACGCTGCTGTAGGCGCGCCGGCGGTCTGCCAAGGGCAGCAACTCACCGCATGGAGCGGGCGGGTGACCGGCGGGGGCCGAGTTGCAGGATGGGCGTTCATGTGGCGGACAGGTCAGGCTGAACACCCAAGCCGCCTTGCCAATCAATCGTGGCCTGCCCGGTCATGCAATCCGCAACGAACAGGGGGCGGAACAGTCGAACAGCGACGGTGCCGGGCGGCCGCACGGAAGATGAAAAGGATGAGGGTTATGAGTGCAGTGAAGTCGAAGCGAAAGCTTGTGGTGCTGTTGTCGGCGCTGGCCCTGCCGATGGCGGGCAGCGTGTCGGCGCAGCAAGTGGTAGGTCGGACGACCGATGACGCGGCGGCAACGAATGACGTGGCGGCAACGGTGGTCGCCGCGCCGCCGGCCGATCTGTCGGAATATGAGGCCGGTCCGGAACTCAAGGGCATGATCGCTGCCCGCGAAGGCAACCGCCTGCGCCTGATGGGCGAGGACGAAACCAGCAGCGAGGTGGTGCTGAGCGAAGGGACCGAGATCTACGGCACCGGCGGCTTTCTGGGCCTGGACCGCGATACCCTGGCCACGCAGCAGCTGCTGAACGGATTGCCGGTGACGGTGCGCACGGTGCAGTGGGCCGGCCAGCTGGTGGCGAGCCGGGTCAGTCTGAAGAACAACGATCTGCGCACCGCCAGCATGATCCGCACCGGCACCGCGCAGGGCTTTGCCGAGCAGACCGCCGCGACCGAGGCGCTGCGCGGCCGGCTGGGCGATATCGACAAGTACAATATCCGTGGCACCGCCAACGTGTACTTCGACACGGGCAAGTGGGCGCTGAGCCCGCAGGGGCAGGCCGACCTGTGCACGGCGGCGCAGCAGGCGGAGGCAACGCCCAATGCCTTGCTGCTGGTCGTCGGCTACACCGACAATGTCGGCGACGAGGACTTCAACCAGGAGCTGAGCGAGCGTCGCGCAGGCCGGGTGGTGAACTACCTGCAGCAGCGTTGCGGCTGGGCGCCGTATCGCATGCTGACGCCGACCGGCATGGCCATGGCCGATCCGCTGGCGGATAACAGCACGGAAGAAGGCCGGGCGCAGAACCGCCGCGTGGCGGTGAACATCCTGGTCAGCAAGAGCGTCGACGGGTTGTGAGGTGATGCGGGGCAGGTGAAGGCCTGCCCCGTTACTCGCAGGCTCAGCGCCGGGCCTGTTCCACCAGCGCGATCGCGGCGCTGATGGCGGCGGCGCGGTCCAGCGCGGAGGTGTCGAGGATCACGGCATCGGCGGCGGGCAGCAGCGGCGCCTCCGCCCGGGTGCGGTCGCGTTCGTCGCGGCGGCGCAGATCGTCCTCGATCGTGGCAAGGGAGTGATCCTCTCCCCGGCCCTGCATCTCCTTCCAGCGGCGTTCGGCGCGCGCCTCCACGCTGGCGGTCACGAACAGCTTGGCGGTGGCTTCCGGCGCGATCACCGTGCCGATGTCGCGCCCGTCCAGCACGGCGCCCCCCGCTTGCAGGGCAAAGGCGCGCTGCCGGTCGAACAGCGCCTGGCGCACGGCCGGGTGTACGGAGACGCGGCTGGCGAGGCCGCCGGTCGCCTCGCTGCGCAGCTCGTCCTCCACCAGCAGCGCATCGGTGAAGCTGGTGGCGGCAAAGGCGGCGGCGGGATCGTCCGGATTGCCGCCATTGCGCGCGCATTGCCAGCCGACCGCGCGGTACAGCAGCCCGGTGTCGAGATGCGGCAGGCCGTAATGCGTGGCCAGCGCCTTGGCCACGGTGCCCTTGCCGCTGGCGGTAGGGCCGTCGACGGCGATGATCAGGGGGGCGCTCATTGCCCGCCGGTCGCGCTGTCCAGCAGGTGCTGGAAGGTGGGAAAGCTGGTGGCGATGGGGGCGGTGTCGTCCACCTCCACGCCGCCCTGGCTGACGAGGCCGGCGACCGCCATGCTCATGGCGATGCGATGGTCGAGCCGGGTGGCGACGGCTTGCGCCCCGCCCGGCAGCGGATCGCCGCCGGTGCCGTGGATGGTGAGGCCGTCCGCCTGTTCGGTGACGCGGGCGCCGGCGATGCCGAGGGCCGCGGCCATGGTGGCAAGGCGGTCCGATTCCTTGACGCGCAGTTCTTCCAGGCCGGTGGTCACGGTCATGCCCTGCGCCAGCGCGGCGGCGACGAACAGGATGGGAAACTCGTCGATCATGGCAGGGGCGAGGGCGGGGTCGACTTCCACGCCGGTCAGGGGCGAGTGGCGCACATGCAGGTCGGCGACCGGCTCCCCGCCAACTTCGCGCGAGTTCAGCTCGGTGATGCTGCCGCCCATCTGGCGCAGCACGGTGAACAGCGCGGCGCGGGTGGGGTTGAGGCCGACATTCTCGATCACGAGGTCGCTGCCCGGCACCAGCAGCGCGGCGACCGCGAAGAAGGCGGCGGAGGACGGATCGCCGGGAACGGTGATGGTCTGCGGCTTGAGGTCGGCCTCGCCACGCAGGCGGATCACGCGTGTCCCGTTCTCCTCCTCCACCCACAGATCCGCCCCGAAGCCGCGCAGCATGCGTTCCGAATGGTCGCGGGTGGGCACGGGTTCGATCACGGTGGTGATGCCGGCGGTGTTGAGGCCGGCGAGCAGCACCGCGCTCTTCACCTGGGCCGAGGCGACGGGCAGGCGATAGCTGATCGGCACGGCCGGGCTGATCCCGCGCAGCATCAGCGGCAGGGTGCCGCCGGGGCCGGCGGTGATGTCGGCGCCCATCTGCGACAGGGGTTCGATCACGCGGCCCATCGGGCGGCGCGACAGGCTGGCATCGCCCACAAAGGTGGCGGTGATCGGGTGGCTGGCGACCAGGCCCATCAGCAGGCGGGTGGAGGTGCCCGAATTGCCCATGTCCAGCGCGCCCGCCGGTTGCAGCAGGGTGCCGACGCCGGTGCCGTGGATCGACCAGGTGCCGTCATCCCGCCGCTCCACCGTCGCGCCCATGGCGCGCATGGCGGCGGCGGTGGCGAGGACGTCTTCCCCTTCCAGCAGGCCGGTAACGGTGGTCTCCCCCACGGCAAGCGCACCCAGCATGATGGAGCGGTGGCTGATCGACTTGTCGCCCGGCACGCGGATGCGCCCGCGCAAGGGGCCGGCGGGCAGGAAGCGGCGAGGCGCCGGGGAAGCGTGGGGCGAAGCGTGCAGGGCGATGGCTTTCATGCTATGACGGGCGGCCGGCTTTTGACAGCGGGGGTGCCCTGTGGCAAGGCGCGCCGCTCTTGATCGCCGCCCCCGCGGGCGCGGGCCTGCCATGCGCGGCCTTGCAAAGCGGGCGGGCGGTTTCCATCAAGCATGCGACCGATGTTTTTTCCGCCCGGCGCCGCCACCAGCGGCCTGGCGTCCAAGAGGACCAATCCATGGTGAAGCCTGAATGGGGCACCAAGCGCACCTGCCCGAAATGTGCAGAACGTTTTTACGATCTGGGCAATGACAGCCCGATCGTGTGCATCGAGTGCCGCAACGAGTGGTATGCGGAGCCGGTGCTGAAGAGCAAGCAGCCGATTCCCTACGAGGAAGAGAAGAAGAAGGTTGTCGAGGAGCAGGACTCCGACCTCAGCGAGGATGACGAGCTGGGCGACATCGACGAGGATTCGGATTCGCCCGACAACGACGTGGATCTGGGCGGCGACGACGATCTGGGCGTGGCCGGCGCTTCCGACGACGATGACGAGGACAATTGATTTTGCCTCTTGCGTACCGGACGGAGTGCCCATAAAGGGCGCTCCACCCCGGGCCGATACGGTCCGGTAGCCGCCGCCTCCCAGGGCAGCGGCGATGAAATGGACGGGGCCTTAGCTCAGCTGGGAGAGCGCTACAATGGCATTGTAGAGGTCAGCGGTTCGATCCCGCTAGGCTCCACCATTTCCTCCGATTACCGACCACCGCAGGCACCTTGCAGGCGATGGTCACACAGTTTTGGGCTGCACGCTGGCTGACGAGGTTTCGTCCGCCGGCGTTTTTGGCATTTGGCCCCGCATGGGGCGGTAGTAGCGCTCAGCCCCGGCCCCGGGGCGGCAACAAGCGAGGTGAGGCCATGTTCGACACACTGTCCGATCGCCTGAATGGTGTGTTCGACCGCCTGCGCGGCCGCGGTGCGCTGGGCGAGGCCGATGTGCGCGAGGCCATGCGCGAAGTGCGCGTCGCCCTGCTGGAGGCCGACGTCGCGCTGCCGGTCGCCCGCGACTTCATCGCCCGCGTCACCGAGAAGGCCGTGGGCCAGCAGGTCCTGAAGTCGGTCACGCCCGGGCAGCAGGTCGTCAAGATCGTCAATGACGAGCTGGTGGCCATGCTGGGCGGCGAAGGCGCCGGGGAGAGTGGCGGCGAGGCCGTGCCGCTGCAGCTGGACGTGCGCCCGCCGGCGGTGATCATGATGGTCGGCCTGCAGGGCTCGGGCAAGACGACCAGCACTGCCAAGATCGCGCAGCTGCTGCGGACCAAGCACGGCAAGAAGGTCATGATGGCCAGCCTGGACGTCAACCGTCCGGCGGCGCAGGAGCAGCTGAAGGTGCTGGGCGAGCAGGCGCAGGTCGCCACGCTGCCGATCATCGTGGGGCAGCAGCCGGTCGACATTGCCCGCCGCGCGCTGGAAAGCGCCAAGCTGCAGGCGGTGGACGTGCTGATGCTCGATACCGCGGGCCGCCTGCACGTGGACGAGGCGCTGATGGCGGAGATGAAGGCGGTCGCCTCCGTCTCCGCGCCGACCGAAGTGCTGCTGGTGGTCGATGCGCTGACCGGGCAGGATGCGGTGAACGTGGCGCAGAGCTTCAGCGGCGAAGTGCCGCTGACCGGCGTGGTGCTGACCCGGATGGACGGCGATGCGCGCGGCGGTGCGGCGCTGTCCATGCGGGCGGTGACCGGCAAGCCGATCAAGTTTGCCGGCACGGGCGAGAAGCTGGACGCGATCGAGCCGTTCCATCCCGGCCGCGTGGCGGGCCGCATCCTGGGCATGGGCGATGTCGTCAGCCTGGTGGAACGCGCCGCGCAGGCGGTGGACGCCGAGGACGCTGACAAGCTGGCCCAGCGCATGATGAAGGGTCAGTTCGACATGAACGACCTGCGCACGCAGCTGATGCAGATGCAGAAGATGGGCGGCCTGGGCATGCTGGCCGGCATGATGCCGGGCATGAAGAAGGCCAAGCAGGCGATGGCGTCCAGCGGCATGGACGACAAGGTGCTGCTGCACATGGACGCGATCATCGGATCCATGACCAAGAAGGAGCGGACCCATCCCGAACTGCTGAACGCCAAGCGCAAGAAGCGCGTGGCGGCGGGTAGCGGCACATCGGTGCAGGACGTCAACAAGCTGTTGAAGATGCACCAGGAAATGGGCCGCGCCATGAAGCAGATCAAGAAGATGGGCGGGCTGAAGGGCCTGGGCGCCCTGTTCGGCAAGGGCGGGCTCGATGCCGCCATGCCGGGGCTGGGCGCCGGCGGCATGGGTGGCAGCCCCGGGGGCAATCCGGGTGGCAAGCCCGGCCTGCCGGGCCTGGGGCCGAGCGGGCAGCTGCCGCCGGACCTGTTGAACCTGCTGAAGAAGAATTGAACTTTCAAGAATTGTTGGAAAGGTAGAATACCATGGCAATTTCGATCCGTCTGTCGCGTGGTGGTGCGAAGAAGCGTCCTTATTACCGCATCGTGGTGGCGGACGTCCGCTCCCCGCGTGACGGCAAGTATCTGGAGCAGATCGGCACCTACAACCCGCTGCTGCCCAAGGATTCGGCCGAGCGCGTGAAGATCAACGAGGATCGTGCGCGTTACTGGCTGGGTGTCGGCGCGCAGGCGACCGACCGCGTGGCCCGCTTCCTGGACGCCGCCGGCGTGAAGGAGCGCGCGGCGCGCAACAACCCGAACAAGGCCGAGCCGGGCGAGAAGGCCAAGGAGCGCGCCGAGGAGCGTGCGACCAAGGCCGCCGAAGCTGCCGAGGCCGAAGCTGCCGCCAAGGCTGCTCCGGTCGAAGAAACCAGCTCGCAGGAGCCGGCCGAGGGTAGCGAGACCCCGGCCACCGGCGATGCCGCCGCCGTGGGTGCCAGCACCGACGCGCCGGCCGAAGGCTGAAGGTAATCGCCCCTCCCGGCAGCGGGAGGGGCTTTTTCCATGAGCGAGAAGCCCATCGTCCTGGCCGTGATCACCGGCGCGCATGGCGTGACCGGGGACGTGCGGCTGAAGCTGTTCGGCGAGGGATTTCCTACGCTGAAGGCGCACAAGACCTTCAATGGCGGCGCGCTGACCGTCACCGCGCTGCGCGATGACGGCAAGGGCGGCGCCGTCGCCCGCTTTGCCGAAGTGGCCGATCGCAATGCGGCCGAGGCGCTGCGCGGCACGCTGCTGAGCGTACCCCGCGAGCACCTGCCGCCGCTGGCGGAGGGCGAGTATTACCATGCCGACCTGCTCGGCCTGGCGGTGGTCGCCGAAGATGGCGAGCCGCTGGGCACGGTGGTTGCGGTGGAGAATTACGGCGCCGGCGACATCATCGAGGTGGAGCGGCCTGACGGCAAGCGCTTCATGGTGCCGATGCGCCCGGAAGCGGTGCCCGAGTGGAACGCCGAGCGGGTGGTGATTGACCGGTTGTTCGCCGACTAGTATATACATCTGTATATACAGGAGGTCGGCATGGGTGAGCAGTACACCGCGAGAAGTTTCAAGTCGGGCAATTCCGTGGCCATCCGAGTGCCGGCCGGACTGGGTGTGCAGCCTGGTCAGGAATGGGTGGCTCAGTGGGTTGACGAAGAATTGCATCTGCGATGCAAGTCGGCCCCCAGCCGCAAGATCGACGTGAGCGGGTTTGCCGGCAAGGCGCCCGGTGCGCGGCTTGCACCGCGCGAGGATTTCGATCTGCGGCCCATTACCTTGGACAAGAGTGCACAGTGATCCGGTACCTGATCGACGCCAATTGCGTCGTCTATGCCATGGCTGGCGATCATGACCGGCTGGTGCAACGTATCGCGGAATGCAACGCGGGGACGATTGCCTTGTCCACCATCAGCTACGCCGAGGTCGCTTACGGCACCTTTGTCGGCAAACCGCCATCGCCGGAAGTGCTGGACGCGTTCACCAATGCTATCCCGCTCGTGGCGTTCGACGAGGCTGCCGCGCGAACCTATGCGCAGCTGCCGTTCCGGCGGGCACGTTTTGACCGGCTGCTGGCTGCGCATGCCTTGAGTATGGGGGCGATCGTCATCACCGCCAACGAAGCCGACTTCGCCGATGTGCCCGGCCTGACGGTCGAGAACTGGACCCTCTGACCTTCGCGCCTACCGCCTCGACCGGTTCCGCCAGACAGCCTGAGTGTATTGCCGGGGCAGCACACCTCGTGTAGGCTGCGCCGGCAAGCTGCTGGGAGTGGAAGCCGTGATGGATGTGGTACTGATCCTGGTAATCGTCGCGCTGGTGGTGATGGCGTTGTCCGCGGGTCTGGGCCTGGGTCTGCACCTGGTCGCGCCGGGCTGGTCCCTCCGCAAACGGGCCGTCGTCGCCGCATGCATTGCGAGCGGTCTGCCGATGTCGATCGCTTTTGGTGGTTTCCTCACTGACGCCGGTTCGTTGCTGGAGGATGGCGGCGGTGACTTCGCGCTTGGGCTGCTGGCGCTGATCCTCACTACGGTCATCCTCGCGGCGGTGTTCTGCCTGCCGGCCGCCTGGTGGGTTTCCACAAGGTTGGCGGGCGAAGGCACGCGCCCGGCGGTGGCGGACCAGTCCGAAGAGCCGGCCGCGCTGACGACCTCCAACTGAGCGACGTCTGGCAGGGTGCGCTCGCGTTCCTGCCGGCCGCCTGCGGGTGTGGTCTTCGTGAAACGGGCCTGATGGGCTAGGGCGGCGCGCATGACCTTCGCTGCCACCATCATCACCCTGTATCCCGACATGTTCCCCGGCCCGCTCGGCCAGTCGCTGGCGGGCCGGGCGCTGGCGGAGGGGACCTGGTCGTGCGAGCCGGTGCAGCTGCGCGACTTCGCGACGGACAGGCACCGCACCGTGGACGACACGCCGGCGGGCGGCGGTGCGGGCATGGTGCTGAAGGCGGACATCCTGGCAGCTGCGATCGACGATGTGCGCGGCCGGCGACCCGACTGTCCGGTGCTGGCGATGACCCCGCGCGGCCGCCCGATCACGCAGGCGCGCATCCGCGAGCTGGCCAGCGGACCCGGCGTCACGGTCCTGTGCGGCCGGTTCGAGGGGTTCGACGAGCGGATCTTCGAAGGGCGGCAGGTGGAACAGGTCAGCCTGTCGGACATCGTGCTGTCAGGCGGGGAGACGGCGGCGATCGCCATTCTGGATGCTTGCATTCGCCTGTTGCCCGGCGTAATGGGCGCGGCTTCCAGCGGGGCGGAGGAATCCTTCGAGGAGGGATTGCTCGAATACCCGCATTATACCCGACCAGTCGAATGGGAAGGGCGCACGATCCCCGAAGTGCTGCGATCGGGGGATCATGCGAAGATCGCGGCGTGGCGCAAGCTGCGCAGCGAGGAAGACACACGGTTACGCAGGCCGGACCTTTGGGAACGCCATGGTGGTGTTCGGGGCCAGCCTGCCTCTGGCGCGCGGCACGATTGATGAGGACTACGGACCATGGGTCTGATCCAGGAACTGGAAGCCGAAGCCATTGCCCAGCTGAGCGAAGGCAAGGACATCCCCGAATTTCGCCCCGGTGACACGCTGCGCGTAGGCGTGCGCGTCGTGGAAGGTGAGCGCACCCGCGTGCAGAACTACGAAGGCGTGTGCATCGCGCGTTCGAACCGCGCGATGGGCAGCAACTTCACCGTCCGCAAGATCAGCTTCGGCGAAGGTGTGGAGCGTGTGTTCCCGCTCTATTCGCCCAACATCGACAGCATCACCGTGGTCCGCCGCGGCGTGGTGCGTCGCGCCAAGCTGTATTACCTGCGCGGCCGCACCGGCAAGCGCGCCCGTATCGCGGAGCGCAAGGTCAACCCGTAAGGCTGATCTGCCCTGCAAGGGTTTTGAAGGGGGTCCGGTTGCCGAGAGGTGGCCGGGCCCTTTTTCTTGGCCCCCTTTCCCCACACCGCTTTCATGCGTAACCATGCCGCCTGCGTGAAACCGGAACGAGAGAATGCCCCCATATGCGTACCCTGATCGCCGCCCTGCTGCTTGCCTCCACTGCCGCCGCGCCCGTGCTGGCGCAGGAGGCGCGCATGACTGACGGGGCGCAGCAGCAGGCGGAGCTGACGCTGGAGCGGGTGTTCGGCAGCCCCAGCCTGAACGGCCCGGCGCCACGCGCGCCGCAGATGTCGCCCGATGGCCGGTTCCTGACGCTGCTGCGCAATCGCGAGGACGATCGGGAGCGCTACGACCTGTGGGGCTATGACCGCGAGAGTGCGGAGTGGCGCATGCTGGTCGACAGCGAGGCGCTGGGCAGCGGGCGCGCCTTGTCCGAAGCGGAGAAGATGCAGCGGGAGCGGCTGCGGATCGGCAGCCTGAAGGGCATCGTCGATTACCAGTGGGCCGCGGACGGGCAGGCGCTGCTGGTGCCGCTGGAGGGCGACCTCTATCTGGCGAAGCTGGACGGCACGGTGCAGCGGCTGACCGATACGGAAGAATCCGAGCTCAACCCCACGCTGAGCGAAACGGGTGCGTGGATCTCCTTCGTGCGCGACCGGCAGCTGTGGACGGGCAAGCTCGGCGAGCAGCCGAAGCCCGTCACCCCGCAGGAGGTCAGCGAGCTGGTCACCTGGGGCGAGGCGGAGTTCGTGGCGCAGGAGGAGATGGACCGGCACACCGGCTTCTGGTGGTCGCCCGACGACCGCCGCATCGCCGTGGCGCGGGTGGACGAGAGCCCGGTGGGCGTGGTCACGCGCGCGGCGATCGGCGCGACCGGCACGCGCGTCTATGACCAGCGCTACCCCGCCGCTGGCACGCCCAACGCCGATGTGCGCCTGTTCGTGATGAACCCCGATGGCAGCAGCCAGGTCGAGGTCGACCTGGGTGCGGACAAGGACATCTATGTCGCCCGGGTGGACTGGGCCCCGGATGGCAGCGCGCTGTACGTGCAGCGGCAGGACCGGCTGCAGACCAGGATCGACATGCTGAAGGTCGATCCCGCGACTGGCGCCAGCGAAGTGCTGTTCACCGAGCGGGCGGCCGAGGGGCACTGGATCAACCTGACCAACAATTACCGCTTCATGAAGGATGGCAGCCTGATCTGGTGGTCGGAACGGGACGGCTTCGGCCATCTGTACCGTTTCGCCGGGGGCGAGTGGACGCAGCTGACCGATGGCGAGTGGGTGGTCACGCGGCTGGTCGGCGTGGACGAGGATGCGGGCAAGGTCTATTTTACCGGCACCAAGGATGATGTGCTGGCGCAGCAGGCCTATGTGCTCGACCTGGCGAATCCGTCCGCGCAGACGCTGCTGACCGACAAGGCGTTCGCCAATACGGTGCAGATGGACGGCGCCGCGCGCAGCCTGCTGGTCAGCCGGTCCAGCGACACGCAGCCGGCGCAGACCTATCTGGCGGACACCAGCGGCGAGCGGCTGGCCTGGATCGAGGAGAACCGGTTGGATGCCGGTCATCCCTACGCCCCGTTCCTGGCGAGCCACCGGCCGACGACCTATGGCACGGTGCCCGCCGAGGACGGCACGCCGCTGCACTGGATGATGATCACGCCGGAGCTGGAGCCCGGCAAGACCTACCCCGTGTTCTTCCAGCATTATGGCGGCCCCGGCCCGCAAGGCGTGACGCGCGGCTGGAAGGGTGCGCTGGCGCAGGCGATCGTGGATCGTGGCTATATCTATTTCGAGCTCGACAATCGCGGCAGCGCCAACCGGGGCGTGGCGTTCGAGAAGCCGATCTACCGCGCGATGGGCACGGTGGAGGTGGCCGACCAGAAGGCCGGGGCCGAGTATCTGAAGACGCTGGACTTCGTGAACCCCGACAAGATCAGCATCTATGGCTGGTCCTATGGCGGCTACATGACGCTGAAGCAGCTGGCGGCCGATCCGGGCCTGTATGCGGCCGGTATCTCCGGTGCGCCGGTGACCCGGTGGGAGCTGTACGACACGCATTACACCGAACGCTTCATGGGCCTGCCGACCACCGATGCCGCCGCTTACGAGCGGTCCGCCGCGATCGAGGGAGCGCTGGGCATCAGCGATCCCATGCTGCTGATCCACGGCATGGCGGACGACAATGTGGTGTTCGAGAACGCGTCCGAGCTGATCGCCCGCATGCAGGGCGAGGCGGTGCCGTTCGAGATGATGCTGTATCCCGGCTACACGCACCGTGTGGGCGGGCCCAAGGTCAGCGTGCACCTGTGGAATTCGATCTTCGATTTCCTGGATCGCAATGGCGCCGGGCCGGAGACGGGCACTGCGGCAGAATAGCGCTGCTTGGGGGCGGACGCAGGCAATTTGTTTGCGCGCCGCCCCCAGTCGGCTATCGCGCGCGCCTGTCGAACTGAGGAGTAGGTGATGGGTTACCGGGTGGCGGTCGTGGGTGCGACGGGCAATGTGGGGCGCGAGATGCTCGCGATCCTGGCCGAGCGCGAGTTCCCGATGGACGAGGTGGCCGCGGTCGCCTCCTCCCGCTCGATCGGCCTGGAGATCGAGGTCGGCGATTCCGGCCGCAAGGTGAAGTGCAAGAGCCTGGAGCATTTCGACTTCACCGGATGGGACATCGCCCTGTTCGCGGCCGGCAGCGGCCCGACGAAGGAATATGCGCCCAAGGCCGCGGCCGCCGGGTGCGTGGTGATCGACAATTCCAGCCTGTACCGGATGGATCCGGACGTGCCGCTGATCGTGCCGGAGGTGAACCCGGATGCGATCGACGGCTACACCGCGCGCAACATCATCGCCAATCCCAACTGTTCCACCGCGCAGATGGTGGTGGCGCTGAAGCCGCTGCACGATGCGGCCGGGATCAAGCGGGTGGTGGTCAGCACCTACCAGTCGGTCAGCGGTGCGGGCAAGGCGGGCATGGACGAGCTGTTCGAACAGAGCCGCGCCATCTTCGTCGGCGACCCGGTGGCACCGGCCAAGTTCACCAAGCAGATCGCCTTCAACGTGATCCCGCATATCGACAGCTTCCTGGACGACGGTTCGACCAAGGAAGAATGGAAGATGGTGGTCGAGACCAAGAAGATCATGGGCTCCGCCATCAAGGTCAACGCCACCTGCGTGCGCGTGCCGGTGTTCGTTGGCCATTCGGAATCGATCAATATCGAGTTCGAGCGCGAGATCACTGCCGAACAGGCGCAGGACATCCTGCGCGAGGCGCCGGGCATCATGCTGGTCGATAAGCGGGAAGATGGCGGATATGTCACCCCGGTGGAGGCAGCCGGCGACGGCGCGACCTATGTCAGCCGCGTGCGCGAGGATCCGACGGTGGAGAACGGGCTGAGCCTGTGGTGCGTCAGCGACAATCTGCGCAAGGGGGCGGCGCTGAACGCGGTGCAGATCGCGGAGCTGCTGGGCCGGCGGCACCTGAAGAAGGGCTGATCACCCGGATGCGTGTGCATCGGGGCGCCGCTCCCTGTGCGGTGGCGCTCCTGCTGGGTGCCTGCGGGGAAGAGCCGCCACCTGCCCCGACCTATGATCTGATGCTGGATGCGCAGGGCGTGGTGTTTGCCGGCAGCGACGGCAGCCGCGCCCGGTTTCCATTCGGCACCGCCCGCGCCGAGGTCGAGCAAGCCGCGGCGGCGGTGTATGGCGCCGAAGCCGCGCGCCGGTCTGCGGGCAGCAAGTGTGATGCCGGGCCGATGGCGTTCACCAGCTACGGTCCGCTCCAGCTTGGCTTCCAGCAGGAGCAGCTTGCCGGCTGGACCATTCGGGCCGGAGCGACAGCTGCGACAGAGGGAAGCATCGCGCCGGGCATCACCCGGGCCCAGCTTGAAGAGCTGACCCCCATCTACACGTCCCCGGACCCGGCGTTGCCCGGCGAATTCCGGTACGGCACGCCAAGCGGGGCGATCCACGGCGTGCTGGCAGGCAGCGGACCGCAGGCACGGGTGGCGGCGCTGTTCTCGGGAACGGTTTGCCGCTCCCGCTGACCGTCGGTTGTTAGCAATGAAGGCTGCCTTCCCAAAATGGGACAAACACAGGCCCGGCGCGCACCTCTGGGAACTACATCCCCCTTCGCCGATCCTGTATGCTCGACGTTGGAGGTCTCGAAATGGAACGGATGAGCGGCGGATGCCAGTGCGGGCGAGTGCGCTTCACTGCCGATGTCGAACCAGGTGACGCTTATGCCTGTCACTGCGGAATGTGCCGCAAGGCAACCGGCGGCGCCTGGGCGGCGCTGGTCGGCGTGGAGATGGACAGCATACGCTGGGATGGCAAGCCGGACTGGCACCAGTCCTCTGCCATCGCGCACCGACCGTTCTGCAGCCATTGCGGCACGCCGCTGGGGTTCGCCTATCTGGAAGACATGTCCAGGATCGATCTGACGATCGGCAGCTTTGACGAGCCGGCACGGTTCCGGCCGGGGAAGAACTTCGCCGTGGAAACCATGCTGCCGGACTGGGCCGACATCACGCACCTGCCGGGACAGCGCAGCGACGAGAATGTCGATTTCGTGCGCCGCTGGCACGAAGCGGGCGTCGAGCCCGCGGGCTAACGGCCGCGCGGGGGCGGCACAGCCCTGCATGCACCAGCCCTGCATGCACCAGCACTGATCCGGCCATCGTTCCCGGCATGATGCCGAAGGCGGGCCGCACGGCTTGTCATGGCCGACGCGAAGCGCCATGCGGGGGCGACGCCGCCGCAGCGCAGCGTGGTGCGCGGCAGCAAGCTGGGAGATCGAACGTCGTGAGCGTGGTTACGCAGATGGTGGCAGGCCATGCCGGCACAAGGCTGGCGGTGCATCGGCTGGGAGAGGGGCGCCCGGTGCTGCTGCTGCACGGCCTGTTCTCCAACGCGGCGACCAACTGGATCAAGTTCGGCCACGCGCAGAAGCTGGCCGATGCGGGTTTCGAGGCGATCATGCCCGACCTGCGCGCGCATGGCGACAGCGAGGCTCCGACCGATCCCGCCGCTTACCCTGCGGGCGTGCTGCTGCGCGACGTGGGTATGCTGGTCCAGGCGCTGGAGCTGGAGGATTTCGACCTTGTCGGCTTCTCGCTGGGTGCGCGGACCAGTGCCGGCGCGGTGATCGGCGGTTTGCGGCCGCGGCGGCTGGTGCTGTCGGGCATGGGGCTGACCGGCCTGACCGGGTGGGACCGGCGGGCGGCCTTCTTCATCGATGCGATCGACCGGTTCGACGATGTGGTGCGGGGCGACCCCGCCTGGCTGGCGGTGCAGTTCATGCGCACGATGGGCGTCAACCGTGCGGCGGCGCGCCTGCTGCTGACCAGCGTGGGCGATATCGAGCCGGCGGAGCTGGCGGCAGTCGCCATGCCGACGCTGGTGCTGTGCGGGACTGAGGATCGCGACAACGGTTCGCCCGAGGAGCTGGTCGCGGCCTTGCCTGACGGGAGCCAAAGCGAGGTGCCGGGAACGCATATGAGCAGCGTGACCTTTGGTGCGCTGGGTCAGGCGATCGTGGATTTCCTGGCGCGATGACGCCGGCTGCGCGGATTGCCGCTGCGATCGAGGTGCTGGATCTGGTGATCGCTGCCGCGCGGGGGCAGGGGGCCCCGGCGGACCGGTTGCTGGGCGAATGGCTGCGGCAGCGGCGCTTTGCAGGATCGAAGGACCGGCGCGCCATTCGCGAGCTGGTCTATCAGGCGATCCGCGCCTGCGGCCCTGTCCCGGAAAGCGGCCGGGCGGCGATGCTGCGGCTGGCTCAGCTGCAGCCGGAGCTGGCCGCATCGTTCGACGGATCGAACTATGGCCCGGCGCCGATCGCTGCCGGCGAACCGGTTGCGGCGGGCGGCGTGGCGCCGGAATGGCTGGCGGCGCGGCTGGCCTCTGCCGGAATCGACGGTGCCGAGGCGGAGGCGTTGCTGGAGCGCGCGCCGCTGGACGTGCGGGTCAATGCGCTGAAGACGACCCGCGCGACGGTGGACCTGCCGGAGCCGGGAGAGGCGTTGCCCACGCCGCAGGGCCTGCGCCTGCCGGCCGGCACTCCGGTGGAGCAGTGGGACGCTTATGCGCAGGGGCTGATCGAGGTGCAGGATGGCGGCAGCCAGCTGGTGTGCGAGGCGGTGGCCTCGCAAGGTGGCGAGACGGTGATCGACCTGTGCGCCGGGGCGGGCGGCAAGACGCTGGCGCTGGCGGCAGCGATGGGAAATGGCGGCACGCTGGTCGCCGCGGATACGGATCGCACACGGCTGTCGCGGCTAGGCCCACGGGCGGAACGCGCCGGGGCGAAGGTGGACAATGTGGTGCTGCTGAACCCGGGGCAGGAACTGGCCGCATTGCAGCCGTGGGTCGGCCAGGCGGATGCGGTGCTGGTGGATGCGCCCTGTTCGGGCACGGGAACCTGGCGCCGCAATCCGGAAGCACGCTGGCGCCTGACCCCGGCCGAGCTGGAGCGGCTGGTGGCGTTGCAGGGGCGGCTGCTGGCGCTGGCCGCACAGCTGGTGAAGCCCGGCGGGCGGCTCGTCTATGTCACCTGCTCGCTGCTGGACGAGGAGGGCTCCGGGCAGGTGAGCCGGTTCCTGGACGGGCAGCCGGACTGGTCGGCGCAGGAGGTGGCGTTGCCCTGCGGCACTGCGCGCGGCGACGGGGTACGTTTGACACCGCATACCGATGGCACCGACGGTTTTTTCGTCGCGCGTCTCGGAAAGAGGTGGTAACTCGATCGTTCCATGGCTGTCAGCCGCCTCAAACGTCGATCCGCGCTCCAGGAGTTCGTGATGCGCTTCACCCCCGCCGCCCTTGCCTTGTCGCTGCTGGTGGCGGTGAGCGCCAGCGTGGGCCATGGCGCCACGCACGATCCCGATCCGCGTGCCGCCGCGCTGGTCGCGCAGGGCCGCAGCGCGGCGGATGCGGGCGACCTGCAGGCGGCGATCGACGCGTTCGAGGCGGCGCTGGTGGTCGATCCGGCCTTTACCGGCGTCTATCTGGACCTGGCGGGCGCCGCCCGGCAGCAGGGGCTGCAGGGCAAGGCGATCCATTATTATCGCGAGGCGCTGGAGCGTGAGCCCGGCAACCTGGCGGCCATCAGCGGCGAAGGGGCCGCTCTGGTGGAAAAGGGCGCCGTCGCCAAGGCGGAGCGTAACCTGGCGCAGCTGCAATCGCTGTGCGGCGGCGGCTGCACGGAGGCCGAGCGGCTGGCCGCCGTGATCGCGCAGGGCCCGCCGGTGCAGACCGCCGAGGCGGCGCTGCCCGACACCAGCGGCGTGACCCAGAACTAGGCAATCACAGCAGGTCGCGGAAGCCTTCCACGACGGTGCGGTAGATGTCGCGCTTGAACGGCACGATCATCTCCGGCAGCAGCTCCGGCTCGACCCACTTCCATTCGCAGAATTCCGGGTGCTTGTGCGCGTCGAGGTCGATGTCGCTGTCGGCGCCGGTGAAGCGCACCAGGTACCAATATTGCCGCTGGCCGACATAGCGCCCGCCCCACAGCTTGCCCTGCAGCTCCTCCGGCAGTTCGTATAGCAGCTCTTCCGGCAGGCGGTGCAGGATCTGGAGGTGGTCCGGCCGGGCGCCGGTCTCCTCCGCCAGCTCGCGCAGCATGGCGGTGTCCAGATCTTCGCCCGGGTCGACCCCACCCTGCGGCATCTGCCAGCGATCGCCTTCCTTGTTGTCGATCCGCTTGCCGACAAAGGCCTCGCCCTCGCCATTCACCAGCATGATGCCCACGCAGGGGCGGTACTTCGCGCGATCTGTTTCGGTCATCAGCCACGGTTAGGCGAGCCGGGCTGCAAAAGCCAGATTGCCGCTTTGCCAAGCTCGCGCGAAATGTGCCAAGCACGGCCATGGACAATCTCACGCACAGCCTGGTGGGCGCGCTGATCGGGCAGGCCGGGCTGAAGCGGCGGACGGGCCTGGCCATGCCCGCGCTGATCATCGGTGCCAACATTCCCGACATCGACGCGAGTTGTGTGATGCTGGGCGATATGCAGCATCTGGCGCTGCGGCGCGGCCTGACGCACGGACCCATCGCCATGCTGGTGCTGCCGCTGGTGCTGGCGGGCGGGTTGTGGTGGTTCGACCGCTGGCAGGCAAGGCGTGGCAAGCGGCCGGCGGGGCGCCTGCCGGTGCGGTTCGGCTGGCTGTGGGCGTTGTCGCTGATCGCCTGCCTCAGCCATCCGGCCTTCGACTGGCTGAACTCCTATGGCGTGCGGTTGCTGGAGCCGTTCGGACATCGGTGGTTCCATGGCGACGTGATCTTCATCATCGACCTGTGGCTATGGCTGGGCATGGGCGGGACGGTCTGGTGGTCGCTGCGGCGGGAGCGGCGCGGCGGGGAGTGGCGACGGCCGGCGCGGATCGGGATGGCGGCGGTGCTGGCCTATATCGGGCTGAATGCCGGCATCACCTGGGCCAACGAGCGTCACGCCAAGCTGAGCGCACCCTATCCATTGGTGGCGATCGCCAATGAAGTGCCGGTGGCGTTCTGGCGGCGGGAGATGATCATCGGCAATGGCGACGGGCTGTGGCAGGTGGACGGGCAGCCGGTCGGGGCCATCAGGCTGGCGCAATGCAATCTGGCGGCGGCGCGGCGGCGGGACCGGGCGGTGGACGCCTTCCTGTTCTGGTCGCGCGCGCCGCTGATCCTGCGCGAGGGGGATTCCTTGCTGCTGGGTGATGCCCGGTTCGCCAGCGGAATGGCGCGCGGGCGCTTCACGGTTCCGTTGCCGGCGGGTACCTGCGGGGAACAGGCTGGCGGCTGACCCCGTTCGGCCATCCATGAACCGACCCCACATCGTCTGGCTGCGGCGCGACCTGCGGCTTGCGGATCAGGCCGCCCTGTTCGCCGCCGCCGAGACCGGGCCGGTGATCCCGGTCTATGTGCTGGATGACGAGCGGCCGGGCGAACGTCGGCTGGGCGGGGCATCACGCTGGTGGCTGCATCATTCGCTCGCCGCGCTGGACCGTGCGCTGGCGGAGCAGGGCAGCAGGCTGGTGCTGCGGCGCGGTGACGCGGTGGCGGAACTGTGCCGGCTGGTGGAGGAGACCGGCGCGGCGGGCGTGCATGCGCTGCATCATTACGAGCCCTGGTGGCGGCCGGCGGAGGCCGAACTGGCGGGGCGGGTCGAGCTGCAGTTGCACGATGGCAATTACCTGATGCCGCCGGGCAGCGTACTGACCGGGGGCGGGCAACCATACAAGATCTACACCCCGTTTGCTCGTGCCCTGCAGCGTGACCTGCCGCAGCAGGCGCCGCTGCCGATCCCCGATCTGGCTGCGCCCGAGGCCTGGCCGCGATCGGACCGGCTGGCAGACTGGCACCTGCTGCCGACGAAGCCCGACTGGTCCGCCGGGTTTGCCGAAGCGTGGGAGCCGGGCGAAGCGGCGGCGCACCGCCAGCTGGCGCAGTTCGCCGACCATGCCGATCGGTACCGCGACGAGCGCAACCTGCCTTCCACCGAAGGGTCCAGCCGCCTGTCGCCCCGGCTGCATTGGGGCGAGCTGTCGCCGGCGCAGGTGTGGCGTGCGCTGGAAGGGCAGGACGGAGACGGGGTCGAAACCTTCCGCAGCGAACTGATCTGGCGCGATTTCACGCAGAACATCATCCTGAGCTTTCCCGATTACCAGACGCAGAACTACCGCGAGCAATTCGAGCGCTTCCCGTGGCGGTATGACGAGGCGGATATCCGCGCCTGGCGGGAAGGGCGCACCGGATATCCGATCGTGGATGCCGGCATGCGGCAGCTGTGGCAGAGCGGCTGGCTGCACAACCGGGTGCGAATGATCGTCGCCAGCTTCCTGATCAAGCATCTGCTGATCGATTGGCGCGTGGGGGAACGCTGGTTCTGGGACACGCTGGTGGATGCCGATTGCGGCAACAATGCGGTGAACTGGCAATGGGTCAGCGGCACGGGCGTGGATACGCAGCTGTTCACGCGCATCATGGCGCCGCTGACGCAATCGGTGAAGTTCGAGGCCGGCGATTATATCCGCCGCTGGGTGCCGGAGCTGGCGGATGTTCCTGACGCGGTGATCCACGATCCGCCGGAAGGGGCTTACCTGCCGAAGATCATCGGCCACCGCGAAGGGCGGGAGCGGGCGCTGGCGGCCTATCGCAGCCTGCGCGAGGATTAACCCTCGACGCGTTCGCGGTGGTGGTTCGGGAAGTCTTCCGCCAGCAGCGCGGCGATGCGCGCGGCGACGGCTTCGGGCGGCTTCACGTCCTGCGGATCCTCGCCCGGGAAGGCGCGGGCGCGCATGCGGGTGCGGGTGGCGCCGGGGTCCACGATGGCGACGCGGGTGCCGGAGATGCGCTCGACCTCCTGCCCGTACGTATCCACCAGCACCTCCAGCGCGGCCTTGCTGGCGGCATAGGCCCCCCAATAGGCGCGCGGCGCGGTGGCGACGGAACTGGTGAGCGCGATCACACGGCCCGCCGGGCTACGGCGCAGCAGCGGATCGAACGCGGCGAGCAGCGCCTGAGGAGCGAGCAGATTGGTGGTCAGCGCCTGGTTGAACGCCTTGCCCTCGATCTGCGCCACGGGCGTCAGCTGCGGCAGGAGCGCGGCGTTGAGCACGAGAATGTCGAGCCGGTCCCACCGTTCCGCCACTGCGCCGGCGAGCCGGGCGATCGAGTCGCCCTCGGTCAGGTCGAACGGGGCGATGGTGGCGGTGCCCCCGGCCTGGTGGATGGCATCCTCCACCCCCTCCAGATCGGTGGCCGACCGCCCGCTGAGCAGCACATGCGCGCCCGCCGCGGCGAGTGCCTGAGCGGTGGCGGCGCCGATGCCGCGGCTGGATCCGGTGACATAGGCGATACGGCCGGCGAGCGGGCCTTGCTGCACGGGATCGGCCATCAGGCGACCTTGTCGACCGGCTTGCTGATGGGGAAGGGAAGCTGCTTTTCCAGCCCGCGCCGGTCCTGCAGGTCGGTCAGCGCGGTGGGGTAATCGCCCGTGAAGCAGGCGTCGCAATATTGCGGGCAGGCATTGTTGCGGGAGGCAAGCCCGACCGCGCGATACAGGCCGTCTATCGAGACAAAGGCGAGGCTGTCCGCCTGGATGAACTCGCACATCGCGGCCACGTCCATCCGGCCGGCCAGCAGCTTGGACCGTTCCGGCGTGTCGACGCCATAGTAGCAGCCATGCCCGGTGGGCGGGCTGGCCACGCGGAAGTGCACCTCCTTGGCGCCGGCATCGCGCATCATCTGCACGATCTTCAGACTGGTGGTGCCGCGCACGATGGAATCGTCGATCAGCACGATGCGCTTGCCTTCCACCAGCTTGCGGTTGGCGTTGTGCTTGCGCTTCACCGATGCATGGCGGACGCTGTCCGACGGCTGGATGAAGGTGCGCCCGACATAGTGGGAGCGGATGATCCCCAGTTCGAACGGGATGCCCGATTCCTGCGAATAGCCGATCGCCGCCGGTACGCCGCTGTCGGGCACGGGCACCACGATATCGGCCTCTACCCGCGATTCCCGCGCCAGTTCCACGCCGATCGCCTTGCGCGATTCGTACACGGAACGATCGTCCAGGATCGAATCCGGGCGGCTGAAATAGACGTGCTCGAAAATGCAGGGGCGGCCATTGGGCGTGCCGAACGGGCGGTGGCTGCGGCGGGTGCCGTCGAAATCTACTTCCACGAATTCGCCGGGTTCGATCTGCCGTTCGAACTCGGCGCCGACCACGTCCAGCGCCACCGTCTCGCTGGCGAACACGGTGGCATCGCCCAGCCGGCCCATCACCAGCGGGCGGATGCCCAGCGGATCGCGGCAGGCGGCCATGCCGCGCGGGGTCATCACGATCAGGGCATAGGCGCCTTCGACCAGCCGCAGCGCATCCACCAGCTTGTCCAGCATGGTGGGGTAGCGGCTGGTGGCGACGAGGTGGATGATCACCTCCGTATCGCTGGTCGACTGGAAGATGGCGCCCTTCTGCACCAGTTCCTGCCGCAGGTGCCGGGCGTTGGAGATGTTGCCATTATGCGCCACGGCAAAGCCGCCGCTGGCCAGATCGGCATACAACGGCTGCACATTGCGCAGGCCGGCGCCGCCTGTGGTGGAGTAGCGTACATGCCCCGCCGCCATGGAGCCAGGCAGTTCGGCGATCGATTCGCCGGTCGAGAAGTTCTCCGCCACATGGCCGAGGCCGCGGCGGGTGTAGAACTCCGCCCCGTCGAAACTGGTGATGCCGACCGCCTCCTGCCCGCGATGTTGCAGGGCGTGGAGACCGAGGGCGCAGGCGGCCGCAGCCTCCGGTGCACCGATGACGCCGAAGACGCCGCATTCTTCGCGCAGCTTGTCGCCGTCCGCGTCCATGAAGGGATGGGTCAGGTTCATAGAACTCGCAGCAATGGTGTGGGGCGCAGGGCAGCCAATGGCGATGTTACGGCCCGATTACAAGCATGATGCGGCGAGAGTCTGCGGGCCGACCAGCTGGCCGCGCCCTTTTTCGCCGCTGGATCGTTGGGGCGGCAAATGGGAGGTTCAAAGCTTGAGCGCAATAGATCCCGCCGCATTGCGTGGCGCCCGGGTGCTGGTGGCCGGCGACGTCATGCTGGACCGGTACTGGCATGGCGAGGTCGAACGCATCTCGCCCGAGGCGCCTGTACCGGTGGTGCGCATGAATGCGGAGGAGCTGCGGCTGGGCGGAGCGGCCAATGTGGCGCGCAATGTCGCCGCGCTGGGCGCCGCCTGCACGCTGGCGGGAATCATCGGAGAGGATGAAGGCGGGGAACGGATCGCCGGGCTGCTGGCGCAGGCGGGGGTCACCGATGCGCTGGTGCGTGATGCGGTGGCGCCGACCACGGTGAAGCTGCGCATCAGCGGTCGCGGGCAGCAGATGTTGCGCGTGGATTGCGAGAGCGAGCCGTCCTGCGCGGCCTTGGACAAGCTGCATGATGCACTGGCCGGTCAGGTTGCCGGGTGCGGCGTGCTGGTGTTGTCTGACTATGCCAAGGGCGGGCTGGCGCGGGTGGGCGAGCTGATCGCGCTGGGCAAGGGGGCGGGGCGGCAGGTGCTGGTCGATCCCAAGGGGCGCGACTTCACCATCTATCGCGGCGCCGACCTGCTGACGCCCAACCAGGCCGAGCTGACCGCCGTGATCGGCCGGTGGGCGGACGAAGCGGAGCTGGAGCAGCGCGTGCGACAGCTGATGACGGAGCTGGAGATCGGCGCGCTGCTGCTGACCCGGTCCGAGCGCGGGCTTACGCTGTTCGATGCCGCCGGCCGGCATGACGAGCGCGCCACCGTGCGCGAGGTCTATGACGTGACCGGCGCAGGGGACACGGTGATCGCGGCGGTGGCGGTGCTGCTGGCGGCCGGTTGTCCGCTGCGGGTGGCAGCCGCGCTGGCCAACCGGGCGGGCGGGATCGTCGTGGGCCGGTTCGGGGCGGCGACCGTCAGTGCCGAGGAATTGCTGGAGGGCTGACCGGCGATCCGTGCCGGTCGGCCCTCCAGCCGGAGTGTCAGACGCGGATCAGCAGAGTTCCAGCGCGATGGCGGTCGCTTCGCCGCCGCCGATGCACAGCGAAGCGACGCCCTTCGTGCCGCCGCGCGCCTTCAGTGCCGCCAGCAGGGTGACGATGATGCGCGCACCGCTGGCGCCGATCGGATGGCCCAATGCGGTGCCGCCGCCATTCACATTCACCTTGTCGTGCGGGATGCCGATATCGCGCATGGCGAACATCGGCACGCAGGCGAAGGCTTCGTTGATCTCCCACAGGTCGACCTCGTCCACCGACCAGCCGGCCTTGTCCAGCAACGTGCGGATCGCGCCGACCGGGGCAGTGGTGAAGTCCTTGGGATCCTGCGCATGGGCGGCGCTGGCGATGATGCGGGCGATCGGCGACTTGCCCTGGGCCGTGGCGACGCTTTCGCGCGTGACGACCAGCGCGGCCGCGCCGTCGGAGATGGAGGAGGAGGTCGCCGCCGTGATGGTGCCTTCCTTGGCGAAGGCCGCCTTCAGGCCTGGGATCTTTTCCGGGTTCGCCTTGCCGGGCGCCTCGTCCCGGTCGACCGTCACCTCGCCCTTGCGGGTCTTGAGGGTGACGACCGCGATCTCCTCGTCGAAGTGACCGCCGTTGATCGCCTCGTTCGCGCGCGACAGCGAGGTGATGGAGAAATCGTCCATGTCCTTGCGGGTCAGCTGGTATGCATCCGCCGTGCACTGGGCGAAGGCACCCATGGAAGCGCCCTCGTCGTAAGCATCCTCCAGGCCGTCCAGGAACATGTGGTCATAGGCCTTGTCGTGGCCGATGCGCGCGCCGCTGCGGTGCTTCTTCAGCAGATACGGCGCGTTGGTCATGCTCTCCATGCCGCCGGCCACGATCAGGTCCGCATTGCCGGCGGCAAGCGCGTCGGCCGCCATGATCACCGTCTGCATGCCGCTGCCGCAGACCTTGTTCACGGTGGTCGCCTGCACGGATTGCGGCAGGCCCGCCTTCAGCGCGGCCTGGCGCGCCGGTGCCTGGCCCAGGCCTGCGGGCAGGACGCAACCCATATAGACCCGCTCCACCGCACCGCCGTCCACGCCGGCACGCTCGACCGCGGCCTTGACCGCCGTGGCGCCAAGGTCGGTTGCGGAAGCGTCGGCCAGCGCGCCCTGCATGCTGCCCATGGGCGTGCGGGCGTAAGACAGGATCACGATCGGATCCGCTTGGTTGAAGGTGGCCATGGCGCAGCAATCCTCTTGGGTGTTAGTTCGACAGCTATGCTAGGGACGGCGGGCGGCCGGCGCAACGGCCTTGGCCGCCAGCCCGTTCCGGATGATTTTCGCAAAGCATTCGCAACAAGGCCGCGGGCCTTGAACGTGCTGCGGCGCGGGACTAGGTGCGACGCGACAATCCAACTTTTCCGGGCGATTCAACCGGCAGCGATGCGCGGTGCCATGCCCCAAGGACAGCAATGGTCGACCTGAGCCAATATCTCCCGATCCTGATCTTCCTGGTGATCGCGGTCGGCCTGTCGGCCGCCTTCGTGTTCCTGCCGATGGGCGTTGCCCGCCTGACCGGGGCGCACAAGCCGAATGCCGAGAAGCTGAGCGAATATGAGTGCGGCTTCCCCGCTTTCGAGGATCCGCGCAGCCAGTTCGACGTCCGCTTCTACCTGATCGCGATCCTGTTCATCGTGTTCGACCTGGAGGCGGCCTTCCTGTTTCCCTGGGCGGTCAGCCTGGACCTGACCGGCTGGCCCGGCTGGATTACCATGATGGTGTTCCTGTTCGAACTGGCCATCGGCCTTGCCTATGCCTGGAAGAAGGGCGCGCTGGAGTGGGACTGAACGACATGATTACCGACAACCACGGCAAGCCCATCGGCCTGAACAGCGCACTGGACCGCCCGCTGTCCAATCCCGCCGGCACCACGGTGCGGGGCGACGCGCACAACCAGGTGCTGCATCCGGAGATCCGCCGGCCGGACGAAGGCTTCTACAACGACCTGTCGAGCGAAGTTTCGGACAAGGGCTTCCTGGTCACCACCACGGAAGACCTGTTCCAGTGGGCACGCACCGGCAGCTTGTGGTGGATGACCTTCGGCCTGGCATGCTGCGCGGTGGAGATGATCCACGTCAACATGCCGCGTTACGACATGGAGCGGTTCGGAGTCGCCCCGCGCGCCTCCCCGCGCCAGTCGGACGTGATGATCGTGGCCGGTACCCTGTGCAACAAGATGGCCCCGGCCTTGCGCAAGGTCTATGACCAGATGTCCGATCCCAAATATGTGATCAGTATGGGCAGCTGCGCCAATGGCGGCGGCTATTACCATTACAGCTATTCCGTGGTGCGCGGCTGCGACCGGATCGTGCCGGTCGACATCTATGTCCCGGGTTGTCCCCCAACGGCCGAGGCGCTGCTGTATGGCGTGATGCAGTTGCAGCGGAAGATCCGCCGTTCGGGGACGATCGAACGATGAGCACAGTTCTGCATTCCGCCCCCCGTTTCGTGACCGGTGCCGGCATGATGGAGGCCCTTGCTACCGCGCTTGGCGCCCACCTGGTGCGTGCGCAGGAAGAGCATGGCGAGATCCTGCTGACCGTACATCGCGATGCGGTGGAGGACGTGCTGCGCCTGCTGCGGGACGAGCACGAGTTCCAGCAATTGATGGAGATCGCTGGCGTCGATTTCCCCGGCCGGGCCGAACGGTTCGAGGTCGTGTACATGTTGCTGTCCGTCACCCGGAACACCCGGGTGATGGTCAAGGTCACCACGGACGAGGACCACCCGGTTCCCACCGTCACGACCCTGTGGCCGAATGCCGGCTGGCTGGAACGCGAGGTGTTCGACATGTTCGGCGTGCTGTTCGACGGCAACACCGATCTGCGTCGCATTCTGACCGATTACGGGTTCGAAGGGCATCCCTTCCGCAAGGATTTCCCGCTGACCGGCTACAATGAGATGCGCTATTCCGAAGAGGACAAGCGCGTCATCTACGAACCGGTCGAGCTGGCACAGGATTTCCGTTCGTTCGAGTTCACCAGCCCGTGGGAAGGTGCCGATTACGTGCTCCCGGGTGACGAGAAGGCTTCAGGGCCTTCGCCGGTGAACGAGGTCAAGGTGACGGAGAAGCGGGTCGAGACAGGCGCCGGCGACCCGGCCAACGTCAAGGCGGCGGAGCATGTGGCACGCGGTAGCGCGGACAGCACCGTGGCCGGGCAGGGCAATGGCGAACCCGTGCCGGAAGAGACCGGTATCAAGGCGCCCGGCGCGCCCGAGCCGACCGAGAAGCGCCCCGATCGCGCGGCGCGCGAGGAGGACGACGCAACCACTCCGGACGCGAGCGATCGCGCGACCGACAGCAAGGGCAGGGACTGATGGCCGGCCTCATCCAGGAGACCTCCCCCACTTCGGGTGACGAGGTCGTCAGCAATTACACGATCAATTTCGGCCCCCAGCATCCGGCCGCGCATGGCGTGCTGCGGCTGGTGATGGAGCTGGACGGCGAGATCATCGAGCGGATCGATCCGCATGTCGGCCTGCTGCATCGCGGCACCGAGAAGCTGATCGAATACAAGACCTACCTGCAGGCGCTGCCCTATTTCGACCGGCTCGATTATTGCAGCCCGATGTGCATGGAGCACTCCTATGTGCTGGCCGTCGAGAAGCTCCTCAATCTGGAGGTGCCGATCCGCGCGCAATATCTGCGGGTCATGTTCGCGGAATTGACGCGCATCAAGAACCACATGCTGAACCTGGGCAGCCACGTGATGGATGTGGGCGCGATGACGCCCAATCTGTGGCTGTTCGAGTTGCGCGAAGATTGCATGAACTTCTACGAGCGGGCGAGCGGCGCGCGCATGCACGCTGCCTGGTTCCGCCCGGGGGGCGTGCACCAGGACGTCCCGCTGAAGCTGCTGACCGACATCGGCGATTGGCTGGACACGCGCCTGCCGGAACTGTTCGAAGATGCGATGAGCCTGGTCGTCGACAACCGGATCTTCAAGCAGCGCAATGTAGATATTGCCGTCGTCAGCAAGGAAGACGCGCTGCGCTGGGGCTTCTCCGGCCCGATGATCCGTGCGGCAGGCATTCCGTGGGATCTGCGCAAGAGCCAGCCCTACGATGTGTACGACCGGATGGAGTTCGACGTGCCGGTGGGCACCAATTCCGACTGTTACGACCGGTTCATGGTGCGGGTGGAAGAGGTGCGCCAGTCCGCGCGCATCATCAAGCAGTGCCTGCGCGACATGCCCGACGGCCCGATCGCCAGCAACGACCGGAAGGTGGCGCCGCCCAAGCGCGCCGACATGAAGCAGTCGATGGAAGCGCTGATCCACCACTTCAAGCTGTATACCGAAGGCTTCCACGTGCCTGCGGGCGAGGTCTATGTGGCGACGGAAAGCCCCAAGGGCGAGTTCGGCGTCTATCTGGTGAGCGATGGCGGCAACAAGCCCTATCGCTGCAAGATCCGGCCGACGGCGTTCAGCCATCTGCAGGCGATGGATTTCATGGCCAAGGGGCATATGCTGCCTGACGCCACGGCCATCCTTGGTGCGATCGACGTGGTGTTCGGGGAGTGCGACCGGTGAAGACCGTGCTCGCAGCCCTTGCGCTGTGTCTTGGCGCGGCACCTGCCATGGCGACGCCGGCGGAATTGATGTCGCCGGAGATGCGGAGCGCCATTACCGAATTGTTCGGCGCGCTCAATGCCGACACGCCGGCGCAGGGTGTCACCGGGCTTGATGCGGTGCTCTCCCCCTCTGCCGAGTTCAGGGAGGCCGGTCAGCCGATTTCCCGTGCGGAGTGGCTGCAGCGGCAGACCGACGGGTACATCTATAATGCGCGGATGGTCGTCGAAGATGCTTTCTGGACCGGCAATAGGCTGATCGTCGTGCAGAAGGCGCAGCCATTGAAGCATTATGAGCCGGGACCCTGCTGCCCGACCGAAAGCAGCTTCGTGACGACCTATCAGATCGACGCCGGCAAGGTAGTCCTCGTGGAAGCCTCCGGCCCGATCAATCGCCTTGCAAGTGGTATCTACAATGGCTGAACGCGCACCGCACCCTGACACTCCCGAACTGCGCGCCCGCTGGGGCAGCTTCGCCTGGACGGGCTCCAATGCCGAGAAGGTCCGAGAGATCATCGGCCGCTATCCGGAAGGGCGCCAGCGCTCCGCCGTGATGCCGCTGCTGGACCTGGCACAGCGGCAGGTCGGCGAGGAGACGCAGACGCAAGGGTGGCTGCCGATCCCGGTGATGGAATATGTCGCGGCGCAACTCGACATGCCGATCATCCGCGTGCTGGAGGTCGCGACCTTCTACATGATGTACAACATCGCGCCGGTCGGCCGCTATCACGTGCAGGTCTGCGGCACGACGCCGTGCATGCTGCGCAGATCGGACGACATCATGGATGCGTGCAAGGCGCGCGGCATGAAGAAGGGTCACACCACGCCCGACGGCATGTGGACGCTGAGCGAGGTGGAGTGCATGGGCAATTGCGCCAGCGCCCCCATGGTGCAGATCAACGACGCCAATTACGAGGATCTGACGCCCGCGCGGCTCGACGCCGTGCTCGATGCGCTGGCTCTGGGCGAAAGCCCGAAGGAAGGTACGCAGGATCCGGCGCGCCACACGGTGGAGCCGGTGGGCGAGCCGACCAACCTGGCCGCGATGATGCACGCCAATCACGATTACCGCAGCGAGTGGTCGACGGAACCGGCATGATGCGCACCGCCTGCGGGGGTTGCTGATGGACCCCATCATCCTGCTGATCGTCGCCATCGTGCTGATGGTGCTTGCGTGGAAGTTCCTCGCCGGTCTGGTGAAGACTGTGGTGCTGGTCGTGATCCTGATCGCGGCGGCCGTGTTTGTGTTTGGAGGGATCGGCTGATGCTCGCCGACAAGGATCGTATCTTCACCAACCTGTACGGTTTTCAGGACTGGCGCCTGCCGGCTGCGCAGATGCGTGGCGACTGGGACGACACCAGGGCACTGATCGGCCGGGGGCAGGACGCGATCATCAACGAGGTCAAGGCCTCCGGCCTGCGCGGCCGCGGCGGGGCGGGTTTCCCGACCGGCATGAAGTGGTCCTTCATGCCCAAGGAAAGCAAGGATGGCCGCCCGTCCTTCCTGGTGATCAATGCCGATGAATCCGAGCCTGGTTCGTGCAAGGATCGCGAGATCATCCGGCATGACCCGCACAAGCTGGTCGAAGGCGCGCTGATCGCCGGGTTCGCCATGCGTGCGCGGGCCGCCTATATCTACATCCGCGGCGAGTATATCCGCGAGGCGGAGGTGCTGTTCGCTGCCGTGGCGGAGGCTTACGCCGCCGGGCTGCTGGGCAAGAATGCGGCAGGATCCGGCTACGATTTCGACGTGTTCGTGCATCGGGGCGCGGGCGCCTATATCTGCGGTGAAGAAACCGCGATGATCGAAAGCCTGGAAGGCAAGAAGGGCCAGCCGCGACTGAAGCCGCCTTTTCCGGCGGGTGCCGGCCTGTATGGCTGCCCCACCACGGTGAACAACGTGGAATCGATCGCAGTCGTGCCGACCATCCTACGGCGCGGCGCGGCCTGGTTCTCCAGCTTCGGGCGGGAGAACAACAAGGGCACCAAGCTGTTCCAGATCAGCGGTCATGTGGAACGGCCCTGCGTGGTGGAGGAGGAGATGAGCATCCCCTTCCGCGACCTGATCGAGAAGCATTGCGGCGGCATCACCGGCGGGTGGGACAATCTGCTGGCGGTGATCCCGGGCGGCTCGTCCGTGCCACTGGTCCCGGCGGCCGAGATCATGGACTGCCCGATGGATTTCGACGGGCTGAAGGCGCTGGGCAGTGGTCTGGGCACCGCGGCGGTGATCGTGATGGACAAGTCCACCGATATCGTGCGCGCGATCAGCCGACTGTCCTACTTCTACAAGCATGAAAGCTGTGGCCAGTGCACGCCGTGCCGCGAAGGCACCGGCTGGATGTGGCGGGTGATGGAGCGGCTGCGCACCGGCGATGCCGAGGTCGGCGAGATCGACATGCTGTATGAAGTGACCAAGCAGGTCGAGGGGCACACCATCTGCGCCCTTGGGGATGCCGCAGCCTGGCCGATTCAGGGATTGATCAAGCACTTCCGGCCGGAGATCGAGCGGCGGATCAGCGACAAGACGATCACGATGCAAGAAGCGGCCGAGTAGCAATGCAAGTGCCGGGTGTGACATCCGGCACGAATTTGCAGGATAATGCGAGGCAATCGCGCTCCGTGCCGGTTTTGTGGGCGGATCACATTGACTATGCCCCGCCTGCTTGCAGATTAACTGCGGTGCGGCCTTGCACTTGGTCGCGCGGTCGGACAGAGGAACACGGCGGAGCGATGCCGCGCTGCACCCATGGTCAGTGTCGACGCCCAGACGGAAACAGAGATGCCTACAGTCACCGTTGACGGAACAGAGATCGAAGTGCCCGATGGGGCCACCGTGCTGCAGGCCTGCGAGCTTGCCGGCAAGGAGATCCCGCGCTTTTGCTACCACGAACGCCTGTCCATTGCCGGCAATTGCCGCATGTGCCTGGTGGAGGTGAAGCCCGGCCCGCCCAAGCCGCAGGCCAGCTGCGCGCTGCCCGCGACACATGGGCAGGAGATCCGCACCGACTCCGAAATGGTCAAGAAGGCGCGGGAAGGGGTGATGGAGTTCCTCCTGATCAATCACCCGCTCGACTGCCCGATCTGCGACCAGGGTGGCGAATGCGACCTGCAGGACCAGTCGGTCGCCTATGGCCGTGGCGGCTCTCGCTATCACGAGAACAAGCGGGCGGTGACCGAGAAGTACATGGGTCCCTTGATCAAGACGATCATGACCCGCTGCATCCATTGCACCCGCTGCGTCCGTTTCTCCGAAGAGGTGGCCGGCGTGGACGAGATCGGCGCGCTGTACCGCGGCGAGGACATGCAGATCACCACCTATCTGGAGCATGCGACCAAGCACGAGCTGTCGGCCAATGTGATCGACCTGTGCCCGGTCGGCGCGCTGACCAGCCGGCCCTATGCCTACGAAGCGCGGCCGTGGGAGCTGAAGAAGACGCTGGGCATCGACGTGTCCGACGCCATGGGCTCCAACATCCGCATCGACGTGCGTGGCCGCGAAGTGCTGCGCGTGTTGCCGCGCAACAATGATGACGTGAACGAGGAGTGGCTGAGCGACAAGGCGCGCTGGCAGGTGGACGGGCTGACCCGTCGCCGGCTGGACCGCGTGTGGATCCGCCGCGATGGCAAGCTGCAGCCGGCGGCGTGGGACCAGGCCTTCGGCATGATCGCTTCCGCCGCAAAGGGCGGCAGCGTGGCGGCAATGGCCGGTGACCTGCTGGATTGCGAGACGATGTTCGCGGCCAGGCGGCTGGTGAATGCCGCGGGGTCGCAGCTGCTGGAGAGCCGGCAGACCGGCATGAGCTATCCGGCGGGCAATCTGGCGGCCGTGAACTTCAACAGCACCTTTGCCGGGATCGAGACGGCGGATGCCGTGCTGATCGTGGGCAGCCACGTCCGCTGGGAAGCGCCGTTGCTGAACGTCCGTCTGCGCAAGGCGGCAAAGCGCGGGGCGAAGATCTTCATTGTCGGCCCGCATTGGGAGCCGACCTACCGGGCGGAGTTCCTGGGGGAGGACGCTTCGGTCCTGCACGACCTGCCCGATCATGTGGCGGCAGCGATGCAGGGCGCGGCGCGGCCGGCGATCATCGTCGGCGCCGGCGGTCTGGTGGCGGGCGCGCACGGACCGGCCCTGGCGCTGGCGCATGCCTGGAATGTCGTGCGTGATGCGGACGGCGTCCGGTGGAACGGCTTCAACGTGCTGCACATGGCGGCGGCGCGCATGGGTGCGCTGATGCTCGGCTTCGCGCGGCCGCGCGGGCTGGCGGAACTGGTGCAGGCGGCGCCTGCCGTGCTGTTGTCGCTGGGCGCAGACGAGATGGACTATGCGCCCTTCGCGGGTTCGCTGAAGGTCTATATCGGCCATCATGGCGACAAGGGTGCGACCGCGGCCGACATCATCCTGCCTGCCAGCGCCTATACGGAAAAGGCCGGCACCTATGTGTCGACCGAAGGTCGCGTGCAGTTCGCCGACAAGGCGGCCTTCGCGCCGGGCGATGCGCGGGAGGACTGGACCATCCTGCGCGCGCTGGCCGATGCGCTGGGCGTGTCCATCGGCTTTGACAGCTTTGACCAGCTGCGAACGGCCATGGTCGCCGAAGTGCCGGCGCTTGGGGCCGAGGGACTGATCGATTTCGGTCCGCTGCCGGCAGCCGAAAGTGCCGAACGCGCCGGTGGGCCGATCGCCTATCCGGTGAAGGACTTCTATCTCACCAATCCCATCGCGCGGGCCAGCGCCACGATGCAGCGCTGTTCGGCCGAACTGCTGCATGGTGAGGAACTGGCGGAGGCAGCCGAATGATTCCCGTCTTCGAAGGCTGGGGCATGAGCTACGAGGCGGCCTGGACCGTCTCGACCATCGCCGGCATCCTGTTGATCGCGCTGCCGCTGATGTTGGCTGTCGCCATGGTGATCTATGTCGATCGCAAGATCTGGGCCGCCATGGCGCTGCGCCGTGGTCCCAACGTGGTCGGCCCGTTCGGCCTGCTGCAGAGCTTCGCCGACGGATTGAAGGTGTTCCTGCAGGAAACCATCGTCCCCTCGGCGGCGAACAAGGGCCTGTTCCTGATCGCGCCGATCATCACCTTCACGGTGGCGTTGGCTGCATGGGCGGTGGTGCCGTTCAATTCTGGCGCGGTGCTGGCCGATATCAATGTCGGGCTGCTCTACATCCTCGCCGTCAGTTCGCTGGGCGTCTATGGTGTGGTGATGTCCGGCTGGGCATCCAATTCCAAGTACCCCTTCTTCTCCGCCATGCGTGCCGCGGCACAGATGATCTCGTACGAGGTGTCGATCGGCTTCATCCTGATCTGCGTGGTGCTGTGGGCGGGATCGTTCAACATGAACGAGATCGTGCTGGCGCAGCGCGGCCACGGGCTGGGCATCGTCAACGGCTTCGTCTTCAACCTGCTGCTGTTCCCGATGTGGGTGATGTTCCTGATCTCCTCCCTGGCGGAGACGGCCCGTGCGCCGTTCGACCTGACAGAAGCGGAGAGCGAGCTGGTTGCCGGCTACCAGACCGAGTACAGCTCCATGAGCTTCGCGCTGTTCTGGCTGGGTGAATACGCCAACGTCCTGCTGATGTGCACGCTGAACGCGGTGCTGTTCTTCGGCGGCTGGCTGCCTCCGCTGGAGATCGGATTCCTGTACTGGATCCCGGGCTTCGTCTGGCTGCTGCTGAAGATCGCGTTCTTCTTCTTCGTCTTCTCCTGGATCAAGGCGACGGTGCCGCGCTTCCGCTACGACCAGCTGATGCGGTTGGGCTGGAAGGTCTTTCTGCCGCTGAGCCTCGCCTTCGTCGTGCTGGTGAGCGGGTGGCTGATGTTCACGAGGTATGGCGCATGAGTGTCGCGCAACTGATCAAGTCGTTCACGCTGTGGGAGTTCTTGAAGGCTCACCGGCTGACGCTGAAGTACTTCTTCAAGCCGAAGGCGACGATCAACTACCCGTACGAGAAGAACCCGATCTCCCCGCGCTTCCGGGGCGAGCATGCATTGCGCCGCTACCCCAACGGGGAAGAGCGCTGCATCGCGTGCAAGCTGTGCGAGGCGGTATGCCCGGCGTTGGCGATCACCATCGAGGCGGAGCCGCGGGATGATGGCAGCCGCCGTACCACGCGCTACGACCTCGATATGACAAAGTGCATCTATTGCGGGTTCTGCCAGGAAGCGTGCCCCGTGGACGCGATTGTCGAGGGGCCGAATCTGGAATATTCGACCGAGACGCGCGAAGAACTGCTCTATGACAAGGCCAAGCTGCTGGCGAACGGGGACAAGTGGGAGCGTGCCATCGCTGCCAATCTTGAAGCCGATGCGCCGTATCGCTAGGCCGCGCTGACGCACGCGCCGGGACAAACGACACATGCTGCAAGCCTTTGCCTTCTATCTGTTCGCCGCGCTGGTCATCGCCAGTGCGACGTTCACGATCCTCGCCCGCAACCCGGTGCATTCCGTGCTGTGGCTGATCCTCGCCTTCTTCAACGCGGCCGGCCTGATGATCATCATCGGCGCCGAGTTCATCGCCATGCTTCTGGTGATCGTCTATGTCGGCGCTGTCGCGGTGCTGTTCCTGTTCGTGGTGATGATGCTGGACATCGACTTCGCCGAACTGCGCGCATCCTTCATGAAGAATTTCCCGCTGGGGATCGCCATCGCCGCCGTGCTGCTGGCCGAACTGGTGCTGGGCATCGGGGCCTGGCAGTCGGGCGGGCTGGAACTCGGCACCGCAAGTGGCGAGGCCGCACCGTTGCTGGGACGCAGCAATATCGAGAGTATCGGTGCGCTGCTGTACGGCCGGTACCTGTTCCTGTTCGAGTCCGCCGGCCTGATCCTGCTGGTGGCGATGGTCGGCGCAATCGTGCTGACGCATCGCGAAGGCCGCGCTGTCCGTGGTCACCAGGATATCGCCAAGCAGATCGCGCGTCGCCCCGGCGATGCGACGGTGAACACACGGCCGGAAAGCGGCAAGGGGGTGACGCTGTGACCCGTCGAGAAGTTGAAGGTGCCCGCGCATGATCGGCGTTGAACATTATGTGGTCGTCAGCTCGATCCTGTTCGTGCTGGGCGTCCTGGGGATCTTCCTGAACCGCAAGAACATCATCGTCATCCTGATGGCGATCGAGCTGATCCTGCTGGCGGTGAACCTCAATCTTGTGGCCTTCAGCGCCTTCCTGGGCGACCTGACGGGGCAGATCTTCGCCATGTTCGTGCTGACCGTCGCCGCCGGCGAGGCGGCGATCGGCCTTGCCATCCTGGTTATCTACTTCCGCGGACGTGGCACCATTGCGGTGGACGACGTCAACCGGATGAAGGGGTAAGTACTTGTCCTCCATCCTCATCATCGTTTTCCTGCCACTGCTGGCATCGATCGTCGCAGGGCTGGGGCACCAGGCCTTCGGCGCCACTGTCGCGAAGGCAATCACGACGGCAGGGCTGTTCGTGTCCTGCGCGCTCAGCTGGCCGATCTTTCTGGCCTATCTGGGTGGCGACGCCGCCGGCCAGGTCGTGCCGGTCATGACCTGGGTCCATTCGGGCGAGATGACGTTCGACTGGGCTCTGCGGGTCGACACGCTGACCGCGATCATGCTGGTGGTGATCACCAGCGTTTCGGCGCTCGTGCACCTGTACAGCTGGGGCTATATGGCGGAGGATCCGGATCAGCCGCGTTTCTTTGCCTATCTGTCGCTGTTCACCTTCACCATGCTGATGCTGGTGACGGCCAACAACCTGGTGCAGATGTTCTTCGGCTGGGAAGGCGTGGGCCTCGCTTCCTACCTCCTGATCGGCTTCTGGTATCGCAAGCCGTCCGCGAGTGCCGCCGCGATCAAAGCGTTTGTCTGGAACCGAGTGGGTGACCTCGGCTTCATGCTGGGCATCTTTGGCACATTCCTGGTGTTCCAGACGACCTCGATCCCCGCGATCCTAGAGGCGGCGCCTGCCATGCAGGGGAGCACCATCACTTTCCTGAGCATGCGCCTGGATACGATGACAATCCTGTGCCTGCTGCTGTTCGTAGGCGCGATGGGCAAGTCCGCGCAGCTGGGCCTGCACGTCTGGCTCCCTGATGCGATGGAGGGGCCGACGCCTGTTTCCGCGCTGATCCACGCTGCAACCATGGTCACCGCTGGCGTGTTCATGGTGTGCCGCCTGTCGCCAATGTTCGAGGCGGCGCCGGCCGCGCTGACCTTCGTCACCTTTATCGGCGCGGCCACCTGCCTGTTCGCGGCGACGGTCGGAACCACGCAGTGGGACATCAAGCGGGTGATCGCCTATTCCACCTGCTCGCAGCTCGGCTACATGTTCTTTGCCGCGGGGGTGGGTGCCTATGGCGCGGCCATGTTCCACCTGTTCACGCACGCCTTCTTCAAGGCGCTGCTGTTCCTGGGGGCGGGCAGCGTGATCCATGCGATGCATCACGAGCAGGACATGCGCTATTATGGCGGCCTGCGTAAGCACATCCCGCTGACCTTCTGCGCCATGCTGGCGGGCACGCTGGCGATCACCGGCGTGGGCATCTACTGGGTGCATGCGGGCTTTGCCGGCTTCCATTCCAAGGATGCGATCCTGGAGGCAGCCTTTGCCAGCGGCACGGGCATGGGGCGGTTCGCCTTCTGGATGGGTGCGGTCGCCGCGCTGCTGACCAGCTTCTACTCCTGGCGGCTGATGTTCCTCACCTTCTGGGGCAAGCCGCGCTGGGCGCAGTCGGAGCATATCCAGCACGCGATGCATGACGCGCATGGGCATCATGACACCCATGGTCATGCTGAGCATGGCGCGCACAATCCGCCCGCGCAGGAAGATGCCGGCCACGATCATGCGCATGCTGTGCCCTCCGCGCAGCAGGATGACGGCACGGCGGGGTATCACCCGCATGAGAGCCCGTGGTCCATGCTGATCCCGCTGGTGGTGCTGACGGTCGGCGCGGTGTTTGCCGGTTTCGTGTTCAGCCCGTTCTTCCTGGAGAGCGAGACCGTGTGGAACGGCGCGATCGCCTATAACGAACATCTCATGCACGAGATGCATCTGGTGCCGCTGTGGGTGAAGCTGTCGGCCACGATCGTGATGCTGATCGGCCTGGCAGTCGCCTGGCTGGCCTATATCCGCGACACCTCCATTCCGGGGAAGACCGCCGCGGCGCTGGGGCCGGTCTACCGCTTCCTGTTCAACAAGTGGTATTTCGATGAGCTGTACCACGCCGTGTTCGTGAAGCCTTCTTTCGCGCTGGGTCGCTTCTTCTGGCAGAAGGGTGATGTCGGGGGGATCGACCGGTTCGGTCCCAATGGTGCGGCATTCGTGGTGCAGCAGGGGGCAGTGCTCGCGCGCAAGGTGCAGTCGGGCTATCTGACCAGCTATGCGCTGATCATGCTGCTCGGCCTGGTCGCCGTGGTGAGCTGGGTGCTCGTGTAATGGGGGGTTTTCCGATCCTTTCGCTGATGTTGCTGGTGCCTTTGCTGGGTGCCATCGCCTGCCTGTTCGTGGGCGAGCGGGCCGCGCGCTCGATCGCGCTGGCCGCTACCGTTATCGACCTGGTGCTGGGTATCGTGCTCTGGGCCCGCTACGACATCGGTGGCGCGCAGTGGCAGTTCACCGAACGCGCGGACGTTTTTGCCGGCTTCGCCTGGGCACTGGGCATCGATGGCATCGCCTTGATGCTGATCGTGCTGAGCGTGTTCCTGATGCCGATCTGCATCCTGGCCAGCCACTCGATCAACAAGCGCGTGCCCGAATACATGGCGGCCTTCCTGTTCATGGAAGTGCTGATGATCGGCGTGTTCAGTGCGCAGGACATCTTCCTGTTCTACATCTTCTTCGAAGCCAGCCTGATCCCGATGTACCTGATCATCGGCATCTGGGGCGGCGACAACCGGATCTACGCCAGCTACAAGTTCTTCCTGTATACGCTGTTCGGCTCCTTGCTGATGCTGATCGCGATGCTGTGGATGGTGAATGTCGCGGGCACCAGCAGCATTCCGGCGCTGATGGGGTACGACTTCCCGGCTGATGCGCAGGTCTGGCTGTTCCTGGCCTTCTTTGCCAGCTTTGCCGTCAAGATGCCGATGTGGCCGGTGCACACCTGGCTGCCTGACGCGCACGTGCAGGCGCCGACGGCGGGATCGGTGATCCTGGCGGGTGTGCTGCTGAAGATGGGCGGCTACGGCTTCATCCGGTTCAGCCTGCCGATGTTCCCGGAAGCGAGCGCCGACCTGGCCTGGCTGATCTGGACGCTGTCGATGATCGCCGTGGTGGTCACCAGCCTGATCGCGCTGGTGCAGCACGACATGAAGAAGCTGATCGCTTACTCCTCCGTCGCCCATATGGCGATCGTGACCATCGGCCTGTTCGCGTTCAACGTGCAGGGGCTGGAAGGCGCGATGATGGTGATGCTGGGCCACGGCCTGGTGTCCGGCGCGCTGTTCCTGTGCGTGGGGGTGATCTACGACCGGCTGCACACCCGCGAGATCAGCCGCTATGGTGGCCTGGCGACGAACATGCCGCGCTATGCGCTGTTCTTCCTGCTGTTCACCATGGCGAGCGTCGGCCTGCCGGGCACGAGCAATTTCGTGGGCGAGTTCCTGAGCCTGGCCGGTGCCTATCAGGTGAACAGCTGGGTGGCCTTTGTCGGCACGACCGGCATCATCCTGGGCGCGGCCTATATGCTGTTCCTGTACCGGCGCGTGGTCTTCGGCGAGCAGAAGAACGCCGATGCCGCGGCCATGCCCGATCTGGCGCCGCGCGAGTGGCTGATGCTGGCACCGCTGGCCGCCGCCACCCTGTGGATGGGCATCTATCCCGAGAGCTTCCTGGCGCCGATGCGGTCCGACATCGCGATCCTCGACGCGCGGCTGGCGCGCTCCGCTCCCGAGAGCGATGCGCGGCTTGCTATAGAGGCGGTCGCTCCCGCAGAACAGCACGGCGGCGATCATGCGCCTGCCCACGGTATTGACGTGCATGGGGGCGCGCACTGATGGATTTCTCGACATCTCTCGCGCTGATCGCACCGGAACTGGTGCTTTCGCTGTCCGGCCTGGTGCTGCTGCTGGTCGCGGCATGGGCCGGTGACCGCTCCGCCCGCGTGGTCAGCGTGCTGGCCTGCGTGGCACTGGGCGCGGCCTTTGCGTTGTGCATCCCGGTGGTGAGTGGCGGCCTTGCAGGTCCTGATCGCATCGCCTTCGATGGGCAGTTCCGGGCCGATGCCTTCGCTTCACTTGCCAAGCTGATGATCTATGCCGCCAGCCTGGCTGCCCTGATCCTGGCGCCGGCCTTCCTGGAGCGGATCCGTTCCATGCGGGCGGAATATCCGGTGCTGGTGCTGTTCTCTGCCGTCGGCATGAGCATCATGGTCTCCGCGACCGATCTGCTGACGCTGTATATCGGGCTCGAGATGCAGTCTCTGGCAGCATACGTGCTGGCTTCCTTCGTCCGCGACAACACCCGCTCGGCCGAGGCTGGTCTGAAGTACTTCGTGCTGGGTTCGCTTGCCTCCGGCATCCTGCTGTTCGGCATGAGCCTGACCTACGGCTTCACCGGCAGCACCGCATTCGACGCGATCGGCGTTGCAGTGAGCGGCGAGTTGAACACCGGGGCGCTGTTCGGCCTGGTCTTCGTGCTGGCGGGTCTGGCGTTCAAGATCAGCGCCGTGCCGTTCCATATGTGGACGCCCGATGTCTATGAAGGCGCGCCGACCCCGGTCACGGCCTTCTTCGCCAGTGCGCCGAAGGTGGCTGCAATCGCCCTGCTGACCCGGGTGCTGATGGAAGCGTTCGGCGGGCAGGTGGAAGCCTGGCGGCAGATCGTGGTGTTCCTGGCGCTGGCCTCCATCGTGGTGGGCGCGCTGGGTGCGATCGGGCAGGACAACGTCAAGCGGCTGCTGGCCTATTCCTCCATCAACAATGTCGGCTTCATCCTGATCGGCGTGGCCGTGGCGAGCACGCAGGGCGTCAGCGCCATGCTGGTCTATCTGGCGATCTATGTGCCGATGACCATCGCCGGCTTCGTGGCGGTGCTGATGCTGCGGGACGGCGCCGGCGATCCGGTGGAGCGCATCGCCGACCTGTCCGGCCTGTCTCGCGTACGTCCGGCCGTGGCCTGGTGCCTGATGATCGTGATGTTCAGCCTGGCGGGCATTCCGCCGATGTTCGGCTTCTGGGGCAAGTTCGTCGTGTTCCAGGCAGCGGTGCAGGCCGACATGGTCGTGCTGGCCGCGATCGGGATCGCCGCCAGCGTGATCGGCGCGTTCTACTACCTCAAGATCGTCAAGGTCATGTTCATGGACGAACCGGCCGGCGTGATCGAGCCCGCCGGCGGGCAGCCGGGGAACGCCTCCCTGGGAGCGCTGCTGGCGATCTGCACGCTGATGATTTCCCCTTTCGGCTTCCTGGCGACGGGCTGGTTGGGTGCACTGGCGGACCGGGCGGCGGCATCGTTGCTGCTGCTTGCCTGACAGCGTTGCGCCGCATCCGGACCGCGGCATGATCGAGTTTGTTGCCGAAACAGCTTCGACCAACGCGGACCTGCTGCAGCGCAGCCGGTCCGGCAGTCCGGCCATTGAAGGGCACTGGCTGGTGGCGGACCGCCAGCATGGCGGCCGGGGACGGCAGGGGCGTAGCTGGCTGGACGCGGCCGGCAACTTCATGGGTTCCACCCCCATTGTCTCCACGGCAGGGGACCCGCCGGTCACCACACTGCCGCTTGCCTGCGGGCTGGCGGTCCTAGAGGCCTTGATGCCGCTGGTCCCGGCTCCGGCGCAGCTTCACCTGAAGTGGCCGAACGACGTGCTGCTGCGCGGTGCCAAGATCTCCGGTATCCTGCTGGAGCGGGAAGGCGACCTGATCATCGCCGGTTTCGGCGTGAACCTGGCGGCAGCGCCGACCTTGCCGGACCGTCCCGCCGGCACCCTTGCCGATGTCGGCCCGGTCCCGGATCGTGACAGTTTTGCGCGCAATCTGGCGGCGGCGCTGGCGGGCGAGCTGCGGCGCTGGCGGAGCGAAGGGGCCGCTGCGACGGTCAGCCGCTGGCTCGCCGCCGCGCACCCGATCGGCACCGTGTTGTCAGTCCATGACGGGGGTGCGCGGCGTATCAGCGGGCAGTTCGCCGGGCTGCAGGCCGATGGCGCGATGCGGCTGGTGATGCCGGATGGTGACACCCGCGTCGTCCATGCCGGCGATGTGGTGCTGGAAGGGAGCGCGGGCTGAGATGCTGCTGGCGGTGGATGTCGGCAACACCAATGTGGTGTTTGCGCTGATCGAGGCGGGCACGATTGCAACGCGCTGGCGCATCGCCACCGATCCACGGCGGACGGCCGACGAATATGCCGTGTGGCTGCTGCAGCTGATGGCGATCGAGGAGGTCGAACGCTCGGCCATCGGCACGATGATCGTCTCCAGCGTGGTACCGCGCGCCCGGCACAATCTGGAGGTTCTGGGCCAGAAATATTTCGGTTTGAACCCGTTGCATGCGGGCGAGGGCGCCGCGGCCTGGGATTTCCCGATCCATGTGGACGAGCCGCGCACGCTGGGAGCCGATCGCGCCGTCAACGCGCTGGCTGCGCACGACGCCTTCGATGGCGATCTGATCGTGGTCGATTTCGGCACCGCGACCACCTTTGACATGATCAGTGCCGATGGCGCCTATCAGGGCGGGATCATCGCGCCCGGCATCAATCTGTCATTGGATGCGCTGGTGAACAATACGGCGAAGCTGCCGCGTATTGCCATCGACCATCCGCGCACCACATCCGTAATGGGGCGCAATACCGAAGATCAGATGCAGATCGGGGTCTTCTGGGGCTATGTCGCCATGATGGAAGGGCTGATTGCCCGCCTGAAGGCTGAGATCGGGCGGCCCTGCCGCGTGATCGCCACCGGCGGACTCGCCCTGCTGTTTCAACGGCACACCCGCATATTCGATGCGGTCGATGCCGATCTTACATTGAAAGGGCTGGCGATTCTCGCGGCCCGAGCGGAAAGTTTGAATGAAGAAAAATTTCGCACCTGAAGAAGAGTTGCTGTTCCTGGCGCTGGGAGGGTCGGGCGAGGTCGGCATGAATGTCAGCCTGTATGGCTGTCGCGGCAAGTGGCTGATGGTCGACCTGGGCATGAGCTTCGGCGCCAACGAATATCCCGGGACGGAGCTGATGTTCGCGGACATCCAGTTCATCGAGGATCGCGCGGACAGTCTGCTCGGCATCGTGCTGACTCACGGACATGAGGACCATATCGGCGCTCTGCCCTATTTCGCGGCCGATCTCGGGGTGCCACTCTATGCCACGCCGTTCACGGCCGAGCTGGTGCGGCGCAAGCTGCAGGAGGCGGGCTTGGCCGGCAAGGTCAAGCTGCATGTCATCGAGGAAGATCAGGGACCGCTGGCGCTGGGGCCGTTCACCGTCGACTGGCTGCCGATGGCGCACTCCATCGCGGAAAGTCATGCCCTGCTGATCGAGACGCCGTTCGGCCGCGTGTTCCATTCGGGCGACTGGAAGCTGGATGACGAGCCGCTGATCGGCGATCCCATGACGGCCGAGGAACTGGCGGAAATAGGCGACGAGGGCATTCTGGCGCTCGTCTGCGATTCGACCAACGTGTTCAATCCCGAAGCCTCCGGTTCCGAAGGCGACGTGCTGCGCGGGATGATGGAGGAGGTGCGCCGACACAAGGGCAAGCGGGTGCTGGTCACCAGCTTCGCGTCCAACGTCGCGCGGCTGCATACGCTGGGCGAGGTCGCGCGGGCGACCGGGCGGCAGCTCGTGGTGGCCGGCCGTTCGCTGGACCGGATCATCCAGGTGGCGCAGGACAATGGCTATCTGCGCAATCTGCCCGACACGATCGACTTCGACACCGCCATGGGCCTGCCGCGCGGCGAGGTGCTGATCGTGGCCACCGGTGGCCAGGGCGAACCGCGGGCGGCGCTGTCGCGCATTGCGGAGGGGACGCACCAGTTGGAGCTGACCGCGGGTGACGTGGTGCTGTTCTCCAGCCGGCAGATCCCGGGCAACGAGCTGGCGATCGGCCGCATCCAGAACATGCTGGCCGCACGCGGCGTGGCCATGGTCAACGACCGGCGCAGCCTGATCCATGTCTCCGGCCACCCCGGCCGGCCCGAACTGGAGGCCCTGTATGGCTGGCTGCGGCCGCAGATCCTGGTGCCGGTGCATGGCGAGTTGCGGCACCTGCAGGAGCAGGCGCGCGTCGGCAAGGCCGCAGGCATCCCCGATCAGGTGGTGCAGGTGAATGGCGAGATCGTGCGGCTGGCGCCGGGCAAGCCGGGCCGGCTGGCGCGGGTGCCCAATGGCCGTCTGGTGCTGGATGGCGACATCATCGTGCCGGCCGACGGCGACGCGATCGTCACCCGTCGCCGGCTTGCGCGCGACGGGTTGGTGATCGTGGTGCTGGACGGGCGCGGCGGCGTGCAGGTGCAGGGCCTGGGCCTGCCGCTGGATGAGGATTACGACGCCTTCGTGGCCGAGGCGGAGCGCGAGATCGCTTCGGCACTCGGTCGGCTGAAGGGGCGTGACCGCGCAGACCAGTCCGCGCAAGAGGAAGCCGCGCGGCTGGCCGGTCGGCGGGCGGCGCAGCGCTGGTCTGGCAAGAAGCCGCAGATGCGCATCATCCATCCGCGCTGAGGGACAGGAACGCCAGCATGAAATGGACCTCCATCCTGGCGATCTACGCCCTGTTCTGGGTGTTCAGCGCGTTCCTGCTGCTGCCCTTCGGCGTGCGTACGCATGAGGAGATCGGGGCCGAGAAGGTGCCGGGTCAGGCGGATAGCGCCTCGGCTACCTTCCGGCCCGGCCGCCTGGCGCTGCGCGCCACCGCAATGGCCGCAGTCCTGTGCGGGCTCTACGTGCTGAACTACACGCAAGGCTGGATCACGGCGGATGATCTGAACGTCTTTGGCGAGCCGCCCGTCGGCGTCGAATACCGGTAAGGGCGGCTCGGCCGCTTAGTGGCGGCAGGCTCTACTCAGCCAGCCGCTCGGTCGCCTGGGCCAGCGCAACGTAGAGCTTGCCCATGTCGGAGGACAGCAGCGTCACCGCCAGCGGATTGCCGGCGCGGGTGGCGAGCACTTCGCGCAGCAGCAGCTCGAAATCGTGGAGGTAATTGTCCACCGCTTCCTGGAAGGCAGCGTCGCCATCGTGCAGGCCGGCGATCCGTCCGGCCTCCCCGGCATCCAGCAGGCGCACGGCGCGGCGGGTGAAGCGGCCATGGTCGCCCGCTAGATAGGCGTTCCAGTCGCCTTCCTCGATCTCCCCGGCGAAGATGCGGGTCAGGTCGATGGCTTCGCTGTTCAGCCGTTGCAGGATGGCGGTCATGGCAGCGGCAAAGCCGTTGTCGATCCGCGCCAGCGCCTGTTCGCGTGCAGCGGCGATGCGCTGTTCCAGCGCCTCCGCCAGCGTCTCCACCTCCACCATCGTTGCGGCGAGTTGCGAGCGGGCGGCACCCGCGCCGGCCTCGGCCTGGGCGGGCAGGGCGGACAGCCGCTGTTCCAGCAGGTCGATCTGCGCCAGCGTGGCCGTGCCTTCGCCGCGCGCGGCCGAGAGGCCAGCGGCGAGGGCTTCGCCGCGCTCCACCAGCCGCTCCACCTGCGCCACATGCTCCTGCTGCCGGCGCGCGATTTCCGCGTCCAGCATCTCGAACTGCTCGCGCAGCATGATCGTGGCGCTGGCCTCGCGCTCGGCCGCCTCGACCTCGCGCTGGCGACGCTCGCCTTCGAACTGGGCCAGCCGCTCGGCGGCGGAGCGTTCCACCGCCACGGCTTCCTCGTGCAGCGCGGCCAGGCGCTCGCGGGCCTCCTGCGCGGTCTGCTGGTCCAGCCGGCCGACCCGCTGCAGCGTCTCGTTCATGCGTTCCTCGAACCCGGTCAGCGCCGCGTTCCACGCCGCATCCGCCTCGCCTTCGCTGGCGCGCAGCTGCGTGACGAAGCCGCGCGAACGGTCCTCCAGCGCGGCCATCCGCTGTTCCGCAATCCCCGCCAGCTGGTTGCTCTGCCGGATCAGTTCGGCAATGGTGCCTTCCAGCGCGGTGCGCAGGCTGGCGACCTCCGCCTCCGTCTCGTCGCCGCTTTCGCCCAGCCGTTCGACCGCTTCCGTGAGCGCGTTCACCTGATCGCCGGCGGCCTGACCTGCCAGGCCGATGCGGTTGGTCAGGTCGCGCATCGCTGCGCCAAGCACGGGCAGGTCGTTGCGCACCTTTTCCATGTTGGCGGCGGCATGCGTGCTGATGCGGCCGATCGCCTCCACTTCCTGCATGTTGTCGCCGATCAGCGATTGCAGCTTCTGCCCGCTGCTGGACAGCCGATCCACCGCCACCCGGCCTAGGCTTTCGAGATCGCGGGACTGCCCGGCCATGAAATCGCGCGCCAGGCTGAGCTCGCGGTTTACCGTGGCAAGCCGCTGTTCCAGCGTCGTCGCCTCCCGCTGCAGCATCTGCGCGATGCCGCCGAAGCGCAGCGCTTCGCGCCGGCTGCTGCGCATGACGACGAGCCACAGCGCCACGACCAGAGCCGTAACGATGGCCCACTGTGCCACCAGACCGGCCCAGAGTGCCGGTGCCGCGGCCGCGCGCAGCTGGGGCATGTTGGCCCACAGGAAGAACCCGGTCCAGCCGGCCACGGCCAGCACGGCGATGACCGACGGCAGCCACGATCGGGCGACGGCATCGTCCTCGGGCTGCAGCGCCGGCCATTCTTCATGCCGATCCGCCGCCGCATGGCTGTTTGCCGGCACGGTTCCGGTCTGCTCCGCTTCGGTGCCGTGGCTCAAGATCATCTGTCCGTTCCCCATGCCCGATCCGTAGCACAGGCGACGTGCGGCGGAAGCCGCTTTGCGTCGCGGCAAACGCATCATCCACAATCTCGCGACAGTCGGGCGCACAGGGCATTGCCCCTTACCCGGCAGGTTGGCAGGGGTGGTGCGATGATTGTTCCCCTGTCCGTTCCGGCCTGATCGCGTGCGCACCGCGATCCTCACCATCGTGGAGGCGTTGCCCGCCGACAATACCGGCGCGCGCCCGCTGGCGCTGCAGCAGCTGAGCTTCGCGGCGGCGATGGGGTGTCGGCAGGCGATCGTGGTGGCGGAGCGGGAGGGGGACGAGTCGCTCGCGCTGGCCACCCGGGCGCGGTCGCTGGGCATGACGGTGCGCTTCGTGCGCGATGCGCATGGCCTGCTTGGCGCGGTGAGCGCCGGCGAGGAATTGCTGGTCCTGTCACCCGAATTGCTGCCGGAAGCGCCGGAGGTGGCCGGGCAGCTGCAGGGCGGGACATCCATCCTGACCTTGCCCGCTGACGGAGCGATCGAAGCGGGGTTCGAGCGGATCGACGGGGAGCGGGCCTGGGCCGGGGTGGCGATCATTCCCGGGCAGCTGGTGGAGCGGTTGGCCGATCTGCCGCCGGATTGCGATGCCGCCGCCGCGTTGCTGCGCATCGCCCTGCAGGCAGGCGTCCGGGAACGGCCGCTGGACGGAACGGTGCTGGAACAGGGATGCTGGTCGCTGGCGCCGGGTGGCCGGGCGAGGCGTCTTTCGGGCGAAGCCTGGCTGCGGCGCCAGCTGCACTGGCGCGGCCGGCATGATGTGACCGGCTGGGCGGCAGCCACGCTCATCGGCCGGTGGCTCGATCCGCTGCTGTATCGCGGGGGCGAGCCGGGTGGAGCATTTGCACTGTCGCTGCTGCTGCTGGCGGTTGCGCTGGTGCTGCCGCTGGCGGGCCTGCCGGCCTGGGGCCTGGCCGCGCTGGCGCTGGCCGTGCTGTTGCAGGATCTGGCCGGCCGGCTGCGGCGGATGGTGGCGGGGCCGTTTGCCATCGGGGGCGAGCAGCGGCGGATCGCCCGCTATTTCACGCCGGTGGTCGATGCGGTGCTGCTGGTCGCCCTTGCGAGCGCGATCGGTGGAGACTGGATGGGTCGCCTGTTCCCGCCATTGGTGCTGCTGGCGGCCTTGCATGCTCCCGGAGCCGAGCGCCGGCCGTGGCATGTCGGCTGGGCAGCGGATCGGATGGCCCTGGCCGGGTTGCTGGCGATCGGCACAGCACTGGGGCTGGCGCAGGTGCTGACCATGGTGCTGTCGCTCGCACTGTTGGTGAGCGACCAGCTTGTCGCCCGCAAGGCGGCAGCCGCCAGATAGCAGAACGGCCCGGGCTGCGCGCCCGGGCCGTTCCGTTTGCTCGATGCGGCGATTACCGCGCCTCAGCGCTGCGCCAGCGGCAGGTAGTCCCGCTCCGTCGGCCCGGTATAGAGCTGACGGGGGCGGCCGATGACCTGGCCGGGATCGCTGATCATCTCGTTCCATTGCGCGACCCAGCCCACGGTGCGGGCCAGCGCGAACAGCACGGTGAACATGGTGGTCGGGAAGCCGATCGCCGACAGGATCACGCCCGAATAGAAGTCCACATTGGGGAACAGCTTCTTTTCGATGAAGTAATCATCGTTCAGCGCCATTTCTTCCAGCCGCAGCGCGGTTTCGAACACCGGGTCCTGCACATTCAGCGCCTCGAACACTTCACGCACCGTCTTCTGCATCACGGTGGCGCGCGGATCGTAGTTCTTGTACACGCGATGGCCGAAGCCCATCAGGCGGAACGGATCGTTCTTGTCCTTGGCCCGCTCGATATAATGCGGGATCTTGTCGGGGGTGCCGATCTCCCGCAGCATTTCCAGTGCCGCCTCGTTGGCGCCGCCATGCGCCGGGCCCCACAGGCAGGCGATGCCGGCCGCGATGCAGGCAAAGGGATTGGCGCCCGAGGAACCCGCCAGCCGCACGGTGGAGGTGGAGGCGTTCTGCTCGTGATCGGCGTGCAGGATGAAGATCTTGTCCATCGCCCGCTCGACCGCGGGGATCACCTCATATTCCTCGGCCGGAACGCCGAAGGTCATCTGCAGGAAGTTGCCCGTATAGCTGAGCGAGTTCTTCGGCTGCATGAAGGGCTGACCGATGGAGTACTTGTACGCCATCGCCGCGATGGTCGGCATCTTGGCGATCAGCCGGTGGCTGCTGATCCGGCGATGTTCAGGATCGGCGATATCGGTGCTGTCGTGATAGAAGGCCGACAGCGCACCGACTACGCCGCACATGATCGCCATCGGGTGCGCGTCCCGCCGGAAGCCCTGGTAGAATCGGGCCAGCTGCTCGTGCAGCATGGTGTGCCGGCTGATCGTGTAGGTGAACTTGTCCAGTTCCTCCGCCGAAGGCAGCTCGCCGTTCAGCAGGAGATAGGACACTTCCATGAAGCTGGACTGTTCCGCCAGCTGCCCGATGGGGTAGCCGCGGTGAAGCAGGACGCCTTCCTCGCCATCGATATAGGTCAGCGCGCTTTCGCACGATGCCGTGGACTTGTAGCCCGGATCGAAGGTGAACATGCCGGTCTGTCCATAAAGCTTACGGATGTCGACCACGTCCGGCCCGGTGGTGCCTTGCATGACAGGAAGGTCGAAACCGGTCCCGTCAACTGTCAGCTTCGCCTGATTGTCCGCCAAAGCGTGTCTCCTTACGCCTGAGTGTGTCCATTTGCCGCCTGGTCATCGATGCGGGCGAGGCTTTCGGCCCGGCCCAGCAATGCCAGCACGTCGAATATCCCTGGGGAGGTCGTCTGCCCGGTCAACGCCGCGCGTAGAGGCTGCGCCAGCTTGCCGAGGCCGAGACCCTTCTCTTCCGCCAGACTCTTGAGGTCCGTTTCAAGTCCCTCCGTAGTCCAGACGGCATTGTCGCGCAAACGATCCGCAATCGCCCCGAGCAATGTGCGCGCGGTGTCATCCAGCAAGGCAGCGGCCTTCTCGCTGATCGGCAACGGACGCTGCACGAACAGGAACGCCGCGCCGGCGGCCAGCTCGGCAATGTCCTTGGCACGCGGCTTCAGCACCGGCATCGCGCTTGTCAGCAGCGCCAGGCCCGCCTCGCCGGTGGCATCGCCGCCCAGTTGCGGCGCGACCAGCTGCGCCAGCCGGCCATCATCCGCCTCGCGGATATAATGGCCGTTCATGTTCTGCAGTTTCTTCAGGTCGAAGCGGCTGGGGCTGCGGCCGACATGGGCAAGGTCGAACAGCGCCACGGCCTCGTCGCGCGTGAATTCTTCCTTGTCGCCGTGACCCCAGCCGAGCCGCAGCAGATAGTTGAACAGCGCCTCGGGCAAGATGCCGAGCTCGTCCCGATAGGCATCGACACCGGTGGCGCCATGGCGCTTCGACATCTTGGCGCCATCGCTGCCATGGATCAGCGGGATGTGGGCATAGACCGGATCGGGCCAGCCGCCTTCGATCTGGTCCATTGCCCGCATGATCGGCAGCTGCCGGAATGCGTTGTTCAGGTGATCGTCGCCGCGGATGACATGGGTCACGCCCATGTCGTGATCGTCCACCACCACCGCCAGCATGTAGGTCGGCGTACCGTCGGCGCGCAGCAGGACGAAGTCGTCCAGTTCCGCATTGCGCACGGTGACGGCGCCCTGCACGGCATCCTCGATCACCGTCTCGCCATCCTGCGGCGCCTTCAGCCGCACCACGAAAGGCGCGCCCTCCGGCGCCTCGGCAGGATCACGATCACGCCACCGGCCATCATAGCGCAAGGGCTGCTTCGCGGCACGCTGCTCCGCGCGCATCTGCTCCAGCTCTTCGGTGGTGGCGTAGCAGCGATAGGCATGCCCGGCGGCCAGCAGTCGCTGCGCCACCTCGGCATGGCGGGCAGCGCGCTCGGACTGGAACACGGTCTGGCCGTCGAAATTCAGGCCCAGCCAGTCGAGACCGTCCAGAATGGCGGCGATCGCTTCGGGCGTGGAGCGCTTGAGATCGGTATCCTCGATCCGCAGCAGCACCTTGCCGCCGTGATGGCGGGCGAACAGCCAGTTGAACAGCGCGGTGCGCGCGCCGCCAATATGCAGGAAGCCCGTGGGCGATGGTGCGAAGCGCGTCACCACCGGGCGGGCAGGATCGCTGTTCGTCACACTCTCGCTTGCCATTGGCGCTGCTGTCCTTTCCAGCCTTTATCATGGCAACCGAGCAATGGCCTGCGATTCCGCTGACGGACGAAGACGCCATTGCTGCGTTGCAGCACCCGCATTGGCGAAAGCGGCTGCGCTTGTCCAGCATGGCGGAAGATGCCGGCGACCGGGTCGATCGCTTCCTGGCCGCTGCCGGCTTCGATCGAGCGCCTTGGCTGGCGGTGGCATTGGTCGCGGGCATCGCCGCCTGGTTCGCCGGCCCGGGTCCGGGATGGTGGGTCGCGGCGATCGCGGGCGGGTTGCTGCTGGCCACCGCTGCCGCGGCATTGTGGCGCGGGCGGGACGAGCGATACCATCTGCTGGCCGCCTGCGTCGCGCTGGGCCTGGTCTTTGCAGGTGGCGTGGCGCTGATCTGGCTGCGGTCGGAGGCGGTCGGCACGCCCGCGCTGCAGCGGCCGGTTGCCGGCCCGCTGACCGGCCGCATCGTCGACCGGATCGAGCAGCCCGCCGAGGGGCGCGTGCGGCTGGTGCTCGCCACCCGCGAGGGCGAGACGGGCAGGGCGGTCAAGGTGCGCGTGAACCTGCCGCTGGAGGATGAAGACGCAAGGCTGGTGGAAGGCGCGCTGATCCGCCTGGAGGCCCGACTGATGCCGCCAGCGTCGCCGATGGTGCCGGGCGGCTATGATTTCGCGCGCATCGCCTGGTTCCAGGGGCTTGCGGCCACGGGGGCGGCCAGCGGACCGGTCGAGGTGCTGCAAGGTGCACCGGAGGGCGGCGCCCTTGGGCCGCTGCAGCGCAGCCTGGCCGACCATGTCCGCGCTCGGCTGAGCGGATCGTCCGGCGCCATCGCCGCCGCGCTGGCCAGTGGCGACCGCGGGGCCATCGCGCCGGCCGACGAGGAGGCAATGCGCGATGCTGGCCTCACCCATCTGCTGTCGATCAGCGGGCTGCATGTCAGCGCGCTGATCGGGGCTGCGTACCTTCTTGCCCTGCGGCTGCTGGCGCTGTCTCCATGGCTCGCCCTGCGTTTGCGCCTGCCGCTGATCGCAGCCGCGACCGCTGCGCTGGCGGGGATCGGGTACACCTTGCTGACAGGGGCGGAGGTGCCGACGGTGCGCAGCTGCCTTGGCGCGTTGCTGGTGCTGTGTGCGCTGGCATTGGGGCGCGAGCCGCTGAGCCTGCGGATGCTGGCGGTCGCGGCCATGCTGGTGCTGCTGATCTGGCCCGAATCGCTGATCGGCCCGAGCTTCCAGCTGAGCTTCGCCGCGGTGATCGCCATCGTGGCGCTGCATGATAGCGCGCCAGTGCGGGCCTTCCTGGCTCCGCGGGAGGAGCCAGGCTGGCGGCGGTCGGTGCGTCGTCTGGCGATGCTGCTGGCGAGTGGTCTGGTGATCGAATGGGCGCTGATGCCGATCGTGCTGTTCCACTTTCATCGCGCCGGCATCTACGGCGCCTTCGCAAATGTGATCGCCATCCCTCTGGTAACATTCGTTTGCATGCCGCTGATTGCGCTGGCATTGCTGCTTGATCTGGTGGGGCTGGGGGCGCCGGCCTGGTGGCTGGCGGGGCACTCGCTGGACCTGATGCTGGGGCTAGCTCATCTGACCGCCAGCCAGCCCAATGCCGTTCACCTGCTGCCGCAGATGGGCGGCGGCACCTTTGCGCTGTTCGTCGCAGGCGGATTGTGGCTGGCGCTGTGGCATGGCCGGGTGCGGCTGCTGGGGTTGGTGCCGGTGGCGACGGCCACCATCCTGCTGCTGACCACGCCGGTGCCGGACCTGCTGGTCACAGGAGACGGCCGTCACGTCGCGATCAGCGGTGAGGGCGAGCGGCTGCTGGTGCTGCGCCCGTTGCGCGAAGGCTTCGCGCGCGAGGTTCTGGGCGAACTTGCCGCTAACGGAGGCGAGCCGCTGCCGCTCGCCGAATGGCCCGATGCCCGGTGTAGCCGCGATTTCTGCTCGATCGAGCTGCTGCGCGAGGGGCGGCGCTGGCGCGTGCTGATGAGCCGCAGCCGGCGGCTGGTGGATGCCGCGCAGCTGTCACGCGCATGCTCCGCCGCGGACATTGTGGTGGCTGACCGGCGACTGCCGCGCACTTGCGTGCCGCGTGAGATCAGGGCCGATCGCTGGAGCCTGGCGCGCACCGGCGGGCTGGCGATCGATCTGGGGCGCACGGCGGAGGTCACCAGCGTCAGCGACAGCCAGGGCGAACATGGCTGGTGGCGCGGCTGGCGTGACTAGGGGAGGCGATCCAGCAGGCTCCGTGCGAAGCCGGTCAGCGTATCGTCCCGCGCACCCATCACCACGATGCGGTCACCCGGCCGGGCGAGCGCCACGATCCGTTCTCCGCACGCGTCTCGCGATGCAAGATGCTCCGCATGGCCGCCCAGTTCATTGATGCGCGCGACGACCTGCTCCGTGCCCTGGCTGCGATCGACGGTGCCGCCGAAATAGACCGGGTCGCACATGATAGTGAGGTCATCCGGCCCCAGTTCGCTGGCAAAGGTGGCGGCCAGTTCCTGCCCCATCTGGCGCAACGGGCCATATCCATGCGGCTGGAAGAAGGCGATAACGCGGCCCGGATGCGCCTTCAGCGTGCGCAAGGTGGCGGCGCACTTTTCCGGATTGTGTCCGAAATCGTCGATCACGGTGATGCCGCCGGAGCTGCTGCCCAGCACGTCGAACCTGCGGGCGAGGCCGATGAAGGTACTCAGTGCCAGGGTTGCCTCATGCAGAGGAACCCCCCCCGCCGCTGCGCCGGCGATGGCGGCGAGGGCGTTGGACAGATTATGCCGGCCCGGCACGTTCAGCCGCAAGGCGTGGGCCACATCCTCCCGCCGATCGACCACCAGCGCGGCGATCCCGGTGGCGCTTTCCTCGATCGTGCCGGGTTCGATGCCGATGGCTGCGGCGGGATTGTCGACGCCGAAGGTCAGCGCAGCCGGGACGTGCTCCGCCAGCCAGGCGACCTCCTCGTCATCCATGTTGAGCACGGCCGTGCCGGCGCGACCTATGAAATTGCCAAACAGAACACGCAGTTCCTCGATGCTCTTGTGATCGAGACTGACGTTCAGCAGCACTGCCACGGCCGGATCGTACAGCGCAATGGAACCGTCGCTCTCATCGACTTCGGCCACGAACGCCTCGCCGCCACCTGCAATTGCGCTGGCGAAGGGCAGCCCCGGCTGCACGAAGTTCTTCATCACGGCGCCGTTCACGATCGTGGGTTCACGGCCCGTATCGTGCAGGATCCAGCCGAGCATGCCGGTGACGGTGCTCTTGCCGCTGGTTCCGCCCACGGCGATGCCGCACGACGCGGCGTTGAACAGGGTGGAAAGCAGCTGCGCCCGGCTCATCCGCCGGCAGCCGAGCGCGGCGGCGCGGGCGACCTCCGGCACGCTGTCCTCGATCGCGGCGCTGGCGACCAGCACCTGCGCGGGGCTGATGATGCCCGAACCGTCCTGCGGGTGAAGCCCGAAGCCGAGCGCTGCCAGCCAGTCGCGCTTGGCATCGGCGCGACCCTGGTCGAAACTGCGGTCCGACCCGGCGACGTCCGCCCCCTGCTGCCGCAGGATCAGCGCCAGCGGCAACATGCCCGATCCCCCGATGCCGCAGAAGAACCAGGGCTGGGCGGTCAGGTCGGCGATCGGGGCGTCGGTCATGGCGATGGGCTATGCACTGGCGGTGGACTTTGCAACCGCCGCGGCTAACGCTGCGGCGATGACCCGCATCGCGATTTGTGCGCCTGCCCGGCCGATCACCCGCGACCTGGCCGGCGCTGTCACCGGACTGGCGGCGTCGGCGACGCCTGAGGCCGAGTTGAGCTTCCATCCACAATGCTTTGGGGAACAAGGACATTTTGCCGGGGACGATGCCACCCGGCTGGCGGCCTTGCTGGATTGTGCCAACGATCCCGGCTTCGACGCCGTCTGGATCGCACGCGGTGGTTATGGCTCCAACCGCATTGCTGCAGCGGCGATCGCCGGCATGGGCGGGGCGGCGCGCGACAAGATCTATCTGGGTTATTCCGACGGGGGCTACCTGCTGGCGGCCTTGTACGGTGCCGGGATCGGACGACCGGCGCATGGGCCGATGCCGGTCGATCTGGGCAAGTCAGGTGGCGAGGCGGCCATCGGGCGGGCACTGGAGTATATGTGCGGCCGGGCTGTGGCGGATGTCTGCGAGCCTTCGCTGACTACGCTGCCGGCTGTCGCCTTCAATCTCACCACGCTTGCCATGCTCGCCGGCACTCCGCTGATGCCCGACCTTGCCGGTCACGTCGTGATGGTGGAGGAGGTGGCGGAGCATCTTTATGCCATCGACCGGCTGTTCTTCACGCTGATGCCGCACCTGACGGACATTGCCGGCTTGCGGCTGGGGCGGGTCAGCGCCGTGCCGGAGAATGACCGGCCATTCGGCGCGACCGCGGAGGATATTGCTCGCGACTGGTGCCGGCGGGGCGGCGTGCCCTATCTCGGGCGCGCGGATATCGGGCATGATGCGGCGAACCGGGTCGTGCCCTTCGGTCTTGCATCGCCGCCGCCTGCACCATAACGGCGCGCGCCACGGATGCGGCAAGTCCCGGCATCTGGCGCGCACAAGGAGAGGCAGATTATGAGTGCATTCCTGTTCCCCGGCCAGGGCAGCCAGAAGATCGGCATGGGCCGCGAGCTGGCGGATGCCAGCACCGCCGCGCGCGCGGTGTTCGAGGAGGTGGACGAGGCGCTGGGCCAGCACCTGTCGCGCATCATGTTCGAAGGGCCGGACGATCAGCTGACCCTGACCGAGAACGCCCAGCCGGCGATCATGGCCCACGCCATCGCCGTGCTGCGCGTGCTGGAGGCGGAGTGCGGCTTCAGCCTGCAGGCGCAGGGCGAATGCGTCGCCGGCCATTCGCTGGGCGAATATACCGCCCTGTGTGCGACGGGCGCCTTTACGCTGGCGGACACGGCCCGGCTGCTGAAGCTGCGCGGGCAGGCGATGCAGGCGGCGGTGCCGGTGGGCGAGGGCGCGATGTGCGCGCTGCTGGGCGCCGATCTGGTAAAGGCAACAGCGCTGGCGGAGGCTGCCGCGGCCGAGCCGCTGGAGAATGGCAAGCCGGCCTTGTGCCAGATCGCCAATGACAATGATCCGGGGCAGGTCGTGTTGTCCGGTCACCGCCAGGCGATCGAGCGGGCGGTTGCTGCCGTGAAGGAGCACGGGATCAAGCGCGGCGTGCTGCTGCCGGTTTCGGCCCCGTTCCATTGCGACCTGATGGCTCCGGCGGCGGATGCCATGGCCGAGGCGCTGGAACGCACGCCGCCCGCGCCGATGCTGCTGCCGGTCTACGCCAATGTCACCGCCGCAATGGTGAGCGACCCGGCGGCGGAGCGCGAGCTGCTGGTCCGCCAGGTAACCGGCCGCGTCCGCTGGCGCGAAAGCGTGCTGGCGATGGGCGAGGCGGGCATGGAGCGGTTCGTGGAGCTGGGCGGCAAGGTGGTCGGCCCCATGGTGAGCCGAACGCTGCCCGATGCCGCCGTCACCAGCGTGGTGACGATGGCCGACATCGAAGCCTACGCCAAGACCCTCTGACCCCAGATCACCCGATCCAAGATCGCCTGACCCACGATCCCCTGACAAGGAGCATCAGCATGTTCGACCTTACCGGAATGACCGCCCTCGTCACCGGCGCCAGCGGAGGGATCGGCTCGGCCGTGGCCCGCGCACTCGCCGCCAATGGCGCGCGTCTTGCGCTCAGCGGCAGCAACCCGGCCAAGCTGCGCGCCTTCCGCGAGGAGCTGAACGCGGCCTGTCCTCCGCGGGAGGCGGAGGACCATGTGGAGATCACCTGCAACCTGTCTGACGCCATTCAGGTAGAGGAGCTGGTGCCGGCCGCGCTCGACACGTTCGGCAAGCTGGACATCCTGGTCAACAATGCGGGCATCACGCGGGACAACCTGGCGATGCGCATGAAGGACGAGGAGTGGGACGAGGTGATCCGCATCAATCTGGAGGCGGCGTTCCGCCTGATGCGCGCTGCGTCGCGCCCGATGATGAAGGCGCGCTTCGGCCGGATCATCTCCGTGACCTCCATTGTCGGCACCACCGGCAATCCGGGGCAGATGAACTATGCCGCCGCCAAGGCGGGGCTGACCGGAATGAGCAAGAGCCTGGCGGCGGAGCTGGCCGCGCGCGGGGTGACGGTGAACTGCGTGGCACCGGGCTTCATCCGCACCGCCATGACCGATGCACTGGCTGACGCGCAGAAGGCCAAGCTCAACGAGCGGATCCCCATGGGCCGGATGGGCGAAGGCGACGAGATCGGCGCCGCGGTGGCCTATCTCGCCAGCCGGGAGGCCGGCTATGTCACCGGTCAGACGCTGCATGTGAATGGCGGCATGGCGATGATCTGACCGGCCGCAGCGCCGTTTATCCCCAGCCTATGCGGATGGCGCGCCATTCCGGCTTGCCGCGAAACCCACCCGCGTTAAGGATGGAGGTCGTCTTTTATAGGCTGCGGCAGCTGTATCGCCCGGCCTGAGAGGGGTTGAAGTCACGTCATGAAGGCCAGAATCGAACGCGCGAAGCTGCTTCGCTGCCTGTCCCATGTGCAATCCGTGGTGGAGCGCCGCAACACCATCCCGATCCTGTCCAACGTCCTGATCGAGGCGGCGGGCGATGGCACGGTCAAGATCATGGCGACCGACCTGGACCTGCAGGTGGTGGAAAGCGTGCAGGCCAATGCGGTGGAAAGCGGCGGCGCGATCACCGTGTCGGCGCATCTGCTGTTCGACATCGCCCGCAAGCTGCCCGACGGCGCGGAGGTCAGCCTGGAGACAGCCGACAACCGCATGACGGTGAAAGCCGGCCGCAGCCGGTTCCAGCTGCCGACCCTGCCGCGCGACGATTTCCCGTCCATCGTGGAAGGCGACCTGCCGACCAGCTTCGAACTGCCGGCCAAGCAGCTGGCCGAGATGATCGACCGGACGCGCTTCGCCATCTCCACGGAAGAGACGCGTTATTACCTGAACGGCATCTTCCTGCATGTCAGCGATGATGGCGGCAACGGTGGCCCGCTGCTGCGTGCGGCGGCAACGGATGGCCACCGGCTGGCGCGCTTCACCCTCCCGCGGCCTGACGGCGCGGAAGGCATGCCGGACGTGATCATCCCGCGCAAATGCGTGGCCGAGCTGCGCAAGCTGCTGGAGGAAGCGCTCGAGCACAATGTCGAGATCGACCTGTCCGCCAGCAAGATCCGCTTCACGCTGGGCGGCGAGGGCGGGGTGATCCTGACCAGCAAGCTGATCGACGGCACCTTCCCCGATTACAGCCGCGTGATCCCGACGGCGAACGACAAGCTGCTGAAGATTGACCCGCGCTCCTTCTACGAAGGCGTGGATCGCGTGGCGACCATCGCCACGGAGAAGACCCGAGCAGTGAAGATGGGGCTCGACACCGATCGGGTGACCCTGTCCGTCACCAGCCCCGACAATGGCACGGCTGCGGAAGAAGTCCCCGCCAGCTACACCGCGCAATCGCTGGAAATCGGCTTCAATGCCAATTACCTGAAGGACATCCTGGGCCAGATCGACGGCGACACGGTGGAGATGCACCTGGCCGATCCCAACGCCCCCACGCTGATCCGCCAGGACGAGAAGTCGCCTGCGCTGTACGTGCTGATGCCGATGCGCGTATAGGCTGGCAGGGCGGGCTCAACGGGCCGCCCTGCCTCCTGCCGGAATGATCCGGCAATTGCCGGCCGAGAGGCGGTTGCGTCGCTCGGCCGTAGATTGCTGCGACGCTCCGACACCTGTCGCACAATCGCCACAAACCGACTTGCCTCCGATGCCTAACGGGTCGACCATGCGTTGACCAGTTGTTTCCGGAGGAGAATCACCGTGGAAAAACAAGTCGATCAGCGCGACATGCACTTTGAACTGGTGAATGTCGGGCTGCGTGCGCAAGCGACAGCGGCGGGCTTTGTCCAGCTGTGCAAGGAATTGCGGCAGGCCGGCGCGCTGGAGGATGCCGCAATCGAACGCATCAAGACCACCGTCGCGGACGAGGTGGCGCTGACCTGTCCGCGCTCCATCCCCCGTACCCAGTTCCGCAGCGACGTCTGCCGTCGCCTGGATGAGCTGTTCTCGGGCGACGAGAAGGTCGGTGATGCGGAGAAGCTGCGCTTCGCCGCGACCGGCGAGCGCTGACCGCACGGACCGGCTGCCGCGCTCTCCGCGAGGAGAGGCCGGCCGGGCTTTTGTCGCTGGTGGAAAGTGGCTCCCCGAGTAGGATTCGAACCTACGGCCATTCGATTAACAGTCGAATGCTCTACCGCTGAGCTATCGGGGAGCAGCCCGTTGCCGGGCAGGGGTGCGCCTATATGAAGCGCCGCGGCCTTTGGCAACACCCCTTTTTCGCCTCAGGCGCTAATGTGCGAATTGTTCGGCCACGATCCGTTCGTCCAGCGCGTGACCGGGGTCGAACAACAGCGTCATCTCCCGTTCCCGTGCGATAGCGAGACGGACTTCCGCGATGTCGCGCAGCTCCGTCTGGTCGGCCACGGCGGAGACCGGGCGCTTGTCCGGCTCCAGCACGCGGAACGTCACACGGCTGCGGTCCGGCAGGATCGCGCCTTTCCAGCGGCGTGGGCGAAACGGGCTGATCGGCGTCAGCGCCAGCATCTGCGAATCGAGCGGCAGGATCGGCCCGCTGGCGGAAAAGTTGTAGGCGGTGGAGCCGACAGGTGTCGCCAGCAGCACGCCGTCACCCGCCAGCTCGGGGATCCGCACCCGGTCGTTCACGCTGATCTCGATCTTGGCCGTCTGCCGCGTTTCGCGCAGCAACGACAATTCGTTGATGGCGTAGACGCGGTGGATCTCGCCCGATCGGGTGACGGCTTCCACCATCAGCGGGGACACGGCGACGCTGCGCGCATGATGGAGCCGGTCGACGATGTTCATGGCACGGTGGTAGCGGTTCATCAGGAAGCCGACCGTGCCCGCATTCACGCCATAGACCGGGCGGACGCGATCGGTGCTCATCATGTGATGCAGCGCATCAAGCATGGTGCCGTCACCACCGATCACCACCACAATGTCCGCGTCCTCCAGCGCGCACCAATCGGCCGTGCTGCGCAGCACCGCGGCGACCTCCTGCCCGCGTGGTGTGGACGAGGTGAACAGCGCGAGGCGCTGCGACGGCGTGACGTTTTCGCGCTCGGTGTCTCCCATAAGCACAACCCTATCTCGCCATTATCGTTTTGCAACGCACCATAGTATGCGGGCTCCGATGCAGGCCGGATTGCGGCATGGCACGTGGACACAGGCTGCCATGACGACGCGTACGGACCGAGACAGATTGACCGGCCTGATCGGCCCCGATGCCGCGCGCAGGCGACTGGCCGAATGGCAGCAGGCAGCGACGGGCCTGTCCGAGCGCGGGGTCTGCGTACATGCGATGCTGCTGCGGTTTCGGAGTCTCCCTTCCGTCAACCTTGCCTATGGCGTTGCAGCGGGCGACCGGACGCTGGCACAGGTGGCAGCCCGGCTGACGGAGTTCGCGGACCGGCATTGCCCGGCCGATCACCTGCTCGCCCGGATCGGCGGCGGCAACTTCCTGCTGGCGGTGCATGCGGCGATGGGGCGGGAACAGTGGCAAGGTCTGGCGGAACAGATCGCGCTGATCATGGCGGAGCCGATCGCGGATGCGGGCGGCGGCACGGTGCGCCTGTGGCCGCGTATCGCCCTGCTGCGCAGCCCGGCGGACGTGGCGCCCGACCTGATCCTGGGCCGGCTGGCCAACACGCTGGACCGGGCGAGCGAACAGCCGGCGCGGAGGCTGTTGTGGGCCGACGGCGTTATGGCGCTGGCCGAACCGCTCGCCCGGCAGCTGGAGGCGGATCTGCTGCCCGCGCTGGACCGCAACGAGATCGAGGTCCTGTTCCAGCCACAATACAGTTCCGCAGACCGCAGGCTGGTCGGTGCCGAGGCGCTGGCGCGCTGGCGCCATCCGGAGCTGGGCCGACTGGGCGCGATCGATCTGTTCGCGATAGCGGAGCGGGCCGACCATGTCGCGCCCCTGTCCCGTCACCTGGCCAGAATGGCGCTGGCAACCGCCGCCCGCTGGCCGGATCACCTGCGGCTGTCGCTGAACGTCACTGCGGACGAGCTGGCCGCATCCGACTTCACACAACGGCTGCAACTCGCCCTGGCCGAGGGCGGTTTTCCGCCCGCGCGGCTGACGCTGGAGATTACGGAGCAGTCGCTGGTGTCCGATCTGGAGGCATCCGCCACGCAGCTGCGGGAGCTGGCGAGGAGCGGCGTGCGGATCGCGCTGGACGATTTCGGCGCCGGCTTCTGCAACTTCCTTTATCTCAAGCTGCTGCCGATCCACTATCTGAAGCTGGACCGCAGCATGGTGGAAGGGATCGTGGATGATGCCCGCGATCTGGCCGTATTGCGCGGCATCGTCGCCATGGCGAGGGCGCTGGACCTGGTCGTGGTGGCCGAAGGGATCGAGACCGAGGCGCAGCGTGCGGCCGTGGCGGCTGAGGGATGCGCGATCTGGCAGGGCTTCCTGGGAGCCCCGCCGCTGACCGGCGCGGATCTGGCTGCGCTCGCGCTACGCTGACGGGCCGGCCTTACGCCGGCACCGCCGCCTTTGCCGCTGCCTTGCGGACGATGGTGCTGAGCCCCTTGGTCAGCTGGTACAGGCCGTTCAGCCGGCTCTGCGGATCGCCCCACGCCCGGTTGATGACCAGCTTGTTGTCGGGGCGCAGCTTGGCCGTGCCCTTCAGCCGCTCGACATAGCCGACCAGGGCCATTGGGTCGGGGAAGCTGTCATTGTGGAACGAGACCAGCGTGCCGCGCGCACCCACGTCGATCTTGGAGATGCATGCGGTGATCGCCTGGTGCTTGATCTCGATCAGCTTGACGAGGTTGGCCGTGGCGGGCGGCAGCGGGCCAAAGCGGTCGATCATCTCGGCCGCCATCGCCTCTACCTCGCGGCCTTCCTTGGCATCGTTCAGGCGGCGGTACAGCGCCATCCGAACGGCCAGGTCAGGGACGTAGTCCTCCGGAATCATGATGGGCGCATCGACGGTGATCTGCGGGCTGAGACCATCGGACGGTGACCGCCCGATCCCCGCCTCTCCGGCCTTGGCCGCCAGGATCGCATCCTCCAGCATCGACTGGTAGAGTTCGAACCCGACTTCCTTGATATGGCCGGACTGTTCGTCCCCCAGCAGGTTGCCGGCACCGCGAATATCGAGGTCGTGGCTCGCCAGCTGGAACCCGGCACCCAGGCTGTCGAGATCGCCCAGCACCTTCAAGCGCTTTTCCGCGACGGCGGACAGCTGGTTGTCCTTGTCGTAGGTCAGGTAGGCATAGGCGCGCAGCTTGGCGCGGCCCACGCGGCCGCGCAGCTGGTACAGCTGCGCCAGCCCGAAGCGGTCCGCGCGGTGGATGATGATGGTGTTGGCGCTGGGAATGTCGATGCCGCTTTCCACGATGGTGGTGGACAGCAGCACCTGGTACTTCCCTTCGTAGAAAGCGCTCATGCGCTCCTCCACCTCGGTCGGTGCCATCTGGCCGTGGGCGGAGACGAACTTTATCTCCGGCGCGTAGTCGCGCAGCCATTGCTCCAGCGGCTCCATGTCGGCGATGCGCGGCACGACGACAAAGCTCTGACCGCCACGATGATGTTCGCGCATCAGCGCCTCGCGGATCACGATATCGTCCCATTCCATCACATAGGTGCGCACGGCCAACCGATCGACCGGAGGCGTCTGGATGGTGGACAGTTCGCGCAGGCCGCTCATCGCCATCTGCAACGTGCGGGGGATGGGGGTGGCGGTCAGCGTCAGCACATGCACATCGGCGCGCAGCTGCTTCAGCTTCTCCTTGTGCGTGACGCCGAAGCGCTGCTCCTCGTCCACGATCACCAGGCCCAGATTCTTGAACTTCGTGGTCTTGGACAGAATCGCATGGGTGCCGATCACGACATCCATCGTGCCGTCGGCCAGCCCGTCGCGCGTGTCCTTCTGTTCCTTGGCGGTCACCAGCCGGCTCAGCCGCCCGATCTTCAGCGGGAAGCCTTCAAAGCGTTCGGCGAAGTTCTTGTAATGCTGCCGCGCCAGCAGGGTGGTGGGCGCCACCATCACCACCTGCTGGCCCTGCATGGCGGCCACGAAGGCGGCGCGCAACGCGACCTCCGTCTTGCCGAAGCCGACATCGCCGCACACCAGCCGGTCCATCGGCTTGCCCTCGGCAAGATCGCCCAGCACGTCCTCGATCGCGCGGTCCTGATCCTCCGTCTCCTCCCAGGGGAAGCGGTCGAGGAACTGGCGCCAGCTGGCCTCTTCCGGCTCCAGCACGGGGGCGCGGCGCAGGGCACGCTCGGCCGCGGTCTGCATCAGATCGCCGGCGATCGCCTGGATACGCTCCTTCAGCCGGGCGCGGCGCTTCTGCCATGCCTCGCCGCCCAGACGGTCCAGCGCGACCGCTTCCTCGCTGCTGCCGTAGCGGGTCAGAACCTCCAGGTTCTCGACCGGTATGAACAGCTTGTCGCCGCCGGCATATTCCAGCCGGACGCAATCGTGCTGGCTTTCGCCCACCGTGATCGGCTCCAGCCCGATATAGCGGCCGATGCCGTGATCCAGATGCACCACCAGGTCGCCCTGGTTCAGCGCGGACAGTTCGGCCAGGAAAGCGTCGGCATCCTTGCGCTTCTTGCGGCGGCGGACCAGTCGGTCGCCCAGCAGATCCTGCTCGGTGATCAGCTCCAGCTCGTTATTGGCGAAGCCGGTGTCGAGCGGCAGCACCATGGCCACCGGCGTGCCCGAACCTGAACCTTTTGGGGCAGACAGGCCCAGCGCATCCTGCCAAGTGCCGGCGATCTTGGTGCTGGTGCCGGCCTCCGCGATGATGGAGGTGATGCGGCTGAGCGATCCGGGGGAATAGGCGGCCAGCAGCGGGCGCCGGCCGCTCTTGCCGACGAGCTTGAGGTGCGCGGCTGCCGCTTCGTAGACATTGCTGCCCTGGCCGCGTTCGGGCGTGAAGTCGCGGGCGGAACGGAAGCCGAAATCGACCACCTTGTCGCTTTCCGGCTCGGCGAAGATGGAGACGCGGTGAATTGGCCAGGCTTCGACGGCGCGGGCCAGTTCGTCCGCGTCCAGATACAGGGCATCCTGCGGCAGCGGGCGGTAGGCGCCGGTGGCGGGCCCGCCGCCTTCGGCGCGTTGGCGATGATAGTCCGCGATGTCGCCCAGCCGCTCGTCCGCGGCGGTCAGCGCACCATTCTCCACCGCGACCAGGTCGTTCTTGCCCAGATGATCGAACAGGGTGGACAGCTTGTCCTCGAACAAGGGCAGCCAGTGTTCCATGCCGGCCAGCCGGCGCCCGTCGCTGACCGCCTGGTACAGCGGGTCCTGCGTGGCATGGGCGGCGAACATCTCGCGGTACCGGGTGCGGAACCGCTTGATCGTCTCGTCATCCAGCAACGCCTCGCTGGCGGGCAGCAGCAGGTGGTGCTCGATCGTCCTGGTGGTGCGCTGGGTCGATGGATCGAACAGCCGCAGGGATTCCAGCTCGTCATCGAAGAAGTCGAGCCGGAGACCTTCTTCCAGGCCGCTGGGGAAGATGTCGAAGATCGATCCGCGGACCGCGAACTCCCCGGTGTCGATCACCGTGTCGGTGCGGCTGTACCCCTGCCGCCGCAGCAGCGCGGCCAGGCTCTCGTGCCCGATGCGGACACCCGGCTTGAGCTCGCGCACGGCCTCCCGGATGCGGAAGGGGGTGAGCACGCGTTGCAGGACGGCGTTGATCGTGGTGACGAGCAATTGCCCGTCGGTGCTTTCGCGCTGCAGCTGGTGCAGGGCAGACAGTCGCCGGCTGCTGACCGACAGGGCGGGGCTGGCGCGGTCGTAGGGCAGGCAGTCCCAGGCAGGGAACTCGATCACCTGCAGCTCCGGCGCGAACCAGTGCGTCGCATCGGTGATCGCGCGCATGGCCTGCTCGTCCGGTGCGATGAACACGGCGCGCCCGCCCTGCGCCTTGGCGCTGCGGGCGAGATCGGCCAGCACCAGCGGCTGCGCGCCGCGGGGAAGGGAGGCGAGGGTGAGCGGCCGCTTGGCCTTCAGGATGCGGGAAAGGTCAGGCATGCGGATCGTTCAAGCGCGCAAGGGCAGCCAAGTTCCTCAGATGGTGACGTAATCGAGTTTGGTGAAGGCGATCATCTGCGGGCCGGCGAACTCGGGCGGCACCGCCTGCGTGCCCAGCGCCCAAGCCATGATGTCCACGTCTTCCTCTTCAAGCAGCGCCTCGAACCAGGCGAGTTCGGCCTCGGCCCAACTCGGATGATAGCGGTTGAAGAAGCCGCCGATCATGTAGTCCGCCTCCCGCGTGCCGCGGTGCCAGGCACGAAACTTGGCCCGGGCAAGGCGGGCCTTGAAGATGTCGCTCATGCAGGCGCGCCTAGCAGGTCGGGCGCAGTTGGTCACGCGCAGAGGAGGGTCCGTGATTCGCCCGCGTCGTGGGCGAAGTTGACACAATTGACACTGTTCTGGTGAACGAAGCCGGCACCTCCAAGCGGTTGTTTTTTCGGCGGAACTCACCTGCCTTTCATGATGCCGGAGCCTGCGCATTAGGGACGGGGCGGCGTGTAGGAAAGCGGCCGGGCATCGCCGCCGTTCGCCGGTGCCGCCCAAAGCGCTTGCCCATCGGGTCACCCCGGAGGCAAAGGCGATCCAGCCATGCGCCCTGATTTGCTCAATCCCCTGTTTGCCGAGATCGAAAGTCTGGACGGCGTCGGCCCCAAGCTGAAGAAGCCGCTGGAACGGCTCGGCTTGGCGCGGGTGCGGGACGTGGCCTACCACCTGCCCGAACGCTTCGTCAGCCGCCGCGCCGTGCCGGATCTGGATGCGGCCACGGTGGGCGAGCAGATCGTGGTGGCGCTGACGGTGATCGAGCATCGCGGCAGCCCCAGTCCGCGCGCGCCATTTCGCATCCTGGCGCAGGACGCGATCGGCAATGTCATCGCGCTCACCTGGTTCGGCAAGGCCGCCTTCAGCGCGCGCAAGGCGCTGCCGGTGGGGGAGCGGCGGTGGGTGGCGGGGCGGCTGGACCAGTATGGGCAGATGCTGCAGATCGTGCACCCGGACCACGTGGCGGACAGCAGCGAGAGCGCCACGGCCAGGCAGATGGAGCCGATCTATCGCCTGGCGGAAGGGCTGACCCAGCCGCGCATCGCCAGCTTTGCGGAACAGGCGCTGTCGCGCTGTCCGGACCTGCCCGAATGGGTGGAGCCCGGCGTGCTGGAACGTGCCGGCTGGCCTGCATGGCGCAACGCGATCGCAGCCGCGCATCGGGAGGAGAATGCCGGCGCGCGGGACCGGCTGGCCTATGACGAATTGCTGGCCAATGCGCTGGCGCTGCTGCTGGTGCGGGCGGACAACCGCAAGCGGCGGGGGCAGGCGCTGGCGGGGGACGGGCGGCTGACGGGCAGGCTGCAGCTGCCATTCCCGCTGACCGGTGCACAGCAACGATCGGTGGCGGAGATCGCGGGGGATCTGGCGCAGGAAGCCCCGATGCTGCGCCTGCTGCAGGGCGATGTGGGCGCGGGCAAGACGGTGGTGGCGCTGCTGTCCATGCTGACCGCGGTCGAAAGCGGCGCGCAGGCGGCGATGCTGGCGCCGACCGAGATCCTCGCCCGCCAGCATTACGAGACGCTGCGCCGGATGGCCGCGCCGACCGGAGCCACGGTCGCGCTGCTGACCGGGCGGGACAAGGGGCGCCCGCGCGAAAGCATCCTGATGGGCCTGCTGGATGGCACGATCGACATCCTGGTCGGCACGCACGCCATCTTCCAGGACAGTGTCAGCTATCGCAATCTGGGGCTGGTGGTGATCGACGAGCAGCATCGCTTCGGCGTGGGGCAGCGCCTGCTGCTGACGCAGAAGGGGCGCCGCACGCCGCATGTGCTGGCCATGACCGCAACGCCGATCCCGCGCACGCTGGTGCTGGCGCAATATGGCGAGATGGACGTCTCGCGCCTAGACGAACTGCCCCCCGGCCGGCAGCCGATCGACACAAGGGTGGTGGCATTGGACCGGCTGGGTGACGTGGTGGACGGGCTGGCCCGGCACCTGGAGGCGGGCAGCCAGGCTTATTGGGTCTGCCCCATGGTGCGGGACGAGGGCGAGAACGACGATCTGGCCGCGGCCGAGGCACGCTACGCATCGTTGAAGGAGCGGTTCGGCGAGGCGGTGGAACTGGTCCATGGGCAGCTGCGGCCGGAGGAGAAGGACGCGGCGATGGAGCGCTTCGCCAGCGGCCGGGCCAAGCTGCTGGTGGCGACCACGGTGATCGAGGTCGGAGTGGATGTGCCCAATTCCACGCTGATGGTGATCGAGCAGGCCGAACGCTTCGGACTGGCCCAGCTGCACCAGTTGCGCGGCCGGGTGGGGCGGGGCAGTGGCAAGAGCACCTGCCTGCTGCTGCGCGGCGATGCGCTTTCGGAGGTCGGGCGCGAGCGGCTGGCGTTGATGCGCGAGACGCAGGACGGCTTCCGCCTGGCGGAGGAGGATCTGCGCCTGCGCGGCGGCGGCGAGATCCTGGGCACAAGGCAATCGGGCGAGGAGGCGTTCCGTATCGCCACGCTGGAGCAGACGGCGCGCATGGGGCAGATGGCGCAGGATGATGCCCGCCTGCTGCTGGAGCGCGATGGCGGGCTGACCGGGCCGCGCGGCGCGGCGGCGCGCATCCTGCTCTACCTGCTGGAACGCGACTGGGGCGTGCAATTGCTGCGCGGCGGCTGATCGGCTCGGCCCGGCTGCCGTGGGGAACGGACCGGCAACCTGCCCGGTTGACCTTGTCAGCGGTTGGCGGGATGCGGCACTGGTCGTTCTGCAACCGCCAACCTCCGGGAGACCGCTTCTTGCCCCTGCGCCTGTTGACCCATCTGCTTGCCCTGCTGCTCGTCATCCTTCCTGCGGCTGCAATCGCGCAAGATGCCGATGCCGCGGCAGAGGCGGCCGTGGCGCAGATCGTCGATCCCTACGACCGGCTGACGCCGCGCGCATCGGTGACGGCCTTGCTGACTGCCTTGGGCGAAGGCGATTACAATCGCGCGGCGCAGTACTTCTCGGTCCCGCTGGAGACGGACCAGCAGCGCGCCCGCGCCGCCACGCTGGCGGAGCGGCTGCGGACGCTGCTGGACAGTGGCGGCAAGTTGCAGCCCTTCGGCAGCCTGTCCAACGATCCGACGGGACGGACGGATGACGGCCTCGCACTGGAAGAGGAACGGGTCGGCGAACTGAATATCGGCCCGGAAACCGTGCCGATCATCCTCAGCCTCTCGACGACTGAGGAGGGCAGCACCGCCCCGGTCTGGCGCATCTCGCCCGACACGGTGACCCAGCTCGCCACCCGGGAAGTCGCGCGGGTTGCCGCGGAGGCGGAGCCGACGGAGGACCGCGTGATGCTGGCCGGCGCGCCCGTGCGTGACTGGGCCTTGCTGATCGGCGCGGCACTGGTCCTGTTCGTGGGGCTGTACCTGATCGCGCGCCTGCTGCTCGCCCTGGCCAAGCGGACCATTGCCGATCCGCAGACCAGCCTGTTCTATCGCGCGCTCAACGCCGCGCTGCCGCCTGTCAGCCTGCTGGTTGCCGGCGGCATCTTCTATGTCTGGGCGGAGGAGCTGCCCGCTTCCATCGTCGCGCGACAATTGCTGTTGCGCTATACCGGCGTGGTCGCGCTGATTGCGCTGGTGTGGTTCGGCCTGCGGCTGGTGAATGCGGTGTCGGACCTGACCATCGTGCGGATGCAGCGGCATGAGCGGCGGCAGGTGATCTCCGTCGTTTCGCTGATGCGGCGGGTGGTCAAGATCATCCTGCTCGCCTTTGTGTTCATCGCGGTGCTGGACACGTTCGGCATCGACGTCACCACCGGCGTGGCGGCCCTGGGTATCGGCGGTATCGCGCTGGCGCTGGGCGCGCAGAAGACGGTGGAGAACCTGGTCGGCAGCGTGACGGTGATCGTCGACAAGCCGGCGCAGGTGGGCGATTTCGTCAAGGTCGGCAGCGTGGTGGGCACGGTGGAGGATGTGGGCATCCGGTCCACCCGCATCCGCACCAATGACCGTACGATCGTCACCATTCCCAATGGCGACCTGTCGTCGCAGCAGATCGAGAACTACTCCGTCCGCGAACGCTTCCTGTTCAATCCGGTGATCGGCATCGAATATGGCCTTCCCGCCGCCAAGGTGCGCGAAGCCGTGCAGATCGTGGCGCGAACCCTGGAAGAGCACGAGAAGGTTGCCGAGAACCCGCGTGCCCGGCTGAAGGATTTCGGCGCCAGTTCGCTGGATATCGAGGTCTTCTCCTACATCGACGTGCCCGACTTCGCCGAAAGCCTGATCCATCGCGAGGAACTGCTGCTCACCATTCTAGAACGGTTCGAGGAAGCCGGCATCGGCATCGCGTTCCCGACGCGCACGATCGTGTTCGGCAATGACCTGCCCGTGGCGAAGTCCGGCACCGGCGGCGATGCCGCCGATCCGGCCAATGATGGCTGAGCCAATTACGGGGACGGGGGCGCCGCCCCCTTCCGCTGGGCGGCAAAGCTGCTAGATCGCCGCGTCTCCATCCGCCGCAAAGAAGCCCGCCCTTGATCCTGTCCCCCTTCGAATGGACCATTGCCAAACGCTACATGCTGCCTGGCCGCGGCGAGGCGGTGATCGCGCTGGTGGCGTCCATCTCCATCGGCGTGGTCATGCTGTCCGTCGCCATGCTGGTCGTCGTGATGAGCGTGATGAACGGCTTCCGCGCCGAATTGCTGGACAAGATCGTGGGGCTGAACGGCCATGCGATCATTCAGGCCTATGGCGGTCGGCTGGATGATTGGGAGACGGTGCTGAAGGATGTGCGGGCGACGCCCGGCGTCACCAGCGCCAGCCCGCTGATCGAACAGCCGCTGCTGGGAACCTTCAACGGCCGGGTCGAGGCGGTGCTGGTGCGCGGCAACACCCAGGCTGACATCGGCGCTCTCGGCGAAAGCGTGGTGGGGGGCGACATCGCCACGATCCAGCCGGGTGCGGACAATGTCGCCATCGGATCGCGCCTGGCAATGAACCTGGGCGTGCGGGTCGGCGACGTGATCACGATCATCAACCCGCAAGGGCGCTCCACCCCCTTCGGCACGGTGCCGCGGCAGGTGGGCTACACCGTGACCGCCATCTTCGAGATCGGCATCTATGATTACGATCAGGCCTTCGTGGTCATGCCGATCCCGCAGGCGCAGACCCTGCTGCTGTCCGGCGACTCCATCGGCATGATCGAGGTGACGACGGAGGATGCCGATCGCGTGGGCGAGATCCTGGCGCCGCTGACCGACCGGCTGACCGGCCGTGCGGTGGTGCAGGACTGGCGCACCATCAACGGCACCCTGTTCGAGGCGCTGCAGGTGGAGCGGGTGGCGATGTTCTTCGCGCTGTCGATCATCGTGCTGGTGGCGGCGTTCAACATCCTGTCGTCGCTGGTGATGCTGGTTCGTTCCAAGACGCGCGACATCGCGATCATGCGCACCATGGGGGCGACGCGCAATTCGCTGCTGAAGATCTTCGTGACCACCGGCTCCGCCGTGGGGGCCATCGGCACGCTGGCCGGGCTGGCGCTGGGCTTCACGGTGCTGCTGTTCCGGCAGCCGATCGTGCGCGGGATCGAGCTGATCACCGGCCAGAACCTGTGGGACCCGCAGATCCGGTTCCTGACCCAGCTGCCCAGCCGGACCGACCCGTTCGAGGTGCTGATGATCTGCGGAATGGCCATGGGGCTCAGCTTCCTGGCCACCTTGTATCCGGCCTATCGTGCCGCCGGCACCGATCCTGTGGAGGTGCTGCGTTATGAGTGAGCCTGTGGTCCTGCTGGAAGGTCTTGCCCGCTCCTTCGAACAGGGGGGCGTGCGGATCGACGTGCTGAAGGGCGTCGACCTGGCGATCGCCCCGGGCGAGATCGTCGCGCTGCTCGGCCCGTCTGGATCGGGCAAGTCGACGCTGCTGCAGGCGGTCGGCCTGCTGGAGGGCGGCTTTGCCGGGCGCATCGCGATCGCCGGGACGGAGGCCAGCCGGCTGGATGCGGCTGGGCGCACGACGATGCGCCGCAACCATCTGGGCTTCGTCTACCAGTTCCATCATCTGCTGCCCGACTTCACCGCGCTGGAGAACGTACTGCTGCCGCAGCTCGTGTCCGGCATCGCGCGGGCGGCGGGCGAGCAACGGGCGCGCGAGCTGCTGACGGCGCTCGGCCTCGAACACCGGCTGGATCATCGGCCGAGCCAGCTTTCGGGCGGCGAGCAGCAGCGCGTGGCGGTGGCCCGCGCGCTGGCCAACCGGCCGCAGCTGGTGCTGGCGGACGAGCCGACCGGCAATCTGGACGAGCATACGGCCGACCGGGTGCTGGCCCAGTTCCTGGATCTGGTGCGCGGCACCGGCAGTGCGGCGCTGGTCGCAACCCACAATGAACGTCTGGCTGCGCGCATGGACCGGGTGGTCCGGCTGCACGACGGCGTTCTCATCTAATTCACGCGAAAGGCGATACGACGATGACCAACCATCCCGGCACGATCCAGGGTGAAAGCTCCAGCCCGGCAGGCGTGGACTGGAGCACGCATGCCTCCATTCACCTCGCGGGTGGCGGCGGCATTCTGGAAGGGTTCGGCGGGGTGTATCGCGGCACGCTGGCGCAGATGGTCGCCATGATCCGCAACATGCCGGAAGCCGATCGTGCCGCGCATGTGATCTACAAGGATGGCGACCACATCCTGACCGTGCCGGAAATCATGTCGCTGGCCGCCCGCCCGGACTTTCCGCTGTAATACGGGCAGGAAAAGCGGCAGGCGCCCCTTTGCCGCGGGCGCGGCGGCGCCTATCAAGGCATCATGCATGCCAGCTTCGTTCCCCTTCGCGTCTTCTCCTCCTATTCCATGCTGGAGGGGGCGATCGAGCCGAAGGCGATTGCCAAGCTGGCCCGGAGCAACCGCTTTCCCGCGATCGCGCTGTGCGATCGTAACGGCCTCTACGCCGCCAGCGCCTTTGCCGCCGCCTGCAAGGGCGAAGGGGTGCAACCGATCGTCGGTGCGCTGCTGGGAGTGGTGCGCGAGGGCAGCGATACGATCGACCACCTGCCGCTGCTGGTGCAGGACGAGTCGGGCTGGCAGAACCTGTGCCACCTGGTCAGCCAGGCGCACCTGCATCGCCCGCTGGAGCAGGAGCCGCATGTCACGCTGGCCGACCTTGCCGGCCGCACCGATGGCCTGATCGCGCTGACCGGCGCCAGCGAGGGCGGCGTGACCCGGATGCTGGCCGCCAATCGCCCGAACCAGGCGGAAGGTCTGCTGCTGCGGCTGGCGCAGCTCTTTCCCGGGCGCCTGTATGTCGAGCTGGCGCGCCGCGGTGACGCGACGGAGGACGCGGCGGAAGAGGGCCTGATCGAACTGGCCTATGCGCATGACCTGCAGCTGGTGGCGACGAACCCGGCCAATTTTGCCGAGGCGCATATGCACAAGGCGCATGATGCCATGCTGTGCATCGCCAATTCCAGCCAGATCGACAGTGCCGACCGGCCGCGTTCCATGCCGGAGGCCTGGGTCAAGACGGCGGAGACCATGGCCGATCTGTTTTCCGACCTGCCGGAGGCGGTGGAGAACACGCTGGTCGTGGCGCAACGCTGCGCCTTCGCACCGCCGCGGCGCAAGCCGATCCTGCCCAGCCTGGCGGGCGATCTGGAGGGCGAGGCGCTGATGCTGGCGCAGGATGCGAGAGCGGGACTGGCCGCCCGCCTGGAACCGTATGGCGATCTGACCGAGGATGAGCGGCGCATCTATGCCGAACGGCTCGACTTCGAGATCGAGGTCATCACCCGCATGGGCTTCCCTGGCTATTTCCTGATCGTTGCCGATTTCATCAAATGGGCCAAGGGGCAGGGCATTCCGGTCGGGCCGGGCCGTGGTTCGGGCGCGGGATCGCTGGTCGCGTGGTCGCTGACCATCACGGACCTGGACCCCATCCGGCTGGGCCTGCTGTTCGAACGCTTCCTGAACCCCGAACGCGTGTCCATGCCCGACTTCGACATCGATTTCTGCGAAACGCGGCGGGGCGAGGTGATCCGCTATGTGCAGGCCAAATATGGTCATGACCACGTCGCGCAGATCATCACCTTCGGCAAGCTGAAGGCCCGCGCCGCCTTGCGTGACTGCGGGCGCATCCTGCAGATGAGTTATGGCAAGGTCGACCGGCTGACCAAGATGGTGCCCAACCATCCGACCGACCCGTGGACGCTGGAGCGGTCGTTGAACGGCGTGATGGAGTTCCGCCGCGAGTTCGACAATGACAACGAGACGAAGCGCCTGATCAACCTGGCCATGTTGCTGGAGGGGTTCCCGCGCAACTCCTCCACCCATGCCGCCGGCGTGGTGATCGGCGACCGCCCGCTGGCGCAGCTGGTGCCGCTGTATCGCGATCCGCGGTCGGACATGCCGGTCACCCAGTTCGACATGAAGTGGGTGGAGGATACCGGGCTGGTCAAGTTCGACTTCCTCGGCCTCAAGACCCTGTCCGTGCTGCAGCGCGCGGTGGACCTGCTCGCCCGGCGCGGCATCACCATCGACCTGGCCACCCTGCCGTGGGACGATGACGATGTGTTCGCGCTGCTGAAGCGCGGCGACACGGTGGGCGTGTTCCAGCTGGAATCCGAAGGCATGCGGCGCACGCTGACCGCGGTGAAGCCCACCCGGTTCGAGGACATCATCGCGCTCGTCTCGCTCTACCGGCCGGGGCCGATGGACAACATCCCGCTGTTCGGGAAGCGCAAGGGCGGGGAAGCGCCAATCGAGTATCCGCACCCCAAGCTGGAGGAGATCCTGGCGGAGACCTACGGCATCTTCGTCTACCAGGAACAGGTGATGCAGGCCGCGCAGATCCTCGCCGGCTACTCGCTGGGCGACGCCGACCTGCTGCGCCGCGCGATGGGCAAGAAGATCCAGGCGGAGATGGATGCCCAGCGCGCCCGCTTCGTGGATGGGTGCCTTTCGGTCAGCGGGATCGAGAAAAAGAAGGCGAACGAGCTGTTCGACCTGATCGACAAGTTCGCCGGCTATGGCTTCAACAAGTCGCACGCCGCCGCATATGCGCTGCTGTCCTACCAGACGGCTTGGCTGAAGACGCATTATCCGGAGGAGTTCTACGCCGCCTCCATGTGCTTCGACATGCACCAGTCGGAAAAGCTGGCGGTGTTCGTGGACGACATGCGGCGGGCCGGGCTGACGCTGCTGGGGCCGGACATCAATGCCAGCGAGGCGGAGTTCACGGTGGAGCAGACGGGCGAGGGGCTGGCGGTACGGTACGCGCTCGCGGGCATCCGCAATGTCGGCGAGAAGGCGATGGAGGCGATCGTCGCGGAGCGGCAGGCGCATGGGCGTTTCGCCGATCTGGAGGACTGCTTCCGCCGCATGCCGCCGGGCTGCATGAACCGGCGGCAGATGGAAGGGCTCGCCGCTGCGGGAGCGTTCGACGGCATGGAGCCGAACCGGGCCAAGGTGCTGGCCAATGCCGACATGCTGCTGGCAGTCGCCGATCACGCCAGCCGCGAACGTGCGAGCGGGCAGGTCGGGCTGTTCGGTGGCGACGATCACGTGGAACCCGCGCTGCGCCTGGTCGAAGCCCCGGCCTGGTCGCGGGCGGAGCAGATGGCGGCGGAGCGGGACAATTTCGGCTTCTTCTTCGCGGCCCACCCCGTGCAGCAGTTCCGCGCGGTGGCATCCGCACAGGGGGCGCGTTCCTATGGATCGATCATCGGCGAAGGGGTGGCCAGCGGCCGCCGCAATGCCGTGATGGCGGCGCTGGTGGAAAGCGTCAGCAAGGGGCGCACGCGCAAGGGCGGTGCCTTTATCCGGGCGGACTTCTCCGACGCGACGGGGCAGTTCAGCGCCGCCTGCTTCGAAGAATCGCTGGTGGAACCGTTCGAGCGGTGGGCGGCAGACGATGTATGCGTCCTGCTGCAGGTGGAACTCGACAGCCCCAGCCCGGACGAACCGCCCCGCATCACCGTACGCGGCGCCCGTCCGCTGAGCGAGGTGACCGGCAGCGTGCGCATGCTGCTGACGCTGGAGGTCGAGAACCAGAGTGCGCTGCAGATCCTGCGCGAGACGCTGCAACCCGGGGAGAAGAACCGGGGCGAGGTCGTGGTGACGCTGCGGATCGGCGATGGCACGCGCGATCCGGTGGTGTGCCTGGGCCGGGACTTCGCGCTGGATGGGGAGATGGTGGAACGGCTGGCCGAGGTGCCGGGCCTGTCTGCAGTGGCCCTGAAACCGCAGAGCGGTGCCGGACGGCAAAGCCGCGAGATGAAGGGGCGACTGCGTCTGGTGGCGTGATCGTTGGCCACAATCCGGACAATGCCGCCGAGGCCGGGTTGATCATGGACCTGGCAAACAGAAGGGCCGGGGGATCGCTCCCCCGGCCCTTCATGTTTCAGGCGACGGGCCTTAGCGGCCGGAGCCGGGACCGTAGGTGATTTCCACCCGGCGGTTCTGCAGCTCGCGCACGCCGTCCGCAGTCGGGACGCGCAGGTTGGCTTCGCCGAAGGCTTCGCTGGTGATGCGCGCGGCGGGAACGCCACGACCGGTCAGGAAGGTGCGCACGCTCTCGTTACGCCGGCCGGCGAGACGGAGGTTGTACTGCTTCGACCCGGAGGTGTCGGTGTAGCCGGCCAGCATGATCGGCACGTTCGCGCAATTGCCATAGGCGGTCACGGCGCTGTTCAGCACGCTGGCGGCTTCGGGCGAGATGGTCGCGCTGTCCCAATCGAAGAACACCACATACGGCCCGCTGTTGCACTGCGCGACCGGAGGCGGCGGCGGCGGCGGGGGAGGCGGCGGCGGGGGCGGCGGCGGCGGAGGCGGCGGAGCAGGCTCGGACCCGCCCAGGTTGAACAGCAGCGTCGCCAGGACCGAGTGGGTCGTCAGCTGCGCTTCGACTTCGCGGCCGACCGTGTCGGTGTAGCTCAGGTCGGCGGTGCGGAAGTACCGGTACTTCACGCCGAGATCGACCCGCTCGCTGATCGGCAGGCGCAGCATGGCCAGGCCCTGATAGGCGAAGGCCGCATCGTCCTGCGCGGTGATGAAGTTGCGCGTGGCGCCTTCCGCAGCCATCCGGGCGTCGACACGCGCGATACCGGCGCCGCCGCCGATCGACACGCCAATGCCGTCATTGCCGCCGATATCGGCCAGCGCGTTGACCATGGCGGTGACGACTTCCATCTTGCCGTCCGTGTCGAAGGTGCCGCTCGACAGGGCCCCGCCGGTCACGGGCAGGCCGTTCAGGCCGCCGGAAGACAGCAGGGTGTCGATGCCGAAGTTCTTGTAGGTGCCCTCGAACTCCAGGCGGCCGATGCCGGCATCATAGCCGAGCACCACGCCGGCTTCCCAGCCGGTGTCGGCAGGCTGCGCACGGATCGTCGGCGCATCACCGGTCCCGTTGGGAGACACCAGGGAAGAGGGGCCCTGCAGCCGGAAGTTGAAATCCTCCGGCGCGACCACGCCGCCTTCCAGCCCGACATAGACCTGACCGTCGCGTGCGACAGCAGGCATGGCCACGACCGCCCCGGCAGTCGCAAGCCCGAATAGCAGCTTGTTCATTCGTGTTTCCCCTTCCAGCAAGTGGCGCGAATGGCCCCTGCGTCGAATTGCCTTTACCCCACAAGCCGGTCAGACGTGCAGAATATGCGCCCAACGCAGTCTGAACATGCTTGTTCCTGCTCTGAGCGATACAACACACTTCAGTTTGTACGGCTGTACCATGCAGTCACAACAGCAGGCGCTGGGCTGGTGCCTCCGGCCAATGGGAAGGTACTGTAAAGCCGGAACAATCGAGTGCGAACCGCACCGGCTGCAACCCGGCGCGGCGGCACGCTGTACCAAATCGGGCCTTCAGCAATTGTGCCCAGGTCCCCTGTGGACGCATTCGCGTGAAGAACGCCGGGTCGTTGTCGCGCCCGCCGCGCATCGACCGGACGATGTTCATCACCTTGGCGGCCCGATCCGGAAAATGCACCGCCAGCCATTCCCGGAACAGCGGCGCCAGCTCGTGCGGCAGGCGCAGCGGAATATAGCCGACGGAGAGCACCCCGATCTCCGCCACCCGCGCGATGATCGCCTCCAGCCCGTCATCGGTGATGGCAGGGATGATCGGCGAGATGGCGCAGTGGACCGGCACCCCGGCAGCCTGCAATCGCCCGAGAGCGGCAAGCCGGCGGGCAGGTGCGGGCGCGCGCGGTTCCAGCAGGGCGGCGAGGCGCGGGTCGAGGGTGGTGACGGAGATCGCCACCGCCGTCAGCTGCCGCTCTGCCAATTGCCGCAGCAGGTCGAGATCGGCCAGCACGCGATCGCTCTTGGTGGTGATGGTCACCGGGTGATGCGCCTCCAGGCACACCTGCAGCAAGTCGCGGGTCAGCCGCCAGTCCCGCTCGATCGGCTGGTAGGGATCGGTGTTGGTGCCCATCGCGATCGGACGGGGCACGTAACCGCGCCGCGCCAATGCCTGCCGCAGCAATCGCGCCGCATCCGGCTTCGCGAACAGCCGGGTTTCGAAGTCGAGCCCGGGAGACAGGTCGTGATAGGCATGGGTCGGCCGTGCGAAGCAGTAGATGCACCCATGCTCGCAGCCCCGATAAGCGTTGACGGACCGGTCGAAGCCGATGTCGGGCGAGCTGTTGAAGCTCAGGATCGAGCGCGCATGTTCCGCCGTGACCGTGGTGCGCAGCTTTACCGGCGGCCCATCCAGCAGCGTCACATGATCGCGCCAGTCGCCATCGGTGCTGCGCTGCGGCGCGGCGAAGCGCTGCGACAGCTCCGCCGACTGCGCACCGCGCCCGTGAACCTTTGATGGCGGCTTGTCAGGCATAGCAGGAACATACGGGGAACATCGTACTACCGCAAGCCGGACGGTCCCCTTATGCGACAGGAAAACAACGCCGCGACCAGGCGTGACGTTGTCACATCTTCAACGATCTTCTAGGCGCAGGGCAGACCATGCCACCTGTTCTCCTTCCCTTGCTGTTCGGCCTTGCCGCCAGTGCCGCCACCCTGATCGGCGGATTGCTTGCCTTGCGGCTGAAGGCGCGGGCGTCGCTGGTGCTGGGACTGGCCGCCGGCATCGTCCTGGGCGTGGCCCTGTTCGACCTGATCCCGGAGGCGATCGAGCTGGGGCGGGGTGTCCATGATGCCCATCGGCTGTTCGCCTGCATTGGCCTGGGGATCGGCGCCTACCTGCTGCTGCACCAGCTGCCCGCCAGCGGTACGCGCGGCGTGGCGGCGTGGCAGGCGCATCTTGGGCCGGCCAGCCTGACGCTGCACAGCTTCATCGACGGGGTCATGATCGGCATCGCCTTCCAGGTGTCGCACGATGTCGGCTGGCTGGTGGCGGCCGCCGTGCTGACGCATGATCTGGCGGACGGTATCAACACGGTGAGCCTGTCGCTGGCCCGCTCCGGCCCGCGCCTTGCCCGGCGCTGGCTGCTGGTGAATGGCGCGGCGCCGCTGGCCGGCACGATGATCGGGTTGCTGATCCAGGTGTCGCCCGGCGACATGGCCCTGCTGCTGGCGCTGTTCGGCGGCGTGTTCCTGTATATCGGCGCCTGCGAACTGGTGCCGCGCAGCCATGCGCGCGACCCGCGGCTGCGCGTCACCGTGGCCACGCTGGCCGGCCTGGGCCTGATGTACCTGCTGGTGGATGTGGTGCACGGCTGAGCCGCGCACCGCCAAGCCCCGTCAGCGTTCCTGCAGGCGCGGCATCAGTTCCACGAAGTTGCAGGGGCGGTTGCGGCTGTCCAGCTGTTCGGCCAGGATCCCGTCCCAGCCATCCTTCACCGCGCCGTTCGATCCCGGCAGCGCGAAGATGTAGGTGCCCCGCGCAACCACCGCGAGCGCACGGCTCTGCACGGTGCTGGTGCCGATCGTCTGGTAGCTGATCCAGCGGAACAGCTCGCCGAAGCCGGGGATCTCCTTGTCGGCCACGCGGCCCAGCGCCTCGGGCGTGATGTCGCGCCCGGTCAGCCCGGTGCCGCCGGTGCTGACGACCGCATCCACCAGCGGATCGTCGATCCAGCTTTCCAGCCGGGTCATGATGGCATTCACGTCATCCCGCTCGATCGCGCGGGCGACCAGCTGGTGGCCGGCCCCGGTGACCCGGGCGACGAGGATGTCGCCGGACGTGTCATCCTCCGGCCCGCGCGTGTCGGACACGGTCAGCACCGCGATGTTGAGCGGCCGGAACAGGCGGCTTTCGTCGATGGCCATCAGCGTGCTCCTGCGGAGAGATAGACGCGGCCATCGGCCTGCGGGAAGGCGGGCCAGGCGTTCTGCGCCAGGCTGATCCTGCTCGGCGAGGCGGAGGCGCTCGCCTGGCGTTCGTACATCCAGTAATTGCGGGTCACGATGGCGACATAGCCGCGCGTCTCCCAATAGGGGATCGATTCCATGTACAGCAGCGGGTCGCCCTGATCGTTGACCTCGCTGTTCCAGCGGGTGATCGGGGTGAGCCCGGCATTGTAGGCGGCCATGATCTTGGGCAGCGCGCCGCCGGTCGCCGGACTGTCGCGCAGCATGGCCAGGTTCTGTTGCCCGAACGCCAGGTTCACCGACGGGTCGAAGATGTCCACCTGGCCCGCATCGAAGCCCAGCCGCGGCGCGTGCTGGCGCACGGTGATGGGCGTGATCTGCATCAGGCCCTGTGCCTGCGCCGGGCTGACCACCTTGGCGCGGAAATTCGATTCCTGCAGCGTGTGGGCGAAGGCCAAAGCGGGATCGACCTGCCAGCCATTCAGCGGGGTCCAGCGCGGGGCGGGGTAGTGCCCCGCCGGATCGCTGCGGCCGCCGGGCGGCGCGTTGTAGGCCATGTAGAGCTGCGTCGAAGGCAGGCCCAGGTCGCGCGCCAGGCGGGACAGCGGTGCATAATCGCCCGCATCGCCGATCCGCGCCTGATGCAGCAGCACCTCGCTGGCGAGATCGTCCTGCCCGATCTCCATCAGCGCGATGGCGATCCGGACATTCTCCTGCCCACCGACCTTTTGCCAGTCCGCGGCCGAGAAGTCGGCGCCGGCGACCCGCTGCGGCAGCGCGGTGCCGAGCTGTTCGGCGGCCAGCATGCCGTACAATGTCTCGTCCGCCAGCGCGGCACCGCGCAGCAGTTCGGCGCTGCGATCCGGCCGGCGGCAGCGCAGGGCAGCGCGGGCGGCCCAGTATTGCGCGGCGGAGCGCAGTTCCGGATTGTGCGCGTGATAGGCGGCGCGTTCGAACGCATCGCCGGCCCCGGCGCAATCGCCCAGCCGCCATGCGGCGAGGCCCGCCGTCCATTCGCCTTCGCCCACCCACGCACCATCGCCGGCCGACACCGTGCGGGCCAGGGCCAGCGCCGGGGCATCCCGGTTCTCGATATAGTAACTCCAAGCCACCCGCTGGCGCCATTCGGCACGGGCAGGGGGGCTGAGCAGCGCGTCGACACCGTCAAGCAGAGCGCGGGCGCCGTCGGGATCGTCATTCTTGATCCGATCCAGAATGGCGATGCTGACATCCGCCGGCATGCTTCCGTCGTTCACCGATGACGGCAGGATGCGCTTGGGAATTCCGCCCTGCGACTGGAACTGCTGGGCTGCGGGCAGGCCGACCAGGGTGGTGGCGCCGCGGGTCAGTGCCAGCCGGCTCAACTGCTCCGCCTGCGGCAGGTTGCGTCCGCGCGGCAGCCACGCCTCGATCGCGGGCAGCTCCACCCGCGGGCTGCCGGCGGCAGTGTAGAGTTCGGCCAGAGCCACCCAGTGCAGCACGCCGTCGCCACGCTGCGCCAGCAGGCCCTGCGCGCCTGACCAGTCCTGCCGGTCGATCGCGGCGAACACCGCGCGGTAATATTCGCGATCGGCGCTGTTCAACTGCGCCGGCACCTGCGTCGCCGCCAGCTGCGCGCGCCCCGTGTAGTAATCGAAGGTGGTGCGCGCCTGTGCCGCCGTGCCGGCCATGGCAACGGCTGCGATGCCCGCAAGAATGGTCCTGATCATGCGTCCCCGTCCGTCCAGTCGAGCAGCGCGCGCCAGAGCTGCGCGCGCAATTGCCAGCGCGCCAGCAGCGCATCGGGCGCGAAGCTGGCGAGCACGGGCTTGTCCACGCCAACAGCAGACAAAGGATGAATACCGGGAGCCGCTTGCGCCGGATCGTGCCCCAGCAGCGGCAGGATGTCCCCTGCGCCCAGCACCAGCAGCTGGCGTGGGCGGGCGAGCGTGACATGGTGCTGCAGCACCGCGTCCAGCCCCGCTTCGCGCAACCCCGCCCAGTCAGGCAGGGACTGGTGGCTCGGCAGGACGCTGGCGAGGTAGAGCTGGTCCTCCGTCAGGCCTAGGGCGCGGGCGATCCCGCTCACCAGCCGTCCCTGGCGGGCGGACAGCAACTCCGCTTCATCCTCGCTTTCCGGCATGGGGAGCAGCACCATCAGCTCCGCGCCCGCCACGCCGCGCGGGGGCACCCGGCGGCCGGTGAAGGGCAGGGTCGGTTCGGCCAGCCACCATTCGGCGAAGCCGGCCAAGTCGGTGGGCCACTGCTCCGCATCGCCGCCCAGTCGGGGCGGGGGCGGCTCTGCCGGGGCTTCGGGTACGGGCAGCGCGGCGCGAGCGGACGCGGCCTTGTCCTCCGGCGGGGCCAGCCAGTCCTGCGGCTCGTCATGAAAGGCCTGGGTCACGCCGGCCGCGCGCCACCAGTCCAGCACTGCGGCGATCCGGTCTACCGGGCTGAGCGGAGCTTTGGCAGCGGCAACATCATCCATCGCGGCCCTCTCTTGACCTTCCTGGGGGGAGCGATCAAGTCCGACCGATGAACGCAGATAGCACACTGGTGGACGGGGTCGAGCGCGAGACGATGCCGGTGGACGTGGTGATCGTCGGTGCCGGCCCGGCGGGCCTGGCCGCGGCGATCCGCCTCAAGCAGATCGACGACGATCTGGAAGTGGTGGTGCTGGAAAAGGGCAGCGAGGTCGGCGCGCATATCCTGTCGGGCGCGGTGATCGATCCGCGTGCGCTGGACGAGCTGCTGCCGGACTGGCGCGAGACCTGCCCGCTGGCGGAGGTGCCGGTCACCAGCAATCATCACTGGGTGCTGAGCCGAACCGGCAAGCGCGAGATGCCGCATTTGCTGATGCCGCCGCTGATGAGCAATGACGGCAATTACACCGGCAGCCTGGCGAACCTGACCCGCTGGCTGGCGGAGCAGGCCGAGGCGCTGGGCGTGCAGGTGTTCCCCGGCTTCCCGGCGGCGGAGCTGATGTTCGACGATGCCGGCGCGGTGATCGGCGTCATCACGCAGGACATGGGTGTTGGCCGCGACGGCAAGCCGAAAGACGATTACCAGCCTGGCATGGGCATCATCGCCAAGCAGGTGCTGATCGGCGAAGGCGTGCGCGGCAGCCTGGCCAAGCGGCTGAAGGCGCAGTTCGCGCTGGATGCCGAGTGCCAGCCGCAGGTCTATGGCCTGGGCGTGAAGGAATTGTGGGACGTCGATCCCGCGAAGCACCAGCCCGGCAAGGTGGTGCACACGCAAGGCTGGCCCTTGTCCGAACATGACAAGGCCTGGGGCGGCGGGTTCCTGTACCATCAGGCGAATGGCCAGGTGGCGCTGGGGTTCGTGACGGCGCTGGACTACGCCAATCCTTACATCAGCCCGTTCCAGGAATTCCAGCGCTGGAAGCAGCACCCGGAGATCCGCGCGCTGCTGGAGGGCGGCAAGCGCGTCTCCTACGGCGCGCGCGCCATCAACGAGGGCGGCTGGCAAAGCGTGCCGAAGCTGGCTTTTCCCGGCGGCATGCTGATCGGTTGTTCCGCCGGGTTCGTGAACGTGCCCCGGATCAAGGGCACGCATACCGCCATGAAGAGCGGGATGCTCGCCGCCGAAGCCGCCGCCGCCAGCATCGCCGCGGGCGAGGAGCATGCGCAGCTCGACAGCTATGATGCGGCGGTGCGGTCCAGCTGGATCGCGGAGGAGTTGAAGAAGGTCCAGAACGCGCAGCCGTTGGTGGCGAAGCTGGGCGGGACGGTCGGCACGGTGCTGGCCGGGGCCGACATGTGGCTGCGCACCGCCGGCATCCGGCTGGGCGCGCTGGGGCACCATCCCGATCATGCGGCCACCCTGCCGGCGCACATGTTCCGGCCGATCGCCTATCCCAAGCCGGATGGCGTGATCAGTTTCGACCGCCTGTCATCGGTGTTCCTGTCCGGAACCAATCACGAGGAAGATCAGCCGAGCCACCTCAAGCTGAAGGATCCGACCCTGCCGGAACGGGTCAACTGGCCGATCTATGCCGGACCGGAGCAGTTCTACTGCCCGGCGGGTGTGTACGAATATTCCGGGGTGGAAGAGGGCGAGCCGGAGCTGGTCATCAACGCGCAGAACTGCGTCCATTGCAAGACCTGCGACATCAAGGACCCGCGCCAGAACATCGAGTGGGTCACGCCGGAAGGTGGCGGCGGGCCGAATTATCCGAACATGTGATCAGTCGACCGTAAGTCGCTGATCGTCGGCCTGGCAGTCCGGGCCGACGAAGGTGCCGGTGCTGGTCGCCCGCATCGGCTCGCCCGCGCCCATGTCGACCGTGGTCTCCGTGCGGTAAGTCGTGGCATCGTATGTTCCGGTGAAGGTACTGGCCATCTGGCCGCAGCGCAGCGCGAAATCGATCCGCCCGCCAGCCATGCTGTCCCGCTCCAGCGCGCAGCCTTCGGGCAGTTCGCCCACCAGGAAGCGGCCCGATGCGGCCTGCTCCGCGGTGATGCACAGATGCTCGCTCTGCCTTTCGCCCATGCCGGCAATGGTGCTTGCCACCTGCCACCGCCCTGGTGAGAGCGCCTGTGCCGGGCGGTCGACCGCCGTGGCGGCCGCGGCATCCGCCTCGCCGGCGGGCGCGCTCTCCTGCCCGCATGCGGCCAGGAAGGGGAGAAGCAGCAAGGCAAGGTGACGAGGCATGGCAGGCGCTCCCGCATGGGTCCGCTGCGCAAGGCTTACCGGATTGCGGACGGACCGGCCAGCCTGCCTATGCGTCCTCCTGCCCGGCAACCGTGATGTCCTTGCCCAGCAGGTCGCGGACATAGATCCGCTGCACGAACAGGAACAGCACGATGGTGAGCGGAGCGGCCAGCAGCACGCCCAGCCCACCGAACAGCACGCCCGCGCCGAACACCGCGAACAGCAGCACCGACGGCGGCACGTTCACCGCGCGCTTCTGGATCATCGGCTGCAGGAAATTGCCCTGCAATTGCTGGATCACCAGGAACAGGCCGACCGTCCACAGCGCCGTCATGGGGGAGACGGTAAAGGCCAGCAGCACCGCGGGGATGCCCGCCAGCACCGGGCCGACCAGCGGGATCACGTCCAGCAGGCCGGCGATCAGGCCCAGTCCACCAGCGGCGGGGACGCCCAGCAGAGCCAGCCCGGCCCAGGTCAGCGCCCCCACCAGCACGGAGGAGACCGCCTGCCCCAGCATCCAGCCGCGCAACCCGTTGCCGCAATCGTCTAGGAACTCGCGCGCCGGCTGTTCCGCCGGGCGGGGCATCAGCAGCACCAGCCCACGGCGGTGCAGGCCTGGATCGGCGGCGATGAAGATCGCGGCCACGAAGACCAGGACGAAGTCGGTCAGCCCGCTGCCCACCGCCAAGGCATAGGTACCCACGCGGCTGGCAATGGAGGAGAGATCCTGCGTGCCCTGTTCCAGCAGGCCGGTCAGGGTGCCGCCATAGCCGAGCCGCCGCAGCAGTCCTTCGATCTGCTCCAGTGCCGGTGGAATCGATTCGCCGATCGTGTTCATCTCCTGCGCGAACTGGGCGCCGAACAGCACGAACGCGCCGATGAACACCAGCAGCAGGACGAGCACCGCGATGGTCAGCGTGATGCCGCGCGACTTCAGCCCCGTCAGCCTGCCGATCCCATCCGCCAGCGCGTCGAAGATGCAGGCAAGCACCACGGCGGCGAAGATCAGCAGCAGAAATTGCGACAGATCGACCAGCAGCCAGGCAAGCCCGATCACCGCCATGATCGCCACGGCAGCGGTCACGATGCGGCCCACGGTCCAGCGATTTGGATCGTGGCCCGATTGCGGCACGGGCCCTGTTTCCTCGATGCTCATATTTTCACGTTCCCCCCGCAACCCAACGCGCGTGTCAGGTGATCTTCTTGTAGATGGTTAAGCCCAGCACGAACAGCACGGCAGCGATCACCACCGCGATCCAGAAGAAGATCTGCGCGACATCCCAGGCAGCACCAGCAATCCCGCCAAAGCCCAGGATGCCGAGCACGGCGGCGATGACGGCAAAGATGACGGCAAGTCTGATCATGGTGTATGTCCTGCTGCTTCGAACCCGGATTTCTGGCAGCAACGATGCTGCAGCGCACAATGTTCCGGGGCGCCCTGTCGGACCGCCGGCATCTGGCAATCGCGGTCGCAGCCGCTAAGTGCTTGGCATGAGCATGAGCGTCACGGGCTTCGCCAAGATCAACCTGGCCCTTCACGTGCGGGTCCGCCGGCCGGATGGCTACCACGAGCTGGAGACGCTGTTCGCCTTCGTGGATGCCGGCGACCGGCTGAGCGTGCGCGCGGCGGCGCAGGACAGCCTGCAGGTCACGGGCGAGTTCGCACCGGCGCTGACCGATCCGTTCGGCAACATCGTGATGCGGGCGCTGGGCGCACTGCCGCATGCCGGCGGGCTGGCGGTGCTGCTGGAAAAGAACCTGCCGGTCGCGGCGGGGCTGGGCGGCGGCTCGGCCGATGCGGGCGCCCTGTTCCGCGCGGTGCGGGACATGGCCGGGCTGCCGGGTGACTGGCCGGACCGCGCGGCGCGACTGGGCGCAGATGTGCCGGCCTGTGTCGACAGCGTCACCTGCATCGGTCGCGGCACCGGCACCGATCTGCAACCCCTGGACAGCGACCTTGCGGGCACGCCGGTGCTGCTGGTCAACCCGCGCATTCCGCTGCCGACCGGGCCGGTCTTCGCCGGCTGGGATGGCCGCGACCGTGGACCGCTGCCGGACGGGCCTGCTTCGCACATCGCTTCGGAGGGACGCAACGATCTGGAGGCGTCGGCAATCGCGCTCTGCCCGCCTGTCGCCGACGTGCTGGCGACACTGCGGGAAACCGGCGCATGGCTGGTGCGGATGAGCGGATCGGGCGCGACCTGCTTCGCGCTTTATCGCACCCCGCAGGACCGGGACGGGGCAGCCGCACAGGTTGCCGGCCAGCAGCCCGGCTGGTGGCAGATGGCGGGGGCGCTGCGATGACCTTCTGGCGCAGCATCGGCGATCCGCAGCCCGGCGGCATCGTTGCGATATGCGATCACGCCAGCAACCTTGTGCCGCCTGGCTATGATCTCCGCGTGCCGCAAACGGTGCTGGATGATCACATGGGCTGGGACATCGGCGCGGCGGGGGTCACCGAACATCTCGCCACGGACCACGCCATCCCCGGCTTCCTCGCCTGTGTCAGCCGGCTGGTGATCGACCTGCATCGGGAGGAGGATTCGCCCGGCCTGATGCCGGAGGTGAGTGACGGCTTTGCCATCCCGGGCAATGCTGCCGGCTCCGCCAATCCGGACCGCGCGACGCGCATCGCCACGCTGCACCGGCCGTACCATGCGGCCTTGGCGCAGTGGCTGGAAGCGGCACAGCCGGCGCTGATCCTGGCGATCCATTCCTTCACCCCGCGTCTCGCCAGCGCACCGGCCGAGCGGCCGTGGCATGTCGGCCTGCTCTACAACCAGGATGCCCGCGCCGCGCGCCATGCGATCGAGCTGTTCGCGGCCGAGGACGGGATCGTCGTAGGTGACAACGAGCCCTATTCGGGTCTGCTGCTGAACGCATCCCAGAACCGCCATGCGGAGGCGCATGGCCGGCCTTACTGCGCAATCGAGGTGCGCAACGACCTGATCCGTGACGCCACCGGCCAGCGGGAATGGGCCGCGCGGATTGCCGGTGTTGCGTTGGAGGTCGTCCGGCGGCTGGGCTGAGCGGCACCATGCCTTCGCCGCACCCAAGTTTTTGCCCGGTTCAAGGCGCGGCCGGAATGGTGTAGCAGCTGAACCGATCCCGCCACCTCGCATACCGGAATTGCCCATGCCCGCCTATCGTTCGCGCACCACCACTCACGGCCGCAACATGGCGGGCGCCCGCGGCCTGTGGCGGGCGACCGGCATGAAGGACGAGGATTTCGGCAAGCCGATCATCGCCGTCGTCAACAGCTTCACCCAGTTCGTGCCCGGCCATGTCCACCTGAAGGATCTGGGCCAGCTGGTCGCGCGGGAGATCGAGGCGGCAGGCGGCGTGGCCAAGGAGTTCAACACCATCGCGGTGGATGACGGGATCGCCATGGGGCATGACGGCATGCTCTACAGCCTGCCCAGCCGCGACCTGATCGCCGACAGCGTGGAGTACATGGTCAACGCCCATTGTGCCGATGCGATGGTGTGCATCTCCAATTGCGACAAGATCACGCCCGGCATGCTGAATGCCGCGCTGCGCATCAACATCCCCGCCGTGTTCGTCAGCGGCGGGCCGATGGAGGCCGGCAAGGTCGTGCTGAACGGCAAGGAAGTGGCGCTGGACCTGGTAGACGCCATGGTCGCCGCCGCCGACGACCGGATGAGCGATGCCGATGTGCTGGCCATCGAGCAGAATGCCTGCCCGACCTGCGGATCGTGCAGCGGCATGTTCACCGCCAATTCGATGAACTGCCTGACTGAGGCTCTGGGTCTCTCGCTGCCCGGCAACGGCTCCACCCTGGCGACCCATGCCGACCGCAAGCAGCTGTTCGAGCGGGCGGGGCGGCTGATCGTGACGCTGGCGCGGCGTTATTACGAGGAAGACGACGACAGCGTGCTGCCGCGCACCATCGCCAGCTTCCCCGCGTTCGAGAACGCCATCAGCCTGGACATCGCCATGGGCGGGTCCACCAACACCGTGCTGCACCTGCTGGCCGCCGCGCATGAGGCCGGCGTCGACTTCACCATGCGCGACATCGACCGGCTGAGCCGGCAGGTACCGTGCCTGTCCAAGGTGGCTCCGGCCAAGAACGACGTCCACATGGAGGATGTCCATCGCGCAGGCGGCATCATGGCGATCCTGGGCGAGCTGGAAAAGGCCGGCCTGCTCAACACCGCGCTGCCCACGGTGCACAGCCCGACCATGGCAGACGCTCTGGACGACTGGGATATCGGCCGCACGCGCAACAACCGGGTGCATGAATTCTACGCCGCGGCGCCCGGCGGCGTGCCCACGCAGGTCGCCTTCAGCCAGAGCCGCCGCTGGGCGAGCCTGGACCTCGATCGCAGCGAAGGCGTGATCCGCGATGCCGAGCACGCCTTCAGCCAGGATGGCGGCCTTGCCGTGCTATATGGCAACATGGCGCTGGACGGCTGCATCGTGAAGACGGCCGGCGTGGATGACAGCATCCTGACCTTCACCGGCCCGGCTCGTGTGTTCGAATCCCAGGATGCGGCGGTCACTGCCATCCTGACCGAGCAGATCGTGGCGGGTGACGTGCTGGTGATCCGCTATGAAGGGCCGCGCGGCGGGCCGGGCATGCAGGAAATGCTCTATCCCACCAGCTACCTGAAGTCGAAGGGGCTGGGCGCGGCCTGTGCACTGATCACCGACGGGCGCTTTTCCGGCGGGACCAGTGGGCTCAGCATCGGTCATGTCAGCCCCGAGGCGGCGGAGGGCGGCACCATCGCGCTGGTGGAGGAGGGTGACACGATCGCGATCGACATCCCGAACCGCACCATCAGCCTGGCTGTGAGCGACGAGGAGCTGGCCCACCGCCGCGCCGCGATGGAGAACAAGGGCGAGGCCGCATGGGCCCCGGCCGAGCCACGGCCGCGCAAGGTGTCGGTCGCGCTGCAGGCCTATGCGGCGATGACCACCAGCGCGGCGCGCGGCGCGGTGCGCGACATCTCCCAGCTGAAGCGGGGCCGCTGATTTCCCACGACCAGGTCCTGACTGCCGCGCAGATGCGTGCAGCGGAAGATGTGCTGATCACCCGTGGCACCTCGGTTGCCGCGCTGATGGAGCGTGCCGGCAACGGCGCGGCCGAGTGGGTCTGGCGCGTTGCCGCCGGCCGCGCGGTGACCGTGCTGTGCGGGCCGGGCAACAATGGCGGCGACGGCTATGTCATCGCCCGCGTGCTGGCGGAGCGCGGTGTGCCGGTGCAGGTGGTGGCGCCGTCGGCGCCCGCGACCAAAGCTGCGGGCTGGGCATCCGGGCAATGGGGCGGGATGCCGGTCGGCGAAGCTCCGGGAGCCGTCCTGGTGGACTGCCTGTTCGGCACCGGCCTGACGCGCGCACTTTCGCCGGAGCTTGCCGGTCTGCTGCAGCAACTGGCAGCGGCGCACCCGTTCCGCATCGCCATCGACCTGCCGAGCGGGATCGACAGCGACACCGGGACGGCGTTGAATGAGGGGCTGCCCGACTATCAGTTGACGCTGGCGCTCGGCGCCTGGAAGCGGGCGCACTGGCTGATGCCCGCCAGCGCCACGATGGGCGAGCGCCGGCTTGTTCCGATCGGAATCGATCCGGTGAACGGTGCGGGTCGGCTGACCGGCCGGCCAAAGCTGTCAGCGCCGACGGCGAAGGCTCACAAGTATAGTCGCGGACTGCTGGCGGTAGTCGGCGGAGCGATGCCGGGTGCGGCCCTGCTGGCGGCGCGTGCGGCCATGCGCGGTGGGGCCGGCTATGTGCGTCTGGTGACGGTGGATCGGCCGGATGGTGTGCCGGACGATCTTGTGGTGCAGACGGGCGGGGCGATCGATGCTATGGCTGACGACCGGGTCACTGCCGTGCTGGCCGGGCCGGGCCTGGGGCGTAGCGAGGACGCGCTCGCGCGACTGGATGCGGCGCTTGCCTCGGGTCATCCACTGGTGCTGGACGCCGATGCGCTGCACCTGCTGGCCCCTGCCCGCCTACGAGAACGGCGCGCCCCGCTGCTGCTGACGCCGCATGCCGGCGAGTTGGAGGCCCTGTGTCGTGCCTTCGGGGTGGCGCCAGCGGGCAAGGTGGCGCAGGCTCAGGCCCTTGCCAAGGCCGCCGGCGCGGTGGTTATCGCCAAGGGAGCCGACACGATTGTCGCCGGCCCGAATGGTGAGCTGGTGTTCACGCCGCCGGCGACCAGCTGGCTGTCCGTCGCGGGTACTGGCGACGTCCTGGCGGGTCTGGTCGCCAGCCGCCTGGCCACCGGTGCCGGCCCCGTCGCGGCGGCGGAGCAGGCACTCTGGCTGCACGGCGCGGCTGCGCGGCTGGCAGGCCCCGTGCTGCTGCCCGACACGCTGATCGCCGCCTTGCCGCAAGCATGGAAAGAAGCATTGTGACCGAAACGATCATCCGCGTGGCGGCCAAGGGCGACGGCGTCACCGACAGCGGCCGCCACCTGCCGCTGACCGCGCCCGGCGATATCGTGCAGCCCGACGGCACCGTGCAGCCCGGCCCGCATCGCGCCGTCCCGCCTTGCCGCCATTTCGGCCGCTGCGGCGGCTGCCAGCTGCAGCATCTGGACGAGGAGGCGCTGGCTGGTTTCGTGCAGGATCGCGTCACCTTGCCGGCGGAAACCCTGTCCCCCGCCGTGATTGCGCCGGCGCACCTCAGCCCGCCGCGGACCCGCCGCCGTGCCACGCTGCACGCCAGCGGTGGATCGGTCGGCTTCCGCGAAGGGGCCTCTCACCGCATCATCGACATGCGCGAATGTCACGTGCTGGCGCCGGAGCTGTTCGCCGCCGTGGCGCCGCTGCGCCGTATGCTGGGCAAGCGGGGCGGGAAACATGCTGCCGACATCACGCTGACGCTGACCGATCAGGGCCTGGACTGCACGATAAAGGGCCTGACGATCGAAGGGCTGGATCAGACAGAGACGCTGATCGGCTTTGCCGAGGAGCTGGGCCTCGCCCGGCTGGTGCTGGACCAGGGCTATGGGCCGGAAACCTTCCGGGAGCCGCAGCCGGTCACCGTCACGCTGGGCGGCACGCCGGTCCATTACCCGTCAGGCGGGTTCCTGCAGGCCACCCCGGATGGAGAGGCCGCGCTGGTCGCCGCAGCTCGGCATTGGCTGACCGGGGCAGGGCAGGTCGCCGATCTGTTCGCTGGCCTCGGCACCTTTGCGCTGGCGCTGGCGGCGGATGGCGCGCGCGTCACCGCGGTGGAGGCGGCGCGGGATGCGCACCTCGCCTGCCGCGCCGCCGCCAACAAATATGGCCTGCCGATCGAGGCGCTGCACCGTGACCTGTTCCGTAGCCCGTTGCGGACGGAGGAACTCGCCCGGTTCGATGCCGTCCTGCTCGATCCGCCCCGCGCCGGCGCGCGCGAGCAGGTGGTGCAACTGGCCGAAAGCGGCGTAGCGCGCATCGTCTATGTCAGCTGCAACCCGGCCAGCTGGGCCAAGGACGCGGCGCTGCTGGTGGCCAGCGGCTACCGCCTGCCAGAGCTGCGCCCGGTGGGGCAGTTTCGCTGGTCGACGCATGTGGAACTGGCCAGCCTGTTTGTAAGGTAGGCGCTCAGTCCTCGGTGCCGTGGCCCAGCGCCATGTAGCTGTCGCTCTGCATCTCTTCCAGCCGGCTAATCGTCCGCTCGAATTCGAAGCTACCGCCATCTGCCTTGGCCGGGTTCCGGTACAGCTCCGCCGGGGGCACGGCGGCTGCGGCGAACAGCTTCACGCGATGTTCGTAAAGCGCGTCGATCAGGGTGACGAACCGCGCCGCTTCGTTGCGGGTCTCCGGCCCCAGCTGCGGAATGCCGGCGATGAACACCGTGTGGAACTCGCGCGCGATCGCCAGGTAGTCCGCGGCGCCGCGCGGTTCCACGCACAGCCGCTTGAAGGAGAACACGCCCACGCCCTTCAGCGCCTTCGGAACATGCAGGCTGCGTCCGCCGCTGACCTCCAGCTCGCAGGAAGGGACATTCTCCGCATCTTCGGGCGGGTAGTCGGTCATGCGGAAGAAGGCCTGCCGCAGCTGTTCCGTGGTGGCATCACCCAGCGGCCACAGCCAGCGATCCAGACCACCGGCCCGGTCCAGCCGGTAATCGGTCGGGCCGTTCAGGGTCAGGACGTCCATCTCCCGTTCGATCAGGGCGATGAATGGCAGGAAATGCTCACGGTTCAGGCCGTCCTTGTACAGGTCGGCCGGCACGCGGTTGCTGGTGGTGACCACCGTGACGCCTTCATCCATGATCAGGGCGCGGAACAGCCGGCTCATGATCATGGCGTCGGCCGAATTGTTGACCACCATCTCGTCAAAGGCGAGCACGCGCAGACCCTGCGCGATGGCGGCCGCGACGGGCGGGATGGGATCGCCGCTTTCCGAACGGCGCGCGTCCCGCAGACGTTCGTGTACCTCCTGCATGAAGGCATGAAAGTGGACGCGGCGTTTCTCGGGAATGGGCAGGGTGTTGTGGAACAGGTCCATCAGCATGGACTTGCCCCGCCCGACGCCGCCCCACATGTACACGCCCCGTGATCGGCTGCGACGTCCGCCAAGCAGGCGGCGCAGCCATCCGCTCTCGCTCTCCCCTTGCGCCAGTTCGCGCTGCAACAGGTCGAGCCGCTCGGCCGCGGCGGCCTGCTCCGCATCCTCGCGCAGTTCGCCGCGCTGGACAAGCGCGCGATATTCCTGAATCATGCCGGACAAGGACGTTTGCGCAGCCTCAGGCTGCGCGTTCCACCAGCATCTTCTTGGTCTCGGCGATCGCCTTGGCCGGGTTCAGCCCCTTCGGGCAGACATTGGCGCAGTTCATGATCGTGTGGCAGCGATACAGGCGGAAGGGATCTTCCAGCTGGTCCAGCCGCTCGCCCGCCATTTCGTCGCGGCTGTCGGCCAGCCAGCGATAGGCCTGCAACAGGATCGCCGGGCCCAGGAACTTGTCGGAATTCCACCAATAGCTGGGGCAGGCCGTGGAGCAGCAGGCGCACAGGATGCACTCATACAGCCCATCCAGCTTCTCGCGCTGTTCCGGGGTCTGCAGGCGTTCCTTGCCGCTTGGCGTGGTGGTTGCCGTCTGCAGCCAAGGGCGGATGGAAGCATATTGCGCGTAGAAGTGGCTGAAATCCGGCACCAGATCCTTGATCACATCCATGTGCGGCAAGGGAGTGATGCGGATCTCGCCCTTCAGATCCTCGATCGCGGTGGTGCAGGCCAGGCCGTTCTTGCCGTTCATGTTCATCGAACACGAACCGCAGATGCCTTCGCGGCAGGACCGGCGGAAGGTCAGCGTGGGATCGATCTCGTTCTTGATCTTGTTCAGCGCGTCCAGCACCATGGGGCCGCACTGGTCGAGGTCGAGCTCGAACGTGTCGTAGCGCGGGTTCTGGCCGCTATCCGGGTCCCAGCGATAGATGCGGAACTTCTGCACCCGGCTGGCGCCTTGCGCGGCGTGGACCTTCCCCTTGGCGGTGATCTTGCTGTTCTTGGGAAGGGTGAAGGTTGCCATGGCGGTTCGCGCGCGTCCCTGATTGTATTTTCGAGAAAGCTGTTGCCGCCTATCTAGCCCCTTTGCCGGTCAGGGCAAGGAGGCAGTGGCGCTTTTGCGGACTTGCCCGGCACTCTTGCAGCGATGACCCACGCAGGGCACTGCACGGCTGCATGAAGCTGACCATCTACGATCTCGACGGCACGCTGCTGGCCCGGGCGACCTTTACGCCGTTCCTGCTGTTCGCCGCGACCCGGCTGGCACCGTGGCGGCTGGTGCTGGCACCTCTGTGGGTGGTGCTGCTGGTCGCGCACAAGGCCGGGCTGGTCGGCCGCACCGCATTGAAACATTCCGGCATGCGGCTGCTGGTGGGGCGGCCTTCGCCGGCGCGGCTGGACAAGGTTGCGGCCGCCTTCGCCGTCACCCGCATGGCGGACCTGCAGCCGGGCGCGCGCGCAGCGCTGGAGCGTGACCGACGGGAGGGACGCACCGTGGTAATCGCCACGGCTGCCTACGCCTTTTATGCCCGGCATATCGCCGACGCGCTGTCCGTGGAGCATCTCGTCGCCAGCGCGTGGCAGGAGCAAGGCCTAAACCAGCCAAATTGCTACGGGCCGCAGAAGCTGGCGCAGGTCGAGGCATGGTTGGCCCAGGAGGGCCATGGCACGGAGCCGCTGCGCTTCTACAGCGACAGCTTCGCTGATGCCCCGCTGCTGGACCGGGCGGAGGAGGCGTTCTTCGTCACGCGCAATCCGCGCAAGGCGGCGCGCGCGCGGGCGCGTGGCTGGCAGGCGGTGGATTTCAGCCGCTGAACGGCGGACCTGCCGCAGCGAGAATGCGCTCGACATGCCGGTCCCAGCGGAAGGTCGCACGGGCATGGGTTTCAGCCGCTCGTGCCAACGCTTTGCGGCGATCCGCCCCGGTCAGGAGCCGGCGGATGGCGTTCTCCAGCGCCGCCTGATCATGGCCATCCACCGCCAGCCCGGTGACGCCGTCCTCGATCAGCTCGATCGCGCCACCCTCCGCACCGACAACCACCGCGCAGCCTGCCGCCATGGCATCGGCGATGGCGATGCCGAACCCCTCGAAATCCCGTCCACCATCCGCTGCAACCTGGGGGTGCAGGAAGATGTCTGTCTCCGCATAGAGCCTCGCCGTCTCCTCCGCCGGCAGGAAGCCGGCGACCTCCACGCAGTCTGACAGCTTCAGCCGCAGGACCAGCTCCTGCACCTCCGCCAGCGCCGGGCCGCGCCCGCCGATCACGTACCGAAAGGCAAATCCCTCATCGCGCAAGCGGGCGAGCGCGGTCACGCAAGCGGTGATGTTCTTGCGCGGCTCCAGCCGGCACAGGGAGAAGATCTGCGGCGGTTCGTTGACTTGTGCCGGTGCCGGCCCCGGCGCATCTTCGCCCAGCCCGTTCCACGCCACGGTGACCGGCGGGCACTCCGGCCCCAACCGTTGCCGCAGCTTCCCGGCGCTGTACTCGCTGACCGCGCACACCACACGGGCTCGCTGCGCAATGCGGCGCATCAGTGCCAGGCGGGTTCTCCCACCATACATGAACTCACGCCCGTGGAAGGTGGTGGCATAGGGCAGGCCCAGTACCATCGGCAGCAGCGATGTGCGCCAGGTCGTTCCATGCACCAGTTGCGGCGCTCCTTCCGCACCTGCCTGCCGTCGCATGGCGGTGGCCAGTCGCCAGGGTAGCAGAGGGGATGGGCGCGCCCCCACATCGACCAGCAGCACCGGGCCGTGCGGTCCGTGCCGCGGCCCGTTGCTGGTCTGGGTGAACACGGTGACCTTCGCACCTGCCGCGGCATAGGCGTGGGCGACACCCTCGGCATAGGTCTGCATGCCGCCTTCCTCCGCCGCAAATCCCTTGGCCATGACCCAGATGCGCTGACCCGACAGATCAATCACGGGCATTCTCCTGTGCCAGGAAGCTTGTGATCGCTTCTGCGGATCGCACCGCGGACGGGCGATCGGTCACGCTGAACGTATCCGCCAGCAGGGCCTGCTGCGCCGGAAGGTAGTTTGCATGCGTCGCCATCGCCTGTTCGGAGGCGGCGATGATGTCGACCCCCGGTCCGGCCACCGGCCCCGCTTGCCAGTGCGCGTAATCGGCGTTGCCCTGCCAGTCGACGCCATGGGCATCCAGCGCCAGGCAGGGGCGTGGGTGGCGCAGATATTCGTAGATCTGGCTGCTGACGTCGCCGATATAGAGGTCGGCGCGGTTGGTGTAGCTCATGTCGCTGCTGGCCGCGCTTCCCAGGTCCATCAGAATGTTGGACGCGCCATGCCTGTCTGGCCAACGCATCCGACGGACCGCCGGCGGGCTGATCGTCACTGTCCAGCGCCGCTGGAACAGCATGACATGCGGGGCGAAGATCAGGTTGAAGCGGTCGCTGGCGGCAAAGGCGTCCAGCACCTGCTGCCCCATGTCGAACCAGCTCGACAGCCGGGGCGATGGGTGTGGCGCATACAGCGCGACGGGCCGCGTCGGATCAGGGAAGGGCAGCGCAATCGGCGGCGCATCGGCGAACAGGTCGAACTTGGGATAGCCTACGATCCTGATGCGCGCAGGATCGAGGCCGGCCTCCGCCTGCAGTCGCCGCGCGATCTTGGGACCGGACACCAGCACCAGATCGAACAGCGCGCTTTCCCGGCCGAATCCAATCGCCCGGTCGCCGGCGCCATGCCGCGTATGGATGATCCGCAGCCGATCCAGGCCGAGGCGCGTCTTCAGCAGCAGGCTGGTTTTCTCGGATACGACCAGCGCATCGAACTGGCGAAAGAATGCCAGATTGTCGCTATACAACAGGATCTTGCGGGCGGGCACCAGCCGTTCCAGCACGCCCGCCAGGCTGCGGGTCACGGGGCTGGACAGCGACAGCCGGACCAGCCGGCACGCTGCCAGCCGGTTGCCCGCCAGACGGCGGACATGCGTGGCCAGCGCCTCGCTTGCCACAGCCAGCGTGACCTCCGCGCCGCCGGCTTCCGCCAGCGCCAGTGCGATCGGCAGGCTGTGCGCCACCTGGTGCAGCTGGTCGTGATTGAACAGGAAACAGATGCGCGTCATCGCGAGCAGCCGCTAGCGCAAGGGTGCGGGCCGGGCCAACTTGTATCTTGCGCCAAGCTGGTCCAAGGCGCCTGCCATGCAGACCCCCGCTGCCCCGCCGCCGCGCAAGGGGCTGTCCAACATCCTTGGCAATCTGGGCTGGATCCTGGGCGGGAAGGGCTTTGGTGCCGTGTGCAGCCTCGCCTACCTTGCCGTGCTGTCGCAATCGCTGGGCGTGCGCGGCTTCGGGCACTTTGCGCTGATCTTCGGCACCGGCCAGGCGCTGGTGGCGATTGTCGGTTTCCAGACCTGGAAGACGCTGGTCCGCTTCGGGGCGGAGGCGGTCCATCGGCAGGACTGGGCGCGCTTCGGCCGGCTGGTCTGGCTGTGCGGCACGATCGACGCCGCCGGCGCAACGCTGGGGTGCGGCATCGCCTGGGTGATCTATCACGGCTTTGCCGATGTGCTGGAGCTCAATCCAGCCTTTGTCGAGATCGCCTTCCTGTTCAGTTGCGTGCTGCTGTGGGCGCGGCAGACGACGCCCAACGGCATCATTCGCGTGCTCGACCGGTTCGACCTCGCAACCTATGTGGAAGCACTGGTCCCGGTGGGGCGGCTGGTCGCCGCTCTGGCGATCATGGCGACAGCACCCTCCGTGCGCAATTATCTGATCGCCTGGGCCGCGATCGACCTGCTGAATGCGCTGATCTACTGGATCGCCTCCGTGCGCATTGCCCCGCATGCCTTGCGTCGGCGGCATTTCGGGCCGTTCTCGCTGACCCTGCGCGAACATCCGGGCGTGATCGGCTTTTTCGGCATCACCTATGTCGGATCGATCCTGGACGCCCTGTTCAAGCAGGGGCCGCTGCTGGCGGTCGGCCACTTCCTTGGCACCAGCGCGGCCGGGATCTACCGGCTGGCGGATCAGCTGGCGCAGGGATTCGGCAAGATCTCGCAGCTGCTCAGCCGCGCGGTCTATCCGGAATTCGCGCGGGCGCGGCTGGCCAATGGCACCGCTGGTTTCCGCAAGCTGGTGCTGCAGGTGACCGCCATGGCGGGCGCTGCCGGGCTGGTGGTGACGGTGCTGGCATTACTGGTGGGGGCGGACCTGCTGGCGCTGGTGGGCGGGGCGGAGTTCGCGCGCGGCGGCGTGGTGCTGATCCCGCTGATCGTGGGCGCGGCCTTCGACCTGGCCAGCGCCACATACGAGCCGATCCTGCATTCATTGGGCCACGCGCTGTATCCGCTGCTGGCCCGTGCGCTGGCTGGTCTGGCGCTGGTGGCGGCGGTGCTGCAGCTGGCAGGGATCGGCGCGGTGGGGATCGGCTGGGCGGTCGCGATCGGCTTTGCCGTCTCCTATCTTCTGCTCAGCCTGCTGGTGTTCGTGGCGCTGCGCCGGGCGAGTGAGGCGGCATGACCGTCACCGCGCTGGTCCTGGCCGGATCGCGCCCCGGCGGCGATCCCTTCGCCGAACAGATGGGCGTGGCGCACAAGGCGCTGATCGAGGTCGCCGGCGAGCCGATGCTGGCGCGCGTCGTCGAGGCGTTGCGGGTCGCGGGCTGCCCGCGCATCCTGGTCAGCTGCGCGCCCGGGCCGGTGGCTCAGCTTGCAACGCGGCTGGGTGCCGAGGTGATCGCGCCCGCAGCCGGCCCCAGCGGCAGCGTACTGGCGGGGCTGGAGCTGGCGGGCACGCCGCTGCTGATCACGACTTCCGATCACGCCTTGCTGCGCCCCGAATGGGTGCACCAGCTGGTCGATGGTGCGCCGCCGGTCAGCGACGTGGCGATCATGCTGGCGGAACGGCAGGCGGTCGAAGCCGCATTGCCGGGCAGCCGCCGCACCTATCTGCGCTTTGCCGATGGCCATTGGTCCGGCTGCAACCTGTTCCTGCTGCGTGGCCCCGCGGCACGTCGGGCGGTCACCGAATGGACGCGGGTCGAGGCGGATCGCAAGCGGCCATGGCGGATCGTCGCCCGGCTCGGCCCCGGCCTGCTGCTGCGCTATCTTTCCGGGCGGCTGACGCTGGCCGCCGCGCTGGAGCGGCTGGGCGGGCGGATCGGGTGCCGCATCGCTCTGGTGCCGGCAACGGACGGGCTGGCGGCGGTGGACGTGGACAAGCCTGCCGATCTTGCGGACGTGCAGCGCCTGCTGGGACAATGAGCGGCCTGCCGATTGACGCCGTGCTGCCGGATGTGCTGACGGCGCTGCGCAACCGTTCCTCCGCCGTGCTGATCGCGCCACCGGGCGCGGGCAAGACCACGGCGGTCGCTCCGGCGCTGCTCGACCAGCCATGGTGCAGCGGTCAGGTCATCCTGCTCAGCCTCCGCCGCGTGGCTGCACGCGCCGCGGCGGAGCGGATCGCGCACTCGCTGGGCGAGCCCGTTGGCGAGCGGGTGGGCTATCTCACCCGATTGGACAGCCGGCAGTCCGCCGCCACGCGCATCCTGGTGGTGACAGAGGCGATCTTCGTGAATCGCCTGCTGGCCGATCAGGAATTGGACGGCATCAGTGCCGTGCTGTTCGACGAGGCGCATGAGCGGCACCTCGACAGCGATCTCGGCCTGGCCCTCGCGCTGGAAAGCCAGGCGGTGCTGCGCCCGGACCTGCGCCTGCTGGTGATGAGCGCGACGATTGACGGCGCGCGCTTTGCCCGGCTGCTGGGGGCGGATGCGCCGGTGATCGAGAGTGAAGGGCGCGCCCATCCTTTGCGGATCGAGTGGCTGGGTGCCCGGGCGGAGCTGCGGATCGACGAGGCGATGACCGGCGCGATCCTGACCGCCTGGCGGGCGGAGGATGGCGACCTGCTGGCCTTCCTGCCTGGCGTGGGCGAGATCGAGCGGGTGCGCGAGCGACTGGAGCAACGCCTGCCGGGCGTGCCGGTGCTGCCGCTGCACGGTCAGCTGGAGCCGGGTGCGCAAAGCGCCGCGCTGCGCCGCGACCCGGACGGGCGCCGCCGCATCGTCCTCGCCACCGCCATCGCCGAAACATCGCTGACGCTGGATGGCGTCGCCGTGGTGGTCGACAGCGGTCTTGCCCGCCGGGCGGAGTTCGACAAGGCGGCGGGCGTCACTCACCTCGTCACCACCCGCGCCAGCCAGGCCGCCGCCGCCCAGCGTGCCGGGCGAGCAGCGCGGCAGGGGCCGGGTGTCGCCTATCGCCTGTGGGAACAGGCCGGCCATGCCGGGCGTGCGCCCTATGATCCGCCCGAGATGGTGGTGGCCGATCTGGCTCCCCTGACCCTGGCGCTGGCGCGCTGGGGAACGGGCGATCCTGCCAGCCTGCCCTGGCTGGACCCGCCGCCGGCCGCCTCGCTGCAGGCGGCGCAGGCACGGCTGCAGGCGATGGATGCGCTGGATCGGGCGGGGCAGCTGACGGATTTTGGCCGGCAGGTCGCCACCCTGCCCATGGCGCCGTGGCAGGCCGCAATGCTGCTGCATGGGGCGGAGTGGGGCCAGGCGGAGGAGGCCGCACGGCTGGCGTTGCTGCTGCAGGAGCGCGGACTGGGCGGCCGCGGGGAGGATCTGGCGCACCGCCTGTCCCGCTTCGCCACCGAACGCGGCGGCAAGGCGGAGGCCAGCCGCAAGCTGGCGGGCCGCTGGGCTGCGATGGCGCGCAGGCTTCAGCCGCGTCAGCAGGCGGGCAGCCCGCCGCCCGGCATCCTGCTGGCGCTGGCGCAGCCGGACAATCTGGCTCGGCGCCGCGATCCTTCGGGGGAGAACTGGCTGGCTGCCGGCGGGCGCGGCTTTGTGCTGGACCCCACGTCGCCGCTCGCCCGCAGCGAATGGCTGGCGATCGGTGATGCGACGGGTCTGGCGAAGGGAGCGCGCATCACCGCCGCGCTGCCGCTGGAAACGGCGGAGGTCGAGCAATGGCTGGCCGGGCGGATCGAGCGGCGGCAGGTGCTGCACTGGACGGGCGAGCGGGTGGAGGCACGCCTGCAGCGGCGCATCGGCGCGATCACGCTGGCCACGGGCTCGGACCCGCAGCCGGACCAGGATGCGATCCACGCTTTGCTGCTGGACAAGGCTGTGGATAAATTTGCGGATATGCTGCCGAAAACCCTGTTGGCGCGCGGTGGATACGCCGGGATAGATGCACTGCGGCCTGAGGCTTTGCGCGCCGGTGCTGCGTCGTGGCTCGGCCCTCTGCTACGCGGTCGCCGCGATCTGGACGTGGCGCCTGGCCGGGTGGCGGAGGCGCTGCTGAACAGCATGGCGTGGGATGATCGCCAGCGGCTGGACCGGGTGGCTCCGCGCGAATGGATCAGTCCCGTCGGCTCGCATCATCCGATCGTTTATGCCGGGGACGATGCGCCCAGCGTGGAGGTGCGGGTGCAGGCCTGCTTCGGGCTCGACCGGCATCCGATGATCGGCACCACGCCGCTGCTGCTGAAGCTGACCAGCCCGGCCGGGCGGCCCATCCAGGCGACGCGGGACCTGCCCGGTTTCTGGCGCGGCAGCTGGGCCGATGTGGTCAAGGACATGAAGGGCCGCTACCCCCGCCATCGCTGGCCGGGGGAACCCTGGGCCGAGAAGCCGAGTCTCAAGACCCGGAACGCATTCGAACGGTCTTGATCGGAATCGTTTTTCAGGGGAAAGGCAGGTCCATGCAGGCCCGTATCTACGAACGACCCAAAAGCGCGATGCAAAGCGGCAAGGCGCAGACCGACCAATGGTTGCTGGACTTCGTCCCGGCAGAGGCGAAGAAGCCGGATCCGCTGATGGGGTGGGCCGGCAGCGGGGACACGCAGCAGCAGGTCACGCTGAAGTTCGCGTCCTGCGAGGCGGCGCTGGCCTATGCCGAGAAGTACGGGATCGAGGCGAGTGTGCATCCCACGCCGCCCAAGCGCCTCAAGATTCAGGCCTACGCCGACAATTTCCGGTGACAGCCCTGCCGGCGCTGCGTGCGCTGGCCGGAACGGTGGCGATCATCGGCGCAGGGGTCGTGCTGGGCAAATGCTTCCAGTACATCGCCGTCGACTTCCTCGGTTCGCGCCTGGGCTTTGAGGCGGCGTCCACGGTCGGGCTGGCATGCCTCGCCGTCGTTCTGCTTGGCTTGAATTCACGATTTCCGAAAATCGGCCGGCTGTTGATGCGGCGACGGTGATCCCCGACACCGTCGGCGCCGGGGATCTCGCATCGGTCGATCAGGCGGTCGCTGCGGCGAAGTGCTCGCTGACCTTGGTCCAGTTCACGACCGGCCACCAGCCTTCCAGATAGTCCGCGCGGCGGTTCTGGTAGGTGAGGTAATAGGCGTGCTCCCACACGTCATTGCCCAGGATCGGCGCGCCCTTGGTGGCGGCGACGTCCATCAGCGGGTTGTCCTGGTTCGGCGTGGAGGTGATCGCCAGCTTGCCGTCGGCGCCCACGATCAGCCACACCCAGCCGGAGCCGAACTGCTTCGTGCCCGCTTCCTTGAACTTGGCCTTCATCTCGTCCAGCGAGCCGAAGGCTTCGTCGATGGCGGCCGACAGCTCGGCGCTGGGTGCGCCGCCATCGGGGCCCATGATCTCCCAGAAGAAGGAGTGGTTCCAGTGGCCACCGCCATTGTTGCGGACCACCGGCGCCAGCGTGCCCGCCACGGCGACCAGTTCTTCCAGCGACTTGCCCTGCAGCGCGGGATCGGCATCGACGGCGCCGTTCAGGGCCGTGACATAGGCCTGGTGGTGCTTGTCGTGGTGGAACGTCATCGTTTCCTTGTCGATGGCGGGCTCCAGCGCGTCATAGGCGTAAGGCAACGGGGGCAGGGTGAAGGTGCTCATGGAATTGGTCTCCTGCTGAGTATTGGCAATGGACGGAAAGGCAGCCGCAGCCATCGTGGCAGCGAACCGGCCAGCATGGTGCGGCGTGGAACGTGGATGGGCAAAGCTGCATCTCCCGCGATCGATACCGTCCATGCCGCCCTAATGCGGTTGGGTCACCGATGGAACGCCGCAAAGGCAGCGAGTTTCCATCAGTCATCCGCGCGCGCTGTCGAGCTCCCCGGGCCTGCTGCATTGCAACATGCCCTTTCGCCCGCAGCGTCGCTCCGCTACGCTGCGGCACATGACCCGTCTTTTCCGCCTGTTGTTCTGGGCTGCGGCCGTCTTTGCCGTCACAATGGCGCTGTGGCCGCTTGCAACCCCGGTGCCAACGGCCGGGCTGGGCGACAAGTGGCAGCACATGATCGCCTTCTTCACCCTCACCGTCCTGGCCGGGCTCGCTTATCCCCACAGTCGATTGCGGACGATCGCGCTGGCGATGATCCTGCTGGGCCTGGCGATCGAGGTGGCGCAATGGGCCCTGCCGATGCTCAATCGGGAGGGCAGCGGACTGGACTGGCTGGCCGATGGCGCGGCCACGCTGGTCGGACTTGTGGTCGTCGGGGCGATGCGTCAGTTTTTCGGCCACCGGGCTGCGGAACCGGGCACGCAATGAACCGCTTGGCTGCAACGCAGGCTAACAAGGATTAAGGTGGCAGAGCAGTTCAACGATGCGCCGGTCGAACCGGGCGTGTGGCGTTATGCCAAGGCCAGCCGCGTGCGGGTCGTGGTGGACGCCGCCGACTATTTCGACCTGATGCAGCGCGCCATGCTGAAGGCCCGGCGGCGGGTGTTGCTGATCGGCTGGGATTTCGACACGCGCATCCACCTGCTGCGCGGCCGGCGCTGGTACCAGAAGGGGATCAAGCGACAATACCCCAGCCGGCTGGGCAGCTTCTTCCTGTGGCTGGTGCGGCACAATCCGCAGCTGGAGCTCAAGATCCTGAAATGGGGCTTCGGCGCGCTGAAGCTGGGTTTCCGCGGCTCCATGCTGATCGATCTTGCCCGGTGGTTCCCGCATCGGCGGATCGACTTCAAATTCGACAACGCCCATCCCATCGGCTGCTCGCACCATCAGAAGATCGCCATTCTGGACGACACGGTGGCGGTGTGCGGCGGCATCGACATGACCGATCGCCGCTGGGACACGCCCGAGCATCGGGAGCGGGACAAGCGGCGGCGGCGGCCCTGGGGCAGCCTGCATGGTCCGTGGCACGACATCACCATGATCATGGAAGGGCCCATCGCCGGCACGCTGCAGGATCTGGCGCGCGACCGCTGGCGCCGGGCTGGCGGCGGCGATCTGGAACCGGTGGAAGGCTGTCCGGACAGCGCCTGGCCCGATCCGCTGGACCCGCATTTCACCGATGTGGAGATCGGCATCGCCCGCACCCGCGCGGCATACAAGGACGATGAAGGCGTCAGCGAGATCGAGGAGCTGATCCTTTCACAGATCGCCCGCGCCCGCCGCTATGTCTATGCGGAGAACCAGTACTTCGCCAGCCGCCGCATCGCGGAGGCGATCTGCGCGCGCATGGCGGAGGATGATCCGCCCGAAATCGTGCTGGTGATGCCGGCCACCGCCGACGGCTGGGTGGAGGCCAAGGCGATGGACCCGGCGCGCGACCTGCTGTTTCGCGCGGTGAAGGAAGCGGACCACAAGAACCGCTTCCACCTGTATGTGCCCTATGCAGGCGAGACGTCGATCTACGTCCATGCCAAGCTGACGATCATCGACGACCAGATCATCCGCATCGGTTCGGCCAACTGGAACAACCGGTCCATGGGTCTGGACAGCGAATGCGACGTGTTCATCGACTGCGCGCGGAAGGGCAACGAAGGATGCTCGGACGCGATCCGCGGCATCCGGCACGCCCTGCTGGCAGAGCATCTGGACCTGGTGCCGGAGGAGGTCGGCGGCATGCTGGAGGAGGCCGGCTCCATGGCGGACATGATCGAAGGGCTCGGCCCTGACCGGGTGCATACGCTGCGCGCCTACCAGCCGCAGGATCTGAGCGACATCGAGATCGATCTGGCGAGCCGTCAGACGCTCGATCCGGAGGAGCCGGCGGAGATGTTCACGATCACGCCGCGCAGACGTGGCCTTTTCCGCGCAGGCAGCCTATTGGCCCGATCCATGAAGAGACTCCGCGCACGCAGGCGGGCATGAGCAGCCTGCTGGGACCAGACGACGAGGCACCCCAGGGCAAGATCGCGGTGCCCGACGAAGTGCAGGACGCCGTGCGGACGCTGATCCGATGGGCCGGCGACAATCCGGAACGGGAGGGCCTGCGCGATACGCCAGCGCGCGTCGCCCGGGCCTGGAAGGAATACTGCCAGGGCTATGGCGAGGATCCGGCCGTGCACCTGTCCCGCGTGTTCCGCGAGGTCGGCGGATATGACGAGATCGTCCTGCTGAAGGACATTCCGTTCCAGAGCCATTGCGAACATCACATGGCGCCTATCATCGGCAAGGCGGCGATCGCCTATCTGCCGACGGACAAGGTGGTCGGCATTTCGAAGCTGGCGCGGGTGCTGCATGCCTATGCCCGCCGCCTGCAGGTGCAGGAACGGCTGACGGCGGAGGTCGCGCAGTGCATCTGGGACCACCTGCAGCCGCATGGCGTGGCGGTGGTGATCGAGGCGAGCCATGCCTGCATGACCGCGCGCGGTGTGCGTACGCCAGGCGTTGCCATGATCACCAGCAAGGTTATGGGCACTTTCAGGTCGGACCCCAAAAGCCGGCAGGAAGTGCTTGATCTGATGGGCTATTGAACATGCCCGCCATTATGAAAGAGGATTGCGAATGACGGCGCTGCTGGTGCGTGGCGGGAAGCCGCTGACGGGGCGGATCGAACCTTCGGCCAACAAGAATGCGGTGCTGCCGGTGTTGTGCGCGACGCTGCTGACCGATGCGCCGGTGACGCTGCGCAATGTGCCCGAGATCACCGACGTGACCCGGATCGTCGCCTTCTTCCAGGAACTGGGCAGCACGGTTGCCTGGGACAAGGATGCCAAGGTGCTGGAGATCGACCATTCGGCGATTCCGGCGAATGCCAAGGCCACCCTGCCGCAGGCGATGCGCGCCTCCATCATGATGATCCCCGGCCTGCTGCATCGTCTGGGCGAGACGCGGCTGGAGCATGAGGTGAAGGGCTGCACCCTGGGCGCGCGCGAGATAGACCCGCATGTCGCCGTGTTCCGCGCCTTCGGGGCGGAGGTCAGCCAGACTGGCGGGGAGATCATCTTCCGTTCCGGTGCCTCCGGTCAGCCGGCGCGCATGTGGCTGGAATATGCCAGTGTCACCACGACCGAGAACTTCATTCTCAGCGCGCTGACGGTCAGCGGATCGTCGCAGATCGTCAATGCCGCGTGCGAGCCGCATGTGCAGGAGATGTGCACCTTCCTGGAACTGTGCGGCGCGCGGATCAGCGGCAAGGGCACTTCCATGGTGACCGTGGAGCGGATCGGCGACCTGACCGGTGCCGACTACACCTTCACGGAGGATTTCCACGAGGTCGCGACCTTCCTGGCGCTGGCGGCGGTGACCGGCGGCGATATCGCGGTGCGCAACGCCCATCCGGAACACTTCATGCTGATCGACCGCACCTTCGCCAAGTTCGGCGCTGAGGTCCGGCACGAGGATGGCTGGTCCCGGCTGGAAGCGCCGCAGCAGCTGCGTGTGGAAGGCAACTTCACCAGCCACCTGATCACCAAGGTGGAGGCGGCGCCCTGGCCCTATATCCCGGCGGACCTGCTGCCGATCTTCATCGCGCTGGGCGCGCGGGCCGAAGGGCAGATGATGTTCTGGAACAAGGTCTATGAGGGCGGGCTGACCTGGCACACGGAACTCAGCCTGTTCGGGGCGCACACCTTGCTGTGCGATCCGCACCGGCTGATCACCTTCGGCGGCAGCAGGCTGGCGCCCGCCACCGTCACCAGCCCCTATATCATCCGCGTCGCGATCGCGCTGCTGATGGTGGCGAGCAGTGTGGAGGGCGAGTCGACCATCTTGGACGCAGATCCGATCCGCCGCGCGCATCCGGGCTTTGTCGACAATTTCGTGAACCTGGGCGCGGATGTGCAGTGGGTGAAGTGACGGGCCCGGTGCTGGGTGCCGATACGGCCTGGCCCGTCTGGCGGGGGGCGTCGGTGTTCGGCGCCTTCACCCTGCAGGATGATGCCGCAGCGCCGGAACAGGCTGTGGTGCAGGCCGTGGTGGAGCCGGTGTTGCTGGGATTTGCGCCCACGCAGCCGAACGGCCGGGCCATGCTGGTGCTGGGCGGCGGTGGCTATACCGCGCTGATGGCCGGGCGTGAGGGGGTGCAGGTCGCCCGCTGGCTGACCGGTCTGGGCTATCACGCCTATGTCCTGATCCACCGGTTTCCGAACTCGGAGCATGGACCTGCCGCCCCGCTGGACGATGCGCGGCAGGCCATGCGGCTGATCCGCGCGGGTGGACGGGCGGAGCAGGGGCTGGGAGTCGTCGGCCTGTCCTCCGGCGGGCACCTCGCCGCCTGCCTGGCGGCCGAGTACCCGCCAGAATGGAGCGAACGATCCGGTAGCCATCCGGAGATCGGGACGAGGCCCGACCTGCTGGTGATCGGCTATGCGCCCATCTCCACCAACGCGGTGGGCCGCACGATCATCGCCGACAAGCCGCCGCTGCCGCCGGCGGAAAAGCAGGCGATGTATGACCGGCTGCAGCCTGATGCGCAGTTGCGGGACGACCCGCCCCCTTGCTTCATCACCTATGCCGGCAACGATCCGGTGGTGCCGGTCGAGAATGCCCGGCGGCTGCATGCCGCGTGGGAGCGGAAGGGCGCCAGCGCCGAACTGCATGTGTTCGCCGATGCACCGCACGGCTTCGCGCTCGACACGCATGGGCTGCCGGTGGCGGTCTGGCCCGTGCTGTGCGAAGCGTGGCTGCGGCAGGTCGGGTTTCTGGACTAAGCGCCCGGGGCCGCCGCCCCGCTGACTTCCTGGCCGAGAGGGATTGCCCGTGCCTGTCACCGATGTTGCCACCCGCGTCTATGACCATGGCTGGCGGCTCGACCCGATCGTGCGGAGCCTGCTCGATACGGATTTCTACAAGCTGCTGATGCTGCAGCTGATCCGCCATGTGCACCCGGACGTGCAGGCGACCTTTTCGCTGATCAACCGCAGTACCTCCGTCCGGCTGGCGGAGATCATCGACGAGACGGAGTTGCGCGAGCAGCTCGACCATGCGCGGACAGTCCGCTTCTCCAAGAAGGAGCTGATCTGGCTGGCCGGCAACAACTTTTACGGCAAGCGACGCATGTTCGCGCCCGAGTTCATCGACTGGCTCGCTGACTTCCAGTTGCCGGAATACCACCTGCGCAAGGTCGACGGGCAGTTCGAACTGACCTTCCACGGTCCGTGGACGCACACCACGATGTGGGAAATTCCGGCGCTGGCGATCATCAGCGAGCTGCGTTCCCGTGCCGCGTTGCGGGGCAGGGGGCGCTTCGAGCTGGACGTGCTCTATGCCCGTGCCAAGGCCAAGCTGTGGCACAAGGTCGAGCGGCTCCGCCATTTGCCCGACCTCGTCATCTCCGATTTCGGAACCCGCCGCCGTCACAGCTTCCTGTGGCAACGCTGGTGCGTCGAGGCGTTGCGGGAAGGGCTGGACACCCGCTTCATCGGCAGTTCCAACGTGTTGCTGGCGATGGACAACGACCTGGAGGCGATCGGTACCAACGCGCACGAGCTGCCGATGGTCTTCGCGGCGCTCGCCGATGACGATGCAGGCGTGGCGGCAGCGCCCTATCGGGTGCTGGAGGAGTGGAAGGCGCATTATGACGGCAACCTGCTGATCGCGCTTCCCGACGCGTTCGGCACCGCCGCCTTTCTCCGCGATGCGCCGGACTGGCTCGCCGACTGGACCGGTTTCCGTCCCGATTCCATGCCGCCGATCCAGGGCGGGGAGCAGATCATCGACTGGTGGAAGATGCACGGCCGTGATCCTGCCACCAAGCTGCTGATCTTTTCCGATGGAATGGATGTGGACAGTATCGAGGCGACCTACCGCCATTTCCAAGGCCGGGTGCGGATGAGCTTCGGCTGGGGTACCAATCTCACGAACGACTTTCGCGACTGCGATCCTGCGGGAAGCCTCGATCTTGAACCGATCTCGCTGGTGGCCAAGGTGACCTGCGCCAACGGACGCCCGGCGGTGAAGCTGTCCGACAATCCCCTGAAGGCCACCGGCGCTCCTGACGAGATCGAGCGTTACCTGCGGATATTCGGGCGGGCAGGACACAGGCAACAGATCCCGATCGTGTGATTTCCGCCAGCTGATCGCAGTCGACGGCAACCATGGCCGGCCTTTATCGTTCAACAGCGATGACCGGACGCTCGATAATCGCCCGCTGCCGGCGGAATGCCTCATGACCAGATCGTGGCCCTCCCGCCTGTGGATCATCCGGCATGGCGAAAGCGCCGGGAATGTCGCACGTGCCGCGGCCTATGCCGGGGGCGCCGAGCGGATCGAGCTTACCCTGCGTGACATGGACGTGCCGCTTTCGGCCAACGGTCGCGACCAGGCCGCCGCCCTCGGTCGCCAGTTCGCGGGCCGTCCGGCCGGCGAACGCCCGGAGGTGCTGTTCACGTCCCCCTATCTGCGCGCACTCGACACGGCGCGGCTGTTCCGGGAGGCGGGCGGCTTCGACCCGGATGAAGCGATCTGTATCGACGAGCGGCTTCGCGAGAAGGAGTTCGGCACCCTCGACGGGCTGACCACCGTGGGCATCGCACGGCACGAACCACAACAGGCGGAGCTTCGCCGCAGCCTGGGCAAGTTCTACCACCGGCCGCCCGGGGGGGAGAGCTGGTGCGACGTGATCCTTCGGCTGCGCTCCTTCATGGACACGGTCGGGCTGCACCATGCCGGGCGCCCGGTGATGATCTTCGCGCATCAGGTGGTCGTGCTCTGCCTGCGCTACATCCTCGAAGGCATGGATGAAGAGGCGATCCTCGCCATCGATCGGGCGGGCAATATCGGCAATTGCGCGATCACCGAATACCGCTTCGATCCCGCCGGGGGACCGGATGGCCGCATGGCGCTGACCTGCTTCAACGTTATCCCCGCGCTCGCCGGAGAGGAAGGGCTGCCCACGGCCGAACCACGCCGCCGGTTGCCCCCGGCATGATCGAGATCGACGCCGCCTGGCGGGCGGCCAATCCGCTCCCGCCGGTTCAGGACGACAGCACCAAGAAGAGCCGCGGCCGTGTGCTGGTGATCGGTGGTGCGCAACGCCTGCCCGGGGCCATCCGCCTAACCGGCGAAGCGGCGCTGCGGGTGGGTGCCGGGCGCGTGCGGATCGCCACGCTGCAGTCGCATGTGGCGCTGCTGGGCATGGCCTTCCCGGAAGCGGGCATCATCGGCCTGCCGGAGCAGGACGGGGAGCTGACACCGGGGCCATCGGACCTGCTGGTGCAGCAGGCGGCCGTGCATAACGCTGTTGTGCTGGGTTCCGGCATGGCGGACAAGGACGCGGCGGCACGGCTGATCGAAACACTCGGCCGGTCGCCTGCGCCCGGAACCGCCCTCGTGCTCGATGCAGCGGGCGTAGCCTGCGCCAGGACGCTCTGCGATCAGCTGAACGGCTATACCGGGCGGCTGGTGCTGACGCCGCACGCTGGCGAAATGGCGGCGCTGTCCGGCCGGAGCGAGGAGGAGGTCGTTGCGGACGGCACCCCGATCGCGATCGAGGTAGCGGCGCGGTTCGGCGCCGTGGTGGCGCTGAAGGGACCGGACACGGTGATCGCGACGCCCGATGGCACATTGATGCATTACCGCAGCGACTGCTCCGGCCTGGCGACTGCGGGTTCCGGCGATGTGCTGGCGGGTATGATCGGCGGGTTGCTGGCGCGCGGGGCCGACCCCCTGTTGGCCACGGCCTGGGGCGTGTGGCTGCATGGCGAGGCTGGGCATGCCTGCGCCGCAAAGATCGCACCGGTGGGCTTCCTCGCGCGCGAGCTTCTGCTCGAGGTACCAGGCCTGCTGCCCCGGTAATGGATCGAGGTCCGCAGCCCCAGGTGGCTTAAGGGCCGGCGACCTCCACGCCCAGGATCTCCAGTGCATCTTCAGCCTGACCGAAGGGCAGCCAATCCCCCACCTGCGCCCCCAGCATCGCGCGGCTTAACGGGGCGTTGAACGAGATCAGGCCCGCGGCCGGGTCGGCCTCGTCATCGCCAACGATCCGCAGCGTGCGTGGCTTGTCGTTCAGGGCAAAGCGAACCACCGTCCCGAACTCGACCTTCTCGCCCGACGGAACGGGCGCCAGCACTGCCGTGACCTGCCGGGTCTGCCAGTAGCGCAGGTCGCGCTGCAAGGCGGTGACCGCTGCCGGTTCTGCCGCCTGCGCAATGGCGGTCTCCAGAGCCGCGATCCGCTCCACGATCAGGGCGAGACCGCGCGCGGTGACCAGGTTCGGGCCGGCGGGGATCGGCAATTCGAACTTCGGCTCCAGATGCTCCTCGTCGCTCTCGCGACGGAATGCCACGCTCATCAGCGCTTCTTCTTGGAGATGGTGGCGGTGAAATCCGGATCCTTGTTCGCTACCCAGTCGACGAACTTGCGCACCGCGGGATTGGCCAGCAGCCCTTCCACATCCAGACCATGGCGCTGCAGTTCGGAATTGGTGAAGTTCACGGTCAGCGTCTGCTGGCAGATTGGATGCATCGGCACGACATCGCGCCCGCCCCGGCTCTTGGGAACGGGATGGTGCCATACGATCGTTTCGCCGGTGGGCCGCCCGCACAGCCAGCAGGGTACCGCGGGCGCCGGGGTGTCGTCTTCTGCCGTAGGAAGGTCTTCGTAGGAACCATGCTTGGGGTGCTTGCGGGCCAAAGTGCTTGCCTTGAACGGAGGTGTTTCCGCAGCCTGTATAGGTTGCGCGCGCGGCATTGCCACGCTGCCAATCCATCGCCGCCTGATCTTCTGAACGGCGATACCGTGCTGCACTGCACAACTTTCGTAATCTGCAGGTAACAATTCTGTCCCAGCGGGCGTGGCCACACGGGGTCAAGCGGCCGCCCAGCCATGGTGCGGCCCGGTAACAGGGCAGGGACACGCAAGTCATGACATCTTCGAACAGCCGCGGCGCGATGGCGCGCCTGCTGGCGGGCAGCGCTCTGCTCGTCGCCACTACGCTGCCGGCATCGGCGCAGCAGGATGTTTCGGCCGCCGACGCGAACCAGGTGCAAGCGGAAGGTGAAAGCGCCGGTACCGACGACAACGCGATCATCGTCACCGGCTATCAGGGCAGCTTGCTGGAAGCGATCGACATCAAGCGGAATACGATCGGCTTTTCTGATAGCATCGTCGCCACTGACATTTCGGACTTCCCGGAACAGAACCTCTCCGAAGCCCTGCAGCGCCTGCCGGGTGTTACCATTGAGCGGGACCGCGGCCTGGGCACGCGCGTCAATGTGCGCGGGCTGCCATCCGAATACACCTTCGTATCCATCAACAAGCTGGCGACCGCATCGGGCAGCGGGGGTCGCGATGTCGAGTTCGACATCTTTGCATCCGAACTGATCCAGACGGTCACCGTGCACAAGTCGCCCGTCGCCTCTGACGAGGAGGGCGGCATTGCCGGCTCCGTCGCGATCAGCACCGCGCGCCCGTTCGACAATCCGGGTCTGCGGGTGGTGGGCTCGCTTGAAGGGGCCTACAATACCATTTCGGAAAAGGTCGATCCGCTGTTCAGCGTGCTGGCGAGCGACACCGTTGGCGATTTCGGCGTGCTGGTCTCCTTCGCCAGCCAGCAGCGCACGAACCGCACGGACAGCAATTCCGGCATCAATTTCCGCCCGATCTCCCGCTGGACCGATCGCGGCAATGCCCAGACTACGCAGGCGCTTGCGGTGCTGGAACGGGACGCGGGGATCGTGTTCGACGATGTTAAAGATCACGACGAGGTGAACCGCGTCGTGTTCCTCGACAAGGTGGGCGACCGCGTCTTCTTCGACGATCAGGAACGCTACGGCCTGTCGGGCTCTGTCCAGTACAAGCCGGGCAATGACTTCAGCCTCAGCTTCGACGGCTTTGTCGGGTCCTACGACACCGATGTGGATGAATATGACGCTGCGGGCTACTCGGCGTCCAGCACCTCCACGCTGGGGGTCATCCACGATTACGACGACACGACGCTGGCCAAGGACGGCATCGTGGTGCTCCGCGACGTGTCCTATACCCGCACGCAGCACGAATTTCTCAGCAAGGAATATCTGAACCGTACCGACTACAAGCAGTTCGGGGGCGAGCTGAACTGGACGCCGGGACGCTGGGCCATCAACGTGCTTGGCGGCTATTCCGGGGCGGAAAAGTCGATCGACTTCTCCAACCTGAAGCATGTCGCCTACGCCCCGTCGCGCACCCGCTACACCGCCAATGGTGGCGAGACGATTCCCAGCGACGATCCGAACACGATCGACATGTACAATGCACCCGGCAGCTACCTGTTCGAGGCATACGAGACCACGCGGGAGCGGATCCAGGACGACAAGTACGCCGCGCAGGCGGATGTCTCCCGCTTCTTTGACGGCGTGCTGGACCGCATCAATCTGGGCGTGCGCTACACCAGCAAGACCAACGAACGCCATTATGGGGAAGAGAAGCTGCAGGGGCCGACCCGCGGCAGCACCGCCTATGTGAACACCCGCACACTGGCCGACAGCCCGCTGGAAAATGTCACCGCCATCACTGGCGGCAAGTCCTATCAGGCGCGCGACCTGGACTGGGCGCAGGTGTCCAACAGCTATGCCCGCGACTTTTTCCGCCCGGACGGGTTCGAGACGCCGTTCGACGATGCGCAATACTACAAGGTGCAGGAAGACAGCTGGGCTGCCTGGGCGATGGCCGATCTGGCGTGGGACTTCGGCAGTGTGCCGGTCTTCGTCAATGGCGGCGTGCGCTACGTCAGCACCAGCGTCGACTCCGAGGGCTTCCATCAGGTGCAGAACCCGGATGGCACCACCGGCTATACGCCCGAGCCGATCTCCAGCGATGGCAGCTACGACAAGTTCCTGCCGTCGGTGAATGCCCATGCGGAGCTGCTGCCCGACCTGCTGCTGCGCGCGGCCGCCTCGCAGACGCTGATCCGTCCGGCGCTGACCGATCTCGCCTACAAGCGGACGGCGAGCTGGAATTCGTTCCGCTTCTCGGATGGGAACCCGGCGCTCGAGCCGACCTTTGCAGACCAGTGGGAGGCCGGACTGGAATATTACCTCCCGGGCGGCGGGCTGCTGTCCGCGTCCTACTTCTGGAAGAAGATCAAGGGCGTCATCACGAACCAGCTGACCGGCACCGTGCCGAACGTGACCAAGTACAATGCGAACGGCACGATCGACGGCGTCTACGACTTCGAGGTGTACCAGCCGGTCAACGCCGACGGTTCGTTCACAGTGAAGGGCATCGAGCTCGCCGCGGTGCTGCCGTTCAGCATGTTCGTGCCCGCGCTGGACGGGTTCGGCCTCAACGCCAACTACACGGTGCTCGACAGTTCGCTGACTGATGAATCCGACCTCGGCATCGACACTTCGCCAATCGGCCTGGCCGACAACACGTACAATGTGACGCTGTACTGGGACAAGGGTCCGTTCGCGGCGCGCGCGTCCTACAACCGCAAGAGCGAGTATGTGGAATACATCCAGAACAACAATTACCCGGTCTATCGTGACGCTTACGGCCAGGTGGACATCGCCGCCAGTTATCAGGTGACTCCGAACTTCCGGGTGGAACTGCAGGGCATCAACGTGACGGAGGAGGCGACAACCGGCTATACGATGGATCCGTCCTTCCCCACGATGTATGAATTCTCCGGTGCACGGTACAGCCTGGGAGTGCGCGCCCAGTTCTGACCGTGGCGGCTCGGATCGGGCCTGGCCGCAACGTCAGGCCCGCCGCTGCCGCTCTTCTTGCTATCGCCAACGATCTGTTCCGAACGGGACGACACCTTTGCCTGCTGAAAGGCCCGCCATGCTGCTTCGCCCACTGCTGCTCGCCACCGTCCTGCTCGCCACCCCTGTTCTGGCGCAGGAAGCGGAACCAGACCTGTCGCGCGCCGCGGGCGGCGATCTGGCCGAACCGGGCGGCGCGCGCCGCATTGGCGGCGACCGGACGGACCAGTTCCGCCAGCTGATCGACGGGGCGCGGCCCCGCAACGTCATCCTGCTGATTGGTGACGGCATGGGGGATTCCGAGATCACCCTGGCGCGCAATTACGCGATGGGTGCGGGAGGCTATTTCCCCGGTATCGACGCGCTGCCGATCACCGGACATTACACGCACTATTCGCTCAACAAGGATGACGGCAAGCCCGACTATGTGACGGACTCGGCCGCGAGCGCGACCGCGTGGGCCATCGGGGTCAAGAGCTATAACGGCGCGATCGGGGTCGACATCCACGAGGCTGCTCATCCCACCATCCTGGAGCTGGCCAAGGCGGCGGGCCTGGCCACCGGCAACGTCTCCACTGCGGAGATCGAGGATGCCACGCCCGCTGCGCTGCTGGCGCATGTCACCAGCCGGCGCTGCTACGGCCCGGTAGCGACCAGCGAGACGTGCCCAGGCAATGCGCTGGAGAATGGAGGCGCAGGCTCCATCGTCGAACAGATGCTGGAACTGCGGCCCGATCTGGTGCTGGGCGGCGGTGCCCGCACTTTCGAGGAGGTGGCAAAAGCTGGTGAGTGGCAGGGCAAGACCCTGTTCGTGCAGGCTGCAGATCGGGGCTACCATGTGGTGCGCAACGCTGCTGAACTGGAAGCGGTAGATGGGGCCGATGCCGACCGTCCGCTGATCGGCCTGTTCGCCCCCAGCCACATGCCGGTGCGCTGGACCGGTCCGAAGGCGGCGCACCATGCCAATCTGGACGAAGCCCCGCTGCGTTGCGCGGCCAATGCGCAGCGTACCGCCGACATCCCGACCCTGGCCGGAATGACCGCCAAGGCGATCGCGCTGCTGCGCGCCAACCCCGCCGGTTTCTTCCTGCAGGTGGAGGGTGCCTCCATCGACAAGCAGGATCACGCCGCGAACCCGTGCGGCCAGATCGGCGAGACCGTCGACCTGGACGAAGCGGTGCAGGTCGCACTGAACTTCGCGCGAGAGCAGGGCGACACGCTGGTGATCGTTACCGCCGATCATGCGCATACCAGCCAGATCGTCGGCAATGATACCCGCTCCCCCGGCCTGACCCGGTCGCTGATCACGCATGATGATGCGGTCATGACGGTGAATTACGCCACAGCGGAGGATGGCTCCCAGGCCCATACCGGCACGCAGTTGCGCATTGCCGCCTACGGCCCACAGGCGGCCAATGTCAGCGGCCTGATCGACCAGACCGACCTGTTCTACATCATGCGCGACGCACTGGGGCTGCCGGCGACGACGCGCTAGAGTCGGGCGGACGGGTCGTTGCGCTCGACAGCCGGGGCTGCAGCGCTTTAGGGGAGCGCCGTGGCCCGTCTGATCCTGTTCAACAAGCCGTTTGGCGTGCTGTCGCAATTCACAGACGGCAGCGCGGCCGCCCGCGCAACCCTGTCGGACTTCATCGACGTTCCCGGAGTCTACCCGGCGGGGCGGCTGGACCGTGATAGCGAGGGGCTGCTGCTGCTGTGTGATGATGGGCACTTGCAGGCACGGATCGCCGATCCGCGGTTCAAGCTCGGCAAGACCTACTGGGTGCAGGTCGAAGGCGAGCCGCAGGATTCCGCCCTGCTGCAGCTTGCGGCCGGCGTGCGGCTGAAGGACGGGCCGACCCGTCCGGCCGAGGTGCACCGCATGGCCGAACCTGCCCTGTGGCCGCGCGATCCGCCGATCCGCGTCCGCAAATCCATTCCCGACAGCTGGCTGGCCATCACCATTCGCGAAGGGCGCAACCGGCAGGTTCGGCGCATGACGGCGGCGATCGGCCATCCGACTTTGCGGCTGGTGCGCTGGTCCGTGGGCGACTGGACGTTGGCGGGGATCGCGCCGGGCGAGTGGCGCGAGGTCGAGGTTCCGGGCGGCCGTCTCTGATCCTATCCGTCGAAGGCGATGGCGCCTTCGTTGATCAGGCTCAGCAACAGCTCGGCGGATGGCGGATCGGCGATCGATGCAGGCTCCACCTCCAGGCGGTCGCGGGCACAGATCCGTTCCGCCAGGGCGGCGGCAGGCCCGTCGCAGGGAATGGACCGGCCGTTCACGAACAGCAGCAGGGCGGCATTGCCCTGTCGCACGAAGGAGAAGCGCGCCGCCGGGTTGCGCACCAGATCGCCGGAAGCCAGCATTTCCGCCAGATCGTCCTGGCCGATCGGCTGGTCCGGTCGCCAGTCGATCTCCGGATATTTGGGCCGGGTGCTGTGCTGCCCGAACCAGCGGGCGAAGCCGTCCATGTCCAGCAAGCCTTCGGTCGCCATGGCGTGCAGCCGGGCCAGCGCGGCGGGCGTGATCTCGCCAGGATTGTCCTGCTGCGGCAATGCCGGATCGGCGTAGCGATCATCCTCGGTCAGGGCGTCCAGCAGGTGTTCCGTCCATCCCTCCACCAGTTCGGCGCGCGATGGTGCGCGGAAGCCGATCGAATAGGTCATGCAATCATTGTCCAGCGCGACACCGTCATGCGCGATGCCGGGCGGGATGTAGAGAATGTCGCCCGGTTCCAGCACCCATTCCTGTTGCACGTCGAACTCGGCCAGCAGCCGCAGATCGCCATGCGGCAGCAGCGGGGAGCTGTCGTCGCACCGTTTGCCAAGCTGCCACCGGCGGCGGCCCGCACCCTGGATCAGGAACACGTCATACTGGTCGAAATGCGGACCGACCCCTCCGCCCTTCGTGGCGTAGCTGACCATCACGTCATCCACCCGCCAGTTAGGTATGAAACGGAACGCGTCGAGCAGCGCGGTCACCTCTGGCACATGCTGATCGACCGCTTGCACCAGAAGGGTCCATGGCGCCGCGTCCAGCCCGGCGAACCGACTTTCCTGCAACGGGCCCTGTTCCATTTGCCAGCTACCGGCTGAGCCGGTGACCAGACGGGACTCGACCTCGCTTTCGCACGCCAGCCCGGCCAGCTCGTCCGGCTCCAGCGGGTTGGTCCAGCCGACCCAAGGGTTCCTGATCAGCTGCGGCTGCTGCTGCCAGTGATCGCGCAGGAAGGCATCGCGGTCAAAGCGGGCAGGGTCCATCTGCATCACTCCTGTCCCTGTCCACCGGCTGCGACCAGGTCCATGAAGTTGCGTGCGGCGTCGCGATCGTCCGCTTCGGTGAAGGCGACGTCCAGATCGGGCGAAGCATCCAGCAGGTAGAGCAGGCACCACAGCCCGAACCGCTTGGCCCGGTCCCGCTCCAGCCCGAAATCGACCTGGATCTTCTCGATCCCGGCAGCCAGCGCCCCGGGGGGAACAGAGCCGAGATCGGCCGAGCCGAAGTAGCGTTGCAACAGGTCATCCAGGTCCATCGCCACCTGCTAGACTGTTGGGGCGGCGGCGCAAGGCTGCGGTCAGGCGGCCTTCTCGTCCAGCCGCTCGCTTGCCTCCAGCCAGCGTCCCTCGACATCGGTCAGCTCGCTCACCAGTGCGGCGCGTTCCTTCGTCAGTTCGCCTGCGCCGAAACCGGTGCTGCCACCAAGCAGCCGTTCGTCGATCTTGTCGATCTGGCTTTGCAGGCGTGCGATACGCTTCTCCAGCTCCGCCACCTGCTGCTTCGCTTCGCGCGCCTGCTCGCGGGAGCGGGTCTGATCCGCGCGGCTCTTCTTGGCCGGCTTCTCGGGGACTTCGGCCTTGGGCTGGTTCCGGCCGAGCACGAAGTCGATATAATCCGACATGTTGCCGGTATAATCCTTGGCCGTACCATCATCCACCAGCACCAGCCGGTCGGCCGTCAGCTCGACCATGTGTCGATCATGGCTGATCAGGATGACCGCGCCCTCATAGGCGTTCAACGCCTGCACCAGTGCCTCGCGCGCATCGACGTCGAGGTGGTTGGTCGGTTCGTCCAGGATCAGCAGATGCGGTGCGTCCCGAGTGATCAGCGCCAACGCCAGTCGCGCCCGCTCCCCGCCGGAAAGCTTAGCGACCTGCTGCGTCGCGCGGTGGCCGGAAAAGCCGAAGCGGCCCAATTGTGCCCGCACCGCTCCGGCGGTCTTGCCGGTCATCGCGCGGGTCATGTGTTCCAGCGGGGTGTCGCCGGAGGCCAGCTCCTCCACCTGATACTGCGTGAAATAGCCGACCTGCATCTTGCCCGACGCGTTCATCGCGCCTTCCAGCGGCGGCAGCTGCGCGGCGAGCAGGCGGGCGAGGGTGGTCTTGCCATTACCGTTGCGCCCAAGCAGCGCGACCCGCTCGTCCGGGTCGATCCGCAGGTTCAGGCGGCGCAGCACCGGGGTCTCGCCATAGCCGACGGCGGCGAGGTCCAGCGTGATCAGTGGCGGCCGAAGTTCGTCCGGATTGGGGAAGTCGAAGCTGAGGCTAGGGTCGTCCGCCAGCGCCGCGATCGGCTGCATCTTGGCGAGCATCTTGGCACGGGACTGCGCCTGCTTGGCGGTCGAGGCGCGGGCGCTGTTGCGCGCCACATAATCCTGCAGCCTGGCGCGTTGCGCGTCCTGGGAGGCCGCGGCAGCGGCCAGATGCGCGGCCCGTTCGGCCCGCTGCCGCTCGAAATCGTCATAGCCACCGGCGTACAGCGCGATCTTGCCGCCCTGCAGATGCAGGATCGTGTCGACGACATTGTTCAGCAGGTCGCGTTCGTGGCTGATGATGATCAGCGTGGCGGGGTACGACTTCAGGAAGTTTTCCAGCCACAGGGTTGCTTCGAGGTCAAGGTGGTTGGAAGGTTCGTCCAGCAGCAGGATGTCCGGCGCGGAGAACAGCAACGCGGCCAGCGCGGCCCGCATCTTCCACCCGCCGGAAAAGCTGCTGAGCGGCTGCGCCTGCATCTCCTCGTCAAAGCCCAACCCCTGCAGGATGCGGCCGGCACGTGCCGGGGCGGTGTAGGCGTCGATCGCCAGCAGCCGGTCATACAGGTCGCCGAGCCGGTCGGAGTCCTCGCAGGTCTCGGCTTCCTCCAGCAGCTGGGTCCGCTCCACATCGGCGGCGAGGACCGTGTCGAACGGCGTCGCCGAACCGTCAGGCGCGGATTGCGCGATGTAGCCCAGCCTTGCGCGGCGCGGCACGCTGATGGCGCCCGCGTCAGGCTCCAGCTCGCCGATGAGGACCTTCATCAGGGTGGACTTGCCGGCGCCGTTCCGCCCGACGATGCCGGCCCGTGCGCCCGGCGGGATGGAGGCGCTGGCGCCATCCAGGATCGTGTTGCCGCCAAGCCGCACGGTGATGTCGTTGATCGTGATCATGTGCGGCCCCCTATCAGGGCTGGCGCTGCTGCCAACGGCGAAGGGCCGCTTTTTGTCGCCGCCAACGCTGCCGCCCGCCTGGAAACGGCGTCATCGATCCCGATCTTGGCCCCATGATGGACCTCTTCGGCACACCTGTCCTGCCCGGCCTGGCGACGGTTCCGGACCTCGTGGCCGAAGCCGAGGAAGCGCGCCTGATTGCGGCGATCGACGGCACGGATCTCACGCCCTTCCGGTTTCAGGGGTGGGAGGGCAAGCGTCTGACATTTTCATTCGGGTGGAACTACGACTTCGATACGCAGCAGGTCGCCCGTGCAGAACCGATTCCGGAGTGGCTGCTGCCGATCCGGTCACGCATGGCGGAGTTTGCCGGGCTGGATGCCGGCACCCTGATACAGGCGCTGCTGATCCGCTACGATCCAGGCGCCGGGATCGGCTGGCACCGCGACCGGCCGATCTACGAACATGTGCTCGGCCTGTCGCTCGGCGCAGCGGCGGAGATGCGATTCCGGCGGCGCCGGCCTGACGGCGGGTTCGATCGGCGCACGGTGCCGCTGGAGCCGCGGGGCGCCTACCACCTCTCCGGCGAAGCGCGGCATGGGTGGGAGCACAGCATCGTCGAGCAGGACCAGCCCCGCTGGTCGGTCACGTTCCGCACGCCTTCCGCGCGGTGGAGCCTGCCGCGGGAGCCTTAGCCACGCAGTCACGATCGCGCTCGCCGCTCGCATCGTGCCGTACAATGCGCGCCGGATGACAGCGTGCCGGACAAAGGCCAAATCCGGCAGTCCAGGCCAGCCGCCATGAGCCTCGCCGCCACTTCGGGCTTGTCCCCGGGGCACACGCCGCACTAGGCGGCCGGCATGACGCGACCCGGCTTCGACATCATCCCATGACCCAGTCTCTCCAGAGCCGTTCGGCCGGGCTGGACTTCGGCACCACCAACAGTGTCGCCGCGCTGGCGGGCGCTGGGGGCGGGGCGCCGCAGATGGTCATGCTGGAAGGACCGGACGGGCCGGCGGAGGTGTTCCGGTCGGCGCTGTGCTTCTGGCGGGATGCCGATGTGCGCGGTGGGCTGGACGTGGAGGTCGGGCCGGCCGCGATCCACGAATATCTCGAATTCCCTGGCGACAGCCGTTTCCTGCAATCGTTCAAGTCCGTCGCCGCCAGCCGCTCGTTCGAGCGCGCATCCGTGTTCGGCCGTCCCTTCAAGTTCGAGGATCTCGGCCGCATCTTCCTCGACAAGCTGGCGTCCCATGCCGGCGGCACGCTGGACAGGCTCGACCGGATCGTGGTGGGGCGCCCGGTCCATTATGCCGGCGGGCGACCGGACCCGGCGCTCGCGCGGCAACGCTATGACGCGATGTTCGACGGCTTCGCGCGGGAAACGCATTACGTCTACGAGCCGCTGGCCGCCGCCTTCAGCTATGCCTCTCGCCTGAGCCAGCCGGCGACGTTGCTGGTGGCCGATTTCGGGGGCGGCACCAGCGACTTTTCCGTGGTGCGGGTCGAGGAGCCCGGGGCGGCGCAGCGCTGTGTTCCGCTGGGCCATGCCGGCGTGGGACTGGCGGGCGACCGGTTCGATCAGCGGATCGTCGATCACCTGGTGCTGCCGAAGCTGGGCAAGGGCACGTCCTATCGCTCCTTCGACAAGATTCTGGAGATCCCGCCCGGCTATTTCGCGGACTTCTCCGACTGGTCCAGGCTGGCGCTGATGCGCAACCGCCGGACGCTGGACGAGCTTGCGCGCCTGCGGCGCAGTGCGGTCGATCCCGACGCCATCGGCCGCATGATCGCGATGATCGAGAATGAGCTGGGCTTCCCGCTCTACGATGCGGTGACGCAGCTGAAGCGGACGCTGACGGCGGAGGATCACGCGACATTCCGCTTCTCCGGCGCCGGCGTGGAGATCGAAGCGCCGGTAAGCAGAGCCGAGTTCGAAGGCTGGATAGAGCCGGACATCGCCCGCATGGCGCAAGCGGTGGACGATGCACTGGCCGATGCCGGCGTGACGCAAGGTGAAATCGAGCGGGTCTTCCTGACCGGCGGCACATCGCTGGTCCCCGCCGTCCGCCGTGTCTTCACCGACCGCTTCCGGCCGGAGCAGATCATGTCCGGCGGAGAGCTGACCTCGATCGCGCATGGCCTCGCCCTGATCGCACAGGAGGATGATCCTTCAGCCTGGCGGGCCGGCGAGTAGAAGCCTCCTCCGCCTCGTCGCGCCGTCTTCCACCTGCGCAGTCGATGCGCGGCCTGCCTGCATCGCTGCGCATCGAATGGCCTACGCGGCTGCGCGCCGCGCGACATCGCCGATCGCGGAGACGACCCGCTCCGGGAAGGCGTAGTGGAACAGGTGCCCCTGCTCGGCAATCGTGCGCAGCTCCGCATCTGCGATTTCATCCGCGAGGCGCTCGGCATGCTTGTTCACATGGGTGATGAGGTCTCCCGTGCCTGCCATGACGATCACGGGAACCGCCAGCCGATCGTAGCGACCGCTGAGCTCGATCGCGGCCGGCACCATCATCGCAGTGTCAGCCGCAGTTGCCCTGACCTGTGAGGGGCGCAGCGTCAGTGCCAGCGGGAAGGCGGCAAACTTCTCAGGTATTGGTGCGGGCGAGAAGCTCGCCTTGATCGCTGCCGGACCGATCAGCCGACCGGCCAGCGGCGAAAGAGTGTTGGCCAGCAGGTCGCCGAGCAGCGGTATTGCCGGCACGGAGAACGGCCAGACATCGGGCCGCGCCGTGCCGTAATAATATCCCGACAGCAGGACCAGACCTGAAACTGCCGCAGGCTCATCAAGCGCCATGGCCAATGCGACCAGCGTACCCCAGCTGTGACCCACGACCACGGCCGGACCGACGCCGAGTTCATTCAATGCCTTGGCGATCAGGCTGGCCTGGGCGGCGGGCGTCCAAACCGTCGTGCGTGGGCGCTCGCTGTATCCGAAGCCGGGCCGGTCGAATGCGATCACCCGATGCTGCTCCGCCGCCAGATCGAGAACGCCGCTTGCCTCGTAGTCCTGGAAGGTCACGCCATTGCCGTGCAGCAGCACGACCGGCGTGCCGCTGCCCCGGTCCACATAATGCAGGCGCACGCCATCCACCTCGATGAACGAACCGGCCGGCGGTGTGGCAGCCTCCGCGCGCCGCTTGCTCGCCCGATTGAACAGGGCGCTGGCAGCCAGGGCGCCGAGGCCAGCAGCTCCCGCGATCCAGCTCGGCCCCGACCCCCTGCGACCGCCTCGTGTTGGGAAGTTGATGCCGTGCGGCAGGTGCGATCGGAGGCTGGTTTTCTGTGTCATGTCCCTAGAACCATTGTGCAGCGCACAAGTTGCTTGCACTGCACAAACTACTGCGGGCGAAGCTGTGCCTCGCAGATGATGTGATCGTGCGGGCACTCGCGGCGCACTGTTCGGCCGCGCCTCGCGGAAGCTTTGGTACGATGCATGACTACATGGACCGAGCGGCTCGCAAGTGATTGCTTCCCTACGATCCGCGATCTAATCGTCGGATTACAGAAGCATGGCACCAGGCAGAACTTGCAGGGATGATCGTGCACGGAGGGGTGAGGTTCCTATGATCATCGAGTTCGCTCTCTCGGTGCGTGGTCTGCGGGCAATGGCGCTGTGCGGCGTGTGTTCGGCGGCGGTCTTGCCGGGTGCTGCCATCGCGCAGGATGCCGCCTCCCTCCCTGCGGAGGCCAGTGCAAGTGCGGACACCTCCGCTTCGCGGGACGTGCCCGGCAATGCCATCATCGTCACCGCCACCAAGCGCGAACAGACGCTGCAGGAAACTCCGGTGGCCGTAACCGTGACCACGGCCGAGACGCTGGAGCGCGAGCAGATCCGCGACCTGCGCGACCTGCAATCGGTGGTGCCATCGCTGCGGGTGACGCAGCTGCAGAGCTCCGCCAACACCAATTTCATCATCCGCGGCTTCGGCAACGGCGCCAACAATGCCGGCATCGAACCCTCGGTCGGTGTGTTCGTGGATGGGGTCTATCGTTCGCGCACCTCCGCGCAGATCGGCGACCTGCCCGATGTCGCCCGCATCGAGGTGCTGCGTGGGCCGCAATCCACCCTGTTCGGCAAAAATGCGAGCGCGGGTGTCATCTCCATCGTCACCCGCCTGCCCAGCTTCACGCCGACCGGATCGGCCGAGCTGTCCTATGGCAATTACGACGCCCTCGTCGCCCGCGCCTATGCCAGCGGCCCGCTGGACGATCACGTCGCGGTGAGCCTTGCCGCCGGCATCAACCGGCGGGACGGATACAATCGCGACGAAGGCTCCGGCACGCGCACCAACGAACGGGATCGCTGGTTCATTCGTGGGCAGGGGCTGTTCGACAATGGTGGAGCGCTGACCGCGCGCCTGATCGTGGACTATGATCGCATCGACGAGAATTGCTGCGGCGTCGTGAACCTGCTCAGCTCGCCCGCCACCGCCGCGATCCGCGCGCTGGGCGGGCAGGTGAGCGATCCGGCCGACCGGTTCGGCAATGTGGTGTACAACAATTTCCCCTCCACCAACGTCATCGACAATGTCGGAGTGTCGGGGCAGTTCGACCTGGACCTCGGCCGGGTGGCGCTGACCTCCATCACCGCTTTCCGCACGACCGACGGTACCTATGGCCAGGATGTGGACTTTACCTCCGCCGACCTGCTGCGCCGTTTCTACGACCAGACGCTGGAAACCTTCACGCAGGAACTGCGCGCCACCGCAACCTTCGGGCCGGTCACCGCGCTGCTCGGCCTCTATTACTTCGATGAAAAGGTGCGGGAGCGGCAGGATGTCGTCACCGGCGATTCTTTCCGGACCTTCGCGGACATCAGCGTCGGTGGGAATGGCAGCGGCGCGGCGGTGACGAACCTGGAAGGCACGCTGGGCACGCTGTATGGCAACCCTGCGCAATATATCGGGCGGTTCTTCGTGCCTGGTGTGAGCGAAACGGGCACCTTCGATCTCGAGAACCAGGCGCTCTCCCTGTTCGGCCAGTTCGATGTCGAGATCGCTGCTGGCCTCGTCCTGACACTGGGCGGGAATTACACGATGGACGAGAAGCGGGCGACCACCACTTACGCTTCCTCCGATGTGTTTTCCGGCATCGATCTGGTGGATGCCGGCGGCCGGGCGATCACAGCGCAGGGCATTGCCACCACGGTGGGCACTCTGCTCGGGCTCGGCCGGCCTGCCACGCAGGCGGAGATCGGCGGCTTCGCGCAGGCCAGCCCGGCCGGCTTTGCCCAGGTGCAGGCAGGGGCGCAGGCCTTCGCCGCCGTCAACGCGGCCAACCCGCAGGTTAACCCGCTGCTCGGCGCGCGCGCGCTTCAGCTGTTCCCACCCTTCGTCAACCTTCCCAATGCGGTGGAGAGCGGTGAGACCGACGACAATGATTTCGCCTATACGATCCGCCTGGCCTACGATGTGGATGACGCGCTCAATGTCTATGCAAGCTATGCCACCGGCTTCAAGGCGAGCTCTTTCAACCTGTCGCGCGACAGCCGCCCGTTCCTCGGCGACGCGGCGGCGCTTGCCGGGGCGGGGCTGGCAGTCAACAATCTCACCTATGGCAGCCGCTTCGCAGGTCCGGAGGAGGCCAGCGTCATCGAAGTGGGACTGAAGGCCAGCAGGGGCCGTTATTCGGCCAATCTCACCGGTTTCCGGCAGGACATCGACGGCTTTCAGTCCAACATCTTCACCGGCACCGGCTTCTTCCTCGCCAATGCCGGCAAGCAGCGCACCTGGGGCGTGGAGTTCGAGGGCACGGCCAATCCGGTCGACCCGCTTACGCTCAGCCTGGGCGTCACCTGGCTGGATGCGACCTATCAGGAGTTCCCGCTATCCTCGGTCGGCGACCTGTCTGGCCTGAGCGTGGCCGGGGTGCCGGACTGGACCGTGGTGGTGGGCGGACAATGGATCCAGCCGCTGCCCGGCGGGGACGAGCTCGTGCTGCGCTCGACCTTTCATCACGAGGCCGAGACCAACATTGTGGAGGGCCTGCCAGGCTTTGTCAGCCAGGGTCAGGGCGCAGCCATTGCGGCGGCCGACCAGTTCACGCGGGAAGTGAACGAGCTGTCGGCCTCGCTCACCTATGTCATGGATAGCGCTGGCGTGGAGCTGTCGGTGTGGGGCCGCAACCTGCTCGACAATCGCTACCTGCTTTCGGTGTTCGACTCGGTGGCGCAGCCCTTCGCAGTGTCGGGATATACCAACCAGCCGCGCACCTATGGCGTGGGGGCGCGCTACCGGTTCTGAGCCCGCCACCCCGCGGCGCGGGGTGATGGGCAATCCAACTCAGAAAATTCCGAGGAATTTCTTGCGCGGCTTGGTGGTCGCCGTGGCGGTTTCGCCATCGCCGACGTCGTCGCGCCGTTCGCCGTCTCGGGTGCGTTGCGCCTCTGCAGTGGCCCCGGCCAGAACCGGTCCGCATGCAGCGCTTTCCGCATCGCCGACATCGACGAAGGCCAGCAATGCCGCCGGCGGCGCGGCCAGAGCGGCGAGCCCCAGGCCTATTCCGGCACGGCCAAGCAGTTCCGGGCTGACCACCGCCAGCGAAGGCTCCGAGAAATAGCCGCCGACTCGAACCGGCGACTGGCCTGAGAACAGGCTGAACTTCTTGGCGTCCGCACTGAAGGCGAGGTCCATCTGCTCGGTCGCGAAGCTGAACCCGCCTCGCCCGGTGATGACGTTCTTGCGGGTGTCGATCAGGATCGGATCGGCAGCCGCAACCCCGCGCCGCACGGTGAACGCGACCAGGCCACAATTGATGTTCACCGGCTCCTCCAGCCGCTCCTCGAACATCTTCTGCACGAACGTACCCAGGTCCAGTTCGGAAAGCTGGACGTTGCGGGTCGTCAAGGTGCCCTGCGGGATGACAAAGGCGATACGGCCGCGCGAGGTGGCCAGTGAATCATGCAGCGTGTCGCCATCGCCCTCCAGCTGCAAACGGCCGCTGATCGTGCCGTTGGTTCCGGCCTCGGCCACGCCGAATCCGCTCAGCAATTGCGTCATCGGGGTAGCGCCCAGCCGGAAATCATAGGTGATGCGCGCAGGCCGCCTGCGCCAGTCGATGCGCACATCCGAAGTGACGGCGCCACGCGCCATCGTGAAGCCGAACGGGGACAGGCTGAGCAGCCCGTCATCCAGCGCCACGATCACCGCGATATCGGTGACCGGCATCTTGTCCGATCGCAGTCGCGCGACCTTGTAGCGCACGTCGGCGTCGAACGCGCGCAGCCCCTCTGCGCGGAGCGTGGCGTCGGGCAACAGGCGTGCAGGCGCTGCACCCGTCGCCCTGGCTGCTGCGGCATATCCCTTGCTGGCGACCAGATCGGGGTTGTAGCCGATGAAGGGCGCAACATCGACGATGTCGAGCATCCGCGTGGCCAGATCGGCGTCGATATGGACGCGTTCGCCGCCATTGTTGATGGTGAATGCCCCGGCAATGTCGCTGTCGCCGAAGCGACCGGACAAATCGCCGAAGCGGTACCGGCTGTCCCGTTTCACCAGTGTCGTCTTCAGCTGATAGACGCGCGTACGCGGCACGACGATGCCGAGGATGGCGAGCAGTTCGGAAACGTCGTTCCCGCGTGCGGTCACCGCCAGCGGCACGCCTTCAATATCGGCGAGACTGGGCAGCGTGCCGGACATGGTGATGTGATCGTTACCGGCATCAGCCTGCAGGACGAGCCGGTTGCGTCCGCCTGCAGCCGTCGCGTTGGGGGTCAGCAACTCGCCGCGCAGCGTGAACGGGGTCTTCCGGATGCGTCCGTCGCCGGTGAAGCGGACCGCCTCACCGATACGGGCGTTTTGCGAAGTGACTGACGAGAAATCGAGATCGGCCAGGAGGTCGAGCTGCGGATCGCGGTAGCGAAGCGCGGTCGAAACCAGCTTGGCGCGCTCGATGATCGGCATCTCGAACGGCTCGCCACCGCCGTCGCTGGAGAAGGTCCAGCTGTTGGCGGTATGCGCCGCATTCCATTCCAGATCCAGGGCGGCATCGTCCAGGTCCAGCCAGCGCAGTCGCCGCTTGCCGAACAGCAGTGACAGTGGCGCAATCCTGGTATCAATGCGGCGCGCGGCGAACAGATGACGCTGCGTGGTCCATGCGGGATTGGCGACCGTCAGCCCTTCGGCGAACAGCTTGATATCGAACGGTGCGAAGTAGAGCTGGAAGTCCCCGCGTACCGTCACCGGCCGGTCGATCAGGCTGGTCACCGTGCGCTCGAACGGACCCTTTAGAAAACGACCCTTGGTGATGAACAGCACCAGCCAGAGGATGGCGATGACGGCCACGAGGCAGACAGCGACATTACGGGCGATCCGCCAGGCCTTGTGACGGCGCGTGTCCGCGTCAGTCACGCCCCCGGCGGCTTCAGGCTGCGCGCCGGTCTTGACCGGATCCGCCTCGTCACCCTCGATCATGCCGTGCACCAATCATCACCGTGGATCCAGTCTGGCCCATACGCCTCAGCACCTTGCCACAATATGGCCAGTTCCCGGCGCAAACAGTCGCGGGACGCTTCTCTGCCGCTGCCCTGCAACAATCGCTGGCCAGCCCAACGGTTTCGTCGATCAGCTCTGGCGTGCTGTGTCGGTCATCGGTTCGGCGAGTTCCCGCGGAGAAGCGTCGCGCATTCCGGGCAGCGTGCTGGTCTGGCGCTCGATCATGCGGTGCACGACAGGCCGCGCGCCGCCGATGTGCAGCGCCAGGATGTCACGGGTGTTCTGCGCGTCCTCCTGCGTGCGACGCTGGTTGTGGCGCACGTAATCGAGCCAGGTCGCGACATGGTACCGCTCGATCCACAATGCGCTCTCGCCCAGATCGCGCAGCAAGGTCCAGTGTCTCGCCCCGTCGCGCCTGCGGATCCGCCTGCGCTCGTGCATGACGTTGAGGAAGCGGGCGATATCTTCGGGCGCGATGCGATATTCGATCGTCACCACGATCGGTCCGCTACGTTCGTCGACCGACACGGCCGTCTCCGGTTCCGCCCACTCGCGCAGCGCCAGGTCCAGGTCGCGCGCGGCGGGAAGGGGAAGGACGAGCCCTGCCAGAATCGTCAGCGCCTGAACACCCGCCGCCACAAGCAAGGTAGTCTGCACGCCCTCAACATCGGCGATGCTGCCGAACAGCACCGCTCCGCCCGTCATGCCGCCGAACGCCGACATCTGATAAAGCGACAGCGCCCGCGCCACGACCCAGCGCGGTGCCGACAACTGCACCGTGACGTTGAACGTCGACAGCGCCAGCACCCAGCCGCCACCAGCCAGTGCCAGCGCCGGGATGGTCAGCAGCAAGGTCTGGCTGAGCCCGGTCACCACGCTGCCGCCTACCATCGCGGCGGCTGCCACACGGACGATCATCTCCACCTTCATGCGGTCGCGCAACCGGCGGACCATCAGCCCGCCGCCGACGGCGCCGATCCCGAAAGCGCCCAGCAGCACGCCATAGGTGAGCGAATTGCCCACGATCACGTCCCGCGCGATCAGGGGCATCATCGCCGGCACCGCGCTCGCGCCCACGCCGAATATCAGGGCGCGCATGAGCACGGTGCGGATGTCGGGCGACATGGCGACGTAGCGCACCCCGGCCGCCATCGCATGGCCCAGCGTCTCGCGCGGCAGGACGCGCACGGCAAGGTCGGGTTTCCACCGCGTGAGTACGGCGATCAGCCCGACATAGCTGACCGCATTGACGACGAACGCGGCCGCCGCGCCCGCGGCAGCGACAATGGCCCCGCCGATCGCCGGACCAAGGCTGCGCGCGATGTTGAAGCCCATGGAATTGAGCGCGACCGCACCGGGCAGCGCGGCACGGGGGACCATGTCGCCCACCGATGCCTGCCATGCCGGGCCGTTCATCGCTGCGCCGCAGCCGATCAGGAACGTGAAGCAGAGCAGCAGCCAGGGGGTGATCCACCCGGCAAAGGAGACGGCCGCCAGGGTGACGGACACCAGCAGCATGAAGCCCTGCGCGGCAAGCATGACACGCCTGCGGTCAAGATTGTCCGCGACCGCGCCCGACCATAAAGAGAGCAGCAGGATGGGGAGGGCCGTGGAAGCCTGCACCAGGGCGACCATCTGGGAGGACGGCGTAAGCGAGGTCATCAGCCACGATGCGCCGACCGACTGGATCAGCCCGCCGAAGTTGGACGCCATGCTCGCGATCCACACGGCGCGAAACACCGGGAACGACAAGGGCGAGTTCGGCGAGGGATCTGCCATCCCGTGCCAGATGCGCGATCCTTTGATCGATGCCAAGCTCGGAAACCGTGCACCGCAGGTGAGTTACGCCAATCTGCGGCGGACAGACCCTATGACTTGCTGCGGCGGGCCGCATGCGCCTGCGCCCGCATCAGCAGGGCGTCGAGATCGGCCCGGCTGATGTCGAAGCTTTCATGCATCTCGTCCAGCGCCCTGTCGATATCGGCAGGCTGCAGGTTGGGGGTCGGGGCGGGCAGCGGTGGGACATGGGGGTAGGAGCGGGCCGTCGCACGATGGATGAACAGCGCCAGCGCGACCAGGGCGATCGAATTGATCCCGACGGGCGCAAATGCGAAGGCATAGCCCGCCCCATGCACCCCTGATCCGCCGATCACCGCCGTCAACGCCGCCGCGCCGCCTGGCGGGTGGAGGCAGCGCAGGAGCGACATGACCAGGATGGCACCACCCACTGCCAGTCCGGCCGCCACCGCTGGCTGGGGCACCAGTTGAAATGCGGTGACGCCCACCAGCGTGGAGATGATGTTGCCGCCAACCACCGGCCAAGGCTGCGCCAAAGGGCTGCTCGGCACAGCGAATACCAGCACGGCCGACGCCCCCAGCGGCGCGACGATGATCGGGATATCGGCCGCGCCGATCGGCAGGCCGGCGCACACGACCATGGTCAGGCCGATGCCGATCGCGGCGCCAAGGCATGCGAGAAGCCGCTCGCCGAAATGCGCGCCGGCCAGCAAGGGTCTGAACAGGGACATGCCGTCGGCAACTAGGCGAATGCAGGGCCGCGAAGCAAGCTCAGGCAGGAGGTGGCGGCGTTACTCGACGGCCTGGTAGATCAGGGTCCGCAGCTTGCCATGATCGTCGATGTCTCCACCGGGCAGGAGCTGCGTCAGATAAACGACGGTGAGGCCCTCCTTTGGATCGACCCAGTACTGGCTGTGATACGCGCCGCCCCAACTGAACTCGCCCTCCGAGCCGGGCTGGCCGGCGGCACCCAGGTCGAGGCGAATGGCGAAACCGAGCCCGAAGCCCATCCCGGGATCATACTCGATCTGCCCGAGGTGGTTGGAGGTCATCAGCTCGACCGACTTGCGGCCCAGATACCGCCGTCCGTCAAGCTCGCCACCCTGTCGTAGCATCTCCAGGAAACGGCTGTAATCGGCCGCGGTCGAGAGAAGACCGGCTCCGCCCGAATAGGCGACGCGAGGACCGTGGAGATAATGGCCCTGGCCAAAATGTCCGCCGCCGGTCCAGGCGTCTGCGTCAGCCGCGCGCCTGACGCCGCCTTGCTCGGCCTCGTAGACGACCGCCAGCCGCCCGGCTTTCTCGCGCGGCAGGTAGAAGGACGTGTCCTTCATGCCCAGCGGCGTGATCAGGCGTTCATCGAGAAAGGCCTGCAGCGACATGCCGCTGAGCTTCTCGACGATCACGCCAAGAATGTCGGTGTTGTAGCCATAGACGAACTTCTCGCCCGGCTGCTCCGCCATCGGCAGCGACGCCATGCGGGCGACGGCAGCCGACACAGGCTCGCTGCGGTCGGCAAAGTACCAACCAGCCAGGCCCGCATTACGCCACGCCTGCTCGGCCGGCCCACCGCCATAGGAGATGCCGGCAGTATGGGTCAGCAGATCGCGGATGGTGATCGGCCGATCGGCCGGGACGATGTCGTAGCCGCCTTCGGGCGTGGCGACCGCCACTGTGGGATTCTGCCACTCCGGCAGGTGCTTGCCGACAGGATCGCCGAGCAGCAGCTTGCCTTCCTCCATAAGCATCAGCACGGCGACGCTGGTCAGAGCCTTGGTCTGGGACGCGATGCGGAAGATGCTGTCTTCCTGCATCGGGTCGCCCGCTTCCCTGTCGCGCCAGCCCACGGCTTCCGACAGGACAGGCGTGCCGTTCTGCGAAACCCGGACCACCGCTCCTGCCAGCCTGCCTTCATCGACATAGCGCTGCAGTTCGGCACGAAGGCGGTCCAGCCGCTCCGAAGAAATGCCGGGCGGCGACGCAGCAACGGCCTGATGGGATGCCTGGGCATGGGCCACGCCCGAAAAGCCCAGCAAGGCGGTCGAGATCACAAGGGACGAGGCGATCCGTGCGGCCGTCATACCTAATCGCTTCATACCCTGTCCCTTGCCCTGTTTCCCGTGCCGCGTCGCAGGCATCTGCCCGCGCCGCTCTGATCGTCGCGCATAGCAAGCACCTGCCGCCAGTTCGCGCGCTTTCTTCTCCACAGCGTCGATCGAAAGCAGGCAAGTAGTCATCGCCACCGGCGGGATCTTGGTGCCCATCCTCCGTCCGGCTCGCCTGTTCCTGGCGGCCTAGATATCTGGGCCGATGTCGCCGCTCCGGCCGATTGCATTGGAGGCGCTGGATGGCTGCCGGCGTTCACGAGCAGGAGACGGACCGGGCACCATCGGTGCCAAAGCGCCAGATCGTTGTCTGGCGATAGGTCTGGCCGGGTCGCAGGATCGTCGTCGGGAACTGCGGTTGGTTGGGGCTGTCGGAAACATGCTGCACCTCCAGCGCGATGCCGTCGCCGGGCTGATAGACATGGCCGCTCGGCCCGGCATCGGTGCCGTCGATGTAGCCGCCGGTATAGACCTGGATCGAAGGCTCGGTCGTTTCGATCGTCAGCGTCCGGCCTGACCCGGGATCGATCAACAGCGCGACCGCCGCAAGCTGCCCATCGGCCTTGTCGAACAGCCATGCATGATTGTAGCCCCGCGCGGTAAGCGGCGGAGCCGGGTTCGCGATCCGCTCACCCAGATTGTACGGACAGCGGAAATCCATCGGCGTGCCGGCTACCGGTGCCAGCTCTCCCGTCGGTATGCCGCCCTCGTCGGTGACGATGTAGCGATCCGCCTCCAGCTTCAGCCATTGGCCGGCAACGATTCCGCTACCTTCGCCCGCCAGGTTGAAGTAGCTGTGATTGGTGATGTTGAACGCCGTCGGCCGGGTCGTGCGTGCGCTGTACTCGATGTGCAGCGCATTGTCGGCAGCCAGTCGGTAAGTAACCGACACCGACAGCTCGCCGGGGAAGTTCTGGAAGCCATCGGGGCTGACCAGCGTGAACGTGACCTCGTCCGCGCCAGCCTCACTGCTGGCCGCGTCACCGGCAGACGGGCGGCTGACCTGCCAGTCGGCAGTATCGAAGCCTTCGGCTCCGCCACCATGGAGCGCATTGGCGCCGTCATTCGCCACCAGATCGATCTGCCGGCCATCGATGGTGAAACGCGCGCCTGCGATCCGCCCGGCATAACGCCCGATTGTCGCACCGAAGCCGTTCTTCTTTACCTTGGTGCGATAGTCGGTAGCCTCGGGATAGCCGAGCACGACGTTCGCCATCTCGCCTGTCCGATCCGGCACCATGATCGCCTTCACGATCGCACCCTGGGGAATGACCTCAACGGACATGCCGCCTGCATTGCGCAGGACAATGGTGGGATCCTCTGACGACTGCGCGGCAGCGCCCATGGGCAAAGCGGCGGCAAGAAGGGCGATGATCTTCATGCGCTGCTTTCTATGGCAAGCGCTTCGGGATCGCGACCCTCATCTTGCGCGGTACTCTGGCCCGCTCGGCCAGGGCAATTATGCGCCCGGCCGGATCGGTCGCATGACTGGCGGTATTCAGTCCCCGCCGATCTCCTTAGCCGGGGTGTTGAGCGCGGCGAGCGCCTGCTCCAGCCGGCCCTCCCGCTCGGCGTTCCGCAGGAAGCCTACCCGTTCCACCAGGATCTCCGGCGGGGTCGGCACTTGCGAGAACAAGGTCATCACCTCGTCGATGAACGCGTCCAGCGGGAGGTAGCCTTCGCGGCTCTCCTGCCCCGGAGTCAGCTTTGTCTGCACCGCCGGGGGGACGAGTTCGATCACCTCGATCCGGCCACGCAGGACCTCTCTCAGCGACATCGTGTAGGAGTGGATTGCCGCCTTCGTCGCACTGTAGGTCGGCGATGTCAGCAGCGGCACGAAAGCCAGCCCTGAACTCACATTTATGATCGCGGCATCGGGCTGCGCCGCCAGATGATCGATCAACGCATTCGTCAGCCGGATCGGTCCGAGAAGGTTGGTGGTGACCGTCGCTTCCGCATCGCCGAGATCACGGGCGTGGCCCAGCTCCTCGATGCGCATGATGCCGGCATTGTTGAACAGGACGTTCACGGTCGGATGCTCCGCCAGCAGGCGCCGGGTGAAATCGGCAAGGCCTTCCGCATCCTCGACGTCCAGCTCGATCGCATGCATGTTCTCGCGTCCGGCGATGGCGCTTTCCAGTGCCTCTCGCCGACGCCCGGCGACGATCACCGTGTTGCCGGCATCGTGGAACCGGTGCGCCAGGGACTCACCGATGCCGGAGCCGCCGCCCGTGATCAGAATGGTGTTCCCGCTTGTCTTCATGGTTCCGCTTTCCTTGATGGTTGATGCAACGCTGGGATGCGAAAGGCGGCATTTGCTCTAGGTGGTGTTGCCGACCATGGCACAGTCTTGAGAAACTGCAGGGGCGCAGCGAGGTTTCACTCCTATGCCGTGCTTCTACACACATGTGTCCTATGCGAAACAGTGCGCCCGGGACCTTGAAGGAGAGTGGTTTGCAGATCTCGACGCAGCTCGTGAAAGTGCACGCCAGAGCGCGCGCTTGATGATCTCCCAGATGATTGCTGCCGGAAACGACGCGATCAGGCTCGAATACCGGATCTGCGACGCGGCGGGGGCGCTGCTTGCCACGGTACCGGCCTCCGCATCGATCTCGTGGCTTGAATAGATGCAGATGTCAGGGCGGTCGTGATCCGCCACTTCAAGCCGGCGCCGTCGTGGCCGGTCATTGAACGGAATCGTGATGGCATCCGGCCTCGACCCACAAGGCAGGGAGTCGACGGCCCCACGTGACACTCGCCCAGCATGGCGGGGCGCCCCCGGGCGCCCCGTTCGACCTCAGAGCTGGCCCAGCATGTATTCTGCGCTGCTGACCTTGAAGTCGCCCGCCTGCTCCACGTTCAGCTCGGTCACTACGCCATCGTCCACGATCATGGAGAAGCGCTGCCCGCGCTTGCCCAAGCCGAAGCCGCTGCCGTCCATGGTCAGGCCCAAGGCCTCTGCGAACTCGCCATTGCCGTCGGCCAGCATGGTGATGTCCTGCGACCCGGACGCCTCGTTCCACGCGCCCATCACGAAGGCATCGTTCACCGCGGTGCAGGCGATCTCGTCCACGCCCTTTGCCTTCAGCTCGGCCGCTTTCTCCACGAAGCCGGGCAGGTGACGCGCGGAGCAGGTGGGGGTGTAGGCACCAGGGACGGAGAACAGCGCCACCTTGCGGCCGGCGAAATAGTCGGCGGACTGCACTGCGTCCGGACCCGCGGGCGTGACCTTGGTCAGCTTCACGTCGGGCAGGCGGTCACCTTTGGCAATGGTCATGCGGATAGAGCTCCTGTTGATGTCCGTCGCCCAGATAGGGGGTGGGGGCCCTTGCGCAACCGCCGGTTTGCAAGGCTCCGTCCGCCGCGCTAAGGGGCGCACCACCACGGCGCCGCGTGGAGCCCCGGCAGCGCCCTCAGCCAACCAGCAGGAGTTCGTCCACGTGGCCACCGTTGCGCCTGAACACGACTACGTCATCAAGGATATCAGCCTTGCCGATTACGGCCGGGCGGAGATCGAGATCGCCGAAACCGAGATGCCCGGCCTGATGGCCGTGCGCGAGGAATACGGTGCACAGCAGCCGCTGAAGGGCGCGCGGATCACCGGGTCGCTGCACATGACGATTCAGACCGCCGTACTGATCGAGACCCTGGTGGCCCTTGGCGCCGAAGTGCGCTGGGCCACCTGCAACATTTATTCGACGCAGGACCACGCCGCCGCGGCGATCGCCGCGGGTGGCACGCCGATCTTCGCCATCAAGGGCGAAAGCCTGGCCGATTACTGGGACTATGTCGGCCGCATCTTCGATTGGTCGAGCGAGGCCGACGAGGACCTGACCTGCAACCTGATCCTGGACGATGGTGGCGATGCCACCATGTTCGCGCTGTGGGGCGCCCGGGTCGAGGCGGGCGAGACCCTGTTCGAGCCGAGCAACGCCGAGGAGATCGAGTTCGTCCGCGCACTGAACGCCTTCCTGAAGGCCAAGCCCGGCTACCTGACCCGCACCGTGCAGGCGATCAAGGGCGTCAGCGAGGAGACCACCACCGGCGTCCACCGCCTGTATTCGCTGGCCAAGCAGGGCCGCCTGCCGTTCCCCGCGATCAACGTGAATGACAGCGTCACCAAGTCGAAGTTCGACAATCTGTATGGCTGCAAGGAATCGCTGGTCGACGCGATCCGCCGCGCGACGGACGTGATGCTGGCCGGCAAGGTCGCCTGCGTCGCCGGCTTCGGCGATGTGGGCAAGGGCAGCGCCGATTCGCTGCGCAATGGCGGCGCCCGCGTGATGGTGACCGAAATCGACCCGATCTGCGCATTGCAGGCCGCCATGGAAGGCTACGAAGTCGTGACGATGGAAGAAGCGGTGACCCGCTGCGACATCTTTGTCACCACCACCGGCAACGAAGACGTGATCACGGCCGAGCACATGAAGGCGATGAAGCCGATGGCCATCGTCTGCAACATCGGCCACTTCGACAGCGAGATCCAGATCAGCGCACTGGACAATTACGACTGGCAGGAAGTGAAGCCCGGCACCGACGTGGTGACCTTCCCTGACGGCAAGAAGATCATCATCCTGGCCAAGGGCCGGCTGGTGAACCTGGGCTGCGCCACCGGTCACCCCAGCTTCGTGATGAGCTGTTCCTTTACCAACCAGGTGCTGGCCCAGATCGAGCTGTTCCAGAAGGCGGAGCAGTACAAGAACGACGTCTATGTCCTGCCCAAGCACCTGGACGAGAAGGTCGCCGCGCTGCATCTGGAAAAGCTGGGCGTGAAGCTGACGACGCTGAGCCAGAAGCAGGCCGATTACATCGGCGTGCCGGTCACCGGCCCCTTCAAGTCGGACCATTACCGCTACTAAGCCGGCCGTGGCTCTTGCATCGCGCCGCCTGCGCCCATAGCGCTGGCGGCCGATGCAATTGTCGCCCCTCGCGCTGGTCCTGCTCGGCCTGCTGCTCTCCGCCTGGAGCGTGGGGGCGGCGTGGATTGCGCTGGGGGCCCGGTCGCGGGAGCGGCAGGCCCGCAGCGCCCGGGCCAATGTCCGCCGTCTGACCCGCATGATCGACACCGCGCCGGCCCTGCCGCTGCTGGTCCGGTCGGACGGGCGGATCGAAGGGCCGGAACGACTGGCATCGCTGCTCGGCCTCGATCGCTTGCCCGAATACCTGCCCGAGCTTGGCCGGCATGCGACCGGCCTGAACCCGGCCGATGTGGACAGCCTGGCGGAACAGGTCCGCCGCACTCAGAAAAGCGCCGCATCCTTCTCCATCGTGCTGCAGGCACGCGGCGGCAAATCGCGCAGCCTGTCCGTGCAGGGCCAGCTGGCCGATCCCGCCGTCGCACCGGAAGGGACCGCGCTGCTGTGGTGGTTCGACGTATCGGACAGCGATGCCGAACTTGCCAGCGCGCGCAAGCAGGCGGCGGAGGCTTCCGCCGATTTCACCGCGCTGGTCGGGCTGGTGGAACAGGCGCCTCTGCCCATGTGGGTGCGGGGCCCCGATGGCACGTTGCGGTTCGTCAACCAGCCCTATGCTGATGCGGTGGGTTTGCCCGACGCCGCAACCGTGCTTGAATGCGGGCTGGAGCTGGTCGAACCGGTCGACGGCATGAACGCCCGCGCCGCCGCCGCCCGCGCAGCGGAAAAGGGCGCGCCCTTGTCGCGCCGGGTGCAGGCGACGATCGCCGGCGAACGGCGCGCGCTGAAGGTCACGGACCTGCCGATCGCAAACACTGAAAACGTCGCCGGTTACGCGCTGGACGTGGAGGAGCGCGAGCTGCTGGCCCGCGAACTGGCCGCATTCCAGTCCAGCCAGCGCGTCCTGTTGGACAATCTGCCGCTGGGCGTCGCGCAGTTTTCCGCCGCCCGCCGGGTGGACTTTGTCAACGATCCGTTCACCCGCATCTTCGGTCTGGATCCCACCGCGGCGGTGGACAGCCTGCCGCTCGATCGCGTGCTCGATCGGATGCGGGAAGCCGGACGCCTGCCAGAGATGCGCGACTTCCCCGCATTCCGCCGCGAACTGGCCGGCTGGTTCCAGGCAAGCGAGCCGATGCGGGCGGACTGGGTGGTGAAGGGCGGTACGCATCTGAAGGTGCTGGGCCTGCCGCTGCCGGATGGCGGGTTGGTGCTGGTGGCGGAGGATCGGTCGGAACAGCTGTCGGTGCTGGCTGCACGCGATACGCTGCTGCGGGTGCGCACCGCCATGATCGACAATCTGTTCGAGGCGGTTGCGGTGGTCGCGCCGGACAGCCGGCTGCAGCTGTGGAACCGCCGTTTCGGACTGTTGTGGGATCTGCCGGAAGACCTGCTGCCGCCGGGCACCGGTCCCGATCCGGCGGCGCCGCGCTTCGACACGGTACTGCAGGCGATCGCCACGCGGCTGGCCCGCCCGGCGCAATCCGCTGCGATCGCCGATGTGGTGCGTGCGGCCACGCTCGACCGGCGGATGCGGGCAGGGCAGGTGATGCTGGCGGATGGCCGCACCCTGGCCTTTGCCGGTATCCCGCTGCCTGATGGCAACGGCCTGCTGACCGCCGTCGATGTCACCGGCCAGAAGTTGCGCGAGGATGTCCTGCGAGAGCGGGCCGATCTGGTGGAACGGGCCGATCAGGCGCTGCAGCACGAGACCGGCCCGATCGTGTCCGGTGCCCGCGAGACGGTCGAACTGCTCCCGTTCGTGACCCGAACCGTCCGTGCGCAGGAACAGGAGATCGTCGCCCGCGGCCTGAAGCTGGATCTCCGCGGCGATCGCAGCGCGGGCGAGGTGCAGTCCGATCCGCAGCAACTGGACGCCGCGTTGGACATCCTGCTGCAACGGGCCATTGCCGATTGTCGGGACGGCGGTCGCATCCAGGTCACCCTGGCTGGTCCCCGCAAGCCGGAGCGTATCGTGCTGGCGCATGACGGACTGCCGCTGGCGCCCGTTGTGCTGGAGGAGGCGCTGGGCAGTGCGCCGGCGCGCAGCGAGGCCGGGCGGGCGCTGGCCCGTGCACGGCTGCTGGTGGAGGCGCAGGACGGGCAGCTGCGCCTGCGATCCGATGGTGTGCGCGGCACCGTTGCCAGCATCGTGCTGCCGTGACCCGCACGATTGACCTGCCGGACGAAGCCGCCACGCAGGCACTCGGGCGGCAGATAGAGGCGGCATTGCGCCCCGGCGACGTCGTGGCGCTGACCGGCGGGCTGGGTGCGGGCAAGACCACGCTGGCGCGCGCCATCATCGCCGCTGCGGGCCATGCGGGGGAGGTGCCGTCCCCCACTTTCACCATCGTGGAAACCTATGATCCGCCCGCCGTACGCCTGCCGCTGGTTCACGCGGACTTCTACCGGCTGCGCTCGCCGGACGAGGCCGCAGAGATCGGGCTGGACGATTACCGCGCCGGCGCGGCGCTGATCGCCGAATGGCCCGACCATGCCGGCGGCTTCGCGCACGAGCCCGGCTGCCTGTCGGTCCACATCGAAACAGTGGGTGAGGCGAGAAGGGCGATTGTGGAACCGGGCGCGGATTGGCATGGCCGTGCCCCATGAATGATGCTCTGCCTGCGGGCCTCGACGAATTCCTGAGTGAAGCCGGCTGGGCCGATGCCGCGGTGGAGCCGCTGGCCGGCGATGCCAGCTTCCGCCGCTACTTCCGCATCCGCGCCTCCGACGGTCGCACGGCCATGCTGATGGACGCGCCGCCTCCGCATGAAGATCCGCGCCCCTTCCTGCATGTCGCCGGATGGCTGGCCGATCACGGGCAGCGCGCGCCCAACATTCTGGCCGCCCAAGCGGAGCAAGGCCTGGTGCTGCTGGAGGATTTCGGCGAGGCGCGCATGCGTGACTGGCTGGACGACCATCCGGAGGATGAAAGCGATGTCTATGCCGCGGCGATCGACACGCTGGTGGCATTGCACCGGCAGCCGGCCGGACCCTTCCCGCCCTATGACCTGACCATATACCAGCGCGAAGCCGCCCTGTTCGTCGAATGGTACTGCCCGGCCATGGGGCTTTCGGTCGATGCGGCGGGTTGGCACGCCGCCTGGGAACAGGTGCTGGAGCCGTTGCTGGCCCGGCAGGCGCCTGGCGTGACCGTCCTGCGCGATTACCACGCAGAAAACATCATGCTGCTGGATGGTGGCGCGCAAGGGCTGATCGACTTCCAGGATGCGCTGGTCGGGCACCGCGCCTATGATCTGGTGTCCCTCCTTCAGGATGCCCGGCGCGATGTTGCACCGGAACTGGAGGCCGCGATGCTGGACCGGTACTGTGCCGCCGCCGCAGCCGACGATACCTTCCGCGCCGATTACGCCCGCCTGGGTGCACAGCGTAACGCCAAGATCGTGGGCATTTTTGCCCGGTTGTGGAAGCGCGACGGCAAGGCGCGCTACCTGGCCTTCGTACCGCGTGTCTGGGATGCGCTGGAACGCGACCTTGACCACCCCGCGCTGGCACCGGTCGCCGCCTGGTTCGCAGCCAACATTCCGCAGGAAGTGCGCGATACGCAAGGCGGGGAACTGCAATGAACGCACCGGTAAAGGGCTTGTTGCCGACGCTGGCATCGGACACCTGCATGGTGCTGGCCGCGGGTCTGGGCAAGCGCATGCGGCCGCTGACCATCAGCCAGCCCAAGCCGATGGTGCGCGTCGCCGGCAAGCCGCTGCTGGATCACGCGCTCGACCGCCTCAGCGCCGCCGGCATAGCTCGTGCCGTGGTCAATGTGCATTATCTGGGCGACGCGATCGAGGCCCATGTAAAGGAGCGCACCAACCCGCAGGTCGTGATCTCCGACGAGCGGGACCAGCTGCTGGAAACCGGCGGCGGGTTGGCGCGGGCGGCCGGCCTGCTGCCCGATCCGTTCTTCTGCATGAACAGCGACAATCTTTGGCTGGATGGACCGTACGACGCCTTCCATGAACTTTCGCGCGCCTGGGATCCGGCGCGAATGGATGCGTTGCTGCTGGTGACGGGTCACGCCCGCACGCACAACTTCCTCGGCACCGGCGACTTCCACATGGACGGCCTGGGCCGCCTCAGCCGTCGCCGCGCCGCCCGGGTCGCGCCCTTCGTGTTCACCGGGGTGCAGCTGGTATCCAAGCGCCTGCTGCGCGACGCACCCGACGGGCCGTTCTCCACCAACCTGCTGTGGGATCGCGCGATCGAGGAAGGCCGGCTGTTCGGCATTGCCTTCACCGGCGAGTGGTTCGAGGTCGGCACGCCGCAGTCGATCGCGCCGACCGAAGCGATCCTGGCAGGCGGCTGACCGCCTTGAGCCAGGAGAGCATAGGCGGGGGGCTCAGCCGCGGCGCGCCGCGCGTCCACGCGATCACCGCCCATCGTGGCTTCGCCGATGCCCTGGTCGCCGGGCTGGTGCCGCGATACTCCGATACGGAGCTGGGCCTCGCCCGGCTGACCCTGCTGCTGCCCAGCACCCGCGCCATCCGCACCGTGACGGAGGCGTTCATCCGGCATTTCGGCGAGCATGGCGGGCGAAAGGCGGCTGACGGGCAGCGCCGGGCCGGCCTGCTGCTACCACGCATGGTGGTTGTCGGCGATCTGGATCTGGACGAGGCGCTCGGCCCCGTGCTGGACCCGCTGGCTGCGGGTGCGGACATCCCGCCCGCTGCCGACCCGACCTATCGCTGGCTGCGCCTCGCCGAACTGATTGCGGGCGAACGGCCGGGCTTGCCCGGCGCGGCGCTGCTGCGACTGGCGCACGAGACCGCGCGCACCATGGACCGCCTGCTGGTGGAAGAGATCGCGCCGGAGGACCTGCTCGGCGACCTGGTGCTGGATACGCTGGGCGACCTGGCAGAGCACTGGCGCAAGAGCCTGGCGCTGTTCGCACGCGTCCAGCAGATGTGGCGCTTCGAACTGGAGGAGCGCGGGCAGGTTGACGCCGCCACCCGCCGCAACCTGCTGTTCCGCCACGCCGCGCAGAGCTGGCGACGCGATCCGCCGGCCACCCCGATCATCGCGGCCGGTGTGACCAGCGCAGCGCCCGCACTGGCGCGCCTGCTGCGGGTCGTTAGCGAACTGCCGCAGGGCGGGGTGGTGCTACCCGACTTCGATCTCGCCTTGCCGGAGCATGTGTGGGACGAACTGGGTCACGCCGGAGCGCCCGATGCAGTGCCGCCGCTGGCGCATGGCGACGCGGTCACGCACCCGCAATATCACCTCAAGGTGCTGCTCAACCGCATGGGCGTAGGGCGGGAGGAGGTGCAGGCCTGGCATCGCGCCGGCCTCGGCGCCGCGCCGCCGGCCCGCAGCCAGGCGCTCAGCAGCCTGTTCCTGCCGCCGTCTGCCAGCAGAGGCTGGATAGACCTGCCGCCGGAAAAGCGCCGCATGTCCGGCGTGCGGCTGATGCAGACCGCTCACCCGGAGGAGGAGGCGCAGGCCATCGCCCTGCTGGTGCGAGAGGCGCTGGAGGTGCCGGCGCGGCGCGTGGCAGTGGTCACGCCCGATCGCGGACTGGCCGGGCGGGTGGTGGATCATCTGCGCCGATGGAACATCCAGGCGGACGATTCGGCTGGGCGCCCCTTGCCGCAGACCGCCGCCGGCCGGCTGTTCCTGCTGCTGGCGCAATTGGGGGCGGAGGGCGCCGCGCCCGTGCCGCTGATCGGACTGCTACAACATCCGCTGATGCAGGCCGACGATCCGGTGACGCGCGCCCGCTGGCTGGACCACGTGCGACGCCTGGATCTGGCGCTGCGCGGTCCGCGTCGTGCGCCCGGGCTGGAGGCGATCGGCTCCGTCGCTCAGGCGGCGCGACTGGATCGCTGGTGGGACGCGCTCGCGCCAACGCTGACGCCCGTGGTACAGACAGGTACGGCTCCGCTGGCGGACCTGCTCGACGGGCTGGTCACGGCAGGGGAGGTGCTGGCCGGCGAAGCATTGTGGGCGCGGGAGGATGGCCGGGCGCTGGCCGAGTTTGTGGAGGATCTGCGCCTGCACGCCGGTGCGGTCGGCACGATGCTGGACGTGGCGGAGCTGCCGGCCGTGCTGCGCGAGGCGATGGAGCGGGTGGCGGTGCGGCCATCCTATGGCGGGCACCCGCGGGTCACCATCTACGGCCTGCTGGAATCGCGCATGGTCCGCGCCGATCTGGTCATCTGCGGCGGGCTGAACGAAGGAGTCTGGCCTGCCACGCCCAGCACCGACCCGCTGCTTGCCCCCGCCGTGCTGCGGGCGTTGGGCGTGCCCGGCGCGGATTTCCGCATCGGCCTTGCTGCGCATGATCTGGCCGGGGCGCTGGGCGCGCCCGAGGTGGTGCTGAGCCGGGCGGAGCGCGATGCCGGCGGTCCGGCGATCGCCAGCCGTTTCTGGCTGCGCGTCCAGGCGCTGCTGGGGGAGGACCTGCTGCCCCGGCATCAGGAACTGCGCATCCCGGAACTGGCGCGACTGCTGGACCAGACCGGCTACGAACCACCGCACCCCCGCCCGCAGCCCAGCCCGTCGCCCGAACAGCGGCAGGTGCGGATCAGCGTCACTGCGCTGGATCGGCTCCGGTCCGATCCGTACCAGTTCTACGCTTCCTCCATCCTGCGGCTGAAGGAACTGCAGCCACTGGATGCCGAGCCGGATGCCGCATGGCGCGGCACCGCGGCGCACGCCATCCTGGAGGCCTGGCACCGATCCGGCCGGCCGCTGCCCGATGTGGCGGAGGAGGAGCTGGCGAAGTTCGGCCAGCACCCGCTGATGCTGGCGCTGTGGCGCCCGCGCCTGCTGAAGGCGCTGGAATGGGCAGCGGCGGAGATCGCCCGCCATCCGGAACGTGCGCCTGCCCTGTTCGAAGAGTGGGGCGAGATGGTGGTGCGCGGCGTCACCATCTTCGGCAAGGTCGACCGGATCGACCGGCTACCCGGAGGCGAACTGGCCATCATCGACTACAAGACGGGCCGGACGCCAAGCGGTGCGGAGGTCGAGGCCGGCTATGCCCTACAGCTGGGCACGCTGGGCCTGATGGCGCGGGCTGGCGGCTTTCCGGAACTGGAGGGAGAGCCGACCGCCTTCGAATACTGGACGCTGGCCAAGGCGAAAAGCAGCGAGACCGGCTTTGGCGCGGTGGTCACGCCGTTGCTGGTCGGATCGAAGCGCAGCGGCATTCCACCGGCTGACTTCCTGCCGGAGGCGGAACGCTATCTGCACGATGCGCTCAGCCGCTGGATCCTGGGCGAGGAAGCCTTCACCGCGCGCCTCAATCCCGATGCGCCGGGCTATGCCACCTATGACCAGCTGATGCGCCTGGATGAATGGATGGGGGAACTGTGAGCAAGGTCCATCCCCTGCGTGGCGAGCAGGCGCGCGCGGTCAATCCGGCGGACAGCGTATGGCTGAGTGCCAGCGCCGGCACCGGCAAGACGCAGGTGCTGTCCGCCCGGGTGCTTCGGCTGCTGCTGCAGCCCGATGTGTCGCCGGAACAGATCCTGTGCCTCACCTTCACCAAGGCCGGAGCGGCCGAGATGGCGGAACGGGTCAATGCCGTGCTCGCGCGCTGGGTGCGGCTGGAAGAGACGGTGCTGTTCACCGACCTGCTGGCGATCGGCGCACCGACGGACGATGCCACGCGTGATCGCGCCCGCACCCGCTTCGCAGCAGTGCTGGACACGCCGGGCGGAGGTCTGCGGATCGACACGATCCATGCCTTTTCCCAATGGCTGCTGGGTGCCTTCCCCGAGGAGGCGGAGATGGCGCCGGGCACGCAGCCGATGGAGGATCGCGACCGCGACCTGCTCGGCCGGCAGGTGCTGGCCGATCTGCTCGGCCAGTGGCAGAGCACCGGCGATGGCGAGCCGGTCGCCGCACTTGAGGCTTTGTCCTTGCGGCTGGGGCCGGACAAGGCGCGCGGCTGGCTGATGCGCTGCGCCGCCGCGCGCGACCTGTGGTGGGGGCCTGGAGCGTGGCAGGAGCCGCTGCGCCCGCGGATCGAGCCGGCGCTGGGCCTGCCGGTGGGCGCGGGGCCGGAAAGCCTGCACGAATTATGCGCCGACGGGCTGTTCGACTGCGTTGCCCTGCAGCGCTGCCTGGAGGTCAATCGCAGCTGGGGGACGGCCACCGGGCTGAAATGCGTCGACGCGATCGCGCTGTGGCAGGGCAGCGACGGTGCGGCACGGGCAGAGAGTTTCGAGGCGCTGAAAAGCGCACTGTTCACGAAAGAGGGCAAGCCGCGCTCCCTGAAATCGCTGGAGAAGCTCGACGCCAATTACGAGGGCACGGCGGCCCGCGTGCTGGAAAGCATCGTGCGGGTGCAGGAGCGGGCCGCACTGCTGCAGCTTGCGGACATGCTGGTGCCGGCCCTGTCGCTCGGCCGCCGCTTCGCGCTGGCATGGGATGCGGCCAAGACGCGTGAGGGGCTGATCGAGTTCGACGACCTCATCCGCCGCGCCGCCGCGCTGCTGACGGTGCCGGGCATGGGCGAATGGATCCGCTACAAGCTGGATCGCCGGTTCGATCATATCCTGGTGGACGAGGCGCAGGACACCAACAGCAGCCAGTGGTCGATCATTGGCGCGCTGACAGAGGATTTCTTCGCAGGTCAGGGCCAGCACGACAACAAGCTGCGCACCATCTTTGTCGTCGGCGACTACAAGCAGGCGATCTTTCGCTTTCAGGGGACCAGCCCCGAAAATTTCAGAGATGCGAAGAACCGTTTCGCGCAGGCGATGCTGGACCGGGTCGACAATGTCCGCCTGCTGCCCGAACGGATCGACGCGCGCGAACTGGTGGAGCTGGGCCTTGGCCGCTCGTACCGCACGGCGCAGCCGGTGCTGGACTTCGTGGATGCCGCCATTGGCCTGATCGGGCACGGGAGCATGGGGCTTGATCGGCCGACGACCCCGCATGTGGGGGACGAGCGCGCCGGCATGGTCACGATGTGGCGGCCGGTCGTCGCCCAGCCCGGCGAAGACGAGGAGCCCGACGAGGAAGGAGAGGGCGGCGAAGGCTGGCTCTCCGCCCCCGAACGCCGCATGGCCGACCGGATCGCCGCGCAGATCAAGGCGATGATCGGCACCTATCCGCTGGTGAAGGGCACTCCGCGAATGGCGGGGCCGGGCGATTTCATGGTGCTGGTGCGCAAGCGGCGTGAACTGGCGGGGCTGATTGTCGCGCGGCTGCATGCCGCGGGCGTGCCGGTGGCGGGCGTGGATCGGCTGCGGCTGGGCGCGCCGCTGGCGGTGAAGGACCTGCTGGCGGCTTTGCGCTTCGCCACGCAGCCGCTGGACGATCTCAGCCTGGCGTGCCTGCTGGTCAGCCCGCTGGTGGGCTGGAGCCAGGAGCAGCTGCTGCAGCATGGCTGGCGCGGGGACAGCAAGGCGCCGCTGTGGGATCACCTGCGCCGGTCCGACCATCCGGAAGTGCTAGCCCTGCGCGTGCAGCTGGATGCACTGCTGGCGCGCGCGGATTTCGAGCCGCCCCATGCGGTGCTCCACTGGCTGTTGCTCGGTCCATGGCAGGGCCGGGCCCGGCTGGTGGCCCGTCTGGGACGGGAGGCGAATGACCCGATCGACGAGCTGCTGAATGCGGCGCTCGCTTTCTCCGCCACGCAGGTGCCGGGGCTGACCGCCTTCCTGCGCTGGTTCGATGCCGGGGAGGGAGAGCTGAAGCGCGACCAGGCCGGCGCGGGCGGGCTGGTGCGGGTGATGACGGTGCATGGGTCCAAGGGCCTGCAGGCGCCGATCGTGATCCTGGCGGACTCCACCGGCAACCCCGATGCCAGCCCGATGCGTGACCTGGTGCTGCCGGAGGAGGTGCCCGGTTCTGCGCGGGTCATCCCGCTGCCCGATCCACCTCGGGAACTGAAGGTCGGCCGCATCGCCGCGGCCGAGGCGCGGGCGAAAGCAGAAGAGCGGGAGGAGCACTGGCGGCTGCTCTATGTCGCGATGACGCGGGCGGAGGAGGCGCTGTTCATCGGCGGCGCGCTGGGCAAGCGGGAGACCGAACCCGCCGAAGATAGCTGGTATGCCCGCCTGTCGCCCTTGATGTTTGGTACCGAGATTGACGATCCGGTGTGGGGCGGCCGGCGCGAATGGGGCGATCCGCCCGAAATCCCGCGCAGCCTGCAGCGCCGACAGGCCGAGCTGCCGATCCCCTTCGTGCCTCCGCAATGGGCGGTGCGCGCCGTCGGCGAGGAGCCGCGTCCGCCGCGCCCGCTGGCGCCATCCGCTGCCGGCAGCGAAGAGGGCTCCGACCCGCCGCTGGCACCGGGTGAGCCCAGCTTCGCCGCCCGCCGGGGCGTGCTGATCCACCGCCTTCTGGAACGTCTGCCCGCCGTGCCGGTGGCAGTACGGGAAGAGCAGGGCTCTGCATGGCTGGCCCGCCACGCGGCCGACCTGCCGCAGGACATGCGGCGCGAGATGCTGGCGACCACGCTTGCTGTGCTGGCCGAACCCGCCTGGGCGGAGCTGTTTGGGCCGGACGCGCTGGCGGAGGTGCCGCTGGCGGCGACGGTCGACGGGCAGGTGATCGCCGGCACCGCCGATCGCCTGCTGGTGACGCCGGAACGAGTGCTGGTGGCCGACTTCAAGACAGCACGCCGTCCGCCGGCCAGCGTTGATGCGATCCCCGCCGCGACCCGGCGGCAGATGGCCGCCTATCTCGCGGCGCTCAGCGAGATCTACCCGGATCGCCGGGTGGAAGCGGCGGTGCTCTACACGCAGGTGCCCGCGCTCTACCCGCTGGCGGCCGCCCCCGCGGGCACATTGCGGGACACGAAGGAAAGCTTGGCCTGATGGCCGCTTGCCTGCGGGCGCGTCACGCTTACATCACGTCCCAACGATAGACAGGAGCATCAATTCATGGCCACCAAGACCGTTACCGACACCAGCTTCCAGACCGACGTCCTCGATTCCGATGTGCCGGTGCTGGTGGATTTCTGGGCCGATTGGTGCGGACCGTGCAAGATGATCGCCCCCGCGCTGGAGGAGATCAGCGAGGAGCTGGACGGCCGCGTGACCATTGCCAAGATGGACATCATGGACAATCCGGAGGTCGCCGGCCGCATGGGCGTGCAGTCGATCCCGCTGATGGTGCTGTTCAAGAATGGCGAGCCGATCGCCCAGAAGCTGGGCGCCGCGCCCAAGAGCCAGCTGAAAAGCTGGATCGAAAGCGAGATCTGATCCTGGAGGACTGATCGGGGGGAGCCGATGGCTCCCCTTTTCAGATCCGCGAATTGGTCATGGTGTTAGCCGTCGCTCAGCCGCCAGCCGGATGCCCAGCTGATCCAGCAGAATACGGACAGCCGTCCGCAGGCGAAATCTCCACCTGATCTTCCTCGCCCAGATCCAGCCAGCGCAGGACGGCAAAACCGGCCCATTGCAACGCACCGGGCAAACCATGTGGCAGCACCGGATTGGGCCCGACCGCCTGCAAGACCGGCACCTGCCGTAGGGTAGCGAGCAGGGCGCACTCGTCTGCGGAAGGTGGCCCATCATCGCTGCCGGCCTGCAGCGCGCGAGCGAGAGACGCCTCCGTCAACGCGAAGAAGCTGTCGCAGGCGACCGCCAGCTGGGCGCTGGCATCTGCTGCCAGACCAGCCTGCCGGCCATGCTCCGCCGCCTGCCTCGCCATCGCCGGCAGCGGGTTCGCGCCATCCTGACGGTGCCGGTCCCACTGCCGGAACAGCGCCAGCAACGCCTGCTCCCCGCAGCCCGATCCCCCGTCAGCAATGGCGCAGACATACATGCATATTATCCCACGAAGGCCCGCTCGATCACGTAATCGCCAGGCTTGTTGTTCGCGCCTTCCACCAGGCCGAAGGTTTCCAGCTTGGCGGCCAGATCCTTGATCATTGCCATGGAGCCGCACAGCATGATCCGGTCGCTCTCCGGATCGAAGGTGGCCGGGCCGGACAGACCCTTGAACAGGGTGCCATCATCGATCAGCGCATCAATGCGGCCGGTCGTGTGGAACTCCTCGCGCGTGACGGTCGGCACGTAATGGAACTGGCGTGCGGCCTCGTCCTCCACGAGCGGGTCGCCCGCCAGCTTGCTTTCCAGGAACTCGCGATAGGCCAGATCGCCGACCTTGCGCACGGAGTGGACGACCACGATTTCCTCGAACATGTCGTACACGTCCGGGTCGCGCGCCAGGCTTAGGAAGGGGGCCAGACCCGTGCCGGTGGACAGCATGAACAGCCGCTTGCCCGGCTTCAGCGCGTCGGTCACCAGCGTGCCGGTCGGCTTCTTGCCGACATAGACCTGGTCGCCCGGCTGGATATGCTGCAGGCGGGAGGTCAGCGGACCTTCCTGCACCGCGATGGACAGGAACTCCAGCTCCTCGTCATAGGAAGCGCTGGCAACAGAATAGGCGCGCAGCAGCGGCTTCTTGTCGGATGGCAGGCCGATCATCACGAATTCGCCCGAACGGAAGCGGAAGCTTGCGTCGCGGGTCAGGCGGAAGCTGAACAGCCCGTCCGTCCAGTGCTGGACCCAGGTGACCGTCTCCACGCTCAGCGCTGCGGTAGGCTCCAGCACCATGCCATTGCTAACCAGATCGTTCATGTATTCCCCATATCATTCGCGCCGCCACGGCCCTGCGACCGTCCGCCGGCCCGATCTTCCGGCGCTGCGCATAGCAGGTCCCGCGCAAATAGCCGCAATGCAGACTGGCGCAAGGCACCGGCTAGGTGGGGAGCGGGCTGCACATGCACAATCCTTCTGGCAGTATCGCTTCCCTTTCGACACTGCAGCGGCGCAGACCTTGTATCAGCGCGGGCAATCGGCTGCGGCAAAGCCGAGCCTGGCGTCGGCAAAGGCGCCGGCCAACGCCTTGAGACTGGCGGCCAGGGCAGGCGCGGCCGACAGGTCGACCAGCGCTTCGCAGATTGCATCCACCGCCTGGTCGCGGCCGTGATCCGCCGCGACTAGGGCGGAAAGCAGGATCGCCTCGTGCTCCGTCACAGATGTGCGCTCGACTGCGCCGAAGCGCATGGGGGTGCGGCCATGGTGGCATAGCGCCCGCATCCCTTGATGGAGCGGCTCGGTTGCCCCGCGCAGGTCGGCGGAGCGGAAGGCGCAATCCACCAGCCGGCAGACGCACCGCCCGTCGATCGCCGCAGTCGCCCATTGGCGCATCGCCCAGACGAACAGCTGGACCCCGCGATCCTGCCGCGCAAGCGGGCGGTCGACGAATTCATACATCGGCGCGCACCGTTCCGGGGTGGAACCTTCCATCCCGATATCGCAGTGACTGCGCCAATACGGCGCATGGAGGGCGGACCTCCAGGGCTGTGGCGCCGGACCGCGCCGGCCATTGCGAACATCCGCATGCCAGGTGATGGCTGAACAGCAACTCCATCCTGCATCTCCGCTATTGCAACTGAATTGCAGGCAAACTGCAGCTCTGGCGAGGCTTGGTCAAGCTGCCTTTTGCAATTTATTCGCAGGATGGAAGCATCACTCCGGTGGCAACATCGCCTTCAACTCCGCCAGCCACACCGCCGAGCTGGCATCGGACGGCGCCCGCCAGTCGCCCCGTGGGCTGAGCGCCCCGCCAGAGCTGACCTTCGGACCGTTGGGAATGGCGCTGCGCTTGAACTGGGTCGTCGCAAAGAAGCGGTGCACGAACTTCTCCAGCCAGTGCCGGATCGTGGCAAGTTCGTACTGGTTGCGGCCGTGTTCCGGGAACTCGGGCGGCCACATGCCGCCCGTCACATCGCGCCATGCGTGCCAGGCCAGGAAGGCAACCTTGGACGGCCGCTGCCCGAAGCGCATGATGTGATGCAGGAAGAAGTCGTTCAGCTCGTAAGGGCCGACAGTGCCCTCCGTGCTCTGCAACTCCTCATCCTCCCCTTGCGGGATCAGTTCGGGGCTGATTTCCTGTCCCAGGATCGCTTCCAGCACAGTATCGGTCGCCTCGTCGAACTGGTTGGTCCGGGTGGCCCAGCGGATCAGATATTGCATCAGCGTCTTGGGCACGCCGGCATTGACTGCATAATGGCTCATCTGGTCGCCCACGCCATATGTGCACCAGCCAAGCGCCAGTTCACTGAGGTCTCCCGTGCCGATCACGAAGCCGCGATGCTGCCCTGCCAGGCGGAACAGGTAATCGGTGCGCAGGCCCGCCTGCACATTCTCGAAGGTCACGTCATAGATCTTCTCGCCCCGCGAATAGGGATGGCCGATATCGGCCAGCATCCGTTCTGCGGCTGGTCGGATGTCGATCTCCTCCGACTGGATGCCCAGCGCATCCATCAGCTTCCATGCATTGGACTTCGTACCGGCGGAGGTGCCGAAGCCCGGCATGGTGAAACCGCGGATGGTGGTGCGCGGCAGGCCCAGGCGGTCGCACACCTTGGCGGCAACGATCAGCGCATGGGTGGAATCGAGCCCGCCCGACACGCCGATCACCATGCTTTCGCCACGAGTAGACTCAAAGCGACGCATCAGGCCATCGACCTGGATGTTGAACGCCTCGAAACAATCATCGTCCAGCTTCTGTGGACGGTTGGGCACGAAGGGGAAACGCCGGATCGGCCGGATCAGCGCTGCATCGGCCGGGGCAGCGGCGGGCTGGTGGTCGAAGGTGATGGTGGTGAAGTGATCCTCCGGCCGGCCGGCTTCCTCCGCATTGTCGTTGAACGTCTGCAATCGCAGTCGGTCGCCCAGGATACGCTGCGTATCGACATCGGCGATGCACAATTCGGGGCTGCGTTCGAAGCGGGCGCTTTCGGCCAGCAGGTCGCCCAGTTCGTAGATCATGCCCTGACCATCCCAGGCGAGATCGGTCGTGCTTTCCCCATGGCCGGCGGCCGAATAGACATAGGCGCTGGCCGTGCGCGAGGAGTGCGCACGGCACAGCAGATGGCGTTCGTCAGCCTTGCCGATCACGATGTTGCTGGCGGACAGGTTGGCCAAGATGGTCGCCCCGGCGAGCGCGCCGTAGCTGGAGGGCGGGATGGGCGCCCAGACGTCCTCGCAGATCTCCGCATGGAACATGAAGCCGGGCAGCCGGGCGGAGGCGAACAGCAGGTCGCAGCCGAACGGGACATCCTCTCCGGCGACCCGGATGGACATGCCGCCGCGGATGTCGCGGCCATGGGCGAACCACCGCTTCTCGTAGAACTCGCGGTAATTGGGCAGGTAGCTCTTCGGCACGACGCCCAGCAATCGCCCGTCGGCAATCGCCAGAGCGCAATTGTACAGGCGGCCACGATGTCGCAACGGTGCACCGACCAGCAGCACGGGCGCCAAGCTGGCACTCGCCTCCACTAGCATGGCCACGGACTGCTCGACCGCGTCCAGCAGCGCATCCTGCATCACCAGATCGTCCAGCGAGTAGGAGGATAGGGAAAGTTCGGGATAGACCAGCAGGTCCACGCCGCAATCGTGCGCCCGGCGGGCTTCTGTCAGGATGGCATCACGGTTGAAGATGACGTCGGCCGTGCGCACCGCAGGGGTAGAGGTCGCCACGCGCACGAAACCGTGAGTGTGCCGGTCGTAGAATGGGTGATCTGCGCTCACTGGCTCAAAGCCTCCGCCAACATGTCCAGCGCGGTCCTGAGTGCGGCGATACGCACCCCGTCCCGCCCGATCGCGCCGAAGCGCTCCTCCCGGTGGAAGGCCTCTCCACCCTTGCGGGCGCAGCCGAAATGGACAAGCCCTTCCTCACCATCCTCGTCCTTGCCGGGCGGGCCGGCATAGCCGGTTACCGACACCGCGATATCGGCCCGGGATGCCGCCAATGCGCCGGTGGCCATGTCGAGCGCGATCTCCCGACTGACCGCGCCGCAACTGTCGACGCGCTTGCGTTCGATCGCCAGAAGGTCGCACTTGGCCTGCTTGGAATAGACTACGAAGCCACGTTCGAAGGCATGGCTGCGGCCGGGCACATCCGTCAGCAGCGCCGCCAGCAGGCCGCCCGTGCAGCTTTCCGCGGTCGCCAGCATCAGATCGCGGTCGCAGGCGGCATCCAGCACCTTCTCGACGGCTTCCACGATGTCGTCCGGGAGGGCGGGGTCGAGCGTCTCGGTCATTTGTTCTTTCCTCACCCGGCCATCGCAGCTTCCCGGGTGAGAGGACTAACACGTGTCGAAAGCGCTGCGTTCCCGATGGCACATCAGGGATTTGCGGCAAGCCGGGCATGCCGCGCCGCGCTTCGGCGAGCCGGGCCGGCCAGCCTGTCCTGAGTGTCGCGGTGTTCGCGAAGCAGCCGGCCCAGCAATTCACGACCGAAAGTCCAGTCACCCAGGCCGGACTCTGCGTTGATGTGCCCGATCCTGCCAGCGGACACGAATCGCGAACCCCAGTCTTGCGCCAGCATCCGCGCGGTACGCAGCTGGCAATAATCGTCATTGTCGCTCGCCACCAGGAAGGACGGGAAGGGCAGCGTCGCGCGCGGGCAGGCACCGAAGCGGGCGAGGCGCAGATCGGTGCCGGGACGGTCGACATCGGGCGGCGCCACCAGCAGTGCCGAGACGACCGGATTGCCGCGACTGGGCTGCTCATATTCGGCCCACCACGCGACCGCGAGGCAACCCAGGCTGTGCGCGACCAGCACAACCGGCCGCTCGGCCCGGTGAATGGCGAGGTTCAACTTGTTTACCCAGGTGTTGCGATGGGGGTCGTCCCACATGCCGAGGTCCACACGGGCGCAATCGTCCCGCTGCCGTTCCCAGCGCGACTGCCAGTGTCGAGAGTTGGAATTGTTGATGCCCGGCACGATCAGGATCAGCGGATCTTCCGTCAGCCGGTTGGGGGCGAGATCGAGGTAGTGGGCCATGTCTGCTCTCCTGCAAGGTCAGTTGCGCAGCCGTCCGACTCGTGTGGTTCGACAGCTGGATCATAACTCAACCAGGTAAGTAGAGAATAGCTTGGCGGCGGGCCGCATCTGGCGTGAGCCGAAGCGATTTGTTGATCCGGTTGGCAGCGAACAGCATTGGCAAGCCGGCCGGCTTGCAGCAAAGGAACGGTGATGACCTCGCGCCAATTGACCAGCCTGCTGTCCCTTGCTCCCGTCCCGGGAGAAGACGTGCCGGGCGTGCATGGCAGTGACCGGCTGCACCGGCTGTTCTACGGCGCGATCGGCTGGCCGTTCCTGGCTTTCAGCCTGTGGGGTGGCACCCGCGCCAGCAAGCGCCACCTGCTGTCGCGTATCGGGCTGGAAGAAGACGCGTTGCCGCATCTGGGCAGCTGGAAGGCCGACACCGGCTTCCTGCACCGGATCGTGGACGCGATCGAACTGTTGCGTCCTGCCATGGTCGTGGAGCTGGGTTGCGGCGCGTCCAGCCTGGTGGCTGCGCGGGCGCTGGAGCTGAATGGCGGCGGACGGCTGGTCAGTTACGATCAGCATGGTGGCTTCGTGAACGCCACACAGCGCTGGCTGGAGGAGGAGGGCGTCACCGCCAGCCTGCGCCATGCACCCCTGCGGCCGGCGGCGAGCGGCGACTGGCCGGGCAGCTGGTACGATCTGCACGATGTGCCGGATTCGATCGACCTCCTGATCATCGACGGGCCGCCGTGGACCGTGCATCCCTTCGTGCGCGGCGCGGCGGACCAGCTGTTCGGCCGGCTGCGGCCCGGCGGCATGGTGCTGCTGGACGATGCGGCCCGCCCGGGGGAGCGGGTCGTGGCGCGGCGCTGGCGCCGGCGCTGGCCCAACATGCGCTTCGAACGGGTGGGCGGCAGCACGGCGGGCACGCTCGCGGGTCGCAAGAGCGCGGACGTGATACCTCTGCCGCGGCGAGAGATCGCCATGGTCGCCGGCACGCGGCGCGTGGCGTTCGCCGCGGCGCTGCTGGTGGGCGGATGGCTGCTGCACGATGCGGCCGAAAGCGTGGCACCGCCGGTGCAGGCGGCAACCTTCGTGGACGAGGCCGAGGCGTCTTATCGCGCCAGCCTGACCCGGCAGGCGATGCTTTCGCAACCGGAAAGCACCTTGCTGGACCGCACCGAACTGAGCCGCGCCACCGGGCTGAGCCTGCCCGTCATTCCTGCCGACTGGCGGGTGCTGGACGTGCAGGTCTATCCGGCGAAGAGCGGCATGGCGATCGCCATGGTGCTGCAGACGGACAAGGCGGAAACCGTCGCGCTGTTCACCACCCGGGCGGAAACCCCGGCGGAGCGGCTGCCGCTGCTCGACCGGCGCAACGATCGTTCCGTCGCCTATTGGGAGGAGGGCCCGGTTGCCTTTGCCCTGACCGGCGAGCTGCCGACAGCTCGCATGCTGTCGCTGTCGGCAAGTCTCGCCAGCAGCTGAAGCCAACGACGGCAACATTCCGTAATTCGCCGAAGCACCCTTCGCACGCAGCGTCGTCACTACTATATAGCCATGGCTAAGGAGGTGGGCACTTGCGAACAATGCACATGACAAGCCGACGTGATGCGTTGCGGCTGGGTGCGGGGGCCTTGGCATTGGGGGCTCTCGCCGGGTGCGCCAGCGAGCAGCAGGCCGGCTTCACGGTCGTAACCACCTTCACCATCATCGCCGACATGGCCCGCAACGTTGCAGGCGATGCCGCCAGGGTGGAATCGATCACCAAACCCGGTTCCGAAATTCATAATTACCAGCCCACGCCGGGCGACATGGTCCGGGCGCGTGGCGCTGACCTGATCCTGTGGAACGGCCTGGGGCTGGAGCTGTGGTTCGAGCGCTTCCTGAACAATATGGGCGATGTACCATCCGCCGTGGTGTCGGATGGAGTCGATCCGATCGGCGTCGGCTCTGGTCCGTATAGCGGACGGCCCAATCCGCATGCCTGGATGTCCCCAGCGGCAGCGCTGGTCTATGTCGAGAACATCGCGGCAGCCTTGGCCGAGCATGACCCGGCAAGCGCCGCAATTTACGCCCGCAACGCCACCGCTTACAAGCAGCAGATCGAGCAGACCGTGGCGCCGATCCGCGAACGGCTGGCGGCCATTCCGCCACAGCGACGATGGCTGGTGACCAGCGAAGGCGCCTTCAGCTATCTCGCGCGCGATTTCGGCCTGCGGGAACTGTATCTCTGGCCCATCAACGCCGATCAGCAGGGCACGCCCCAGCAGGTACGCAGCGTGATCGACCAGGTGCGGCAACATCGCATCCCGGCGGTGTTCAGCGAAAGCACGATCTCCCCCGATCCAGCGCAGCAGGTCGCGCGCGAAACTGGCGCGCGCTACGGCGGGGTGCTGTTCGTAGATTCGCTCAGCGAAGCAGGCGGCGCGGTTCCGACTTACCTGGACCTGCTGCGCGTCACTACCGAGCGTATCGCGGAAGGTCTCGCCTGATGGACGGCGCCGAAGCCGGATCCGGCCTGGACGTCCGGCAAGCGACGGTCACGTACCGGAACGGCCATACGGCGCTGTCGGATGCCTCCTTTGCAATCCCGACAGGCACGATCACCGCGCTGGTCGGCATCAACGGCAGCGGCAAGTCCACCCTGTTCAAGGCGATCATGGGCTTTGTCCCTGTGCGTGGCGGCAGCGTCTCCGTTCTGGGCCGCCCTGTGCGGCAGGCATTGCGCGAACAGCTCGTCGCCTATGTGCCCCAGAGCGAGGATGTCGACTGGAACTTCCCGGTCCTGGTCAGGGACGTGGTGATGATGGGGCGCTATGGCCGCATGGGCTGGCTGCGCCGCCCGCGGGCAGCCGACCGGGCCGCCGTCGCAGACGCGCTGGAGCGGGTGAACATGACCGCCTTCGCCGACCGGCAGATCGGGGAACTGTCCGGCGGGCAGAAGAAGCGCGTGTTCCTGGCCCGTGCGCTGGCGCAGGATGGTCGCGTCATCCTGCTGGACGAGCCGTTCACCGGGGTAGACGTGACCACCGAAGAATCGATCATCGCCTTGCTGCGCACCCTGCGGGACGAAGGCCGGGTGATGCTGGTTTCCACGCACAATCTGGGCAGCGTGCCGCTGTTCTGCGATCGCACCGTGCTGCTGGACCGGACAGTGCTGGCAGCCGGACCGACTGCGGAGGTGTTCACCGAAGACAATCTGCGCCGGACCTTCGGCGGCGGCCTACGCCGCCACGCTTTGCCCAATGCCGAGGGGCAGGGCACCACCACCCTGCTGTTCGATGACGAGCACCCCTTCATCCTGCACGGTCGGAACGGCGAGAGCGCGGGCGGGGCATGAGCCTGGTCACGTTGCTGGCCGAGCCGTTCGGCTATGGCTACATGGTCAACGCCATGTGGGTCAGTGCACTGGTCGGCGCCGTCTGCGCTTTCCTGTCCGCCTATCTGATGCTGAAGGGCTGGTCGCTCATCGGGGACGCGCTGTCCCATTCGATCGTGCCGGGCGTCGCAGGCGCCTACATGCTGGGCCTGCCCTTTGCCTTCGGGGCCTTCCTGTCGGGCGGGTTGGCGGCGGCGGCCATGCTGCTGCTGAACCGGCGCACCCGGCTGCGGGAGGATGCGATCATAGGGCTGATCTTCACCTCCTTTTTCGGGCTGGGCCTGTTCATGGTGTCGATCTCGCCCACTTCCGTCAACGTGCAGACCATCGTGCTGGGCAACATCCTGGCGGTGACCGCGGCCGACACGGTGCAGTTGGCGATCATCGCCGGCGTGTCGCTGGCCATCCTGCTGGCGAAGTGGAAGGATTTGATGGTCGCCTTCTTTGACGAGAATCATGCCCGTGCCGTGGGCCTCAATCCGACGTACCTGAAGGTCCTGTTCTTTGCCCTGCTGGCTGCCTGCACCGTTGCCGCGTTGCAGACCGTCGGGGCTCTTCTGGTGATCGCGCTGGTGGTGACGCCGGGGGCGACGGCCTATCTGCTGACCGATCACTTCCCGCGACTGATCGCGATCAGCACCGCGATCGGCACATGCACGAGCTTCGTCGGCGCCTATCTCAGCTATTTCGTGGATGGGGCGACCGGCGGAGTGATCGTGCTGCTGCAGACCGTGGTGTTCCTGCTTGCCTTCGTGTTTGCGCCCAAGCACGGCGTGCTGGCGGCAAGACAGCGGGCGAGGCCACCCATCATGGTTGCACGACAGTGATGGACCTTCTCGCACCCTTCGCCTTCCCGTTCATGCAGCAAGCCTTCCTGATCGGGGTGCTGATCGCGGTACCGGCGGCGACCCTTTCCTGCTTCGTGGTGCTGAAAGGCTGGTCGTTGATGGGCGACGCGGTCAGCCATGCCGTGCTGCCCGGGATCGTGCTGGCCTACATCGCCGGCCTGCCGCTGATCATCGGCGCTTTCGTCGCCGGCCTGGGCTGCGCTTTGGCGACCGGCGCGCTGAAGGATCATTGCAGGGTGAAGGAGGACACGCTGCTGGGCGTGGTGTTCTCCGGCATGTTCGCGCTGGGTATAGTGCTGTTCACCAAGGTGCCGACGAATGTGCACCTGGATCACATCCTGTTCGGCGACATGCTGGGGGTAAGCGAGGGCGAGATCATCGAAACCGCCATCATCGCGCTGGTGGCGGGCGGCTTGCTGCTGCTGAAATGGCGCGACCTGCTGCTGCACGCCTTCGACCCGCAACAGGCGCGCGCAATCGGCCTGCCGGTCCGGCTGCTGCATTACGGGCTGCTATGCGTGCTGACGCTGGTGGTGATCGGCGCCTTGCGGGCGACCGGCATCATCCTGGCCGTCGCACTGCTGATCGCGCCGGGCGCGATCGCCTTCCTGCTGACGAAGCGGTTCGAACGGATGCTGGCCGTGGCCGTTCTTACCGCCACCGTCGCCAGTCTGCTGGGCGTCTATCTCAGCTTCTTCCTGGACAGCGCGCCGGCACCGACAATCGTGCTGATCCTGACGCTGATCTTCATCGCCGCGTTGTTCCGGTCAAATCCGATTGTCACGGCGCGCGCCTACGAAGGTCAAGCGCCGGAAGAGCGGTAAATCTGAGGAGGGGTGGTGGACGCACTTGGGCTCGAACCAAGGACCCGCTGATTAAGAGTTTGGCCTGAGCGAGGTTAGCAGGGGTTTGCACAGGTACTCATAAGTAGAATAAACGGCAGAAAAACGCGGTATTTGCCTCGTGGACGTAAGGCGTGGGTTAGCGTAGGTAAGTCCCAGCTACTTACGACAGACTTACGAGGGGTGCTTACCGTGCCACAGCTGAAGCTCACCAAGACCAACATTGACCGGGTTGCCAAGCCGCACTCAGGCAAGACTGACGCGCTGTATTGGGACACCGACACAAAGGGGTTCGGCCTGCGGGTTACGCCCAAGGGTCTGTCGAAGTTCATCACGCAAGGCCGGGTCGACGGCACCATGACGGACGTTCGTATTACCATCGGAAGCTACGGCGCGTGGACGGTGGACGAGGCGCGTCGGAAAGCGGACGAGTACCGGCACCAATTCGAGCAAGGCATCGACCCGCGAGAGGTAGCCAAGCAGCAGAAGGCGCTGAGCGTGACGCTGCAAGCCGTGCTGGATGCCTACGTGACCCGCCCCGGCAAGCTAAAGGACAGCACGGCGGCGGAGTACCGGCGCCAGGTCGAAAGGGTGTTCGCAGACTGGGTCAGCAAGCCCATCGCAAGCATCACCCGCGATATGGTGCAGCAGCGTCACCGCGAAATGGTGGAGCGCGGTCTGGAAGGGAAGAAAGGTGGCAAGAAGGCTGCACCCGCGAGCGCCAACGCCGCCTTCGTCACCCTGCGCATCCTGTTCAACTATGCCATGGATGAATACCGGCGCTCGGACGGGTCTGCCATGTTTGACCACAACCCCGTCGCCGCGCTCAAACGCCACTGGGCCAAGCTGGGCACCCGCACCGAGCGGTACATCGACAAGGGGAAGGTCGGCGCGGTCTGGAACAGGCTGATGGACGAGCGCGCCAGCCCACGCAGCCGGGATGCGCTCGCGGGCATAGACCTGACGATCTTCCTGCTGCTGACCGGCGCACGGCGCGACGAAGCGGCTGCGCTCACGTGGTCAAACGTCCACATTGAGGATGACTCGGCCAAGTGCTGGTGGCACCTGGACGACCGCAAGCGCGGCGATCCCATCTGGCTTCCGCTGAACACGCAGGCGGTCGCATTGCTCAAGCTGCGCCCGCGGCAGAAGCTGGAAGATGGCACGGAGTCGCCGTTCGTATTCCCCTCGTGGGGCAAGTCGGGCCGCATCATGGACGCCCGCGCTGCAATGGAGACGGTCAGCGAGGTAGCGGGCAAGCACCTGTCGCTCCACGACCTGCGCCGCACCTTCACGAACATCGCCATGCGCGAATGCCGCATTGAAAAATTCCGCACCGATATGCTCACCGGCCACAAGCCAGCGCAAGAGGACGTGACTGCCCGCAACTATCTCGATCTAGCGCACCTGGACTGGCTGTACCCCGAGGTGCAGCAGATCGGTGATTGGATCGAGGGGCAGGGCACCGTGGCGGCGGCGCAGGCAAAGGGCGAGAACGTCGTGCCGCTGCGGGCTTGATCCAGCAGTCAGCCCTCTAGCCCTTCCAAAAGGTGAGTTGGGGCCACCTCGCCTTTGAGCAGCTTCACGTAGCCGATCAGGTTGTCGAATAGCTTTCCCGTGCGGTGATACTCCTCGAAAAGATCATCTAGAACTCGGGTTGTCTCCCCTGCCTTTGTGCGCTTCCGCAGTTCCATACGATCTTTCTCAGGTCGTCCAACACACACCACCTGCATCTTTTCGCGGTCTAGAACGAGGTCGATCCTGCCGCCCCGCACAAGCGGACTCGCGTGAGCAATCTCGTTCCTAGCCTTCGCCGCGCTGGCCACGCGGACCAGCAAACTGGGCCAGTGCTTGGCAAGATCATCTTCTCGCCCGATTAACGCGGCTGAGATGATGTTTAGCTTGGCTTCAAGACCTCGAGCCACAGCAAACAGGGCGGCCGCCCGATCTACGTTTCCGCCAAGTGCCGCGCTGAACACGTCGTCCAAATAGTCTTCAACAGACTGGTAGAGCGTCACGCAATGCCCGATCAGCTCAAAGAACTTTTTGTAGTGCTTGTCGAACTCGTCTCGTCGTGCCTGTTCGTCGGGATCAGGAGGTTGATTCATGCTTCACCTTATCTGACTGGCGGCTCGTTGTCAGGCGCGGCCGTGTACCGCGCCCCACAGCGCTGACGGTGGTGCGGTGCCGGTGCAGTGGCGGCGCGCTGCCTGCCGAGCCCCACGCCGGCGCGCTGTCGAGAAATCTGCATGATCTTGTCAGCAGCGGCGGGGGCGGCTAACGAGATATTGCCGTTCAGTCCAAGCGTGATGCGGTGCCGTCCGAAAGGTCGGTTGGACTGGCATAATAGTCTGCATGGCAGGCTGGCGTTGACAGCAAATCGCTTGTCCGCCTGCCTGTTTGAAAATGGCGGATGGGCACTCAAGGAGTGTTCAGAATGATTTCCCAGCTCAAGCAAGTCTTGTTGTTCACCCAAGATGACATTTGGGTGATTCTAGATACGGCGCAGAACGAGATTGAAAGCTGGTTGGAAAAATCCGGTAGAGACAGAATGTCGATCGATGATCTAACTTCGGTTGTTATGCACAGCGTGCGTGTAAATCTTGAGGTTGGTATCACAGAAAGTTTTTACGGCGACGAGTAAAATATCAAACACTGCCCCGCGAGCTTGTGCTAACTAATACCTACCGTGGCACTATCCAAAGTCTCGTGGGGCATACTTTAATCACCCGGCAGATGCCGAAACTCCCAATGACGCCAGGGCAATGGCGGGGAGTTCACGCCATGACCATCAGCCAAACGCTGCTCTCCAATACGGAGGCCGCTGCGCTGCTCGGCATCACGCCCAACACGTTGAAGTTCTGGCGCCATAAGGGGCGTGGCCCTGCCTTCGTGAAATATGGGGAGTCCGCCCGTTCGGGCGTCGGGTACGACCCGGCGGACGTTGCGGCATGGATCGCGGAGCGGAAGTTCGCCAGCACCAGCGCCTACAGCCCGGCAGCGCGGGCGAACGCCAAACCAAACGTAAGGCGGTCTGCCGACGTATCCGCGTGAAATGCGGTCTAGTTTGCGCGTCAGCATGGCGCGGCAAGACCATCGCAAGACCAATCACGAAAAGCGGCAGGACGCACCACCATCCCGCCGCTCATATCGAAGGTTCACCTAACAATGACCACTGTACCGAACGGGCCTGAAAGTCCGCAAGCTGAGACTGCGTTCCTGCAAGCTGCCGACTTCGACGGCGATGAGCAGGACTGGTATATCGAGCAATGCGCCAACGAGATCGGCGTGGACCCGCGCGAAGCGGTCCGCGAGGTGCGGGCCGCCCAGAAGCGGCGCGCTCGGCTGCAAGGGCCGACGGTCGCTGTTGGAGAGCAGGGGGGCGACGCACCAAGCTCCAGCGCTGTAGCCCCGGCGCAGCCGCCCACATCAAGCGGTCTGGCTCCACCCCCCGGCTTTTCTGGCGCATTGGCACAGTTCATCTACGGGGCGGCTCCTCGCCCGGTGCCGGAAGTGGCGATTGTCGGTGCCCTGGGACTGCTCGCAGGTATCTGCGGGCGCGAGTGGAATATCCCGCAATCGGGACTGAACATCTACATGGTGCTGGTCGCTCGCTCTGCCATTGGGAAGGAAGCGATGCATTCTGGCATCGCGCATCTCGTCGCAGCAGCCAACAAGAAGTACAATCGTGCCCGCGAGTTTGTTATCTATGAGGACTTTGCCTCTGGACCCGCATTGGTAAAGCACCTCATTAACTTTCCATGTTCAGTCAACGTGGCTGGTGAACTTGGCCACAAGTTCCGGCAGATGGCGGAAGATAAAGACAATGCGATGCGCTCTCTGCGCAAGCAACTCACCAATCTCTACTCCAAGTCAGGCCAGAACAACATCGCGGGCGGGATTGCGTACAGCAATCAAGAAAATAACGTGATGAGCATGGAAGGAGTGGCGTTCAGCCTCATTGGCGAAACGACCCCCGGCCCGTTCTTCGAGTCCATCACACGCGGGATGATGGAGGACGGCTTCATGTCCCGGTTCAACGTCATTGAATACACCGGCGACCGACCCGCTAAGAACCTGTTCCCAACGCAGGTGCCCAGTGGCGCGGTAGTAGATCACCTCGTTGGTCTGATGAGCCACGCTCACCTGCTGCGAGATCGCAAGCAGTTCCAACCTGTGTCATTCGCGCCAACCGCAAAGGCGATGCTGGACGCGTTTGAGACGGAGTGCGATGCCGCTATTATTCGCGCACCTGACGATGAGGGGCGCCGACAGATGTGGAACCGAGCGCACCTCAAAGCCCTCCGAATGTCCGCGCTGCTGGCCGTTGGTGACCACCCCCTGTTCCCGACCGTTAGTGACGGCCACGCAGATTGGGCGATCAGTCTCGTGCGCCACGACATTGCCGTATTTAGCAAGCGCATTGAGAACGGGGATGTTGGCGAGGGGTCTGACGACGGGCGCGAACGGAGGCTGGTCCAGCTATGCCGCGAATATCTGATGATGCGCGAGGGTGACGTTCCACCCTCCGCCCGCAAGTGGGACAGCATCCGCCAACGCGGGTTGGTGCCTCACAGCTACTTGTCCCAGAAGACGCAGCGGCTTGCAGCGTTCGAGAAATATCCGCGAGGTCACAAGACGGCGCTCGACCTCGCCATTCGGACGGCAATCGACAATGGGAGGATGAGCGTTCTCGGTCCCGCCATCCTCAACGAACTTGGGCTCACGACAAAGGGCAAGATTTACGCGGTGCTGGACGCCGACCTAACTTGACCACACCGGCGGGCTAACGTCGCCGCTTGCGTTAGCCCGTCTAGCCCGCTGCCTGAGCAGACCGAGCGCTAAACTAGCGGATATTAGCGGAACCGAGGCTAACGAGTTTTCTGCAATGTACAGAAGGGGTTACATACACAAAACACACACTTTTAGCCTATTAGCCTCTCCTCCCTGCCGCTCCTTTTTACCCCGGCATGTGGCGATGCAGGGGAGGGGGGGGAAGACTAATGCTAAATGGGCTAAGGTGGTCAAGTTGAGCCGTTCGCTTTCGGTGCGGGGAGCCGTTTAGGTCGCGCGGGAATGCTGCTCTTGATGGTCAACGCCTTCTGCCCAACGATGAATGCGCGGTGCAGGAACACCTCCAACGACGACAGCAGTTCTGCCACTTCTCGAATGTCCGGTTCCCAACCCCGATGGGCGGCCGCGTTGCCCGCGTCGGTCACTACACCGAGTATGTCGCGCTCCGTTTGACCAATCCAACCGCCTTCGCGCAGTTCGTCCAGCTTCTCCTCGAACGACTTCGCCGGATCAATCCCCAGCACCTCCGTTGCCCTGTCCAGCGCCGTCCTGAGGCCGATGGCGGTCAGGATGTTGGCGTGGTTATCCTGCGCGACGTACATCTGACTCAGGATGTTGTGCAGCTGAGCGTCAACCTTCTGCATGGCGTCGAACCAAACAGGCTTCGTCTTCGCCTCCGGCTTCGGATAGGTTTGAACCTCTTTTGCGTACTCGTACTGCGGCTCGCCCATCCCGTCGTAGTAAGGGTCCACGTCCTCGCTGTTCCAGCTGGAGGTCTCGTAGAACACCGTCTCGCACCCCCGGCATTCAAGCAACGTGTGATCCACGCCGCCATTCATCGAATGACCGTGATACTTGTCCTCCCAATCCCAAGCCTTGTAAATCGCGCCATGCACCTCACACGTCCGCTCACCGTCACAGGTCGGGCAGTGCGCTTTCCGTGTCGTCTTGGGTTCGTCAGCCATAGCTGCTGATACCGAACCCATCTGACGTCGTCACCACCAACAGACGGCAGCGCCGCTGGCTAGGGCGCAGCAGCTACCCCGCCGCCATGCTGGTGCCGCTAGCGCTTTGTCAGCGCTGCTGCCGGCTGTGCGGGTGCGTGGTCATCATCCGCAAATCGCCGCGCAGTCCCGACGAGCAAATGTCTTGTAAGACGTTCGATGCAGCGAGAGTAGATGTAAGCAACTATTAAAGACAAATAACAGTAGCGGAACTAACAGGCGAACAGGTAAATAAAAGGCAGTCGTAAGTTTTATCAAACTTCGGAGCCTGCAATGCCTGAGCAAGTCGATACCCGCGTCTCGCCTGCACTTCATCCTAGCACGCTGACCGCGCTGGATGGATATGACGAGGACAGCGCCAAGTTCATTGGCGATGCGGAGAGCGCACTCCGTGATGCCTATGTGACCATCGGCAAGGTGCATACAGCCACGGAGGTAGGTCGTAACGACCCGACGCATACCGAGGAACACCGCATCCTGATTGTCGGCAAGGTGGCCGCCAAGGAGCAAGAGCGGCTGCTGCGCCGGTTCGATGTGGCCACAGCCAACATCACGAAGGCGGCGGAGCATATCGAGCGCGAACTGTCCGTACCGGTCGAAAGCAAGGCCAGCCTGAACGTGGCCTCGGAAATCCGGGCGCATTCCAGATCATTGGACAGCAAGGCGGTGGATTTCGTGCGCGAGCGCATCAACAGCGGCGATGACCTGTCTGTGTCGGCCGTGCTGGGCGCGCCTTCCTACCTGTCCGGCCTGTCCGACGAGATGCGGACGGTACTGACGCGCCAATGGCACGAGCGGCAGAACCCGGCGCTGGTCCAGCGCCTGACGCTCATGCGCGCCACGCTCGACAAGCTGAACACCGATGCAGGCAAGGTCTTCATTGAGATGGAGAAGGCCGTGGGAGCCGACCCGTCCAAGGTGCGGAACATCGGTGCCGCGCACGAGGCAGCACAGGCCGCGCTCCGGATCGAGCCGACTGTCTGACCCTGTTCTTCCCCTGTTGAGATCAAATCCCATGCCCGATCACACAGAACAACTGCCTGCGCCGAACAGCCACCGATGGGTCAAGGGTCAGAGCGGCAACCCGCGCGGCAGGCCCGCCCGGTCGTCCAGACGCTCGAACCAAGATCACCCGCGCCCTGATGGACGAGGGGCTGGAGATTGCCCGCGTGGTCACCGAGGCGGCGAAGGAGGGCGATCTGCAAGCCTGCGGTATCGTCCTCGCCCGCATCGCTCCGCCCATGAAGGCGCAGTCAGAACGGGTGGAGTTCGACTTCGACCCGACCGCCAGCACGGCGCAGCAGATCGAGTCCGTTCTTGCAGCCATCGCGTCGGGCGATCTGTCGCCGGACAGCGGGCGTGAGGTGATTGCCGCCATTGGCACCCTGAGCAACGCCCGCGCTGTCGAGGAACTGGAAGCGCGCATCATCACCCTTGAAGCGAGGACCGTCTAATGGCGATCATCAAGACCGAGCGGAACTTCGTGTACGCCTATGACCCGGAACCCGACGATACCTTTGTGAAGGTGGCATGGTTCGGCCCGCCGCAGGACGGCAAGCATCGCATGCAATTCCATACCCGGCCCGAGCCTATCGAAAAGTACGACGAGGCGGTCGCGTGGGCCAAGGAGATGGCGGACCAGATGACCTTTCCCCTCTATGTCGTGCCGATGACTTCGGAGCGCGCGAACGTCGGTGAAGCACCGGCCACCGGCAACGAGAATGGCGCATACGGCATCACGAATGACATGCTCGACGGTCTGCACGGCGTGGAGGTTGCAGCCGTGCAGCGCAGGATCGCGGAGGAGCAGGCGCGCTTGGAGTGGCCCGCCAACGTCAAGGCGGTGCTGGAACTGCTCGTCGAGAGGGTGTCGGAGCTGCAAAAGCGCGTAGCTGCCCTTGAGGCTGGCCGGGGCTGACCACAGTGGCGGCGGTCCGATCCATGCTCGGGAGGGTGCAGCGGCTGGAGCAGGCGCGGGCACCTGCGTTGTCGCCCATCGCTCGTGACTATGGCTCGTTCGACGCCTTTGCCGCCGAATGCGAGGCCAAGATGGCTGCTGGTGAACTGGACCGGCAAGACTTTACCGTCGTCCTGTACTGCCTGTCGCGGTGGGAGACTGACGGCACCTGGGGGGCTTGGCAGCGGCGCGGGCAGGTGTGGGAGCATGGTCGGCGGTGACCACGGCAAGCCCCATCAAGCGGTATCAACGGCCCACCGGGTACAGCGAACCGGAGCCGTGGGATGATGATGGCGGCAAACGGCGGGAGCCGGTGTTGGACACCGACGCTGACCCGCCTCGCGTGGTCAGGAGAGTCGGCTGGCAGCACTGCATCCGCTGCCATAAGCCGTTCTGGTCGGAAGACGTGGTTCGCCTGCGCCTCTGCAACGGAACCGAGGGCGGGTGCCGTCGCGATGAAGATCGCTATGCCTAGGGCGGTAGGTAGAACGAGAATGCCGCAACCGGGTGCGCGGCGGTGCTGTTATGAGCGCCTTGGCTTCCCGGTCTTGCGATCCCAATAGGCTAGCCAACGGTCAGCCCCGAACCGCGAAACTTCCTGTTCAAGCCAAGTCGGGTATCGCGGGTATGCCGCCCGCACGGATGTACTCGTCTTGTGGTGGTGGTCAATTACCACATACCACCACTTTCGCTGTTGAGCGCGAGTACGCGGGTCAAGCACTCTGAGCGCCCGACGCTTGCTGTTCGCCGCAGCCACACGGCCGGCAGTCTGCAAGAAAGATGATGCACGTTTATACATCTTTGTACCCCGCCCGAGAGCGACGAAGGTATGCCCGGTGGCAAACTCACGCAAGCGGTGCTGCTACTTACGATCATCTTACGGGTAAGCAGCGCGCAGCTACCACCCCGCAGGGCGATCCACAGCAGGTAACTGTAAAAGCTAAGGAAAAGGTGGTGGACGCACTTGGGCTCGAACCAAGGACCCGCTGATTAAGAGTCAGCTGCTCTACCAACTGAGCTATGCGTCCATCCCGGCAGTGCCGTGAAGCCCGCGAGGGCGGTCTGCCGCCGCGGGAAGCGCCCCTATACAGATCGGGAGCGGCATGAAAAGCCCCGTAATGACCTTTCATGCAATTTTCTGCCGACGGTCAGTAGGCGAGGCACTCCGGTATCAGCCTCTACTACTGCACGGCCCCGTCGGTACGCCGCGTCGTGACGGCGACTGGCGTGGCAGTCGCGGCCGGGATCGGCCCGCTCTCCGGCTCTGGCGGGGGAGCAACGGCGGCGGTTGCCGCGGCCCGGGGCTGTGGACCGGCGCGGGCCTCCGCATCGACCTGCCGTGCCATGGCGACGAGGTCGGTGGGCGCGGGCGGGGGCACCTCCACGCCGGCGGCGGCGGCATAGCGGGCATAGGTCGCCGCCAGCCGTTCCTGTGCGGTGCCGCCCCATTGCGCTTCCAGCTGGTGCAACGCGTCCAGCGCCTTTGTCGGATCGAACAGGAAAGTCATCACGTCGCGCGCAATCGGGTAGGCAGCGCCGGAGCCGCCACCATGTTCGATCACCACCGCGCAGGCATATCGCGGATTGTCGAACGGCGCGAAGGAGATGAACAGGCCATGGTCGCGATACTTCCATGGCCCGGACTTGCCGCTGGCGACGGAGAGGCTGACGACCTGCGCCGTACCGGTCTTGCCCGCCATCAGGATATTGTCGAGCGGCAGCCGCGCACGGCCGGCGGTGCCGGGCCCGTTGACCACGTCGCTCATCGCCTTCTGCATGACCTGCACATGATCGCCGTGGAAGTTCATGGAATTGAACTGAGGCCGACCCTTGGTCATCAGCAGACGCGGCATGACCTGATTGCCGGTGGCCAGCCGGGCCGCCATCACGGCCAGCTGCAGCGGATTGGCCAGCATGTAGCCCTGGCCGATTGTGGCGTTCACCGTGTCGAACGCCTGCCACTCCCGCTCGTACTTGCGCAACTTCCACGCAGGATCGGGCACCGTGCCGTAGAACTGGCTGGCGACCGGAAGCGGAAATTCCTGTCCCATGCCCAGCCGCTTGGCCATGGGTGCGATCACATCCATGCCCAGTTGCTGCGCGAAGTGATAAAAATACACGTCGCAGGATTGGTAGATTCCCTTGGCCATGTCGACGCTGCCGTGACCACGGCGGTTCCAGCAGTGGAACACGCGATTGCCGACCCGCAGCCCGCCACCGCAACCGACGCTGGCAGTGGGGGACAGGCCAGCCTCCAGGAACGCCATGGCCACCATCGGCTTCACCGTGGAGCCGGGTGGGTAGAGGCCCTTCAGCACCTTGTTGCGCAGCGGTATGCGCTCGTTCTCCGACAGCATCTTGTACTCGACACGGCCGATGCCGTCGGAGAAGCTGTTGGGATCGAAGGAAGGCATGGACGCCATGCACATGAGATCGCCCGTCAGGCAGTCGATCACCACGACGGAGCCGCTTTCCAGCCCGATGCGGCGGGCGGCGTAATCCTGCAAGGGGCCATCGATGGTCAGCTGGATCGGTTGACCCTGCACATCCTCGCGCGTTTCCAGGTCGCGCACGATGCGGCCGCCTGCAGTCACCTCCGCCCGGCGAGCACCGGGCGTGCCGCGCAGCACCTGCTCGAACTGCTTTTCCAGCCCGTCCTTGCCCAGCTTGAAGCCGGGGGTGACCAACAGTGGATTGCGCTCGGCTTCCTCCCACTCCTCCTTGTTGGCCGTGCCTACGAAGCCGATCAGATGGCCGACCGCCGGCCCGGTGGGATAGAAGCGCGAGAAACCACGCTGCGGGATGACGCCGTGCAGTTCGGGCAGCCGCACACTGACAGCGGCAAAGCGATCGTAATTGATCCCGCTCGCTACCTGCACTGCGGCAAAGCGGGAAGAGGCGTTCACCTTGTCGATCAGGTCAGTCTTTTCCACCGGATCAAGCGCGAGCAGTTCGCTCAGGATCTCGATCGTGGCCGCCGGGTCTTCCAGGCGCTCCGGAATGATGTCGATCCGGAACTCGGCCTGATTGGAGGCGAGCGGAGCGCCATTGCGATCCAGGATCCAGCCGCGACGGGGCGGTATCAGGGTGAGATTTACCCGATTGCTTTCCGCCTCCAGTCTGTATCGCTCGTTTTCGGCCACGGCGATGTAGCCCATGCGGGCCGCCAGCAGCAGGCCGATGCCGCCCTGGATGCCACCCACGAGGAAGGAGCGCCGCTCGAAGCTCTGCGCAAGACTGGATGGTGTGAATTTGTGGCGCACGATGCGGGAAGCAACTCGATAGGCAGGGACAGGATCAGTCGATGCGGCGGACCCGTTGCAGACGCAGTCGATCAAGCAAGGCGGTGGTCCGCGCGATAATGGGGAACAGTACCGCACAGAACAAGAGCTGGGAACCGACAAGCTGCACCTGCAGGTCGGTCAGCGGCACCCGCGCGAACAGCGTGGCGGCCGTGAGATAGATCAGCAGCAGGGTGGCTGCCGAGAGCCAGTCGAGCCAGAAGGACCGCCAGGGAAAGCGGATCTCTATCAGGTCGATGGCAATCAGGGCCACGGAGAACAGCAGGATCCCGCTGCCCAGCGGCTGGCCGGAGAACAGGTCGTCGAACAGGCCCAGGGGGAAGCCGGCCCACAAGGGCAAGAGGTTGGGCCGTCCCAGTCGCCAAGCGATCAGCATCATGAAGCCGAGCGGCGGCAGGATGGGCGCAGGCGCTATGATGGGCAGCCAGGGGGCGAGCGATCCCAGCATGATCGTTCCCCACGGAACACCCAGCGCGCGGATCGGCGATTGCGTGCGATTGATGCTGCGCGCCGGGCCGTTGGTGCGCAGGCGGGAGGCGACGGGATCAATCACCGCCTTGCGGCTCCACCACCGGCGTGACTTCCGGTGTTGGCCTGCCGGCGGCGGTTTCCGTCGACGCGGCCGGGCTTGCGGCGATGACGCTGGCGGTTTCAACCGCGTCGGTCCCTTCGGCCTGGGCAATGGACGGCGCCCGCGAGGATGCCACCGCCTCTGCCTGCCAGATCGGTTCCACCAATACCACGTCGGTCGCGGCCGGATTGCTCAAGAGCTGGGCAACGGCGCCGTCGCGCGTGATCCCGGTGACGAGCGCCACCGCCACGCCGGGCCGGAACAGCCCGCCGGCGCCGCTCGTGACGAAGACATCGCCCTTCTTGATCGGGTTGATTCCCAGATTGACCAGCCGGAGGCGCAGCAGCCCGTCTGCCCGCCCTTCGGCGAAGGCGACCACGTCGTCTGTCGCGCGGCGCACCGGCACCATGCTTTCCGGATCGGTCAGCAGCAGCACCCGGCTGGATCGCTGCCCGGTTTCCAGCACGCGCCCGATCAGGCCAAGCGGGCTGCTGACGGGCATGCCCGGTCGCACGCCATCCAGCCGCCCGGCGGAGATCCACGCGAAACGGCGCGTGCTGGAGGCGGTGGAGCCGATCAGGCGCGCGGCGGCGACAGGGCGCGTATCGCCTTCCGTCAGCCGCAGCACGGCTTTCAGGCGCAGATTCTCGCGCCGAAGCGCCTCCGCTTCCGCCAGTTTGACGCGGGCGATGCGCATTTCTTCGCGCAGTTCGGCGTTGCGGCTGCCCGCACGGTAATAGCCGGCAACAGCGTCGAACACGTTCTGCGTGGCGACCCTGCCGCCGGCGCCCGCTTCGCCAGCAGGGCTGGCGATGTCGGCTGCCATCGACCGCAGGCCGGCAAAGGTCTCCGGCCGGAACAGCGACACGCCCAGCAGCGCCGCACCCAGCAGCGCGCCGGAACCGGCCATCAGGTACCCGGCGAACAGGCCCAGCTGGGCCTTCCTGTTGCTACCCGGCCGGCGACCGGAAGGCAGCGCCATGGCTGCAGACCCTTATGCGAGTTTCAGGAGATCAGGCGGTCATCAACACGCCGCGATACAGCGGATCCTCCATCGCCCGGCCGGTGCCCATGGCCACGCAGGACAGCGGATCCTCCGCGATGGAAACAGGCAGGCCAGTCTCTTCGCGCAGATGTTCGTCCAACCGGGCGATCAGCGCGCCACCCCCGGTCATCACGATACCCTGGTCCACGATGTCCGCCGCCAGTTCGGGCGCGGTGTTTTCCAGCGCGATCCGCACGCCTTCGACGATGGCACCGATCGGTTCGGCCAGTGCCTCGGCCAGGTTGCCCTGGTTGATGGTGATTTCCTTGGGCACGCCGTTCACCAGGTCGCGACCCTTGATCGAGATCTGCTCGCCGATTCCGTCTTCCGGCATGACGGCGATGCCGTAATTCTGCTTGATCCGTTCCGCCGTGGCCTCGCCAATCAGCAGGTTGTGGTGGCGGCGGACATAGGAGACGATCGCCTCGTCCATCTTGTCACCGCCGGTGCGCACCGACGTGGTATAAGCCAGGCCGCGCAGGGACAGCACGGCGACTTCCGTAGTGCCACCACCGATATCGACCACCATGGATCCGACCGGCTCCGTCACCGGCATACCGGCGCCGATCGCGGCGGCCATCGGCTCCCAGATCAGGAAGACTTCCGAAGCGCCGGCATTGCTGGCCGCATCGCGGATCGCGCGGCGTTCCACGCTGGTGGAGCCGGACGGCACGCAGATCACGATCTCGGGGTAACGGAACAGGCTCTTCTTGCCGTGCACCTTCTGGATGAAGTGCTTGATCATCGCCTCGGCGATCTCGATGTCGGCGATGACACCGTCGCGCAGGGGGCGGATCGCCTCGATGCTGTCGGGGGTCTTGCCCATCATCAGCTTGGCATCGTCGCCAACGGCCTTCACGCGCTTCACGCCGTTCAGCGTTTCGATCGCGACAACAGACGGTTCGTTCAGCACGATCCCGCGATCCTGCACATAGACCAGAGTATTGGCCGTGCCGAGATCGATAGCCATGTTCTGGGAGCCGAACTTGAACAGTCTGCTGAAGTAGGAACTCATGGATATTCCGTTTATCTGGTGCGCCGGGCCGATGGGTGAGGCAAGAAGCAGGGCAGGGCGACCCGCCGCTCACCCGCGGCTCCTTAGCGCGGTGATGCGCGGAAGGCCAAAATAAATCTGTCCACATCTGCAACACAAATCAACCGCCTGCCTCGAATTGCCGGCAGGCTGTCGCTAGGTTGCCATTCATGCCCCTGATCCGCCGCCTGCCAGAGACCCTGATCAACCGGATCGCCGCCGGCGAGGTGGTGGAACGGCCGGCCAGCGCGCTGAAGGAACTGGTGGAGAATGCCGTCGATGCCGGCGCCACGCGTATTGCGGTGACGTTGCTCGAAGGTGGGCTGGACCGGATCGAGGTGGTGGACGATGGCTGCGGCATGGCGCCGGAGCAGATGGCGCTGGCGCTGGAACGGCACGCCACCTCCAAACTGCCGGAAGCGCTGGTGGGTGCCGAGGGCGCGCTGGAGCAGGTGGCGACGCTGGGCTTTCGCGGGGAGGCGCTGCCCTCCATCGCCAGCGTGGCCAGGCTGGTGCTGGAAAGTCGCCCGCATGGCGCCCTGCAGGGCTGGCGGCGCATGGTGGATCATGGCGCGCTGGCGGAGGATGGCCCCTGCGCCATTCCGCCAGGCACGAAGGTACGGGTGGAGCAGCTGTTTGGGCAGGTGCCCGCCCGGCGCAAGTTCCTGCGCAGTGCCCGCAGCGAATATGCCGCCTGCCTGGACGTGGTGCGCCGGTTGGCCATGGCGCGCCCCGACATCGCCTTCACGCTGCATCATGGCGAGCGCCGCATCCTGCAATTGCAAGGTGGGGAGGGGCATGCCGCCCGCATTGCGCAGGTGATCGATCGCGCCCTGGCCGACAACGGCGTGGCGGTGGACTGGCTGCGCGAGACGGAGAGCGGCCCGATGCGCCTGACGGGCCTTGCCGGATTGCCGACCTTCAATCGCGGAGTGGCCGACCATCAATATCTGTTCGTCAACGGTCGGCCGGTACGCGACCGGCTGCTGATCGGCGCGGTGCGCGGCGCCTATGCCGAGATGCTGGCGCGCGACCGGCATGCCGTGCTGGCGCTGTTCCTGCAGATGCCGCCGTCCGAACTGGATGTGAACGTGCATCCGGCCAAGACGGAGGTGCGGTTCCGCGATGCGCCGGGTGTGCGCGGCTTCATCGTGTCGGCACTCCGGCAGTCGCTGTCGACCGGGGATCGGCGCAGCGCGCAGGCGGCGGATGCCTCGGCCATGGCCCGGTGGCAGATGCCGCCCGCCGGCGAGCAGCCGGCGTGGAGCCCGCAGGCGGCCGATCCGGCTGTCGTGCAGGAGCGAGCGGTGGGCTGGCAGGGCTTCGCAGGCTTGGCGACCGCCGCGCCGCTGGGCCGGGCGGAGGCGGCGGAGGCTGAGCCTGTCTCTGCTGTGCAGCACCCGCTGGGTGTCGCGCGCGGGCAGGTGGCCGCGACCTACATCGTGGCGGAGGCGACCGACGGCCTGGTGATCGTGGATCAGCATGCCGCGCACGAACGGCTGGTGCTGGAGCGGCTGCGCGCCGCGGGCACCGCGCAGAAGGTGGCGGCAGCGCAGGCGCTGCTGATGCCGGAAGTTGTCGAGCTGGACGAGCCCGCCTGCGACCTGCTGGAGGATGCCGCCGAGGCGATGGCCTGCTTCGGCTTGCATTACGAACGGTTCGGGCCGGGCGCGCTGCTGGTGCGGGCGGTCCCGGGCGTGCTGGGGAAGGCCGATCCCGCGCGGCTGCTGCGCGATCTGGCGGATGATCTGGTGCAGCATGGCGCAGCCCTGCTGCTGGAGGAGCGGATCGAGCATGTGCTGGCGACAATGGCCTGTCACGGCTCCGTGCGGGCCGGCCGGGTGCTCTCCGTGGTCGAGATGAACGCTTTGTTACGTGAAATGGAGGTGACGCCGCGGTCCGGGCAGTGCAATCATGGACGACCGACCTGGGTGAAACTGTCCACGGCCGAGGTCGAGAAGCTGTTCGGGAGACATTGATGCGCCGCCTTGCCCCCCTGCTGACACTGGTGCTGCTGGCCGCCTGTTCGCAACCCGATCCGGAGCAGTCCGCCGCTGACGTGGAGCAGGAGATCGCCCTGGTGGAGCAAGCCAACAACGCGCCGCCACCTGTGCGCGAGATCGTGCCGGAGGCGATCGGCGGGCCGGACATGATGCAGCATCAATTGTCGGGCGAGGGCTGCAATTACGCACCCGGCACCAGCCTGGGCGCCCGCGTGCTCGCCGGGCCGCAGGATGCCTGGATGAAGATCGACGGCAAGATGACGCGGTTCGCCGCCGATGCCGGGGCGCAGCAACTGGCGGCGGGATCGTGGAACCGGTATCTTGGCGCCGGCTACGAACTGCAGCTGGCGCTGGATGATGACCCTTCGGATCATCATCACGACGGGACCATCACCTTGCGCGATCCTCACGGCCGCGTGGTCTACCGCGGCGCAGGCTACGCGCAGTGCACCGGCGACTGATCAGGCGCGGGAGGCCGGGATACGGCCGCTGACGTCCATGTCGGGGATGGTGCGATACCGGGCCAGAACCAGGCTGAACACACCGAACAGCAGCAAGCCGACAGCCAGCAGATCAAAGGCGATGCCGGTGTCGGCCAGAGAGGTGATCGCGCCACCGATCGACATCACGCCGTCGCTGTTCTCGCTCCAGGCGGATTGCACCAGGGACCAGCCGATGATCGCGAACACCACGGCCCGTGCGCAATAGCCGATGGTGCCGATCTGTCGTGTCGCCCTCGGTGCGCGCGGGCTGATCCGATGCATGAAGCTGCCGGTCAGACCTTCGCGAGCCTGGAACACGGCGGTCGCCAGGAAGGCCAGCCCAGCCAGCCCCAGCAGCACAGGGCCTAGATTGACGGACAGGACACCAGCGGCAACCTCCTGCGCGCGGGCGCTATCATCCGCCGCCGTGCCAGTGGTGGCGAACTGGAAGGCGCTCCACGCCAGCAGCAGGTGACCGATCGCGCTGCCCCCATGGCCGATGCGCTTGGCCCAGCCGGTCTTGTCGGACCCTTCATGCTCGATATCGAACAGCGGCGATGCCAGCCGGAACAGCGCGTAAGAGACCAGGCCGATCGCCACCAGCCACAGCAGCACCGTGCCGCCGGGCACGTTCCCGATCGCGTCAAAGGCGGCGCGCGGCCCGTCCGAGATCTGGCTGCTGCTGGCGAGCGCCAGCACCCCCAGCAGAATGTAGATCGCTGCCCGGGCAAGGAAGCCGAGCCTCACCGCGCGGTCGAACTGTTCCGACTTGTCGATTGCCATTTCGGCGATAGCCCCCACTGTTGTTCGCGCCATCAACGATGCTGCAGGCGTATCGTGCCCGCCGGCGCAGCATCGGTTGGCCGCGCCAGCCATTGCCAGTGGCGGGTGGCGGGCCTAGATAATCGCGCGATGAACGAGCTATCCCCGATCCAGAGCCCGGAAGGTCAACCCCCGACCGAGAGCCGGCGGCGCAAACCGGACTGGATCCGGGTCAAGGCACCGGTGAGCAAGGGCTACCAGGAAACGCGCAAGCTGATGCGCGACCTGAACCTGAACACCGTGTGCGAGGAAGCGGCGTGCCCGAATATCGGGGAATGCTGGACCAAGAAGCATGCCACGGTGATGATCCTGGGCGATGTGTGCACGCGTGCCTGCGCCTTCTGCAACGTCAAGACCGGCATGCCGCGTGCGGTCGATCCGCTGGAGCCGGAGCACACCGCTGCTGCCGCCGCGGCCATGGGGCTGGAGCATATCGTGATCACCAGCGTCGATCGCGACGATCTGGCCGATGGCGGCGCGGGGCAGTTCGTGAAGGTCATCCAGGCGCTGCGGCGAGAGGCACCCAACACCACGATCGAGATCCTGACGCCGGACTTCCGCGGCAAGATGCGCCCCGCGCTGGAGGCGATCTGCGCCGCCGGCCCGGACGTGTACAATCACAATCTGGAAACCGTGCCGCGGCTCTACCCCACCATCCGGCCAGGCGCGCGCTACTACGCCTCGCTCCGCTTGCTGGAAGAGGTGAAGCGCCACGATCCGCTGATCTTCACCAAGAGCGGGGTCATGCTGGGGCTGGGCGAGCAGCGGCTGGAAGTGCATCAGGTTATGGACGACATGCGCTGCGCGGACGTCGATTTCATCACCATGGGGCAATATCTGCAGCCCACGCCCAAGCACGCCAAGGTGGAGGAGTTCGTCACGCCCAAGAGCTTTGGCGCCTATGGCGCGGTGGCGCGGGCCAAGGGTTTCCTGCAGGTTGCCTCCACGCCGCTGACCCGTTCCAGCTATCACGCGGGAGACGACTTCGCCGTGATGAAGGCTGCGCGCGAGGCGAAGCTGGCCAAGGCGGCCCCGAAGATCGGCATCGCGGTCGTCTGATGCCGGGGATCAGGGAGCAGCGCCGGCTGCCATATTCCGCCGCGCAGATGTTCGATCTGGTGGCGGACGTCACACATTACCCCGACTTCCTGCCGTGGGTGGTGGCAACGCGCATCCGGTCCGATGACGGGACGGAGATGGTTGCCGACATGCTGGTCGGCTTCAAGGCGCTGCGCGAGAAGTTCACCAGCCGCGTGCACAAGGAACGGCCTGACTTCATCCGCGTGCAGTATGTCGACGGGCCTTTGCGTGACCTCGACAATTGCTGGCGCTTCGCCGACCTGCCGGATGGCGGGTGCGAGATCGACTTCTCCGTGGACTTCGCGTTCAAGAACCGCATGTTCGAAATGCTGGCTGGCCAGTACTTCGACCGAGCCTTCCGCAAGATGGTGGAAGCGTTCGAGCGTCGGGCTGACGCGCTCTATGGCGCGGAAGGACAGGTTCAGCCGGTCGGCTGATCCGCGGCCTGCGGCAGCAGCAGCTCCAGCGCGCACAGGGTCGCATCGCGCCGAATGGCGGAGCGGCCATTGTCGGTGAACTGACGCGATTCCGCCTCCGGCTTGTCCTGTCCGCGTACCGCGCGGGCGAACACGACGGTGCCCACCGGCTTGCTGTCGGTGCCGCCGCCCGGCCCGGCAATGCCGCTGATCGCGACCGCGGCGTCAGCCTTGCTGCGCTCCAGCGCGCCCTGGGCCATGGCATAGACGCAGGCGATCGATACTGCGCCGAACGTGTCGATGATGTCGCCCGGCACGCCCAGATCCGCCCGCTTGGCATCGTTGGAATAGGTGACAAAGCCACGCTCGAACACGTCGGACGATCCGGCGATCTCCGTCAGCGCGGCGCTGACCAGCCCGCCGGTGCAGCTTTCCGCAACCGCGATGCGGCGGCCGGCGGCGCGGTTCTCCTCCACCACGCGCGTGGCCAGCGCAACAATGTCGTCTGGCAGCAGATATTCGCTCATGGTCGGGTGGCCGGGCAGATCAGCGCCGGCTGATTGCCGAACAGGCTGATGATCTGGCTGACCAGCGTGCCGGCCACTTCCGGCTCGATCCCCGACATGGTCTGCAGCAATTGTTCGGCCGATCCGCAATCCGCCAGCGGAATGCGGCCGGACAATTCCTGGACCACGAGCGCATCCACCAGCGGGCGGACATGCTCGTCCGGCAGGTTGGCGATCAGGCCGAGATTGTCGCGCACCGGCCCCGCAGTGGCACTGCTGCCCAGCACCTTCAGCAGGCCCGACTTCGCCTGCGGCCAGTTGCGTGCCTGCAGCGCGGCATAGCGGCGGGCGAAGCCACGCCCCTCGCGCGCCAGGAAGCCGTCAGCCCCCAGCTGGTCGGCACAGCGCAGCTCCAACGCCTGCACCGAAGCCGGCACGACGTAGATCGTCATGGCGCGGGTCTCGTCAGGGGTGACGCATTGCTGTGCGACGGCCAGCGTGGGTGTCACCGCACAGGCCATGGCAGCGGCGGCGGCGAGAATGGTGCGCAGACGCCTCATGCCTGATGCTCCCTGGCGGGGACCAGCATCGCAATGGCCTGAGCCGCAATGCCTTCGCCGCGGCCGGCAAAGCCCAGCCGTTCTGTGGTGGTTGCCTTCACGTTGACGGCTTCTACGCCCACCTGCAGCAGTTCGGCAAGCCGCTGCTGCATTGCGGGCTGGTGCGGGCCGATCTTGGGCGCCTCGCAGATCAGCGTCAGGTCCACATTGCCGACGACATAGCCGGCCGCATGAACCAGCCCGATGGCATGCTCCACGAAGCGGTCGGAGGATGCACCGCGCCATTGCGGGTCGGACGGGGGGAAGTGCTGTCCAATATCGCCGGCGCCGATCGCGCCCAGGATGGCGTCCACCACGGCGTGCAGCCCGACATCGGCATCGCTGTGGCCGGACAGGCCCAGCGGATGGTCGATGCGGATACCGCACAGCCACAATTCCTCCCCCGCGGCGAGGCGATGCACGTCGAACCCGGTGCCGCTGCGGGGCCAGCGTGTGGCAACGGCGGGGGCCGGAGCGGGAAAGTCGCCCGCGACGGTAAGCTTGTGCAGCATGTCATCTCCTTCAACCAGCGCCACCACCAGGCCGGCGGCGCGCGCTACCTGCGCATCATCGCCAGCGTCGGGTGCGCCGGGCCATGCACGATGAGCAGCCAATATATCTGCGAAGCTGAATGCTTGCGGAGTTTGAACGCGGCACAGCGCCTCGCGCCGCGCCGGTGCGCCCATCAGGCCATGCTTCGCATGGGCGAGGCTGTCGATGACCGGCAGCACCGGGATCGCCGCCGGGTGCTGCTGCAAGGCCGCCATCAGACGGGCGATCACCTCAGGCGGACAATAGGGGCGGGCGGCATCATGGATCAGCACCTGCGCCGGTGCATCAGCCGCCAGCGCCTCCAAGGCGTTGCGCACCGATGCCTGCCGGGTCGCACCGCCAATAACGAAGTTGACCGCGTCCAGCCCGGCGCAGCAATCGGCAGCGATAGCCTCGGCGCCTTCCGGGATGGCGATCACGATGCGGCCAACCCCGCCTTGGCGCAGCGCAATGGCGGAGCGGCGCAGCACGGGTATGCCGCCCACCTGCGCGAACTGCTTGGGCACCGGCTGCCCGGCGCGCAGGCCTTGCCCGGCGGCGACGATGATCGCTGCAGGGGCGGAGAGGAGGTCAGGTGATAGGGCCATGATCTTGCGCTGAGGCGGCTAGCGGCTTGCGGGACGGGCGGCAATCCACTATGCGCTGCCTGTTTTTTGGGCAGTACGATGCAAGAGCAGACACCTTCTCCCCCCGCATGCCGGCCGATCGCGATCGGGCCGGTAACGATCGCCTGCCCCGTGGTGCTGGCGCCGATGACCGGCGTCACCGACCTGCCGTTCCGCAAGCTGGTGCGCCGCTACGGCAGTGGGCTGAACGTGACGGAGATGATCGCCAGCCCCGCCATGATCCGCGAAACCCGCCAGTCCCTGCAGAAGGCGGCATGGGATCCGGTTGAGGAACCCGTCAGCCTGCAGCTGGCCGGATGCTCGCCCGACGAGATGGCGGAGGCGGCGAAGCTGAACGCCGACCGCGGCGCTGCGATCATCGACATCAATATGGGCTGCCCGGTCAAGAAGGTGGTGAGCGGCGATGCCGGCAGCGCGCTGATGCGCGACCTGCCCTTGGCTGCCCGGCTGATCGACGCGACGGTGAAGGCTGTGGACGTGCCGGTCACGGTGAAGATGCGCATGGGATGGGACCATGACAGCCTGAACGCGCCCGAACTGGCGCGCATCGCGCAGGATCTGGGCGCGCAGCTGATCACCGTTCACGGCCGCACCCGCAACCAGATGTACAAGGGCGAGGCCGACTGGGGCTTCGTCGCACGGGTGAAGCAGGCGGTCAGCGTACCGGTGATCGTCAATGGCGACATCTGCTCGATTGCCGATGCTGCGCAGGCGCTGGCGCAATCAGGCGCCGATGGCGTGATGATCGGGCGGGGCGCGTACGGCAAGCCGTGGCTGCTGGGGCAGGTCATGCGCTGGTGGCAGACCGGCGAGGTCATTGGCGAGCCCTGCATCGACGAGCAATTTGCGCTGCTGATCGAGCATTACGGGCTGATGCTGGACCATTACGGGCGCGACCTGGGGGTCAAGATGGCCCGCAAGCATCTGGGCTGGTACACCAAGGGGCTGACCGGATCGGCGGAGTTCCGCAACAAGGTCAACTTCATCGACAGCGCCGACACGGTGCTGGACGAGCTCGAGCGGTTCTACACCCCATTCCTGAGGCAAAAGGCCGCGTGAGCGACGATGCGCGGGCTGCCTTGTCCGGGGCGCCGGGTCCGCGTGAACAGATCACCGGTCTGGTCTTCGCCGTCCTGCTGGTCACGCCCGACCTGATCATCCGCGACGTCAATCCGGCGGGCGAGAACCTGCTGGGCCAGAGCACGCGCCGGCTGCGCGACCGGCCGCTGCTGGACGTGCTCCGCTTCGCCGATCCGCTGGTGCGCGAACGGCTGGAGGATGGTGACCTGCAACTGACCGCGCGCAATGCGCAGATGCGGGTGGAAGAACGGCAGATCGTCGCCAACCTGACCATCTCGCCCATGCCCAATCACCCGGGCTGGCGGATCATCACCTTGTCCGACAGCGGGCAGGGCGAGCGCCTGGGGGAAGGGGACAGCCGCAGCGCCCTGCGCGGGCCAGCGGTGCTGGCGCATGAGATCAAGAACCCGCTGGCCGCCATCCGGGGCGCGGCCCAATTGGTCAGCCGCAAGCTGGCGGAGGAGGATCGCGGCCTGACCCGGCTGATCACCGACGAGGTCGACCGCATCGCCGAGCTGATCGACCGGATGCAGCGGCTGGGGCGCGAGCGGGCCGATCCGGTGGCGCCGCTGAACCTGCATGCCACCATCCGCCGGGCAATGGAAACGGTCACGGCGGCGCGCGGTCCCATGCTGGTGCGGGAGGAGTTCGATCCCAGCCTGCCCCCGGTTCTGGGTAGCGAAGGGGCGCTGGTGCAGGTCCTGATCAACCTGATCACCAATGCGCGCGATGCCAGCGACGGGGCGGCCCAGCCCGAAGTGGTTATCCGCACTCGCTTTGTCAGCGGGCTGGTGATGAACGTCATCCGCCTGGGGCGCCCGGTCAAGCTGCCGATCGAGGTGCAGGTCAGCGACAACGGGCTCGGGATCGATCCCGCGATCCGTGACCACATATTCGAACCATTCGTATCCGCGAAGAAGAACGGCCAGGGACTGGGGCTGGCGCTGGTCAACAAGCTGGTGCGCGACATGGATGGGCGGATCAGCCATGAACGCGACGCTGCCACGGGCTGGACGCATTTCCGCGTCCACCTGCCGATGGCGCGACAGGAAAAGGATCGCACGTGAGTCGCAAGGCCTTGCTGGTGGAGGATGACGCCGCGATCGCAACCGTGATCATCGCCGCGCTGGAGGAGGAGGCCTTCACCGTGGCCCGCTGCGACAGTATCGCTGTGCGCGACCGGCTGCTGGCAGAGCAGCGATTCGATGTGATGCTGACCGATGTCGTCCTGACGGATGGCGACGGCATCACCACGCTGCCCGGGGCAATGGCGGCCTGTCCGGACATGCCGGTCATCATCCTGTCGGCGCAGAACACCCTGGATACCGCCGTGCGGGCGACCGATACGGGGGCCTTCGAGTATTTTCCCAAGCCGTTCGATCTGGACGAACTGGTGCGTGCGGCCTGCCAGGCGGCGGACGGGCGCGGCGCAATCGATCTGGCGGACAGCGCGAGCACTGGCGCGCTGCCGCTGATCGGGCGCAGTCAGCCGATGCAGGACGTCTACCGCATGATCACGCGGGTCCTGCGCAACGACCTGACGGTGCTGGTGCTGGGCGAGTCCGGCACCGGCAAGGAGCTGGTGGCGGAGGCGATCCACCAGCTGGGCGCGCGCAAGGACGGGCCCTTCGTGGCGGTGAATACTGCCGCCATTCCGCGCGACCTGATCGAGTCCGAGCTGTTCGGACACGAGAAGGGCGCCTTCACCGGCGCCACCGCGCGTCACCTTGGCAAGTTCGAGCAGGCCAATAACGGCACGCTGTTCCTGGATGAGATCGGCGACATGCCGCCCGAGGCGCAGACGCGGCTGCTGCGCGCGCTGCAATCCGGCCGGATCCGCAGGGTGGGCGGCAACGAGGAAGTGGCAATCGATGTGCGGATCATCGCCGCCACGAACCGCGACCTGCAACCGCTGATCGCGGACGGCACGTTTCGAGAGGACTTGTACTATCGTCTGGCGGTGGTGCCCATCCAGCTGCCGGCCTTGCGCGACCGGACCGGCGATGTGGAACCGCTTGCCCGACACTTCCTGCGCTGCGCGGCTCAGGAAGGTTTGCCCGCGCGCAGCCTGAGCGCCGCCGGTGCTGCGTTGCTGGATGCGCAGCCGTGGCGCGGCAATGTGCGGGAGTTGCGCAACTTCATTTACCGTGCCGCCCTGCTGGCGCGGGACGAGGAAATCGACGTAGGCCTGATCGGGCAGCTGCTTGCCGACCGGCCGCTGGCGAGCCAGCCGGGCGCTGCCCCGGTGGACATGGCACAGGCGCTGGATCAATGGCTGGAACAGACCAGCCCGGCACCGGGCACGCTGTACCATGCTGCCCTGTCGGCCTTTGAAAAACCGTTGTTCGAACACGCCTTGCGGCAGACCGGCGGCAACCAGCTGCGCGCCGCTCGTCTGCTGGGAATCAACCGCAATACGTTGCGCAAGCGGCTAACCGACCTGCAGATCGGGTCGGAAGGACACTGACCTGCGCACACATATGTAAAAAAGCCTTGCCTTGCGGCAACAGGGCTGTTGTAAACTTGCAACTGTGAGTGTCAGCGTACCCTCTGCAGCACAGCTGGCCGGCCCGCGCGGCGCAATCCGCCGTTCGCCGCGCTGGTGGCGACGGGTGCAGGTGATCGGCCGGCAGGTTAATCTGTATTTCTGGCTGGCGATCCTGTGCGCTGCCGTCCTCACCGGGATGCTGGTCCGTTCGTACCTGACGCTTGCCGATCTGGCGGACGAGCGGACGCTGGTGCCATCTGGCCAGTCGTCGGCCATGCTGATCGGCACGCTGATCCCGGCGCTGGGCCTGATCATCCTGTTTGGCCGCCGCCTGGCAATCCAGCGGGCAGGGGGCACCACCGCCCGGCTGCACGTTAATCTGGTGTTCTTCTTCTCCTTGGTGGCAGCGGTGCCCACGCTGCTGGTGGCAGTGTTTGCCAGTTTCATGTTCCAGTCCGGCGTGGAGTTCTGGTTTTCCAGCCAGTCGCGCGGCATCCTCGAAAGCGCCAATGAACTGGCGCGCGGTTATTATGACGAGAGCCAGCGCGATGTGGAGCAGGAGACGATCGCCATGGCGGGCGATCTCCGGTCCGAACTGGGGCGCAACGGCCTGGCCAGCACCGGCTTCGGCAGCACCTATTCCTGGCAGGTCCTGCTCCGCAAGTTCAACGAAAGTGCTGTTCTGCAGCAATTGCCTGACGGGCAATTGCGCGTGGAGGTGATCGTCGATCCCGAGGAGGAGAATGTCGATCGCCAGCGCATTTCCGCGGCCACCCTAGCGCGATTGCAGCAAGGGGATGCAGTGGTCGTGACTGCCAGTCCCGAACGGATCGAGGCGGTGACCGCGATCGACAGGGCCAGCGGCCTGTACCTCTATAACGCCCGCAATTCCGATGCTCTGGCGCTAAGCCAGTGGAAGCGCGCGCAAAGCGTGGTGCAGGCCTATGATGTGTTGACGGAACGGGCGCGCAGGTTGCAGCTGACCTTCAACCTGGCGCTGCTGGGGGTGTCGCTGGCGCTGGTCGGCCTGGCGGTATGGTTCGCGCTGCGCTTTGCCGACCGGCAGGTGCAGCCGCTGGCGGACCTGGTCGGTGCAGCGCGCGCGATCGGCGCGGGCAATTATGCGATGCGGGTGACAGGCCGCACCGGTCCGGACGAGATCGGCCTGCTGAACCGCGCCTTCAATCGCATGACGCAGCAGATCGAGCGGCAGACCGACGCGCTGATCGGCGCGAACCGCCAGTTGGCGGAGCGCGGCGCCTTTATCGAAACGGTGCTGCAGTCGATCACCGCCGGCATCGTCTCCGTGGATGCCGCGGGCCGCATCATCCTGATGAACAATTCCGCCCGTGACCTGCTGGCGGAAGGGGCGGATAGTCCCGTCGGGCTCCCCTTGGTGGAACTCTCCCCCCGTCTGGCGGAGCTGCTGCGCGGGGGGGCGGCCGGCAGCACGGTGCAGTTCAACCGACATGGCGAGATGCTGACCTTGGCGGTGCGGCTCGCCCCGTCGGGCAGTGGCCATGTGATCACTTTCGAGGACATCACCCGCCAGTTGCTGGACCAGCGGCAGGCCGCCTGGTCCGACGTGGCGCGCCGGATCGCGCACGAGATCAAGAACCCGCTGACGCCGATCCAACTGGCGACGGAGCGGCTGAAGCGCCGCTATCGCAAGCAGATCCTGGCAGATGGCGAGCTGTTCGATGACCTGACCGGCACGATCATCCGGCAGGTCGGCGATCTCAGGAAGATGGTGGACGAGTTCTCCTCCTTCGCGCGGTTGCCCAAGCCGGTCTTCCGTCGGGAGGATGCAGTGGATCTGGTGCGTCAGGCGATCTTCCTGCAAGAGGTCGGCCATCCCGACGTCCGCTACTTGCTGGATGTGTATGGCGAAGGCCCGGCCATCAGCTGCGACCGGCACCAGATCGGTCAGGCGCTGACCAATGTCCTCAAGAACGCGGCGGAGGCGATCGACAGCCGGCAGCGCGAAGGCAGCCTGCCGGCGGAGCAGGGCCGGATCGCCGTTGTCGTCTCGCTGGAGGTGGCCGGCATCACGATAGAGGTTCACGATAACGGCATCGGCCTGCCGCAGGGGGGCGAACGGATCCTGGAACCGTATGTCACCACGCGGGAGAAGGGGACCGGGCTGGGTCTCGCGATCGTGAAGAAGATCGTGGAGGAACATGGCGGCGAAATCGCCTTCGCCGCCGCGCCGGATGGCGGAACCTGCGCCACGCTGCGGCTGGCACGCGATCCCCTGGCGGTCGCCGACAGCCAGGCGGTGGCGAGCAGCGAGGCGGCCGAATGACATTGACGCGGGCACACATGCAGATGGAGAACAGATGATGGCGCTCGATATCCTGGTCGTGGATGACGAGCTCGACATTCGCGAGCTGGTAGCCGGCGTGTTGAGCGACGAAGGCTATTCGTGCCGCACCGCCGGCGACAGCGTCAGCGCCTTGCGAGCGGTGGACGAGAAGCGCCCTAGCGTGGTGCTGCTCGACGTGTGGCTGCATGGCAGTCCGATGGACGGACTCGAGGTGCTGGACGCGATCAAGGCGCGGGAGCCGGACCTGCCGGTTATCATCTTTTCCGGCCATGGCGGCCTCGACACGGCGGTTTCCGCCGTCAGTCGCGGGGCGATGGATTTCATCGAGAAGCCGTTCGAGGCGGAACGGCTGCTGTTGCTGGTCGCCCGCGCGACCGAGACGGAGCGGCTGCGGCGCGAGAACGCCCGCCTGCGCGAAGGAATCACGCAGGCGGAGGAATTCACCGGCAGCTCCAGCGCGATAAATCAGGTGCGCGCTTTGCTGAAGCGGGTGGCCAACACCGGCAGCCGCGTGCTGATCACCGGGCCTGGCGGGTCGGGCAAGGAAGTCGCCGCCCGGCTGCTGCATTCATGGAGCCCCCGCGCCGACAAGACCTTCGTCACCGTCAATTCCGCCCGCATCACGCCCGAAAGGTTCGAGCAGGAGCTGTTTGGCGAGGAGATCGACGGGCGACTGGTGCGGCCCGGTCTGCTGGAGATGGCCGATGGCGGCACCCTGTTCTTCGACGAAGTGGCCGACATGCCGCTCAGCACGCAGGCTCGTATCCTGCGCGTGCTGACGGAGCAGAGCTTCGTCCGGGCAGGCGGCAGCCGGCAGATCGGCGTGGATGTGCGCGTGGTATCCTCCACCGCCCGCGATCTGGAAGCCGAAATTGCCGAAAAGCGCTTCCGGGAGGATCTGTACTATCGATTGAACGTGGTGCCGATCACGGTCCCTTCGTTGATCGAGCGGCGGGACGATATCCCGGCCCTGGCCGAACATTTCTTCACCCGCTACGCGCGGGAGCAGGGGCTGATCGCGCCGGAGCTGTCTGCCGAGGCATTGGCTGCGATGCAGGCCTATGACTGGCCAGGCAACGTCCGCCAATTGCGCAATGTGGTGGAACGCACTGTGATTCTTGCGCCGCGCGAACGGATCGGCCTGATAGAGGCGGACATGCTGCCGACGGAGATCATCGGGGGCGGTGGGGACACCGGTGCCGGCATACCGGCGCTGATGGGCGTGCCCCTGCGCGAAGCGCGCGAGAATTTCGAGCGCGAGTATCTGCGGGTGCAGATCCGGCGCTTTTCCGGCAACATTTCCAAAACGGCCGGCTTCATCGGCATGGAGCGGTCGGCCTTGCATCGGAAGCTGAAGCTGCTGGGCATGAGTGACCGTGCAGGGGAGGAATGATTGCCTGTCGTGCAGCTGACGTGAAAAGGAACTTCGCAGCCGCACAATAATTTGGCATGGGGGACCCATAGCGAACGGCCCCCGGAGACCTGCTGTCCGGCAGATCGGCCGACAAGAATGCGCAGAATGCGCCAATAAAAAGGAGTCACTCGAAATGACCAAAGGAACGCTGTCCGCCCGCCCGAAGCCGGCGACCGAAGCCACCGCTGCGCCTGCACGCGCCGCGCCTGCGCCCTCCGGCGCGAAGGGTGGCGGCAATCTGCAGGACCTGTTCCTGAACCATCTCCGCCGCGAGAAGACGCCAGTCACCATGTTCCTGGTAAAGGGCGTGAAGTTGCAGGGGATTGTTACCTGGTTTGACAACTTTTCCATTCTGCTGCGGCGGGATGGTCAGTCGCAGCTGGTCTACAAGCACGCGATCTCCACGATCATGCCCGCCCAGCCGGTGGACGTCGAACAGTTCGGCATCGGTGGGGAGGGCGGTCGCAAGCAGAAGCTGCTGCAGGATATCTTCCTTTCGCGCGTGCGCGACGCCGGCGTGGCGGTGACGATGTTCCTGGTCAATGGCGTCATGCTGCAGGGGCGCATCGCCGCTTATGACCTTTTTTGCATGCTGCTGGAACGCGAAGGCTATGTGCAGCTTGCTTACAAGCACGCGGTTTCAACCATCCAGCCCGCAGTGCCGGTGGATCTTACCGCCGATCTGGACGAGGAAGGCGAAGAAAGCTGAATTTCGGTGACGACATAGAAGGCGAGGTCAGCCGCGGCGCACGTGCCCTGATCATTTGCCCTGATATACGAGCCCAGCGGCAGACGCGCGATGCTGACGCCCGCCTTGAAGAGGCCAGGGGACTGGCGCTGGCGATTGGGCTGGACGTGCGCGAAGCGTCAATTGTGCCGGTGCGCGACGTGCGCCCCGGCACGCTGTTCGGCGAAGGGCAGATCGAACGCATCGCGACCGAGGCTACCATGGCCGAAGCTGACCTGATCATCGTGGACGGCGCGCTCTCGGCAATTCAGCAGCGGAATCTGGAAGACAAGCTGAAGCGCAAGGTCATCGACCGGACCGGTCTGATCCTGGAAATTTTCGGCGAACGTGCGGCCACGGCGGAAGGCCGGCTGCAGGTCGAGCTGGCGCATCTGGATTACCAACAGAGCCGCCTGGTGCGCAGCTGGACTCACCTGGAACGGCAGCGCGGCGGCTTCGGCTTCCTGGGCGGACCAGGCGAGACCCAGATCGAGGCGGACCGGCGGATGATCCGCGCTCGAATGGGGCGGCTGAGGCGAGAGCTGGAACAGGTGCGCCGCACCCGTGCGCTGCACCGCAGCCGTCGCGAACGCGCGCCCTGGCCGGTCATCGCGCTGGTCGGCTACACCAATGCCGGCAAGTCCACGATCTTCAACCGCCTGACCGGCGCGGGCGTGATGGCGGAGGATCTGCTGTTCGCCACGTTGGATCCGACAATGCGGGCAATCAGCCTGCCGGGGCTGGAGAAGGCGATCCTGTCCGATACGGTGGGCTTCATCTCCGATCTGCCCACGCAGCTGGTCGCCGCATTCCGTGCGACGCTGGAAGAGGTGACCGCCGCCAGCGTGATCCTGCATGTGCGCGACATCGCCAATCCTGACAGCGCGGACCAGAAGCGGGAGGTGCTGGAGATCTTGGCCGAACTGGGCGTCGGCACGGGCGAGGGCGAGTTCTCCGATATTCCCATCATCGAACTCTGGAATAAGTGGGACCTGCTGCCGGACGATCAGCGAAGCGATCTGGCCCATGTGGCGGAGCAGGAGCCCGACATCCTGCAACTGTCGGCACTGACGGGCGAAGGCATGGATGCCATGCTGGCGCGGCTTGGCGCGGTGCTGACCGGCGGTGCGCGGGTACACGCCATCACGCTGGACGCCGCGGATGGGCAGCGGCTTGCCTGGCTGCATGCCCATGGCGAGGTGCTGGCAGACCATGATGCCGGAGACGGTGCCGCCGGCCCGCGCAGGCGCCTGGACGTGCGCCTGACCGAGCGCGAACTGGGGCGCTTCAATACGCTTTAGCTGGCTCGCTCAGTGGCCTTGACCATCTGCCATAACGCTTCCTGATCCTCTAGGGTACGTTCGGCGAAGTCGCCGCCCGCCAAGGTCTCCATCGCACGATATCGACGCTCGAACTTGTCATTGGCTCTTCGCAGCGCCACTTCCGCATCGACGCCGTGGGCGCGTACCAGATTGACGGCTGCGAACAGCAGGTCTCCGGCTTCTTCCTCCAGGCTGTCGGGGTCTGCCTCCGCCAACTCCTGCATTTCTTCGATGACCTTGTCGCGCTGACCAGTGGTGTCCGGCCAGTCAAAGCCGTCCCGCGCTGCCCGTCGCTGCAGCTTGTCCGCGCGCAGCAGCGCGGGAAGGGCGCGCGCCACGCCGTCCATTGTGCTGGTGGCGCCGGCCGCCTCCCGCTCCGCCGCCTTCAGCGCTTCCCATGAAAACCCATCGGCATCAGCGGTGCCAAAGATATGCGGGTGGCGCGCCTCCATCTTGTTGGCGATTGCGCCGGCGACATCGCCAAAGGCGAACAGGCCAGCTTCCTCTGCGATGCGCGCGTGGAACACCACTTGCAGCAGCAGGTCGCCCAGTTCGCCACGCAGATCATCATGGTCGCCGCGCTCGATCGCATCCGCGACTTCATAGGCTTCTTCGATCGTGTAAGGGGCGATGGTCGCGAAGGTCTGCTGCTGATCCCATTCGCATCCGTCGACCGGGTCACGCAGGCGGGTCATGATGGCGAGCAGGCGATCAAGTTCGTTCATCGTCGTGGTCATCCTGGACAGGCGGTAAGCAGCATCCGTGCAGCCCGGCACGCACTCAATGGGTGAACTTGAGCGTGCTGCCGCAAACACGCCGACGGGAAAGCTGCAGATTGATAATGTGTATTATGTAAAGTGTAAGCGGCTCTCGCGGGTTTTTCAGTGTACCCCACCGATGATCAGCGCCGTCCCGACAAAGATGGCCAGCCAGATCGCTCCCATCGTCAGCGTTCGACGCGCTCCAATGTCCCGCAATGTGCCAGAGCGCCATATGAGGATCGACCAGCCGAGCAGCGCAATTGCGGAGACGAGCGCAGCTTCTGACACTTCAGATGTCCATCCGCAGGCCGTCATGTCCCGGCAGAACGCCGTCCGGCAGTTCTGCGGATAAGGTGCGGTAGTCCATGCTCTTGTCCAGGTGCGTCAGGATCGTCGTTCCCGCGCGGCAGCGGTGTGCGAAGTCCAGCGTCATCGTGAGATGGGAGTGGCTCGGGTGCGGCTCGCGTCGGAGGCAGTCGGCCACGAGGACATCGACGCCTTCGAACAGATCAAGCATCTCGTCCGTAATCGCCGAGAAATCCGTGGCATAGCCGAGAGACCTGCCATCCGCTTCGAACCGTAGACCCGTGCTGCTGATAGGCCCGTGCGGCATCTCGCACCAGTCGATTGCAAAGCCCGACTGAATGCGCACGCGATCCAGCGTGTCGAGTTCCACGACCGTGGGGTAGCCAAACTGACCGGCGAAAACATAGCTGAACCGATTTCGCAAACGGCGCGCAGTTTCCGTATCGGCGAAGCCGGGAATCGGGCCGTGCCGACCGAACCGAAGTGCCCGCAGATCGTCGATACCGTGCGTGTGATCCGCATGATCATGCGTCCAGAACACAGCGTCGACCCGGCCAATGTCGTTGTCGAGCAATTGGTTGCGAATGTCTGGCGGCGTGTCGACCAGCAGCCGCATGCCTGCCGCACTTTCGACGATGATCGAGACGCGCGTGCGACGGTTGCGCGGCTCGGCCGGATCACAATCGCCCCAATCATTGCCGATGCGCGGCACGCCGGTCGATGTGCCGGACCCGAGCATGATCAGCTTCACGGCGTGGCCTGCACTGTTGCCGCCTTGGAAAACAGGGCGCGGAAGTTGCCGGTCGTGATGTCAGCCAGGTGCTCAGGCTGCTCGCCTCGCAAGGCGGCGACAAACCGGGCGGTGTCGCGCACGAAGGCAGGCTCACACGGTTTGCCCCGGTGCGGCACTGGTGCGAGGAACGGGCTATCCGTCTCCAGCAGCAGTCTATCTGCGGGGATCGTTGTTACGAACTCCTGCAGGTCACGTGCGTTCTTGAAGGTGACGATGCCCGAGATCGAGATCGTCAAACCAAGGTCCAGAACCGCCCGGCCGAAGGCCGCAGTGCCGGTGAAGCAGTGGATCAGCGCCGGAAAAGCACCCTGCCCCAGTTCTTCCTGCAGGATCGCCAACGTATCCTCCTCCGCATCGCGGGTGTGGATGACGACGGGCAGCCCGGTGTTGCGCGCCACGGCGATATGCGTGCGGAACAAAGCCTGCTGCAGCGCGCGATCGGAGTGGTCGTAATGATAGTCGAGACCAGTTTCGCCCAAGGCGATCACCCGCGGATGTGCCGCTTGCGCCAGCAGATCGTCGGCGGTGAGTCCGGCATGCTGGTCAGCCTCATGCGGGTGAATGCCGACGCATGCCCAGACGTCCGGCTCCCGCTCCGCCGTGGCGAGGACGTCGGCCCATTCGCTCTGCCGGGTGGAAATGTTGAGGAACCCGCCGACCCCAGCTGCCCGCGCATTGGCGAGCACCTCTGCCTGCCGTTCGGCCACGCCCTTGTAGTTGAGGTGACAATGGCTGTCGACGAGCATCAGGCCTCCAGATCGAGCCGCGGAAACACCGGGACGGGCTTGTCGATCCGGAACGTTTCCGGAGCTTCGGCCGCCAAGCTGTTGTAATCGCGCTGGTCAGCCGGAATGGTCATGGCATCGAGCAGCTTGGCCGAAGCTGTCGGAATGACCGGCGCCACTGCGACGGCCAATTGCCTGATGCAGTCGCACAGGACGTGCAGCACGGCCTGCATGCGGGCGGGATCAGTCTTGCGCAAGGCCCATGGCGCCTGCTCGTCGACATAGGCGTTGCAGGCGAACACCGCCTGCATCCATGCCTCCAGACCGGCCGCGAAGGCCAGTCGCTCGAACGCTCCGGGCAGTTCCACCTGACAGGCATTGCGCACCTTGGCCAGCAGGGCCTGATCCGCGTCGGACGGTTCGCCCGATGCCGTTACGATGCCTTCGCAGTTCTTGGCGATGAAGCTCAGCACACGCTGCGCCAGGTTGCCGAAGCTGTTGGCGAGTTCGGAATTGGCGCGGCTGACTATCGCCTCGGGCGACCAGGTGCCGTCCTGACCGAAGCTGAACTCGCGCAACAGGAAGTAGCGCAGTACATCCACCCCGAACCGGTCGGCCAGCGCAGTGGGATCGGTGACGTTGCCGAGCGACTTGGACTCCTTCTGCCCGCGATTGAGCAGGAACCCATGCGCGAAGACAGCCTTGGGCAACGGCAGGCCCGCGCTCAGCAGGAACGCCGGCCAGTAGACCGCGTGGAAGCGCACGATGTCCTTGCCGATCAGGTGAAGATCCGCCGGCCAGAACTTCTCGAACATCTCGGTATCGTCGGGGTAGCCGATGCCGGTGAGATAGTTGGTCAGGGCGTCGACCCAGACATACATGACGTGATCGTCGGCGCCGGGCACCTTCACGCCCCAGTCGAAGCTGGTCCGGCTGACGGACAGATCGTTCAGCCCGCCTTCCAGGAAGCGCACGACCTCGTTGCGGCTGCGGTCCGGCTGCACCCAGTCGGGATTGTCGCGGAACAACGCCAGCAACGGCTCCTGATAACGCGACAGGCGGAAGAACCAGCTCTCCTCCGCCGTCCACTCGACGGGTGTGCCCTGCGGAGAGAGCTTTTCACCCCCTTCCCCGACCGTCAGCTCCGCTTCGTCGTAATAGGCTTCGTCCCGGACGGAATACCAACCTTCATAGCGATCCAGATACAGGTCGCCCTTCGCCTCCATCGCCTGCCACAAGGCCTGGCTGGCGCGATGATGCGCATCCTCACTGGTGCGGAAGAATCGATCATAGCTGATGCCAAGAGCATCGAACAGGTCGCGGAAATGACTGGACATTTCATCTGCCAAGGCCCGCGGTTCGAGCCCGAGCTCGCGTGCCTTCTGCGCCATCTTGAGGCCATGTTCGTCCGTGCCGGTCTGGAACCGTACCTCTCGCCCGCGGGCACGCTGGAACCGTGCCAGCACATCGGCGGCTACGGTTTCGTAGGCGTGGCCCAGATGCGGGCGGCCGTTGGGATAGTGGATCGCGGTCGTCAGATAGAAAGGGTCAGCCATGCGCGGCTTCCCTAGGGGGCGCCATGCGGGCGAGCAAGCCGCCGATTTCCATCACCAGCAATCCGGGATCGTAATTGTGTGTGGGCGCCTGCACGCCGAGCTGCACCAGCTGCGCATGGCCGTCCGCCAGGACACGCCGTGCCGAGGGCGGCGTGTCGCGCAACCGCGAGACAGCAACGGCCCGCGCCAGGTCGATGGCCGCCAGCTGCCGCCGTCGGTCCGGCCGTGCGCCGATCGCCTCGGCCAACCGACCCCGGCGGGAGAAGTCGCGATCACCGTGAAGAGCGATCTCGCGCATCAGCTGGTGGATCGGCCCCAGATCCAGCTCCACGAAGTCCAGAGCCATCCCGGGCGACCCGCCCGAGCTTTCGATCGCGGCCTCACGCGCCGCAGCGTCAGCCTGAGGCGCTTCGACCTGCAGGATGCCGTCCATCTGTTGCGCAGAAAGCGTCGGGAACTGCAGCGTGCGACAGCGTGAGCGGATCGTGGGAAGCAAGCGACCGAGCCGGTGGGCGATCAGCAGGAAGTACGTGCCAACGGGCGGCTCTTCCAGGCTCTTGAGCAGCGCATTGGCCGATGCCGGCTCCAGATCATCGGCCGCGTCGATGATGATTGCCCGGCGCGCACCCAGCGTTGGCCTGGTCGTGAGGCGTCCCTGCATCTGGCGCACCTGATCCACGGCGATGTTGCGCTTCGTCTGGTACGGCTTGCCCTCGTCGCGCTTCTTCTCCTCGTCCGCATTGTTTGGCAAAGGCTGCAGCAGCAGGATGTCGGGGTGATCGCCCGCTGGCTGCGCGCTCCCGTCTTCCGCAACCAGCGCGCGGGCAGCGGCGAGCGCGAAGTGCCGCTTGCCGATCCCGCGCCGTCCGGCAAGGATCCAGCCATGCTGCAGCCGCGGCCCGGTCAGGGCGCGCTGCCATTCGGCCCAAGGCTCCTCGTGACCCGTCAGCATGGCGCCGGCAGATCGAGTGCCGTCAAGATGCGGCCATGCACCGCCTCCGGACTGCCGTCGGCATCTATGCGGATGAAGCGCTGAGGATCCTTGTCCGCCAAGTCTGCAAAGCGTGCGCCGACTGCCGCGTGGTAGGTGGCTCCCCTGCCGCCGATGGCATCGCTGGTGTCGCCGTCGCGTGCGTGCAGCCGCTCGCTGGCCGGCCCGGCACCGAGTTCCAGCAGCAGGGTCGTGTCCGGCAGCAATCCGGTGGAGCCGATGCGATGCAAGGTCAGCAGGTCCTCGTCTGTCAGCCCGCCTGCGCCACCCTGATATGCGCGGGAGGAGTCGAGGAAGCGGTCGCACACCACCCAGGCACCCCGCGCGAGTGCCGGAGCGATTGCCTGCGAGACATGGTCGGCCCGCGCCGCTGCGAAGAGCAAGGCTTCGGCCGCCGCGTTCCAGCCGGGAGCCGGTGGGGCGAGCAGCAACTGGCGGATCGCCTCCGCACCCGGCGTGCCACCGGGCTCGCGGGTCAGCAGCACTTCTAGCCCCCGTTGCTCCAGCGCCCTGGCCAGCAGGCGCGCCTGGGTCGACTTGCCGGCGCCCTCGCCTCCTTCCAGCGAGATGAACCGTCCCGCCGGCCGGGTCACGAGACGAAGCCGACCAGGCCGTTGCGCAACCGCCGGAACAGGCCGGCTTCGGCCACGTCCTCCGCCGCGATCAGCGGTACATCATGCGCGACCTGCCCCGGGGCCGATACGCGCAGGAAGGCCACTGTCTGCCCGGCCTTGACCGGAGCTTCCAGCGGACCGCGATAGTGCACCTCGATGCGGGTTTCGGCTACGGTTCCCCGCGCCATGCTGGACAGGACCGGTGCGGTCGTCTGCAAGGCCACGCTGTCGGCAGCGCCCCCTTGGACCAGCGCTTCACCCACAGGGGCGCCGCCGGGCAGGAGCTGGCGGCTGTCAAAGGCCGAAAAGCCCCACTCCATCAGGTCGCGTGCCACCTGGTTGCGCATGGGGATGTTCGGCACGGCGCCCAGCACGATCACCAGCCGCCGGTCGCCACGCTGCGCCGATCCCACAAAGGTATAGCCGGCCTGCCGCGTGTAGCCGGTCTTGATCCCGTCCGCACCCTCCACCCGTCCGGTGATCGGGTCATGATTGGCCTGCGTGATGCCGCGCCAGGTGAAGCCGTGATTGCCGATATAACGACTGTAAAGCTGCGGGTAGCGGGTGACCATCGCCTCCGCGAGGCGCGCCAGATCGCGCGCGCTGGAATAGGTGCGGCCCTCGTCCGGATAGCCGTTGGGCGATCCGTAATGCGTGTCGCGCATCCCCAGTTCGGCCGCATTGGCATTCATCACGTCCAGCCAGCCTGGCAGACTGCCTGCCGCGGTCACAGCCAGCATGACGGCGGCGTCATTGCCGGAGACGGTGGTCGTGCCCATCAGCAGTTGGTCGATCGTGACCTGCTCGCCTTCCTTCAGGAACATGGAGGAGCCCTCCCCCGACCACACCTCTGCCACTTCGCGCGGCACGGTGACGACCTGCTCCGGCTTCAGCGCTCCCTCGCCCAGCAGCTTGAACACACTATAGGCCGTCATCACCTTCGTGACCGATGCCGGCACGAAGCGGCGCCCGGCATCGCGTTCGAACAGGATCTGCCCGCTGGACAGGTCCACCAGATAGGCGACCGGCAGTTCGGGCGGGACGGGCGCCGTATCGGCCAGCGGTGCCAGCACGATGGCAGGGTTCTGCGTGTCGGCCACGGCCGGCACCGGCGTTCGGTTCGCCTGCGCCAGAGCCACCCCACCGCACAGGACCATCGCGCCGAGCGCGAGCAACTTCTTCACCATGCAATCCTTCAAAGCCGCCGGATCAGCGGGCAATCTCGTCCGCCAGCAGGCCGACGCTCATCGCATAATAGTTGGAGCAATTGTACTCCAGGATTACGCGATAATTCTGGGTGATCAGGTACCCAGGCGCCGAAGGTCCATCGGGTTCGAACAGGGCGACCATCGCATCATCTGCGATCGGGCCTTGCGGGGTCACGCCCAGGGCACGCCATTCGGCAACCGTGCGCCACTGACTGTGCCGGACATGAACCCGCGGACAGACCGGCGCGACGACTTCCGTCGTCAGTGCAGCCCGGTCCACGGTGTTGGGCGTGTATGCGCGCACACCCCACGGCTGCCCTGCCCTCCATCCGGCATCGCGGAAGTAGTTGGCGATGGAATACAGCGTGTCTGCCTCGCTGGTCCAGATGTCACGCACGCCATCGCCATCGCCATCCACCGCCAGCCGCAGATAGACCGACGGCAGGAATTGCGGGTTGCCGAAGGCCCCGGCCCAGCTGCCAACCATGGTCTGGCGCGGAATGCCGGTGTCCAGGATGCGCAGCGTGTCGATCAGCTCGCCCTCAAACAGTTCGCGCCTTCGCCCTTCCCACGCCAAGGTCGCCAGCGATCGCACCAGATCAAAATTGCCACGCACCGCGCCATAGGATGTCTCGTGCCCCCAGATGGCGAACAGGATAGGCGCGGGCACTCCATACCGTGCCTCTACCTGCGCGGCGAGCGGCCGCAGCCGTTGATATGCCCTGCGGCCACCATCAATCCGCGCCTGCGTGTTGTGACTTTCCAGATACGGCGCCAGCGGCGGGAACCCCCGCGCTGCGCCGCCGGAAGAGGTGTTGTCCCCGTCCAGCGCGATGACCCGCTGGTTGGGGGTCAGGCCGGCAAAGGCGCTGGCGATGGTCGACTGGGTGACGCCGGCATCGCGCGCCCTGGCCGCGACCTGCTGCAGATAGGCATCGAACGACGTATCCTGCGCGCACGCCGGGACACAGGCGAACAGCGCCACGCAGGCGGCGAGTAGCGGACGGAATGGCATGAACATGGTGCCCCTTGTGGCAAAAGCGCAGGTCCGGTGCAAACCATCGGGTCGCCTATCTGCTCCGCCCGGTCGCCATTTCACTTGGCGAGGCCCCGTTCGCAAGCTAGCGGCATCGCCCAAGGACAGATGGCCGAGTGGTTTAAGGCAGCGGTCTTGAAAACCGCCGTGGGTTCACGCTCACCGTGGGTTCGAATCCCACTCTGTCCGCCAAATACCTGTGTCACTCGGTGCCAGGTTGTCTCACAAGCCGCGGAAAAGCGGAACTTCTTGCGTCTCGTTCGTCTCACGTTATCTCACGTCGTGTCATACGAGCGCGGCGCAGGTGGGGGCATTATGGGGGCACAGGTTTGCAGAAGCGGGGGCATCGCATGCTGACCGACCTGCAGTGCCGCAAGGCCAAGCCCGCCGAGAAGGACTACAAGCTCGCCGATTCTCGCGGCCTGTACCTGTTCGTGACGCGCACCGGCTTTCGGTCTTGGCGCTGGAAGTACCGCTATCTCGGCAAGGAGAAGCGGCTGGTGCTGGGCAGCTACCCGGAGATGGGCCTTGGCGCAGCGCGCGAGGCGCGGGAAGATGCCGCACGATTGCTGAAGAGCGGGGTCGATCCATCGCTCAATGCACGGCAGCTTGCAGCGGTCCGCCAGCAGGAAGCGGATACAACCTTCGAGGCCGTGGCGCGCGACTGGCATCAAGGACAGGCCAGCTCCTGGGTGCCGCAACACGCGGCAGATGTCCTCGGCAGTCTGGAGCGGGACGTGTTCCCGCGGATCGGCGGATTGCCGATCAAAGGCATCACCTCGCCTATGGTGCTAGAGGTGGTGCGGGCAATCGAGAACAGGCCATCGATCGAGACGGCGCGCCGGGTCAGGCAGCGCATCTCGGCAGTCTATGGCTATGCGATCGCCACCGGATTGGCGGAGAGCGATCCAGCCATGCCGATCAAGGCTGCGCTCAAGCCGCTGATCAAAGGACGCCAGCCGGCACTGACGACGCTGGAGGAAGCACGCGCCTTGCTGCGCACGGTGGAAGCCGCACCAGCGCACCCGATGACCAAGCTTGCCTCACGTCTGCTGGCACTCACGGCGTTGCGCCAAGGCGTGCTTCGGACCACCGCGTGGTCGGAGCTCGACGGACTCGATCCCGAGCAGCCCGTCTGGCGGGTGCCTGCCGCCCGCATGAAGCTGAAGCTCGAGCGCAAGCTCGATGCTCGCTTCGACTTTCTGCTGCCGCTCTCGTGGCAGGCGGTCGAAGTGCTGCAGGCGGCGCGCACCCTCGCGCCGTACAGCAAGCTGGTGTTTCCCAGCCAGCGGCATGCCCACCGACCGATCAGCGAGAACGCCGTCGGCTATCTCTACAATCGGCAGACCGCCAATGGCAGGCATGTACCCCATGGTTGGCGAGCGACCTTCTCGACCGTCATGAACGAGCGGGCTCAGCAGCAAGGGCTGGCCGGCGATCGCGCGATCATCGACCTGATGCTGGCACATATCCCGACCAGCGTGGAAGCCAGCTACAACCGGGCAGCCTATCTGCCCCGTCGCCGCGAGATCGCGCAGGAATGGGCGGACCTGCTGCTCGAGGGCATGCCGCCGGCGATGGAGTTGCTGGAAGGTCCACGCCGCTAGCGCGAGCAGCTGAGCTGGGAGGTGCGGCATGAGCCGGCGCACTCACTTCGGCGCACTGCCCTGCCCTGCCCCGCAAGGCCAACGTGCTTCGGCATGGCGCCGAAGTTACGATGTCGCCGATCCCCGTGCGCAGGTGGCGACCACCTGCTGGCAGGCCAGCGATGGCAAGGCCGGCGCGTTCAAGTTCTTTGACGTGCTGCGCAAAGCCATCTGGCGATACTCTGACCATGTCCGTGAGGCCGGCAAGCCACAGCCAATCTGCGCCAACGCGATGCGGGTGTTTGAGGCGCTCGTGAGCCACATGGATTTTACCACCGGCAGGTGCGATCCGGCACTCGACACGATCACGGCCACCTGCCGGCTGTCGCGCCGCACCGTGGTGCGGCAGTTGGAGGTGCTGCGGCGTCAGCGGATCGTTGATTGGGTTAGGCGCACGGTGCCGACCGGCAACGCTCCTGGCGAGGGGCCGCAGCGCAAGCAGACCAGCAATGCATACTTCATCGATCTTGCGCGGGTGCCGGTCGAGATCCTCCGCTACCTGCGTCAGAAGCTGGGCGATCGCCTGCGTGAACCAGCAACTCAGCGCACCGGCTCAGGCCCTGTGCCAACGCGCATGGCCGGCAAAGCGGGACGGCTGATTGCCGGCTTCGCAGCCACCGTTGCCACGTCGCTCGGTCAAGAACGCACCGACAGACGCCGCCTTGCCTACGCATCGCCCGAAGAGCGTTTTGCCCACATGTACCGCGGCAACCCTGACGGCTTGCGGCAGCACCTCGAGTTGGTCGAACTCTTCAGCAGCCCTAGTGCGAGTGCCAACCTGGCATTGTACCCCTCCATCAGAACTAAGGGATAGAAGATTGAAGGCCGCTGGCGCGCCCTCAGGCGCTGCAATGATCGATCATCCGGTCTGTAGGGCCAGTGCCGCACCACCAGCGGAGCGTCAGCGGCAGCGGCGTGCGGGGCGGCTTGCGCCGCCAGGGCTTGGCAGGAGGGCCAAGCGCAAAGGCCGGGCCAAGCCACCGTAGGTGGAGGCGAAAGCACTGGTCGGCATGCCGATCCTAACAGGCCAACCAGGTGCATCATATCGCATCAGCGCGAGACTGATCTCCAAGCTCGGAATGCGCAGGATTGCTGCGGGTTTGCGAACCTAAGCCAGGTGCATCAAAACCGACATAAGAAGTGCGCGGGCGAGGCGGGGGGAGAAGCGCGTTTGAAGGGGTGACAGCGACGAGAGCGGCGGGTCATCGCGGTGGGCTGCTTCCTATGACCGATGGCGCTAAAAAATCGCCCTCCGGTCGTGGAGCGCAGCCTTGTCGCTGCCAGAAAGCCGCCAATCGTTCAGGCCATTCGGCGACTGCTTTCGGACCGCCTGATCACTTGCTTAAATGGCTGAAAGTGGGTGGCAAGCGGACATCCGCGGGGCCGCATGATTGAGGTTCGCTAGGGTTAGAAGCGGGCCCCTGCGGGACGGGTCAGGCAGGAAAATGAATTCCGCACAGTTTGTTGCCGTCGGGGTCACGAAAATATGCCAGTTCGATGGTTCCCATGGAGCCAGTTTCGCGCGGTCCGGGCGGAGCTTCGATCGAGGTTCCGCCAGCGGCAACGGCGGTGTCGTGAAGCTGCTTCACCTGCTCCGGCGAATCGCAGGAGAAGGCGACGGTGCTGCCGTTAGCGACGCTTGCCGGTTCGTCGTTGATCGGCTGACTGACAATGAAGTTGGTCCCATTGCCGTTATTGTAGATCAGACGTGTATGACCGCTGTCGGCGATGTTCCGCGTCCCTTCCCCTGCACCCAAGGTGCCGAGCACCGTGTCGTAGAAGCGCTTGGACCGTTCAATGTCGTTCGATCCGACCATGGTGTGAAAAAGCACGCATACTCTCCTGAAGACTGATCGACTTCCGATCGCCATTCGCGTTACCGCCTAACCGGTAGATAACCCGCGGTCACCCCTGGGCTCTCAAATTGTCCGCTTCGGGGCGTAAGCTGAACAGCAGGTTCTGGTCAGGGTAGGGCCAAAGCCGCCCTTCCGGTTTCAGGCGAGCTTCGCTTGCCTCCGTATGGCCGAAACTGGGTGGTTTCCTGCCATTAGGCTTAAGGCGACTTAGAAGTGGCCGCACGCTCAACCCAGGTGCGGAAGCGAAGATCGAAGTATGTCGACTGACTGGGCTGTGATAGAGTGGCGCTCTGGCATGAGTTACCGCGATAGGGCTAGCAGAATGGCGCTGCTTGAAGGGTTCACCCAATCAATTCCGCTAATCCTCTCGAGGGGACGTTTCCTAAGCGTTGGCGCAACAATTTTGTGTTTGGCTCAGTCCGTACCAACACAGGCGCAAGCAAGCTCCTGCGGTGAAGCTCCGGATTCCGCCCCGTACAGACGCTACCTTGAAAACGGAAGTCACGAGATCCCAGGCTATCGGGAGGTGCTCGCTCGATGGAATGAATGCAATGCTATCCGCGCTGATGAGTTGATGCGGCAGGCTAAAGAGGCGTGGCAAATTGCTAATGACCTCCGCAACAACGGTGGACAAGAGGCGGTAGCAAGTTCTTTGACCAGCCAAATTGATAACGTCATGGGAACGACCTCTTCCGCCCCCTCGGCAGTCATCGAACACGGAAAAGAGTTGATAGCAGAAGTTTATCGTACACCAGCCGGCGGTAGCGGAGTAGCGAATGTTGTTGGTCGGACAGCTACCACTGCATCGCTCGAAGCGACAGCGCAGGCTGCGGCGAACTTCGATGCAGCCATGGCACGAACCATGGGAGCTTCCGATCAATTTACACCTGTTTACGCCCCCACTTTCGGGGAAGTCAGAAGCTCTACAAATGCGGATGCTCGCGTTGCGGCTTTTGAAACCGCGACGGCGCGCACCGCATTGCATGACGGTGGAGCGGTTGCACGGATGCAGAGTGACTATGAGCAACGCCTAGAGGAAGCGCGTGACGACGCCGCCTCTGTTAATCAGATGTATCGTGACCGTGCTGCCGCTCGCCGAGCGGCAGCGGACGATGCTACCTTTGCCGTTGCGATGGCGCGGGCTAACGTCGAGGCTTGGAAGAGCAGCAGGTCGACGACGGAAGCGCGCTCTGGCTTGGACGATGCAGATAGAGCAGGCGACTGGAGCACCGAATTAGGTAGCAGTCGATGTGCGCGAGGGTGTTAAAAATACTATCTTGGTGGCGGCTGTTCTTGTTGCCTGTTCTGCTTACGTTCCATAGTTGGGCATCGGCGCAGTCATCTGTATCTTCAGAACTGCGTCGAACTCTGAGCGGCACTTGGTACGCTCAGGATGCATTTCGCGAAAACTGGGACGGAAAGCGCTTTGGTTTAAATACCGGGCGAGAGGCACTCTGCGTTTATTGCTGTGGCCAAACGTACAGAGTGACCTCCCGCATCATTCTTGATGTCTCGCCACCTGACAGCCCGCGGGTCTTGGCAGGTGAGTACCATACGAATTATGAGGCCACTGATAATATAAAGCCCACTTCAGAGAGCGAGTTAGATTATCCAGCATGGGAAATAGTGTGCGGACCAAATCCAAACCCTAGCAGAGCTCTAGGATATTCTAAGGGCGACGCTGAGATATTACAGGATCCGGCAGATACAGCTTCGCTGCTAATAAGGTTATCACCAAGCGACTATGATAAAGACACATTTCCTATTAAAGTAGTAGATGGCAACACGTTCGAGTTATTAATCCTGCCAGCACATCTAAATAATGGCATCAATGCGACTAGGACTTTCTTTAAATAAGTAGGGCATTAGCTCCGGAGCTAGCTGGCTTTCGTGATAACGGACCACTCCGCTGCTCGGGTCGCTTTGATTGGTCCTTCCTTACTGGAACACCGAACTTTACGCACAAGCCGCAACGGCGGCCACACAGTTTGGCAGCCGTGCGGTGCTTCTGGTGGGGAGGCTGAGGCGAAGACCAGATCAGGTGCTGGTGCGAAGCTGTGCGCCGCACCAGCACCTGTTGCCGCATGCAGCAGCGGTGGTTCACCACGGAGGCCTCGGGACCACCGGGCAGGCACTCAGCTTGGGCGGCGCAATTCGCATAGGCGGTTGCTATCCGACAGCCGTATAAGGCAGCGAACGCCTCTAGCGCGGCTCGGCCGCGAGTTGCTTCCCGTTCAGCAGAAGAGGCGCGGAGATAGGCTCGGATAAGTCCCCATAGTCCTTTTTAGATGGTCCTCCGAGGTTAAGTCCGTTTCACGTTGCTGGCGAACGGAAAAGAGACCGCTTTGTACCTGGTCTTCCAAAGGCATACCCAAAAGGCACCGGCTATGGCGGAGATTGGCATAGCTTGAGGCGTAGGCCATTCGGTCGCGCCTGCAACACGTTACGTAGATGTCTTCTCCGGGCGATCGGTTCTGCCTGGCGCTCGCTTGGCACGGCGCCTTGTCAGCGTGGACCAGTGACATGAGCTGGAACAAGGTTGCTGATGCCGCCGAGTTAAAGATTGTAGCTGGACACCTCGACCGCTTGATGTAATGATTTCCCTTGGGCGGCTTCAGTCAGACGCCCCGGAAAGGCTTGCCACCACTCGCTTCAATATGTCGGCGGAGCGGCGCAGCCCCTCGATCTCGACCTCCGACAGATCCGGGGCCAGCACCCGCAGGATGCCCTCGGACCCGATCAGGCATGGCAGGCTCAGGCACACGCCCTCGATCCCGAACGCACCATCCGCGCGGGTGGAGACGGGCAGCACCACCCGCTCATCCCGGCGGATCGCCTCGCAGATGCGAACGATGGCGGTCGCGATGCCGAACGACGTATACCCCTTGCCATGCACGATCGTGTAGGCTGCCCGCATCACGTCCTCGGCAATCGTTGCGCGCGGGATCTGCCGTGACCCCAGAAAGCTGTCCAGCGCTACGCCGCCGATTCGCACGGTGGAGAATGCGGCAACCTCGCTGTCGCCATGTTCCCCCAGGATCAGCGCCTCGACCGCCGCCGGCGCCACTTTCAGCTGGCTCGCCAGTCGCTGCCGGAATCGGGCACTATCGAGCAGCGTGCCCGTGCCGATCACCCGGTCCGGCGCCAGGCCCGCTGCCTCCTGCGCGATTTGGGTCATCGCATCGACCGGATTCGCGGCAACGACCAGGATGCCGGTGAAGCCCGCCTGCATGATGTTGGCGACACATTCGCGCACGATGACCGCGCTGCGCCCGGCGACCGACAGCCGCGTCTCGTCCCCATGGGTCGCGGCGCCGGCCGTTAGCACCACGATCCGGGCATCGGCGGCATCGGCGTAACTGCCGCTGCGGATCTGGCCGGGGCGTGCCAGGGCGTTCGCATCGGCAATGTCGGTCGCCTCGGCAGTTGCCCTGCCCTCGTCCGCATCGATCAGCACGATTTCGGTGAACAGCCCGCGCAGCATCAGCGCGTAAGCTGCCGTCGCGCCCACATGCCCGGCGCCGACGATCACAATCCTGTCCTTTGCGACTGCCACGATGCTGCTCCTCAATGGTGATTGCTCTTAAGGTTCTGCGCTTTGCCTGATCATCTCACGCGGCGACCTGCGTGTCACATAGGTGATGAAGCACCTGCGTCAGCCTGTCGCCAAGGAGAGGCTTCTCTACCAAGATCGCCCCGGCTTCGATGGCCTGCGACTTGGTGGCGGCGGGCGGATTGGTCGCCAACAGGATGGCAGGCGCACGCAACCCGCGAGCACGAAGCCGGTCAAGCAGGCGGAGCCCGGTATCCGCGTGGCGACGTTGTTCGATGATCAAGCAGGCGGCGCCTGCCGGATCGGTCGCGCGGCTTTCCCCATCCACTACGCGGTACCCTTCCAATGCCAGCGCGAACTGCAGCGAGGCGAGCACTGCGCGATCCTGTTCAAACACGATGATCGGGCGCGGATTGAGCATGGTCCTACCTCGGCTGCATGAACGGGTGTCGGTCGGCGGAATTGCCCGCCGACCCGGCTCTCTGGTGGTCAGGCCGCCTGCTTCCAGGTCGGCTCCAGTGCGGCGTGCGGTGGGCACGGCGCCACCTCGCCCACGGGCAAACCGGCGAGTTCGTTGGCATAGCCGTGGTTCACATCGCGGTGATGCGCCTCGTCCGCCCGCACCACCAGCACCACATCGCGCAGGGTCGCGTCATCGGGCAGGCCCCAATAGTCCTTGGCGAGCTGCGGCGCGGGCACGTTCGGGCTGCGCCCCTCGTCGATCTCCTTGAGGTAGTGGGTATAGCTGATCACCGCCTCTTCCTCGAAGTAGCCGACGACGCGGTGCGCTGTCTTGGAGCTGACGAGATAGAGCGCGAAGAAGAACAGGTAGAATACCCATTGCACGCCGATGATCACCGCCCGTTCGAACCAGGTAGGCTGCGACACCTCGATGAAGGTCATCAGGTGCATCCGCTCGTTCTCGGCCTCGTCCATCAGGGTCTTGATCCAGCCCTTGTCGTCACACATGCGGCGAAGGCAGGCGAGGTGGTTGATCGTGGCGCCGACCATGCCGGGCACTGCCGCCACCGTTTCCAGGACCACCGCGCGGTGCCCGTAACGCTCCGCGAAGAAGGTGTCGGCGCACCAGCGCAGCACCTTGGTGAAGCCGAACGCGACCCGGTCGGACAAGCCGGCGGGCTTGTGATGCACGCCAAGGTCGATGAAGGGGGCAGTCATTGATAGTCTCCGTCTCTGCCGGCGCGTTCACCCGAACGTCGCTGTCGAACCGGAGTTAGGCGTGTCGCAGGAGGCGGAACATTTGGATCATGTACCTACCCCCCTTCCCCTAAGGGCCTTACCGGAGGTGGCGACGCAGGTCCAAGCACGGCAGGGGGTTGAACGGTGAGCGCCCTCGACGCAGCCCGGCACTTCCGGTTCAACCTCCCTCGGCTTGGCCTGCCTGGCGCACTGGCGCTGGGTGCGTTGGTGATCGTCATCGGTGCGGGGATCCGCCTCGCCTTTGCCGATGATCTGGGCCAGCGCGCGACATTCATCTTCTTCGTCCCGGCGGTGGTGGTCGCCGGCGCGTTTTCCGGCATCCGCGCGGGGATCGCCGCCAGCTTGGCCGGCGCGCTGGCGGGCCTCGCCTGCGATCGGCTGATCGGCCCTCTCGCCTCCGGCAGCTGGATTGCCGCCGGTGCCTTTGTCCTGATCGGACTGGCCGTCGCTATCGGCGGTGAATGGTTCCAGCGCGCCCGGCTGGAGGCGGAACGGGTCAACGCCGACCTGCTGCGGCGCGAGGCGCATTTGCGATCCATCCTGGAAACCGTGCCCGATGCGATGGTGGTGATCGACCAGCACGGCATCATCGGGGAGTTCAGCCCGGCGGCGGAACGTCTGTTCGGCTGGAGTGCGGCGGAAGTAGCTGGTCGCAACGTCGCGCTGCTGATGCCCTCTCCTCACCGGGAGGCGCATGACAGCTACCTGCACCGCTACTACGCCACCGGGGAACGGCGGATCATCGGCACAGGCCGGGTGGTGGTTGGCCAGCGGCGCGATGGCTCTACCTTCCCGATGGAACTGGCCGTAGGCGAGATGCGCCTGAACGGCGCCCCTCATTTCACCGGCTTCATCCGCGATCTGACCGAACGCCAGCAGACCGAAACGCGCCTGCAGGAACTGCAAAGCGAGCTTGTTCATGTCTCCCGTCTTACGGCCCTGGGCGAGATGGCGTCTGCCCTGGCGCACGAATTGAACCAGCCGCTATCCGCCATTGCCAATTATCTAAAGGGCAGCCGCATGCTGCTGGCGCGCGAGGCTGTACCGCACGACATGGTGGCCGATGCGGTGGAGCGTGCGGGTGAAGAAGCCCTGCGCGCCGGGGCCATCATCCGCCGCCTGCGCGATTTCGTCGCCCGTGGGGAGACGGAGCGGACGGTGGAAAGCCTGCCCCGGATCATCGAGGAAGCCAGTGCGCTGGCGCTGGTGGGCGCACGTGAACATGGGATCGACATACGTTACACCTTCGACCCGGCGGTCGATCTGGTGCTGGTGGACAAGGTGCAGATCCAGCAGGTGGTCGTGAACCTAGTCCGCAATGCGGTGGATTCCATGGTCGCGGGCGCCCTGCCCCGTCGTGAACTGTCGGTGCGCATCGACCCTGAAGGGTCGGACCTGGCGCAGGTCAGCGTCTCGGACACCGGGCCCGGCATCAGTCCTGACATCGCCGCCCAGCTGTTCCAGCCATTCATCACCACCAAGCGGACGGGCATGGGCGTCGGCCTGTCCATTTCGCGCACCATCGTGGAGGCGCACGGCGGTCGCATCCGGGCGGAGGCTCAACCAGGCGGCGGAGCGCTGTTCGCCTTCACCGTGCCGCGCGTGACGCAAGAGGAGTTGTCCGATGACGAGTGACCCCATTGTTCATGTGATCGACGATGATGAAGGCGCCCGCCATTCACTCGAATTCCTGCTCGACTGTGCCGGGCTGAAGGTGCGGTCCTTTCCGTCTGCCGATACCTTCCTAAAGGCGGAACCGCCGCTGGATCATGCCTGCGTCATCACCGACGTGCGGATGCCCGGCATGAACGGCATCGAGCTGGCGCAGGAATTGAAGCGGCGCGGCGCGCATGTGCCGGTGATCGTCATCACCGGCCATGCGGACGTGCCGCTGGCGGTGCAGGCGATGCATGCGGGGGTGTCGGACTTTATCGAGAAGCCCTATGATGACGATAAGATCCTGGGCGCGATCCGCACGGCACTGGCCCGGCAGGCCGATCGCGGCGCCGTCGAGGCCGAACGCGACCGGGCGCAGGAATTGCTGGTCACACTGTCCGCGCGGGAGCGGGAGGTGATGGAAGGGCTGGTCGCGGGAGAGGCGAACAAGGCAATCGCCTATGACCTTGGCATCAGTGCCCGCACTGTGGAGGTCTATCGCGCCAACGTTATGCTGAAGATGCAGGCGAAGACCCTGTCCGAACTGGTCCGCATGGTTACGATCTCCCGCTTCACCTGATTGGCGGCGCACAGAGGCGGTTCCGGGCTCAACTCCGGTACGGCCCGTAGGGAGATGACCGAAACTGACAGGCCACCACCATGATCCTAGGTCGGCAGAGGAGCGTTGCGGCGCCCTTTCCCTTTGCCAACCAGATCAGGACCACATCCATGTCACGCACCCTCAACGATCAAACCATCGCGATCGTCAAGGCCACGGTGCCGGCGCTGCAGGCGCACGGGCTGGACATCACCCGCACCATGTATGCCCGCCTTTTCCAGGATCCCGCGATGCGCGACCTGTTCAACCAGTCGCATCATGGAGAAACCGGCTCGCAGCCCAAGGCGCTGGCGAACGCGGTACTCGCCTATGCGCAGAACATCGACAATCTGGGCGTGCTGGGCGATGCGGTGGAGCGGATCGCGCAGAAGCATGTCGGCCTGCAGATCCTGCCCGAGCATTACCCGTTCGTTGCCGATGCCCTGCTCGCCGCCATCAAGGACGTTCTGGGCAATGCTGCCACCGACGAGATCCTGACCGCCTGGGGCGAAGCATACTGGTTCCTCGCTGATATCTTGATCGGCCGAGAGACGATGCTGTACGATACGCTGGCCGAACAGCCCGGTGGCTGGCGTGGCTGGCGCGACTTCCGGGTGGTCGAGAAGCGTCGGGAGAGTGACGTCATCACGTCCTTCGTGCTGCGCCCGATCGATGGCGCCCCGGTTGTCCGGCATCGGCCGGGGCAGTACCTGACGCTGTGGCTTGATATTCCGGGACAGCACCCGCTGAAACGCAATTACAGCATCTCGGCCGCAGCCAATGGGGAAAGCTACCGCATCAGCGTGAAGCAGGAGCCGCAGGGAGTCGCCTCCGGCTGGCTGCACCATGCGGCCGATGTCGGGACGATCGTGAAAGCTTCGGTTCCGGCAGGCGAGTTCTTCCTGTCCGACACGGTCGACCGCCCAGTGGTGCTGCTCAGCGGCGGTGTCGGACTGACCCCCATGCTCAGCATGCTGGAAGCGCTGGTTCAGCAGAGGGCGTCCGCCGCTGTCTATTATGTACATGGCACCCTGAACGGCTCCACCCACGCCATGCGCGACCATGTCCGCGAACTGGCTGCGCAAGGCGGCGATTTCCGCGTGACCACCTTTTACGAACAGCCCCGCACCGCCGATGCGCAGGGTCGGGACTATGACGAGCAGGGCCTGATCACCGGCGAATGGCTGCGCGACCACACGCCTGTTGCAGCGGCTGATTTCTACCTGTGCGGCCCCAAGGCTTTCCTCCGCCACTTCGTTGGCGAACTGACGCTGGCTGGCGTGTCCGGAGACCGCATCCACTACGAGTTCTTCGGACCCGCAGACGAGTTGATCGCGGCGTGAGGTCTGGGCTATGACCACCTGAAAGTCTGCGGCCCACGCGCTTTTAAAGGCACTTGTCCAGTGGCCGCGATCAATCGGATCGATCGCTCTCGGCCCGGACCTTCGACATTCCTTCGAAAGTGGACACTTTCACCTCAGGCTTGCAGGTGCATCGAGCCAGGTCATGCTGGAGCAATTCTCCGGTGGCGACGATCTCGAAGGTGATGGCGTCGATGTATCGAACCGGCTCGCCACTCATCAACGCCATCCATGTAGCGCCACGATGTTCGCGAGAGCCAGAACTACCCCGCGTTGCGAACACATGACGCCGCTCGACGACACACAGATCCGTCCCGTCGTCCCCGACGCAGTGATGTCTGGCAAGTTCCTCGATCACAGGTGCGACCGGTCGGGAGGCGAAACGGACACGATACGAAGCATGCGATCATGGCCGTCGCGATCAGGCCACCGGATGGAGTGACCTGCGGTCATACCGATCAGGCCGGCACCGATCGGGGTCAGCACCGAAACACGCCCGGCGCCGATGTCTGCATCGCGCGGGTAGACGAGCTGGACGGTGCGCTGCGCCCCGCTGGCCTCATCGACGAAGTCGATCCAAGAATTCATCACGACCGTCTGTTCCGGCAGCTCGCCCGGGTCACAGAGTTCGGCGCGATCAAGTTCGGCCAGGATCATTGCCGACGATTGGGGATGCCGGTGCACCGCGTTCAGAGCGAGGTTGGAGAGCGCATCGCATTCACTGGCGAGGACATGGATGGCCGGGCGATCGCACGGCGAGATGGTGCCTTGATTCATTGCAGCAGATTTCACTTATTCGAGATCGAACGCTTCGCGCGCGTTCCTTGAAACAGATCGAACAAGGCCCGAACTCAGGCGGCTGAAAGCCCGCCCAAGCTCGGGCTAGGCACGCGCGGCAAGTTGCCCGGCGTGATGGAGAAATCGCCTGTATGTCGCGGGAGCGTACATCTACCAAAAGTGATGCCCCCCGCGCGACATGTCAAGCCGAAGCCTTCAGCCGCACCATACCGGCGAGACGACGGCCGATCAGCCTGGGTGGGGAGCGGACATGAAGAGTAGCTTGCTCGCTGCTTATGGCCCAGTTTCAGACGACGCACGGGTTAGTGATCAGCGATTGCACTGCAGCTTGAACCCTCTCCGAGTCCAGCAACCCATGTAAGTAGACGTGCTCAACATCATCATCGACGCGCCTGACGATGACAAGAGATCCGCGCTTGCCATGGCTATCAATCAGCCAGACATCAATAAGATCAGCCGTACAGACCGTCCGGTACACTTGTTGCGTCATCGGCGTCAGCCAAGTAATGCCTTCATGTGTGACTTCAATGCTGCCAATCACATCAAAAAGCCAGGACTTAATCTCCTCAAGGCAAACCACTATGATAGGTATAACGGTGCAGCAAAGGAGCGACAAAGGAAGCAGGATAAAGAATAGCTTTAAGGTGATGCTGCTTTCACCAGTTAAAATATTCCATATCCATAGCAACAACAAAGAAGGCATAGTTATTAGGATCATTGAACCTGCGACGCGCCCCCCTCGAAAGCTGCGCCAGTTATTCCTAGCTGACCAGAGCACAGGCTTGTCAGAACCAACATCGGGCTCCTCAATCTGAGGCTCTGTCGTTCTCCAAAGGTGCCGCAGATTACGCCAATAAATCCAACCAACACAGGCGGCGCAAAGAAACAGCATCGGGACAAGTACAGCGAGCCCCAGCTCTCGCGTGATCGGCACCTTCATGCCAGGGCGCCGCATGTAGTATGTCCCATCGGGCTCTATCAGGAATGCCGCACTAGCAACAAAGAATATGACGAAGAAAACCAGGCTAGAACAGATGATGGCACTGCGCTTCTTGCGCGACATACCGGTATCGTCGTCCTGGTCCTCCACCGATGGTCCTTTCCGTAGGCGAACTCGCTTGCGACATTGCACATTACTCGTGAAGAATGTCTCATCATCCGGTGATGTATCTGTCAGGTCGGTGGATCTGACCTGTTCCATGATGGTGTCGCGTTCGCAGTGAAGTTTCAATTAGGTACGAGCGCCGAGGCAAGTGCACGCATCATCAAACTTGGCCATCAAACCGCCATGTCCGCTTTGGGGCGAAAGCGGAACGGCAGCTATGCGGCGCCAGTGACCCCACCGCGGTCATTCAGCACCTTTGTCGGGGGTACCCAGCGTCGGACGCTCGTTAATATGAGCCGGTCGGCACTCCACGTGGATACATTGAGGACGCGGGCGGAGAGAAGTGGGACTTTGCCGCCGTTCCTGCTCGGCTGGCTAAACGTCGGTTTTCGACAAGAGCCGACGTACGCGTGCTTGGTGAGTTAAGATCGGCTTTCAGCGAGCATCAGCCTACCCGCTGTTGGCGGAAAGACCCTAAGTCAGACGTTCAGCGCCAAGGTGCCGCTCCTCCAAACCGGTCGTCGGTTCATCATCATCTCACGAGCAAGTTGTGGTGCCTGCCCGCTAACCTCTGATTGGTTCTGAGATCGCAGGAAGTGGGCCCGGCAATAACCGAGCTTTATACCAAGTTGCGGCGATCACCATCAGCGCGGTCGATGTGAAGTCCATGATCACCGGCTCGGGCGTGACGAACACGTAGGCGCTTTGCGTGAGCATAAGGCCCGGCCCGGCCCGGCCCGGCCCGGCAACGAACCGCGCGGGAAGGCGCAGTCGTTCCATCGTGTTGGCGTCTACCGGGTGACCGGTGCTGGAATGTACAAGCATTTTCAACAGCGTTCTGTGCAGCGCATTGCTGGACCCCGCAGTGAGGAACGAGACAAGTGCACCGAGCCGCCCGTGATAAAACATCCTGGCCCGCGCAGCTAAACTGCTTCTTGCGGAACAGGCTTGTAGGCCGCTCCTGTGCTGATCAAGCCAACTCCTGCATCGACCGAAACGACCTTTGGCTTGGACGCACCGCCGGGCGAAGCATAGCGAGATGGCAGCTGCCGTTTGCGCGAAACGTCGCGACCGCATCATGGGAGAGCCGCTGCAATGCCGAAACTGAACCTCACCGACATTGCAGGCCGCATCGGCGGCGGGCTGCTGTCGTTCCCCGTCACCCACTTCAATGCGGATGGCGCCTTCCAGGAAGAACCCTACCGCGCGCATTGCGCATGGATGCTCGATCACGAGCTCGCCGGTCTGTTCGCGGCTGGCGGCACGGGGGAGTTCTTCTCCTTGACCCCGGGGGAGGTGCGGCAGGTCGTCGCCGCGGCCGTAGCGGAAACAGGCGGGCGTATTCCGGTGATCTCCGGCTGCGGCTATGGCACCGCCATCGCCACCGGCATCGCCCGTGATGCGGAGGCCGTCGGCGCCGATGGCCTGCTGCTGCTGCCGCCCTATCTGATGTCTGCCAAGCAGGAAGGGCTGTTCAATCACATCGACGCCGTGTGCAAGAGCACCGGCCTGGGCGTGATCGTCTACAACCGTGACAATGCGGTGGTGGATGACGAGACACTGGCCCGCCTGTGCGATGCAAATCCCAATCTGGTGGGCTTCAAGGATGGCGTCGGCGATATCGAGCTGATGACCCGCATCTATGCCCGCATGGGCGACCGGCTGACCTATATTGGCGGCCTGCCGACGGCAGAGACCTTTGCCACCCCGTACCTGACCATGGGCGTGACGACCTATTCTTCCGCCATCTTCAACTTCATGCCGGAATGGGCGCTGCACTTCTACCGCTCCGTCCGGGCGGACGACCGGGCCGAGGTGCTGAAGCAGCTGCGCGATTTCGTGCTGCCCTACATCACCCTGCGCAATCGCGGGCGCGGTTATGCCGTGTCGATCGTGAAAGCGGGCATGCGCGTGGTCGGGCGTGACGCCGGCCCCGTGCGCTCGCCCCTGACCGACATGAGCGAGGCCGAGCAGGAGGAGTTGCGCGTGCTGGTGGAGCGGGCAACCGCTTCGGTGATGACGGCGGCGGGGTGACAGGCGCCCCTTGCGCATTTAGCTTCGGCTGATGTTTGAACTCAGTCAGTTGCGCTGCTTCGTCGCCGCCGCCGAAGAACTGCACTTCGGCCGCGCGGCGCAGCGGCTCAACATGACGCAATCGCCGCTCAGCCGGCAGATCCAGCTGCTCGAACGTATTCTCAACGTGACCCTGCTGGAACGCACCAGCCGCACGGTCAGCCTGACCCCATCAGGCCAGGTGTTCCTGATAGAGGCACGCCGGATCGTTCGTCTGGCCGAAAGCGCCGCCCTCTCCGCCCGTCGGGTCGCAAACGGCGATGCGGGACGCATCTCGATCGGCTTCACCGCGGTCTCCGGCTACCATCTGGTGCCGAAGATCGTGGCGCAGGCGCGCGCATCATTGCCCAATGTGGAGCTGGACCTGCGCGAAATGGTGACGGGCGACCAGGTCGATGCGCTGCTGATCGGCCTGATCGATGTCGGCTTCGTCCGCCCGCCGGTCGACCGGCAGGAATTCGACACGCTGTGCGTGCTCAACGAACCGATGGTCGCCGCCTTGCCGGCCGGCGACGCCCGCCTTGGACAGGCCACACTCGCCCCGGCCGATTTCGACGGGCGCCCGCTGATCATGTATTCCCGGCAGGGCGCTGGCTACTTTCACAACATGCTGCTGCAGCAATTTGACGAGGCGGGCGTGATGCCGGACTATGTGCAACATGTGACACAGATCCACTCCATGCTGGGGCTGGTCCATGCCGGGCTGGCCGCCGCGATCGTGCCGGAATCCGCATCTGGCCTCCACATGCTGGACGTGCAGTTCCGCCGCTTCACCACCACGCCGGAAAAGCCGGTCGAACTGCACATGGCGTGGCGGCGCGACAACGCCAATCCGGCGCTGGAGCCCATGCGACGGCTGTGTGCGGAGATCGCGGGCTGATGCGCCGGCGTGAGTTCGTGGGGGCGCTGGCGGCCGCTCCGCTGGTGCTGGCACCACGCCGCGCGGCGGCCGCCGGCGATCCGGTGGCGGCAACGGCGCATGGCCGCGTGCGCGGCCTCACCGAAGATGGCGCGCTGGTGTTCCGCGGCGTCCGCTATGGTGCGGACACGGCGACGACGCGGTTCCGCCGCGCCGTTCCGCCCGCTACGTGGAGCGGTGTCGCCGATGCCACCAGCTACGGCCCGGCCGCCCCGCAGACCCGCGCGAAGGAGCCGACGTCGGAGGATTGCCTGTTCCTCAACGTCTGGACTCCCGCGCTGGACGGCGCGCGGCGCCCGGTGATGGTCTATCTGCATGGCGGTGCTCATGCCCACGGCTCCGGCTCCGACCCGCTCTATGATGGCGGCAATCTGGTGCGCCGGGGCGATGTGGTGGTGGTGACGCTCAACCACCGGCTGGCAGGCATGGGCTATTGCTACCTGGCGCAGTTGGGCGGGCCGGCGGAATCGGGCAATGTCGGCAATCTGGACATCGTGCTGGCGCTGCAATGGGTGCGCGACAACATCGCTGCGTTCGGCGGCGATCCGCGATGCGTCATGCTGTTCGGTCAGTCCGGCGGCGGGGGCAAGGCGATCACGCTGATGGCCATGCCGGAGGCACGCCCGCTGATCCACCGCGTCGCCACCATGAGCGGACAGCACGTCACCGCCGCCGGCCCCAACAACGCCACCCGTCGCGCCCGCGCCTTCATGGCGGCGGCTGGCGTCAGCGATTATGCCGCACTCGCGAGCTTGCCGATCGAACGGCTGGTCGAGGCGATGGCCAACACCGACCCGCTGGAGGGCAAGGGCGAGATCAGCTTCGTTTCCACGCTGGACCACGGCGCCCTGCCCCGGCACCCCTTTGTGCCCGACGCCCCGCAGGAAGCCGCGCATATCCCGCTGATCGTGGGCAACACGCATGATGAAACCGGCGCCTGGCTGCGCGCGCAATTGCTGGCGGGCGACACCACCTGGGACAACCTGCCCGACCGGCTGATGGGCCAGATGGTCAAGGACCTCGCCCCCGATCACGTCATCCGCCAGTACCGCGCCTTCTATCCCGATCGCAGCCCGGCGCAGATCCTGCTCGCGGCCAGCACCGCCGGCCGGTCCTGGCCCGGCCATCTGCTGCAGGCGGAGGCGCGCGCGCGGATCGGCGCGCCGACCTGGATGTACCAGCTGGACTGGCCCTCGCCCGAGGATGGCGGCGTGCTGGGCGCGTACCACACGCTCGACATCCCGCTGGTGTTCGACAACACCGCCCGCGCTGGCCAGCAGACGGGCAACGGCCCGGCCGCACGCGCACTGGCGGCGCACATGGCCGACAGCTTCATCGCCTTTGCCCGCACCGGCGATCCCAACACCGCCGCCCTGCCTGCCTGGCCGGCCTACGATCTGGACCGGCGCGGCACGATGATCTTCGATACGACCTGCCGGATAGAGAACGACCCCCGGCGGGAGGAACGGCTGCTGTTCGCCGTCGCCCCCTACATCAAGCCCGGCGGGTAGGTCTCAGACCCGATCCCACGGGAAAGCCAGTGTCGGACGGTCGGCATAACGCTGCATGGCGACCGTCAGCCGTGCGCCGCAACGGGGCGCCAGCTGTACCGCCACGTCACGCCCGCCGCCGGCCACCTGCCGACCGTCGACCGTCACGCCCTGCAGGCGATGCTCGGAATAGGCGCCGCCCTGCACCACCACATTGCGGACGTCGTCGGACAGATTGACCAGCGTCACCTCCACCGCATCGTCGCGCATCGTGTGAACCAGCGCCGCGCAGTCGGGCGGCAGGCCGGCGCGACGGCGGACGGGGTCGAAATAGCGCAGGCGGCAATGCAGCGTCACCCCGCCCTGCGGTGGCGACTGACGTGACCATGCCGGACGGGCGATATGCAGCCCGCCAGTCATCAGCTGCACCAAGCTTTTCACGCTCGCCGGGTTCTTGTCCAACGGCCAGTCCGCCAGCCGGGTCTGCGGCGTGGTGTCGTCCGCCAGCCGCCTCGCATCGCACTCCGCAATGTGCTGCAGATCGGCATTCAGCACCTCCAGCGGATAGCCGGGATTGCGGCCGTCGAGATATTCCAGCCACGGCTCCGCTCCGGCGGTCTCGCGGTCATCGGCGCGCTGCGTGACATACCAGATCTCGCCTGCGTTCTGGCGATTGGGGCCGGGGCGCCAGCCATACCAGCCATCCGCCCCGTGCATCGTCGGGGTGGCGAACTTTCCATCGACCGTCCGGCCGAGATCGTTCAGCCTGGCAACCTGCCGCCGCCACAGATCGATAAATGCATTGTCGCCGCTCAGCAGCGTGCCGTTCATGAAGGCGGTGATCGATCGCGGCACCCGGTTGCGGTCCTGCCGCTCCCCCGTCTGCGGCACGACCGGGGAGAAGCCCCAGCCATAGACTCCACCCCACCAGCCGCCAGCGCTGGAACCGATCACGCCATCGGGGCCGACATTGCTGGGCAGGATGTCGCCATTGGCCCGCGCCCGTTCCACCCACGCACCCAGATAATCCAGCGCCCAGTCCCGGAACCGGTCCCCCGCACCCAGCGCATAGGCATTCAGCCCCAGTGTGGTGGATTGCAGGTTCAGCGGGCTGTCGCCGACCACATCTGTATATTCGCGGTAATGGTCCAGCGTCTGCTGGTAGTTCTCCTCGCCATGCTCCAGGTGGAACAGGCTGGTATCGAACGGGTCGCCCGCCCAGTCGAGCGCGGTCGCAGGGCGCATCATCGGCCCCAGGCTACCGTTCATCATGCTGCGGATCACGCGGTGCTGGGGATCGTAGTTCTGCACCGCCGGATCGGCACCGGTGTAGAAATCGGCATAACGCCGCGTCCGCTGCCGCAATCTTGCGTCCGTCGGCGCGGACAGGCCCATCAGGTTGAACGATGACAGCCCTTCCGCATTATGCTGCCAGTCCAGCTGCGTCGGGAACTCGAACCGGTACATGCCATTGCGGCCCGCCGGCGTCTCCACCGTGCGGGCGATGGTGTACTGGTCTAGGTGCCCTTCCCAGAACCGCTGCGACAGCTGCAGGATGCGATCATCGCCGCCCAGTGCGTGCAGCAGCAGCCAGTCATTGGTGGCTTCCGCCGCATCGTCCGGCCCATCATTCGCGCCCCAGCGCACAAAGACCTTCAGCCAGTCCCGCTCGTCGACATAGGTGCGGTAATATTCGACGCAGGACCGGGCATTCTCCGCCAGCAGCCGGCGTTGCAGCACGGCCCAGTCCGGCGCCGCCATCGGAGTATCGATCTGCATCTGCGGCCGGGCGGCGCGGACCGGCGCGGCGGTCAGGGCCAGCGCGGCGACTCCAGTGCCCAGCAGTGTGCGGCGCGTGGTGTGCATCAGTTAAGCTCCAGCCGGCGGATCGGCCCGACGATCACCAAGAAGGCGAAGATCGTCAGTAGGCAATGCGCCCCAACGAAGATCAGCGCACCGTCGAACGATCCGGTGGACGCCACGATGTAGCCGATGACGATCGGCGTGACGATGCCCGCGACATTGCCGAACATATTGAACACGCCTCCGGCAAGCCCCGCCAGCTGGCGCGGCGACACATCGGACATCACCGCCCAGCCCAGAGATGCCACGCCCTTGCCGAAGAAGGCGAGCGACAGCAGCAGGATGACCAGCCACTCCTCCTCCGCATAGACGCAGCCGATGATCATCGTCGCCAGCAGCATGCCGACCACCAGCGGGGCCTTGCGCGCCAGGTCGATGGAGCCGGTCCGCTTCAGCAGCCGGTCCGACAGGTAACCGCCTGCCACCCCGCCGACAAAGCCGCACAAGGCCGGCACCGCAGCGGAAAAGCCCGCCTCCAGGATCGTCATGCCCCGGTCGCGCACCAGATAGATCGGGAACCAGGTCACGAAGAAATAGGTCAGCACATTGATCGAATACTGGCCCAGATAGATGCCCAGCATCATCCGGTTGCCCAGCAGCTGCGCCACGTTCTTGCGGGTGAAGGTCGCCACGCGCGATCCCGCCGGCGCGTCCTCCATCCGTATCAGCCCGCCACCTGCCTCGATATGCTCCAGCTCGGCCGCATTGATGGCAGGGTGACGCACGGGCGAATGTATCAGCTTGGCAAAGGCCAGCGCCGCCAGCAGGCCCAGCGCGCCCATGACGAAGAACACCGACCGCCAGCCGAAATCATGTGCCAGCCAGCCCATCAGCGGTGCGAACACCACCAGGCTGAAATATTGCGCGGAATTGAAGATCGCGGATGCCGTGCCCCGCTCTGCCCCTGGAAACCACGCGGCGACCAGCCGGGCATTGCCGGGGAAGGACGGCGCCTCCGCCGCGCCGACGCAGAAGCGCAGCACGAACAGCATGGTCATGGCGGATACGCCCGGCAGCCAGCCGGCGAAGCCCTGCGTGGCGGTGAACAGCGACCAGATGGCAATGGCCCCGGCATAGATCCGCTTGGTCCCGAACCGGTCCAGCAAGGCGCCGCCGGGCACCTGCGCCAGCACATAGGCCCAGGCGAAGGCGGACAGGATATATCCGGTCTGCACCGCACTGAGGCCCAGCTCCTGCGATGCCTGCTCCCCGGCAATGGAGAAGGTCGCACGATCGGCATAGTTGATGACTGTGACGACGAAGATCAGCGCGATGATCCGATACCGGATGCGTGTCTGTGTGCCCGTGGGCGCCATCAACTGTTCCTCTCCGTTGCGGCCGATCCGTCATGCGCGGATCGTGCCTGATCGTCCGAAGCTATAGCGTGCGGGCATGCGCGTCCAAGTCCCAGACCGGGATGATCCAGCCAAAGCTTGGCATGAACGCCGGGGCATGCGTCAGCGCCGCAGGGTGTTCAGTGCGCAGCGCGCATCGATCAATGCCGGATTGGCGCTGGCGGGTGCGTCGCTGCCCGGCTTAACAGCAAGGTGGAGCGGCCCCCAGAGAGGCCGCGCATCACGGAAGAGGTTCAGCCATGACGGGCAATCTGCACCACAAGACCATCCTTTCCCTGTCCAGCGCGCTGGTCGGTACCCTGCTGGCGACCGCACCCGCCCTGGCGCAGGGCACCCCGCCCGCCGGCAGCGCAGCCGTTCCCAGCGAGGCGCAGCCGCAGACCGACGTGCCCGGCGCCGGGGCGGAGATCGTGGTCACCGGCTTTCGCCAGAGCCTGGCCAGCGCGATCAACCTGAAGCGCAACAGTTCGGGCGTGGTCGATGCCATCAAGGCGGAGGACATCGCCCAGTTCCCCGACCTGAACCTGGCGGAATCGCTGCAGCGCATCCCCGGTGTCGCGATCACCCGCGTGCAGGGCGAAGGCCGCTCCATCTCCGTGCGCGGCCTCGGCTCCGAATATACCCGCGTCCGCATCAACGGGATGGAGGCGCTGACCACCTCCAGCGGCACAGCCAATAGCGGCGGCACCAATCGCGGGCGCGGGTTCGACTTCAACATCTTCTCGTCCGACCTGTTCAACGAACTGGTCGTGCGCAAATCCGCCAGCGCGGATGTGGAGGAAGGCTCTCTGGGCGCGACGGTGGACCTGCGCACCGCGCGCCCGTTCGACTTCACCGGCCCGCGCCTCGTCGCCTCGGCCCAGGCCAGCTACAACGACCTGGCGGAAAAGGTCACGCCGCGCCTGTCGCTGCTGGCCAGCGACCGCTTCCTGGACGGACGACTGGGCGTGCTGGTGTCCGCCGCTTATGAGAAGCGCCGCCTGATCGAGGAAGGCGCGAACATCACCCGCTGGGAACCCGCCGGTGACAATGGCGGCTTCAACGCGGCCTCCACCCTGCCCGGCTATACGCTGGCTGACCTGCAGGTGCGCGGGACCGAAGCGATCTTCGTTCCGCGCATCCCGTCCTATGTCAGCTATGATGTGGAGTCCGAACGCATCGGCGTGACCGGATCGGTCCAGTACGAAGCGACCGACCAGATGGTGATCGGCGTCGACGCGCTCTATTCCCGCCTGAACGGCACGCGGAGCGAGGCGCAGCTGCAGGCGATCGGCCTCAGCCGCGGCGGCACGGGCAAGCCCAACACGATCATCCGCGATGGCGTGGTGGACGAGAACAACAATCTGGTCACCGCCACGTTCGACAATGTCGATCTGCGCACCCAGACCAGCTATGATGAACTCAATACCGAATTCCTGCAGGTCACCGGCACGATCGACCAGGATTTCGGCAACGGGCTGAAGATCGGCTTCCTGGGCGGCTATGCCGACAGCAAGTTTGGCTCCCCCGTGTCCACCACCGTCACCTTCGACCGGGTGGACAGCGACGGCTTCACCTATGATTTCGCCAATGGCCGCTTCCCCGCGCTGACCTACGGCTTCGACCTCAGCGATCCAGCCAACTGGTCGCACCTGGACGGCACGTCCGAAGTGCGCATCCGCCCCAGTGCCGTGCGCAACCGGTTCGAAAACGCCAAGATCTTCGGCGAATACGAATTCGTGCCGGAGCTGGTGCTGCGTGCCGGCGTGGATTTCCGCCGCTTCCGCTACGATTCGACCGAACGGCGCCGCGCCCGTGAACTGACGGTACAGACGCTCACGTCACAGCAGGTCGCGGACCTGTCCTATACCTTTGACGATTTCGGTCGCGGCATCGACCTTGGGGCCGGCGCGCCCTCGGCCTGGCTCACCCCAGATCTGGAGAAGTACGCCAGCGCCTTCGATATCTACAGCAACACGGGCATCTACCAGACCTTCGGGGTGGAAAACAGCTCCGCCCGGGGCAACAACGAGAATGTGCAGGAGAAAACTTGGGGCGCCTATGCCCAGCTGGACTTCAACCTGGAGGCGGGCCTCCCGCTGCGCGGCAATGTCGGCGTGCGCTACTTCAGCACCCGGCAGGACGGCACCGCCTTCGCCGCGGTCGGCAATGTGTTCGAACAGGTGTCGATCGGCCGCCGGTACGACATGCTGCTGCCATCGCTGAACCTGGTCGCGGATGTGTCGCCCACCCTGGTCGCTCGTTTCGCCGCGGCGCAGACCATCGCCCGCCCCGGCCTCGGCAGCGTATCGCCGGGCGGCAATGTCAGCGTGCAGGGCGCGAACCGCAACTATTCCACCGGCAACCCCTTCCTTGCCCCCACCAAGTCGAACAATCTCGACCTGTCGCTGGAATGGTACCCGCAAAGCGGCGCGATCTTCGCCATCGGCCTGTTCTACAAGGACATCGACACCTTCGTGCAGACCCTGCGGCGCGATGCCGCCTACAACACGCTGGGTCTGCCGCTGGAACTGCTGGCCGGCACCGGCGCATCCCCGGACGAGATCTTCCAGGTCACGCAGCCGGTCAATTCGGATGGCGGCCCGCTCAAGGGGCTGGAACTGAACGTGCAGCAACCCTTCACCTTCCTGCCCGGCGCGCTCGCCAATTTCGGCATCCAGGCCAATTACACCTTTGTCGATTCGTCCATCGAATACCTCACCTCCACCGCACCTGGCGCACCGACGGTGGACGCCACGCTGGTCGGCCTGTCGCGCCACGCGGCCAACGGTACGCTGTATTACGAGGATACCCGTTTCAGCGTCCGCGGATCCATTGCTTACCGCTCGGGCTACCTGACCTCCGTGCCCGCCAGCAACAGCAACGATGTGCAGGGCGTGCGCGGCACGATCAACGTGGATGCACAAGCATCGTACAACCTCAACGATCGCGTCCAGCTCAGCATCGAGGCGGTGAACCTGACCGACCAGTACAATGACGGGTACGTCGACAGCAGCAACCGGCTGAACGTCTATACCCACACGGGCCGGCAGTTCTTTTTCGGCGTTCGCTACGCGCTGTAGTGTCGGTTGCCGCGCATACATGGGTGGGCGACGATCCGGAGAGGCGAGTGCAAGGGCGGGCAAATCGGCAGCTCTGCGCCGGCGCATGCACCTTTCCGGATCCCCACACTTCATGCCAAGGTCAGGTCACCGAAATGGCAAGCTCCGATCACGGGAGCAGCCGCCGATGGGAGAGCCGTAAATGATCAGCCGCCGCCATCTGCTGGGGAGCGCTGCGGCGCTGTCGCTTACCCTGCAGTTCAGCCCCGCTCTCGCAGCCTCACCCGGGCGCGAGCAGATCCTGGAGACCATGCGCCGGGCGACCCGCTTCATGGTCGAGGA
>NZ_QZVQ01000006.1 GCF_003660445.1 Croceibacterium ferulae | reverse complement strand
GCACCGCGTCCGATCGGCTGGATGTCGACGGTGAGCGCCGGGGGCGTACGCAATCTGGCGCCCTACAGCTTCTTCACCCTGATCAATTATCGGCCGCCGCTCGTCGCATTCTCGTCGTCGGGTTGGAAGGATACGGTGGCGAACATCCAGGCGAGCGGGGAGTTCGTCTGGAACCTGGCGACAAAGGCGCAGGCCGAGGCGATGAATGCGAGCTCGGCCGGCGTCGAGGCCGGCATCGACGAATTCGAACTGACCGGGCTTGGCGCCCTTCCCTCATCGCTCGTGAAGCCTGACCGGGTGGCGGGCAGCCCTGTGCATTTCGAATGCTGCCTGACGCAGCTGATCCAGCTGGAGAGCAGGAACGGCAGCAAGCTCGATCAGTGGCTTGTGATCGGCGAGGCCGTGGGCATTCACATCGATCGCACCATGCTCGAGGCCGGCGTTTACCAGACCGCGCGGCCACGTCCGATTACGCGCGGCGGCGGGCCTGCGGACTACTTCGAGATCACGGAAGACCAGCTGTTCAAGATGACACGGCCGGACTGACGCCGCTGCTCCAAACCTGTCATCCATACTCCTCCACCAGCCTGCGACTGGTCTCATTCTCCGGACTGTGCACGAGGAGGACAGGGCGATGCCTTCATTGTCTCTCCCCCATCCGCGCGAAGTGCTCTAAGCCGCCCAAAACCGGGGGAGGATAGAATGCACATGAATGCAGCCGAAGCATTCCTGCTGGCGATGCTGGTGATCTATGCGCTGCCATGGCTGGTCTGGCGTCTCGGGCGCACCGATGGCTGGGCGCCGCTGGTGGTGGTGCAGATCGTCGGCGGCATCCTGCTGGGGCCGGGTGTGCTGGGGGTGGCCTGGCCCGACGTGTATGGCGCAATCTTCACCCCCGCCACCATCGGCTCGCTGAACGGCATCGCCATGTGGGCGGTTATGATGTTCGTGTGGGTCGCGGGGATCGAGCTCGACATCGTGGAAGCGTGGCGCCGGCGGGCGGAGACGGGTGTGACCGCGGGCCTCGCGCTGGCGGTGCCGCTGCTGGCGGGCAGCGCGGCGGCGCTGCTGATGCTACAGGCGCCCGGCTGGCGTGGGCCACTGGGGGCGGACTGGCAGGTGGTGCTGGGCATCGGCATGGCCTGCGCCGTCACCGCCCTGCCGATCCTGGTGCTGTTCCTGGAGCGGCTGGACATCCTGCGCGAGCCGCTGGGCCAGCGGGTGCTGCGCTACGCCAGCCTGGACGATGTGGCGATCTGGGGCGTGCTGGCGCTGATCCTGCTCGACTGGGATCGGGTGGGCCGGCAGGGCGCGTTCCTGATCGGCTTCGTGCCGGCCGCACTGGCGGTACGCTGGCTGATGGCACGGGTGAAGCCGGCGGATCGCTGGCCGATCAGCCTGATGTGGCTGGCCGCTTGCGGCTTTGGCGGGGACTGGGCGGGCCTGCATTTCATGGTCGGCGCCTTCCTGTCAGGCATGGTGCTGGATGCCAGGCTGTTCGACCAGGCGGCGATGGACCGGTTCCGCGGCTTTGTGCTGCTGGCGCTGATGCCGGTGTTCTTCCTGTCCACCGGCCTGCGCACCCAATGGGGTATGGGCGGGTGGACGGTGTTCGCCGCGGCCGGGCTGCTGCTGGTCGCCTCTGTGGGGGGCAAGCTGGCGGGCGTGGGGCTGGCCGGGCGGCTGCTCGGCTGGGCGAAAGGCGAAGGGCTGACGATCGGCTGGCTGCTGCAGACCAAGGCGCTGATCATGATCATCTTCGCCAACATCCTGCTGGACCGGCAGATCATTACCGCCGACACCTTCACCGCTTTGCTGCTGATGGCGCTGGGCAGCACGATGCTGACCATGCCGATGGTGCGCGGGCGGATCGCGCGGGCGCTGCAACGCAAAAGCGGCCCCCTCCCGCATCGGGAGGAGGCCGGCATTCGCGAGCCTGTCTAGGGCTCTTGTCACCTGTCGTCGGGAGCCCAGCCGAGCTCCCGACATGCGATCACACCCGGCGATCGCCCACCGGACGGCTTTCCACGTCAAAGCGGTCCGCATCCATCACCTTGGTCCAGGCCTTGATGAAGTCGCGCACGAACTTCTCCTCGTTGCCCCGCTCCGCATAAACCTCGGCCGTGGCGCGCAGCTGCGAGTTGGAGCCAAAGATCAGGTCCGTGCGGGTGGCCCGCCACTTCTCGGTCCGGCCGCCGCGGTCATAGCCGATGAACTCCTCGTCCGAGCTCTCGTCCACCAGTTCCCACATGGTGTCCATGTCGAGCAGGTTGACGAAGAAGTCGTTGGTCAGCTGCCCCTTGCGGTTAGTGAACACGCCTTCCGGCTTGTCCCCCTGATTGGCGCCGAGGACGCGCAATCCCCCCACCAGCACCGTCATTTCCGGGCCGGAAAGGCCGAGCAGCGAGGCGCGGTCGAGCAGCAGCTCCTCCGTCTTCACCGAGTGGCGGGTCTTCAGGTAATTGCGGAACCCGTCCGCCACCGGCTCCATGACAGCGAAGCTTTCGGCGTCGGTCCACTCCTGCGTCGCATCGCCGCGGCCACCCTTGAAGGGCACCTCGACATCAAAGCCTGCATCGCGTGCGGCCTGCTCCACCGCGGCGCTGCCGGCGAGGACGATGGCGTCGGCCATCGACAGCGATCCGCGCAGCTCATCGATCCTCGACAGGATCTGCCCCAGCTCCTGCGGATCATTGACTGCCCAATTACGCTGCGGCTCCAGCCGGATGCGCGCGCCATTGGCGCCGCCGCGATGGTCCGATCGGCGATAGGTCGAGGCGGAAGCCCAGGCCGTCCTGACCAGTTGTCCGACCGAGAACCCGGCACCCAGGATCGCCTGCTTGAAGGCGGAGACATCGGCATCGGCCGGAATCGTGCCGGCCGGCACCGGATCCTGCCAGATCAGGTCCTCTTCCGGCACTTCGGGCCCGAGGTAGCGGACCTTGGGCCCCATGTCGCGGTGAGTCAGCTTGAACCAGGCACGGGCGAAGGCATCCTTGAATGCCTCGTGATCGTTGCGGAACCGCTCGGAAATGGCGCGGAATTCCGGGTCCATCTTCATCGCCATGTCGGCCGTCGTCATCATGGTCGGCACCTTGCGCCCGGGATTGTGGGCGTCGGGCGCCATGTCCTCCTCCCGCTGGTTGATCGGCTGCCACTGGCGCGCGCCGGCGGGGCTTTCGACGATCTCGTAATCGTAATCGAGCAGCAGGCGGAAGTAGTTCTCGCTCCACTCGGTGGGCGTATTGACCCAGGCGCCCTCGATCCCGCTGGTGATGGTGTGCGCGCCGATTCCGGTCTCGAACTTGCTGGTCCAGCCCAGGCCCTGCAGGTGGATCTCCGCCTCGCCGGGCGACTTGTCGACCAGGCTGGCATCGCCCGCGCCATGGGCCTTGCCGAAGGTGTGGCCGCCGGCGGTGAGGGCGACGGTCTCCTCGTGGTTCATCGCCATCCGCTCGAACGTGACCTTGATGTCGTGCGCGGACTGGAGCGGGTCCATGTTACCACCGCGGCCTTCGGGATTGACGTAGATGAGGCCCATCTGGATCGCGGCGAGCGGGGTCTCGAGATCGAGGTCCTCCTCGGGCAGGATGCGGGTCTTGTTGTCGGCATGGCCCACCATGGTCTCTTCCGAGCCCCAGTAGACGTCGCGCTCGGCCTCGAACACGTCGGCCCGGCCACCGCCAAAGCCGAACACCGGCCCGCCCATCGATTCGATGGCCACGTTGCCGGTAAGGATGAACAGGTCGGCCCAGCTGATATGCTTGCCGTACTTCTGCTTGATCGGCCACAACAGGCGGCGCGCCTTGTCGAGATTGCCATTGTCGGGCCAAGAATTGAGCGGCTCGAACCGCTGCTGGCCGCTATTGGCGCCGCCGCGGCCGTCCGCCGTGCGATAGGTGCCGGCCGCGTGCCAGGCCATGCGGATGAAGAACGGGCCATAATGGCCGTAATCCGCCGGCCACCACGGCTTGGAATCAGTCATCAGCGCCAGGATGTCGGCCTTCAGCGCGGCGTAGTCGAGCTGCTTGAACGCCTCGGCATAGTTGAAATCGCTGCCCATCGGATCGGGCGAGATGCCGCCATAGTGCAGGATCTCCAGTGGCAGCGAATCGGGCCACCAATCCCGATTGGTCCGCCCCAGCAGCGTGCGCGGCTTGACGTTGTCGTTGAAGGGGCAGCCCCCCGACATGTCTCCGGTCTTCATGTCCATGGCATCGTCTCCTTACCGTTATGGCGCGGAGACTATGCTTGAATCATGTTACCGACCAACGTTTCGTTCCGAACAGATTGAACGAGGGAAGCGATAACAGAAAGGGCGCGCCGCAGCCCAAGCCACGACGCGCCCTGTCTGTGCGATCAGCCTTCCTGCGATCAGGCAGCGGCCTGGACCAGTTCCTCCACCGCCTCGTTGCGGATCAGGTAGTCGAAAGCGGACAAGGCCGCCTTGCTGCCTTCGCCCATGGCGATGATGATCTGCTTGTACGGCACGGTGGTCACGTCCCCAGCGGCGAAGATGCCCGGCAGGTTGGTGGCGGCATGGCCGTCGATCACGATCTCGCCGTGCTTCGACAGCTCCAGGCCGCTATCCTTCAGCCATTCGGTGTTAGGCACCAGGCCGATCTGCACGAACACGCCTTCCAACGCGACGCCATGCTCCTCGCCCGTGGAGCGGTCCTTGTAGCGCAGGCCGTTCACGCGGGCGCCGTCGCCGGTCACCTCCGTGGTCTGAGCGTTCAGCAAGATGTCGACATTGGCCATGGAGCGCAGCTTGTCGACCAGCACCTGGTCGGCGCGCAGCTTCGTGTCGAATTCCACCAGCGTGACATGGCCGACGATGTTGGCGAGGTCGATCGCCGCCTCGACGCCGGAATTGCCGCCGCCGATCACCGCCACGCGCTTGCCCTTGAACAGCGGGCCATCGCAGTGCGGGCAATAGGCCACACCCTTGTTGCGGTACTCCTGCTCGCCCGGCACGCCCAGGTTCCGCCAGCGGGCGCCGGTGGACAGGATGATGGAGCGCGCCTTCAGCGATGCGCCATTGTCGAACACCACCTCGTGCATGCCGCCGGGCTGCGATGCCGGGATCAGCTTTGTCGCGGTCTGCAGGTTCATGATGTCCACCGGGTATTCGCGGACATGCGCCTCCAGCTGCGCGGCCAGCTTCGGTCCTTCGGTGTAGGAGGTGGAGATGAAGTTCTCGATCCCCAGCGTATCCAGCACCTGCCCGCCGAAGCGTTCGGCTGCGACACCGGTGGCGAAGCCCTTGCGCGCCGTATAGACCGCCGCCGCCGCGCCGGCCGGGCCGCCGCCGACTACCAGGACTTCGAACGGCTTCTTGTCGGCCAGCTTGGCCGCGGCGCGCACGGAGGCATTGCCGTCCAGCTTGGCGAGGATCTCCTCCACGCTCATCTTCCCGCTGGCGAACATCTCGCCATTCAGGACGGTGGCGGGCACGGCCATCACGCCGCGCTCGTCCACCTCGGCCTGGAACGATCCGCCTTCGATCAGGGTGGCGGTGATGTGCGGGTTGACCAGCGCCATCAGCGTCAGCGCCTGCACCACGTCCGGGCAGTTGTGGCAGCTGAGGCTGAAATACATCTCGAAGGCATATTCGCCTTCCAGCGCGGCGATCTGCTGCAGCACCTCTTCCGACACCTTGGGCGGATGGCCGCCGGCCCACAGCAGCGCCAGCACCAGGCTGGTGAATTCGTGGCCCATCGGCAGGCCGGCAAAGCGGACCCACTTGGACGCATCGCTGCCGCGGCGGATGATGAAGGACGGCTTGCGCGCATCGTCGCCGTCGAAGCTGGCGGTGACGAGATCGGACAGAGCCGCGATCTCGGTCAGCAGTTCGCGCGTGTCGGCGCTGCGCTTGCCATCGTCCAGCGAGGCGACGAGCTCGATCGGCTCGCGCAGATTGCCCAGATATTGCCGCAGCTGCTGCGTCATGGTGGCGTCGAGCATGGGGAAACTCCTGTGCGGGGGTGAGTGCTACAGACGCGAAGGCCCGGGGCAACCTGCTCGAAGGGGGGAGAGAGCAGGAGACCCCGGGCCGCGCGACCCGATGCTAGGCTCGGGGTTTATTCGGGTGCGGCAGCCTTACAGCTTGCCGACCAGATCCAGCGAGGGGGCCAGCGTGTCTTCGCCTTCTTCCCACGCGGCCGGGCAGACCTGGCCGGGGTTGTTGCGGACATACTGCGCCGCACGGATCTTGCGGACCAGTTCGTTGGCATTGCGGCCGACGCCTTCCGAAGTGATCTCCATGATCTGGATCACGCCGTCGGGATCGATCACGAAGGTCGCGCGATCGGCCAGGCCGCTTTCCTCACGCAGAACGCCGAAGTTCTTGGACAGCGTGTGCAGCTGGTCACCCAGGAAGGCGTACTTGATCTTGCCGATCTTCTCGGACGTGTCGTGCCATGCCTTGTGGGCGAAGTGGGTGTCGGTCGACACGCCGAACACTTCCACGCCCAGCTTCTGCAGCTGCTGGTAATGCTCGTTCAAATCCTCCAGCTCCGTCGGGCAGACGAAGGTGAAATCGGCCGGGTAGAAGAAGAAGATCGCCCACTTGTTGGCGATGTCGGCTTCCGTCACGTCGAAGAACTCGCGGCCTTCCTGGTAGGCGGTCGCCTTGAACGGCTTAATGGTGCTGCCGATGATACCCATGGGTCAGATGCTCCGATGTGCGTTGGTGAATGTCTCGAAAGGGCAGATAGTGCGGTGCACCATCCTTCGCCAATGCAACATTCCGATTGCGGTGATCGATTGCGGCAATCGGTGATGCAGATGCGACGAGCGAAATCGATCTATCGCGAACGCCGCAGCACCAGATAAAGCGCGCCGTCGCCACCATGGCGGCGATGCGCGGCGCGGATCGCCACAACGTCGCTGGCATGCGGACCGGCGGCCAGCCAGTCCAGCACCTTGGCGCGGATGGCACCGCGCCGTGTGCCGCGATCGGCTGCCTCCACCGGGCGGGGGCGACCCGTCACCAGCAGCACCAGCCGCGCGCCCATCAGCCGTGCTTGCCCCAGCCCGAGGTTCAGCCGGTCATAGGCCTGGTCCAGTGTGTGTCCGTGCAGGTCGATGGTGAAGTCGGGGGCGATGGCCGCCTTGGCCAGCCGGCGCTCCCACCCTGAATCGAGGCCGGCCTGCTGAGCCAGCGGGGGCACGCGGCCCTTGTCCGGCTGCGGCGGGGCCGGGATGGCGGGCACCGCCGCCTTGCGTGGAACCTTCGCCGGAGGCGCCATCGGCGGCGCGGCGGCGGGCTTGGGTGCCGGCGGCAGGATGCGGCCGGGCAGCGGCGTCACGCTACGCGCCAGCCGGCTCCAGAGCGCCTGCTCGTCGGCGGAGAGACCGCGCGGCGGGCGGGCCATGGCAGGGAAACGAGGGTAGCCGGCGAGCGGCTCAGCCCTCGTCTGTCTCGTCCAGCACCCAGTCGGGGTCAGCGGAGGACACGTCGCGGCTGAAGGTCCAGATGTCGCGCGCCTCGATCGCGTCGACCAGCGATCCGGCAATGACATTGCCGTCGCGGTCGCGCGTCACCGCGGCGACGTCCGCCACGAACAGCACGGCGATGCGGGCGGTGCTGCCATGAAGGGTGGCACCTTCGATCCGCACGTCCTCGATCCGGACCAGGCGATTCTCCAGCGTCTCGCCATTGGCCTCGCGCGCGTCGATCGCGGCGGCGAAGCTGGCATAGACGTCATCATCGCACAGGCTGCGCAGCTCCTCGCGATCGCCGCGCCAGAACGCTTCCAGGATCATGCGGTAGGCGCCGCGCGCACCGGCGGTGAACTGGCCCACATCGAACTGGCGGTCGACCGCGGCGATCTGCCGCAGCGATCCTTCGACCGCGGCGGACACGCCGGGGATCTCGCGCTGCGCCTCGTTCGGACGGCGGGCTTCCGGCTGCGGCTGCGCGATGGGACGCGAAGCGGCGCCTTCGCTGCGTTCGAAACGGGTCGGCACCGGCTCCTCCTCATGCTCGGCCCGGCGGCCCAGCACGGAATAGAGACGCAGCCCCAGAAAGGCGGCGATCATGGCGAGGATGACGATCTCGATCACGTGTTTGTCCCGCTGCGGACCGGCCCATCGCAAGGTGCCGGCCCTGAGTAATCCTGTGCTAGTGCCAAAAATAGGCGTCCAACACAAATCCGCAACGTGCGAGACGGTACAAGGGGCCCGGCAGTATGGGCTTATCGGCCCCGTTGCAGCGGTGCGGGGGCAATGCTACGCGGCGCGCCTGTCATCTTCCGCCGGCGCGCGGCATCTCCCCGGCGGGGTTCATGCCGTCGCGCCTGCACTCCAGCTGAAAGTACACCATCATGGCCGATCAGGGCGACGTGCTCACCAACCTCGACAACATCACGGGCGGCAATGGTGCCAACGGCGCCAATGGCCATGACAACCAGCCCATCGCCGGGCTGGTGACGCAATATGTGAAGGACCTGTCGGTCGAGAACCCGCGCGCGCCGGACAGCTTCCAGTGGACGGAGCAGCCGCAGCTGGACGTGCAGTTCAACATCGGCGCACGCCAGATCAATGACGAGTTCACCGAGGTGGAGCTGAAGATCACCACCTCCGCCAAGAGCAGCCAAGGCACCGCCTACATCGTGGAGCTGTCCTATTGCGGGCTGGTCGGCATGCGCAACATGACCGAAGACCAGCGCCACGCCTTCTCCTATGCTGAGGCGCCGCGCATCCTATTCCCCTTTGCCCGGCGCGTGATCGCCGATGCGGTGCGCGATGCCGGTTTCCAGCCGCTGCTGCTGGACCCGATCGATTTCAACAGCCTGTACCTGCAGCAGCTGCAGCAGCAGCGCCAGCAGGCCGAACAGCTGGCGGGCGAGCCGGCGGGCGAGGCCTGATCGAACAAAGGCAGGGGACAGGCCGGTGAGTCTGGTCCGTAATGTCGGCACGATCGGCGGGCTGACCGCGGTCAGCCGCGTGTTCGGCTTTGTACGCGACATGCTGGTGGCCCGCGTGCTGGGCGCAGGGCTGGCGGCGGATGCCTGGCAGCTGGCCTTCACCCTGCCCAACACCTTCCGCCGGCTGTTTGCCGAAGGCGCATTTTCCGTAGCCTTCGTGCCGATGTACACCCGCCGGCTGCATGGCGAAGACGGCGGTGAGGAGGCGGCAGACCGCTTCGCGGGTGATGTGCTGTCCGTCTTCGTATGGGTGCTGCTGGGCTTCTCGGCCCTTGCCATGCTCGCCATGCCGGGGATCGTCTGGCTGCTGGCGCGCGAATATCAGGCGGTGCCGGGCAAGTTCGAGCTGGCGGTGAGCCTGTCGCGCGTCACCTTCCCCTATCTGCTGCTGGTCAGCCTGGTGGCGATGCTGTCCGGCCTGCTGAATGCGCGCAGCCGGTTCGCGCCGGGCGCCTTCGTGCCGGTATTGCTGAACATCCTGCTGATCGCCGGAGTCGTCAGCGGCTATTACTGGCGGCAGGACAGCGGCAGCGACGTGTCGGTCGCCTATGCGCTGGCGATCGCGCTGTCAGCCGCTGGCGTGGCGCAGCTGGCCTACATGGCCTGGGCGACGCGGCGGGCGGGCGTGCGGTTGCGGGTGACCTGGCCGCGCTTCACGCCGGACGTCCGGCGGCTGGGCATGCTGATCCTGCCGGCTACCTTCGGCGCGGGCATCTACCAGATCAGCCAGCTGGTCGACACGTTCTTCGCCACTAGCCTGCCGCAGGGGTCGCTGACGCTGCTGAAGCTGGCGGACCGGCTGAACCAGATGCCGCTGGGCATCTTCGGCATCGCGCTGGGCACCGCCATCCTGCCGATGCTGGCCCGCCATATCCAGGGTGGCGACATGCGGGAGGCGCAGCGGCTGCAGGCCAATGCGGTGGAGGTGGCGACGCTGCTGACCCTGCCCGCCGCCGCCGCGCTGGCGATCTGCGCGCCGGCCTTCGTCACCGCCTTCTTCGTGGGCGGCAAGATGACGCTGGCGAATGGCGCGATCATGGCGAACATCGTGGTGGCGCTGGTCTGCGGTCTGCCCGCCTATGTGCTGGTGAAGGTGTTCCAGCCGGCCTTCTTCAGCCGGGAGGATACGCGCACCCCGGTGTGGAGCGCGGCCGGCACGCTGGCGGTGAACATTGCGCTCAATTTCTATGTCGTGCCGCGGTACGGCATCGTCGGGCTGGCGGCGGCGACCGCCTTTACCGCGACGCTCAACGTGGCGGTGCTGTACGTGGTGCTGCAGCTGCGCGGCTGGTTCCGCTTCACGGCGAAGCTGGGCACGCGCATCGCGCGGCAGCTGGTGGCGACCGGCGTGATGAGCGCCGCGCTGTGGGTGCTGATGCCGCTGCTGGCGCCGTTCTTCGGCGGATCGGTGATCGAGCGGGTGCTGTCGCTGGCGGTGCTGGTCGGCGTGGGCGTGGCGGTGTTCTTCGCCATCGCCTACGTCATCGGCGCGATCGACCGGGACCTCCTCGCCCAGCTGCGCCGCCGCCGTCCGGCGAAACCGGTCGATCTTGCCGAGTAGGGGCGATGTGCTAGGGCCTGTGCCCATGCGTATCGTCTCCGGCATCCAGCCCACCGGGCAGCTTCACCTCGGCAATTATCTTGGCGCCATCCGCAACTGGGTGCGCATGCAGGACGAGCTGCCGGAAGGGGCGGAATGCCTGTTCTTCCTGGCGGACATGCACGCCATCTCCATGCCGCACGACCCGGCCGCCTTGCGCGCCGGCACGCTGGAGCTGGCGGCGGCGCTGGTCGCCTGCGGCATCGATCCGGCGCGATCGATCCTGTTCAACCAGGCGCAGGTGCCCCAGCATGCGGAGCTGCAATGGCTGCTGAACGGCACGGCCCGGATGGGCTGGCTCAGCCGCATGACGCAGTTCAAGGACAAGTCCGGCAAGAACCGTGAAGGCGCCAGCGTGGCGCTGTTCACCTACCCCGTGCTGCAGGCGGCGGACGTGCTGCTGTACCAGGCGACGCATGTGCCGGTGGGCGAGGACCAGAAGCAGCATCTAGAGCTGGCCCGCGACATCGCGCAGAAGTTCAACAACGACTTCGCTTCGGAAGACGCACCGGTCTTCACCCTGCCCGATCCGATCATCCCGCCGGCAGCTGCGCGGATCATGAGCTTGCGCGATGGCAGCGCCAAGATGAGCAAGTCGGACCCGTCGGACATGAGCCGGATCAACCTGACCGACTCGGCTGACGAGGTTATGAAGAAGGTCAAGAAGGCCAAGACCGATCCCGAGCCGCTCCCGGCCGAGTCGGCCGGGCTGGCCGGACGGCCAGAGGCGCTGAACCTCGTCACCATCTATGCCGCGCTGACCGACTCATCGGTCGACCGGGTGCTGGCAGAGCATGCGGGCCAGGGCTTCGGCGCGTTCAAGCCGAAGCTGGGCGAGCGGCTGGTGGAGGTGCTGGCGCCGATCACCGCCCGCTTCACGCAGCTGCTGGACGACCGCGCCGCGCTGGGCCAAGTGCTGGCGGATGGTGCCGACCGCGCCCGTGACCTTGCAAGGCCTACGCTGGAGCAGGCCTACAGCGCGTTGGGCATGGTGCGTTAAACATACCGCAAGGTAGCGGCTGCCAATAAACTTATCGTTAGTGCGCAACCACTTACCAGCCGAACGCGTTCAATCAGCGTTCACCGCGCCGCGCCTATAGCCCGGGCTATCGCATAAAGATCGGGCAGCATTATATACAGGCGGGTCGCATAAGGGGCCTGACCGTGCTGGCCCGGCATCGCTGGAGAAGACTGCATGTCGTTCCTGTCCAATTATTCCCGCCGAGCGAAGCTGGCCGCCGTGCCGTTGCTGCTGCTGGGTGTCGCTGCCTGCGCCAGCCCGTTCCGCGCAGATGTTTCCCGCTTCCAGGCACAGCTGCCCGCACCCACGGGCCAGACGTTTGCCGTGGTGCCCGAAGATCCGCAGCTGGCCAACAGCCTGGAATTCGCCACCTATTCCAACTGGGTCGCCCAGGAAATGCAGCAGCTGGGCTATGCCCGCGCGCCGTCGCAGGACAGCGCCACGCTGCTGGTCCGGTTCGATTACGGCGTCGACAATGGGCGCGAGCGGATCCGCACAACACCCGGCCTCGGCCCCTGGAGCGCCTGGGGCGGCGGGTATGGCGGTGGCTTCGGTCGCTTCGGCCGCTGGGGAGGCAGCCCGTGGGGCTATGGCTGGAACTCGGCCTTCTTCGGCGGTGGCTGGGGCGGCGGCTATGGCGCCTTTGGCGGTCCGGATGTCCGCAGCTACACCGTCTATACCAGCGGCATCGACGTGAAGATCGACCGCGTGGCCGATGGGCAGCGCCTGTTCGAAGGCAAGGCGCAGGCCGTGTCGTCCAGCAATCGCCTGCAATATCTGGTGCCCAACCTGGTGGAAGCCATGTTCACCGACTTCCCCGGCAATTCGGGCGAGACGCTGCGCATCTCCATCGCGCCGGAAGACCAGCCGGTGGCGCGTTCGCGCAACTGAGCGCAGGTTCGAGCGACATGAGACAGGCGGCGGTCCAGCGATGGGCCGCCGCCTTTTCTCTATATGGCCTGTCCTGCCGCCCAGCCGCTGGCCCAGGCCCACTGGAAATTGTAGCCTCCCAGCCAGCCGGTGACATCCACCGCCTCCCCGATGAAGTGCAGTCCCGGCAGATGGCGCGCTGCCATGGTCTGGCCGGAGAGGCCGGTGGTGGCGACACCGCCCGCAGTCACCTCCGCCTTGGCATAGCCCTCGCTGCCATTCGGGGTGAAGCGCCAGCCGGCCAGCCGGTCCTCTGCCGCCGCCAGCTTCGCATCGGCCATGCCGATCAGCTCTCCGCTCAGACCGAGTCGTTCCGCCAGCGCTTCCGCCAAGCGTTCGGGCAGGTGGCGGGCCAGCAGGCGCGGCAAAGTCTGGCGCGGCGTCTCCCGCTTGGCCTGCCGCAACCAGCCGGTGCCGGCTTCCGGCAGGAAGTCGATCACCACCGGCTGGCCGTGGCGCCAGTAGGACGACACCTGCAGGATCGCCGGACCGGACAGGCCGCGATGGGTGAACAAAGCTGCCTCCCGGAAGCTGGTCTTGCCGGCGGTCGCGGCGACGGGCGCGGCGATACCGGACAATTGCCGGAACATCAGTTCCTCGCCCGGCAGGGTCAGCGGCACCAGGGCGGGGCGCGGCTCCACCACTTTCAGCCCGAAACGGCGTGCCAGGTCATAGGCGAAGCCGGTCGCGCCCAGCTTGGGGATCGACGGCCCGCCGGTGGCAACGACAAGCGCCCGCGCCTGCCACTCCTGCCCGCCCGCCGACACGCGGAACAGACCGTCGGCATGGGTCACATCGGTGATCGCCTGCCCGCATTGGACATCCACCTGCCCATCCTGCGCCGTCGCAGCGGCACATTCGTCCAGCAGCAGGTCCACGATCTGCCGGGCGGAGCCGTCGCAGAACAGCTGGCCCAGCGTCTTTTCGTGCCAGGCGATGCCATGACGGTCGACCAGTTCCACGAAGTCGGCCGCGGTGTAGCGTGCCAAAGCGGAGCGGGCGAAATGCGGATTGGCGGACAGGAAGCGGTCGGGCGCGGTGGCTATATTCGTGAAATTGCAACGGCCGCCGCCGGAGATCAGGATCTTGTTGCCCGGCTGTTCCGCATGATCGAGCACCAGCACCCGGCGCCCGCGCTGCCCGGCCACGCCGGCGCACATCAGCCCCGCCGCGCCTGCGCCCAGGACGATGGCATCATAGGAAGGGCTGCTCATGACCACTTCGTCACTGCGAGCCCGCGCGAGCGGGCGTGGCAGTCCAGGGCGGCCGGCGCCGCGCGTGTGGCCCTGGATTGCTTCGCTTCGCTCGCAATGACGAAGCTGCGGTCAGAGACGGGCATGGCCGCCGGTCGAGCCGAAGCCGCCGGTGCCGCGGGCGGTCTCGTCCAGCGAATCGACCTCGTCCCACGCGGCCTGCACCACGGGGGCCAGCACCAGCTGCGCCACGCGGTCCCCGCGCTGGATGGCGAAGGGCTCCGCGCCGTGATTCAGCAGGATCACCTTCAGTTCGCCGCGATAATCGCTGTCCACGGTGCCGGGGGTGTTGGGCACGGTAATGCCGTGCTTCAGCGCCAGGCCGGAACGGGGGCGGACCTGGATCTCGTATCCGGGCGGGATGGCCAATGCCAGACCGGTGGCAACCGCGTGGCGGTCACCGGGGGCGAGGGTCACGTCCTCTGCCGCCAGCACGTCCATGCCGGCCGCGCCGACCGTGGCATAGGCGGGCAGCGACAGGTCCGCGCCATGCGGCAGGCGCAGGATGCGAACGGGGATCGGATCAGTCATGGGCACGGCCGTCCAGCGCCTCGGCAATGCGGGCGACGAGCCGGCGGGCGACCTCGTCCTTCGGCAGTTGGGGCCAGCTTTCTGCACCATTGGCGGTGACGAGGTGGATCTGGTTGGCGGTGCCGCCCATCACATCGCCCGACACATCGTTGGCGACGATCCAGTCGGCGCCCTTGCGAGCGCGCTTCTCCGCCGCGCTGGCGCGCGGATCGCCGGTCTCGGCCGCGAAGCCGACCAGCAGGCTGGGCCGCTGCGGGTGGTGGCCGAGATCGGCCAGGATATCGGGATTGGGCTGGAGGCGGATGCCGGTATCGGTCAGCGCGCTTTTCGGCAGCTTGCCCGCGGCAGCGTCGGCAGGGCGCCAGTCGGCCACGGCGGCGACCATCACCGCGGCATCGGCCGGCAGCGCGGCGATGACCGCCGCCTGCATCTCGGCGGCGCTTTCCACATCCACCCGGTCGACCCCCACGGGCGTCGGCAGCGCGACCGGACCGGACACCAGCGTGACGCGCGCGCCCGCCTCCGCCGCGGCAGCGGCGATGGCGAAGCCCTGGCGCCCGCTGGAACGATTGCCGATGAAGCGCACCGGATCGATCGCCTCATGCGTCGGCCCGGCGGTGACCAGCAGGTGCCGGCCATGCAGGGGACGAGGCCTGTCGGGCGCGAAATCGGGCTGGCCGGCCAGGGGATCCGGCAGGAGGCGCATGATCTCCGCCGCGATCTGCTCCGGCTCCGGCAGGCGGCCGGGGCCGTATTCGCCGCAGGCCATCGGGCCTTCGTCCGGCTCCATCACCGTCACGCCATCGGCGCGCAGCGTGGCGAGGTTGCGCTGTGTGGCGGGGTGCTGCCACATGCGCACATTCATCGCCGGCACCGCCAGCACGGGGGTGTCGGTCGCCAGCAGCAGCGTGGTGGCGAGATCGCCGGCGAGGCCGCCGGCCATCCTGGCCAGCAGGTCCGCCGTGGCGGGGCACACCACCACCAGGTCCGCCGCACGGCTGAGCTGGATATGGCCGATCTCCGCCTCCTCGCCTGCATCCCACAGCGAGGTATGCACCCGGTTGCCGGACAAGGTGGCCAGCGTCATGGGCGTGACGAACTGGGCGCCGGCATCGGTCAGCACGCAGGTGACGGCGATGCCCTGCCGCGCGAGCAGGCGCACCAGTTCGCAGGATTTGTAGGCGGCGATCCCGCCACCGATGATCAGCAGGATGCGGCGATCCATGCTCATGCCCCGATCAGCGTGCCGTGCCGCCGTGCACGGCGGCCCAGTGCCGACTGCACCCAGTCCGCCAGCGCGCGCGGCGCCAGCGCCAGGCCGATGAAATAAGCGGGAAGCATCAGCAGCACCCAATAGAAGGTGTTGGACCGCGCGAACAGGGCGACGGCGACACTCATGCCCCCGAACCACAGCAATGCGAACAGGCCGGTGCGCCCACCCAGCCCGGCCCAGCCGACCAGCGCCAGCAGCGCGGCGGGGCCCGCAACCCATGCCGGGACGCGCTGCAGCGGAGTCACGTCGGCAAAGCTGCCCCAGACCAGCGGCAGGCCCAGCATCTCGGTCCAGCCCGGCGATTGCGGATCGTTCGGCAGCTGCGCCGCATGCACCGCAAAGGCATGCAGCGCGATCGCGGCGATGCACAGCGCCAGCAGCAGCAGAACGGCGCGCAGTTCCGTCCATCGGCGCCCGGTCAGCGCGACAAAGGCCCAGACCAGCACGAAGGGCAGCGCCAGTTCGCGCACCAGCACCGCCAGCAGCACGGCGATCCAGGCCGGCCACCAGCGGCCCGGGCGATAGAGCGCGAAGCCGAGCGAGAGCAGCAATCCGGCGATGACATCGTGCTTCAGCCCGACCATCGGCAGCACCGCCTGCCATCCCGCGACGATCGTCAGCGCCAGCACCAGCAAGCGCTCCGGCAGGGAGGTAACGTGACGCAGATGCGCCGCCCAGGCGAGCCCGGTTCCGGCGAGCAGTCCGAGGCCAAGCCACTTCCACGCCAGCGGCCCCAGCAGCACGGAAGCCCAGGCGATCGTCGGCATGCGCACGGTGACGAAGGGGCGCGTCGGGTAATGATTGTTGCGCTGTTCATCCAGCGCGACGGTGTAGTAGTTCTCGCCCCGGTCGACCCGATCGTTGATGCGCTGATACAGCGCCAGGTCGCCCTTGCGCCCCGAAGCGCGCTTCTTGGCGACCTCCGCCGCGCGTGCCTGCTTCACCTCGTCGAACCGCTGGGTCGCCGCACCGCTCCACACCAGTGCCAGTGCCAGCAGGACCAGGCCGATCAGCGCCGCACCGGGGCGCAGCGCGCGGAAGGGGCGGCCAAGCGCCTCCACCCGGCCCAGCGGAGTGAGCGGCCGCACGCGCGGGCCGATGACAGTACCCAGCATCACGGGGTCAACCGATCCATCCGGTCAGCGTGCCGACCCAGACCAGCACGCCACCCGCGGCAGCCGCGAGGAGGTAGCCGGGCCAGAACCGGCCCTTGCCCTGCCCGCGGCGCTCCCAGATCAGGTCGACCTTGGCCAGCGGCGGCGGATCGGGCGCGCCGCCCTTCGGCGGGTATCGTTCCTCCATGCGGCGGATCAGGCCGGGCAGGCGCAGCAGCGTTTCGGCGTCGGTGCGCAGGCGATCGGCCAGCGCCGCCTCAGGCCCCAGTTCGTCACGAATCCAGCTGCGCACGAAGGGCGCAGCCACGTCCCACATGTTGATGGCGGGATCGAGCTGGGTGGCGATGCCTTCGACCATCACCATGGTCTTCTGCAGCAGCAGCAGGTGCGGCTGGGTCTGCATGTCGAAATCGCGGGTGATGGCGAACAGCCCGTCCAGCATCTGGCCGACCGACAGCTCGCTGACCGGCTTGCCGCGCATCGGCTCGCCCACGGCGCGCAGCGCGGTAGCGAACTCCTCAACCGAATGGTGGGCCGGGACGTACTGCGCCTCGAAATGGATCTCCGCCACGCGGCGGTAATTGCCCGTGGTGAGGCCGTAGAGGATTTCCGCCAGCCATTGCCGGGCGCGCTTGTCGATACGGCCCATGATGCCGAAATCGATGGCCACGATGCCGCCATCGGCGCGCACGAACAGATTGCCCTGGTGCATGTCGGCATGGAAGAACCCGCCGCTGATCGCCTGTGTCAGGAAGGCGAGCACCAGCCGGCGGGCGAGGTCCGGCATGTCGTGGCCGGCGGCGCGCAGGGCGGCGATGTCGGCGATCTTGATGCCGTCGATCCATTCGACCGTCATCACCCGGCCATTGGTCCGGTCCCACTCGATCGCGGGCACGTTGTAGCCGGCGAAGCCGCGCATGGCCTCGGCCAGTTCGCTGGCGCTGGCGGCCTCGCGGCGCAGGTCCAGCTCGCGATTGGTCCAGCGCTTGAAATTGGCGATGGTCAGGCGCGGGCGCAGGCGGCCGGCTTCCCCGCCCAGCGCCTCCAGATGAGCCGCCGCCCATTCATAGGTGTCGATGTCGCGCGCCAGCCGTTCGCGCACGCCCGGACGCAGCACCTTGATGGCGACGGTGCGGCCGTCAAGCGTCACGCCCTTGTGGACCTGCGCGATGGAGGCGGCGCCGACCGGTACCGGATCGACGGAGGCGAACAGCCGGTCCAGCGGCGCCTCGAAACTCGATTCGATCGCTGCCCGGATGCCGTCAAACGGCACAGGCGGCAGATTGTCCTGCAGGCTGAGCAGATTGTTCGCCGCTTCGTCGCCCACGATATCAGGCCGGGTCGCGAGCGACTGGCCCAGCTTGATCGCCGCCGGGCCGATCGCGCGGAATGCGGCCGCATAATCGGGCGCTTCCTTCTGCCGCGTACCCAGCCGCGCGATGCGGACCAGGCGGCGCACCGGCGCGGGCGTATTGGGATTGCGCTCGATCCCGCGCAGCGCGCCATGGCGGGCGAGCGTGCGGCCCCAGCCCAGCAGGCGCAGGATATGCGTGGCAGGTGCGGTCATCGAGGGGTGTTCAGGCCTTCCAGCCGGAATGGATCGCGACGGCGCCGCCCAGGATCGGCTCCACCTTGGTGCGCACGAAGCCTGCCTTGCGGATCATGCCTTCGAATTCCGGCATGGACGGAAAGCGGCGGATCGATTCGACCAGATAGCGGTAGCTTTCCGCATCGCCGGCGATCGCCTGCCCGATGCGCGGCACCAGCTGGTGGGAGTACAGGTCGTACGCTTCCTTGAAGCCTGGCCAGGTGGTGGTGGAAAACTCCAGGCAGAAGAACCGCCCGCCATAGCGCAGCACGCGATAGGCCTCGTCCAGGCCGGCCTGCACATCCGTCACGTTGCGGATGCCGAAGGCGATGGTGTAGGCGTCGAACACCTTGTCGGGGTAGGTCAGCTGGCTGGCGTCCTGCCGTGACCAGACCAGCGTGTCGATCCCGCGTTCCACCGCCCGTTCTATGCCGACATCCAGCATGTCCTGGTTGATGTCGGCCACCGTCACCGATGCGCCGCCGGCGGCGAGCCGGAAGGCGATATCGCCCGTGCCGCCGGCCATGTCCAGGATCGCCTCTCCGGCGCGGGGCTTCACCCGGCGCACGAAGCGGTCCTTCCACAACCGGTGCATGCCCACGCTCATGGCGTCGTTCATGACGTCGTATTTGGCCGCCACGTTGCTGAACACGGCGCCGACGCGCCGGGTCTTCTCCTCCGGCGCGACATCCTGATAGCCGAAGGAAACCTGCTGTGCGCTTGCGTTGTCGATCATGCCCTGTCCTCTAGCGGTGCCGGGCTGCCTGCGCCAGCAGCGGATTGGCGGGAGCCGAGCGCCGACAGGGCAATGCCTGCCACGATCGCCGCCATGCCGGCGAAGTGGTAGGGGTGCAGCGCCTCGCCCAGCAGCCCCGCCGACAGGAAGGCGCCGAACAGCGGCATCAGCGTCAGCGTCTGCGTGGCGCGGGCCGGGCCGACCACCTCCGCCGCCCAATTGTAGATCAGGTAGGAGACGAGCGAGGGCAGTATGCCGACATAGAGGAACGCGGCCACCGCCCCGCCCGACCAGTTGACGACAAGGCCCTGCCTATTCTCCCATGCTGCCAGCGGCGCCATGGCGATGATACCGATGACGAAGGTCACGGCCACCAGGCTGGTGCCGGCCACCAAGGGCTTCAGGCGCAGCAGCAGGGTATAGAACGTCCAGACCAGTGCCGATCCCAGCAGGAACAGGTCCGCACGGCCCAGCGCCAGCCGCATGGCGGCAGCCAGGTCGCCCCTGAACACGATCGTCGCCACACCAGCAATGGAGGCGGCGATGCCGAGTACCCGCAGCAGCGTGGTGCGCGTGCCGAACAGCACCCGGTCCAGCACCGTCACCAGCGCCGGGGTCAGCGCCTGCAGCAGCAGCGCATTGGTGGCGGTGGAATGTTGCAGCCCGGTATAGAGCAGCGCGTTGAACGCGCCGATGCCCAGCAGGCCAAGCAGCAGGACGACGAGCCAGCTGCGCATCAGCGCCGCCCGATCCCGCCGCAGCTGCCCCCAGGCGAAGGGCAGGATGATGGCCGCGGCAATCACCCATCGGCCCAGCGCCAGGGTGAAGGGCGGGATGTCCAGCCGGAACGCCCGTGCGACGATGGAATTGCCGGCCCACAGCAGCATGACCAGCCCGAGCAGGGCGAAGGCTTGCCACTGGCGGCGGTCGGGGGGCAATGCTGCGGCGGGCATGGTGCGGCCCTTAGCGATAGCGGCGCAGCTTGGCGACAGGCAGGGCTGCGCCTATCTGCAGGCCATGCCGGAACTGCCAGAAGTCGAGACCACGATGCGTGGCCTGTCCCGCGTGCTCGATGGCGCTCGATTGGAACGGGTGGAGCCGCGCCGGCCGGACATGCGCTTCCCCTTCCCGCCCGATCTGGTGCAGGCATTGACCGGCGCGCGGGTCACCGGGCTGGACCGGCGGGCGAAGTATGGCCTGATCCACACGGACCGGGACCGCACGATGATCTTCCATCTGGGGATGAGCGGACGCTGGCGGATCGACCCGGACGAGATCGGCAGGCACGACCACCTGCTGCTGGGCACAGGCGATCGCCTCTTGGCGCTGTGCGATCCCCGGCGCTTCGGCTTCGTGGCGCTGGCCGATACGCCGCTGCTGCAGGAGTACCCCGCCTTTGCCGCCATGGGGCCGGAGCCGCTGGGCGCGGAGCTGACGGCGGCGCACCTCCATGCCGCGTTCGCGGGCCGCAAGCAGGCGGTCAAGCTGCTGCTGCTGGACCAGCGGATCGTGGCGGGGCTGGGCAACATCTATGTGTGCGAGGCGCTGCACCGGGCGCGGATCGACCCGCGCAAACCCGCCGGGGCGGTATCGCGGGCCGCGCTGGCGCGGCTGGTGCCGGCGATCCGCGCCGTGCTGGAACTGGCCATCGAACAGGGCGGATCATCCTTGCGCGACTATGCGCATCCCGATGGCCAGCTGGGCTATTTCGCCAGCTCCTTCGCCGTGTACGACCGGGAAGGCGAGCCGTGCCTGCGCGATGATGGCGGCACGATCACCCGCATCGCGCAAGGCGGGCGCAGCACCTGGTACTGCCCGCGCTGCCAGCGCTAGGCCGGCGCGGCATCTTTCTCAGAAAGGGTGGAGATCGTCTGCGCGGCGACCAGATCGCCCACCACGTTCAACGCGGTGCGGCACATGTCCAGGAAGCGGTCGACGCCCAGGATCAGGCCGATGCCTTCGGGCGGTACGCCCACGCTGGCCAGGATCAGCGCCACCACCGGCAACGATCCGCCGGGCACGCCGGCCGTGCCGATGCCGGCCAGGATCGCCACCAGCATGACGAACAGCTGATCACCCAGCGTCAGGTCCACGCCGAAGAACTGCGCCAGGAACAGCACGGTGACGCCTTCGAACATGGCGGTGCCGTTCTGGTTGGCGGTCGCCCCGATGGTCAGCACGAAGCGGGCCACCCGAGGAGGCAGCTTCAGCTCCGTATCCGCGATACGCAGCGCAGTGGGCAGCGTGGCATTGGAACTGGCGGTGGAAAAGGCCATGATGCTGGCCTCCCGCGTCTCCCGGAAGAAGGCGACGGGGCTCTTCTTCGCGACAAAGGCCAGGATGGCGGAGAACACGCCGAACATCTGCAGCGAAAGCGCCAGCAGCACCACTGCGACATAGGCGGCCAGCTTGAACAGCAGGTCCCAGCCGAACTGGGCCGACAGGTTGAACATGAAGCAGAAGATGGCGATCGGGGCGAGCTGGATGACGATGCCGATCAGCCGCATGGCGATTTCGAACAGCCCCTCGATCCCGTCCTTCAGCGATGCGGTGCGGCGGGTCTGCACCAGCAGCATGCCGATGCCGAACACCAGCGCGAAGAACATCACGGCCAGGATGTCGTTATCGGCCATGGCGGCGATGATGTTGCTGGGCACGATGGCGATCAGCTGGGCAATCCCCGGCTGCGTTTCCGAACTGGCGGCGACAATGCTGGCGGCGCCCTGCCCGCCCTGGGCCAGCAGCTCGCGCGCGGCGACAGGGTCCACGCCATCGCCCGGACGCAGCACGTTCACCACCAGCAGCGCCAGCGCCACGGAGATGGAGGAGACTACGATCGTATAGGCCAGCGTACGCAGGCCGATCTTCTTGAGCTCGCGGATCTCGCCCATCTCGGCCACGCCGATCACCAGCGCGCTGAACAGCAGCGGGATCACCAGCATGAACAGCAGCCGCAGGAAGACCTGCCCGATCGGCCCGGTGACATAGGTCACCACAGTTTCGATCCAAGCGGCACCCGGCGTCAGAGTATAGGCGCCGAGGCCGATCACCAGCCCGGCGACGAAGCCGATCAGGATGCGCCATTGCAGCCGTCCGTGGCCGATCGGTGCGGCTTCGGCCGCAATCTGTTCGGCATCGGTGCTCATGCTGCAACTCCTGGTTCAAGCGCCGCCGCTGCGATGCGGCTGTAGATACGAGTGAGGCCATGCAAATCTGCCAGCGCGACGGCCTCGTCCCGCTTGTGCATGGTGGCATTGTTCAGGCCCAGCTCGATCACCGGGCACAGGGCTGTCAGGAACCGCGCATCGGACGTGCCACCGCCCGTGGAGGCTTCGGGTACCAGCCCGACCTCCGCCTGCACGGCATCGGCCACCAGCTGCGAAAAGGTGCCCGGCCGGGTCAGGAAGGGCTCGCCCGAAATGACGGCGCGGGCCGTGCCGCCGTGGCCTGCCGCGATAGCAGAGACGCGATCCGCGAGGCCCTGCCCGGTATGCAGGTCATTGAAGCGGATGGAAATGCGCGCGCTGGCCCGGCCGGGGATGACGTTGGTCGCCGGATTGCCGATGGCGATCTCTGTGATCTCCAGGTTCGAAGGCTGGAACCAGTCGGTCCCGTTATCCAGCACCAGCGCGTCCAGCTCCGCCAGCAGGGCGACCAGTCGGGGCGCGGGATTGTCCGCCAGGTGGGGATAGGCGACGTGCCCTTCCTGCCCTGCGACCTCCAGCCAGATATTGACCGAACCGCGTCGCCCGATCTTCATCGTGTCGCCCAGCCGGTGCACGCTGGTGGGTTCGCCGACCAGGCACAGGTCCGGGCGGATGGCGTGTTCGTGCATCCAGTCGATCAGCGCGCGGGTGCCGTGGACCGCCTCGCCTTCCTCGTCCCCCGTGATGATCAGGCTGATCGTGCCGGCTTCGGCGGGAATGGCGGCGCAGGCGGCGACGAAGCAGGCAATCGCGCCCTTCATGTCCACCGCGCCGCGCCCGTAAAGCAGATCGCCGCGCACCTCCGGCACAAAGGCGTCTCCGGTCCAGCCTTCGCCGGCGGGCACCACGTCCAGATGGCCGGCGAAGGCGAAATGCCGGCTGCCGGGCGGGCCGTGGCGGATGGCAAGGCAGTTCTCGACCTCTCCGCCCGCGACAAAGCGGTGGCAGGTGAAGCCCAGCGGTTCAACCATGGCGGACAGCGCGTCGAATACCGCCCCACGCGCCGGCGTCACGCTGGCGCAGGCGAGCAGGCGGGCGGCAAGCTCCGGGGCGGCGGTCGGGCTAATCAGGCCACCTCGAACTGTTCGATGACCCACTCCTCCGCCTCTGCCGCGGTGATCCATTCCTGCATCCAGGCATGATCCCATACCGCCTGCATATAGGCCTGCGCGAAGCCGGGCACGCCGATGCCATAGGTCACGAAGCGGCTGATCACGGGCGCGTAGAAGATGTCGGCCGCGCCGAAGGAGCCGAACAGGAACGGCCCGCCGGCGCCAAAGCGCGCGCGCGCCTCCGCCCACAGGCCCAGGATGCGCACGATGTTCTCCCGCGCGTCCTCCGTCAGGGTCAGGCCGGTGATGCGGCGGCGGATGTTCATCGGGCACAGCCGGCGCAGCGGCAGGTATCCGCTGTGCATTTCGGCCACCATCGCCCGGGCCATGCCGCGCGCGGCCGGATCCTTGGGCCAGAAGCGGTCGCGCCCGACCTTGTCGCCGAGATAATCGAGGATGGCGAGCGAGTCCCACACGACCACCTCGTCATCCCACAAGACGGGCACCTTGCCGGCGGACGGCTGGAACTCGCCATCCAGTCGCTTGGTCGTCTGCCAGTCATCCCCGTCGATATGGACGGTCAGCTCCTCGAACGGCAGGCCGGACTGGCGCGCGGCCAGCCAGCCACGCAGCGACCAACTGGAATAATTTCTGTTGCCGATGATCAGCTTCACGCAGGCCTCCGCTGCAAGTTCGCGTCCCCCGCGCAATCGCGCGCACCTGTCCGGGTCAGCCCGGCCTGTGTGGGACTTCCTAATCACTCCGGTTGCTCCTTGTCGAGGCGGAACAGTGTCGCGGGGACAGGCATTGACCGGCACAACTTGCACAATCGCGTTTTTTGATCCCCCGCTAACGCCGTCTTTACTGCAGCGGCGGCAACAATGTGGCGGACAGGCCATTGGGGGCTTTATGATCGATGGGGGAACTGCGGCGGCCGATGCGCCGGCAGCCGACAGCCATGCCGCGGAAGCCTTGTTCCGGCCGGTTGCCGCCATGGGCGCGCTGGCTGTTCACGGCTTTACGGTGCTGCCGCCGCTGCCCGGCATCGCGCTGACCGCGTGGCTGCCGCAGGCGCTCGGCAGCTTCGCGGCGGTGCATGGCCAGTCCGGCGGGCGGCGCCTGTTCTGCCGCCTCGATCCGCTTAGCCACGCCGACGACACCCTGCCCGCCCGCCTGGCGGCGCTGATGGCGCAGCACGGCATGGCGCCGGGCGACCTGGTGCTGGAACTGGCGAGTACGGAACAGACTCTGTCGCCCGCCCTGGTCCACAGCCTGACCGAACGCGGCCTGCGCGTGGCATTGGCCGATTTCGGACGGGGGCAGAGCGGGCTGGAGTGCCTGGTCGATGCCCGTCCCGATTACCTGAAGCTGGGCCCCCGGTTCACCGCCGGCATCGCCAACAACACGCGCGCACAGGCCGTGATGGCCAAGCTGATCGGGCTCGGCCATGCGCTGGGAGTGCCGGCCATTGCCACGCAGGTCGTGGCGGAGGCCGATTTCCGCCTGCTGCGCGAACTGGGCTGCAACATGGCGGAAGGTGATCTGATCGGCACCGCCACCTCCGTCCCTTCGGCTGGCGGCATTCCGGAGTTGGCCAAGCGGCTGGGGCGCGGTTCCGCCATCCCACCGCGCATCGCCGACCTGATGATGATCGTGCAGCCGCTGACCGCCAGCGACACGTTGACGGACGTGGTCACCCGCTTCCGCCAGGGCGTGCCGCTGGGCATGCTGCCGGTGGTGGACGATGCCGGCCAGGTTCTGGGTGCGGTGTTCGAACGGGATTTGCGCACCTATCTGTTCAGCGATTTCGGCGCGGCGCTGATCGAGAATCGCGGGCTGCGCCGCAACGTGGTCGAACTGATCCGCCCCTGCCCGGTGGCGGAGGCGACCGCCGCGATCGAGGCGATCGTCGAAAGCTACATGATTGCGCCCGATGCGCGCGGCCTGGTGCTGACGCTGGACGGTCGGCTGGCCGGCATGATGAGCAGCCACAATGTGCTGCAGCTGACCAGCGAACGCGCCGTCGCCGACGCGCAGGACCGCAACCCGCTGACCGCGTTGCCGGGCAACGCTTCCATCCGGCGGTATCTGTCACGATCCGGCGTGGGGCATCCGCACACGGTGATCTTCTTCGACTTCGACAATTTCAAGGCGTTCAACGACGCCTATGGCTTTGCCGAAGGGGATCGGGTGATCCTGCATTTCGCCGATGTGCTGCAGGCGGCCGGGCGGGAGCATGGCGGCTTTGTCAGCCATGTGGGCGGAGACGACTTCTTTGCCTGCTTCCCGCTGGAAGAACATGCCGCGGACCTGGTCACGCGCCGGTTGCTGGACACGTTCCGGCGGCGGGCGGAGGCGCATTACAGTCCGGAACACCGCGCCGCCGGCGGCTTCCGCGGCAAGGACCGCTATGGCGAACAGCGCTTCTTCCCGCTGATCCGCGCCGCCGCGGTGCTGCTGCATCTGCCGGCCGACCGTCAGGAGCTGGAGCCGGACGAGATCGTCGCCGCGCTGGCCCGAGGCAAGAGCGCCGCCAAGGCCAGCGTGGAAGGGCTGCACCGCATCAGCCTGGACGCCCTGCTGGCCAGTCGCGACACGCGCGCAGGGGAATGGCCGACGACCAGCCGGCATGGTCCACGCTCAAGCTTCCTGGCCGAAGCACCGGTGGTCGCATTCCCGCCGGCACCGGCCCTGGCGCAGGCGCGGCGCTAGACCCGGGCGATCAGCGCTGCATCGCATCCGCCAGGATGGCGGCGCGCAGTTCCGGAATGCCCATCCCCTTCTCGGCGCTGGTGACGTGCAGCTGCGGATAGGCGGCCGAATGCTTGCGCGCCTCCGCCGCGACAGAAGCGCGGGTCGCCTCCAGTTCGCTGGCCTTCACCTTGTCCGCCTTGGTCAGCACCAGGCGATAGCCGACGGCGGCCTCGTCCAGCATCTTCATCATTTCCAGGTCAGGCGGTTTCACGCCGTGTCGGCTGTCGATCAGCACCAGCGTCCGGCGCAGCACCGTGCGGCCCATCAGGAAGGTGCGGACCAGCTGCTTCCAGCGTTCCACCACCTTCACCGGCGCCTTGGCGAAGCCGTAGCCGGGCATGTCGACCAGCCGCATCTGCACCGGTTCGCCCACATTGAAGAAGTTCAGCTCCTGCGTGCGGCCCGGCGTGACGGAAGCGCGGGCGATCGCCTTCCGCCCGGTGACAGCATTGATCAGGCTGCTCTTGCCCACATTGGACCGGCCGCTGAAGGCGACTTCCGGAAAGTCGCCGTCCGGCAGGAATTGCAGCTCGGGGGCGGAGAGCAGGAACTCGATCTTGCCGGCGAACAGGATTCGCGCCTGTTCCAGCAGTTCAGGCGGCAGTTCGGGGGGAACGAGCGTTTCCATCAGATCGCCTTCTTCGCTTCTGCGGCACGGGCCTTTTCCTCGCGCTCCCGCTCCATCGCCTCCTTCAGCTGCGGATGGCGCGCATACAGGTAACGCTGCTGTGCCACCGTCAGGATGTTGCTGGTGATCCAGTAGATCAGCAGGCCCGCGGCGAACGGCGCCATCACGAACATCAGCACCCACGGCATGATCATGAATATCTGCTGCTGCGTGGGGTCCATCGCGGCCGGGTTCAGCTTGAACTGCAGCCACATGGAGATGCCCAGCAGCACCGCCAGCACGCCGATCGCCAGGAAGCTGGGCGGGTCGAAGGGCAGCAGGCCAAAGCCGTTCAGGATGGTGGCCGGATCGGGAGCGGACAGGTCGCGGATCCACAGCACGAACGGCTTGTGGCGCATCTCGATCGCGATCAGCAGCACCTTGTACAGCGCGAAGAAGACCGGGATCTGCAGGAACATCGGCAGACAGCCCGCCAGCGGGTTGACCCCTTCCGCCCGGTACAGCTTGCCGATCTCCTGCTGCAGCTGCGCGCGGTCATCCTTGTAGCGTTCCTGCAGCGCCTTCATCTTGGGCTGCACCGCGCGCATCTGCGCCATGCTGGCAAAGCCCTTCTGCGCGATCGGGAACATCAGGCCGCGGATGATCACCGTCAGCAGGATGATGGCGACGCCGAAATTGCCCGTCGCATCGAACAGCGTGCGCAGCAGCCAGAAGATCGGCTTCATGAACCAGCGGAACCAGCCCCAGTCGATCGCCAGGCCGAAATTCGTGACGCCCCCATCCTCGTACCGGTCCAGCACCTCGCTTTCCTTGGCGCCGGCGAACAGCCGGGTGGTGCGGCTGGCCTGCTGGCCCGTGGCAAGCGTGACCGGATCGTAGATCAGGTCGGCGCGGTAGTCGGCATCGCCCAGCGCCCGGTAGGTGCCGGTGACGCGCGCGCCATCCTGCGGGATCAGCGCGGACAGCCAGTAGATGTCGGTGAAGCCGATCCAGCCGGTGGCGCCAGCCGGATTGGCGGTGCCGGCCTCGTCCACATCGTCATAGTCCCAGGCGAAATCGACCGATCCGCCGAACAGGCCGATCGGGCCGGAATGGACATTCCACGTGCTTGCGCTGGCGGTGCGGCTGGTACGATTGATGAACGCGTAAGGCCGCAGTGCGACCGTTCCGGCACCGGCATTGCCGACCGTCTGCCGCACAGTCAGCATGTAGAATTCGTCGATGTCGAAGCGGATCGTGAAGACCTGCCCCTGCCCGTTGTTCCAGGTCAGCGTGACCGGGCGGCCGGGCGCCAGCGGGTCGCCGCTCGTCTGCCACACCGTCTCGGCACCCGGTACCGCCACGCCTGCGCCGACCCAGCCAAACTGCGCGAATTGCTGTGTCGGCGTACCGGCAGGAGCAAACAGGCGCACGGGACCGCTGTCGCGATCGACCGTCTGCCGGTGCGTCTTCAGCTGGATGTCGTCGATCCGCGCGCCGACCGGATTGATCGAACCGGCGACTTCCGGCGCATCGATTCGCACGCGGTTGGCGCTGGCGAGTGCGGTCTGCACATCCTGCACGCGCATCTCGCCCGTCGTGGGCTCGGGCATGCCGGCCTCGACCGCGGCGCGCTGCACCGGCGTATCGGCCACCGGGGTCACCGGGTTGGCCGGTTCCGGATAGAAGCGGCCCATCGCAAAATCGAAGCCGAGCAACAGCACCAGGCTCAGCAACACGGCGATGATCAGGTTACGCTGATTGTCCAAGACGTTGAATCGCTTTCACTTGTGATGGCGGCGATCGGGCCTGCACGATGCCTCAGGGCACCGGATCGTGGCCGTGACCCCCCCAGGGATGGCAGCGCATTAGCCGCTTGGCCGCCAGCCATCCACCCTTGATCGCGCCATGGCGCGTCAGCGCCTCGATCGCATACTGGCTGCAGGATGGCTGAAAGCGGCAGGTGGGCGGCAGGATGAGTGAAGGGCCGAGCTGCCAGCCGCGCGCGATCAGGATCAGCAGGCGGGCAAACAGGCGGTTCACCGTGTGTGTCATCGGCGCGGCTTGCCGGCACGGGGCCGCCGAGGCGGATCGCCCTTCCCGTTTGCCGCGCGATCCAGCGCCACGCGCAGTTCAGCGCCGAGCTGGGTGAAGTCCCGCTCCACCCCGCCATCCCGGCCGATCAGCACCAGATCGTGATCCGGCAGGCCGGCTTCGGGCAGAGCGGCGCGCAGCAATTCGCGGAAGCGGCGCTTCATGCGATTGCGCACCACCGCATTGCCGATCTTCTTGGTGACCGTGATGCCATAGCGGATACCCAGCCCGCCATTGGGCCGGCTGAGCAGCACAAAACCGGGGCGCGCGACACGCAGGCCCCGGTTGGCGGCGACGAAATCCGCCCGCCGCGTCAATATGCTGATGGAGCGGGACATATCGCCCCGCTCGCCCCCGTTCAGGCGCAGAGAACCTTGCGGCCGCGGCGGCGGCGGGCGGCCAGGATCTTGCGGCCACCAGGGGTCGCCTTGCGTGCGAAGAAGCCGTGACGGCGCGCACGCACAAGGTTGCTCGGCTGGAAAGTGCGCTTCATCTCAAGTAATCCCGATCTTGCAAAACAGCTGGGGGCCGCCAAACGGATGGCGGCCGGACAGGCGCGGGCGGTTACGCAAAGGGGGCGCGGGAGTCAAGCGCGGGAGCCAGATCCAGCACATGCCCGGCCAGCCGCTCCACCTCCGCCGCGGCATGGCTGATCAGCAGGATCGGTACGGGCAGGGTATCGCGGATACGCTCTATCAAGGCAAGCAGCGCCGTCACCCGCGCGCCATCCAGCGATGCGGTCGGTTCGTCCAGCAGCAGGAAGCGCGGGGCACTCAGCAGCGCGCGGCCGATCGCCACGCGGCGCACCTCCCCGCCCGACAGGGTGGCAGGCCGGCGGTCCAGCAGATGCCCGATGCCGAGCAGCTCCACGACCTCCGCCCGGCCGATCCAGCCATCGCCAGCGCGGGCGAGCCGCTCGCCATAGGCAAGATTGCCCGCCACGCTCAGATGCGGGAACAGCCGGGCATCCTGGAACACATAGCCGGCGCGGCGGCGATGGGCAGGCAGGTCGATGCCGGCATCGCTGTCGAACAGCACCGCCCCGTCCACCACGATGCGCCCCGCCGCCGGGCGCCGCAGCCCGGCAATGCAGTGGGCGATCGTCGTCTTGCCGGTACCGGACGGCCCGGTGATGGCGCAGAGCGCCGCGTCGGAGTGCAGGCGGATGCCGGAACTGAGTGCGCCGAACGGGTGACGGAGCGTGACGTCAAAGCGCATGGGCCTGCCCGTTGCCGCCGCGCCGCACCAGCCATTCGGACGCAACCAGCGCACCGACCGACAGAATGATGGAGATGGTCGCCAGCCGCGCCACGGCCCCGTCGCCGCCGGGCAGTTGCAGCCCGGTATAGATGGCCAGCGGCAGGGTGCGCGTCTCGCCCGCAATATTGCTGGCAAAGGTGATGGTGGCGCCGAATTCACCCAGGCTGCGCGCGAAGCCCAGCATCGTGCCCGCAGCGATGCCGGGTGCGCTGAGCGGCAGGGTGATCGTGAGCAGCGCCCGCAGAGGCGAGGCGCCAAGCGTCCGCGCGGCTTCCACCAGCCGCCGGTCAACCGCCTCGATCGACAGGCGCATGGCGCGCACCATCAGCGGCAGCGCCATGATCGCGGCCGCCAGCGCCGCGCCGGTCCAGCGGAACACCAGGCTGATGCCGAAGGTCGCCTCCAGCCAACCGCCGATCGGCCCGGCCCGGCCGAACAGCAGCAGCAACAGCCAGCCGGTCACCACCGGGGGGACCACCAGCGGCAGATGGACCAGCGCGTCCAGCAGCACGCTGCCGGGAAAGCGCCGGCGGGCGAGCACCCAGGCCAGCAGCCAGGCGACCGGCAGGGTCAGCGCCACGGCGGTCAGGCTGACGCGCAGCGACAGGCCGATCACCGTCCATTCGGCGGCAGTCAGGCCCAACCTATCCGCCCGCCGGCCCGAAACCGCGCGCGGCCAGGATGCGCTGGCCTTCGGGCGAGCCCAGGAAATCCAGGAAGGCCGCGGCGTCCGGGTGAGTGGCCGTCTCCAGCACGGCCGCCGGATAGCGGATGGCCGGATGGTCGGCGGCGGCGAAGCGGTGGATCACCTTGACCGCGGAGGACACGCGCGCATCGCTTGCATAGACGATGGCCAGCGGCACCTCCCCCCGCTCCAACAGCGCCAGCGCCGCGCGGACATTCTCCGCTGGCACGACGCGCGATGCGACACCGGCCCACAGGTCGAGATTCTGCAACGCCGCCTTGGCATAGCGGCCGGCAGGCACCGCATCGGGGTCCGCCAGGGCGAGCCGCCCCTGGTTCAGCGCCGTGATCCCCGCGGCATCGCTGGACAGCGGCGCCACCAGCACCAGATCGCCGGTGGCGATCAGGCGCCGCGTACCGGGCCGCAGCAGGCCGCGTTCGGCCAGGTAGTCCATCCATTGCTCGTCCGCGGAGATGAACAGGTCCGCCGGGGCGCCCGCCTCCACCTGCCGCGCAAGGGCGCTGGAGCCCGCGAAGGACAGACGCGGCGCGGGGTGCCCGGCGGCAGTCCAGGCTTTGCCGGCATCGGACAGCGCCTCTTGCAGGCTGGCGGCCGCCAGGACCGTCGGACCGCCGTCCGCCGGAGCAGAGCACGCCGCCAGCAGCAGGCCGAGCATGGCCGCCAGCAGGATCGCCAGTGTCTGCGCGGCGCCTTTCGGGCGCAAGATCAGGTGCATCACCGGCGATGCTCTATCCGGCAGGGTATGGCAGGTCCAGCCGGTCAGCCGTTGGCGCGCGCCTGGGAGCGCATCGCACGTGCCGCGCGCATGGCGAATTCCGTAGGCTGGCGCACGGGGATGGTCAGCATGCAGCGCACGCCGGCGGGATCGAAGGTCAGCTTGACCGGATTCTTCAGCTCCGCCGCCACGATCCGCTCGATCAGGTCGGAGCCGAAGCCGCGATTGCGTTGCTGCGGAACGGGCGGACCGCCGCTCTCCTGCCAGTCGATGCGGATCAGCGATTCGGAAATCAGCCGCCAGTGCAGCGTCACCTTGCCGCCAGCCTGGCTGAGCGCGCCATATTTGGCGGCATTGGTCGCCAGTTCGTGGGTGGCGAGGCCGAGCGACAGCGCTTCGTTCGGCGCCAGCGCAACATCGGGCCCGGCCAGGTCGATCTCGTGATCGCTGGCATCGGCATAGGGCAACAGTTCCGCCTCCATCACCGCGCGCACGGGCGTGGTGCCCCATTCGGACTGCGTCAGCAGATCATGCGTGGCGGACAGCGCGCGGATACGGCCGTCCAGCCCGTCCGCGAAGTCGTTCAGCTGCGTCGCGCGGCGGCGGGTCAGCGCGATGATGGACAGCACATTGGCCAGCGTGTTCTTGACCCGGTGGTTCAGCTCCCGCGTCAGCGACATGCGGATGGAGGACTGTTCCTCGAACCATTGCAGCCGCGTCTCGTCCTCCAGTGCCTGCTTCGTCAGCAGCCGCACCAGCTGCACCAGCATCGTGGCGATCACCAGGCCGAAGATGATGGTCACCATGGACAGGACGGACAGGCCGCGCTCCTTCGCCGCGCTGACCTGCAGCACCCACGAATTGTTGGCGATGGACATCAGTTCGGTGACCATCTCCCCTTCATCGTCGGTCGGGCCGCTGCTGGCCAGCAGCCGATCGGGCGCGGCGGTCCCGTCATACAGCCGCACGCTGGTGATCCCGGCATCCTCCATCTCCAGCGCGCTTTCCAGGAAATCCTCGGCATTGAACGGGCTGTAGATGAAGCCGCGCAGACGGCGCCCGCCCACCGTTCCTTCGAAGACGGGCATGTAGATCAGGAAGCCGGGGGCGCTCGATCCGGCCTGCTCCTGCCGCAGCACGACCTTGTCGGTGGCGGTCGGCCGGGCGGTCCGCTCCGCCTCCAGCATGGCGACACGGCGGATCGGGTCGGAATACATGTCGAAGCCCAGCGCACGCCGGTTGCGTTCGGTATCGGGCTGCAGGAACGTCACGGGGATGGCAAAGGTCTGGTCATAGGCCAGTGGCGGAGTGATGCCGGTGGCGCCGGGCGTCTGCATCGCCAGCATCTGCTGGAACTGCGGGATGTCCTGTCGGCGCACCACTTGTGCCCAGCCGATGCCCTCGGCCCCGCGGTAATCGGCATCCAGCCGCAATTCGCTGACGAAGCGGCGGAACCGCTGGGCGGAAGCGGCATCCTCCATGCTCGCCATCAGGGCCGCGCCGGCGCGCAGATAGGCGCTGCTGGCATTGGCCCGCCGTTCCAGCGCTGCCGCGATGCTGCTGGCGCGCACGCGCAGTTGCGCCGCGGCACGGCCGTCCTCGCCCCGCTGGACTGAAACGACGGCGATGAAGGTGATGGTGCCGATCAGCAGGAAGATGGCCAGCGGCACTGCCCGCGGAAAACGGATCAACCAGCGTCGCGCCGCCTGCCGACGCGTATGCGACGACAGCAGCGACGTCCGGGTGTCACCCCCGAAGCCGAGCCGCTTCTGCAGGTCCGCGATGGCGCTGTTCCACAAACCGATCATCGCACCGCGTTGGCAATCCTTGCAAGCCGCCTGTCAAAGCTGCGGGATGGTACGGGCCCCAAGCATTCGGCTTGCAGGCATCCCGACGGGTATGGGAACCGGATCGGTACCATTCCGTTCCAGACCGTCAGCGGAAAGTTTTGTCCGCTGATGGGGCCTGCGCCTGCCTGCCATCTGGCCGGTGCGGCAGGCTTGCGGGGCACTGGGGTTGATCCTTTGGCTGGGGCGGGTGAATAAAGAGCATGGTTGGCGCTGAGAAGAAGGGTCCGCTGGCGGCGGGCCAGGCCGCGACACAGGCGGCCACACGCATTGTATCGAACAATAATGGGACGGGGCCGGAATGGGCGTCCGGCCTGAAGCGCCTGTACGACCAGGTGGTGGAGGAACCCATTCCCGACAGTTTCATGGACCTGCTTTCCAAGCTGGATGATGCCGGCAGATGAGCACACTGGACAGGCCGGCGCCGCCGCAGCGCAGCGCCGATGACAAGCGTGCCTTCAAGCGCGACCTGACGGGCGTGGTTCCGCATCTGCGCGCCTTTGCCCGCGGCCTGTGCGGCCGGCCCGACATGGCCGACGATCTGGTGCAGGAGACCCTGCTGAAGGCGTGGGCCGCGCAGGACCGGTTCGAGCCGGGCACATCCATGCGCGCCTGGACCTTCGTGATCCTGCGCAACGCCTATCTCACCGACATGCGCCGCAACCGCTTCCGCGGCGAATATGACGAGACCGCGGCCGAACGCATCCTGACCGCCCCTGCGGGTCAGGAGGAACCAATCCATCTGTCCGACATGCACCGGGCGCTGCTGACCCTGCCGCCGGAACGGCGCGAGGCGCTGCTGCTGGTGGGTGCGGGCGGCTTTTCCTATGAAGAGGCAGCCTCCATCTGCGGCTGTGCGGTGGGCACGATCAAGAGCCGCGTGGGCCGCGCCCGCGCCGCGCTGACCGCGATGATCGAGGATGGCGCCATTCCCGACCGGTCGGTGAGCGATCCGATCGCACATCGCGCGATCCTGGAAGAACTGGACGAGGTCGCCGCCGGGCGCGGCCACGCCGTTCCCACCAAGTAGCGACAGGACACAGGGCGGCATGATCGGCACCGATCCGCATCTGCCGCCCGGGCCGGCAGCGCCGCCGGCCGCGGATGGCGATGGCAGCGGCAACCGCATGACCTTCGCCGCGCAGGAATTGCGGCTGATCTCCGCATTGGTGGTGCTGCTCGCCACGGGGCTGTTCCTGGCGCTGCCTTTCGTGCTGTCGATCGGATCGGTGGTATTCCTGCCGCTGGTCACGGCCATCATGCTGACCATCGTGCTCTCGCCCGTGGCGGACCGGCTGGCGCTGTTCGGCCTGCCCAATCCGCTGGCCAGCTTCGCCGCGCTGCTGCTGTTCTTCGCCGTGGTCGCCACCGCACTGACCGCCGTGCTGCGCCCGGCCATGTCCCTGTTCGAGGCCGCACCTGCCATGGTGGAGCGGGTGGGCGAGCATTTCCGCCACTTCCAGGGCAATCTGGTCTGGGTCGGGCGGCTGAACGACCGGATCGCACGCATCATCGGCGAAACGGAGGGCGAGCAGGTGGTGCTGGCTGGCCCGTCCATGCTGGAGGAGGTCGCCTTTGCCACGCCCTCCGTGCTGCTGGAGGTGCTGCTGACCTTCCTGATGGCGTTCTTCATGATCGAGGCGCGCGTGCGCCTGCGCCGCCGCCTGCTGCTGGACCGCCAGCATTTCGGCGCCAGCCTGAAGGCCGCGCGGGTGATGCGCGACGTGCAGGACAGGGTTGCAGCCTATATCCTGACCGTGTCCATCATCAATCTGGGTGTCGGCGTGGTGGTTGCGCTGGGCGCCTGGACCCTGGGCCTGGGCGCGCCGGTGATGTGGGGCGGCCTCGCCACGCTGCTGAACTTCATCCCCTATATCGGCCCGCTGGCGATGGTGGCGCTGCTCAGCCTGTTTGGCCTGGGCACGGCGGAAGCGCCGTTGGTCGGGATGATCCCCGCCGCCGCCTATCTGGGGCTGCATGCGGTGGAGGCCAATGTGGTGACGCCGGCGATCCTGGGCGCGCGCTTCACCATGAACCCGGTGATGATCCTGCTGGCACTGAGCTACTTCACATGGATCTGGGGCGTCTTCGGGGCGCTGCTGTCCGTCCCCATCCTGCTGGCGCTGACGGCGCTGTTCGACCATCTGGGCCGGCCCAACATCGTGGGCTTCCTGTTCGGCGAGCCGCTATTCGCCACAACGGTGCCGCCGCTGGACGAGAACGGCTAGCGGTCCCGGTCCGACCGGTCGACGAAAGCGGTGACCGCCACGTTCATGGTGACATTGCCGATCGTGCGGATCAGGTCCGGCACCATTTCCACCGCCACCAGCAGGGCCAACGGCTCCACCGGCACACCCATCGTGATCGCGATCGGGCCGATCGCGGTGACGAAGCTGACCGCGCCGGGCAGGCTGACGGAACCGACCGTGGTCAGCAGCGCCACGGCGAAGCCGGCCACCAGCATCACGGGCGTCAGCTCCACACCCGCCAGATGCGCCACATAGATCGCCACCGCCAGGTTCATCGCCGGCCCCGTGGCGCGGAACAGGGCGACGGCCAGCGGCAGTACGAAGTCGCCGCTCGTCTCGCGCAGGCCCAGGTCACGGCACGATCCCAGCATGGCGGGCAGGCTGGCGAGCGAGCTCTGGGTCGACAGCGCCACCGTCTGGGCGGGAATCATCGCGCGGGCGAAGCGGACCAGTGGCACCCGCCCGCCGGCGACCGCCAGAACGTATCCGGCCAGCATGACGATCAGCCCCATCGAGGACACGACCACGATGTAATGCGCCACCGCCGCCAGCGCGCCGCCGCCGCTGCGCAGGCCCACGCCGATCGCCAGCGCCAGCACGCCGACCGGCGCCAGCCACAGCACCCAGCCGATGATCACCAGCATGGCATCGCCCAGCCCGGCAAACAGGTCGATCAGCGGCGTGCGCCGGGCGGCTGGCAGGCGCGTGATCGCGAAGGCCAGCGCCACGAAGAACACGATCAGCGGCAGCATGGCGGTGTCCGCCGCCGCCGCCACCACGTTGGGGGTGACCAGGGATTCGAAGAAGTCGCCGATGCTGGGCACTTCCTGCGGCGCCGACACCCCTCCGGCCAGCAGCGCGCCGCCGGCCGACGCAGGGATGGGGAATGCCTCCAGCAACACCGGCGTCAACAGCGCCGCCATCAGCGTGCCGCCCGCCAGCACGCTCCAGAAAGCCAGCAGCGTGCGTCGGGCGGTGGCGCCGACCCGGGCGGTGGCGACCATGCCGGTGACGCCGGTTACCAGCAGGCCGGCGACCAGCGGGATGATGGTCATCTGCAACGCGCTCAGCCAGATGCTGCCGACCGGCCCGGCCACCGCCTGCAGCGGCCCCGCCGCCGGGCTGTCCGCCAGCAGCCAGCCGATGGCCCAGCCGCCGATCAGCGCGGCGAAGGTCCACCCGGCGGGCAGGCGCAGGATGGGCCCTTCCGCCGTCTGCGGAGCAGCCGGTTCGTGTGCGGTCGGGTTCGCTGGGGCGTCTTCGGCAGGCATTCCCCCATCCTGTAAGCGTGACAATGGTCCGCGCAAGCGCCATGGCAGCGGATCGCAGAACAACCTTATTGAGCACGGCCAGGCATGGAACGCGTATATTTCGGGACAGACGGTATTCGCGGGCGGGCCAATGGCGGGCTGCTGAACGCGGCCACCGCGATGAAGGTGGGGCAGGCGGCGGGCCGCCATTTCCTGCGCGGCAGCCATCGGCACCGGGTGGTGATCGGCAAGGATACGCGCCTGTCCGGCTACATGATGGAAACCGCGCTGGCGGCCGGCTTCACCAGCGTGGGCATGGACGTGATCATGACCGGCCCCCTGCCCACCCCCGCCGTGGCGCTGCTGGCGCGGGAGATGCGGGCCGATCTGGGCGTGATGATCTCCGCCAGCCACAACCCCTATGCCGATAATGGCATCAAGCTGTTCGGTCCCGACGGCTTCAAGCTGTCCGATGCCGACGAGGCCGCGATCGAGGCGGCAATGGCCGAGGACCAGCCGCTGGCAACCGGCGACGCGATCGGCCGTGCCCGCCGGATCGAGGATGCCCGGGGCCGCTACATCCACGCGATCAAGCAGTCGCTGCCATCCGATGTGCGGCTGGACGGGCTGAAGATCGTGGTCGATTGCGCCCATGGCGCCGCCTACACCGTCGCGCCCGAGGCCTTCTGGGAACTGGGCGCGGACGTGGTGGCGATGGGCGTCGCGCCCAACGGCCTCAACATCAATGACGGCGTCGGCTCCACCAGCCTGGATGCGATCCGCCAGCGGGTGATCGCGGAGCGGGCCGATATCGGCATCGCCCTGGATGGCGATGCCGACCGGCTGATCGTGATCGACGAGCGGGGCGTGCCGGTGGATGGCGACCAGATCATGGCGCTGATCGGCCTGCGCCTGCAGGAAGCCGGAACCCTGCGCGGCGGCGGGGTGGTGGCCACCGTGATGAGCAATCTGGGCCTGGAGCGCCTGCTCGCCCGGCACGAACTGCAGCTGATCCGCACCAAGGTGGGCGACCGCCATGTGCTGGAGGCGATGCGCAGCGGCGGCTACAATGTCGGGGGCGAGCAGTCGGGCCACATGATCCTGACCGATCACGCCACCACCGGCGATGGCTGCATCGCCGCGCTGCAGGTGCTGGGTGCGCTGGTGCAGACCGGGCAGAAGGCCAGCCGCCTGCTGCATCTGTTCGATCCCGTGCCGCAGGTGCTGAAGAACGTGACCTATGCAGGGGGCGACCCGCTGGCGGAGCCGGCGGTGCAGGCGGCGATCCGCGAGGGCGAGGCGCGGCTGGCCGGCAGCGGACGCGTGCTGATCCGCAAGTCGGGTACGGAGCCCAAGATCCGCGTCATGGCGGAAGGCGACGATGGCCGCGCGGTGGAACAGGTGGTGGATGCGATCTGCGCCGCGGTGAAGGCCGCCGCCGCATGAGCCTGGAGATGCGCCCCGATTGCGAACGCTGCGGCACGGACCTGCCGCCGCAGGCGCCCGGCGCCTTCATCTGCTCGCTGGAATGCACCTTCTGCGCGGAGTGCGCCGACGCGCTGGACGATCGCTGCCCCAATTGCGCGGGCGAGCTGACCGACCGGCCGACCCGCGCCAAGCGCTGGCTGGACGCGCATCCGCCCTCCACGCAGCGCCGCCACGATCCGGCATGACACCGCCGCGTATTCTTACCATCGCCGGCTCCGACTCGTCCGGCGGCGCGGGCATCCAGGCGGATCTCAAGACGATCACGCTGCTGGGCGGCTATGGCATGAGCGCGATCACCGCGCTGACCGCGCAGAACACCACCGGCGTGCAGGGCGTCGAGGTCGTGCCCGCCCCCTTCGTGGCGGCGCAGATCGCCAGCTGCCTGGACGATATCGGCGCCGATGCGGTGAAGATCGGCATGCTGGGCAGCCCGGCCATCGCCCATGCGGTGGCCGACAGGCTTGAAGGCAGCGGCCTGCCGATCGTGTTCGATCCCGTGATGGTGGCGACGACCGGCGCGGCGCTGGCCGACTCTGCCACGATCGAGGCGTTCGAACGGCTGATGCTGCTCGCCACGCTGACCACGCCCAACGTGCCCGAGCTTGCCGCCTTAGGCGGAGCCAAGGGCATGGCGGCGCGCGGGATCGCCTATCTGGCCAAGGGCGGCGATGCGCCCGGCGCCATCGTGGAGGATCGCCTGGTCCGCCCCGGCCAGCCCCCACGCATCTGGCAGGACGGCCGGATCGAGACCCGCCATACGCATGGCACCGGCTGCACGCTCGCCAGCGCTATCGCCACGCTGCTGGGCGGTGGTCTGCCGTTGGAGAATGCGGTGAGCAAGGCGCGCATCTTCGTGCGCAATGGATTGCTGGCCGCGCCGGGGCTGGGCCGCGGCAACGGCCCGCTGGGCCTGTTCGCCGGCGCTACACCTGCGGCAGGCGCGCCTTCGGATTGACCACGCGGTCCGCCGCATGGCCCACTGTCAGCCCGTCGAAATCGTGGTCGTGATCCTCCGACATGCCGAACGGATCGGCATGGATCACCAGGTCGGTGCCGGGGAAGGCTGCCAGGATGCGCTGCTCGGCCCCTTCGACGATCTCGTGCGCCTCGGCCAGCGATTGCTCCGGTTCCAGCTCCATGTGCATCTGGACATGCAGGGTCGGGCCAGCGCGGCGGGAGCGGAACTGGTGCACGCCCAGTACCTGCGGATCGTCCAGCGCCAGCTGCAGCAGCGCGTTGCGCTCGCCATCCTCCACCTCCCGGTCCAGCAGCTCGTCCGCCGCGGCACGCAGCACCTCCACCGCGCCCTTTACCAGCCACAGCGCGACCAGCAGGCCAGCCACCGCGTCCCAGCGCGGATCGCCGGACCAGTGCGCCAGGGCGAGGCCCGCGATCGCGGCGGCATTGGACACCAGATCGGCCAAGTAATGCGCGCGGTCGCCCTTGATCGCCACGGATCGCGTGCGGGCGATGACCAGCGCCTGCGCCCGCACCAGCGTCAGCGTCAGCAGCATGGAGATGCCCATCACCGCGATACCCAGCCCCTCCTGCGACACGGCTTCCGGGTGCAGCAGACGATGGACCGCCTGCTGTCCGATCAGCGCGGCGGAGGCGAAGACCAGGCCCGCCTGCAGCAGGCTGGCGAAGGCCTCGGCCTTGCCGTGGCCGTAGCGATGTTCCGCATCGGCGGGCAGCACGGCCACGCGCACCGCCCAGAAGGTGACCAGCGCCGCCACGAAATCGAGCGCCGAGTCGCCGGCCGAGGCCAGCAGCGCGACGGAGCCGCTGACCCACCAGGCAGCAGCCTTCAGCAGCATCAGGGTACCGCCCACGCCGACGGACAGCCAGGTGATGCGCGCGGTCAGCCGCGCCGATTCGGCGACGGTCAGGGACGGGCGCTCGGCGCCATTCGGGAATGTTTCGCTGTTGGTCATGGTCGATATCGAGACCGCCGCCCTTAGCGCCGATCCGGTCCGCGGCCAAGCCGGGCGCCTCAATCCGGCGTGCTGTCCCGCCGTGCGTCGACCGGCTCCACAGGCACGAACTCGCCCAGCTGACACCGGACGCCGGGGATCAGGCCCCCGCCGCCGGTTCGCAGCACCTGGACCGTGTCAGTGCGGCACAGCTCGCCAATGCTGGTTTCGTGAGCGAAGCGCTGCTCGAAGGCGAGGCCGGGGCAAGGGGCGCGCAGGGTGTTGCGCCACGTCTCGCCGCCCAACGCGAGGAAGTCGATCACCTGCGATCCGTGCACCCGGGTGTTCTGGATCCGGCTGGTCGGCAGACAGCGTTGTGCCGGGCCAAGCACCCGGGCGGCCGGAACCTGGTCTGCATCCGCGATCGTGTCCGTTGCCCGGTCCTCACTCGAAACGCAGGCTGACAGCAGCAGGATCGGCAGGGAGAGGGCGAGCATACGCATCGGCATTCCTTTCCGGCGCTGGTGCGGCTCAGGCAGCAGCCCCCAGCTTCTTGCCAACGGCGCGTCTGGCCGGCCGTTCCAGCACCTTGGGGCGGAACGCGCACAGCTCGATCACCGGGCAGCGCCAGCATTCCGGCAGCCGTGCCTTGCAGGTGTAGCGGCCATGCAGGATCAGCCAGTGGTGCGCGTTGCGGCGGAAAGGCTGCGGCACGCGCTTGTGCAGCTTCGCCTCGACCGCTTCCGGCGTCTTGCCGCGCGCCAGGCCGGTGCGGTTGCCCACGCGGAACACATGGGTGTCGACCGCGAAGGTTTCCGCGCCGAAGGCGCAGTTCAGCACGACATTGGCGGTCTTGCGACCGACGCCCGCCAGCGCCGTCAGCTCGTCCAGCGTCTCTGGCACCTCGCCGCCGTGGCGGTCGACCAGCTGCTGCGACAGGATCATCACATTGGCCGCCTTGGCATTGAACAGGCCGATCGTGCGGATATGCGCCTTCAACCCGTCCTCCCCCAGCGCCAGCATGTCCCCAGGCGTCTTCACCTCTGCGAACAGGGCACGCGTCGCCTTGTTGACGCCGGCATCGGTCGCCTGCGCGCTCAGCACCACGGCGACCAGCAGCTGGAAGGTGTTGCCATATTCCAGCTCGGTCTGCGGGTCGGGGTCGGCCTCCGCCAGGCGGCGGAAGAAGTCGAAGATCTGCTCGCGGGTCACAGACCCAGCACCTGCCCCATCGTGTAGCGGCCTGGCGCGCGGCCGATCAGCCAGGCGGCGGCGCGGATCGCACCATGGGCGAAGATCATGCGGTCCTCGGCCATGTGGCTCAGCACGATCCGCTCCTGCTCGCCGGCCAGGGTCACGCTGTGCTCGCCCGCGACGGTGCCGCCGCGCAGCGATGCGAAGCCGATCGCGCCGGATGCGCGTGCGCCGGTCTGGCCGTCGCGCCCGCGCTCGCTGTGGTCGGCCAGCACGATGCCACGGCCGGTGGCGACAGCCTCGCCCAGCAGCAGCGCGGTGCCGCTGGGGGCATCGACCTTCATGCGGTGGTGCATCTCCAGCACCTCCACGTCCCAGTCCGGCCCCAGCCGCGCCGCCGCCTCCTGCACCAGATGCGCCAGCAACGTGACCCCGAGCGAGGTGTTGCCGGTCTGCAATACGGGGATCGCGCCCGCCGCGCTGTCGATCATCGCATGATGCACCGCCTCCAGCCCGGTGGTGCCGATCAGGATCGGCACGCCCGCGCCGACGGCGGCATGGATGGTCCCCTCCAGCGCGGCCGGGGCGGAGAAATCGACCAGCGCATCGCTGCCATCGGCCAGCCGCGCGGGATCGTCGCCCCGGTCGGCGCCGCCCGCCAGCTCGAACCCGGCCGCTGCGATGGCACGTCGCAGCGCTTCCCCCATGCGTCCCTCGCTACCGATGATGCCGATCCGCGCCATTGCCCTGTCTCCCTTTGCCGTGCTTCATGGGGGGCATGGACGCCACACGCAATATCGTGATCCTGACCGGCGCCGGGATCAGCGCCGAATCGGGACTCGCCACCTTCCGGGCAGAGGACGGGTTGTGGGAGGAACACCGGGTGGAGGATGTCGCCACGCCGGAGGCCTTCGCCCGCGATCCGGTGCTGGTGCAGCGCTTCTACGACATGCGCCGCGCAGGCGTGCTCGCCGCCCAACCCAACGCCGCGCACCATGCATTGGCCCGGCTGGACCGGGACTGGACTGGCGATCTGCTGATCGTCACCCAGAACATCGACGATCTGCACGAACGCGCCGGTGCGCACCGCGTGCTGCACATGCATGGCGAGGCGCTGGGCGCCTGGTGCACCGCCTGCGATGCCCGCCATCGCTGGACGGAGCCGCTGTCGGACAACCCGCCCTGCCCCGCCTGCAGCGAAGGTGCGCTGCGGCCGGACATCGTCTGGTTCGGGGAAATGCCGTACGGAATGGAGCGGATCTTCGCCGCATTGGCCGATGCCGACCTGTTCGTGTCGGTCGGCACCTCGGGCGCAGTCTATCCGGCGGCAGGCTTCGTGCAGGCGGCGGCCGAAGCCGGTGCCCGGACGCTGGAGCTCAATCTCGACCGATCGCTGGGATCGCGGCTGTTCGACGAGACGCGACTTGGCCCTGCCAGCACGCTGGTGCCGGCCTGGGTGGAGGAAGTGCTAGCGCGCTGACCCGCAGGCGGAGCAGGCCGGGTCGGCGGCGATGGTGATGGTGCGCATGCCGGGCGCAAGCCCGTCCAGCAGGTGCAGCCGGCCCCATTGCGGATCGCCCATCGTGCCGGTCAGAATGCGCACCGCCTGCATGGCGGCGAAGGTGCCGACCCAGCCGGCCATCGCGCCCAGCATGCCGTCAGCCGCGCAGCTGTCGCAATCCTCGGCATCGAAGGCATCGCCCACGAAGCAGCGATAGCAGGGTGCGCCCTTGAAGGCCGCCACCTGCCCCTGGAACCGGCCTACGGCGGCGGAGAGCAGCGGGACACCGGCCGCAACGCAGGCATCCGACACGGCCAGGCGGGTGGCGAAATTGTCGCACCCGTCCACGACCAGATCGGCGCCTGCGACCAGGGCCGCGGCATTGCCCGCGCTGATCCGTTCGTCGCTCAGCTGGATATCGAGTGCCGCATCGAAATTGGTGGTCCAGCGCTTGGCGCCGACGACCTTCAGATGGCCGATATCGCGTTCGGCATAGATGGTCTGGCGCTGAAGGTTGCTGGCATCGACACGGTCGTCATCGACCAGCAGCAGATGGCCGATGCCGGCACCCGCCAGATATTGCAGCGCCGGGCTGCCGATCCCGCCCAGCCCGACCAGCACCACGCGCGCATCCGCCAGGCGCTGCTGCCCCACACCGCCCAATTCGGGCAGGACGATATGGCGCGCGAAGCGCTCCAGGCGATCAGGGGACAGCATGCGGCTGCTTTAGACGAACGCGCTCAATCTTCCAGCTGGCGCAGCAGGCTGCGCACATCGCCGTCCATCTCCGAATCCCGCTGCCGCAGATCCTCGATCAGGCGCACGGCGTGGATCACGGTGGAATGGTCGCGCCCGCCGAACTTGCGGCCGATCTCCGGATAGGAGCGCGGCGTCAGCACCTTGGCCAGATACATCGCCACCTGACGCGGACGGACCACCGCACGCGCCCGGCGCTTGCTGGCCATCTCGCTGCGGTCGATGCGGTAGAAGGAGCACACCGTCCGCTGGATCTCGTCGATGGTGATGCGCTTGCGATTGGCGGACAGGATGTCGGTCAGCTGGTCCTCGGCCAGCTGCAGCGACACTTCCTGACCGGTCAGCTGAGCATAGGCGATCAGCTTGTGCAGCCCGCCCACCAGCTCGCGCACATTGCGGCTGATCGTGCGGCTGAGGAACTCGATCACATCCTCCGGTACGGAGAGCGGCGCAAATCGGGCCAGCTTGGAATGCAGGATCTGGCGGCGCAGCTCGATATCGGCCGGCTGGATGTCGGCGACCAGACCCATGGACAGCCGGCTCAGCAGCCGCGGCTCCACACCGTCCAGCGCCTGCGGCGCGCGGTCGGCGGCAAAGACCAGGCGCTTGCCTTCGGCCAGCAGCGCGTCGATCGTGTAGAGCAGTTCTTCCTGCGCAGAAGCCTTGCCGATGATGAACTGCAGATCGTCCACCAGCAGCAGGTCGAAGCCGCGCAGCCGGCCCTTGAAGGCGATCATCTCGCCGCTTCTCAGCGCCTGCACGAAATCCACCATGAAGCGTTCGGCGGAGCAGTAGAAGATGCGCCCGCGCGGATGCGTCTGGGTGAAGGCATGGCCAATCGCGTGCAGCAGGTGCGTCTTGCCCTGCCCGGTCGCGGCCTTGAGGTAGAGGGGCGAGAATTGCGGCTGCTCGGCCGCGGCCATCCGCTCCGCCGCATTGCGCGCCAGGATATTGGCGGTGCCGGTGACAAAGGCGGCAAAGGTCAGAGTGGGATCCAACCCGACAGGCGCCGGCAGCGGATCCGCCCCGGCCCCTTCGACCATGCGCAGGCCGTCGTTGGCCGCGCGATGACCAAGGCCGTCATCGCCGGTGCGCAGTTCCAGGTCGACCGGCTTGCGGCGGCCGGGATGCACGGCGATGCGCACGGTGCGCACTTCGGCGCGGGCGATCTTCCATGCCAGCGCCAGCCGGTCCTGCAGGCGATCCTGCACCCAGTTGGCGGAGAATTCGGTCGGCAGGTACAGGTCCAGCGTGCCGGTGGCCTTGCACAGCGGCCCCAGCTCGATCGGACGGATCCACTGGGTGAACAGCTGGTGGCCCAGATCCTTGCGCAGGCCGGACACGATGTCGGCCCAGTCGGCTGCCAGGGCGACAGTCTCGGCATCCTCCACCGCATTTCCCCCGGCCGCGGCCCGATCGGCCCCGTCCCGTGCGGAACGGCCCGTCTGCGGTCCCATCCTGATCATTGCTGCTATCGTCCCTTGTGTCACTCAGGCCCCAGGTCGGGAGTCCGGTCAAATGGAGGCACAGCTTCGCCCCGCCGCAAACCGCGCATGCAGCGGCGGAGGACCGAACAGTGATTCCCATGATCAGACCACAGCACCGCTGCGGCCTTGTGGCGCTGTTATGAAGGGAGGGCCGAAACGGGCAAGTGGCCCCGGTCAAATAAATGCAAAAATTGGCCATTGACCACCTGCAAAGCCGCAGGGCTGCGTTCAATGCATTGTTTTTGCACAGTTTTCAGTGTGACACTTACGCGAATCGCGGATTTGTGCGGAGTCGGGAGCGGCGGCCGATCGGCCCGGCCCCACGCAAGAAAAAAGGCCGATGGTTGCCCACCGACCTCGTTCCATTTCCGTTCCGTGACAGCGCCGATCGCGGGTCCGCGCGGCGCCGAATCACCTGGATCAGAGCGCGGCGACGCGCTTGCTCAGCCGGCTCATCTTGCGGGCGGCAGTGTTCTTGTGAACCACGCCGCGCGCCACGCCACGCGCCAGTTCCGGCTGCGCCTGCTGCAGGGCAGTCTGGGCGGCGGCCCGGTCGCCGGTCGCCAGCGCGGTTTCCACCTTCTTCACGAAGCTGCGGATGCGGCTGACGCGTGCACCGTTGATCTCTGCACGGTTCTCGTTGCGACGGATGCGCTTGCGGGCTTGCGGCGTATTGGCCATGTTCGTCCTTGTGTTCCTGCCGGCGCGCGGGCGCGGGCCGGATAAGCATGGTGTTCGGGTTACAGAATCGCAGCAGACCAATGGCCCGCAGGAAAGCGGCGCGCTTAGCCGGATGCCGCTTTCAGGTCAAGATCAGCGGTCCAGGCGATAGAAATCGGAGATCTTGGCCCAGGCATCTTCGGCCGTCTCGCACCAGGTGATCAGGTCCAGATCCTTGCGGGAAATCACCCCTTCGCGCGCCAACGCATCGAAGTCGATCACCTGCGTCCAGAATTCGCGCCCGAACAGCAGCACGGGGATCGGCTTCATCTTGCCGGTCTGGATCAGGGTCAGCAGTTCGAAGAACTCGTCAAACGTGCCGAAACCGCCGGGGAACACCGCCACCGCCTTTGCGCGCAGCAGGAAGTGCATCTTGCGCAAGGCGAAATAGTGGAACTGGAACGCCAGGTAGGGCGTGACATAGGGATTGGGCGCCTGCTCGTGCGGCAGCACGATGTTCAGGCCGATCGATTCGCCGCCGGCATCGGACGCGCCCTTGTTGGCCGCTTCCATGATGGAGGGGCCCCCGCCCGAACAGACGACGAATTGCCGGCGGCCATCCTCGATGATGGACAGCTCGGTCACGCGCCGCGCCAGGCGATAAGCCTCGGTGTAGAACTTGGCCTTGGCGGCCAGCCGCTCCACCACCTCGCGCTCTTCCGCGGGCAGGTCCTTGGCGCCGGCCAGTGCGATCTCGGTCGCTTCGGGCGGCGGGATGCGGGCGGAACCGTACATCACCAGGGTCGAGCCGACACGCGCCTCGTCCAGCAGCATCTCGGTCTTCATCAGTTCCAGCTGGAAGCGCACGGGCCGAAGCTCGTCGCGCAGCAGGAAGTCGGTATCGCGGAAGGCCAGCCGGTAGGCCGGGTGCGCGGTCTGGGGCGTGTGCTGCGGCTGCTTGTCGGCGAAATCCGCCTCCTGCTCGGCCCGGTAGAACTTGCGGTCGCCCAGCGCCGCCTCGTCCACCGCGCGCGTTGCGGGGGTTTCGTCCGTATCCGATTGCTCGCGTGCCATACCGATCCTAGTGCCGCCCCGCCGGACCAGCCTGTTCTCGGCCGGTACATGGGTGGGAACAGCGCCTGATGCGGAAAGGTAATGGATGCCCCGCGAGGATTCGAACCTCGATTGACGGAGTCAGAGTCCGTAGTCTTACCTTTAGACGACGGGGCAATGGAGGCGCCCCCTTAACGGTACCGGCGCCGAGGTCAAGGTGAGAAACGCACCTTAGCCCAGTTCGAGCGGCGTTCCGTTCAGCACCACATTGTCGAAAGTGACGGCATTCGTGTCCGCGCCAACATCGATGTCCGGGGTCGCGTCGCCCAGCTGCACGTCAATGTCGCGGAATATGATCCCGGCCAGATCGGTCTGCTCCAGGTCCGGGCGGATCGCGCCAAAGGCGCCAAAGCGGCCAGTGATGTCCGACAGCACGACGTTGCGCACAGCGGATTGCGGCGGCGCCTGGCCCTGCAGGTCGGTGTACTGGCTCCACGGTACCAGCGAGATGATCTCGCCCTCCGCACTGTCCAGCACGACCGAGCGGATCCGGATGTTCTCGTAGAGCTGGGGCGTATCGGGGCGCAGCTTAAGCCGCAGCAGCACCATGTCGCCGGTCACGCGGCAATCCTCCACCACCACGTCGCGCACGATCGTCGCCTCGCTGCCGCAGGCCAATGCATGGTGGCCGCGCCGGAAGGTGCAGCCCCGCACCCGGATCCGCTCCACCGGCGGGCTGTCCTTGTCGGCCAGCGCGTTTACGCCCTTGGAGCCCTTGCAGGCGATGCAGTCATCCGTGACGGAGAAGTGGCAGCCTTCGACCGTGACATCCTGGCAGCTATCGATATCGACGCCGTCGCTGCTGGGGGCCTGCTTGTAATCGTCAGGCACTTCGAACCGCGCATTGCGCACGGTCACGGCGCGGCACTTGTACAGATGCAGGTTCCAGAACTGCGAGTCCCGGAAGGTGACGCCCTCCACCAACACGTCCGCGCTGTCCTCGATCAGCGCCAGCCGCGCGCGGGGCACACCCAGATTGGGGAACTCCCACGGCACGGGGGCGGCGTTGCGGACTTCCCAGAACCGGTCCCAGATCGGCCGCCCCGCCCCGTCCAGCGTGCCGGAGCCGGTGATCCGCAGCCCGTCGCATCGGGCGGCATTGATCAGGGCGGGGGTGAAGCTGTCTTCGAAATGCCCTTCGATCCGGGTGCGGCGCGGCGGAAAATGCACCATGTCGGTGGAGCAGCGCAGCACCGCGCCTTCTTCCAGATGCAGGTGCACCCCAGGCGCCAGGTCCAGCGCCCCGCTGACAAAGATGCCGGCTGGCACCACCACCGTGCCGCCGCCCCCTGCTGCCAGCCGGTCCACCGCCTGCTGGATCGCAGCGGTGTTGACGGTGCTGGCATCGGCAACCGCGCCCGTGTCCGTGATCGACAGCCGCGTGGCTTTGCCCGCTTCCGCGGCGCGGGCCAGGCCGGGCCACAGGGGCATGGATGCGATGGCCTGGGCGACGCGGCGGCGGTTCATGGGCAGATCGGGCATCGGTCACATCCTTGCAGGCATCGCACAGGCGGACCGGCCGGCGGGCGCCCGCCCGGCCGTTTCCTATGGAACCGCCGGTGGTATGACAAGCGCAACAGGCATTGTTTGCGGGGCCTGCGATGCGGTAGGGAATGGTCCCGGCGCCGCGGGTGCCCTTGCAGAGGAAACGTCCATGGCCAAGGCCGCTTCGCTTGCCGACGCGCTCTACGACAAGCTGAAGACCGAGATCATCGACGGCACCATACCACCCGGATCGCGGCTGCCTTCGCAGAAGGACATCGCCATCACGCAGGAGGTCAGCCGCACGGTGGTGCGGGAAGCCGTCGCGCGGCTGGAGGCGCAGGGCTTCGCGGAATCGCGCCAGGGATCGGGCGTCTATGTCGCGCCGGGCGCGCGCTACCGGGCATTCCAGGTCACGCGCGAGGAGCTGGGCGAGCTGAGCGACATCCTCAAGCTGCTGGAAATGCGCCTGGCGATCGAGGCGGAGATGGCGGGCCTTGCGGCTGCGCGGCGTGACCAGACCGATATCGATGCGATGCGCGCGGCGCTGCGGCAGATGGCCGAGGTCAGCCACGATCCGGCCGCATCGGCGCTGGCCGACGCGCAGTTCCACCTGGCGATCGCCCATGCCACCAAGAACGCCTATTTCGCGCGCTTCATCGATTTCCTGGGCGTCCGGCTGGTGCCGCCACGCAGCATGTATCTGCGCGACAAGCCGGGCGAGGCGCATGACGAATATGTTGCCAAGGTCCGGGCCGAGCATGATGCGATCCTGGCCGCGATCGTGCGCATGGACATCACCGGCGCGCGGGAAGCGGCGCGCCATCACATGACCGAGAGCCTGTCGCGCCATTCGGAACTGAGCGGCGACCTGCCAGCCGCCTGATCAGAGCGGTTTGACACTGCAACGAAGATGTATGATAACTTCTCCTGTCGGGGGAGAGGCACCTGATATCCCCGGTTCGTAACTGCCGCTTCAGGCCGGCAGCGGGCCGGACACAAAGCGCAGCGCCGGGGCCTTCCGGCAGGAGACAGCACCCTTGTTCGAGAAGACCTACTACGCCACCCATCCCGAGATGATGGACGGGGCGAGCCAGCAGGATCTGCGTGACCGTTACCTGGTCTCGGGCCTGTTCCGTGACCGCGAGATCGTGCTGACCTACTCGCATGGCGAACGCTTCATCATCGGCGGCGCCGTTCCCGGCACCGGCGTGCTGGACCTGCCGCGCCACAGCGAACCGCCCAGCGCGGCCGGGCACCCCTTGCTGGAACGGCGGGAGATGTCCGTGGTCAATATCGGCCGGGGCACGGGCGAAGTGACCGTGGACGGCACGCCCATCACGCTGGAGCGCTACGACGCCCTGTACGTGCCGATGGGCACGCAGGACGTGCGCTTTTCCGGCGAAGGCGCCCGGTTCTACCTGCTCAGCGTGCCGGCCCATGCCGCCTTCCCGCTGCGCCGCGTGACGCTGGACGACGCGGCCACCATGCAGCGCGGCAGCCTGGAGACAGCCAACGCCCGCACCATTCACCAGTTGATCCTGCCGCATACGGTGCAGAGCGCCTCGCTGTGCCTGGGCCTTACCCGGCTGGACCCCGGCAGCGTGTGGAACACCATGCCGCCGCACATTCACGAGCGCCGGTCGGAGATCTACCTGTATTTCGACCTGGAGGATGACGGCCGCGTGTTCCACTTCATGGGACAGCCGGAGGATCTGCGCCATATCGTGATGGGCGATGGCGATGTGGTGATCAGCCCGCCCTGGTCCGTGCACATGGGTTCGGGCACCCGCAATTACAGCTTCGTCTGGGCCATGGCGGGCGAGAACCTCGATTACGAGGACATGGACGTGCTGGACGTCTGCCAGCTGCGCTGATGCAGGCGGCGGCGCCCGGGAAGGCGCCGCCATCTTCGGTCAGAACTCGAACTCTTCGCGTGCAACCAGCGCTTCCCAAGCGGCCTGGTCGGGCACATCACCGCCACGGTTCCAGGCGGAACCCATGTAGTAGGTGAACGGCGTGCCGGGCTGCACCCGGACCAGCACGAGGTAGTTCTCCGCATCCTGCGTGAAGCCGACCACCATCGCAGGATCGACCGCGATGGCGATGCCCAGCGCGCCATGGTCGGCATCTTCCGCTTCCCAGAAAATCATGCGCCCGGTCGCCTGGTCGGTCCGCAACGTGCCGGCACCATTGGCCTTGCCGATGCCGATGCCCACGATCAGCGGCTCGTCACTGCTGGACGTCATGGTGGAGCGCATGCGGGTGAAGTGGGTGCCCAGCGGCAGGGTGAACTCGCGCGTTTCCGCCACGGTCCGCACCACATCCACGGGCCACGGGCGATAGGTCGCGGTGAAGCGCGCCACGTCGCCGCCTGTCTCCGCGATGTCATAGGTCGCGAAGTTGCGGCTGGTCCACAGCTTGTTGTCGTACCAGATGCCCAGTCCGCCGGTGCCGCGCGACCGGCCGACATCGTAGAAGTCCAGCCCTTCCCCGCGATCGATGTGGTAATTGGGGAACTTCAGCTGCCGGTCCATGAACGGGTAGCGCACCCGCTTGGCCCAGGCATCGATGCCGGAGCCGGACGGCGCCTCCTTCACCTGCAGCGCGGGGCCGTAGATGCGGTGAGCGACCAGGTCGTTCTCCCACAACAGGTCGTCCAGCCGGTCAGGCGCGAAGCGGGCCACGGCGCGCGGGGTGCGTTCCGCCGGGGGCGGCGGTGTCAGCGGCTCGACCGATTGCGGCCGGCCGGATGCGGCGGGATCATAGGACAGCGCCTCGACCGCCTGCATCTCCGCCCGGCGCCGGGCGATCTCCGCGTCGCCGACCACCGTCTTTGGCGCGGGCGGGGCCGGCATGGTTGCGGCAATCCACTCGGCACTGTCGCGCTCCGGCTCCGGCTCCGGCAGAGGCTGCTGCTTCCCGCTCGCCAGATCGGCCAACTCCAGCGATGCCAGGATATAGGCTCCGTTGGCATAGGGGCCGGTATCTTCGGCCGAGGTATTCACCGGCTGGTCGCCCGTGCGCTGCGCATGGCCCAGCTGGCCATCGGGAAGAATGTGCCGGTTCAACGCGGCCCAGCCCCGCTGGACATGCGGCGTCACCGTTGCGCGGTCCAGCAGCCCGTGATTGACGCCCCAGGCCAGCGCATAGGTGAACAGCGCAGAGCCGGATGTCTCCGGTTCCGGATAGGCGTCGGGCGCCAGCAGACTGGCCGGCCACAACCCGTCAGGCCGTTGCAGCTCGACCACCCGGCCCGCCAGTTGGCGGAACAGGTCCAGGTAGTACTCACGTCCGGCGAAATCGGCCGGCATCGCCTCGATGAAGCGGGCCAGGCCGCCCAGCACCCAGCCATTGCCGCGCGACCAGTAGACCGGTTGGCCGTCCGCCCCCGTTCGGCCGGCGAAACGCTCGTCCCGCAGGAACAGGCGGTCTTCGGGCACCCACAGCCGCCGGGCGGTGCGGCGCCATTCCTTGTCCGCCGCCTGCAGATATTTCGGATTGCCGGTGATCGCCGACATACGCGCCAAGACCGGCGGCGCCATGTACAGCGCGTCCGCCCACCACCAGATCAGCGGACCCGAACCGTCGGCAGAGTCGGCGCGGGCAAGGTGCGGCACCTGCCAGTCGAGCCGCTGCTGCAATGGCAGCAGCGTGCCTTCGATGCGGCGCCGGGAATAGAGCTCCTCGTACAGGTCGCCCACGGCAATATCATCGGCATTCAGCATCGTCGGGCCGGACTTCGCGCCGCGCACCGCGTAATTGTAATGGTCCGCCACCATGGTCAGGAAGCGCAGCGTTTCCGGCCGGTCAGACACGCGGGCCAGCCGCGCCGCACCCGTGTAGTAGATCGCCGCCACCCAGTTGGGCGCCATGCTGTCCAGCGCGCCGCCGGTGGAGAGCGGGATCGGCTGGCGCGCCATGTCGGCGATCTGCGCCGAGTTGACATATTCGGCCGCCGCCAGCGCCTCCGCCCGGGTCGGCAGGCGGGCGCCGGTGGTGTCCAGCGCCGGGCGCGGCAGGGCATCCAGCCATGCCGCCTCGACCCCGGCCACCACCGGCTGGTCCGTCTGGGCGATGGCGGGCAGCGGGATCGCGCCGGCCAGAAGCATCGCACCCAGCACCCGCATTCCGCGTCGACGGCTCGCCCGCATCACCCTGCCCTCCAATATTTGCCTCAGAACGATGCCCGCGCACCGAACAGGAACTCGCGCCCGAAATGCCGGTAATTGGACACCCTGTTGGTCGCATCGACATAGCGATCGTTATATTCGTCGGTCAAATTGACCGCCTCGATCGACAGACGCACATTCTCGGCCACCTCGTAGGAGATGGAGGCGTCGATGTTCAGCGTGCCATTGATGCCCTCTTCCGTGTTGTTGTTGCCGCCCGGGAACGCCAGCAGGTACTGGTCACGATAGGCGGCCGAGGCGCGGGCACTGAACTTGTCGTCCTCGTAATACAGCGTGGCATTGTACATGAACTTGGACTGCCCGGTCAGCCGGTTGCGGCCATAATCACCATAGCTGACATCGGAATCGACAAAGGTCATGTTGCCGATGAAGCCCATATTGTTCAGCACGCCGGGCAGGAAGGTGAAGGGCTGCTGATACTGCAGCTCCAGCCCCTTCAGCGTGCCGCCCTCGCCATTGATCCTGCGGGTGACCTCGAAATCCTCGTCCGGCGATGCGGGCGTGCCGACCAGCAGGCTGTCGGGCAGGCCCAGGCTCCGCCACGGCACCACATCGGTGACCGTGGTGATGAAGCTGTCGATCTTCTTGTAGAAGACCGCCGCAGCCACCAGTGCCTCCGGCGCGAAGTACCACTCGATCGACGCGTCGTAATTGGTCGCCTTGAAGGGATCGAGCAGCGGATTGCCGTAGGACACCCGCCGGGTCGGCGTGGACAGGCTGCCGCCGGGGGTGAGATCGCCCAGCGCCGGGCGTGACATCACCTTGGCCGCGCCGAGGCGGACCACCAGATCGCTCGCCGGCTCGATCGCCAGATTGAAGGACGGCAGCCAGTTGCTGTAGCTGTTGTCCACCTCCACCTGGGCCTCGCTGAGGAAGCCGTACGACGTCGTGTCGGTATGGGCGTAGCGCAGGCCGACATTGCCACGGACCACCAGGTCGGCCAGCATCGTGTCGAAATCGGCCTGGATGAAGGCGCCCTTGTCCTTCTCCTTGACCTCGCGGGTGCCGTTGAAGCTGGGCACCAGCGGGTCGTTGTAGACGCTCAGGACGTCATTGATCGCGAAGATGTCGGGCGTGATGTAGTTCAGATCGGTCCCGGCCGGGATGTCGAGCTTGCCGGCGATGGTTTCGATCTTGCCCAGATTGGTCACGTCGGTCGCCCGGTCTGCGCCCGACAGGGTGGACACCGCCTGCTGGAAGCCGAATGTGTCGAAATTGTAGGTCCGATATTCGCCGCCGGCCTTGATGGTCAGCTCGTCCGTCAGATCATATTCCAGCGCACCCGCCGCAGTCTTCAGCCGGTAATCCGCGCCGCCGGTGCTGCGCCGCCATTCCGTCAGCGTGAAGTTGCGCCCGTCCGTGACATCGAAGCCGTAGGAAATCTGCGGCGTGCGGTCGTTGCCGCGGAAGTCGTAAGTGTAGCCGTCCACATCCAGCGCATCGAACATGTAGGACACCGACAAGGGCGTCCGGGCCTTTGAATGCGACTGGCCCAGCTTCAGCCGGCCACGGAACCGGTCGGTGAATGCGTGCCGGGCATTCAGTGACACCTGCAGGAAGGTGCTCTCATCGCGCGAGAAGCCGTTTTCGCTGCGGACATCGACATTGTCGAACACGCCGTAGGACAGCGTGTTGGTCTCCGGGTCGATCGCATATTCGCGCAGCACGGTATCCCGCACGCCGCCGGCCGCGCGGCTGAAGCTGATCGCCTCGATGTTCGGGCTTTCGGCTTCCTGGTTGAAGCGGGAATACAGCCCGTCCAGGATGATCTCGGTATCCTCGGTCGGCTTCCACTGCAGCGACCCGGTCAGGCCCAGCCGGTTTTCCGAGAAGGAGCCGATCGTGTAGCGCGGGATGCGCGGATAATAGGCGGACAGCGCCTCTGTCCGTTCGGCATCCGTGGTGCACGACAGGCAGTCCGCGAAGTTGTTGCCCTGGCCATAGGGCAGTGCCGGGTCGCCGCTCTGCCACCGCGTGGTGTTGAAGCTCTCGCTGGTCGGGCGCCGCTCGCTATAGGCAACAGAGACCAGCGCGCCGAACGTCTCGTCGTCATTCGCCCAGCTGAGCAGCCCGGCGATCCGCGGCAGGACCTTCTCGGACAGGTCGTTGTACGAAGCCTGCGTCGACAGGGCGCCGTGGATGCCACCCCCGAAGTCGAGCGCGCGGCCCGTCTGCAGGTCGACAGTCGCGCCCAGGGAGCCTTCCTCGATCTCCGCCGATTGCGTCTTGCGCACGGTGATCGAGTTGAACAGCTCGGATGCGAAGATGGAAAAGTCGAAGCCGCGGCTGCGATTGCCGCCGGCGGCCGCCTGCGCTTCCAGCCCGTTGATCCGCACGCGGGTGAAATCGGCGCTGAGGCCACGGACGCTGATGGTCCGACCCTGCCCGCCGTCACGCTCAATCGTGACGCCCGGCAGGCGCTGGATCGATTCGGCCAGGTTCAGGTCGGGGAAGTCGGCCATGTCCTCGGCCAGGATCGTGTCGACCGCACCGGCTTCGTTGCGCTTGATGTCCAGCGCGCGGTCCAGGCTGCCGCGGAAACCGGTGACGACGATCTCACCGCCTGCGCCGGTGGCAGCTGCGTCGCCGGTCGTGCCGGCAGCCTGTCCAGTCGCCGTATCACCCTGCTGCGCAGCCGAAGGGGTGGCCGGCGGCGACGACGATCCGCCCGGCAGAGGGGCAACCTGCGCCAGCGTCGGCGCAGACCAGATCATCATCGCAATGGCGGAAGCGCGCAGGCACAAACCCGCCCGCGCACGGCTAACCTCAGACATAAATCACTTCTCCGACCGCCAGCCTGTCGGGCTGGTTCTGACCGAAGCTGTATGACAACATGACACCGGTGGCAAGCCGAGCTGACCGGATTGTCGCGCAGCTTCGCCACGGTTTGTCGCACGTGGCGGGCAGGTCATCAGCCAACCGCGCCCGCCTGTATGACATGTCGCGGCGAGTCAGCCCTTGCTGTCGAGGTCGACCACATAGATGTGGTTGAGCCCGTGCATGTTCGAACAGAACACGATGGACTTGCCGTCCGGCGTGAAGGTGAGGTTCGGCTCCAGCCGATAATCATGGGCGCGCATGTCCACCAGGCGGGTAGGCCGCATGATCTGTGCCGTGATCAGTTCCGCCTTGTCGCTTTCCGGATCGGCATCGGGCACCGTCTCGGGCTGCAGCAGCGCCAGCCATTTGCCGTCCGGCGCATGGGCGACCATGTCGGCGTCGCCACCATCGCTGGCGAACAGGGTGCCATCCGGCGACTGGTTGAAATGCACGCCCCAATCGTTGCGTTCGACCCGGCGCCAGATGCGCTGCCCCGTCTCCAGATTGACGGAGGCGACCCAGAACACCTGCCCGCGCGGGGTCTGCAGGTCGTAGAAGATCTCCTTCCCGTCAGGCCCGAACCATTCATGGCCGAAGATCTCGAAATTCATGGTCCGCTCGTGCGTACGTCGCAGGTCGGTGCCGTCGGTCTTCATCGTCCACATCCGGTCGACCCGGTGCCACGGCCCTTCATGGCAGAAGATGATCCGCTGCGGATCGGTCGGGGAGAACTGCGTGTGGCCGATCCATTCATTCGTGCTGTGCAGCACCCGCCGCTCGCCGGTCCGGATATCGAGCGTGAAGATCTCCATCGGATAGCGCGCAGCCCAGCGTTCCAGCATGCGCACGCCCTTGGCCCGCGCGAAGTTGAGCGGCTTGCCGTCCGGCCCCACCGCCGCATATTCGGCCTGATCGAACCGGCGGTTGCGCGGATCGGTCACGCCGGGCTGCAGCGGCTGCGAGCCATAGGCGACAAAGCCCAGCAGCAGCGTGTCGTCCGCGTTGGCAGCATTGAGCTGGCCGTTGTCGATCCGCCCGATCCGCCGCGCGTCCCCGCCGTCGGCAGAGATGGCGTAGATCGTGCGCGGGCGATCCATCGGCTGCGCCTCGCCGGGATCGCTGACGCTGTAATAGACGTCGCGATTGCTGCGGGCGGTGAACATGAGGTCGGCATGCGGGTCGGCCACCAGCACCCGCAGCGCACCCGTGGCGGGGTTGACCGTGGAGATCCCGTCCGGGGTGCTCATCACCATCAGGTCGCCTGCGGGCGTGAAGCTGTTCTTGTAGAAATACAGCTTGCCGCCACCTCCGTCCGGGCTCAGCCGCCGGACGCGGTAGCCGGTCGTAGCGTCGGTCCATTCGCGCGGAGCCGGGCCGGTGGAAACCGACGCCGGCGCGGATGCGTCTGCCTGCGCCATTGCCGCGCTTGCCCGCAGGGCACTGGCGGCCACCGTCCCAGCCGCGATGCCCTTCAGCAGGCCGCGGCGTGTCTGCCCGTCAATCATGTCACTCTCCATCATGGTGCAGGGGCGATGCCTTCGACCCGCACGTTCCAGCCCTCCTCGGGAAAGCCGGGGGCGCGCCCCTCCGACCCGTCCCATCCGGCTGCCATCATCCCGACCGCCCACAGCAGCGCGCCGTTGGACGGAAAATAGGTTTCCGCCGCCCGGCGGTAGCCCGCGCCGTCCGGGTTCTCCGCCATCGCCACGCCGCCGGCGCCGCCGGAGACGGGCACGAGGTCTTCCGCATGGGCATCCAGATGCACACGCGGCGTCATGCCGGTCACGCCCCACTGGTTGTTCTTGCGGTCCGCGAACAGCCAGTCGATCGCCTCCCCCGGCCGGCCGAGCCGGGCGGCGGCCATGGCCAGCATCGGGAAGTCCCAGCCCCAGGTCTGGCGCAGATCCCAATGTTCGCTGACGGCCGACAGGGTGCGCCCCATCGCCTGCGGGTCGACTTCCTCGCCCGGAATGAAGCCATAGGCCATCAGGAAGGACGGGTGATCGCGGTTCTTGCATTGGGCAGCATCGGCCGCGCCGCTGCACGCTGCCGAGGCGGCGACTTCCCAGAAATCGGGCTCGCTCTCCGCGGGCAGATAGCGCCCGTCAGCCATCGGCAGCGGGGCCAGCTTGCGCAACGCATCGGCCCAGGCCGGCTTGGGCGCCAGCCCCTGCCGTTCCCGCCATTGCTGCGCCACGTTCAGTGCCCAGCGGAAATAGGCCAGCTCGAAGGTCGGGTTGACTGTGGTCAGCGGGTCATAGTTCTCCTGCGCGGGGATCAGCGGCGGCCCGAGGTTCAGCCGTCCGTTCTGCTCCAGCGGCCAGGATGCCAGCAGGTTAGCACTCGCCTCCACCAGCTCGCCATAATGTTGCAGCACCCCCGCCTCCTCGCCGGAACCGGACCGCGCGCGGCGCACCAGTTCGGCCAGCAGGATCGGGTGCGGCTGCTGCCACATGAGGAAGGGAGACACCAGGCTGGGGCTGTTGCGTCCTTCCGGGCCGACCATCTTGGGCCACCAGGCACCCTCTACCCCGTGCCGCGCGGCTTCCTCCCGCGCGTTGGGCAGATGCGCCACATACCAGGGCAGGCTGCGCTCCAGCAGGTCGGGATGGCCCCACAGCGCCTGCCACGCGGCGTGCCACGGGTGCATCTCCAGGTGGAACTTGCCGAACCAGCTGTTGGAGAACAGCCCCTCTTCCTGCGGCGGCAGCGTGCCGGCGCCGTTGATGGCGGACAGATATTGCGACAGCACCACTCGCCGCTCCAGCTCCGCGGCGCGTGGATCGGTGCTGCCGGTGAAGTCCACCGCACCGCCTTCCGTCCAGAAGCTGCGCCAATGCCCGGCGACCGCTTCGGCGCCTTGCGCGAATGGCGGCAGGGGGCGTGCCTCGGCCGTCCGGTCAAAGCCGACCTGCAGATGCAGCGCTGCGCCCTCGCCGGTGGCCAGCACGCCTGCATCGCCAGCCATCGTCAGCATACCGTCGCTCTCCACGACGGACCAGTAGCGCGTGGCGTCGATGTCGCGCCGCAGGTGCACGCGCCGTGGCGTCTGCGCCACGATTTCTGTCGTGCCGCCACCATTCCAGCTGGCCGGATCGGGATTGATCTGCGGGTCGACGCCCGGATAGCGCACGGACAGGGCCAGACGCCCGGCCTGCACCAGCGGGGACGTCACCTCCACCGCGATCGCATCGCGGCCGGGCAGCACGCGGGTTACCACCGTCACCGGCTGCCCGGCGTAGGCGAAGCGGCTGGTCAGCGTGCCGGTCCACAGGTCCAGATGCTGGTGCGTGCCGCTGACCTGCGCGAAGTCCGGCGCGGCACCGTCCACCACCATGGCAATGCGACCCAGAGCGATCCGGTGGGGATTGGCGCGCAGCCAGTTCAGCGCCGGATTGCTTTCCGCATCGGCCCAGCTGCGCATCCAGGCGTAGGGCTGCTCGCCCCGGCCCGGCACGGGCACCTGCACCAGCCCGGCGGCTTCCTCTGCCGCGCCTTCGGGAAAGCTGTGCCAGCCCCATTGCGCCATGGTCAACAGGGGGGCGATCTCCGAATAAAGCTCCGGAAAGGTCTGCAGCCCGGTGATGTCGGCGGTGAAACCCAGCTCGCCATTGCCCAGCATCACCGGCGCGTGCGGATCGACCTCCGTCAGGGTCACATCATGCCGCTGGACCAGCGCCTGCCGGTCGATCGGCTGCGCATCGGCGGGCACGGCCAACACCAGCGCGGCCCACACCGTCAGCTTCACCATACTGCGCCACAGCGGACGGGAGATCGCTTGTCTTGCCGGCATCCTGTTCCCTTGTTCGTGCACGGTCGCTTGCCGCATCCTGAATACAGCACGCACTATTGCATCAAGTTATATGACATGTAAGACCCTGATTGACACCGGTGGTCTTGTTTCGGGTCCGAACCATCCGGATCCGATCAGACAAGTAGCGGGGGAACCGCTCGCTCGCCGGACTGCCATGTGGAGAGAGCCTTGAAGAAAAGCCCCTTGATCGCCCTTTGCCTCGCCGCCTCCGCCCTGACGGGCGGGGTGGCGCATGCGGAGGTCATCGCCATCAACCAGCCGGCCCTGCCGCTGACGGAAGCGCGGATCAGCACCCTGCCCGATGACCAGCAGGCCGTCTGGCGCGCCTATCTGCTGCGATCGCGCCTGCAGATGGAGATCGACCGGCAGTCGCTCCCTGCCGAGCTGGCCCCGGGCCAGACCCCGCCGCCCCCGCCGGTGGCCGCAGGCGGCGGCAGCAAGACCATGCCGCTGGACCAGCCTGCGCGCTGGTACCGCTCGGCCGAGGCGCGGGCCATCGCCGACACGATCGTCAGCTTCCAGACCCCTGCCGGCGGGTGGAGCAAGAACCAGGACCGCACCGGCCCGCCGCGCCTGCCCGGGCAGCGCTACGCCAATGATGCGGAGACGATGGCGCAGGATCCGGCCAATTTCGATGCGCCGACGGACCGCTTCTGGACCTTTGTCGGCTCGCTCGACAATGATGCCACCACCACGGAAATGCGCTTCCTCCAGCACGTCGCCGCCGCGCTGCCGCGGGCAGACGGCGACGTCTATCGCGCCAGCTTCGTGCGCGGGGTCGAATATTTGCTGGCGGCGCAATATCCCAATGGGGGCTGGCCGCAGAACTGGCCGCTGGAAGGCGGCTTCCACGACGGCATCACCTTCAACGACAATGCGGTCGCCAAGGCGGCGTCGCTGCTGGGCGAAGTGGCGCAGCAGGACCAGTATGACTTCGTGCCGCAGCGCCTGCGCCAGCAGGCTGGCATCGCCGTTCAGAAGGGGATCGACCTGATTCTGGCGGCGCAGGTGCGCCGTGATGGCGCACTGCTGGGCTGGCCGCAGCAGGTCGATCCGCTGACGCTGGAGCCGATCTCCGCCCGCAATTACGAGCCGCGCTCCATCGCGAGTGGCGAAACGACGGACATCCTGGAATTCCTGATGAGCCGGCCCGACCCCACCCCGGAGATCCGCGCGGCGATCGAAGGAGGTATCGCCTGGCTGAAATCCGCCGCGGTGCGGGGCTATGCGTGGGAGCGCGTGGGCAATGAAGGGCGCAAGCTGTTCCCGCGCGAAGGCGCCGGGCCGCTGTGGTCACGCAATTACGACATCGTGACGGGCCAGCCGATCTTCGGCGACAAGGACCGCACCATTCACGATGATGTTAACAACATCTCCGAAGGGCGCCGCAACGGCTATAGCTGGTGGGTCACGCAGCCGCAGCGCGCGCTGGACGCCTATGAGGATTGGCGGAAGTAAGCCTCAGGCCAGCGCATCATGCAGCGGTGGCGCCAGGTACAGGCGCCGCCGCGCACGGGTACAGGCGACATAGAGCAGGTTGATCTGCTGGTCGGTATCGACCGTCTTCTTCGCATCGCCCCGCCGCCGGGCCGCAAGATCCGCCGGCGGGTCGAAATCGTCCAGCACGATCACATTGTCCCATTCGCGGCCCTTGGCCTTGTGCGCGGTGGAGACGACGATCTGGGCGTCGCTCTCGGCATCGCGATGCAGCCCGTCCAGTCGGTCGAGCAGGCCGGGCAATCGGTGGCCATGCTGGTCGACGATGTCGCGCACCCGGCGCATTTCCCCATCGCCGTGGTCGGCGGCATATTCCAGGTTCCGCCAGCTGCCGAACCGGCCGATCGACTCGTCCGTGACCTTGAAGCGCTGCCCTTGCGACAGCGCATGCGCCGATGTCAGCTGCCGGTGCAGGTCACGAATGCCGCCCACCAGATGGAACGGCCGGTCGATGGAGGCGAGGCTCTGGAACAGGCGCGCATTGGTGCGCGCCAGGATCGCGGTGCCCGGCTGCATCGCCACCCGGCCGCCATAGCGCGTGATGGTGCTCGTGATCGCCGGATTGCCCGTCAGCCGGTGGCGCGGCGGCCTGGAACTGTGCCGCAGGATGCGGTTGGCGACCTGCGCGATCTCCTGCCCGAAGCGCCAACTCTGCGTCAGTGTCAGCTCGTCCGCCTCGAAGGCATTCATCGCATCCACCGCGCCGCGGAAGCGGTAGATCGACTGGTACGGATCGCCGACCACGATCGTCGGGATGCCGGCCTTGCGGGCGATGGAGATCAGCACCGGGTTCAGGTCCTGCGCTTCGTCCAGCAGCAGGTAGTCGAAGCCTTCGATCCGGTGCTTCATCTCGAACCGTTTCAGATAGGTGTCGTGGGTGATCGGCAGGTCGTGCCTGGCAAAATTCAGCAATTTCAGCGCGATCGCCCCCGCAATCTCGCGCACGGCGCGGTTCTGCGCCTTGTCCGTCAGTTCGCAATGCCGGTGTTTGATCCGGGTGCCCTCGTCGATCAGGAACCGCTCGATGGTGCCCAGGATCAGGCCGCGCAGCTTGGCCGGCGGCACGCCCGGCACGGCGCGGATCAGCGGGTCGAACGCGTCCAGGTGCTTGTCCAGGTATCGGTTCGCCAGCTCCGGCCTGCGCCCGCCCAGACCCAATTGGCGAAAGGCGAAGGAATGGGCGGTGCGTGCCTCGATGTTGCGGGGGAACTTCGCCCCGGCTTCGCGCGCAATGGCGCTGTTGAAGGCGAGATACAGCCCCTTGCCCGGCCATCGCTCCGCATAGCGCACCAGAGTCGATGTCTTGCCGCAGCCGGCGCCGGCCAGCACCTTGATCGTGCCGGTGGGCGCCCGGTCCAGAATGGCTTGCTGTTCGTCGGTGGGCGTCATGGCTGCCACGCGCCCTCCATATCCGGAATGGTGAGCCCTGCTGGGTTCGTCACCGCCGTCATTTGACGGGAAAAATACGGTAAGCTACCGAGATGTGGCTGCTTTCTGTCTCGCAGTGCGAGACATTGCTGTGAGACAAGGAGGGGACTGTTGGCGAATCACGTGCGCTATATCCGGCGTAGAGACAATGGCGTCTACTATTACGAGCGTCGCGTGCCGCAGGCGGTCATCGATAGGCCGGATGAGTGGCAACGACAGTTTGGCGGTCGGAGGTTGTTCAGAACATCGCTCGACACCAGGAGCCAGGCAGTCGCCATGAGGTCGAGCGAGGAAGCGCACAATCGATTCGAGCTGCTGGTTGCGAGCGCCCTTGGGGTGGCACCGCTCATCACCCAAGAGCAGGACGATGCGACGCGCCCCGTTACGCCCGCCGTGCTCACTAAAATAACCGCTTTCATGCGCGACACGATCGTCCGGCCTTGGGAACAGAGGATGACTCTGGCGGAGCTCGGAGGCGTCCACGCCGAGGAGCTTGAGGACGCTTTGCAACGTCGAGACTTCGACGCTCAAGAGATGGGCGCCATTCTGCGCGACCGAAAAGCCTCTGACGACCCACGCCTGCCGGATGTCGAACACAGTGCAGCGGCTTTGATCCGACAAGAGAGACTGGATGCGCCACCTGGGTCACCAGTGCGCGCATTCGTTGTAAGAGCGGTCCGGGACGGGCTGCTGGCGGGCCACAACGACGTCGACGACATCCTGTCTGGGAAGCGACGCGCCCTGCCAAACAGGCCGCGCATCAGGACCTCGACTGCACCGCGTTTGTCTGACGTAGTGGCAGACTACACCGGCCAACTGCGGGCGGAGCGCACCATAAGAGAAGCAAACGGCGCCCTTGCGTCCTTCGTCGCCATCATCGGTGACATGCCGCTCGACGAGCTCACACGGCAGGATTTTATCGCGTTCTGCCGAGCGGAAGGCGCTCGAACCGTGGGCGGCAAGGCCAGCGACAGTGTAGCTCGTCCGATCTCGCCAGAAACGCTGAAGAAGAAGATCGGTCTCCTGCGTGCTGCAATCAACCTAGCGATCCAGACCGATAGGGTTCCAGGCCCCAATCCCGCGGCCAACATAGACGCGACCAAATTCACAAAGCCGGTCTCGGCAGCTGTGATGCCAGCGAAGCGGGGCTTCGACGTTCACGAGCTGACGCTGATTCTCCAGCATCCTTGGTTCACCGGATGCGAGAGCCAGTCCAAAATACATGAAGCTGGGAGTCACCGCTTATCGGGAGCGCACTATTGGGCACCCGTTCTAGCAATGCACACCGGATGTCGGGCGGGAGAGCTTGGCGGCCTTCGCATCGCTGAGATCCGGCTCGATCACCAGCATCCTCATATCGTGATCCGGGATAACGTCTACCGGACGACGAAGGGCTCCTACACGCGCCGCGTGCCAATCCTCGATGTGCTACTCGAACATGGGTTTGGTGACTTTGTCGAGCGACAGGCAACCGCCGGTCACGATCGACTCTTCGCGGACTGGGAGCCTCCGGCCGGTAAGGTGGATGCAAACGCGACGGCTTGGTCAAACGGACGGATCATCCGGTCGTTCAATCGCACTGTCGTGCGTCAGCAGCTAGGGGCAATTCTAGTCTCTGGTGCCCGTCAAGAGGTCACCTTCCACGGGTTCAGAGGTGCGTTCAAGACGCTCCTGACGCGGATTGAGTATGGCTTAAACCCGAACTACATCCACGAGGTGGTTGGCCATGCGAAGCTCGGGCTCGACCAGCGTTACATCGGCGAGATCCCGATCGCGGACACTTACCCAGCTATGCACGGATGCCGCTATAATGGACTGCAGCTACCACCAGCGCCAAGTTAAAAATTGTTGTTTTCAACCGCAGCCATTCTCCGCGGCAAGCCATAAGTGGCCGTTTTCTGCGGAGTTCGCGAGCTCTTAGTGATGGGCAGAAAATATCCGGCGGATTTCGTCAACAACAGCACAACATTTTTCAACCAGCCGCTTGGAGCTAAAGAACATCAGGCGCGGTCACGGTAAGCGTCCGCCCACGACCGTCCTGCGGCAGGCACCCCAATCGTATATCCGCTTCCTGGTCACCCGAAGCGCCAGCTTCACAGCGATGTTTGGTTGGTTAGCCGACAGTCCGGTGTTGAGCGCTTTGAACGTCATAGCTGCCTTGCGAGACCTAGCGTAGGTCGTTCGATCCTGGCCCTTGCCTCCCAAACCTCCCAAGGCAGTTCCTGCTTATAGTCGTAAGATCTGGTCTTCGTTCAGCCAGCTGCCCATGGTTCTGTTGTAAAACCGATGAGCAGTTTGCGCGCTGATATTCGCAAGCTAGGAGTGCGCCTTGGGGGGAGCATGATGACGAAATCTAATCACGCGGTGCGTCGCGCATCGGTAATCGGCGAACGATGGCCGATATTCTGGGCGGGCTGCGCGGCGATCAGCATCGGTGTGGCGCTGCACCTGCCGATGCTCGCTATGGCGCACCAGATGGGCAATCACCTAGCCGGCATGCCGATGGACGGTTGGATGTATGCTGGCATGGCCCTGATCCTTTTAGGCGTGCCTGCAGCGATCTTCGGTGCGCTTCCAAAGCACCGGGTCCGGCATGATGCACATGCCGGAACAATGTTTGAAGCCCCGGACGAGACACCGTTTGGCCGCTGGCATGGCACGGTGCTCCTGGTCCTGACGCTGGGCCTTGTCATCGACACGATGAAGCCTGCGACGCTCGGTTTCGTGCTCCCTGGCATGCGCAACGAATACGGTATCCCTCCGGCGTCCGCGGCCATGCTGCCATTCGTCGCCCTGCTCGGCACCACCATTGGTTCGTTTGTATGGGGTTGGCTGGCGGACATCTATGGCCGGCGCGTATCCATTCTGCTGTCCACGATCCTGTTTGTCTCCACCTCCATCTGCGGGGCGATGCCCTCGTTCGAGTGGAACTTGCTGATGTGCTTCCTGATGGGCTGTTCTGCCGGGGGCATGCTGCCGGTTGTCTACACCCTGCTGGCCGAAGTGATGCCACCGCGACATCGCAGCTGGGTGCTTGTGCTGGTGGGCGGCACCGGACTGGTCGGCGGCTACCTTGCCGCCAGCGGAGCAGCTCACCTGTTTGAGCCGGCGTTTGGCTGGCGAAGCCTGTGGCTGCAGGGATTTCCGACCGGGCTGCTGCTCCTAGCGCTGGCAAGGTGGATCCCAGAGTCCCCACGTTTTCTGCTGGAGCAAGGGCGCGAGGCGGAGCTGGCGCAGATGGCGCACCGGTTCGGCATTGTGCGGCGTCCGGCGGCCCCGGTGCCGCAGGACGCCGCTTCCGCAGCTCAGCATCACGGACAACTGACGGCAGCGCTGGTGATCTCCGCGCTCTCGTGGAGCTTTGTGACTTTCGGACTGCTGCTTTGGCTCCCGTCCGATCTCCAGGATCGCGGCTTTACCGCGGAGCTCGCCAGCGGGATTATCGCCAGTTCTGCACTCGTAGCGCTACCAACGATCATGGTTGCAGCGCTGCTCTACAGCCGATGGAGCAGCAAATGGACGCTGGTCGGAACAATCGTGCTCACGCTGGTGGGGCTTGGCGGAGCGCTGCTTCCCGCCACCACACTCTCGTCACCACCGCTTCTGATCGCGGTCATCGCGATGCTGGTCGTCGGCAGCAACGGCATGATTGCGGTGCTGCTACCGTATGCGGCGGAGAACTACCCCCTTGGCGTGCGTGGCCGTGCGACTGGGTTGATCGCGGCCAGTAGCAAATTTGGTGGCGTTGCGGTGCAGGGCTTCGCCCTCATCGGCCTTATCCCGACGCTCGGTGGGGCCGCTCTCGCTTTGCTGGTGCCCATGGCCGCATCGGCAGGGCTAGTCGGCTATGCCGGGCGTGAGACACGCGGTCGAAGCTTACGGGAGTTGGAAGCAGAAGTGTAGCGAGCGGCCAAGGCCGGCAGGGTGGCCCCATCCCAGCCAATCATTACGCTTCGACCGGCGGCGCTGGCGACATGAGCGATTGGCAGCTTACGGGAAGTCGACAATGAAGCATGATGGGTGGCAATGGGACGGAAGCAAAGGCAGGTTACAGATCGTTGGAGCGGAAAGCGGACATCGGGCCAGCGCTCAATGCAACGTCAGCAACACGCGTCAGGCCGGACGCTTACCGGTGACGAGAGTTTGTTCAAGTTAGGCCCTTTGACGCCGGTGGATGGCATCGAGGCGCCGCCCCCGGCAGTTCGGCTCCATCCGGGTGGGAGTGTTCGGCAACTCCTAGGACCTCCAAGGTGGACCGGCTGGGAATGTCTCCAGGGTGCTAGTCAACCATTCAATGCTCGATATACGCTTGCCCGACCTATCCCCAACCGATTGGCAATCTCGGTCGCACCCATACCTTCACCATGGAGCGCACGCACGGCGACCGGGTCGACTGAAGACTTACGGCCCTTGTAGACGCCAGCGGCCTTCGCCTTAGCGATGCCTTCCATCTGTCGCTCACGCCGGATTGCAGTTTCGAACTGAGCGAACACACCAAGCATTTGTAGAAACGCAACACCAGCCGGCGTGGACGTATCTATCGGCTGCTCGGTGGCACGCAAATGCGCTCCCTTTTCGCGGAGCTGGGCAACGATGCGCTCCAGGTCAGCGACTGACCGGGCGAGCCGATCTATCCTCGTGACCATCAAAGTGTCACCACTCCGCATGAAAGACAGAACGGTTTCAAGCTCGTCACGGCCAGCTGTGGTCGTTCCGGTGTGCTTCTCGCTACGGACGGTAGTGCAACCGGCCGCACGAAGAGCTTCTTCCTGGATAGTGCAATCTTGGTCGTCGCTGCTGACGCGAGCGTATCCTATGATGGTCGTCATGAAGCCTGTGTCTCAGTAGGTTCTAGAGGTTTTGCTTCTAGCTGTCCCGGTTTATCAAAGCAACCCTATTGAGACACAATCCGTGTCTCACGACATCATCTCAGTGGAGTATACTCGGCTGAGACTCAGACGAACTTATTTGTTTGTGCAATGGTGGGTGACCATGAACAGGGGCGCGCACTGAACTCTGGTTATGCCAGCACCAGCGTGCCGTCGCCGATGGAGGCGCTGATGCCGGCGGTCTCGCGGGCAATGCTGATCGGCGCTTGACGAGCATATCTCCGAGGCGCTTACAAAGGGGAGGCTTCGCCGTCACCGAAGCCAAGCTCGCCGAAAATTGGGACAGAGCCTCCTGCGTCAGAAGAACTCACGGAGGAATTCTCCTGGAGTGACAGCGACGGCCATCTGTCTCTCAGGCCAGAGACAAGGCAGTCGCGGCCATATAAGGCGAACGGGTGTTGCGCATCCTCATAGTCAACTTCGCACTGGTGCGGGGCTGGCGGACCAAAGTGCTCGGCAATCGCGAGCCCAGCTTCAGTCCGTCGCACCGCTTTCGCGCTCCTTCCCTCGACTAAGATGTAAAGGGCGACGTCCACGTGCGCCTTCTCACCGTTCTCAGGCACGTTCAAGTATTCGATGCGGTAGCCATCTCCGCCCTTCGGCAAGGAGGCGAAGGATGCCTCACGGAACCCGCAGTAGTAGCGCCGCCCAGGGCCCGGCGGAGGGTTGCCTTTTCGTTCGTTCTGGAAGGCGGCAATTCGGCACCCTATTCGATGAACATCCTCAGGATAAGGGGCCAGTCTCCGCAGAACGGCTGACTCGTGAGAGGCACCATCAGCCTTTGTTGCGCCAAACTGCCAGAGGAGTTCGTCGACATGGATGTCGTTTTCGAATGCTCGATCAAATATAATACAGCGCGCGAGCTCATCGCCGTCATTTATCTCAACAGTCATTCTTATCGCAGGTCTTCGAGCTTAAACTGCGCCAAAGATATCGAGTCAGCCAATTTCAAAGTTTTTCTATTTCGTCGAACTGTGTAACCTACTTCGTCATCGGTTACAGTAATAGCGTAAGTAGTATCTCCTAAGGCCCATAGCATGACAACCGCGTCACCGCCGTGCCAGGAAAGTGCAGGTGGCGCCAAATCGCGATTTTTCAGCTCGGCCAAAACCTCGATAGCCGAAGAGACAGCACCCCTATCGATTGCCGCATCTGGATCAGCATTTGTAGAAAGTTGCTGAAGCTGGCCTTCTAAATGGTTATAGTATCGAGCCGCAATCAGAGACATGTTGCTGGATGAGCTGCTAAAATTCTTGACGAGGGGAGACTCGTGCATAACGATGAAGCACACCGGACGCGCACTCTCTGAAGAGTTCGACGTCGCATCGAGCATTCTTTTATGCACGCGGTAAGTGCCGGAGAGGATCTCTATGTCCTTGGACAAGACTTCTCGCGCAGACCGAATGAACGGGCGAGCCGACCCCGTAGTTTTCTGGGAGGCGCTTACCGAGTGAATGAAGGCACTCATGCTTGAGCTGATAGCTTCCTGTGTCATGTCAGAAACCTCGACGCACCTTCGACATAAATAGCTAGGCACTCGCTTTGCAGCTCCTCAATGACCTTTTCTAAGTGCGACTGGTCGAAAGGAGTTTCAGGAGCCGAGTTTGCATCGATTTTTAGTCCGACGTAAGGTGTCATGACCATGGGTGTGCCCATCATAACACCTGGCGTCACTTGCACGTATCCAACTTGACCAGACGTCCAGGTGACCAGCCGGTTCATAAGACCCGGTGCTAGTTCGAACGGCCTACGAACATTGAATTGCAGGACAACATCGATCGACTGGTCTGGCAGATGAAGCGGGTGAACCAAGTCCTTCATAGCAGCGATTTCAGAGCCACGCTGCACAGTGGTGGCCAGATCGAGCACCAGCGCAACCCGGATCACCTTCAAGTGTCCAGTTAATTTGTAGAGATAGCTCGATGCTAATGCGGTGGCGGCTTCTACATCATTGATTCGAGGCGGCCCGCCGGAAGGGACATTCGCATGTTCACCCGTCGCGGTAAGGACGCAGTCGATTCGACCAACTTGCGACTTCACCATGACCGAATGGTTATCTCGTTGACCCGAAGCATTGGTCTCCAAGCTTGGAGAGCTTGCTGCCCGCTGAAAACCATCTGGGCTGTCGCCTGGAAATACCCTCTCCCAGAGCCGAAGCGCGTCATCCTGTGGTGCGTTTGGCTGGAGGAACGCAACTGCCTGAACGCTGTCTGCCTGCAACTTTATCAACGGTTATTCCCCCGGGGATCTGCTGACCCAAGCTGGTCCTTAGTAGCACGGCTGCCAAGAGCCAATGTTCCATCGTAGCGCAGCCCCGCCTAGGTCAAACTCCTTACGCGATAGAGTAGGATAGCAAGAATAAGCTGCTGCGCCAGTTCGAGAGCACACCAGGCAGCCGTGCGCTCATAGCTGCCAAGATGCCGGCGCTGCCCCCCCACCAGGAGACGGTGCCAAGCGCGACTGACCGCCTCGTCGTGAAGTGGTCTTTGAATTTACGGCACGGTCGACCGATCAACCTGGTGACCTGACCGTCCAGCCTTCCTCTCCGTCCCAAGTCGCGATGCCAGCGGGGCCGAACCCCAGCACCGAACTGAGGCACTTCCGCTGGTGCTCCGTCAGCCCGAGGGCACCGTCGAGGATGTTAAACTGGCGGACTTCACCTTCGAAGGGCATAAGCGATGCTGCCCATACAGCCGACGCGACGTCCGTGTTGGGCGCGACCACGAAATCGGCGAGCTTACCGGAGACCTCAATCTTGAAGAGGCGGAGCGGTAACGTGGCCGTCTGGTCAGCCAACCAGCCGATGGGCGGACAGTAGGCGGCGAAACAAATTGGAGCCGTGTGAAGCAGGTCGTCGAGGCGCAGTCGATCACGCCCCTTCAGCTCGGTGTCGATACGCCGCGTGACAATCTTGGTCACTCGCACGCCGGTCTGTCTATAGTATTCCCTGATGAAGTCGATCGATCTTTCGTGCGACGGAGCAACGACGTTGATTTGCTCGCTGCCGTTCTCGGTCACCATCTCTGCTTCGTAGAGGTTCATTTCCAAGATCATGCGCTCCCTGTGCTGCTTGCTGATACACAAGGTGTAACTGAGCGCTGCGCTGAGCGCGGGTGGGTTCGTCATGGGGAACTTTGGATCGCGGTGGAAGATCTCGGGCTGTGAACGTTACGGCATTGCCGCTGTGCCGCAGCGGAGCTCGGGTCGGGTTATGTCGACCCATAGTCCGCGCGCCGCAGCGGTCATAGGCTGCGACATGACCAGTCGGCGCTCATCAAGCCGCGAGTCAAACTTGTTTCCGAACTTAAACAGGTAATCAACATATGCGACCCTGATCACTTCGAACCACTTGGTGTTTACTGCCCTGAACGTCTGTGCACGGCCAGCGATGTTGTGACCAGCCGCACGGGCGAGCGCTTCCTCAAGCACTTGCTGTTCTCTGGGGCTGTATGCGCACACCGCGCCATGCATGTGCAGAATGACCGGCTGCCCTGTCCCTTTCCTTGCTCCTTCGATGACGAAGAAGAACTCACGCTTGCCCACCGCCCTGGTGAGCTGCTTTCTTACCCGCTCCGCCAGTTTCTCACGCAGCCGACCGGAGGCAACGAGCTTTGCTTCAAGTTCAGGGTGCAGGTGGATGTTGAAAGTGAGCAGGTCCCATTGGTGACCAAGCATGGTGGCTACCATTACCTTCATCCACTGGGACAGGTCTTCCCATTGAGGCATAGGTTTGCCGTTCTCCTGTATCCCTATGGGGAATGGCGTCAGGTCCCATGGCAGCTCTTGCTTCCCATAGAATACTGATAGGGGCTCGACAGGCTCGTTCACGACCGCGTGTTTGTGCTCGGCGATCGCTACCGAACGTCGCAGAATTCCGAAGATTTTGCGGTCGCGGCTTAGTCGCTTGTTCTCGCGTGTGACTCGCCGACGGGGGCTGGTTTTTCGATTAGGTGCAGTCGCCATAGCAGTGCGAGACAAAGGTGCGTGACAATGGGTTGCGCTTGTCGCCTAAGTTGTTGAAAAACAACGGATGGTGAGCCCTGCTGGGTTCGAACCAGCGACCTACTGATTAAAAGTCAGTTGCTCTACCGACTGAGCTAAGGGCCCGCTCCGCTTGGGCGGCTGCGTCACCTAGGCAGGGGGCGGGGGCGGGTCAAGCGGGCGTGCAGCTGGCGCAAGGTCAGGCCGCTCGCCGGATCGCGCCAGCTGGCGGCGATCGCCAACGCCGGAGCCAGCACGAACGGCCGGGTCCGAAACAGCGGGTGCGGGACCGTGAGGCCGGGAGCGTTCCAGGCTCCGCCGCTCCACAGCACGATGTCCAGGTCCAGCACGCGGGCACGCCAGCGCTGGCCCCGGCGCACCCGGCCGAAATCCTGCTCCATCGCCTGCAACACCATCAGCAGCGCCGGCGGAAGCCGCTCCGTCTCCAGCACCAGCGCCGCATTGGCATATTGCCGCTGCGACGGGCCGACCGGCGCGCTGTCGATCACGGCCGAGCGCGCGGTGACGGTGCCCAGCGCGGCCAGTTCCTCCATCGCCGCAGCCAGCACGGCGCGCGGGGTCCCCATCTGCGCATGGCGCTGGTTGGAACCGAGCGCGAGAAGGTAGGTGTGGTTCAGACGTCCTCCGCGATCCGGCCGTACAGCTGCGGTCGCCGGTCGCGGAAGAAGCCCATGCCCGCCCGGTGCTTCGCCGCGCGCGCCAGGTCCAGCTCCGCCACCAGCACGCCGGTCTCCTCCCGTTCGTAGGATGCGACCAGATCGCCCCATTCGTCGGTGATGAAGGAATGGCCGTAGAAGGTCTGCCCCGCCTCGCAGCCGATCCGGTTGGCGGCGATCACCGGCATGCAGTTGCTGACCGCATGGCCGACCATCGCCCGGCGCCACATGCGGCTGGTGTCGAAGCTGGCATCATAGGGCTCGCTGCCGATCGCCGTGGGGTAGAACAGCAGCTCTGCCCCCATCAGCGCCATGCAGCGCGCGGTTTCCGGGTACCATTGGTCCCAGCAGATGCCCACGCCGATGCGTGTCCCGAACACGTCCCACACCTTGAAGCCGGTGTTGCCGGGGCGGAAATAGTACTTCTCCTCATATCCCGGCCCGTCGGGAATGTGGCTCTTGCGGTAGGTGCCCATGATCTGCCCCTCCGCATCGATCATGGCCATCGTGTTGTAATGGTGGTGCCCGTCCCGCTCGAAGAAGCTGGTCGGGATCGCCACCTTCAGCTTCGCGGCCAGCTGCTGCATGGCCTTCACGCTGGGATGCTCCGCCGTGGGGCGCGCCAGGGCGAAGAAGCGTTCGTCCTCCTCCCGGCAGAAATAGCCGCCGGCGAACAGTTCGGGCGGCAGGATCACCTGCGCGCCTTCACCGGCCGCCTGTTCCACCAGGGCGGAGACGGCGGCGATGTTGTCCTGCTCGGCCTCGAGATCGAGCTGCAATTGCAGGGCGGCGACGGTGATGCTGGTCATGGGCGCGCAGGTAGGTGGAGCATCCGTTCCAGGCAAGTCAGCCGCTGTGGTCGGCGATGATCCGCCACCCTTCGGCATAGCGTTCCCACACCAGGCTCGTCACGCCGCTGGCCGGCGCCGCACCGGGCTTCGTCAGCGTGTAGCGGGCGACATACAGCGCATGCGACGGGCCGAGCGGGCGGAAGTCGAGCCGTTCGAAGGACAGCGTGCCGCGCTTCGCCACGTCGCTGAAATCGTAGGCTTGTTCATACATGGCCTGCATCGCCGGCACGCCGCGCAGCAGGCCCTTGTCGGTGACGAAGCTGGTCTGCCGCGACGGGGAATAGACGGACAGGAACAGGTCCATGTCGCCACTGTTCCAGCCCGCCGCGGTGCGCTCCATCTCCGCCTCGATCGCATCCAGCACCGTGGCGTCGGACAGGTGCGCGGGGGCGTTGACCGTTTCGCTGGCGATCACGCAGCCGGGCAGCAGCAGGGCGGCAACGAGGGGCAGGAGTGCGCGCATCGCCGTCAGGCCCGCTTGCGGAACAGCAGGGTCATGCGGTCGCTTTCGCCGATCGCATCCAGCTCGGCCCGCCGCGCCGCATCCTCGCCCGCACCGCGATAGGAGGGAGGCAGCGTCCACACGCCGCCTTCCCAGTCGGCACTGTCCTTGGGATTGGCGTTGACCTCGCTCTGCGCGACCAGGTCGAAGCCGTAGGAATCCATCAGCGCGATCACGTCCTTTTCGCGCAGATAGCCGTTTGCGCCCTGCGTATATTCGGCCGGCGCGTCCGCCTTTGCCCGGTGCTGCACGATGCCGACCATGCCGTCATCCTTCAGCAGCCGGCGTGCGGTGCTCAGCAGCTGGTGCGTCCAGTCGTTGCGGCGGATATTGTGCAGTTCGCGGAAGACCAGCACGCGGTCCACCGTGCCGTCCAGTTCGGCCGGGACGGTGTCCAGATTGGCGCCGACCACGCGGGCGCCGCCCTCGCCCGTCCATTCCGCCGCCTGTCGCGGCAGCCGCGTGGCGGTGTCGCGCATCGTCGCCATGTAGCCGGTGGCATCGGGCGCAATCCGCGGATCGAGCCCGATATAGGTGCCCTGCGGCCCCAGAAAGGGGATCAGCACGCGCGAGTACCAGCCGCTGGACGGCATGAAGTCCATCACGCTCATGCCCGGCTGCACCTGGAAGAACGCCAGCGTCTCGGCCGGATGGCGATAGCGGTCGCGTGCCGTGTCCTCTGCCCGGCGGGCATCGGCCAGCACCTGTTCCATGGCCGGGGTGCCCTGCGCCATGACTGGCAGCGAAGGCAGCATCAGGCCGGCAAGTGCGGCAAGCATCAGGTTCTTCATCAGGCAGCTCCCCAAAGGCGTGGCGCGAAACTACCCGCCGCCGGACAGATGACAAGCGGCTTGGCGCCCCCCATCTGCGGGAGGAATGCAAGGAGACAAGGTTATGAGCGAGACGGCGATCGTGGCAGGCGGCTGCTTCTGGTGCACGGAGGCGGTGTTCCGCGACGTGATCGGGGTCAGCGAAGTGGAAAGCGGCTATATCGGCGGCACGGTGGCCGATCCCACCTACAAGGCGGTGTGCAGCGGCACGACCGGGCATGCGGAAGCGATCCGCGTGACCTACGATCCCGCCGTGCTGTCCTATGCCCAGCTGCTGGACATGTTCATGGAAACGCATGATCCCAGCCAGCTGAACCGGCAGGGCGGCGATGTCGGCACCCAGTATCGCAGCGCGATCTTCCCGCTGGACGATGCCCAGCGCGCCGATGCGGAGGCCGCGATCGGCCGCTGGAATGCCGGCCACGGCACCATGGCGGTGACCACATTGGAAGGCCCGGCGGAATGGTACCCGGCGGAGGATTACCACCAGGAATATTGGGACGGCGAAGGCCAGCGCAATCCATACTGCCAGGCGGTGATCCCGCCCAAGCTGGCCAAGCTGCGCAAGAGCTTCGCCAACCGGGTGAAGACGGAAGCCTGAATCATCGCCAACCCCTGGCCCGGACGGCCGGGGGTTACAGGGGTGACGCCGTACGCCGCCATCTTGGCCGGCTCCGGCGTTCCCTTGGCGGCGGGGCGCGTGAACTTGCCGCATGATACTGACGCCTAGCGGACAGGCGCTGTCATCTTTGCGGAACGCCAGTGTCGTTATCGCGCGGCGATGCGTCATCGTGGCCGCGCAAGCTGTCACCTTGAACGCCCGATCCGTCAGCCTGGCGGACAGGCGTGTCATGGCGGGCCGCCTGCGTGTGGCGGCAAACAGGGCGTGGCATCCGGGCATGGGCCGGTGATAGGCCAACCGGGGGGTTGTAGGAAAATGGATCGGAAGTTCCGCGCATCCGCAATCTTCCCGGATTGCCGGTGTCACGCAGAGGCCATAGTGGCCGGGCAGGAGGGCGCACGATGATTGTCTACGGAATTCCGAATTGCGATACGGTCAAGCAGGCGCGCGCCTGGCTGGACGCGCGTGGGATCGGCTACACCTTTCATGACTACAAGCGCGAAGGGGCGCCCCCGGCGCTGCTGACCGAACTGGCGGCGAAGGTCGGCTGGGATGCGCTGCTGAACCGCCGCGGCACCACCTTCCGCAAGCTGGACGAGGCGGCGCGTGCCGATCTGGACGATGGCAAGGTGCTGGGCCTGATGACCGCGCAACCTTCGCTGATCCGCCGGCCGGTGGCGGTGCATGGCGGCAAGGTGCTGGTCGGCTTCGATCCGGTCGAATGGGAACGGGCCTTTCCTGACACCGGTGACACTTGAGGATAGCGGCGATGATCCTGGCTGCCAGCGCCATGCTGCCCGGTGCCGCACAGGCGCAAGGAACGGCAGCACCGCTGATCATCGCCCATCGCGGCGCCAGCGGGGAACGGCCGGAACACACGCTGGCCGCCTATGACCGGGCGATCGATGCCGGCGCCGATTTCGTCGAGCCCGACCTGGTGGTGACGGCCGATGGCGTGCTGGTCGCCCGGCACGAGAACGAGATCGGCAGCACGACCGACGTGGCCGACCACCCCGAATTTGTCGCGCGGCGCACCACCAAGGTCATCGACGGGGTGGAGCTGACCGGCTGGTTCGCCGAGGATTTCACCCTGGCGGAGCTGCGCACCCTGCGCGCCCGCGAACGGATCCCGCAGCTGCGCCCCGCCAATGCGCGCTTCGACGGCTTGTACCAGATACCCACCCTGGCCGAGATCATCGCGCTGGTTCGCGCGCGGGAGGCGGAGACCGGGCGCACGATCGGGCTGGTACCGGAGATCAAGCATCCCGGCTTCCTGCTGACGCAGGGCCACGACATCGCCGCGCTGGCGGCGGCGGAGCTGGCCGGCGCAGGATATAGCGACGCCGATGATGCGGCGCTGATCCAGTGCTTCGAGGTCGGCCCGATCGCGCGGCTGGACGGGCTGACCGGGCTGAGGCTGGTGCAGCTGGTGAGCGCGAGCGGCGCGCCGGCGGATCGGCCCGACCGGCCCTATGCCGCCATGCTGACGCCGGAGGGCCTGGCCGAGGTGGCCCGCCATGCCGATGTGCTGGGGGCGGAGCTGTCGCTGCTGCTGCAGCCGGATGGCACCCCGGCCCCGCTGGTGGCCGCGGCGCACGAGGCGGGGCTGGCGGTGCATGGCTGGACCCTGCGGCGGGAGAACCAGTTCCTGCCAACGGCGTTGCGCCGGGGCGACGATCCGGCGGCGGCGGGCAATCTGGCGGCATTGTGGGCGATGCTGGCGGCCGCCGGCGTGGATGCGGTGTTCACCGACAATCCGGCCGAGGCGCTGGCGGCCAGACGGTAAGACCGGACCCTGCACCTGCGAGTACAAGTTTTTGGGGGTAGCTGCGCCGATGCGGCTGACATACCCCGGAGCGGATGGGCACGCAGGTGAATGACGGCTTCGCGACGCTGACCGAGAAGGAGAAGCAGACCCTGCGCCTGATCGTGCGCGGTCATGATGCCAAATCCATCGCGCGCAGCCTGGATCTGTCGGTCCACACGATCAACGAGCGGCTGCGTGCCGCACGGCGCAAGCTGGCGGTGTCCAGCAGCCGGGAGGCCGCCCGCCTGCTGCTGCAGGCCGAAGGCGCCGATCCCGCCCGGCCGACAGACAATTCGGATGGATACAACGAAATCGGGGAGGACCCCGTCCCATCCGCAGGTGATCAGCAGACAGCGCCGGTTGGCGGCGCTCGGGCGCGCCGTCTGCGCCCGGTCACTATCGGAGTGCTGCTCATGACCTTTGCTCTTGCCCTGCTGGCCCTCGCCACCCTTGTCCCTGCCGGCTCGACGCAGGCACCACCACCAACGGCAGAGCAGGAGGCGCCTGACGCTGAAGTGGTGAGCACCGCGCAGGCGTTCCTGGTGCTGCTGGATCAGGGTCGCTGGGACGAAAGCTATCGCGCGTTCGGGGCGGCGTTTCGCGGGCTGAACAGCCTGGAAAGCTGGGCCGCCGTGTCCGACGATGTCCGCGCGCCACTCGGCCAGGCGATCTCCCGGACATTCCTCAGCCAGGAAAACGTACCCACGCCACCACAGGGGGTGGAGATGGTCAAGTTCCGCACGCGCTTCGCCGACGGGGAAACCCGGACCGAGACCGTCACGCTCAATCGCGAGAATGGCGGCTGGTATGTGGTGGGCGTGATGATCGACTGATCGGCCGGTCGAGCGATTTATAGCCCGACCTTCTCCAGCGCCGACGCAAGCTCGTCATTCATCGAAGCGTCTTGCTTCGGCTGCAGGCGGTTCAGTGCGGTCTGCACCCGGGTCTGCGCCACCTGCAGGGTCTTGTGCCGCACCTGCCGGGTCGCGTTGGTCCTCCACGACCGGCTTTCGCCCAGCAGCGCCTCCCACTTGGCCTCCTCGGCCGCCAGGATGGACAGGGCCAGCCGGAGCCCGTCGCGTTGACCATGCGCGTAGTCGTCGGACATCGCCGGCTTCCGCCGCTCAGGGCAGCGGGACGCCTACGCGACCCAGATCACCCAGGCCGATCGTACCGCTGGCCATGTCGAGCATGCGGTCGAGGCTGCGCTTCGCCTTGATCCGCAAGCCTTCCTCGATCTCCACGCGCGGGGTCAGGTCGCGCAGGCAGAGGTACAGCTTCTCCAGGTTGTTCAGCGCCATGTAGGGGCAGATGTTGCAGTTGCAGTTCCCGTCCGCCCCCGGTGCGCCGATGAAGTTCTTGTGCGGCAGCGCCTTTTGCATCTGGTGGATGATGTGCGGTTCGGTCGCCACGATCAGCGTGTCGCCCGCAAAGGTCTTGGCATATTGCAGGATCGCGCTGGTCGACCCGACGATGTCGGCATGGTCGACGATATGCGGCGGACATTCCGGGTGCGCGGCGACGGGCGCGTCCGGGTGCTGTTCCTTCAGCTTCAGCAGCTCGCGCTCGCTGAAGGCCTCGTGCACGATGCACACGCCCGGCCACAGCAGCATCTCGCGGTCGAACTTGCGGTTCAGGTAGCCGCCCAGATGCCGGTCCGGCCCGAAGATCACCGGCTGGTCGCGCGGGATCTGCGACAGGATGGTTTCCGCGCTGGAGGAGGTGACGATGATGTCGGACAACGCCTTCACCTCCGTCGAGCAGTTGATGTAGGTCAGCGCGATATGGTCGGGATGCTGCGCGCGGAAGGCGGCGAACTTTTCCGGTGGGCAGGAATCCTCCAGGCTGCAGCCGGCTTCCATGTCGGGCAGGACCACGATCTTGTCGGGGCTGAGGATCTTGGCGGTCTCCGCCATGAACTTCACGCCGCAGAACGCGATCACCTCCGCATCGGTGTCCGCCGCCTTTCGGCTCAGCTCCAGCGAGTCGCCGACGAAATCGGCCAGGTCCTGCAGCTCCGGCTTCTGGTAATAATGCGCCAGGATCACGGCGTTGCGCTCCTTGCGCAGGCGTTCGATCTCGGCGCGCAAATCGGTGCCGGTGGGCATGGGGGTCAGCAGGCTCATGCCCGGCAGATAGGGTGCGCAGGGGGCGGCGGCAATGCGGCTTTGCCGTGCCGCCGCATCACGGCGCGACGGGGAATGGTGGGGGCGGATAGTCGAGCGGGTCCAACGCGGCGCCAGGCGTGCCGGCCGTCACCTGCCCGTGCAATCCGGCGGCCCAGGCGCTGTGGCCGATCGTCTCGATCCCCAGCTGCATCAGCACCAGCGCCGCCAGCCCGACCAGCCAGGCCGGATGCACCCGCCCGCGCTTGATCCGGTCGCGCGCGGCGCCGATCAGGGGAAAGGCGATCATGCCGATGAAGATCGCCCACACCATCGAATACATGAACAAAGGCGCCGGCAGCAGGCGACCGAAGGCGGGGCCCATGATCGCCGCCATCCCGCACAGGATCAGCCGCGGGTGCCACAGCCGGTCCCGCCGTTTCACGAAGCCCGCGACCAGCAGCCCGGCGAACACCAGCACGCTGAGCGGGTTCAGCACCAGGAACTGCGCCGGCGTGAAGAAGAACGGGATAAAGCCACGCTGCACCGAGAAGATCGTCGTCGTCGTGCCGACCACCACCATCACCAGCGCCCAGCCGACCGCCACCCAGCCGAGCGGCCGATGCAGCGTCACCCGCCCGCTCGCCGCCAGCCAGGCCTGCGTCACGAACAGCAACACCCAACCCATGAACAGCAGCGCATGGGCATGGACATAGGGTGGCGCGCGGAAACTCGACACGCCCAGCGCCGCGAACAGCGAGAAGGCGATGACGTTAATCGCGGCCATGGCGATGGCCATGCCGAGGAAGAAGGAGGTGTCCGTCGCCCATAGGGGACGATGCTGCACAAGATTGGGTGCCAGAGTGGCCATGGTCGCATCCTTGCCAGAGAAAGACAGTGCGCGACCGGTGCGCGTCCATCCCCCCCGGGCGGCGCGCTTCCGCCGACCCTTCTACAGCATTGTTAGCATGCTTACCAGCCGCTCAGTTGGCCGGGCGTGCGGCGGCAGGCGGCGCCTGCGCCTCCCCGTCGAAGCGGACATTCACCGTGACATTGCCGAAGCCGGCAACCTGCAGCGGAATGGCCAGGTTCTGGCGGATGGCGTCCTTGGCGGCGCCGCGCGCGAGGTTCAGCAGCACCGGGTTCGCCGCCTGCTCGACCGCCTGCCGCTCCGCCAGGGCGGTGTTGTCACGGGTCAGCTGGTCCTGCGCATCGCGGGTGATCCACAGCCCTTCGCGCAGATATTGCGCGCGGCCTTCGTCCAGGTTCGGGCGACCGATGGTAAGCGCGGGCAGCTGCACATCCAGCGTGTCGCTCTCCTCGTTCCAGCTCATCCGGTTGCGGTCCATGGCGGACAGGTCCAGCGTATAGTCGACCCGGGCCGGGATCACTGCCACCTGGCGGCTGCGCAGCGCGCCGAACAGGCGGCTGTCCTCGCTCGCCACCACGGGCGACAGCTGGGCGGAGAACACCGTCAGCCGGTTCTGCTTCTCGAACGCGACCAGGCTGGTGGCCAGCACGTCGCCCTGGTCCCTGGGCCCGAAGGCGCGCCAGCCCAGCCACACGGCGAGCGCCAGCATGATGATGAACAGCAGCCACGGCAAGGCCTGCACCCGGGCCAGCGATTGCTGCCCCTGCACATGGGGGCGGAGGCCGGCGCCAGAGCGGGTGCCAGGGCGCGTTGCGGTGTCGGTTACGGGGCGATCGTCCATGATGGGCCTGAACGGCTCACCAGCCCGCGCCGTTCCAGATCGAGCAGATGGGCCAGCACCGATTGCCCCGCCGCACCGACCAGGGCGGGTGCGAGGCCGCGATACATCTGCTGCACCAGACCCGGCAGGTCGGCCGGCGCTTGACCCAGCAGCCGCACGATCTGCCCTTCCCGCTGGCGACGATGGCCGATCATGCCGCGCACCAGCTGGCGCGGGCGCGTCACCGCCGGGCCGTGCGCGGGGTAGTAGATGCGGTCGTCCCGGTCGTGCAGCCGTTCCAGGCTGGCCAGGTAATCGGCCATGTCGCCATCGGGCGGGGCGACCACGCTGGTGGCCCAGCCCATCACATGATCGCCGGTGAACAGCACGCCCGTGCCCTCCAGCGCGAAGCACAGATGGTTGGAGGCATGGCCGGGCGTGGCGATGGCGATCAGCGTCCAGCCCGGTCCGGCCAATGCCTCCCCATCCGCCAGCACGCGGTCGGGCGTGTAGTCGAGATCGAAGGGGGCATCGGTCACCTCGCCACCGCCGCTGGCGCGCAGCGGCGCGCAGCCGATCACCGGTGCGCCGGTGGCGGCGGCCAGCGGTGCGGCGGCGGGCGAATGGTCGCGGTGGGTATGCGTGCAGCAGATCGCCACTACCGGCGCCGGGCCGATCGCACGCAGCAGGGCATCCAGGTGCGCCGGATCGTCAGGTCCCGGATCGATCACCGCCAGCCCGCGTCCGTCCCCCACCAGGAAACTCTGCGTGCCGGTATAGGTCCAGGCGGACCCGTTGGGCGCCAGCACGCGGCGCACCAGCGGCTCCATCTGCTCGGCAATGCCGACCGGCCACGGTTTCGGCGGGAGCGCCATCAGGCGATGATGTCAGGCGTCAGATAGTCTTCGATGATATGGATCTGGTCGCGCAGCTTCAGCTTCTTGCGCTTCAGCCGGGCCACCTGCATCTGGTCGCCGCCGGTGCTGCCCAGCGCATCGATCGCGGCGTCGAGGTCGCGATGCTCGATCTTGAGCGCCACCAGCCTGCGCTGCAATTCCTCCTCGTTCACCGCCGTCCCTTCATCGCGCCCTTCGGGACATGATCCGTCCCGACCCACGGCCATTCTGCCGCACGGCCGGTTTGCCGCCCTACGATTATTGTGTTTTGATGACAATTGCGCGGCTCGGACGTTGCAGTTTGAGTCGCGCTGCCGTCGATGCGGTACTCGCGCCGACGGCGATCAACAGCGAAAGGAGAACCCTTGATGGAATCTTCCCACGTCACCGCACTGCACGCCAAGCACGACGGGCTGGAACGGCAGCTTCATGCCGAGATGAGCCGACCTGTTCCCGACAGCGCGATGATCCAGGCGCTGAAGCGACAGAAGCTGAAGATCAAGGAAGCCATCGCGCATTCGTGATCGGTCCACTGTCAATCTGAAAGGCACGCTGCCTTCCGCGACGGCGCAGACGCCCGGTCAGTCGAGCCGGCCCTGCACGGTCGCGGAGGGCCACTTTCCGCACAGCTTAGCCAGCAAAGCACTGGCAAAAACTTTCCTGTCCCATCGGACCTTGCGCAACATTCCCAAAGCGGTCCGGATGGGTTAGGCCGGTTCACAATGACAGCCACCGCCGCCGCCCGCACGATCCTGACCAGGCTGCACGAGCTGATGGCGTCGCGCCTGCACGCTCAGGGCAAGCTGAACCAGGTGGTCGATATCATTGGCGATTCGCTGGATAGCGAAGTGTGCTCCATCTACCTGCTGCGCGAAGGCATGCTGGAACTGTTCGCCACGCGCGGCCTGAACCAGAGCGCGGTGCATGTCACCCGACTGGGCATCGGCGAAGGGCTGACCGGCACCATCGCCCAGAACACCGAGACGCTGAACCTGGCGGAAGCCGCCACCCATCCTGAATTCCAGTATGTGCCCGAAACGGGGGAGGAGAAGTTCCACTCCTTTGCCGGCGTGCCGATCGTGCGGCGCGAACGGGCGATCGGCGTGCTGACGGTGCAGCATGTCGAGCCGCGCCGCTATGTCGAGGTGGAGATCGAGGCGCTGCAGACCGTCGCCATGGTCCTGGCGGAGCTGATCACCAATGCCGGGCTGGTGGACGAGGAGACCCTGAGCGGGCGATCGGCCGCGCAGGTCGGGCAGGAGGTGCTGACCGGGCTGCAGCTGGTGAAGGGCCTGGGCTGCGGGCAGGCGGTGTTCCACCAGCCGCGCATCGTGATCGAGCAGACGGTGGCGGACGATACGGAGGCGGAGCGGCACCGCGTCTACCAGGCGTTCGACCGGATGCGCGAGCAGATCGACCAGATGGCCACCCATGCCGAATTCGGCGTGGGGGAGGAGCACTGGCACGTCCTCGAGACCTACAAGATGTTCGCCTATGACGAAGGCTGGAGCCGGCGCATCAACGAGGCGATCGATGCCGGCCTGACGGCGGAGGCCGCGATCGAGCGGGTGCAGCAGCGCACCCGGCAGCGCATGCGCGAGATCCGCGACCCGTTGCTGGCCGAACGGATGCACGATCTGGAGGATCTTGCGAACCGCCTGCTGCGCATCGTCTCCGGCCAGCTGGGTACGGCGGCGCGAACGGGCCTGCGGCAGGACACGATCCTGATCGCCAAGAACCTGGGCCCGGCGGAACTGCTGGAGTATGACAAGCGCCGGCTGAAGGGCGTGGTGCTGGAAGAAGGATCGCTGACCGCGCATGTGGTGATCGTGGCGCGGGCGATGGGCGTGCCGGTGATCGGCCGCGTCCGCAATGCCCGCGCCCTGATGCGCGATGGAGACCAGCTGCTGCTGGATGGCGACCGGGCGCAGGTGATCATCCGCCCCGGCACCGCGGCGCTGGAGACCTTCGAGGCGCGCCTTGCCCGCAGCCGGGAGAAGCAGGCCGCCTATGCCGCGCAGCGCGATGTCGAGCCGTTCAGCCGTGATGGCCAACGGATCGAGGTCATGATGAATGCCGGCCTGGTCGAGGACACGCCTATGCTGGGCCTGACGGGGGCCGACGGCATCGGCCTGTTCCGCACCGAATTCCAGTTCATGGTGGCCGATACCTTGCCCTCGCGCGATCGGCAGACCCGCCTGTATCGCGATGTGCTGGAAGGCGCGGGCCATCGGCCGGTGATCTTCCGCACCGTGGATATCGGCGGAGACAAGGTGCTGCCCTATCTACGCGGCGCGGAACGCGGCGCGGCGGAGGAGAACCCGGCGATGGGCTGGCGCGCGCTGCGCCTGGCGCTGGAGCGCGACGGGCTGCTGAAGGTGCAGGCGCGCGCCCTGCTGGAAGCGGCCGCCGGCCGGTCGCTGCAGGTGATGTTCCCGATGGTATCGGAACCCTGGGAATTCGATGCGGCGCGGGCGCTGTTCGAACAGCAGATCGCCCATTTCAAGCGCCATCGCCGCCGCCTGCCGGACGAGATCCAGTATGGCGTGATGCTGGAAGTGCCGGCGCTGGCGGAGATGCTCGACACGCTGCTGCCGCGCCTCAGCTTCATTTCGATCGGCACCAACGACCTCACCCAGTTCCTGTTCGCCGCCGACCGCTCCGACCCGCGGCTGGCGGAACGCTATGACTGGCTCAGCCCCACCATCCTGCGCTTCCTGCAGCGCGTGGTCGCCACCGTGCGCGGCAGCCCGGTGCGGCTGGGCGTCTGTGGCGAGATGGGCGGCCGCCGGCTGGAGGCGCTGGCGCTGCTGGCGCTGGGCATCCGGCGCCTGTCGATCACGCCCGCCGCCGTGGGCCCGATCAAGGAACTGGTCCGCCGGGTCGATCTGGCGGAGGCCGGTGCCGCCATGCAGGGCTGGCTGGCCGCGCCGCCGCCCGATCTGCGCGGCGTCATCGCCCGCTGGGCCGAGGAACGCGGGATCGAGGTGGATTAACCACAGGCATGGCACCTGCAGCGGTGCCTTGCCGCTTGACTTGCATGCCCTGTCTTCGTCACTTGCCGGGCACGGGCAGCAACCGGACGGGGTGGTACCGTCCGCATCAGGATCGGGGATCATGTGGCCATGAACGAACAGCCGGAAGGCACCGCGACCGGCGGCGTCGGGCCAGAGCTGCGCGCCGGGCGCGAGGCGCGCGGGCTGTCGCTGGAACAGGTCGCGGCCGATACCCGCATTCCGCAACGGCATCTGGTCACGCTGGAAAACGGCGCATTCAACACCCTGCCCGGCCGCACCTATGCCACCGGCTTTGCCCGCTCCTACGCCAAGCTGCTGGGGATGGACCCGGACGTGATCGCCGACCGGGTGCGGGCGGAGATGATCGAGGCGCGCGAACAGGATGGCGCGCCGTCCTTCGAACCGGGCGACCCTGCGCGCGTGCCCAGCCGCGGCCTGGCCTGGCTGGCGCTGGCGGCGGTCGTGCTGCTGCTGCTGGGCGGGTTCTTCTTCATGCGCACGCTGTTCGCGCCGGCGGCCGAGCTGCCCAGCCTGGTGGAACAGCAGCAGCAGGAAGACGCCGCCCGCCGTGCCGCGCTGGCGCGGCAGCAGGCGGCGAACCCCGCCGGCCAGCCCGCCGCCGCCCCCGCCGGGCCGGTGGTGTTCACCGCCATGGAAGAGGGCGTCTGGGTCAAGTTCTACGATGCTAGCGGACGGCAGCTGATGCAGAAGCAGATGGCGCTGAACGAACAATATCAGGTCCCGGCGGATGCCCAGGGGCCGTTGCTGTGGACCGGCCGGCCGGACGCGCTGCGCATCACCATCGGCGGCCGCGAAGTGCCACGGCTGGCCGAGGACGACATGATCATGCGCGACGTGCCTGTCACGGCGGAGGCGCTGCTGGCGCGCGGCCAGCCGGCGGGCACGCCGGCGGCGGGTGCCACTCCGGCGGCATCGGGCGGCACTCCGGCGGCGGCCGGCAGCCCCGCCTCGCGCTTCGTGCCGGCGGCCGTGTCGTCGCGGCCGGCGGCGCAATAAGGCTGCATCCGTTCAGCCACCATTCCGGCAGGTTCCACTATCGGCCGGCACCAGTTTGCAAGGGAAGGATCACATCTTGGCGATGAACAGCCGCACACGGGCAGCGATCGTGCTGGCCCTGCTCGGCACGGCACTGGTGCCTGCCGGCGCACAGGCGCAGGACGCCACCAATGCCCGCCTCAGCCGGATCGAAAGCGAGCTGCGCGCGGTGCAGCGCGCCGTGTTCCCCGGCGGCGACGGGCGCTATTTCACGCCGGAGGTGGACACGTCCAACCCGGCGCCGACCACCACACCGGCACCGGGTGGAGCGACCACCGGCGCCGTGACCGACATCCTGGCGCGGCTGGATGCGGTGGAGGCGCAGATGGCCCGCGTCACCGCCCGCAGCGAGGAGACCGCCTATGCGCTGCAGCAGCTGGAACAGCGGATCGGGGCGCTGGAGGCCGCACCTGCCGGCACCCTGCCCGCCGCCGGCGTGATCCCGGCGCCGGCCGCCACGACACAATCCAGCCCGCCCGCCGCCGCCGCCGGCACGCCGACCGCATCCTCCTCCGGCCAGACCCGCGCCGCCGCGCCGAGCCCGGAACGGGTCGCCGCGGTGCAGGCGATCGCCAAGCCGCAGACCGACGATCCTGGTGATGACGAATACAGCTACGGCTTTCGCCTGTGGCAGGCCGGCTTCTATCCGGAAGCGCAGCAGCAGCTGGCACTGTTCCTGCAGCGCTACCCCAATCACGCCCGCACCAATTGGGGCCGCAACCTGCTGGGCCGCGCCTATCTCGACAACGGTCAGCCGCGCGAGGCGGCGACGCATTTCTTCGAGAACTACCAGGCGAACAAGCAGGCCGAACGCGCACCCGACAGCCTGCTCTATCTGGCCGAGACGATGATCGCGATCAACGACACCAACCGTGCCTGCATCGCGCTGGCCGAGTTCGGCGACGGCTACCCCGCCCTCGCGACCGGCCGCCTGAAGGAGCAGTATGACCGCAACCGCAGCCGGGTCCGCTGCAGCAATTGAGGCCGATCTGGCGGCGCGCTTCGCCGCCAGTCTCGCCCGGTTGCTGCCTGGCGCCGCCGGATCGATCGGTCAGGCGCCGATCGGCCTGGCGGTCAGCGGCGGGGCGGACTCGCTGGCGCTGCTGCTGCTGATGCAGGCCACCCGGCCCGGCGGTTACGCCGTGGCCGCGGTGGATCACGGCCTGCGACCCGAAGCCGCCGCTGAATGTGCAGCTGTGGCCGATCTGTGCGGCGAACGCGGGGTCTCTTGCGCCGTGCTGCGGGTCACCCCCGCCGCCGGCAATGTGCAGGCCGCCGCGCGTGATGCGCGCTATGCCGCGCTGGCCGGCTGGGCAGCGGAGCATGGGCTTTGCGCAATCGCCACCGGCCACCATGCGGACGATCAGGCGGAAACGCTGCTGATGCGGCTGAACCGGGGCAGCGGACTTGCCGGCCTGGCCGGTGTCCGCGCCTCCGGGCTGGTGCCGGGCACCGCCCTTCCTCTACTGCGGCCGCTGCTCGGCTTCCGGCGGCAGGAACTGGCCTGGCTGGTCGCTGCGCATGGCCTGTCACCTGCGGCTGACCCCAGCAATTCCGATCGCCGGTTCGATCGGGTGCGTATCCGGCAGGCGATCGGGCAGGCCGACTGGCTCGACGCTGCCGCACTGGCCGACAGCGCGGCGCATCTGGCGCAGGCGGCTGCGGCGCTCGACTGGGCGGGGCAGCGGGAATGGGCAGAACGGGTGGAGCCGATCGACGGATCGCTCCGCTACCGCCCGCAGGCTCCGCGTGCGATTCGGCTGGTGGTCGCCAGCCGTGCCATCGCGGCACTCGGCCAGCCACCCCGTGGCGGCGATGTGGCGCGCCTGCTGGACCGGCTGGAGGCGGGCGGCAGCGGCAATGTCGCCGGCGTGCTCGCCCGCGCCACGGCCGATGGCTGGCTGTTCAGCCCGGAACCGCCCCGCAGCCGCTAGGCACCTTGGCGATCAGCCATGCGCGCCGAAATGGTTGGCGATGGCGGTGCCGATCCGCAGCGACAGGGCATAGGCGCGGTCGATCGGCTCGATGAAGTCGCGCCCGATGGAGGCATAGCCCGCATCGCCCCCTTCGGGATAGTCGGCCGGCTCCGTAAGGGCGAAGTCGGATGGCTTGGGGAAGCTGGTCGGGAAAGCGCGCCGCAGCTGCGCCAGCGCCTCGTCCACGCGCAGGGTGAACACCATTTCCAGCACGTCCTCGCGGCTGACATCGTTGGCCCGGCTGAAGGCGGGGATCGACATCACCCGCAGGAACATGTGCTGGAACAGCGCCAGCCGCAGCGCCTGCAGCGCGCCTATCGCGCGGCGGGTCGCCTCGCGGTCGCCGGAGTCAGAAGGCTCCTCCATGACGGGCAGCGCGGTTTCCAGCTGGTGCAGCTTCACGGCATCGACCCGCAGGCGGCTGGCAAGGCGGCGGAACGTGCCCACCCGGTCATCCTTCACCAGATATTCGGCCAGGGCGGCACATGGGCCTGTCAGGTGATCTTCCAGCCCGCGATAGGGCCGACTGGCCCAGTAGGCCGAGTTGAACAGCTCGCCATAGGCAGCCACCGTCTTGATGCTGGCCAGCGCATTGGCGCTGCGCACCAGCCGCAGGATCTGCGCCGCCCGGGCGCTGCTCGCCAGCATGTCGTTCAGGTCGGGATCGGTGCCATCGGCCGCGCTGCCGATCCCGGCGATCACGTTCACCGGATAGCCCAGCTGCTGCAGGATGGCATTGTGCGGAATGGCGCGGATCTGGCGCAGCGACATCTCGCGATCGGCGTTTATGTCGCTCTGCCGCCGGCTGACCCGGCTGCCGGTGGCGTTCAGCAGGCCCAGGCCGAAGGCGGTGACCGCCCGGGCATAGGTGCGGCTTTCCAGATGTTCGTGCTGGTGATCGCGGACGGCGCGGTAGAAGTCGAGCGACAGGTCGGTGCGGGTATAGAACGGATCGTCGTTCGCCGCATCCGCATCACCTTCGTTCGGGCGCAGTTCGGCGATGCGGGTCAGCGTTGCCAGCGCCAGTTCGGGCGTGGCGAAGAACAGGTAGCCGTCGCCCCCCTGGAAGCTGACCTCCGGCTCCAAGCGGATGCCGGCGGCGGCGAACCGCCCGCGCGCCCACGGGCTGAGCGGCCAGCTGAGCCGATCCGCCAGCGAGTTCGGATGCGCCCCGCGCCCCATGCTCTCGCCATGAGTGTCGAACACCAGCGCGGCCACGTCCTCCATGCCGTTGGCGGCCATCGCCGCCGCCAGCCGGCCCTGCAACCGCTCGATCGCGAGACTCGCGGGCACCTGCCCCACGAAGCGGCCCGCATCCGAAAAGCCGGTCTGGATCGACACCCGCCCGCGTGCGCGGGCATAGCTGCGATATTCCTCCTCCTGCAGCAGGGCGTCCAGCAGCCGGCCGCCATGTTCCAGCGCGGTCTCCGTCTCGAACAAAGGGGACACGTCGACCTTGTCGGCGATGCCGAACAGCTTGGCGAAATAGAGCGCGGCCAGCACGGTGGCCGGCTCCTCGCATTCGGCGACCAGCATCCGGATGGGCGCGTCGGCATCGATGTGGTGCAGGATCTGCGCCATGGCCAGGAACTGGCGGATGGCGGTGCTGCTCTCGATCGCCAGCGCGGCGAAATTGGCGCGCAGCGGCTCCACCGCGGCGATAGCGCGGCGCAGATGGACGATCGCGCCCTTGCTGCTGAGGTCCAGCTGCCCGTCCGGATCCAGCCGGCGGCGCAGGCCGTTATGCAGCTGCTTGGCGTTCACCCGGAAGTGGATCCACCCCATGCCGAGCCCTTCGGCCCGCATCCCGGCCGCCAGCACCTTCAGCTGCACGGCGCGCGCGCCGCCAACCTCGCCCCCCTCGGCTTCCAGCCGGTCGATGCAGGTCTTCAGCGACAGCAGCTTGCGCGGATCATGTGCGGTCAGGCGGTTGGCGGCCAGCGAGAGCGCCGCCGGATCGGTGAGGTCGCCGGCAAAGTCCGCAGCGCGCGCGGCGGCATAGTCGGCGGCCGGCGCCAGCTCCGCCAGCAGCGGGTGATCGCCGTCGATCGCCGCCAGCTGGTCGCGGTAGCGGGCCAGCCGCGTGGCCTTCTCCGCCAGGCGGAAGCCGATGGAGGCGGACCAGGTGATGTCCGTGCGCCCGTCCATGTCGTAGCCGACCCAGCTGGCAAAGCGGAACGGCAGGGGCCGGAAGGCTTGCCACTGGTCCGGCCAGCAGGTCTGCGCATGGCTCAGCAGACGGGTGTTGATCGCGTCCCGCGCATCCTGGCCGTGCGCCATCGCCGCCATCACCTGATCATGTTCGAAGCCCAGCGTGACCGGCTTGCGGACCGACGGCGCGACGCAGCTGTCATCCCCGATCTCGCCATCCTGACTGGCGGCCTGCGCCACGGCCTGCGCCTGCGCCGGGGTCAGCAGGAAGGTGGGGTGCGCGGTGAACACGGCATGCAGCTGCGGCTGTTCCCACCGCGCGCGGAAGGCGGCGAAGTCCTGCCGCTCCAGCCCGTCGGCCAGCGCCTGGTCGTTGGTGGCCGGCGCCACGGGTGCGACCAGCTGGCGCAGCCGTTCCGCACGGCGGAGCAGCGCGGCACATTCCAGCTCGCCGACCAGCGCCTCGCAATCGTCCAGCGACAGGCCATCGCCTTCCAGCAGGCGGGACAGGTCCAGCGACAACTGGAACACCGGATTGAACAGCGGCGTTTCCGCCGTGCGCCCGTGCAGTTCCTGCAACCGTGCCGTCAGCGCGCCAACTGTCTTCATCCGGTGTTCCTTCAATCTGTCGCCCTCAGCGGGGCAGAGCTGCTGCGTCCCTGGCCAGCTGCTCGATCTGTTCGGGCGTGCCGCCACGCGGGGCGACCCAGCTGCCGCCGACGCACAGCACCGGATCCAGCGCCAGCCATTCGGGTGCATTGTCCAGCGTGATGCCACCGGTGGGGCAGAACTTCACCTGGCCGAACGGTGCCGCCAGCGCCTTCAGCGCCGGGATGCCGCCCGCCGCCATCGCGGGGAAGAACTTGAACTCGCTCAGGCCCAGCTCCAGCCCGCGCATGATGTCGCCGGCATTGGCGATGCCGGGCAGGAACGGCACGCCGCTGCGGATCGCGGCCTTGCCCAGCGGCTTGGTCAGGCCGGGGCTGACGATGAACTCCGCGCCCGCGCGGATCGCGTCATCCAGCTGCTTTTCATTGGTCACGGTGCCCGCACCAACGATGGCGCCCTTCACCTTCTTCATGGCACGAATTGCGTCGAGCGCGGCGGGGGTGCGCAGCGTCACCTCCAGCACCGTCAACCCGCCGGCCACCAGGGCACGGGCCAGCGGCTCGGCCTCGGCCACATCGTCGATCACCAGCACCGGGATCACCGGCGCGGTGCGCATCACCTGTTCGATGGGGGTCATGCCTGCTGCTGCTCCTGCTGAGAATATTGACACTGGAAGGCGGCCACGGCGCCGAACAGGCCGGGCTGCGGATGGACGATCAGCTTGACCGGAATGCCGGCCATCATCTGTTCGTACCGCCCCTTGAAACGGAACCGTTCGGCAAAGCCGCTGGTGGGCAGCAGATGGCGCAGCCGCAGGCCCAGACCGCCGGCGATCACCACCGCGCTGCTGCCATGGGCCAGCGCGAAATCGCCCGCCACGCTGCCCAGCGACAGGCAGAACCGGTCCAGCGCCGCCACCGCCAGACTGTCGCTCCGCTCCAGCGCGCGGGTCCAGATGGCGCGGTCGTCCAGCTCCTGCGGCTTGCGCCGCTCCATCGTGGCGAGCGTCTGGTAGATTTCGCAGATGCCGGGCCCGGCCACGACCCGCTCCACCGAAACGCGCCGGTGCCGCGCACGCAGCCGCTGCAGGATCAGGTCGTCGATATGATCCATCGGCGCGAAGTCGATGTGCCCGCCTTCGGTCGGCTGCACATGGTAGCCGCCACCCGGCAGCCGCAGGAAATGCGCGACGCCGAGGCCGGTGCCGGGGCCGATCACGCTGACCGTGCCGGTGGCGGGCAGGTCGCCTTCCGGCCCGCACAGGGTGGCGAACTGGTCGGCATCGGCGCGGGCCACGGCATGGGCGACGGCCCCGAAATCGTTGATCACCGTGACCCGGTCGATGCCCAGCTGTTCGTCCAGCGCGCCGGTGTGCAGCACCCAGCTGTTGTTGGTCATGCGCACGGTGCCGCCATTGACCGGGCCGGCGATGGCGATCGCGGCGGCGCGCGGGGCCTGGCGGCCGATGCGCCGCTCGAACTCCTCCCAAGCGGTCTGCAGGCTGGCGAAGTCGCTGGTGCCCAGCGTTACCGGTTCGTCCAGCGCGATCCGCCCGTCGGCCTCCAGGCGCGCCAGCGCGAAGCGGGCATTGGTGCCGCCGATGTCGACCGCGACAAGTTCCGTCATCGTCCTACAGCCCGGCCAGCGCCAGCATGGCGGAGCCGCCCTTTTCCGCCTCATCCGCGCCATGGCGGAACATGGCGAACAGTTCGCGCCCGGTGCCGCTCTGGCTCTGGGGAGCGACGGCATCCTCTCGCACCGACAGGTCGGCCGTGGTGCTGAGCGTGCCGTCCACGGCCGACAGGCGCACGATGTCGCCATCGCGCAGGCGCGTCAGCGGACCACCGCCCAACGCCTCCGGGCTGACATGGATGGCCGCGGGCACCTTGCCGCTGGCGCCGGACATGCGGCCATCGGTCACCAGCGCCACGCGAAAGCCGCGATCCTGCAGCACGCCCAATGCCGGCGTCAGCTTGTGCAGTTCGGGCATGCCATTGGCGCGCGGCCCCTGGAAGCGGACCACCACCACCACGTCGCGTTCCAGCTCCCCTGCGGCAAAGGCCTGGGTCACCTGCTGCTGGGTCTCGAACACGCGGCACGGCGCCTCCACCGTCCAGCGTTCGGGATCGACTGCGCTGGTCTTGAAGCACCCGCGGCCCAGATTGCCCTGCACCAGCACCATGCCGCCCTCCGGCTGGAACGGTGCGCTGTAGGGGCGCAGAACATCCTCGTCCCCCGAAGGGCCCGGGTCCCGCCAGGCGAGCGTCTCGCCATCAAGCCACGGCTCCTGCGCAAAGGCGCCGAGATCATCGCCGAAGACCGTCATGATGTCGCGATGGAGCAGCCCCGCATCGAGCAGTTCGCGCACCACGAAGCCGAGGCCGCCAGCGTTCTGGAACTGGTTCACGTCCTTGGCGCCATTGGGATAGGCGCGCACCAGCAGCGGCACCACCCGGCTCAACTCGGCCATGTCGTCCCAGTCGATCTGGATGCCGGCGGCGCGGGCGAAGGCGGGGATGTGCAGCGCGTGGTTGGTGGAGCCGCCGGTCGCCAGCAGGCCGACCACCGCATTAACGATCGAACGCTCGTCCACGCATTCGGCAAGCGGGCGATAGTCACCGCTGTCGCGGCCAACCTCCGCCAGCCGCTGGACGGAGGCGCGCACCAGCGCCTGGCGCAGCGGCGTGCCCGGATTGATGTAGGCGGCGCCGGGCATCTGCAGCCCCATCATCTCCAGCATCATCAGGTTCGAATTGGCGGTGCCATAGAAGGTGCACACGCCGGGCGAGTGGTAGCTCCTGGACTCGCTCTCCAGCAGTTCCGCCCGCGTCGCCTTGCCTTCGGCATAAAGCTGGCGGATGCGCTGCTTTTCCTTGTTGGCGATCCCGGTCGGCATGGCGCCGGCGGAGATGAACAGCTGCGGCAGCCAGCCGAAGCGCAGCCCACCCATCAGCAGGCCGGGCACGATCTTGTCGCACATGCCCAGATGCGCAACGCTGTCATACATTGCGTGGCTGAGGCTGACGGCGGTGGAGAGCGCGATCACGTCGCGGCTGAACAGCGACAGCTCCATGCCGTCCGTGCCCTGCGTCACACCATCGCACATGGCCGGCGTCGCCCCGGCGACCTGGCAGGTGGCGCCCACCTCCCGCGCCCAGATCTTCATCTGCGGCGGATAGGCGGCGTAGGGCTGATGCGAGGAGATGGTGTCGTTGTAAGCGGTGATGACACCGATGTTCGGGCCCCGCTGCGTGGCGATGCTCGCCTTGTCCTCGCCAGCGGCGGCGAAGCCGTGGGCCAGGTTGGAACAGGGCAGCGCCACGTTGCGGTCGCGGTGCTTGTCGCCTTCCTCCCGCATCAGCGCCAGATAGGCCGCGCGGCTGGGGCGTGACCGTTCGATCACGCGGTCGGTCACGCGCTGGACCGTGGGGTGCATATTACTCATGCCAGCTCACTCCATCGCGTTCGGCCAGCGCGATCGCCGCGCTTGGGCCCCAGCTGCCTGCGCTGTAGGTCTTGGGGGTCAGCCCCTCTTCGGCCCAGCGGCTGCGGATGCGGTCGATCCAGGCCCATTGCGCCTCCACCTCGTCGCGCCGCACGAACAGGGTCTGGTCGCCATGGATCAGATCCAGCAGCAGCCGTTCATAGGCCATGCGCCGTTCCCGCCCGCTCAGCGCGTCGGGCATGGAGATGTCGAGCGGGATCTCGCGCAAGGCCATGCCCTGCCCCAGCCCCGGCACCTTGGCCATCAGCGTCAGCGTCACGTCTTCCTGCGGCTGGATGCCGATCACCAGGCGATTGGCCTTCAGTTTCGCGCCGGCGAAGATGGAGTGCGGCACCGGGCGGAACTGGATCACGATCTCCGTCACCCGTTCCGGCATGCGCTTGCCGGTGCGCAGGTAGAACGGCACGCCCTTCCAGCGCCAGTTGTCCACATGGGCCTTGATCGCGACAAAGGTCTCGGTGTCGCTATCCTTGCCCAGTTCCTCGTCATAGCCGGGCACGATCTTGCCGCTCGACGCACCGCCGCGATACTGGCCGGTCACGCTTTCCCCGGCGGCGATCGGGCGCAGCGCGCGCAGCACCTTGACCTTCTCGTCCCGCACGGCGCCGGCATCGAAGGTCACCGGCAGCTCCATCGCCACCAGCGCCAGCAATTGCAGCATGTGGTTCTGCACCATGTCGCGCAGGGCGCCGGTCTGGTCGTAGAACTCCGCCCGCGATTCCAGCCCCACCGTCTCGCCCACGGTGATCTGCACATGCTCGATATGCTGGGAATTCCACAAGGGTTCGAACATGATGTTGCCGAACCGCAGCGCGATCAGGTTCTGCACCGTTTCCTTGCCCAGATAATGATCGACGCGGAAGATGCGGTCTTCGGGGAAGACGGCGGCGACCGCATCGTTGATGTGCCGGCTGCTTTCCAGATCATGGCCCAGCGGCTTTTCCAGCCCGATCCGTGCCCCGTCCTCCGCCAGGCCGCAATCGGCCAGTCCGCTGATCGTCGCCTCGAACAGGCTGGGCGCGGTGGACAGGAAGATCGCGACGTCACCGCGGCCGCCCTGCCGGACGCTGTCCGCCAGCTCGCGGTATCCTTCGGGTGTGGTGGCATCCAGCGCCTGATAGGTCAGCCGGTTCAGGAAATCGGCCATGCTCCCGCGCCGGTGCGCCGGCAGGAACTTCTCCACCGCCTCCCGCGCCAGATTGCGGAACTGGGCGTCGTCCATCTCGGAGCGCGCAGTGCAGACGATCCGCAGCTTTTCGGGCAGCAGCCCGTCGGCATCCAGCGCGCAGAGAGACGGCAGGAGCATGCGCTGCGCCAGGTCTCCCGTGGCGCCAAACAGCACAAGATTCTCGGCAGCCCCGCTCATTCCGGTTTCGCCCTGATGGCTGTGTTCGCGTGCATCCGCCTCTCCCGTGCCTGCCGCCCGCGCTACAGCCCCGTGCTGCGATGCGCAATGCCGCTCGGACGCCTTATGCAAACGATTGCAGAGCGCGCAAGCCGCAAGGTTGCGCAACATTCCATCAACCGGATGCGGTCACCGCCACCATCTTGTCCTCGAACTGCGCCGCGCCGAACGTCGTCATGAAGCTGACATCGGCAGCATCGCGGCCGACACCGATCTTCACTGTCTGCGCCGGATCGGCCATCGCGGTCGCATCCAGGATATGCCAGGCGCCGCCACCCGGCACCGTGGGATCGGCCAGGAACACCTCCGCCACGGCGTGAAAATCCTGCGGCGTGACACCGGGCGCGTAGCAGCTGACGAAGCGCGCCGGCACCGCGCTGGCGCGGGCCAGCGTGATCATCACATGGGCATAGTCGCGGCAGATGCCGCGCCGTTCCACGAAGGAGTCCATCGCGGTGGTGGTCGCATCGCTGCTGCCCGGCACATAGGAGAAGTTCTCCGCCACCCAGTCGCGCATCGCCACCATGCGCGGGCCGCCGGTCAGGTGGCCGAACTCGGCCTCCACGAAGGGCTGGAACCGATCGGCGGGGCAGTACCGGCTGTCGAACAGATATTGCACCGCCTCGCCCGGCAGATCGTGCGGTTCCAGCCGCTCCAGTTCGGACAGGTCGGCCAGCAGGCGGTCGACCTCCACCTGCGCGTGGTAGTCGACCTCGTAGCGGCCTTCACTGCGCAGCCAGATCCGCTGGCCGATATTGTCCTGCGCCGGGATGCGGGCCAGGTGGATCGCTTCGCTCATCCGGCAGTCGGACGACAGGATCGCCTGTTCGGGAATGGCGGCCGCCTCGAATTGCAGCAGCACGTCGCACGGATCATGCAGGCTGAAGCTGAAGCGGGCGGAGATGTCGATCGGCATGATGCCCGGCTAACGCCCGTCGGCGATGGCGGTTTCGCAGCCGCGAAAAAGTCTCGCCACGGCGCGGTCAGTCATGCGTCTCCGGCATGCACAGGCCGGCGGCGACACCGGCCAGCTGCCGCAGCACGCCCAGCTCCTCGCCCGAAAGCGGCCGCTCTGCCCCGTCCATCGCCGCCATGGTGCCGATGCAGCGCCCGGCGCCGTCCCGCAGCGGCAGCCCGGCGAAGAACTGCATGCCGCAGGCGCGCGCGGCGATCGGGTCGGCCAGGCCGCCCGGATCCCCTGTTCCGACCGGGACCGGCATGTCGATGCCGGCGCGCACGGTCCATGCCCCTGCCGTGCCGGGAAGGCTGACCAGCGCCAGCTCGCAATCCAGGTAATTCTGCAGAAAACGGGTCAGGTCACCCAGCGAGTGCAGATTATCCAGGCGCAGCGCGTCCACACCGGCAAGCGTGTGCGCCGCGTCAAAATCCTGGCTGTGTGCGATGTGACCCATTGTGGTGCCCCCGTTCCCGATGGCACCGTTCTAGGTAAGCGCAAACTTCCCCGCCATTCGGGGAAGATGCTTACTTCGGGTCGCCGCGCCTACGCAGAACCACGTGGTAACCGGGGAGGTGAGCCCCCCGGCCCCGCGGATCAGCGGACGCGGGGGCCGCCGAAGGGCAGCGGCGGGGGAGGACGGCGCGCACCACGGGGCAGCTGTGCCTGATAGGCGCGGCCGCAATGTTCCACACAATAGGGAAAACCGGGGTTCACCTTCACGCCGCAGAAGTGGAAGTCCGCCTCCCCCGGGTGGCCCATCGGCCAGCGGCAGACCCGGTCGTTCAGGTCCAGCAGGCTGGTCTTGTCGGCGATTTCCGGGGCGGGCTTGGCCGGGACCAGCCGCCGCGGCGGGGCGGGCGGGATCGGCGCCTGCTGGTCGCCCGGGCCCTGACGCAGGAACCCGCCGGGACCGACGGATACGATGCGCGGCATGTCCCGCCGCGGCTCGGGCGCGGGTTCGACCGGATCCGCCTCGACCCGGCTGGTGGTGGCGGCAGCGGGTGCCGGAGCGGGCGCGGCGGGCGCGCGCGGCGGAGCAGCCGGGGGTGCCGCCGGTGCCGGGGCGGTCCGCTCGGCCGTGCTGTCCTTGGCCTTGGCGATGGGCGCTTCCGCCTCGATCGCGACCGGCTCTGCCACCTTGGGCTCGGCCGCCTTGTCGGCGACCTTCTCGTTCGCCTTCACCGGCGACGGGCGCGACTTCAGGCCCAGGCGATGCGCCTTCCCGATCACCGCATTGCGCGACACGCCGCCCAGTTCGTCCGCGATCTGGCTGGCGGTGGAGCCGCCTTCCCACATGCGGGTCAGGGTACCTATGCGTTCTTCGGTCCAGCTCATCGTCAACATCCGCCGTCTGTAATCGTGTAAACTTCACGGGGCAGGACTGGCCTGCCACGACCCCCTTCGTTCCACCGGTGCTTGCCATGCGCCGTCGGGGCCGATAGGCGCCGGGCCCATGGCCGATACCATCCGGAACGCCGCCCAGGGGGAACGGGAAACCGACCCCGCCACCGCAGCCGCCCTGCCGGCAGGAAACTTCCCGCCGATGGGACAGCCCCGGATCACCGGTATCAACCGGATCGGACTGTGGGCCCTCTATATGAAGGAGGTGCGCCGGTTTCTCAAGGTGCAGACGCAGACCGTGTGGGCGCCGGCCGTCACCACCCTGCTGTTCCTGATCGTGTTCACCGTCGCGATGGGCCGGGGCGACCGCACCGTGCTGGGCGTGCCATTCGCCACCTTTGTCGCGCCGGGCCTGATCATGATGGGCATGATGCAGAACGCTTTCGCCAATTCGAGCTTTTCCCTGCTGGCGGGCAAGCTGCAGGGCACGATCATCGACCTGCTGATGCCCCCGCTCAGCGAGGCGGAGCTGATGATCGGCATCATCGCCGCGGCGATCACCCGTGCGGTCATGGTGGGCTGCGCGCTGGCGCTGGCCATGGCGCTGTGGCCGGGCGTGTCGCTGATGGCGGCGCATCCTTGGGCGATCGTGTGGTTCGGCCTGATGGGATCGACCATGCTGGCGCTGGCCGGCCTGCTGACCTCTGTCTGGGCTGACAAGTTCGACCACAATGCCGCGATCACCAACTTCATCGTCGCCCCGCTGACGCTGCTGTCCGGCACCTTCTACGTGGTGCATGACCTGGCACCGGCCTTCCAGACGATCAGCCGCCTGAACCCGTTCTTCTACATGATCTCCGGCTTCCGCTTCGGCTTCTTGGGGACCAGCGACATCGGCGACACCAATGGCGCGGTGCTGGGGGCGGCGATCGGGGTGGGCGTCCTGAACCTGGTGCTGGGGGCGATCTGTTACGCCCTGCTGCGCAGCGGGTGGAAGCTGAAGAGCTAGGCTTCGCCGATCACATGCGCCACCACCTGCCGCCGGTGGGGCGCATGGCGGTGCTCCGCCAGATAGATCCCCTGCCACGTGCCCAGCACCATGCGGCCATCCGCCACCGGGATCGTCAGCGACGGGCCGGTCAGCGCAGCTCGCAGATGGGCGGGCATGTCGTCCGGGCCTTCCTCGTCATGCTCGTACCCGCTCCCTTCCGGCGCCAGCCGCGCCAGCCAGCGCGCCAGATCGCGTCGCACCGCGGGAGAAGCGTTCTCCGTGATCAGCAATCCCGCGCTGGTATGGCGGCATAGCAGGCTGAGCAGCCCGGTGCGGATGCCGCTCGCGGCCAGCCAGCCGGCGATATCGTCCGTCAGATCGGTGAAGCCCATGCCGCGGGTGGCGATGGCAAGGGTGGTCTGCGCCTGCTGCATCCGCCCGATATAATGACGGCGCCCCGGGGCGTCACCTGCCGTCATGCAGGTCGAGCATCGTCGCGCACCCACCCGGCCCGTTCGCGCGTTGGCCGGTTCATGAGTGAAGTGCGTTGGTTGTGGTCCCGGCTGACGGGCAATTACTGGTTCTTCCCCACGCTGTTCGCGCTCGCTGCGACGGCGCTGGCCTTTGGCATGCTGGCGCTGGACCGGGCGGGGTCAGCCGCCTGGCTGAACGACCAGAACCTGATCGCGCCCGCCCGGCCCGACGGCGCCACCACCATGCTGTCGGTCATCGCCAGTTCCATGATCGGCGTGGCGGCGACCGTATTCTCCATCACCATCGCGGCCGTCGCCTATGCCAGTGGCAGCTACGGCCCGCGCCTGCTGACCAATTTCATGCAGGATCGTGGCAACCAGCTGAGCCTGGCCACCTTCATCGGCACCTTTGTCTATGCGCTGATCGTGCTGCGCTCCGTCCGGGCGGAGGACGAGGTGACCAGCAGCGCGCAGGATGCCGCCGCCACCGCCCTGCCCGGCTTCGTGCCGCAGCTGTCGTTGCTGGTGGCGTTCGGCCTGATGGCGATCTCGGTCGGCGTGCTGGTCTATTTCCTGAACCACATCCCCGACTCGATCCGTATCAACACCGTGCTGCGCGGCATCGGTCAGGCGCTGCTGGACGAGGTGGAGGAGATGTACCCCCATCTCGGCGGCGGGGAGGAGCGCCGCGACATGCGCGAGGGCGCCCCGATCCGGGCGGATCGCGCGGGCTACATCCAGTTCATCGAATTCGATGATCTGGCCAAGGCCGCCCGCAAGCATGGCTGCTGCCTGACCCTGGAAGTGCGCACGGGCGAGTTCATCCACGCCGGCATGGTCCTCGCCCGGGTGGTGGACGGGCCGGGGAACGACGAGCTAGCCAAGTGTGTGCGCGATGCACTGACGGTCGGATCCGCCCGTACCCCGGCGCAGGATCCGCAGTTCCTGATGGACGAGTTGGTGGAGATCGGCCTGCGGGCATTGTCGCCGGGCATCAACGATCCCTTCACCGCCATCACCGCGCTGCACTGGCTGGGCGCCGCCACGGCCGATCTTGCCCGGCGCGACCTGCGCAAGGTGGTGGCGGAGGAAGCGCCGGAGGCGCGCAGCGTGATCCCGCTGGCCGATGACTTCGCGCATTATCTGGCGCGCGGCTTCGGCATCATGCGCTCCGCCGTGGCGACCAGCCGGCCCGCGGCGCTGGTGATGCTCGATTCGCTGCGGCATGCAGCCGGCGCGATCGATGACGAGCACCGTGCCAAGCTGCTTGAGCAGGAAGGCGAGCGCCTGCTGGAACAGGCGCGGCTGGCGCTGGACGGGCCGGACCTGCAGGAACTGGAGGCACGCCACGCCTTGTTCGCCCGCCAGCTTGGCTGATAGAAGCTGCAGATGACACACGCCCAGAACAACCCGGCCCGGAAAAACCCGGCAAAGTCACGATCATGGCTGTTCGCCCCGGGCGACAGCGAAAGGAAGCTGGCCAAGGTTCCGGGGTGCGGCGCCGATGTGGTGATCGTGGACCTGGAAGACGCGGTGGCGCCCCCGAACAAGGCGCGCGCGCGCGGGCTCGCGGCTGAATGGCTGGCCGACCATCCCGGCGCGTGGGTGCGCATCAATCCGCTCTCCACCGATCTGTGGCAGGCCGATCTTGCCGCCGTGCTGCCCGCTGCCCCTGCGGGAATCATGCTGCCCAAGGCGGCCGGGCCGGCTGAGGTGGCACAGCTTGCCACCGCCATTGCCGACGGCGCGGGTGCCGATGCCGTGACAGGCATATTGCCGCTGGTGAGCGAAACCGCCGCCGCGGCGCTGACCATTCCGGCCTATGCCGGCGACATGCCGCCAGGCCTGACCGGGCTGACCTGGGGGGCGGAGGATCTGTCGGCGGTGCTGGGCGCCACGCGCAAGCGGGACGATCGCGGCAACTGGACCGACGCCTTTCGCCTGATCCGGGCGCAGCTGCTGCTGACCGCCCATGCCTGCGACGTGCTCGCGATCGAGACATTGTTTGCCGATTTCAAGGACCTTACCGGCCTCGCCCGGATTGCGGCGGCCTCCTATGCCGACGGTTTCGCCGGCATGCTGGCGATCCACCCCGATCAGGTGCCGATCATCAACGCCGCCTTTTCTCCCTCGCCTGAACAACTGGCCGAAGCGCGCGCCATTATTGCCGCCTTCGAAGCGGAACCCGGCGCAGGCGCCGTGCAGCTGGACGGGCGCATGCTTGACCAGCCGCACCTAGTACTCGCCAGACGATTACTGGCGCGGGCCGACTGAAGCGGGAGCATCTTTACTGGTCTGACAAATGCTGATACATAATGCGACAACGTTCCAGATAATGGGAGCGCGCTATATGGGGAGGCTTTTTTCATGAATCATGCCAATCGTTTTGCGTCCGCAGCGGTTTCGCTGCTGGCGATTGCCGCTGCCTCCCTGTGCGCAGCGCCCGCCGCTGCGCAGGACCAGGTGGTGCCGGGCCGCGCCGCTGACGAGCAGGCCGCCCCTGCCAATCCGCCCGAAGGCAACGAGATCCTCGTCACCGGCTTTCGTGCATCGCTGGAAAGTGCGCTGGAGCTGAAGCGTAACGAGACGGCCGCGATCGACAGCATCGTGGCGGAAGACATCGGCAAGTTCCCGGACAGCAACCTGGCCGAATCCATGCAGCGCATCCCCGGCGTGGCGCTGGCCCGCGGCGATGGCGGCGAAGGACGCAACATCTCCGTCCGTGGCCTGGGCGCGCAGTTCACCCGGGTGCGCATCAACGGGATGGAAGGCACGTCGCAGACCGGCGGGTCCGACATCTTTGGCGCGGGCAATACGGGCCGCTCCTTCGACTTCAACACCTTCCCCACGGAGATCTTCAGCCGGCTGACCGTGCGCAAGACGCCGTCCGCCGATGTGGAGGAAGGATCGCTGGGCGCGACGGTCGATCTCAGCGCGCCCAAGCCGTTCGACAATGCCAAGGACTTCGTCTTCTCCGCCACCGCGCGCGGCGTGTATAACGAGGTCGCCGATCAGGTGGACCCGCGCGCATCGCTGCTGGTGTCGCAGAAGTTCGGCGATTTCGGCGTGCTGTTCTCCGCCGCGTACCAGCGCCGCAACCTGCGCGAGGTCGGTTATGCCGCGGTGGACCTGCTGCCTGCCAATGTGAATGGCGGCTTCTGCTCGCCGATCGGCTTCACCCCGCAGAACCCGGCGAACAACCCGGCCAAGGGTGTGACGCCGACCGCATGCAGCACGGACAATCCGCGCACCGGCATTATCGATGCCTATCAGACCATTCTGGACCTGCGCCGCGCCGACGCGCCCGACACCCCGGGCAGCGGTGCCTTCTTCCCGCGCATTCCGCGCTACGTGAATTCCGAACAGGACCAGCAGCGCATCGCCGGCACGCTGACGCTGCAGTGGCAGCCCAGTGCCGACACGGATGTCTCGCTGGACCTGCTGCTGTCCGAATTCGATGTGGAACGGCGCGACAACTACATCGCCGGCCTGTCCTTCGCCCGCTCCATCAGCAACAATGGACAGCCGATGGTGTCGGTCCGCGATGTGGAGTTCGACGAGAACGGATCGCTGGTCTATGGCCTGTTCGACGGGGTCGACGTGCGGTCCGAAGGGCTGGTGGACAAGTTCACCACCACCTTCCAGCAGGCGAATCTCAACATCCGTCAGCGGCTGGGCGACACGCTGGAACTGACGGGCCTGTTCGGCATCAGCGAAAGCCGGCTCGACGGTCCGAGCCGCCTGCAGACCTTCATCGACGTGATCGATACGGACAACTTCTCCATCGACTTCCGCGACGATTCGGTGATCCCCACGATCGGCTTCGGCTTCGACGTGTCGAACCCGGCCAATTTCACCTATGCACCCGGCCGGTCGGACGGCACCGTGCTCGGCGGCTTCAGCCTGCAGGGCCGCCCGCTGCGCAACACCATCGACAACAAGACGGCCGAGCTTAACCTGAATTGGGAAGCCAGCGACGCCGTCTCCTTCAAGGTCGGCGGGCAGTATCGCGAAAGCGAATTCCGGGGCCGGTTCTATTCGCCCTACACCGCCGACATCGCTGTCCGGCCCCTGCCCGCAGGCGTGAGCGTGGCCGACATCACCCGCCAGATCGAAGGCGTCGGCGAGCTGTGGGGCTATGGCGCGCCTGACAGCTGGGCGGCGGTCGATCCCGATCGCTTCTCCGAAGTGTTCGGCGTCGAGGACGTCCGCCTGTGCGGCGTGGAATGTGGCGCCGGCGACACCCGCATCCGCGAACGCATCGTCAGCGGCTATGCCATGGCGACGTTCGACGCCACGGACCTGGTGGGCATCGGCCTGCGCGGTGACATCGGCGTACGCTATGTCCACACCGACCAGCGATCGTCCGGGTACATCGCCATCGGGGCCCCGGCGGGCACCAGCCCCACCAACGTGTTCGGGCAGCTGTCCGTGGCGGAACGCAGCTACGACGACTGGCTGCCCTCGGCCAACCTGGTGTTCGAGCCTGCCGATGGCCTGCTGTTCCGCCTGTCCGCCGCCAAGGTCATGTCGCGGCCCGAACTGCAGCAGCTGGCCCCCACCAGCGGCGTCAATCCGATCACCCGGGTCGGCAACGTCAACAACCCCTTCCTGGAACCGATCCGCGCCAACACCTTCGATGCGGCGGTGGAATGGTACTGGGCGCCCGGCGCGCTGTTGTCGGCGGCGTTCTTCTACAAGGATATCGGCAGCTTCATCCAGACCATCAACAGCCAGATACCGTTCAGCGAACTTGGCCTGCCCAACGCGCTGCTGGATGGCAGCGGCACCGCCCCGACCGAACTGTTCAACGTCTCGCGCCCGACCAACACCGATGGCGGCCCGCTCAAGGGCCTCGAGGTGAATGCCCAGGTGCCGTTCAGCGCCTTCGCCACCGGCTTCCTGGAAAGTGTGGGCGTGCTGGCCAATTACACGCACGTCACGTCTGAGATCGAGTACTGCCTCGCCAGCCAGGCGGGCGCCTGCATCAACAGCACGACGAACGATCTGGTCGGCCTGTCGCGCAACACCGCATCGGGCACGCTGTATTACGATGATGGGAAGTTCAGCATCCGCAGCACCGCCAACTGGCGCGACCGCTTCGTGCGCGGCATCCCCGCATCGCAGGGCAGCGATCTGCAGGGCAATTCGCCCACGCTGTTCGTGGATGCGTCCGCGTCCTACGCCATCAACGACCATGTCGGCCTGATCCTGGAAGCGCAGAACCTGACGGACGAACAGAACCGGCTGTATATCGACAGCGTGCGCGAAGACACGCTGTTCCAGCTGCGCTTCGGCCGGACCTTCACCGCCGGCGTGAACGTCCAGTTCTGATGGGCCGGACCCGGCCGGTGCCTCGCCTTCGCAAGGCCCTGCACCGGTCGGCCATGGCCGGGCTGCTGGCGCTGCTGCTGCCCGGCTGCATGGGGGCACCGCCCCCTGCACGCCCGGCAGCCGCCCCGCGCGCGGCCGAGATGACGGCCTATCTGTTCGTCTATTTCACCGGCACCGGGCTGGAGCAGGAGAAGATCCACTTCGCCCTGAGCGAGGGCAATGATGCGCTGCATTGGCGCCCGCTCAATGGCGGCCGTCCGGTACTGGGATCGACGGTCGGCACGCTTGGTCTGCGTGATCCGTTCATCCTGCGGTCCGCGAAAGGGGACCGGTTCTTTCTGCTGGCGACTGATCTGTCCGCGGCCCGCACCGGCTGGGACGATGCGACCAGCAATGGCAGCCATCATCTGGAAATCTGGGAATCGACCGACCTCGTCCACTGGGGCGGGCAACGGCATGTCCGGGTCAACCTGCCGCGTGCGGGGATGACCTGGGCGCCGGAGGCCACCTGGGATCCGGCGACCGGCACCTACCTCGTCTATTGGGCATCGACGCTGTTCGCCGACGATGCGCGGACGCAGGCGGACGGCAACGGCCCGCAGATGCTGTTCGCCACCACCCGCGACTTCCGCACCTTCACCCCGCCGCAGGTCTGGTTCAGGGCGGCGGACCGGCCCGAGCTGGTGGCGGACAAGGGCATCATCGATTCCACCGTGCTGCACGATGGCGACACCTTCTACCGCTTCACCAAGGCAACGGAGGCGACCGGCTGCCCGTCGGGCGACATCATCCTCGACCGCTCGCCCGCCCTTGCCGCCACCGGCGACAGCGGCGCATGGACCCTGGCGGACCGCTGCATCGGTCGTGATGCCGGCACCACGGAGGTGGAGGGCCCGGCCATCCTGCGCACCAATCCTGGGGACCGCAGCGGCTACCGCTATATCCTGTATGTCGACCGCTTCCGCGATGCGGGCCTGATGCCGCTCGCCACCCGGTCGCTGGCAGGTGACATCGCCTGGACCACCCCCGCCAGCTTCACCCTGCCCGCGGGCGCCCGCCATGGCACCGTGCTGCCGATCAGCGCGGCGGAACGTGATGTATTGCTGGCGCGATGGGGCGCGCGATAGTGCGCTTTGCCGTCAGCCCGGCGTGGGCTCGTCCGCACTAGCCGGCGTTTCTCCGCCCCCCGCAGACGTTGGGCTGGACGACGGCGTAACACCTCCGGCCGGAGTGCTGGCCGGCGCAGAACTGCGCTGTTCGGGCTCCGGCGGGGCCAGCGGCGGCTGCGACGTGACGGTGGCGAGCGGCAGCATCGCATCGCTGGCGGTGCCTTCCAGCACCTCCCCGCCCCCTGTCGCCGCGCCGTCCTCCGGTGCCTCGCCGCCGCAGGCTGTCAGCAGCAGCGCCGCCCCCGCCATCAATCCGCCGATCATCCTGCCGCGCATGTCGCCTCCGTACCTTCCAGTCTTTCCAGGAACTCGCCCGCGCGGGCCTGCAGCGCGGCATCCCACTGTGCCGCATTCACCGGCACACCCAGCCGGGCCAGGCTGGTGACGCCATATTCGGCGATACCGCAGGGAACGATGCCGCCGAAATGGCCCAGGTCGGGGTCCAGGTTCACCGCAAAGCCGTGCATGGTGACCCAGCGGCGCACGCGCACGCCGATGGCGCCGATCTTCGCCTCCCGCCCATCCACGTCGCGGGTCCAGATGCCGACCCGTTCCGGCACCGCCCAGGCTTCCACGCCCAGATCGCCCAGGGTGGCGATCACCCAGCGTTCCAGCCCGTGCACGAAGCAGCGCACGTCGCGGCCCCGCTGCGCCAGGTCGAGCAGCAGGTAGCAGATGCGCATGCCCGGCCCGTGATAGGTGTAGCGCCCGCCCCGCCCCGTCTGCACCACGTCGAAGCGGGGGTCGATCAGGTCGGCGACGTCGGCGCTGGTCCCAGCCGTGTAGACCGGCGGATGCTCCAGCAGCCAGATCAACTCCTCGGCCGCGCCATCATGCACGGCGGCATTGCGCGCCTCCTGCGCCGCCAGCGCCTCGCGATAGGGGACAGGCGCGCCCGATTGCCGCCATTCGATCGGCCGCCCGGGCCAGCCATGTTGCACAGCTTGCGTCACGGGCGATTGCCTGCCCTGTCCCTTCGCGCTTATCAAGGGCGCTGCAAGGGTCACGGCCGGAAGGATCACGCATGAAGTTCGACATGAGCGCTGCCTGGAGCGAGGCGATGGCGATGGTTAGGGCCAATCGCGAGGTGCTGCTGGTGGTGGCAGGAATCTTCTTCTTCCTGCCGGCCGTGCTGCAGGGGTTCGTCATGCCGCCGTTGCAGGATCTGCTGACGACCAGCGATCCCGAGGCGATGCAGCAGCAGCTGGGGGCTTTCTATGGCCGCTATGGCTGGCTGTTCCTGCTGGTGGTGCTGGCGCAGATTGCCGGGACACTGGCGCTGCTCGTGCTGCTGCGCGACCAGCGGCGCCCGACTGTGGGGGAAGCTATCCGCCAGGGCTTCGTCGGGCTGCTGCCGGTACTCGGCGCCTATCTGCTGCTGGGCGTCGCCATGTTCGTGGCGATCGTGGTGGTTGTCTTCGCCAGCCTGGCCGCTCCGGTCGCGGGCGCGGTGCTGTCGCTGATCGCCGCCGTAGGGCTTGTCTATGTGATGACCCGGCTGTCCCTGCTGCTGCCGGTCATCGCGATCGAACAGCTGCGCAATCCGCTGGCCGCCCTGCGGCGCAGCTGGGCGGAGACGCGGGGCAATGTCGGCCGCCTGCTCGTCTTCTTCCTGCTGCTGTTCGTCGCCTACATGGTGGTACTGCTGGTGATCGGCATGATCACGAGCGCGCTGGGCATGCTGCTGGGGGAGGCCGGAGCGCTGATCGTGGCAAGCGTGGTCTCCGGCCTGATCGCCGCCATCGCCACCATGATCTTCACCGCCGTCCAGGCGGCTGTCCACCGCCAGCTGGCCGAGCCGGCCCCGCGCGCTGCGGAGCCGACCGGCCTGTAGCATTCAGGCGGCCGCGGCGGCGCCGGCTTCCTGCGCCGCCGCGTCCACCTGGTCCTGCCAGCCCCAGGCCAGCAGGCAGGGCGGCACGTTGCGCCACACGAAGTGCGTCTCCACCCGCGGGAAATGCTGTGCGGTAAAATCCCGCGCCGTGGTGCTGAACTGATAGGTCAGGAAGGCACCGCCCGGGCGCACCACGCGGTGCGTCGCCGCCGCGATCGCCGGCGCCACGCCATCCGGCAGGGTCGAGAAAGGCAGGCCGGACAGCACGTAATCCGCACCGTCCTGCCCGATGCTGGCTACATGGCTTTCTACATCCGCGGCGGACCCCAGCACCGCATGGAAGCGGCTGTCGCGGTAATTCTGGCGCAGATAGTCGATGAACAGCGGATTGGTGTCGATCACCAGCAGCTCGCCCCCGCGCGGCAAGCGGTCCAGCACCGGCCCGCAGAAAGTGCCGACACCGGGACCATATTCCACGAACAGCTTGCACCGGTCCCAATCGACGGGGGACAGCATCCGGTTGATCGTCCAGCGGCTGGACGGGATGATGGAGCCGACCATGCGCGGGTGTTCCAGGAAGCCGCGGAAGAACACGCCCGCCGGGCCAAGCGCCTGCCCCATGCGCCGCATGAGCCCGGAGCGGCGACGCTCCTCGGCCAATTCACTGCCATTCATTGCGTGGGGGCCACTCCGTTGATTGGTCCGTATCGGCGCCGAAGATCGGCGGATTAGGCAAGGGGACTGGCAAATGTGTCTGCCATTTGCAAGCGTGACAGTCTGGTTACGCAATCGCCTGCCATCCGTTCCCCCTTTATCAATCCTTTGCCGGGCGAAGCGCCGGCACCGCCTGCGCTGCATCGGCAGGGTCAATGCCGGGAGGTGGCGCACCTTCCACCCGCTCGGCCCGGCGGGCGATCCGCGCGGCCTGCTGCACGGCTGCGATCAGCCGGGGATAGACCCCGCACCGGCATAGATTGGGAATGGCGGTCAGGATCTCCGCCTTCGAAGGATCTGGATTACGTGCCAGCAGCGCAGCAGCGGTGATGGCGATGCCGGGGGTGCAATATCCGCACTGGATGGCGCCCTGCGCCACCAGGGCCTGCTGCACGGGATGGCTGCGGTCGCGGGACAGGCCCTCGATCGTGACGATCTCCCGCCCCTCCGCATCCGCCAGGCTGACCAGGCAGGACCGCAGCGCCGCACCGTCCACCAGAACCATGCAGGCGCCGCAATCGCCATTGCCGCAGCCATATTTGCTGCCCGTCAGGTTCGCCGCATCGCGCAACGCCCACAGCAGCGGAGTCGCGGGATCCATGGCGAAGCGCAGCGGCCGGCCGTTGACGACAAGGTCGGTCATGCCGGCGGCCGTAGAGCCGGACGGGTCCGGTGACAATTACCGGTGCGGATGGTGGGAAGGGGCAAGGCAGGAGGGGCGCCTCGATCCCGGGCGCCCCATGCCGTTCAGGCCGTTCAGCCCAGTGGGCGGGCGGAGCCGAAGAACAGCGCCTGGCTGATCGCCGCGCGCACCGTATCCTCGTGGAACGGCTTGGTGATCAGATAGGTCGGCTCGGTGCGATCGCCGGTGAGCAGCCGTTCCGGGTAGGCGGTGATGAAGATTACCGGCACGCTGACGGATTGCAGGATGTCGTCCACCGCATCCAGGCCGGACGAACCGTCCGCCAGCTGGATATCCGCCAGCACCAGCCCCGGTGTCTTTTCCGCCACCACTTCCTGTGCCTGCGTGCGCGTGGCCGCGGTTCCGCAGATGTCGTGACCCAGCGAGCGGACCAGATCCTCCAGCTGCATGGAGATCAGCGGCTCGTCCTCGATGATGAGCACGCTGGTGGTCGATTCGCGTTCGATCTCCTCCACCGCATCCGCCACCAGACGGGTGACGTCATCGGCCGACACGCCCATGATCTCGGCCGCTTCCGCCGCGGAAAAATCCTCCACGGTGGTCAGCAGCAGGGCCTGCCGGTTAATGGGGGTGATCTTCTTCAGCTGATCCTGCGCGGCGCGTTCATGCAACCCGCCCGTGCTCTCCTCGCCGATCTCCATATAGGCGCTGGACCACACCTTGTTGAACGCGGCGTAGAGCGGCACGCGCCCGCCCGTCAGTGTCTGCGCCAGGTCCTCATCGACCAGCGCTGCTTCCAGTGTGGCCTGGACAAAGGCATCGCCGGTGCTCTGCGAACCCGTCAGGGCCCGCGCGTAACGGCGTAGGAACGGCAGATGAGCGGCTACTTCGGCCCCAATGGACATTTAAACCCCTTCCCGATGGAACTCGTCGATGAACAACGAGGAGGCTGTGGCATTGTTCCATCCGCCTGCGCAAGATGCGCAAAACGCCATCATCCGGCAAGGCAACAGGGTCGGTTGAAAAAATCTGGGCACGGTCCGGAACCACTATCCGGGCTGCTCATTATCGCCTTGTCACCGCCGAGACCCCCCCTCCCGTCCAAGCGGCTGGTGACACGATCCCGAGAGGCCCTCGTTCCTGAACAGAACGGGGGCCTTTTTTTGTGCGCGCAACAGGCGGAACAAACGCCCGTGCCAGTCGGAGGAACTCAGCCGATCGCATCCCGCAGCCGGGCGAAGAACCCCCGCCGACGGCCACTTGCCAGGGCCCGCGCCAGTTCGGCGGGGTCATAGGGTTTCTCGAACACCAGGCCCATCTCGGCGATGGCAGGCGGGATGGCTTCGGGGGAGCCGGTCGAAAAGGCGATGACAGGCCGGCGGGGGCCGAGCTGATCCACCAGTTCCGCCAGCGCCCAGCCATCATTGCGGTCCGTCAGATGGACGTCCAGCACCAGGCAATCAGCCTCCGCCTCTTCCAGCGCCAGCATGGCCGCGGCGATGCTGGCGCAGATGACCACCTCGGCCGCTCCGACATTCTGCAGCGCGTCTTCGATGGCGAGCGCCAGCACCGCGTCATCCTCCACCACCAGCACACGGCCCAGCGGGGGCTTGATATCGGGGGCGGAGGTCAGGCTCATGGTGGCGATCCCGCGGGCTGGAGGTAAAGGGCCGGGCCGGGCCATGCAGTCGAAACCCGCCCTGCCCGGCTCCGGTTCCGCAGGGAGCAGCCGGGGTCAGAGCGCCTTCTGGTAGATCCGGTATTCGCGGTTCACCTTGCCGCCGATCGAATCGGCAATCGCGATCATGCCGCCATTGTCGTCCAGCACCCAGCCGATCTCGCCCCGGGTGGCGCCATGTTCGTTCACCGCAACCCGGCGGATATACTCGATCATCATGAAAGCGATCTGGCTGGCCATGCGGGAATTCTGCAGCTTCTTGCGCACACCCATCAGCGGCACGCGGAAGGTGCGCACCTGCGGCTTGCGCAGCCACCACAGCAGCTTGACCCAGTTGAACGGAAACAGCCGGCCCCTCATGCCGATCAGCTGCTCGTTCAGATCGGGCCAGGCCAGCATGAAGGCGACCGGCTCGCCATCCACTTCGGCGATCATGTTGGTGCGTTCCAGCGTGATCGCCTTCAGCTTCTTCGCGCCATAGGCCTTTTCCGCATCGGTGAACGGTACGAAGCCCCAATTGCCGGACCAAGCATCGTTCAGGATGTCGATCGCGATCTCCCCGTCCCGGGCGAAGTTCTTCATGTCGACCGTGCGCAGGGTGATGCGACTGCTGCGCTCGCCGGAGGCGACGATCCGCTGGATCAGTTCGGGAAAGCCCTTGTCGATCGGAAGGTCGTAAGTCAGCAGCGACTTGGCCGAAGCGTAGCCCGCGCCTTCGATCCACCTCTGATGCTGCACCGGATGGTGGCCCATCATCATGGTTGGCGGGTGGTCGTGGCCGCGCACCAGCAGGCCGGGCTCCTCCCAGATGGAAAGGCTGATCGGCGCCAGCACCCGGGTCATGCCCTGTTCGCGCAGCCAGTCTTCCGCCGTCGCGATCAGGCGCTGCGCGACGCTCTCGTCCTCCGCCTCCAGCAGGCCCCAATTGCCGGTGCCCGGGCCAAGGCCCTGCTCCACCGGCTGCCTGAGGGCCAGTTCGTCGATGTGAGCGGAGATGCGGCCGACCACCCGCTTGCCGCGGCGCGCCAGGAACAGCTGCATCCGCGCATGTTCGTGGAACGGGTTGCGCCCGGGTGTCAGCAGTTCGACCATGTCGCTGCGCAAGGGCGGCACCCAGTTCGGGTCACCTGCATTCAGCTGGTAGGCCAGCTCGATGAACAGGCCCAGCTCCCGCCGGCCTGTGACCGGCGCAATCGTCACGTCCATCGGCCTGCCCCTCGTCAGCGCGTCAGCAATTCAGGCCGAAGCCTGCTGCCCCTGATCGTTGCCGCCCGCCTGCTTTGCCGGATCGAAGCCTTCCTTGCCCATCACGCGACGGCGCGGATGGCCGCTGGCGATGCCGCCGGACAGGTCCTTCACGTAAGGCCACTGCTCCGCGATCGTCTCGTCATAGCCGAGATTGAACACGGTCGGCGAACGCTTGGGCCGGTCCTTCTTCTCGTAATAGGTGCCCAGCAGCCGATCCCAGCCATAATTCGTGATGCCGAAATTTCCGGTCTCGTCGAAATAATGATGCTCGTTATGGCGCTGCTTCATGTGCTGCACCCACTTCCACTTCGGCTTGAATGCCAAGTGCTGGATGCAGTGCATGAACTCGTAATAGCAGGTGGTCAGCAGACCGGCGCACAGGGCCGCCATCGCGCCGCCGAAGCCGCCGATCAGCCAGCCGATCGGCAGGGTGGCGATGGCGATGGTCGGCAGTGTCGTGTGCAGCGCGCCGAACAGCACGGACAGATTGTTCGGATCCTGGTGGTGATCGTAATGGATCCGCTTCCAGGTCGGCGCCAGCCACTTGTGGCGCCACATCCACTTACCGTGCAGCACATATTGATGCAGCAGGTGCCAGACCAGCGGGTAGACCGCGACGCCCGCCGCGAAGGCGATGGCCGTCGGCAAGGCCGCCGCCGGACGCCACACGAAGCCGACCACGCACAGCGCGGCCAGCGCCAGATAGGCGATGATCGTGTAGTGCTGGAAATAGGCGTGAACCAACCCTCGCAGGTCCATCCTGTCGAGGTAGTGGCTCCGCTTCCAGAACGGCAGATCGGACTGGTCCGCCTTCGCGGTGGCGTTGTGCGACACTGAAGTCATCCTGTACCTGTTTGAGCGGTTCCCGTGGCTGTGGGGCGCTTGAGGCAGCAGATGCGCCTCCGCACGCCGGCTTGCAAGGGACCGGCACTTTATGGCGGCCGACACCTGAACGGGTCGTGACACATGGGTCACACTTGCGGACCGGCCTTAACATGCCCCAGCCCCCAACGCAAAAACGCGCCGCCGGCCCGAAGGCCATGCGGCGCGTCTTCAACGCAATCACGTCACGTGATCACGACCATATGTCCCTTGTCGCCTGCAGGCAGGCAACGCAGGACATACCGATTACATCGACGTCGAGGTCGAGGTTTCGGTGGTGGTCATGGTGGTGTCGGTCATGGTGGTGTCGGTCATCATGCCGGTGTCGGTCATGGTGGTGTCGGTGGTCATCGCCGTGTCGGTCATCATGGGCTCCACGGTGGTCTCTTCGACGACGGTGGTGTCCTCGGCCGGCTCTTCAGCGCAAGCGGACAGGGCGATCAGGGCGGCGGCCGAAGCGGCCAGTGCAATCATCTTCATAAACCGAACTCCTATGGTGGGCCCGGCTAGACCGATGCCCCAAGAGAAACTCGCAGCGGCGCGAGCAACTCTCCAAATAATGGCAGGAATGTGGCGGCGCAAGCACCGATTGTGGCAGCTTGCCGCAATCTTTCGCCGGAGCGCTACTCTTCGGTCCGGATCAGCACCGTCTCGCCGATCAGGGCGAACAGCACAAACGGGGCCCATGCGGCCAGCAATGGCGGGTAGCCGCCGAAACTGCCCATGGCCAGTGCCGCATTGTCGACCACGAAATAGGCGAAGCCCAGCGCCATGCCGATGATCGCCCGCACGAACAGGCCACCCGATCGCGCGAGGCCGAATCCCGCGATTGCGCCCAGCAGCGGCATCAGCAGCGCCGCCAGCGGCCCGGAGATCTTGTGCCACCAGCGCCCGCGCAACTCGGCCGTGTCGCGTCCGGCCGCATCCAGCGCGCCGATGGATTGCGACAGCTGGCTCAGCGATTCTGCGTCTGGATTGACCGCCCGGATGTCCAGCCGGTCGGGCGTCAGGCCCGGCGCGACCGTCAGGGTGGTGGGTGCGGGCGCGTTGGTGGCGCTGTCCACCTCGAACACCTGGGGCCGCTCCAGCAGCCAGCCATTGCCGGTATAGCGGGCGCTGTCCGCCAGGATCCGCCGCCGGATCATCAGGCTGTCATCGCGGTCGTAGAAGGTGATTCCGCGCATCACCGTCGCCGCCCCGCGGCCTGCCACAGTGCTAGCCAGCAGCACGTCCGGCCCATCGTTCAGATAGACATTGGCGCGCACGGTCGGATCGTCCGGAACCGGCCCGAAATCCACCGCCTCCCAGACTGCGAGCTGCGCGGTGGCGCGCGTCACCACCATCTCGTTGAACAGGAACGACGCCAGCGAGATCAGCCCGGCCGCCAGCAGCAGCGGCGCCAGGATCTGGTGGGCGGACATGCCGGCCGCCTTCATCGCCGTCACCTCGCTGTTCTGGTTCAGCGCCAGCAGCGTGATGATCGTCGCCAGCAAGGCGGAATAGGGCAGAAACTGTGCCACCAGCTGCGGCAGACGCAGGCCGACATAGCGCCACAGATCGCCCTGCGTGTTGCCGGGCGCGGCCAGGATCTTGCCGCTGGTGCCCAGCAGATCCAGCATCATCAGCACCAGCACCAGCATGGCGAGCACCGCCACGATGCGACTGACGAAGGTCTTGGACAGATACCAGGTCAGTCGTCGGGAGGGCAGGAAATCAAACAGCACCCACACCCCCGCTTCCGGCCACCAGCGGCTGCGGCTCCGCATGCGGGCCGGCCGGATCCTCTATCTCCGCACGTTGCGAACGGCGCCCACGGCGCAGCAGCCGGCCAAGCCGCTTCGTCACCTTGGCATAGCCGGTTTCCAGCGCGCCGATCGCCTGCCCGCCGGGCACGAAAGCCACCTGGTAATACATCCAGCCGATCAGCGCGGAAAACACCGCAAACGGGCCCCACAGGGCCAGCAACGGATCGGCCCGCCCCAGTTCGGCGATGTCCTGCCCGTACTGGTTCACCTTGTGGTAGGCCACCACCAGAATGATCGACAGGAACACGCCCAGCGCGGATGTGGACCGTTTGGGCGGGATCGCCAGCGCCACCGCCAGCAGCGGCAGCATGAACATCATCACCACTTCCACCATGCGGTAATTGAAATCGGCCTGGCTGTCGGCCCGCACCGCGGCGCTGCTGTCGCTGCTCCACCCCATGCGTGCCAGTTCGGGCAGCAGATATTCGCGGCTCTCTTCCCCACGCTGACGGAACCGCTCGATCGCGGGCAGGTCGATGGGCAGGTCGTGCTGGCTGAAGGACAGGACACGGCTGGGCTGGCCGGGAATGTCGTGCACGATCGTGCCGTCCAGCAGCCGCAGGATGATGGTGTTGCGATTGTCGCGATTCGCCAGGAACTGCCCCTGCCGGGCGGAGATCGCCAGGACCTGCCCCTGCGGCCCGTCCTGCGCCACGCGGGCAAAGATGCCGCTCAGTTCGCGCCCGTCATCCCGGCTGCCCTCCACGCGCAAGGCGACGCGATCCTCCAGCGTGACGAACTCGCCCACCTTGATGGATGCGCCCAACGCGCCCGAACGCAGCTCGAAATCGAGCTCCTCATAGCCATAGCGGGCGAGCGGCTGGAGATAGCCGACAATGGCGAAATTGACCGCCACCAGCGCCAGCGTGATCAGGTAAGGCACCCGCAGCAGCCGGGTGTAGCTCCACCCGACGGCACGCATCACGTCCAGCTCGCTGGAGGTGGCCAGCTTGCGGAAGGCCAGCAGCACGCCCAGCATCAGACCCAGAGGAATGGCGAGCCCGGCATATTCGGGCACCAGGTTGACCATCATGCGGAACACCACACTGATGGGCCCGCCTTCCGTCGAGACGAACTCAAATAGCCGCAGCATCTTTTCCAGCATCAGCAGCGATGCGGCGAGCACGAAGACACCCAGCATCGGCACGACCGTGAGCCGGAAAATGTAGCGATCGATGGCGGTGATGAAGGTCAAGATCGTAGGCCGGTCCCGTGATGCCGCTGGGCAGCGTAGATCAGGCTTTCTCCAGCGTGCATTGCAGCGGGTGCTGGTTCTCCCGCGCGTAATCCATCACCTGGCTGACCTTGGTTTCCGCGATTTCATAGGGGAAGATGCCGCAGACACCCACACCTTTCTGATGCACATGCAGCATGACCCGGGTGGCCTGCTCCATATCCATCCGAAAAAACCGCTTCAGCACCATCACGACGAATTCCATGGGCGTGTAATCGTCGTTTAACAGCAGTACCTTGTACTGGCTGGGCTTCTTCGGCCGGGTGCGCGTCCGGGTGGCCAGGCCCACTTGGCCGTCGCCGCCACCATTGCCGTCGCCGGCATCGTCGCCGCCATCTTCGTCCTGAGACAACGGGCCGGCGGGGCCGCAATGCCCGGCCGTTGCCCGCGAAACAGCATGGGGCGGCACCGGTCGGTTGCCGGCCGGGGGTGGAAGGTGGCTGCGCATGAAGCAGGAATATCGCATCGCGACCCCCTGCTTCAAGATGCAAGCCCCCGCAAAATGTGCCGCCGTCATCCGGAACCGGTCGGTCGGTTGCATACAGCAAGGGGCCGGGTGACGATGCACCCGGCCCCCGCCATGTTCAACGAACCGCTCGCCTGGATCAGACGGGCTTGTTCATCTTGTCAGCGGCAACGCTCATCCGGCCGGAGATCGGCTCGAACGCCTCGTTCGCCAGCTTCATCATCGCTTCGGTGTTGCGCGAGCTTGCCGCCACCAGCGAATCGAAGTTGCGGCGCATGATCTTGCCCTGCAGCTGGAACAGCTCGGTCGGGCTCTTGATCGCGGCCACTTCCTTCATGTCGGCGGTCATCTGCTCGTAAGCGGACTTGGCTTCCTCGGCATAGGTCTTGCCGATGGTCTGCAGGCCTTCGGACAGGATGCGGCTGCTCTCGACCAGCGCTTCGACGTTGCCCTTGGCGAACTCGGTCGCCTCGCCAGCAGCGGCGGTGCCCTTCTCGTAAGCTTCGCGGGCCTTGCCCTGCGCTTCGTTCATCGCCTGGGTCACCGAAGTGGTGACGCTGTCGTTGAACTGCTGGATATCTTCGTTGCTGGGGGCAGTGGCCATGATCTTGTCCTTGAGCTGTGCAATCGTGCGCTTCACGGGATTGTCGCCCTGCATGCCCCGGATGGGGCTGCTAGCCGGCGGGGCGGCGGCTTCGACAACAGATTGGGGCATCGGCTGGGCCACAGGCTCTGTCACGGGATCACCCCCGGTATCAGGCTGCGGAGCGGCCGAAGCCGGGTTCGCCATCACGGGAAAAGCAGGATCATCCTGCGACTTGCCTTGATCGTCCATGTTCATTCCAACGGAGGGTAATAATGGAACCTTGCGGTGCAACACCGTTGTTGCGCTGCACAAAATAAATATTTTGCGTTTGTCGTCAAGCAGATTGTGCACTGCACAAAGCGATTAGCTTAACAGTCAGCGCATTGCTACGTAGCGTCCTGGCGCCGCCTCAAGCCCGTCCTCCGCCGGGTCGCGGGCGCCCTCCGCCGGCACCCTGTCCGGCGCGATGGCAGTGATCCAGCTGGCCCAGTCGCTCCACCAGCTGCCCGGCACCTCCTGCGCGCCTTCAACGAACTCCTCCAGCGATCCCGTCACCGGGCCATCGATCCAGAACTGGTACTTGCCCGATTCGGGCGGGTTCACCACGCCGGCGATATGGCCGCTGCCGGCCAGCACGAATCGCGTCGGCCCGCCGACATGCCCCAGCATGCGGAACACGCTGGCCGGCGGAGCGATGTGATCCTCCCGCCCGGCCTGGACATAGACCGGCACGGCGATCCGCCGCAGGTCGACCGGTGTGCCGTCGGCGCTCAGCCGGTCTGGCACGACCAGCAGATTGTCACGATACAGGTCCCGCAGATAGGCCTCGTGCCACATGGCCGGCAGATTGGTGACGTCGCCATTCCAGTGCAGCAGGTCGAAGGCCGGATAGTCCTCGCCCAGCAGATAATGGTTCACCACCGTGTTCCAGATCAGGTCCGGACCGCGCAGCAGGTTGAAGGTGGCCGCCAGATAGCGGCCATCCATGTAGCCGGTCTTGCTGGCCTGGCGGATCACCTCCAGCTGCGTCTCGTCGATGAACAGCTTCAGCTCCCCCGCGGCGGCGAAATCGACCTGCGCGGTCAGGAAGGTGGCGCTGGCCACCTGCTCGCCCTGCCCGCGCCGGGCCATCACCGCCAGCGTCGCCGCCAGCGTGGTGCCAGCCACGCAATAGCCCACCGTATGCACCGCCGGCACGTCCAGCCGCGCCCGCACATGTTCGATCACCTCGATCTGCGCGCGGACATAATGGTCCCATTCCACATGGGTCAGGCTTTCATCGGCCGACCGCCAGCTGACCATGAACACGGTCAGCCCCTGCGCCACGGCCCAGCGCACGAAGCTCTTCTTCGGATTGAGATCCAGGATGTAGAAGCGGTTGATCCAGGGCGGGAAGATCACCACCGGCGCGGCCAGCACGTCGGGCGTGGCCGGCGAATACTGGATCAGCTGGTACAGCTCGGTCTCGTGCACCACCTGTCCCGGCGTGGCGGCGATCGTCTCTCCCAGGCGGAAGGCGCTGCTGTCCACATGGGTCAGCTGCCCCCGCTCCAGATCGGCGGCCAGCCGCTCCATGCCCCGGCGCAGGTTCTCGCCGCCGGTCGCCAGCGTTCGCTGCAGCACCTGCGGATTGGTCAGCGGGAAATTGGCCGGGCTCAGCGCATCCAGCATGGCGCCGATGGCAAAGCGCACCGATTGCCGCTCCCCTTCCGCCAGCCCCGGCGAATCGTCGATCGTGCCCAGCAGGAACTCGCTCAGCAGCAGATAGGACTGGTGCAGCACCGCAAAGGCGGGTTGTTCCACCCACTCGGGCGCGGCGAAGCGCCGGTCCTTGCGCGGCAGCCGCACCGGCGCGCCGGTGTCGGCGGCGGCGGCGAACTGGCCTGCCAGATTCTCCCACAGCGCCGCCAGCTGCTCTGCCAGGTGCTGCTGCCGCTCCGGATCCATGAAGGGCAACGCCTGCGCCCATTCACGCATCAGCTGCAGCCAGCGTGCCGGATCGGCGAACAGCGGCACCGGCATCTCGCCTCCGGGCACGCCCGGCGCCCCCGCCAGCGGACGCTGCTGGTGCAGGAACGCCAGCCACATGTCCTGCAGCCGCTGCGCCGCGGCGCTCCATTCGGCGACAGCCTCGCCCGGCGGCACCGGATCGGCCGTGCCCGGCAGGAAGGTCTGCATGGCCTGCCGCGCCAGTTCGGCCTGCGCCTGCAGCATGTCGGTCACCAGCTCGCCCGCATTGCGCGGCAAATCGTCACCCATCGCTTCCTCTCCTTTGCCGCGTGCATAGCATGGCCGCACCATACGCAAGCATCTGCATTGCACCGGCCTGCCGGTTCCGGCACATGGACGATCGGGGCAACCATCTTGCGCGCATCGCCCCGGCGCCAAACGAATGTTGCAGAGGCCATGGACACCGAATTCTACCGCATCAAGCGATTGCCGCCCTATGTCATCGCCGAAGTAAACGCGATGCGGGCCGCCGCGCGGGCGGAAGGGAAGGACATCATCGACCTCGGCATGGGCAATCCGGACCTGCCGCCGCCGCAGCACGTGATCGACAAGCTGTGCGAAGCCGCGCAGAAACCGGACGCTCACGGCTATTCGCAATCCAAGGGCATTCCCGGCCTCCGCCGCGCCCAGGCGAACTACTACCAGCGCCGCTTCGGGGTCGAGCTGGACCCGGAAACGGAGGTCGTGGTCACGTTGGGGTCCAAGGAAGGGCTGGCCAGCCTCGCCACCGCGATCACCGCGCCGGGCGATACGATCCTGGCCCCCAACCCCAGCTACCCCATCCACACATTCGGCTTCATCATCGCCGGCGCCACGATCCGCGCCGTGCCGACGACCCCGGACGAACGGTACTGGGATGCGCTGGACAAGGCCATGCGCTTCACCAGCCCGCGCCCCACGGTGCTGGTGGTGAACTACCCCAGCAATCCCACGTCGGAAATCGTCGATCTCGCCTTCTACACCCGGCTGGTGGACTGGGCGCGGGAGAACAAGGTGTGGGTGCTGTCGGACCTCGCCTATTCGGAACTGTACTATAACGGCCAGCCGACCCCCTCCATCCTGGAAGTGCCCGGCGCGAAGGACGTGGCGGTGGAGTTCACCAGCCTGTCCAAGACCTTCAGCATGGCCGGCTGGCGGATCGGCTTCGCCGTCGGCAACAAGACGCTGATCGCCGCGCTGACGCGGGTGAAATCCTATATCGACTACGGCGCCTTCACCCCGCTGCAGGCCGCCGCCTGCGCCGCGCTGAACGGGCCGCAAGACATCGTCGACAACAACCGCCTGCTGTACCACAAGCGGCGCGACGTGCTGGTGGAAAGCTTCGGCCGCGCCGGGTGGGACATCCCCGCCCCGCCCGCCTCCATGTTCGCCTGGGCCCCGCTGCCGCCGGCGCTGCGCCATCTGGGCAGCATGGAATTCGCCAAGCAGCTGCTGACCCATGCCGGCGTCGCCGTGGCGCCGGGGGTCGGCTATGGCGAGGATGGCGAAGGCTTCGTGCGCATCGGTCTGGTGGAGAACGAACAGCGTCTTCGGCAGGCAGCCCGCAATGTCCGTCGCTATCTCCAGAGCATGGGAGTGAACAGCTCCGCCGCATGACGGGCCGCCGGGTGGCTGGCGCACTTGCCACCGCCCGGCAATGCTGGTGCGCTCCCCCCAAACCCGTGATTCGGGCTGAGAAGGGGCGCACCGTGGAGTGGTTCTGCTGGGACATGCGGGCGGGCGATATCCCGCAACAATGGGATCTGCGGCGTTGCGGCTGGCAGCTGTGCCCCTGCTCCGATGACGGGCAGCCGCGATGCGTGCATGTCACGCTGCTGGACGGGCGGAATCTGCCCGATGACGATCGCACCCTGGCGGGTGCGCGGCGGCTGATCGTGCTGGGGGTGGCGGACAGCACGGCGCGCGCCCGCCTGCTGGCGCGCGGCTGTGGCGACGTGCTGCAGTCGGCAATCGGCCTGGCGGAGCTGGCAGCCCGGGCGCGCCGCGTGCAGACGGCCGCCAGCGCCGTGCCCCGCGCCTTGCCCGCCGGGCCGCTGATGCTGGACCTGCTGCACCGCGATGCCCGCCGGGGTCCGTCATGGCTGGGCCTGCACCCGCGCGAATTCGGGCTGCTGTGGCGCCTGGCGGAGGAGCCCGGCACGCCCGTGACCCGCCGCACCCTGCTGCAGGATGTGTGGCGCATCCATCACGAGCCCGAAACCAACAGCGTGGAGGTTCACGTGTCCCGCCTGCGCGGCAAGCTGGCGCTGGCCGGCTGCGCCGATCTGGTCCGCACCGCCAGCACCGGCGGCTACCGGCTGGAGGTGCCTGACGGCCATGTTCCGGCGACCGGTCCGCCCCCGGACACGGCCTTGTCGCCTTGATGCCGAATGGCCGTTGCGCTTCCCCGCCGCTTTCGCTAGGTGCGCGCCTTCCGGCCCGATGGCGGAGTGGTTACGCACCGGACTGCAAATCCGTTTACGCCGGTTCGATTCCGGCTCGGGCCTCCATACCCCTCTGATCCGGGGACGCCGCTTTAGCTCAGTTGGTAGAGCACATCATTCGTAATGATGGGGTCACAGGTTCGAGTCCTGTAAGCGGCACCATCCCGGCCAGCCCTCCACGGGTTGAGCGGTGGGGGGATGGTGTTACTGCCGATCCGATGGGAGATCGGCATTGTCAGTGAAATCTACGAACCGCATGCGCCTGCGCTGGCTGCTCGCCCCGCTGTGCGCCACTGTGCCGTGCCTGCCCGCCGCAGCCGAGGAGATGGTGCTGTTCGACGGCGCCGCTGCCCCCACCATCGTGCACGGGGATGACACCACCGCGCGCCTCGCGGCCGAGCTGCTGGCCCGTGACCTTTTCGCCCTGACCGGCCGGACGGCGGACCTCGCGACCGACCCGGCGCGCTGCGCCGTCACCTGCATCATCATCGGCCAGCACGACGCGCCGCTGATCGCCGGCCTGGGCCGGGCCGGCGCCACCGCCGGTCTCGCCGGCAAGTGGGAGCAATATCGTCGCTCCGCCTTCACCGATGCCGCCGGGCGCCGCATCTTGCTGATCGCCGGGTCCGACCCGCGCGGCACCGTTTGGGGCGTGGTCGACCTGACGCGCGACCTGGGCATCTCCGCCTGGGAATGGTGGGCTGACGTGACACCGCGCAAGGTGGGCCGGCTGGTGGTGGATGCCGCTCCCGTTCTCTCGAAGGAACCGTCGGTCCGCTATCGTGGCATCTTCCTGAATGACGAGGATTGGGGCCTGCAGCCCTGGGCGGCAAAGACCTACGAGCCCGAGACCGGCGATATCGGGCCGAAGACCTATGCCCGCATCTTCGAATTGCTGTGGCGGCTGAAGGCCAACACGATCTGGCCCGCGATGCACGACAGCACCAGGCCGTTCTGGCAGATTCCCGGCAATGCCGCCGCCGCGCGCGACCATGCGATCGTGCTGGGCACATCCCATGCCGAACCCATGAACCGCAACAATGTGCGGGAATGGGAAGAGGCGGAGCGCGGCCCGTTCAACTGGTTTACCAATCGCGACGCGCTGCTCGGCTACTGGCGCGAGCGGGCGGTGGAGGCGCGGGACCAGGACACGATCACCAGCATCGGCCTGCGCGGCAAGCATGATTCGGGCATGGAAGGCGCCAGCACGGCCGAGGAGGCGCGCGATGCGACCGCCGCCGTCATCGCGGCGCAGCGCGATCTGCTGGCACAGGTGCAGGGCCGCCCGCCGCAGCAGGTGCCGCAGGCGCTGACGCTCTACAAGGAGGTGCTCGACACCTACAATGCCGGCCTGGCAGTGCCGGACGATGTCACGCTGGTGTGGCCGGACGACAATTACGGCTACATCCACCAGTTGCCCGACGCCGCCGAGCGGCAGCGCAGCGGCGGATCGGGTGTCTATTATCACCTGTCCTATTGGGGTCGCCCGCACGATTATCTGTGGCTGGCGACGACGCACCCGGCGCTGGTGCGCGAACAGATGCAGCGCGCCTGGCACACGGGCGCGCGGCGGATCTGGATCGCCAATGTCGGCGACATCAAGCCGGCGGAGTATCTGACGCACTACTTCCTCGACCTCGCCTTCGATGCCGGCAAGTTCGACCAGACGCCGGACGATCATCTGCGCGGCTGGGCGGCCGCGCAGTTCGGGGCCGATGCGGCGGCCGAGATCGCCGGGATCATGAATGCCTATTACGGTCTCGCCTGGGAACGGCGACCGGAATTCATGGGCTGGGGCCAGACCGAACCGACCCGGCCGAACCGGGTTTCGGACTATGTCCGCACAGGTGGGGAGGAGGCGGAGCGCCGGCTGGATGCCTATGCCGCGCTGGTCTCGCGGGCGGAGGCGCTGGGCGCCACGCTGCCGGCCGACCGGCAGGATGCCTTTTTCCAGCTGGTGCTATACCCGGTGCGCGCGGCTGCCAGCCTGAACGAACGTATCCTGAAGCTGGACCTCGCCGCCACACATGCCGGGGCGCAGCGCGCTCCGGTGCCGGTCGCGGATCCCGGCGGCCATGCCAGCCGCCACGCCGGCGTGCCGCGCGCCGATATGGCCGCGCTGGCGCAACAGGCCCGTGCGGCACATGCCCGTATCGTGGAGGACACCGCCACCTACAACAGCATGGCCGGCGGCAAGTGGGCCGGCATGATGGACATGGCGCCGCGCCGCCTGCCGGTGTTCCAGGAACCGTCATGGCCCGGCTACACCCTGCCGCAAGTAGCGGCATGCGGGCTGGAGATGACCGATCTCGCATTGACCGCCGGGCGGCCCGCGACACGCGCCTTCACGCTGTATAGCGGCGGGGTCGCGGCGGATTGGGCCCTGTCCGGCCTGTCGGGCGCCACCGCTTCCGCCAGCAGCGGGCGGCTGGATGAAGGCAACGGCTTCCGCACGCGCATCACGCTTGCTTATGATGGGGCGGAAACACTGGCCGGGGGCACGATCACCTGCGGGGAACGGCAGCTGCAACTCGCCCCGGCCCTGCTGCCGGCAGACCCAGCCCCTGCCTTCAACGCCATCATCGGCCTGCCCGCGATCGCTGCCAAGGGTGCGGATTGGGAGGTGGTGCCCGGCCTCGGCACTCGCGCCGGCGCGCTGCGCTCCCGGCTCGACCTGCCCAAAGGCGGCAGCGGCGCTGCTCCGCTGGCCTACAACTTCACGACCACCGCATTGCAGGATGCCCGGCTGCGGATCGTCGCCATTCCCGCCCATATGCTGACCGGCGAGGACCGCATGCGGATCGTCGTGCGGGTGGATGGCGGCGAGGCTACCACCCTGGATTTCACTACCCATGGCCGCAGCGAGGAGTGGAAGGCCAACGTCCTGTCCAACACCGCGCTGCGCCACATCGCCTTGCCGCAACTGCCCGCGGGTCGGCACCGGGTGGAAATCGTGCCGCTCGATCCCGGCGTGCTGCTGGACCGGATCGAACTCCACCCCGACACCGCGCCCGATTATTATGGCGCGGTGCCGGCGATGCAGCCGGTGGATCAGTAGACGACCACGCTCCTGATGCTCTCGCCCGCATGCATCAGGTCGAAGCCCTTGTTGATGTCCTCCAGCGATAGGACATGGGTGATCATCGGGTCGATCTCGATCTTGCCGTCCATGTACCAGTCGACGATCTTCGGCACGTCGGTCCGGCCCTTCGCCCCGCCAAAGGCGGTGCCGCGCCAGTTGCGGCCCGTCACCAGCTGGAACGGGCGGGTGGCGATTTCCTTGCCTGCTTCCGCCACGCCGATCACGATCGACGTGCCCCAGCCGCGATGGCACGCCTCCAGCGCGGTGCGCATCACTTCGGTATTGCCGGTGCAGTCGAAGGTGTAGTCGGCGCCGCCATCGGTCAGCTCGACCACCTTGGCGACCGTCTCCTCGCGCGACATGCCCTTGGTGTTCAGGAAATGGGTCATGCCGAAGCGGCGGCCCCATTCCTCCCGCTCCGGGTTGATGTCCACGCCCACGATCATGTTCGCGCCGGCCAGCCGCGCGCCCTGGATCACGTTCAGCCCGATGCCGCCCAGGCCGAACACCACGACATTGTCGCCGACCTGCACCTTGGCCGTGTTCACCACCGCGCCGACGCCCGTGGTCACGCCGCAACCGACATAGCAGCTGGACTGGAACGGCGCATCGGTGCGGATCTTCGCGACCGCGATTTCCGGCAGGACGGTGAAGTTGGAGAAGGTGGAGCAGCCCATGTAATGGAAGATCGGCTGCCCCTTGTAGCTGAAGCGGGTCGTGCCATCCGGCATCAGCCCCTTGCCCTGCGTTGCGCGAATGGCAGTGCACAGATTGGTCTTGCCGGACAGGCACGACTTACACTGGCGGCATTCGGGGGTGTAGAGCGGGATCACGTGATCGCCCGGCACCACGCTGGTGACGCCCGCGCCGACTTCGCGCACGATGCCGGCGCCTTCATGGCCCAGCACGGAGGGGAAGATGCCTTCGGAATCCAACCCGTCCAGGGTGTAGGCATCGGTATGGCAGATGCCGGTCGCCATGATCTCCACCAGCACTTCGCCGGCCTTGGGCCCTTCCAGGTCCAGTTCGACGATCTCCAGCGGTTGCTTCGCCGCGAAAGCGACGGCGGCACGGGTCTTCATAGGTTTGCCCTCCTGATAGCGCGCCCGGCGCGTAGACCGGTGGCGAAGCAGCGGCAAGCTTCCCAAATGGGGTTTGCTCCCAAGGCTTTGGCATGAAAAGGACCGGTGCATGGACAACCCCTATCGCAAACCCCTGCCCGGCACGGACCTCCACTACATCGATGTGCGCGCGGCGGTCGAAGCCATCAGGCCGGGCGCCTATGACCGGCTGCCCTATGTCGCGCGCGTGCTGGCCGAACAGCTGGTGCGGCGCGCCGATCCGGCCGACCTGCCGGACTACCTGCAGCAGATCGCCGACGGTCGGCGGGATCGCGACTTTCCCTGGTACCCGGCGCGCGTGGTCTGCCACGACATCCTGGGCCAGACCGCGCTGGTCGATCTCGCCGGCCTGCGTGACGCGATCGCGGACCAGGGCGGGGATCCGGCCAAGGTCAATCCGGTGGTGCCCACGCAGCTGATCGTCGATCACAGCCTGGCGGTGGAGCATGGCGGCCATGACCCGGACGCCTTCCTGCGCAACCGGGAAATCGAGGACCGCCGCAACGAGGACCGGTTCCATTTCATCGAATGGTGCAAGACCGCGTTCGACAATGTGGACGTGATCCCGGCGGGCAACGGCATCATGCACCAGATCAACCTGGAACGGATGAGCCCTGTCGTGCAGGTGCGCGATGGCCTGGCCTTCCCCGACACCTGCGTCGGCACGGACAGCCACACCCCGCATGTGGACTCGCTGGGCGTGATCGCAGTCGGCGTCGGCGGGCTGGAGGCGGAAACGGTGATGCTGGGCCGCCCGTCCATGATGCGCCTGCCTGTATCCGTCGGCGTGCGCCTGACCGGGCGGCGTGCGGAAGGGATCACGGCCACCGACATCGTGCTGGCCATTACCGAGTTCCTCAGGCGCGAGCGCGTGGTCGGCGCCTGGCTTGAATTCTACGGCGAGGGGGCGGAAAGCCTGTCCGTCGGCGATCGCGCCACCATCAGCAATATGTGCCCCGAATATGGCGCCACGGCGGCAATGTTCTTCATCGACCAGCAGACGATCGACTACCTGCTGCTGACCAACCGCGCGCCTGAACAGGTGCGGCTGGTGGAAACCTACGCCAAGCAGGTGGGCCTGTGGGGCGATGCACTGGCGACGGCGGAATATGACCGGGTGCTGGAGTTCGACCTTTCCACGGTGGAGCGCAACCTGGCCGGCCCCTCCAACCCGCACAAGCGCCTGCCCACCGCCGCCCTGCATGCGACCGGTATCGCGCATGATCTGCCGGGCGCGCTGGCGCAGGAGCAGGCCGGCCTGATTCCCGATGGCGCGGTGATCATCGCCGCGATCACCAGCTGCACCAATACCAGCAATCCGCGCAACGTGGTCGCGGCCGGGCTGGTGGCGCAGAAGGCCAATGCGTTGGGCCTGACGCGCAAGCCGTGGGTCAAGACCTCCTTCGCCCCCGGATCGCGGGTGCCCAGCCTGTATCTGGAGGAAGCCGGCCTGCTGGAGGAGCTGGAGCGGCTGGGCTTCGGCATTGTCGGCTTCGCCTGCACCACCTGCAACGGCATGTCGGGCGCGCTGGACCCCGCCATCCAGCGCGAGATCGTGGAGCGCGACCTGCACACCACCGCCGTCCTGTCGGGCAACCGCAATTTCGACGGCCGCATCCATCCCTTTGCGCGGCAGGCCTTCCTTGCCTCCCCGCCGCTGGTGGTGGCCTATGCCATCGCCGGCACGATCCGCTTCGATATCGAGCGGGACGTGCTGGGCATCACGCCGGGTGGCCAGGAGGTGCGGCTGCGCGACATCTGGCCCACCGATGCGGAGATCGACTCGGTGGTCGGCCAGCATGTGAAGGCATCGCAGTTCCGCGACGTGTACGACCCGATGTTCGCGCGCGACCTGCATGGCCATGAGGCAGTCTCGCCGCTGTATGACTGGCGCCCGCAATCGACCTATATCCGCCGCCCGCCCTACTGGGACACGGCCGGCCTGGGCGCGCTGGCGGCATCCCCGCGCACGCTGCGGGGCATGCGACCGCTGGCGATCCTGCCGGACAACATCACCACCGATCACCTGTCCCCATCCAACGCGATCCTGCCGACCAGCGCCGCGGGGGAATACCTGACCAGCATGGGCGTGCCGGAGGAGGACTACAATTCCTACGCCACCCATCGCGGCGACCACCTGACCGCGATGCGCGCCACCTTCGCCAACCCGCAGCTGGTGAACGAGATGGCGGTGGTGGATGGCGAGGTGCGCCGCGGCTCGCTGGCGCGCGTGGAGCCGGAGGGCGGGGTGGTGCGCATGTGGGAGGCCATCGAGACCTATCTCACCCGCCGCCAGCCGCTGATCATCATCGCCGGCGCCGATTACGGGCAGGGTTCGTCCCGCGACTGGGCGGCCAAGGGCGTACGGCTGGCCGGGGTGGAGGCGATCGTGGCCGAGGGTTTCGAGCGGATCCACCGTACCAATTTGATCGGCATGGGCGTGCTGCCGCTGGAGTTCACGCACGGTACCACCCGGCTTGGCCTGAAGCTGGACGGGACGGAAACGTATGACGTGCTGGGCGATCCGCAGGCGGGCGCGGAGCTGACGCTGGTGATTACCCGCCGCGATGGCAGCGTGGAGGAGGTGCCCGTCCTGTGCCGGCTGGACACGGAGGAGGAAGTCTCGATCCACGAGGCCGGCGGCGTGTTGCAGCGCTTCGCGGAGGACTTCCTGGCGGCGGAGGCGGCATGATGGCGGCACCGCAGATCGCCATCCCCGCCGCCTATATGCGCGGCGGCACCAGCAAGGGGGTGTTCTTCCGCATGGAGGATCTGCCCGAACCCTGCCGGGTACCGGGCACGGCGCGGGACCGGCTGTTCCAGCGGGTGATCGGCAGCCCCGATCCCTATGGCGCGCAGATCGACGGCATGGGCGGGGCGACCTCCAGCACCAGCAAATGCGTGATCGTCGGCCCCGCCACCGTGCCCGATCATGATGCGGATTACCTGTATGGCCAGGTATCGATCGACAGCGATTTCGTGGACTGGTCCGGCAATTGCGGCAACCTCTCCACGGCAGCCGGCGCCTTCGCCATTCATGCCGGATATGTCGATCCGGCCCGCAACACCACGAACGGCATCTGCACCGTCAGGCTGTGGCAGGCCAATATCGGCAAGACGATCATCGCCCATGTGCCGGTCAGCGACGGCGCGGTGCAGGAAACCGGCGCCTTCGAACTGGACGGCGTCACCTTTCCGGCCGCCGAGATCGTGCTGGAGTTCATGGACCCCGCCGATGGAGAGGGCGCGATGTTCCCCACCGGCAATCTGGTCGACACGCTTGACGTGCCGGAAGAGATTGTCGCCGGCGGCAGGCTGCAGGCCACGCTGATCAATGCTGGCATCCCCACCATCTTCGTCCGGGCGGCCGATATCGGCTACACCGGCACCGAATTGCGCGAGGCCGTTAACGGCGATCCAGAGTCGCTGCGCCGGTTCGAGGTGCTGCGCACGATCGGCGCGCTGAAGATGGGGCTGATCGCCACCGCCGAAGAGGCGCTGAGGCGCCAGCACACGCCCAAGATCGCCTTCGTCGCCCCGCCCGCCCCCTACATCACCGCCAGCGGCCGGTCGATTGCCGCTGAGGAGGTGGACCTGCTCGTCCGCGCGCTGTCCATGGGCAAGCTGCACCATGCCATGATGGGCACCGCCTCCGTCGCCATCGCCGCCGCCGCCGCGGTGCCCGGCACGCTGGTCAGTGAGGCGGCCGGCGGAGGCGAGCGGACCTCCGTGCGCTTCGGCCACCCCTCCGGCACCCTGCGCGTGGGTGCCGAGGCGAGCCAGGTGGACGGACGCTGGACCGTGACCAAGGCGGTGATGAGCCGCAGCGCGCGCATCCTGATGGACGGCCGCGTGCATGTGCCGGCAGGCACGTACTGACAACAAGAAGAAGAATGGACCCGAGGATGACCGAGACGACTACCCCCAGCTTCAAGCCCAAGAAATCCGTCGCGCTGTCCGGCGTGGCCGCCGGCAACACCGCCCTGTGCACGGTGGGCCGCACCGGCAACGACCTGCATTATCGCGGCTACGACATCCTGGACTTCGCCGAGGAGGCGGAGTTCGAGGAGATCGCCCACCTGCTGGTCCATGGCCGCCTGCCCAATGCTGCCGAACTGCACGCCTACAAGCTGAAGCTGAAGGCCATGCGCGGCCTGCCGCTGGCCGTGCGCGAAGCGCTGGCCGCGCTCCCGGCCGCCGCGCACCCGATGGACGTGATGCGCACCGGTGTCTCCGCGCTGGGCTGCGCCCTGCCGGAGAAGGACGACCACAACACCCCCGGCGCGCGCGACATCGCCGACCGGCTGATGGCCAGCCTCGGCTCCATGCTGCTGTACTGGCACCACTGGAGCCACAATGGCCGCGAGATCGACGTCGAGACGGACGATGACAGCATCGCCGGCCACTTCCTGCACCTGCTGCGCGGCAGCCCGGCGCCCGACAGCCATGTGCGCGCGATGCACACCTCGCTGATCCTCTATGCGGAGCACGAGTTCAACGCCTCCACCTTCGCCGCGCGGGTAATCGCGGGCACGGGCAGCGACATGCATTCCGCCATTACCGGCGCGATCGGGGCGCTGCGCGGCCCCAAGCATGGCGGCGCCAACGAGGTCGCCTTCGAGATCCAGAAGCGCTACGCCACCGCCGACGAAGCCGAGGCCGACATCCGCGCCCGCATGGAGGCAAAGGAGGTCATCATCGGCTTCGGTCACCCGGTCTACACCGTCAGCGATCCCCGCAACGAGGTGATCAAGCGGGTGGCGAAGGGGTTGGCGGAGGAAGCCGGCTCGACCACCCAGTTCGACATCGCCGAGCGGATCGAGACGGTGATGATGGACACCAAGAAGATGTTCCCCAATCTCGACTGGTTCAGCGCCGTCAGCTACCATTTGATGGGCGTGCCGACCGCCATGTTCACCCCCCTGTTCGTCATCGCCCGCACCAGCGGCTGGGCCGCCCACGCGATCGAGCAGCGGCAGGACAACAAGATCATCCGCCCCAGCGCGAACTATGTCGGGCCGGAGGATCTGGCCTGGGTGCCGCTGGCGGAGCGGGGGTAGTCTCTCCCGCCACGCCAGACCGCACCAGCAATTCGAAGGAACTCCATGCCCTATCTCCTCGCCTCCGACCTCCCCACCGAAACCGCCGGCAAGCGTTTCCGCGATGGCCTGAACCGGCCCGGCATCTACCAGCTGCCCGGCGCGCATAATGGCCAGGCGGCGATCCAGGCGCGCAATGCCGGGTTCGATGGCCTGTACCTATCCGGCGCGGCGATGACGGCCAGCATGGGGCTGCCGGACCTCGGCATCATCACGGTGGACGAGGTCGCCTTCTTCATCCGGCAGATCGCCCGCGCATCGGGCCTGCCGCTGCTGGTGGATGGCGATACCGGCTATGGCGAGGCGCTGAACGTGATGCACATGGTCCGCACCTTCGAGGATGCGGGCGCGGGCGCGGTGCATCTGGAAGACCAGATCCTGCCCAAGAAGTGCGGCCATCTGAACGGCAAGAACCTGGTCAGCCCGACAGACATGGCCGCCAAGGTCGCTGCCGCGGCCAAGGCGCGGCGCGACATGGTGATCGTGGCGCGCACCGATGCCGCCGGGGTCGAGGGCTTCGATGCGGCGGTGGAACGGGCGAAGCTGTATGTGCAGGCCGGCGCCGACGCCATCTTCCCCGAGGCGCTGAACACGCGGGAGATGTTTGAGAAGTTCGCCGCGGCGGTCCCCGACGTGCCCCTGCTCGCCAACATGACCGAGTTCGGCAAAACGCCGTTCTTCACCGCCACCGAGTTCGAGCAGATGGGCTACAAGATGGTGATCTGGCCTGTCTCGTCGCTGCGCATCGCCAACAAGGCGGTGGCGGAGCTGTACGCCTCCATCCGCGAGCATGGCGGCACGCACGAGATGGTGGATCGGATGCAGACCCGGCAGGAGCTGTACGACACGATCGGGCTGCACGATTTCGAGGAGCTGGACGCAAGCATCGTGCGCACGGTGGTGCCGCAGGCGACCGGCGAAAACTGACGGACACATCGGCTCCGCTCGTCGTTGACCCTGGCAGACGGGGTTACAGAGCGGAGCCGGTGATGCAGGATTACGAGACCACGCGCAGGACGGTGCTGGGCGGAGCGGCGATGGGCCTGGCAGCAGGCGCCTTCGCCGGGCCCGCCACTGCGCAGGAAGGCGGCGGCACGGCAGCGGCGCGGCCCCTGCGCGATCCGCGCAACGCCTATACGCGCGAGCCCTTCCCGGAACAGCAGCAGGAATGGCCGGGCCTGGCCAGCCGCATGACGCCGCGCCCCGATCATGGCGAGAGCAGCTATCGCGGATCGGGCAAGCTGACCGGCCGCAAGGCGCTGATCACCGGGGGCGACAGCGGCATCGGCCGGGCCGCGGCGATCGCCTATGCGCGCGAAGGTGCGGACGTGGCGATCAACTACTACCCGACGGAAGAGCCGGACGCGCAGGAGGTCAAGCAGCTGATCGAGCAGGCGGGCCGCAAGGCGGTGCTGCTGCCGGCCGACATCCGGACGCTGGCCGCATGCGAGCAGACGGTGGCGAAAGCGATCGAGGCGCTGGGCGGACTGGATATCCTGGTCAACAACGCCGCCTACCAGCAGAGTAAGGCGGATATCCTGGAGATCAGCGATGAGCAGTTCGTGCGCACTTACGAGACCAACATCTACCATGTGTTCCGCTTCAGCAAGGCGGCGATCCCCAGCCTGCCGCCGGGCGCGGTGATCATCAACACGATCAGCCAGAACTCCTACGATCCGGGCAAGGAGCTGATCGACTATGCCAGCACCAAGGCGGCGATCCTGAACCTGACCAAGGGCATGGCCAAGCAGCTGGCCAAGAAGGGCATCCGGGTGAATGCGGTCAGCCCCGGGCCGATCTGGACCCCGCTGCAGGTCTGCGGCGGGCAGATCCCCGGCACGATGGGCGAGTTCGGGCAGGACACGCCGCTGGGCCGCGCCGGTCAGCCGGCGGAGCTGGCGGCGCTGTATGTGACGCTGGCGAGCGACGAGACGACCTACTCCACCGGCACCGCCGTGGGCGCGCATGGCGGGGGCGGAATGCCTTGAGGCAGGCCGGCTTTGCGGCCATGGGCCACGCCATTTCCACAGGAGGTGAGTGCCGATGACCGCAAAGCCGCAAGTGCTGCTGATCGATGCCGGCGGCACCATCGCCTCCGTGCCCGATGGCCGGGGTGTGCTGGTCGGCCGTGCCGGCAGCGCAGGGCTGGCCGCTGCCCTGCCGCCGGTGCCGTACACGCTGGTGGAACGGCAAGCCTATGCCGGGCTGAGCGAGGACATGGGCTTTGCCGACGCCCTGCGGATCATCGACCTGGCGGCGACGGCCGAGGGCGACACAGGCCTGACCGGCACGGTGGTGGCGCATGGCACAGACACGATGGAGGACGTCGCCTTCCTGACGGACCTGTTCCATGGCGGGGCCAAGCCGGTGGTGTTCACCGGCGCGCAGCGGGCGCCCGGCGCACCGGGATCGGACGGGATGGCCAATCTGCTGGACGCGCTGGCCGTGGCGGCGGACCCGGCATCGCGCGGGATCGGCAGCGTCATCGTGTTCGGCGGCCGCATCCTGCCTGCGCCGCATGCGCTGAAGCTGGACAGCAGCGGTCCGGAGGCGTTCGGCCCCCACAGCGCGGCGATCGGGCGGGTGGACGATCGCGGCATGCAGCTGGAACTGCTCCCGCGCCGCCGCCCCGCCTTTGCCCGTGTGCAGCCGGACGCGACAGTGGCGGTCGCATCGCTGGCGCTGGGCAGCACGGGCAAGCTGATCGACCTGCTGGTGGATGGGGGCGCGCGCGGCATCGTGGTGCAGGGTTTCGGCCGCGGCAATGTGCCCGCCGCCGTGCTGTTTGCGATGCAGCGGGCCAAGGCGGCGGGCGTGCTGCTGGGTATCGCCACCCACTGCATCGGCGGCGGCACCGCGCCGTCCTATGCCTCGGGCGCGGCGCTGGCCGATCTGGGCGCGGTCCCTGCCGGCCTGCTCAGCGCGCGCAAGCTGCGGCTGCTGCTGGCCGTGGCGCTGGGTGATGGGCGCGATGCGGCGGAGGCCGGGCGGCTGGCGCAAGGCTGGCTCGCGCCACCGCCCCTCACTCGCTAGGTCGCGCGCAGCCCCAGAAAGCGGCTGGCGCGTGCGGAACGGCGCAGCACCAGCTGTTCCAGCGCCACCAGCAGCGCCAGGCTGACCCCGAACAGCGGCACGGCGAAGCCCAGCAGCACGGTCAGCGCCACCAGTGCCCAGCTGTGGCGCAGCTGCCCCTGCGGCGGCGGCGCACCCAGTCGCCCGGCCGGCCGCCGGCGCCACCACAGCACCAGGCCCGCCACGGACATCAGTGCCAACGCGATCACCACCGCCAGGCCGAGCAACTGGTTCGCCAGCCCGAACAGCGCCCCTTCATGGATGGCAATGCCATAGCCGACCGCCCGATCGATCGGGTGCCGCTGCGCGAAGGCCAGTCCGCCGATCACGCGGCCAGTGACGCCGTCCACCTCCACGCTGTCGCGCAGCGGGCGGTTGGCGGATTCGCTGGCCGCCAGCCACGCCGTGCTGCCGGGCTCCGCCGGCGGACTGATCTGCACCGGTCCGGCGAGATCCAGCGTGGCGACCACCGGCACCACCCGGTCCAGCTGGTCGAGCGCGGAAGGCAGTGCCGCCGCAGCCTGCCCATGCCCCGCATGACCGGCATGGCCAGCATCGGGATCGGCAATGCGGCCTTCGCGGGCCGCCGCATCCAGTGCGACCCGCTCCGCCGCCTCCTGTGTGGAGCCTTGCGACCAGTCGACCGGACCCGCCGACTGCCCCGTCACTTCGCGCATCGCGGTCAGGTAATTGCTCCAGCTCATAGCCCAGGGCAGGCCCGACAGGATCAGGAAGGCGGCGGCGAGCGACACCCAGAACCCGGTGACCGCATGCAGATCCCTCCACATGATCCGTCCGCGCGCATTCAGGCGCGGCCACAGCACGCCGCCCAGACCCTTGCGCCCGCGTGGCCACCACAGGAACAGGCCCGACAGCAGCAGGATCACGGCCCAGCTCGCCGCCAGCTCCACCAGGGCGGAGCCGGGGCGCCCGGCCTTCAACTCCCCATGCAGGCGGCTGACGATGCGCATCAGCCGCGCTTCCTCCGCCACCTGATGCAGCACCGCACCGGTCTGCGGGTGCAGATAGACGCGAGTCTCCACCGCACCCACCCCGACGATCACCCGCTGCGCGTCATCCGCTTCGGCAGGCAGGGTGAAACGGTGGAGCACCGATCCGGGCACCGCATCCTCGGCCGCCCGGGCGAGTTGCGACGGGGTGGCGGGTGGTCCGGTCACCTGCAGCGAATCGTAGGGGCGATCCTGCCACGCCTCGATCTGCGGCTTGAACAGGTACAGCGCGCCGGTGGCGGACAGCCACAGGATGAAGGGTGCGGTGAACAGCCCGGCATAGAAGTGCCAGCGCCACACGGTCGCGTACCAGCGCTCCGCCCGCGGCGCGGCGGCCCCGCTCACAGCACGCCCCCCGTCCAGCGCAGGCCCAGCACGAAGGTGCGCCCCGGATAGGGGTGGAAGACGAACGCCTTCTCATCCAGCAGATTGTCCACGCCAAGATCGACCATGAACCGTCCAACGTTCAACTGCGCCTTCAGGTCGACAAAGGCGAAGGGGGACACGCAATAATAGGTGTCGCAGCGGGACGAGGCGGAGTTCTGGATGTCGCGATCCGGCGTCGACTGATGCCGCAGATTGGCCGCCAGGTTCAGCGCCGGAGAGGCCTGGTAGCGCAGGGACGCATTTGCCCGCCACCTCGGCACGCGCGGGAAACGGTTGCCTTCCAGCGCGGGGTCCAGCGGATTGTCGGTGATGGTGGCGTCGATCCACGACAGGTTGGCATCCAGGCTGAGCCCGGGGATCAGCACATCCTCCGCCGCCACGATCAGGTCCGCGCCCCAGGTCTCGACCTCGCCGATATTGGTGATCAGCGTCTGCTGCACCGTGGTGCCGGGATCGGCCGGGCTGGGGATCAGCAGCGACTGGCTGAACAGCGTGTCGTCCACCGCCTGCCGGTATCCGCTGATCGTGACGCGCACATCACCGAAGCGGCGCGCGGCGGTCAATTGCAGGTCAAAGCCGCGCTCCGGCCTGAGATCGGGATCGAAGCTGCCGAGATCGACCTGTCCCACATCCGGGCCGAACCCGATCAGGCCCGCCTGGTACAGCTCGCCCACCGTGGGAAAGCGCGTGGCCCAGGCCGCGCTGGCGGTGATTTCCGTTACGTCATCGGGGCGCAGGGTCAGCGCCGCCTTGGGCGACCAGGCATGGTCGCTGCGGCCGGCGTAATCGACGCGGGTGGCACCGCTCTGCAGGAAGCCGTCCTGTGCGCGCCAATGCTCCCACCGGAGGCCCAGGGTGGCGGTCCACGCCGGGGCCAGCGTGATCGCATCCTGTGCCCACAGGCCGACAAGCTGCGTTTCCCCGCCGGAGGCATTGCGCAGTTCAGGGTCGGTGGCACGGCGCCAGTCGGCGACCGCGCCTGTGCGCCCCCTCCCGGTATAGCCCGCGTAAGAGGCACCCAGCGCGACCTCATGCGCGCCGAAGCCCCGCTCAGCCACGGCCTCCAGGCTGGTCCAGTGCGCTTCGGGCGTGGTGAGCAGGCCGCTGTCCGGGATGGCGCCGCTGACGATATCGGCCTGGTCAGAAGTGCGCGTTTCCCCGTCCAGCAGTCGGAACCGGCTGGCGCTGAGATCCAGCTTCCAGCCGGCCGCCACGGTGGCAAGGCCCAGCCCCAGCAGCATCTCGGCGCTTTCGCTCTCCCCTTGCGTGATGCCGGGAATACCGACGAAGCTGGGCCGCCCGGCCTCGTCGCGCAGGAAGCTCAGCGGATTGTCAGTCGTCTCCCGATCCAGCAGCAGCGCGGCCAGCATACGCAGCTGCACCGTGCCGGTATCCCAATTGCCGCGCAGGCGGATCTGGTCCTCCACGCTGTCGACCACGCTGTCCTGCGCGGCGATGCGCAGCGGGAAGCCCAGCGCATCGTCGACCTGCGCCTGATCGGCGTAGCGGGTGCCGGCATTCACCGTCTGCCATTGCTGCGGCTGACCCTGGTTCTCGAAATGCCGCCACGCCAGCGAGACCCCTCCGGCATCGTCCAGTGCGAAATCCGCCTGCCCGTTCAGAGCGAAGCCCGTGAGGTCTTCGTCCGTCTGGTAGTAGCGATAGTTCTGGTAGAAGCCCTGTACGCCAAGATGGATCGCCTCCGCCGTGATCGGCGCGGTCACCAGCCGCAACGTGCCACCCAGCGAATTGCCGCTGTAGCGGGCCGAAGTCGGGCCATAGATGATCTCCGCCTGCGCCACGTCGCTTGGCGCCAGCACGGCCCATTTGGGCGCGGTGTCGAAATCGGCACCCAGGAAGTCGGAGATGATGAAGCCGTCCACCGTCACCAGCGCGCGCGGTGTCTGCTGCGTGTGCATGTTGCGGAAGGACAGGGTGGCGTTGGCATCGCCGATGTAGCGTTTGCGGACCAGGAGGTTGGGGGCGTAGCGGATCACGTCCTCCACATTCACCGCATTGATCGCGGCGATCTGTTCGCCGTCGATCGCCACGCCCAGCGCAGGCGTGTCCAGTTGCTGCAGTTCGCGGCTGGACAGCGTGCCGGTGACGAGGATCGGCTCGCCCGCAGGTCCGTCAGCGGCGCAGGCGGGGGTCAGGGGCAGCGCGGCTGCGCCGATGACGAGGGCCGCACGCAGAGGGGCGCGGCGGGAGGAAGGCAACATGGTCGGTGGGTTCCATCACTGAAAGGCACAGGCGCCGACGCACACGCAAGGGCGTGCGGATCGGCAGGCTGGGGCCAGTGGTGGAGCGGTGGTCCGGTGGCGGGCGGCGGAGGTGCCGCGAGGCCATGGCCGATGGTCACGGCGGCCGGCTGCAACACGGCTTCTGCCATCGGCCCGGGGGCGATGACGGGTACCTCTGCCGCCAGGGGCAGAGGCGGCGTTGGCGCGGCCGCGAAGGGACATGGGTCGTCGGGTGCAGGCTGGTCGCTGTCGTGATTGCCCGCCTTGTCCAGCGCATCGGCCAGCAGCGCATGGGCCGCGGCCAGCGCCTGCTGCCGCGCGGCCCCGTCCAGCCCGGCGGAGCAGAGCGACAGGGTGATGCCGGTGGCCGACGCCTGCGGCATCCAGCCGCGCGGCACGCCGGCGCCCGCCAGCAGCGCCAGCAAGGCGAGCAGCAGCCCGCCTCGTCGCACCATGCCAAGGACCGCCCCGTGCCGCATGGTCAACCTTCTATGCCGCGCAGGTGCGCTTGCCTATCCGTCCTGTTCCACCGGGCGGCACCGCTGCAGCCCGCTGCGCCGGCATTGGGCGACCAGATCGCCATGCTGGTTGAAGGCGCGGTGCGCGAAGGTGACGATGCCCTGGTCCGGCCGCGACTTGCTGCGCCGTAGTTCCAGCACCTCCGTCTCGATCCGCAGCGTGTCGCCGACAAAGACCGGACTGGGAAACCGCACCTCGTCCCAGCCCAGATTGGCGACGGCGGTGCCCAGCGTGGTATCGCCGACCGACACACCCACCATCAGCCCCAGCACGAAGACCGAATTGACCAGCACCTGCCCGAACTCCGTCCCCGCCATATATTCGGCATCGAGATGCAGCTGCGCCGGATTGTGCGTCATGGTGGAGAACAGCAGATTGTCGGTTTCCGTCACCGTGCGGCGGATCGCATGGGCGAACAGCTGACCCACCTGCAATTCGTCAAACCACAGCCCTGCCATTGTGCGAACTCCTTCTCCCGTGGCAGAGCGTTAGCAGAGGGGAGCCGGTGCGCCAGTCGCCCGTTGAAGCTGCCAAAGGAGAACGAGCGATGATGACCCGACTTCCGCTGATCCTGCTGGCGACCCTGTCGCTGGCCGGATGCAAGGCCCATTGGGACCAGGTGCGCGAGGAGCTGGCTCATACCGGCGGCAACCCGCCCTGCGACGCGACGGATGTGCAGGGGCTGATCGGCCAGCGGGTGGATGTCGCCATGATGGAGCGGCTGATGAAGGCGACGAGGGCGGAGAATTTCCGCTGGGCGCCGCCCAACTCCGCAATGACGATGGATTACCGGCCGGACCGGCTGACGGTCGCCTATGACGAGCAGATGGCGATCACCCGGATCAGCTGTGGCTGACGCCATCGGCCCTTCGACCATCAACGGCGTGCAGGTCTGGCGCGAAGGTGCGGTCGGCCGCATCCGGCTGGCGCGCCCCACCGCGCTGAACGCGCTGACGCCGCCCATGTGCGATGTCATGACCGGGGCACTGCTGGGCTGGTGGCATGACGATTCGCTGACCACCATCATCCTGGATCATGCGCCGGACGTGCGCGGCTTCTGCGCCGGCGGGGATGTGACCTGGGTGCGAGAGTCGGTGCTGACAGATGGCGGCACGGCCGCGCGCGCGTTCTTCGGACACGAATACCGCCTGAACCACCTGCTGTTCACCTGCCCCAAGGTGCTGGTCTGCTTCATGGATGGGGTGACGATGGGCGGCGGCGTCGGGCTGGCGCTGCCCTGCCTGTATCGCGTGGCCACGGAGAACACGGCTCTGGCCATGCCGGAAGGCGCGATCGGCCTGTTCCCCGATGTCGGCGCCGGCTGGTACCTGCCGCGCCTGCCGCACAATATCGGTCCGTTCCTGGCGCTGACCGGCGCGCGGCTGGACGGGGCGGAGAGCCTGTGGGCAGGCTTGGCCACGCATTACCTGCCGGCCGACGCGCTGGAACAGGCCAAGGCGGCGATCACCGCCGATCCCGCCGGGATCGAACAGGCGCTGGAACGGCTCGCCACCACGCCGCCGCCCGCCCGGCTGGAGGGCAATGCCGAGGTGATCGAGCACCTGTTCGCCGGCAGCACCTTGTCGGCGATCCGCGCCGCACTGGCAGCCGACGGAAGCCGGTGGGCGATCAAGGAGCTGGCCGCGGTGGATGCCCGCTGCCCCACCAGCGCCACGGTCGCGCTGCGCCTGTTTGCCGAAGAAGTGCCGGACTTCGCGGCCGAGATGGCCCTGGAACATCGCATCGCGCTGCGCATGATCGCCCGGCCCGACTTTGCCGAAGGCGTGCGGGCCGTGCTGGTCGACAAGACGGGCGACGCGCTGTGGCAACCGCCGGCGCAGGGTGCGGCGCTGGAGGCGATCTTCGCGCCCCTGCCGGCGGGCGAGGAATGGACGCCGCACCGGGTCTGACCACCCCCAGGTTCCGGCCCACTTGCCGCCCCCCAAGAAAATCTGCCCGTCTGTCCCGCTTGTGCAAAGGGGCGGCAGACGGCACTTCGCCCCCATCATGCTGGGCCTGACACATCTCCAACGGCTCGAAGCCGAATCGATCCACATCATGCGCGAGGTCGTTGCCGAGGCGCAGCGACCCGTGATGCTGTATTCCATCGGCAAGGACAGCGCGGTGATGCTGCACCTTGCCCGCAAGGCGTTCTATCCCGCGCCACCGCCCTTCCCGCTGCTGCACGTGGACACGACCTGGAAGTTCCGGGCCATGTACGCCATGCGCGAACAGGCGGCGCAGGATGCCGGCATGGACCTGCTGGTCCACCATAATCCGGAGGCGATGGAGCGCGGCATCAACCCGTTCGACCATGGCCCGCTGCATACCGACATGTGGAAGACCCAGGGGCTGAAGCAGGCGCTGGACAAGTATGACTTCGACGCGGCTTTCGGCGGTGCCCGGCGGGACGAGGAGAAGAGCCGCGCCAAGGAGCGCATCTTCTCCTTCCGCACGGCCAGCCACGGCTGGGACCCGAAGAACCAGCGGCCCGAGCTGTGGAACCTGTACAACGCCCGCAAGCACCGGGGCGAAAGCATCCGGGTGTTCCCGCTGAGCAATTGGACCGAGCTGGACATCTGGCAGTACATCATGGCCGAAGGGATCAACATCGTCCCCCTGTACCTGGCCGCACCGCGCCCCACCGTGGAGCGGGACGGCATGCTGCTGATGGTGGATGACGACCGCTTCCCGCTGCAACCCGGAGAGGAGCCGGTGATGCGCTCCGTCAGGTTCCGCACGCTGGGCTGCTACCCGCTGACCGGCGCGGTGGAGAGCGAGGCGGCGACCCTGCCGGAGGTCGTGCAGGAGATGCTGCTTACCACCACCAGCGAACGCCAGGGCCGCGCCATCGACAAGGACGAAGGCGGCGCCGGCATGGAGAAGAAGAAGCAGGAGGGATATTTCTGATGGCCCTCCATTCCGAAGACCGCGCCTATCGCCCCGACGCGCTGATCGCCGAGGATATCGGCGCCTATCTGCAAGCGCACCAGAACAAGGGGCTGCTGCGCTTCATCACCTGCGGCAGCGTGGATGACGGCAAGTCCACCCTGATCGGCCGGCTGCTGTATGACAGCAAGATGATCTTCGAGGATCAGCTGGCTGCGCTGGAGGCAGACAGCGCGCGTGTGGGCACGCAGGGCAAGGCGATCGATTTCGCGCTGCTGGTGGACGGGCTGGCGGCGGAGCGGGAACAGGGCATCACCATCGATGTCGCCTACCGCTTCTTCTCCACTGAGCGGCGCAAGTTCATCGTCGCCGACACGCCGGGGCACGAGCAGTACACCCGCAACATGGTGACCGGTGCCTCGACCGCCGATCTCGCCGTGATCCTGGTGGATGCGCGCAAGGGCGTGCTGGTGCAGACGCGGCGGCATTCCTTCCTGTGCCAGCTGCTGGGCATCCGCCATCTGGTGCTGGCCGTGAACAAGATGGACCTGGTCGATTACGATCAGGCCACATTCGACGCCATCGTGGCCGATTACCGCGCCTTTGCCGCCAGCATCGGGGTGGAGGATTTCACCGCCATTCCGCTGAGCGGGTTCAAGGGCGACAACATCACCGCGGCGCCTTCGGCAGAAACGCCGTGGTATGCCGGCCCCAGTCTGATGCAGCACCTGGAGACGGTGGAGGTCGGCAACGACATCGCCCAGACCCGCGCCTTCCGCATGCCGGTGCAATGGGTCAACCGCCCCAACCTGGATTTCCGCGGCTTTGCCGGGCAGATCGCCACCGGCGTCGTGCGCCCCGGCGATGCCGTGCGCATCGTGCCGTCGGGCCGCACCAGCACGATCAAGGCGATCGAGACCTTCGACGGCCCGCTGGAGCAGGCGGTCGCCGGCCAGTCCGTCACCCTGACGCTGGCCGACGAGGTCGATTGCAGCCGCGGCGACGTGATCGCGGCGGCGGAGAACCCGCCGGAAGCCGCCGACCAGTTCGAGGCCAGCATCGTGTGGATGGGCGAGGAAGCGCTGATCCCCGGCCGCGCCTACTGGCTGAAGCTGGGCACGCAGACCGTCAGCGCCAGCATCGCCGCGCCCAAATACGAGATCGACGTCAATTCGCTGGAGCATTTGGCGGCAGAGACCCTGTCGCTGAACGGCATCGGTGTGGCGGATGTGACGGCCGACCGGCCGCTGGTGTTCGAACCCTATGCCGACAGCCGCGCGCTGGGCGGGTTCATCCTGATCGACAAGCTGACCAATGCCACGGTCGCTGCCGGCCTGATCCACAATGCGCTGCGCCGGGCGCAGAACATCCACTGGCAGGCGCTGGACGTGGACCGCGCGGCCCGCGCCGCGCTGAAGGGACAGCAGCCGCAGGTGCTGTGGTTCACCGGCCTGTCCGGCAGCGGCAAGTCGACCATCGCCAACATGGTGGAAAAGCGGCTGCACGCCGCCGGCCGGCACACCTTCCTGCTGGATGGCGACAATGTGCGGCACGGGCTGAACAAGGACCTGGGCTTCACCGAAGCCGACCGGGTGGAGAACATCCGCCGCGTGGGCGAGGTCGCACGGCTGATGACCGATGCCGGGCTGATCGTGCTGACCGCCTTCATCAGCCCCTTCCGGGCCGAGCGCGAGCTGGTGCGGGGCATGATTCCGGATGGCGAGTTCGTGGAGATCTTCGTCGACACCCCGCTGCAGGTGGCGGAGGAACGCGACACCAAGGGGCTGTACGCCCAAGCGCGGGCGGGCAAGCTGCCCAACTTCACCGGCATCAGCAGCCCCTACGAGGCGCCGGAGCAGCCGGAGATTCGCATCGACACCACCCGGATGACGCCCGAGCAGGCGGCGGAGATCATCGTGGCGCAGGTGCTGGGCGAATGGAGCCCGACGCTTTGACGCCCGATCTCGCCGCCGATGCCGAGCTCGCCGCGCGGCTCGCCCGCGCGGCAGGGCGCATCCTGCAGGAGGTGCGCGGCTGCGACCTGCTCGGCGGCACGACGCTGGGCGGCGCCGGGGACAAGGTGGCGAACACCTGGCTGATGGAAACGCTGCGGTCGCTCCGCCCCGACGACGGCCTGCTGTCCGAAGAGTCGAAGGACACGCCCGAGCGCCTGGGCAAGGAACGCGTGTGGATCGTCGATCCGGTCGACGGCACCCGCGAGTTCGGCGAGTCGCGATGGGATTGGGCGGTGCATGTCGGCCTCGCCGTGAACGGCGTGGCAGCGGCGGGCGCGGTCGCCCTGCCCGATTGCGAGGGGCCCGAATGCGAGAACGGCCGTGGCCTGGTATTCTCCTCCCACGCCCCCATCACGCTCCCCGCGCCCCAAGCCATCCCACGCATGGTCGTCAGCCGCACCCGCCCGGTGCCCGAAGCGCTGGCCGTGGCCGAGCGGATCGGCGCGGAGCTGGTGCCGATGGGCAGCGCCGGGGCCAAGGCGATGGCCGTGGTGCGCGGGCAGGCAGAGATCTACCTGCATTCGGGCGGGCAATATGAGTGGGACAATTGCGCACCCGTGGCGGTCGCCGCCGCGCACGGCCTGCATTGCTCGCGCATCGACGGCTCGCCGCTGCGCTACAACAATCGGGACACCTGGCTGCCCGACCTGCTGATCTGCCGGCCCGAGTGGGCGGAGCGGGTGCTGCGGATCGTGGCGGCGCTGTAGGCCGCCACCCCGGTCATCCGGTCAGGCGACCCACGGCCCCGTGATCGCCACCGTCTTCGCCGGGCTATAGAAGTTGACGAACAACGTCCTGCCATCGGGCGAGAAGCAGGCGCCCGCCAGCTCGGTCTGCTGCCGCAGCAGGGCGATCGGGTAGGCCTCGCCATCGGGCGTGATGCCGCGCAGGTGATTGGCCACCGTTTCGGTGTATTGGTCCTCGCACACCACCAGATGGCCGTTCGGGCCCACGGTCAGATTATCGCCGAAATCGAACTGGTCCTTGCTGTCGCTCTCGAAAAACAGGTCCAGCCGGTCCTCAGCACCGCTGGCGGAGGGGCGCAAGCGGAAGATCTGCCCCAGCCCGGCGGCGCCGCCGCTGGTGCAGCAGAAGAACAGCTCGCCGTCTCCCATATGGATGCCCTCGCCCCGCGCGAAGATCGCCGCGCCCGCCGCCGCGCCGCGCAGGCGCAGGTCGTCGGCCGGGCTTTCGACATCGTCCAGGTCGATCCAGCGGACGGCACGCTCCTGCCGCCGCACCGCCCCGATCCGCCCTTCCCAGTTGCGCGTGTCGGCCGGACCGTCGGCCAGCACCAGCGCCTGCAACCGGCCGCCATCGACCAGCTTGCCCGGCGTCACCGGCAGGAAACGGTAGAGCAGGCTGTCGCCCTTGTCCTCCGTCAGGTAGACGATGCCAGTCGCCGGATCGACTGCGGCGGCCTCGTGATCGAAGCGGCCCATCGCCTTCAGCGGCACCGGATCGACCAGCCCGGTGGCGGCGGCGGGCACTTCGAACACCCAGCCATGATCCTGGTTGATCTTGCCATCGGCGCGGCTGGTATTCTCCTCGCAGGTCAGCCAGCTGCCCCACGGCGTGGTGCCGCCGGCACAGTTGCGGATCGTGCCCGCGAGCGAGCGATGCTGCGCCTGCAGCTCCAGCGTGGCGGCATCCAGCACCAGCGTGGTGGTGCCGCCCGGCAGCGGCACCAGGCTGCGGGCGTGCGTGTCGAACGCCGCGCCGGCGACCCCGCCGCCATCATGCCGCGGCTGGAGTTCGTGATTGCGGACCAGCGCGATGCGTCCGTTGCCCAGGTCGAAACAGCCCATGCCGTCGGCGCGATCGGGCACGGTGAAGCCGTCATCCATGGCATCGCCCAGGCTGGAGATCACGCGATAGCTGAAGCCGGGCGGCAGATCGAGGATGCCCGCCGGGTCCGGCTGCAAGGCGCCATAGCCCAGTCCGGGGCGCAAGGCGGCCGCATCGAGCGGGGTACGCATGCATCCGCTGGCGGCTAGCGCGGCGAAGGCGCTGCCGGTGGCGGCAAGGAAACGGCGACGGTCGGAAGCGAAGGTCATGTCAGGTCCGGGATGGTTTGCGACGGGCGGGCGGCTTGTGCGCCTCGCCCTCGGCCATATTGCCCGGTTGCGTCAACTATATGGCGGGCAATGCCTGTTCCGCATGGCCCCAGCCCGCCAGCGCCTTGCCCCGCGCACGCGCCAGCAATTGCTGCGTGTCGCCGATGGAGAAAGGGTGCGCATCGGCAAGTTGCGCCAGCTCCGCCCAGGCGATCGGCACCGCGACCGGTGCTCCGGCGCGGGCGCGGGCCGAATAGGGCATGACGGCGGTGCTGCCGCGCTGGTTGCGCAGATAGTCGATGAAGATCCGCCCGGTGCGCTTGGCCTTGCTCATGTTGGCGGTGAACCGCTCGGGCTCCGCCATGCTCAGCGCCTCGGCAAAGCGCTTGGAGAAGTCCTTGTGCTCGTCCCACGAGTGCCCGGTGGTGAGCGGTACCACCACATGCACGCCCTTGCCGCCCGACAGCATGGCGAAACTGGCGAGGCCGATATCGGCCAGCCGGTCGCGAATGTCGCTCGCCGCCAGCTTGACGGCTTCGAAATCCAGGCCTTCATCGGGATCGAGGTCGAACACCATCCGGTCGGGCGCCTCCACATCGGCCACCCGGCTCCCCCACCCATGGAACTCGATCGTGCCCATCTGCACGCAGGCGAGCAGGCCCGCCGCATCCTCGGTGTAGAGGTAGTCCTCGGTACTGCCGTCTTTCTCGCGGATCGGCACGTGATGGACATGGTCGCCGAAGCTGCCGCTGTCATGCTTCTGGAAGAAGCACTTCTTGGCGCGCCCCTGCGGACAGCGCACCAGGCTGATCGGGCGCGACGCGGCAAAGGGCAGCAGCAGCGGAGCGATCGTGGCATAGTAATCGGCCAGCTGCCCCTTGGTCTGCCCGGATTCGGGGAAGATCACCCGGTCCCGGCTGGAGATGGTGACAGCCTCCACCTCCGCTTCGGCGTCGGGCGCAGCCTCGGGCGTTTCCGGCACCACCTCGTCCGCCGGCTTGTCGCCGCGCAGGCCCAGGAAGCTGCCGTGACGCACATTGCCGTCGGCGGTGAACTCGGCAAAGGCGATCTCCGCCACCAGGTCGGGTTTGACCCAGGTCACGCCACGGCTGGCCACCCGGTCCACCTCTGCCGGCGGGGTCTTGCGCGTCAGCCTGCCCATGCGCGCGGCCAGGTCTTCCAACGTGGCGGCGCCGAAGCCGGTGCCGACGTTGCCCTTGTAGACCAGCTTCCCACCTTCGTTCTGCGCCAGCAGCAAGCTGGCGAAGGGTCGCGCCTTGGCGGTCGACTTCTTCCAGCCGATGATCACGAATTCCTGCCGCCGCGTGCATTTGACCTTCACCCAAGCCTTGCTGCGCGTGCCGCTATACTTCGCATCGATCCGCTTGGAGATGATGCCTTCCTGCCCCGCAGCGCACATCGCCTGCAGCAGCTTCTCGCCCGCGCCGATCACATGGTCGGCCAGGTGGATCGGCGACGTGGCGGTGGCGAGCAGCGCCTCCAGCCGTTCCTTGCGCTCGATATTGGTGAGACCGGCCAGATCCTCGCCATCCAGCTCCAGCAGGTCGAAGGCGTGGAAGGACAAGGCATCCTTGTCCGTCTGCGAGCCATGACCGCGCTTCAGCACGTTCTGCAGGCTGGAAAAATCGGGATTGCCGTCACTGCCATAGGCGACGATCTCCCCGTCGATCATGCAGGGCGGCAGGTCCAATGCCTGGAACTGCGCCACCAGCGGTGCGAACTTGTCGGTCCAGTCCTTGCCGCTGCGCGTATACACCGCGACCTTCTGCCCCGCCGCCGCGACCAGCGCGCGATAGCCGTCGAACTTGATCTCGTGCAGCCAGCCATTGCCCGCCGGCACGCTGTCCACCAGCGTAGCCAGCTGCGGCGAGCGGAAAGCCGGCAAGGTGCCGGACGCGGCCTTGCGCTTCGCTGCAGGCCTGGCCTTGGTGGCGTTGCGCTTGGCGGCCTGCGTCATCTCGGCCGTGAAGGCATCGCCCTTCTTGCCCGCCAGCGAGTATTCGCCGGCGGTGTCGGCGGCGATCTCCGCCATGGCGCGGCCGGTCAGCACGCTGGTGAGGCAGCGCTCCACCAGCACGTCGCCCTCCTGCGCATGGGCATCCGCGATCTTGCGCAGCAGCCAGTTCTCGCGCTTCTCGCCGGGCCGGGGCTTGAGGCGGATCAGCAGCCAATCGCCCCCCATCCGCTCTCCCTGCAACGTGAAGTGCAGGTGGCCTTCCTCCAGATCGGCCGCGCTCTTGCCGGCGATCGGCGCCCATGTGCCGCGATCCCACAGCATCACCGTGCCGCCGCCATACTCCCCTTTGGGGATCACGCCCTCGAACTCGGCATAGGACAGGGGGTGATCCTCCGTCCGCACGGCCAGCCGCTTGTCCGCGGGATCGGGCGACGGCCCCCTGGTGACCGCCCAGCTCTTCAGCACGCCGTCCACCTCCAGCCGCAGGTCCCAGTGCAGCCGCGTGGCATCGTGCTTCTGCACGATGAAGCGGTTGCCGGTGGCGCTGGCTTCCTGCCTGCCGGCGGGTTCGGCGGTTTTCGTGAAATCGCGCTTGCGGTTGTAGTCGGCCAGCAGGTCCGCTGCTGCATCCTTGGGAGGATCGGCCTTCCTGCGCGACTTTGCCGTCGCCATGGCTCAGGCGCTCTTGCGGGTGCGCGGGGCCGCCGGCTTCTTGGCAGCGGCGGTGGTCTTCTTTGCCGGCGCCTTCTTGGCGGGTGCCTTCTTGGCCGCCGGCTTCTCCTCTGCCGCCTTCGCCGCGCCCGCCCCGCTGCCGACCGACTTCTTCAGCGCGGCCATCAGGTCGATGACGTTCGACTTGCCGCCGGCACTGCCATCATCGGCATCCTCGACGATCTTCTTGCCGGTCTTGGACTTCGCCTTCTTCTCGATCAGGCGCATCAGCGCGTCGGCATAATTGTCATGGAAGGCGGCCGCGTTGAAGGGCGCGGTCTTCTTGTCGATCAGCGTGGTGGCGAGGTCCAGCAGCTCCGCATCGGGCTTCACATCGTCGATCTCGTTGAAGAAGGACTGCCCGCCGCGCACCTCGTCGGCATAACGCAGCGTCTCCATCAGCAGGCCCTTGCCGCAGGGCTTGATGGCGACCAGCTGCTCCTTGCCGCGGATCGACAGCTGGCCGAGCGCCACCTTCTTGGCCCGGCGCAGCGCCTCGCGCAGCACCACGAACGCTTCCTCTGCCAGATCGTCCGCCGGGGCGACGTAATAGGGCTTCTCGAAATAGAGCGGGTCGATCTCGTGCGCCTCGACGAACTGGACAAGCTCCAGCGTCTTGCGGCTTTCGATCTTGACGCTCTCGATCTCCTCGTCATCCAGCAGGACGTAATTGCCCTTGGACAACTCGTACCCCTTGATGATCTCGTCCCGGTCGATCGGGCCGATGCCCTCCACCACCTTCTCGTACGACACCCGCTTGCCGCTGGGTTCGTGAATCTGGTTGAAGCTGATCTTCGCCCCGCTCTTCACTGCGGAGTAGACCTCGACCGGGATGGATACCAGGGCCAGACGGATCTGGCCCTGCCAATAGGCGCGTGCTGCCATTGCTGACCTCCTGCTATGGACTCGTCAGCGCTTTGCGCGATGAATCGTTTCCGCCGCGCGATCAGAGGCCCAGCGCGGCCTTGATCGCAGCCCAGGATACCAGCTTGAAGTTCTGCGCCGCAGGCTGGTTGTGGCCATCCTGCGCCACGAACAGCCCTTCGGGGTAATCGGGGCCGAAATCGCCGGCGATCACTTCCAGGCCGTCCGTTTCCTCCGCCCCGCCGATCGCGCCCGGCACCACGGCGAAGCGGCCCAGCGGGGCCATGTCGGGCAGGCGGAACACGGCATAGGCATTATCGCCCTGGCTGCTGGCGACCAGCCAGCCGCCGGTGGCGCCTTCGGGTACCAGGCCCAGTCCCTCGACATCGGCAACGAGGTAGCGGTTGTCCACGGCGGCAACCATCTCGCCCGCAGCGGCGCCGGCCGCGAAGCGCCAGATGCCGGCATCCTCCTCCCCCACAAACAGCGTGCCGTCGCGGTGATCGACGATGCAGCCTTCGGGCTGGGTCGCGACGCGCAGCGTGCGCAGGCTCTCGGCCGTGGGCGTTGCGCCCAGCGTGATCCGCTGTTCGTAGATCGCGCCTTCCTTGACCGGTGAGTAGATCAGCAACTCGCCGTTCCGCCCCGTGGCGCACATGCCATAGGCCTCGCCTGCGCCGACCGGCAGGGTGGCCAGCCGGGTCAGGGTCGCGGCGGCGGGATCGAGGCGGAACAACTGCGCCTTGGCCGCGGTCACGTCGTTGCGGTCGCTGGCGATGACGATGATGCCCTGCGCGCCCATGTCCACCAGATCGACATTGTTGACCCGGCCGCTGTCCACGAAGCTGCGCACCGCGCCGTCCAGGCCATAGACATACAGGCCGGCCTTCTTGTCGGTGGCGACGATCAGGCTGGCGGCGGGGTCCGCCGCATTGCGCCAGATCGCCGGATCGTCCGCCGCATCCGCATTGGCGGTGCCGACCGGCGTCGTCTCTCCGGTGGCGGTGACGGCTACCGGCGGCAGGCCGGTGATCGCCGGAGTGGTGGCGCAACCCGCCAGCGACACGCCGGCCAGAGCCAGGGAAAGGAGCGCGCGCATCAGAAGCTCACCCGCGCGCCGACCTTCATGGTCCAGTTATATTCCTCGTACTGCAGCAGGTTCTGCCGGCCCGCGAAGGTGTTGTAGGCGTAGTACTTGGCGTTGTTCATGTTGATCCAGTCGTAGAACAGCTGAATGCGGTCGGTCGCGCGGTACCGGACGGTCAGGTCCATCTGGAAGTGATCGTCGACATAGCGGTCCTCCTCCGCCGTCGCGCCCAGCTCGTCCAGGTAGCGGTCGCGGTAGGTGCCGGCCAGCCGGAAGGAGATCGGCCCCTTGTCGTAGCCGAGCGAGGCATTGAAGGTGTGCCGGCTGCTCGCAGGCAGGGTGATCTGCCGCAGGTCCGCCGGATCTCCATCGACCGGCACATCTCCGGTCGCATCGGTCCAGGTGTAGTTGAACTGCGTGATCAGGCCGTCCAGCGCACCCGGCAGCATGGTCCATTGTTGCGAGAAGCCGACTTCGACGCCGTAGATCGTGGCGCTGTCGCCGTTGATCGGCACGGTCGCCTCGTCCACCGCCAAGCCGAAATAGTCGGTGTCCTGGACTGTGGTGTCGACGATGTAGTCACGCACATCCTTGTAGAAGGCGGCCACAGTCAGCGCGCCGTTGCTGCTCATGTACCATTCGGCGGAGGCATCGAAGTTCCATGCGCGATACGGCCGCAGATCGGGGTTGCCGAACTCGCCTTCACGTTCGCCGCGATCCGATTCCTCGATCAGGAAGCGCGGGGCCAGCTGCCCCAGGCTGGGCCGCACCAGCGAACGGTAGCCGGCGGCGCGCAGGATGAGGTCGTCGGTCGCTTCCAGCCGGACGTTCAGGCTGGGCAGCCATTGATCATATTCGCGCTGCACCAGCACCGGCTCCACGCTGACCAGATCGCCATTGTCGCTTTCCACCAGCGTGACGGTGTTGCCGCGAATGGTGTTGTCGGTCCGTTCGTAGCGCACGCCGCCGATGACGCGCAGCGTGTCGCTGTCCCACCGGCCGAGCAGGTATCCGGCAGCGATGTCCTCCCGGATGGAATAGTCCGACGCCGCGCTGTCGAAGGCGGTGTCGACGGGCTCCACTTGGAACTGGTCGGCGACCGAGTTCAGGAGCGGCCGGGTCGACAGCTTGTCGACCACCGGGCCCATGTCGATCAGGCGATAGGTCTGCCGGCCCTGCAGGTCGGCCAGCGTCAGGTCCGCACCTTCGATGTGATCGGTGTTGTTGTCATACCGCTTGTCGCGCCAGCGCATCTTGCCGCCCGCCTGCACGGTGAAGCTGCCGCTGCCCGTCTGGAAGCTGCGCGCCACGTCCAGCCGCCCGGCCCATTCGGTGTCCTCGGCATCGGACAGGGTGGTGATCTGCGCCTCGTCCAGCTCGTAGGTCGACGCGTCGAGGAAGTCGCTCACGCCGGACGCGGAATAGATCGGCACGCGACGATCGCTGTAATCGGCGTTGACCGTCAGCCCTTCGCCCGCGAAATCGCGCGCAAAGGTGATCGGGTCGATAGAGCCGTTCTCGTACTCGGTGGAGCGGGCCCAGCTGGCCGAATATTCCACATGCCAGGTGTCGGTGTCGGTCTCGCCGCCCACCACCAGCGTGCGGATGCGCTGCTGCTCGAACCGGTCCTTCAGGTCACGCTCGACCGTGATCTCGTATTCGTCGCCCGGATTGGCGGCATCGCTGTCGGCGAAGGTCACGCCGCTGGCGCCGTTGGCGGTGACCAGGGCATTGCCGGTGCCATAAATGGTGCGGCGGCGATATTCCTGATCCTCGAACTGGCTGTACAGGCCACGGGCATAGAGCATGGTCGTGTCGCTGGCCCGCAGGTCCAGGTTCAGCGAGGCGCTGATCCGCTCACGCTCCACGTCATAATCGCGATATTCCAGGCCTTCGGCATAGATCGCGCCATCGTCGCCCTCGACCCAGTCCTCTGCCTCGACATTGTCGGATTCGAAGCGGCGCTCGTAATAGGACAGGCCGCCCGAGATGCCGAAATCAGGCGTGACGCGGGTGGCGAAATCCACTGCTGCCTTGGGCGTGACCTCGCCCACATAATCGTTGTAGCTGCCCTCTAGCGACACGTTCAGAGCATCGCGCACGCGGTTGAACGCGCTGGTCGTCTCGATATCGATGGAGGCGCCGATCGTGTCGGCATCCATGTCGGGCGTCAGCGACTTGGTGATCTCCACGCTCTGGATCACGTCGGAGGAGATGACGTCCAGCGCCACGGACCGGATGTCGCCTTCCGGCGAAGGCAGGCGCACGCCGTTCAGTGTGGTGGCGTTGAGATTGGGATCAAGGCCGCGGACGGAAACGAAGCGCCCTTCGCCCTGATCGTTCAGCACGTTGACGCCCGGCAGGCGCCGGATCGATTCGGCGACGTTCTGGTCGGGGAACTGGCCGATCGCGTCGCGCGTCAGCACGTCGCTCACCTGGTCGTTCTCCCGCTTGCGGGACAGGGCGCTCGCCTGATTGGCGCCATAGCCATAGACCAGGATGGCCCCGCTTTCCCCGCCCAGCGCGAAGTCGGCGCGCACGGTGCCGGTGGCCGGTACGGTGACGGTCAGTTCCTGCGCCGGAGCGCCGACATAGCTGGCGACGACGGTGTAGGTGCCGGCAGGCAGGCCGGCGAACAGGAACGACCCGTCCGCGCCCGTCACGGCGTCGCGGCCCAGTTCCGCGATGCGCACATTGGCCGAACGCAGCGCGATCGTGTCGCTGCCATCCACCACCATGCCGGCGACTTCCCCGGCGGTCGCCGGCACGGCCAGCAGGGCAAGGGCAAGGCCGCTGGAAGCCAGCAGCGGGCGGATGAAGTGCATGTGCGTATTCCCCTGTTCTCTGACAGGGGCCGCTAGGCACGATCAGTGACAGTTGCGGGGCAGCTACGTTACCGATTTATGGCAGGCCGCCGGTGTTGCAGCCGGGCATCACTTGCCCCGCTGCCACCCAACAGCATCACAGGATGTACTTGCTCAGATCCGCATTGCCAGCCAGTTCGCCCAGCTTCTCGCGCACATAGGCGGCATCGATGGTGACGGTCTGCCCGGTGCGGTCCTCGGCCTCGAAGCTCAACTCCTCGAACAGCTTCTCCATCACGGTCTGCAGCCGGCGGGCGCCGATATTCTCGACGCTCTCGTTCACCTGCGCGGCGATGCGGGCGATCTCGCCCACGGCATCGGGCGTGATCTCCACACTGACCTGCTCGGTCCCCAGCAGCGCGCGATATTGCGCCACCAGATTGGCACGCGTGTCGGACAGGATGGCCACGAAGTCCGCCTCCGTCAGCGCCTTCAGCTCGACCCGGATCGGCAGGCGACCCTGCAGTTCGGGCAGCATGTCGGACGGCTTGGCCACATGGAACGCGCCGCTGGCGATGAACAGCACATGGTCCGTCTTCATGGGACCATATTTGGTGGCCACGGTGGTCCCTTCGATCAGGGGCAGCAGGTCACGCTGCACGCCTTCCCGGCTGACCGATCCGCCGCGGACATCGCTGACGGCGATCTTGTCGATCTCGTCCAGGAACACGATGCCGTTGGTTTCCGCGGCGGTGATCGCGACCCGGGCGACATCGTCCTGGTCCATCCGCTTCTCGGATTCCTCATCCACCAGCTTGTCCCAGGCATCGGGCACCAGCAGCTTGCGGCGCTTCATCGGCGTCTTGCCGAATGCCTTGCCCATCATGTCGCCAAGATTGATCATGCCGACATTGCCGCCCATGCCGGGCAGCTCCATCGGCATGGCGGGGGCTTCCTCCACCTCGATCTCGACCTCGACCTGGTTCATCGCATTCTCGATGATGCGGCGGCGGAAGCTTTCGCGCGTGGCCTCGCTGGCGCTGTCGCCCACCAGTGCGTTCAGCAGCCGCTCCATCGCGGCCTTGCTGGCGGCATCGCGCACGCTCTCGCGGCGGCGTTCCTTTTCCAGCCGGATCGCCTCCTCCACCAGGTCGCGGGCGATCTGCTCCACGTCGCGGCCGACATAGCCGACCTCCGTGAACTTGGTCGCTTCCACCTTCACGAAGGGCGCGTCGGCCAGCTTGGCCAACCGACGGCTGATCTCCGTCTTGCCGCAGCCCGTGGGCCCGATCATCAGGATGTTCTTGGGCGTCACCTCGTCGCGCAACTCGTCCGACAGGCGCTGCCGGCGCCAGCGGTTGCGCAGGGCGACAGCGACGGCGCGCTTGGCCTCGGTCTGGCCGATGATATGCTCGTCAAGAGCGGCGACGATGGCTTTGGGGGTAAGGTCGTTCATTGCGGCGGCAATTGGGGTGTACCGCCGGCTGCTTCAAGTCGGACAATCCCGCGCATTGATGCGCCGGTGCAGCGCCATGATGCCGGCGATCGCATCGGGCGTGGTCACCGCGTCCCACTCGTCCCTTTCCCATGTGCCGCCCAGCAGGATGCCGTCGGCCCGGGGGAACATGTACCCGCCCAGCGTGTAGGCGTAGTCGATCTCCGGCTGTGGCAGCAGCACCGCCAGCTGGCCGCGCTTGGGCACCAGATCCGTGTCGCCGAACAGCTCGTGACTGCCGAGGCCGGTGCAGTTGAACACGGTGCGTTCCGGCAAGCCGACGATCTCGGCCGGGGTGGCGAAGCGGCGCACCGCGATGCGGCCGCCGGCGCCCAGGAACTCCGCCGTCAGCAGCCGCAGGAAACGGCCGACCTCGACATACATCGTCTGGAAGCGCGCGACTGGCCGGCCGAACGGGCTGTCAGCGGCAGCGATGATCTCCCGCCCGGCATGGAACTGCGCCATGGCCGGGGAGCCGATCGGTCCGGTGCTCGCATCGTAGGTCGGCAGCCATCGCACGCCCGTATCGGCGCCCACCAGCAGCTGCCAGCGACGCCAGCTATAGGCGCAGGCGGCGTCGAACTGCGCGCGCCACGCAGCGTCGACCGCGTCCCGCTCGAACACGCTGGCCGGCACGATCTGGCCACCGGCGATGTTGGATGTGGTATCGGGCGGCAGGGCTGCGGCGTAGATCGTCACGGGCCGGCCGCGGTCCTGCGCCAGCCGCGCGGTGGTGAGGCCAACGATGCCGGCACCCAGCACGGCCACCGGCCCCTCCGTTCCCGGCAGGCCAAGATCGGCCGCCAGGCGGGCGGTGCCCCATGACAGCGTGATGCCGCCGCCGCCATGACCGTAATTGTGCACCAGCAGCTTGTCGCCGAGCGGCTCCGCCCGCACCACGAAACCGCCGGCGCGGTACGGGCGCAGCCCCGCCACCGTGCGGATCACCCGCTCCTCCGACACGTTCACGCGGGGCAGGCACGGGCGCGCTGGCCGGGCAAGCGCGAGCGGAGGCTGTGCCGTGGCGCAGCCGGCCAGCATGGCGGAGGCTGCGGAAGCGGACAGGAAGCGGCGTCGATCCATCGCGGATCGACCTACCGCACCCCCGCCTCAGCCGCCAAGCGTTTCGCCACCGGTCGTCTCGCCGATGGTCTCGACCGTCACGCGGTCATTGGTGAAGACGCATACCTCGGCCGCCACGGCCATCGCACGGCGGGCGATCACCTCGGCATCCTGCTCGTAATCGGCCAGCGCCCGCGCGGCGGCGAGCGCGTAATTGCCGCCAGATCCGATCGCGGCGATGTCGCCCTCCGGCTCCAGCACGTCACCATTGCCGGTCAGCACCAGCAACGTCTCCGCATCGGCGACAATCATCAGCGCTTCCAGGTTGCGCAGATATTTGTCGGTCCGCCAATCCTTGGCCAGCTCCACCGCAGCGCGCAGCAGCTGGCCGCTATATTGCTCCAGCTTGCGTTCCAGCCGTTCGAACAGGGTGAAGGCATCGGCGGTCGCCCCGGCAAAGCCGGCGATCACCTTGCCCTCGTCACCCGGCTTGGCGGCGCCGATGCGGCGCACCTTGCGCGCGTTCGGCTTCATGATGGTGTTGCCCATCGAAACCTGACCGTCGCCGGCGATCACGGTCCTGCCGTTCCGCCTGACGCCGATGATGGTCGTCCCATGCCACTGTATCAGGCCGTGGCTCGCCCTGCTCTCGTCCATGGCGCGGCATATGGGGCCGCGCCGGAATGCTTCAAGCAAGCCCGCTGCACGCCGGCCCCGCCGTGGCAGGCCCGTTACTGACCGGGAGCGCCACCCTGCTGCCCGCCCATGCCGGCGGCGCCGACCTGGCCGATATTGCCGAACAGATCTTCCAGGAAACTGCGATCCTTGCCCAGCGTGGGCGTCGCCGCGCCATCGGGGCTGAGGCGCACGACCTGGTCCACCCCGGTCTGCCGGGCGGTGGCGACATTGCCGGCTTCGTCAAAGGTCACCGCCAGCACCGTATGGTCCACGATGCGCGGGTCAGTGAACGGCGCCTGTGCGGTGTTGCTGCCGATGTAGTACCACACCGGCTGACCGAACTGGCTGGTGAAGGTCGGCTGACCCAGCGTGCGTTCGACCGACACGCGGTTGTCCACGCCCGGCTGTACCGAGCCGATCAGCACCGGATCGGTGATGTAGCCGCGATGAGTCCGGATGGAGCTGCAGCCCGTCGCCGTTGCTGCGAGCGCCAGCAGGAGCCCAATTCGTGTAAGAACCGCCATAACCTGCCTGTTCACGCCTTCCGTCAAGGGCATCGTCGCCTATATCCGCCAGAGCCGGCCATACGAGCCGGCCCGCCCATGTGCAACACGCACCACCTGCGTTGCGCAGGCAGCATTGAACCGCTGGTGAATAGAAGGCAAAGGCAACGCCATGACTGCCCGCCGATCCGCCCTTGCCCGTATCTTCCGCCCCCGGTCCGATCCGCGGGACGGGCTGCGGCCCTTGTGGCATCGCGTTGTCGGCGCCTCCCGCAATCCCGACTGGTATGCGCAGGGGCACGTCGCCGACACCGTCAGCGGGCGGTTTGACATGATCGCCGTGATCCTGGCGCTGGTGCTGCTGCGGCTGGAATCGGCGGGCGCACCGCCCGAACATGGCGTGCACCTGACCGAACTGTTCGTGGAGGATATGGACCGCCAGTTGCGCGAGACGGGTGTGGGCGACCTGGTGGTGGGCAAGCGTATCGGCAAGCTGGTCGCGGCGCTGGGCGGCCGGCTTGGCGCCTTCCGCGACGCCTTCGCCGAAAATGCGGAGCCGGCGCTGCTGGAAGATGCCGCACGCCGCAACATCACCCTGAACGATGGCGCCGACGGCAGCGCGATCGCCGGGCTGCTGCGGACCTACCATGCAGAACTGGCCCGCTGCGAGCCTGCCGCCATCCTGGCCGCGGAGTTGCCGCGATGAGCGATGCCGAACAGCCGGAGCAGGTGCGCCCCGAGATGTCGCGGATGGTGGACCGGCGGCACATCACCACCCGGCCGGTGCGGATCACGGCCGACGAGGCGGAGCGTGCCGCCCTGGCGCGCAGGTTCGAACTGGTGGCGATACAGCGTCTGGCGGCCGAGCTGGCGCTGGTGCTGGAAGGGGAGCGCGTCACCGCCACCGGCCGCCTCCAGGCCGACATCGTGCAGACCTGCGCCATTTCCGGCGCCGACCTGCCGGTGACGATCGACGAGGAACTGCGCCTGTTCTTCGTGCCGGAATACACGATAACGGCCGAGGAACTGGAGCTGGAGGAGGAGGATCTCGACCAGCTGTTCTATACCGGCACCACCTTCGACCTGGGGGAGGCGGTGGCGCAGAGCCTGGCGCTGGCGATCGACCCCTATGCCTGCGGGCCGGAGGCCGATCGTGCGCGCGAGGAAGCGGGCCTCAATGCGCCGGGCGCAGGCGGTCCGTTCGCTGCGCTTGCAGCCTTGCAGAAGAAGTAAGCCGTGCCGCCCTCGCAGCCTCCAGCCGCCGCTGCCGCGCCTCGCGCCGGCGCTTGATCGCCACAAAGCCGGTGATCGCCACCGTGCCCGCCAGGCACAGCACGTCCTCCGCCACGCCGACCGGCAGGTCGCGCCCCAGCGCCCGGGAGGCGAAGGCGCGCACGCGGTAGCCGATGAACGCGCCCGCGACGGCACCCGCAGCGCCGATCAGCGCGGCCTGCTGCCTTTTCTCCGGCCGGGCGATCGCCGCCGCCGACAGCGCCGCGCCTGCCATGCGTCCGCCCAGCGCCACCGGGTCGGTGCGATCGGGCGTGGCCGGCTGCACATCCACGTAATATTCCGCCGCCGCGCCCGCCACGAACAGGGCGGCCGTCACCGGATGCCCCATGAAGGCGAGCCTGCTGCCGTCCAACTTCAGCGCACCGGTGGCCGCTGCCAGGCTGGTGATGGCCGGCGGAGTCATGGTCCGCTGCCCGTTGGCCATGCCCAACGCAAAGGGCAGCGCCGCTTCCTCCAGCGGAAGCGGTGTATAATCTCGCCGGTCCGCCTTGCCGCGCAACGACCGGCGTACCGCCTCCGTCGCCAGGCCGAACACCATGTGGGAGACGTAGGCATAGACGTGCGTGCGCAGCGTGTACTGCCATGGCGGGCGGGCCAGGCCGGTCAGTGGCACGGCCAGCTGGTCGATCAGGGTGGCACTGGCGAGGCCGAACAAGACGCCCCTGCCCTTCGTAGCCGGGCCATACCGCTCCGCCACCAGGCCGTAGGCCGCACCGGTCAGGCCGCCGACAAGGTAATGCACCGCGCTGCCGGCGGCCGGCCGATCATCCTTGCCCACATCCCGCCCGCTCACCAGCCGCGCCACCGCATTCGCGGCCTTTTCCGGCGCGGGTGTCCGGTCGCCATGCTGCGGGCCGGAGGGCTGGAACAGCGGGATCACCGCATTCTGGAACCGGTCCATTGCCCAGGACGCGGCAATGCCGGCGGCAAGCCCGCTGGCGGTGCCGCGCATGTCGTCAAGCGTGCGGGTGGCGGGAAGGGGATTGGCGGCCATTGGCAGGTACTCCAGCTGTCTGCCCTTCTCTACCCGGCGACGCAGCGCCGGTTCCACGGCTGTCCGGGTGGCAGCAGGCACGAAAAAGGGCGACACCCGCAAAGGTGCCGCCCTTCCTCTCCATTATTCTGTCCTCAGCGCTTGCCGCTCATCCGGCTGGCGGCGTAGCCACCCAGCGCCACGGTGATCAGGCCTACCGGCCCGAGCCGCCGCAACAGCGGAACGGCCAGAGCGCCGACCAGGGCGCCGCCGGTTCCGCCGATGCCGCCACGTGCCTTTTCCGCCACCCGCGCGCCGACTGCGGCGCCAATCATCTTGCCGATCATCGAAGATCTCCTTGGAATGTGACTGGCAAGCGCGGCAGGAGGGGATTGGTTCCGGCAATCAGCGCCGCTGCAGCGCCGCCTCGCATTGCGTCATCAACCCGTCCATGATCGCCTGCACCGGCTCCTCCTGCGTCACCATGCCGACCGACTGGCCCGCCATCAGGCTGCCATTCTCCACATCGCCGTCGATCACCGCGCGGCGCAGTGCGCCCGCCCAGTAATGCTCGATCTGCAGCTGTGCCTCGGCCATCTCCAGCGCCTCCCCATCCAGCATGCTTGCGACCTCGCGCTGCTTGGCGGTGAACACCTCCGTCGCCTTGTTGCGCAGGGCGCGCACCGGGATGACCGGCAAGCGCGCATCGACCTGCACGCTGGCCACCGCATCACGCGCACTGGCGCGGAAGAACGCCTTCTTGAAGGCAGGGTGCGCAATGCTCTCGGTGGCGCAGGCGAAACGGGTGCCCAGCTGCACGCCGACCGCGCCCATCTCCAGGTAGCCGGCGATCGCCTCCCCCCGGCCGATCCCGCCGGCAACGAACACCAGGTGATCCTCCGACAGCGCGGGCAGGAATTCCTGCGCCAGCACGCTGGTGGACACCGGACCGATATGGCCGCCCGCCTCCATCCCTTCGATCACCAGCGCATCGCCGCCGCTGCGCAGCAGCTTCCTGGCCAGCGCCAGCGTCGGCGCGAACACGATCACCTTGCCGCCGAACGCCTTGATCGCTTCCACGCTGCCCTTGGGCGGGATCCCGCCCGCCAGCACCACATGGGTCACGCCGTGGCGGCTGCAGACCTCGATCAGGTCGGTCAGCTGCGGGTGCATGGTGATCAGGTTCACGCCGAAGGGCCGGTCGGTCAGCGCCTTGGTGGCGGTGATCTCCGCGTCCAGCAGTTCGGGGTTCATCGCCCCGCAGGCGATCACGCCGAAGCCGCCGGCATTGCTGATGGCGGAGACCAGATTGCGTTCCGACACCCAGCTCATCGCCCCGCACAGGATCGCATGTTCGCTGCCGAGGAAGTCGGCACCGCGGCGCATCAGCGCATGGGACTTGGAGTAGGCTGCCATTATGCACCTCGACACGGGGAAGCCGGGCGCTCTAGGCAAGGGTGGATCACAGGGCAAGCAGGAGCAGCGCGTGAGTGACTATCGCACAATCAGGGTTGCCGCCGACGGGCCGGTCACGATCGTCACCCTGAACCGGCCGGAGGCGCTGAACGCGCTGTCCTCGGCCGTGCTGGAAGAGCTGATCGCCGCCTTTGCCGCCTTCGAGGCTGACGAGAGCCAGCGCTGCGCGGTGCTGACCGGTGAGGGCAAGGCCTTCGCCGCCGGCGCCGACATCAAGGAGCTGGCCACCACATCGGCCGCGCAGTTTTACGCCGCCGATGGCCTGGGCCGCTGGCAGAGCCATCTGGTGCGCGCCACCCGCAAGCCGTGGATCGCGGCGGTCAACGGCTTCGCACTGGGCGGCGGGTGCGAGCTGGCGATGATGGCCGATCTGATCATCGCCGCCGACTCCGCGAAGTTCGGCCAGCCGGAGATCAAGCTGGGCACCATTCCCGGGATGGGCGGCACGCAGCGCCTGGCACGCGCGGTGGGGCAGGCAAAGGCCATGGAACTGATCCTGACCGGCCGGATGATGGACGCTGCCGAAGCGCAAGGCGCCGGCCTGGTGGCGCGCGTGGTGCCGGCGGATGGGCTGATGAACGCCGCGCTGGAGACCGCCCGCGCCATCGCCGCCATGCCGCCGCTGGCCGTGCTGGCCGCAAAGGAAGCGGTCCATGCCGCCGCCAACCTCCCGCTGGAAGACGGGTTGGTGCTGGAGCGCCGGCTGTTCCACCTGCTGGCCGGAACCGAGGACAAGGCCGAGGGCATGGCCGCCTTCATCGAAAAACGGCCGGCGGAGTGGAAGGGGCGTTAGGATTCCAGGGGCTGAGTAATCAGGCAGCTGCCATTGGCAGCGAAGCGGATCGCCTCGATCGATGGCGCCAGTGCGCACCCGCCCGGCTCCACTGTATCGCCCTCTACCTCCGCCGCACCTTCGCGCGGGATCACCAGCAGCGGGCCTGAATAGCGCGCCCTCGTCGCAGCGTCGGGCTCGCCATCAACGCGATCCAGCCGGAAATGCGGGCCGTCCACCAGTGCCACGTCACCGCTGGCCGGCACGTGCCGGCGATTGGCCGGATCATGCACGCCTGCCTGCGATACCGCCACGCCATCATCCAGATGCAGCTCGCGCGGCCGGCCGTAATCGAACAGACGATAGGTGATGTCGCTGTTCTGCTGGATCTCGATGATCGACACTCCGCCGCCGATCGCGTGCACGGTGTTGGCGGGGATGTAGAAGAAGTCGCCCGGCTTCACCTTGTGCCAGACCATCATCTCTTCGATCGACCCGTCCTCGGATGCGGCGCGCAGATCGTCAGCGCTCAGCTGATGGTCGAACCCGATGCCGAGAGTCGCGTCCTCCTCCGCGTCGATCACCAGCCAGCATTCCTCCTTGCCCTGCTTGCCCAGGCCCCTGGCCTCGGTCTGCGTGTCGGAAGGATGCACCTGGATCGACAGTTTCTCGCTGGCGAAGATGTATTTCACCAGCAGCTGCGGCAGCTGCTTTGGCGGCTCGAACCAGATCTCGCCGATCCGCTTGCCTTCGGGCGCGGAAAAGGGGGCGGGCAGCGTATCCATGCCCCAAGGCTTCTCGACCGTCTTCGTAGGCAGCAACATCAACGGACCCCTCTATCGGCGCAGCAGCTATCAGCGCATCAGGCGCAGCAGCTCTTCGATCTCCACGGTGGCGAAGCCGACGGCGCTGTCCGATATGCCATAGGGCACCAGCAGGCGCTCGCCCACCTGCAGCACGCCGCAGGTATAGACCACATTTGGCACATAGCCCGACCGATCGGCATCAACCGCGCTCAACACCGGTTCGCGCGTGCGGCCGATCACCTTGGACGGATCGTCCAGATCCAGCAGCGCGGCGCCCAAGCAATATTTGCGCATCGCGCCGACGCCATGGGTGAACAGCAGCCAGCCCTCATCCGTGCGGATCGGGCTGCCACAATTGCCGATCTGCACGAATTCCCACGGGAATTGCGGCTCCATCAGCAGCGCGCCTTCATCATCCCAGCGGTCCAGCCGGTCCGACGTCAGCAGGAACAGGTTCTTGCCATCCTGCCGGCTTACCATCGCATACTGCCCACCGATCTTTTCCGGAAACAGCGCCATGCCCTTGTTGCGGCCGGCGCGGCCGGTGATCGGTTCCAGCAGGAAGCGACGGAAGTCGCAGGTGCGCAGCAATTCGGACCTGATCGTGCTGCCCGAATATGCGGTATAGGTGCCGATCCACTCGTAATCCCCGCCGCCATGGTCGAACCGCACCATGCGCAGATCTTCCAGCCCGTGGCGCTGCTGTTCGGTGATGGGGAAGATCACCGTGTTGCTGAGGCTGCTGTCGAAGTGGCGGTGCACGGTGACGCCGGCATCGCTGTCGGTCAGCGTGGCATCGTCCAGCTCGACACTGGTGGCAAAGGCGCTCTGCGGCCACAGCGTGAAATTGCCATCGGCTTCCGCGATCCCCTCCCGGAAGGCGACCGAACTGATATGCCCTTCGCCCACGGCCCGCAGCGTCAGCACGAAACGGCAGGCGCCATTGGCCATGCCGCTCTGGTCCGGATGCGGCACGATGGACGGGTTCATCAATGCCGCGGCGGCATAGGTATATTCGTGGCAGAAGAACGCCCCGACCAGCCGCTGCCGGGTGAGCGAGAAGTCGCAGCACTGCGCCGGCAGGGTCGCCTGCACTTCGGCAAAGCGCTCCTCGAACATCTTTTCGGTCTGCCAGTGACGCGCCACGAAGTCGCGCCGGACGCGGGTGTACTCCGCCTCCGCCTCCGCTTCCGACAGGGCGGCAATATCCTCCACCAGCTTCAGCGCCCGCCCTCCCGGAGCGTTCCATGCCGACCACCCGAGATGGAACGGCCGCAGGACTACCCGCGACGGATCGGCGTGCAGCCGCTCATCCAGGATCTGCAAAGGACTGTTCGGCGACGCGCCCTCGGAACCCACATTCATCTCCAATCGACTCGCGCTGCTGCGTTCTGGCGAGTGCTAGAACGGAATAATGCCCCAATTGGAAGGCGAGGATGGATTCCGCCCCACAATTGGCATTGGCGCCGCGCGGATTGATCCCGTCACGGCAACGGCCGGTCGCCAGGTCGGCCAGCACCACGCCGCGATCATTCGCCCCGAAGAACCAGTCGCGGGCGCATTGGGCGTGATCGACCCAGCGGGCATCGCCGATGGCATCGTAGGCGGCACGCGCCGCCTCGATCGCCGCCTGTGCCTCCAGCGGCTGCTGGTCGAACGGCAGATGGCCATGTTCGGTGCCGAAGCTGTCTGACCCGATCGGCCGGAAGTGACCGCTGGCGGCAACCTGCTGCCCAGCGATCCATTCCAACGTTTCCACCCCTGCCGCGACCCATTCTGCGCGGTCGAGCAGCACGCCAGCCTCGATCAGCGCCTGCGACAGCCGCGGATTGTCATAACCGAGCACGGCTTCGAACCAGGCCCAATCCGGTCGCCGCGCACCGCCAAGCAGCCGGTGCAGGAAGTCTGCCCCTTCGGCCAGCGTGTCGCGCGACAGGTCGTGATCAGGGCGGACGCGCAGCGAGCAGGCGGCGCCCAGCATGGTGAAGGCGATCGCCCGCGGGCTGGCCAGCTTGCGGGCATGCGGCAGCGCCGTGTCGAACATCCAGTGCGCCCATTCCACCATGTCGGCGGACGGCGCATTCTCCATCGTATGCCCCAGCGCCCACACGGCCCGGCCGTTCGAATCCTCGGACCCGGCATCTTCGCACCAGCTGCGATCGAACCGCATGAAGTTGCGAAAGATCTTCAGGTCCTGATTCCATGCGTGATGCACGAAGCTGGCATAGGTCATGGACCATTTCAGCTGCTCAGCCGGATCCAGCCCTTCGGCGACATTCATCAGCATCAGCGCGCGGGCATTGTCGTCCAGGCAGTAACCATGCCGGCGATCGGGCACGATGCCGATCGAATGCTGGAAGATGCCGGTGCCGTCGCTCATGGCCAGCACGCCGGACAGGCCGGGCATGGCGGTGGGCGGCGGTATGCGGCCGGCAGGGGCCACGGCCGCTTCCACCAGCGCGGCGGCGCCATCGGCGAAGCGTGGCCAGATCGTCTCCCGCCCGCGGGCATAGGCGCGGCGTTGCAGCGCCAGCAACTCTTCCGGGTCGTCCAGCAGGTGGTTGACCGCGTTGGCGATAGCGGGCGCGCTGCCCGGTTCGATCAGCACGCCGGCATCATCGCTCAGCAGTTCGCGGGCATGCAGGTAGGGGGTCGACACAACCGCCTTGCCAAGGGCCACGGCGTAGCTCAGCGTGCCGGAGGTGGATTGCTGCAGTCCGGGATAGGGCGTGACGTAGATGTCGCACGCTTCCAGCTGGTCCAGCAGTTCGTCCACCTCAAGGAAGCGGTTGTCCCATGACAGATGGTCGGCGACGCCCAGTTCCACCGCGCGCGCCATCAGACGCTCGCGATAGGCCTCGCCTTCGCGCGCGACCAGATTGGGATGGGTTGCGCCGACGATGCGGTACAGCACTTCGGGATGGCGCTCGACGATCGCGGGCAATGCCTCGATCACCTTTTCCAGCCCCTTGCCCGGCCCCAGCAGGCCGAAGGTCATCAGGACCTTGCGCCCGTCCAGGCCAAGCTGATGCTTGAAGGCGCTGTTGCGGCCGAACGGGCGGTCGGGCGCGCCATGCGGGACGACCTGCAATATGTCGTGCGGGGCGCCATAGACCTGGGCTAGCAGGTCGCGCGAATGGCCGCTCATCACCATGATCCGGCTGGCACGTTCGACCAGATGGGTCAGGATGGTGCGCTGGCGGGCAGACGGTTCGGCCAGCACCGTATGCGGCGTCAGGATCAGCGGAGCGGCAATGCGGTCCACGAAGCCGCTGACCATGTCGCCATCTGTGCCGCCGAAGATGCCATATTCGTGCTGCAGCCAGACCACGTCCACGCCGCTTTCATTGATCCGCCGCGCGGCCTGTGCGTAGCTGGCGGGATCGTTCCACGCGATGGTGCCGGCGACATTCTGGTAGGCAAGCGGGTTGGCCGGATCGTCCAGCGCATAGACGTCCACCTGGATGCGAGGATGGAATTCGCGCAGCTTGTCGAACACATCGCCGGTGAACGTCGCAATGCCGCATTTGCGCGGCACGAAATTGCCGATCAGCGCGATGCGACGCAGCGGGCGACGGACTTGATGCGGCATGTCGAGGCCCTCCTTGCGTCCGGCGCCCCGCGGTCCGGAAAAGATCGACTGGACCTGCCCGGTTGGCAAGCGCTCACCATCACCCATCGTTGCGTTCCCCGGAACCTGCTGGCGCTCCTGCCGCGTGCTGCCCCTACCGCCCGATCCATGCTGCCCTGCAGCATCAACCCTGTCACGGTTGCAGGACAGGCACGCCACGAGGCACAATAACCTGTCAAACCAATGCGTTTTGCCGATCCGATGTGCCGTCGCTACCTTCGCAGTTGCACAATCGTTCTATCAAATAGCAACTTTCAACGCAGCGATTCGGTTCCAGGGGGATGATCAGGTCACGCCATGCTGCATTTGCGATCCGGAAAGCGCGCCGGTGCGCGGCCCGGCAGCGGGCCAGGAGGGCGCTCCAGGTCGCATGCGCCCGCATCCGGCACAGACCCATGAGCCCGCAAGTCGCCGGAGAAGCGTATCTCGTACAGGTCGGCACAGCCGGTCAGGGCGCGATGGTTGCCCTGACCGGGCCGGTCACACGTCCAGGTTGGCGACGTTGAGGGCGTTCTGCTGGATGAATTCGCGCCGCGGTTCGACCACGTCGCCCATCAGCCGGGTGAAGATCTCGTCCGTCACGTCGGCGTCCTCTACCTTCACCTGCAGCAATGCGCGGTTCTCGGGGTCGAGCGTCGTCTCCCACAACTGGTCGGCATTCATCTCGCCCAGACCCTTGTAGCGCTGCACCGACAGGCCCTTGCGCCCCGTCTCCAGTACCGCGGCCAGCAGCTGGCTGGGCCGGGTGATCGCACCATCGAGCGGCCGGGTGGGCACGGCCTCGACCGCGCCGGGTTCGTCGGTGTCGCTTTCGGCCTCGACCGGAACGGGTTCGGGCTCGACCGTGCTGCCGCCGGCGGGTGCCTTCGTCAGGCGCGCTGGCGTGTCGTAGGCATCGGCATGCTCGCTCGCCAGCCGGTGCAGCTTGCGCGCCTCCGCACTGCCGACGAAGCCGGCTTCGATCAGATGCGCATCGGTCACCCCGCGCCACACCCGGTCAAACCGGATGGATCCATCCTCGCGCTGTTCGGCCGACCAGTTCGCCTCCGGATCGCTCAGCTGCATCTGCGCCGCGGCGCGCTGCAGCGCCACAGCCCGGGTCGGGCCATCCATTTCGGGATCGAGGGCGCCGGCCAGCGCCATCGCCTCCACCACCGCCGGGTCGTAGCGGCGCGGCACGAAGGCCATCAGGTTCTGCATGCGCAGCGCATGTTCGACCAGCGCGGTCAGGTCCTTGCCGCTGCGCGCGCCGCCGGCGCCTTCCAGCACCCGGCCCTGCAGCCCGCCTTCGATCAGGTAGCGGTCCAGCGCGGCCTGGTCCTTCAGATAGACCTCCGACCGGTTCTTCGCGACCTTGTACAAGGGCGGCTGGGCGATGAACAGGTGTCCGGCCTTGATGATTTCCGGCATCTGCCGGTGGAAGAAGGTCAGCAGCAGCGTGCGGATATGCGCGCCGTCCACGTCGGCGTCCGTCATGATGACGATCTTGTGATAGCGCAGCTTCTCCAGGCTGAATTCATCGCGGACGCCGGTGCCCATCGCCTGGATCAGCGTGCCGACTTCCTTCGACGAGATAATCCGGTCGAACCGTGCCCGCTCCACGTTGAGGATCTTGCCCTTGAGCGGCAGGATCGCCTGCACATGCCGGTCACGACCCTGCTTGGCGGAGCCGCCGGCGGAATCGCCCTCCACCAGGAACAGTTCGCACTTGCTGGGATCGCGTTCCTGGCAGTCGGCCAGCTTGCCGGGCAGGCTGGCAATGTCCATCACGCCCTTGCGCCGCGTCAGCTCGCGCGCGCGCTTCGCCGCCTCGCGCGCCGCGGCGGCGTCGATCACCTTGCCGATGATCTCCCTGGCATGGGCCGGATGCTCCTGCAGCCATTCGGACATCTTGTCGCCCATCAGCGCTTCCAGCGGCTGGCGCACTTCGGAACTGACCAGCTTGTCCTTGGTCTGGCTGGAGAATTTGGGATCGGGCAGCTTCACGCTGACGATCGCGGTCAGCCCTTCGCGCATATCCTCGCCCGACAGCGTGACCTTTTCCTTCTTCATCAGGCCCGATGAAGCGGCATAGCCGTTCAGCGTGCGGGTCAGCGCCGCGCGGAAGGCCGCCAGATGCGTGCCGCCGTCGCGCTGCGGGATGTTGTTGGTGAAGGCCAGGACGTTCTCGTAATAGGAGTCGTTCCATTCCAGCGAGACGTCGATGCCGATGCCGTCCTTCTCCGCCGAAATGGCGATGGGCTCGGGCATCAGGGGCTGCTTGTTGCGGTCCAGATATTTCACAAAGGCCGCGATGCCGCCCTCGTAGTACAGGTCATGCTCCAGCGGCACCTCGTGCCGGTTGTCGCGCAGGTTGATGCGCACGCCGGAATTCAGGAAGGCAAGCTCGCGGTAGCGGTGCTCCAGCTTGTCGAAATCGAACTCGGTGACGTTCTTGAACGTGTCGGTCGACGGCAGGAAGGTGACCTTGGTCCCCTTCTGCCCGGCGGGCACTTCGCCGCGCTCCTCCAGGGGCGCCACGGCGTCGCCATGCTCAAACCGCATCCAGTACTCGCGCCCATTGCGCCAGACCGTCAGCTCCAGCCATTCGGACAGGGCGTTCACCACCGACACGCCCACGCCGTGCAGGCCGCCCGACACCTTGTAGGCGTTGTCGTCGTTCGTGTTGTCGAACTTCCCGCCGGCATGCAGCTGGGTCATGATGACCTCCGCCGCGCTGACGCCTTCTTCCTTGTGGATGTCCACCGGGATGCCGCGGCCATTGTCCGTCACGCTGACCGATCCGTCGGCGTTCAGCTCGATCAGCACCAGGTCGCAATGGCCGGCCAGCGCCTCGTCAATGGCGTTGTCCGATACTTCGAACACCATGTGGTGCAGGCCGGAGCCGTCATCGGTATCACCGATATACATGCCGGGCCGCTTGCGCACGGCATCCAGCCCCTTCAGCACTCTGATCTGATCTGCGTCGTAGCCGTTCGGCTGCCTGGTATTCTCGCTGTCGCTCATGCCCATCATATAGGAATCTGCAGGCGCAGAGGAAAGCACGGAGCGTCCCGGTCCACAGCTTTCCAGCGATGGTGTGGCCCCAAACGCAAACGGCCGCCCCGGGGGGACGGCCGTCTGAATGTCAGGACGCCTGATAGTCTATCAGTGCGGCCACATCATCGGGTGACGCGAAGCGCCAGCATTGGTGATGTAGGCGACGAGCATGCGCTTCAGAAACTTGGCCATGATACTTTTCTCCTGCTATGGAGTGCCACCGCTTATACGGCCAGCACCTTGCAATTACGTGGTATGTTCTTCCGTCAGGCGCTTGTGATCGCCATCCGGGGTGTTCGCTTGTCGAGGCTGTATTTGCAGCGGGCGACGCCCAAACTCAAATGCGAAGAGGTTCACGGCTGTTGCAAGCTTTGCAACTCATCTCCGCAATTGTGCGTAGGCCTGTGGCAACCATGTCGCGGCGCGCTGCCCGTCCATGCTGGACACAGGCCGGGCGCTGTGCCTAACCGCCACGCATGAGCAGCATCGCCGATTCCCAGCCCGATACCATCCTGATCGTCGATTTCGGCAGCCAGGTGACCCAGCTGATCGCCCGCCGCGTGCGCGAGGCGGGGGTCTATTCGGAGATCGCCCCCTTCACCACGGCGGAAGAAGCGTTCCACCGCCTGAAGCCCAAGGGCATCATCCTGTCCGGCAGCCCGGCCAGCGTGCCGGCCGAAGGCAGCCCGCGCGCGCCGCAGGTGCTGTTCGACAGCGGCCTGCCGATCCTGGGCATCTGCTATGGCCAGCAGGTGATGACGCACCAGCTGGGCGGCGAGGTGCGGCCGGGGCACGAGACCGGCGAAGGTGGCGAGTTCGGCCGCGCATTCCTTACCGTGACCGAGCCTTGCGTGCTGTTCGACGGACTGTGGCAGGTGGGTGAACGGCACCAGGTGTGGATGAGCCATGGCGACAAGGTCACCCGCTTCGCCGATGGCTTCCGCATCGTCGCCACCAGCGATGGTGCGCCCTTCGCGCTGATCGCGGATGACGAGCGCCGCTATTACGGCACGCAGTTCCACCCCGAGGTGTTCCACACCCCCGACGGCGCCAAGCTGCTGGCCAATTTCGTGCGCCATGTCTGCGGCCTAACCGGCGACTGGACCATGGCCGAGTTCCGCCGCGCCAAGATCGACGACATCCGCGCGCAGGTGGGCGATGCCCGCGTGATCTGCGGACTGTCCGGCGGCGTGGATTCAGCGGTGGCCGCGGTGCTGATTCACGAGGCGATCGGCGACCAGCTGACCTGCGTGTTCGTCGATCACGGCCTGATGCGGCTGGGCGAGGCGGAGCAGGTGGTCGGCCTGTTCCGCAATCATTACAACATCCCGCTGGTCCATGTGGATGCGGAAGAGCTGTTCATGGACGGTCTGGCCGGGCTGACCGATCCGGAAGCCAAGCGCAAGTTCATCGGCAAGACCTTCATCGACGTGTTCGATGCCGAGGCGAAGAAGATCGGCGGCGCCGACTTCCTGGCGCAGGGCACGCTGTACCCCGATGTGATCGAAAGCGTCAGCTTCACCGGCGGCCCATCGGTGACGATCAAGAGCCACCACAATGTCGGCGGCCTGCCCGAACGCATGAACATGGCGCTGGTCGAACCCTTGCGCGAACTGTTCAAGGACGAAGTGCGCGAACTGGGTCGCGAGCTGGGCCTCCCGCCCGCCTTTGTCGGTCGGCACCCCTTCCCCGGCCCCGGCCTCGCCATTCGTATCCCGGGCGAGGTGACCAAGGAACGCTGCGACATCCTGCGCAAGGCGGATGCGATCTACCTGGAAGAGATCCGCAATGCCGGGCTATATGATGCCATCTGGCAGGCCTTCGCCGTGCTGCTGCCGGTCAAGACCGTGGGTGTGATGGGCGACAGCCGCACCTATGATTCGGTCTGTGCCTTGCGGGCGGTGACCAGCACCGATGGCATGACCGCCGACGTCTATCCGTTCGACGGCGCCTTCCTGGGCCGCGTGGCGACCCGCATCGTCAACGAGGTGCGCGGCATCAACCGCGTGGTGTACGACTACACCAGCAAGCCGCCTGGCACGATTGAGTGGGAATAGCAGCCATCGTCAGGGGGGCTTGGCGGGCGAGCATCCTCGCCTCCGCTACCCTGTGCGCCTTGCCGGCTGCAGCGCAGGACAGCGGCGACCTGCGCTTCTGCCCAAACCGCCCCAGTCTTGGCGCCTCCGCCTGCACGACCGATCCCGGGCATGTGCAGTTCGAGGTCTCCGCGCTCGACTGGCAGCGCGACGACAATGCGCAGGAGCGCGAGGATCAGCTGCTTGTCGCCGACCTGCTCGCGCGCACCGGGATCGGCCCGCAGACGGAAATGCAGATCGGCTGGACCGCCTTCGGCACCGCGCGCCTCCGCGACAAGCCAACAGGTGATGTGAGCCGCGACAACGCCGTCGGCGACGTCCGCTTCGCCGTGCGGCAGAACCTGCGCAATCCGGATGGTGCCGGGCTGTCCTTCGGCATCGAGCCCTTCGTTGTCCTGCCCGTAGGCGGCGCGCCGATCGGCAGCGGGGATTGGGAGGCGGGCGCAATGGTCCCGGTCACCTACGACCTGTCGCCCTCGCTCAATCTCGCCTTCACCGGCCAGGTCGCGGCGCTGGCGGACGAGGATGGCGACGGGCGGCACCTGAACACCAGTGGCATTATCGGCCTGGGCTGCCAGCTTTCGGACGCGGTGACCTGGACCAGCGAAGTGTCCATGGAGCGCGACGATGATCCGGTCGGCGACGAGACCTATGTGCTGGCGGCGCAGTCGCTCGCCTGGCAGCCGACGAAGCGCATGCAGCTGGATGTCCTGGCGGCGGCGGGGCTGAACCAGGCGACGCCGGACATCCGGATCGCCCTGGGCGGTGCGATCCTGTTCTAGAATGCGGCTCGTTCAGGTCAGTTGTATCGAACCCATGGGCCTGGCAAGGCGCCGGTCGCTAAGGCGAAGTCGCGAACCACAGATGATGCTGCGGCCCCTTGCCATTCTCCCGCGCGCGCACGCGCCGTTCCTCCACCTCGAAGCCGGCGCTGTTCAGGCGACGGGTAAAGGCGTCGTCGGTGCCGGCGGACCAAACCGCCAGAATGCCGCCGGGGCGCAAAGCCCGGCGGGCTGCGCGCAGTCCGTCAGGCGTGTAGAGCGCATTGTTGGCCGGGCGGGTCAGCCCATCTGGGCCATTGTCCACGTCCAGCAGAATGGCGTCATACTCGCCGCGGGCCGAGACGATTTCCCAGCCCACATCGTTCATCCGCAAGGCGACGCGGGGATCGTCCAGGCAGCCGGCGGCAAGATCCTGCATCGGGCCGCGCGCCCAGTCGATGATTCCGGGCACCAGCTCGGCCACGACGGCCCTGCCCTTCGGACCCAGCCGCGCGAGCACGGCGCGCAGGGTGAAGCCCATGCCGTAGCCGCCGATCAGCAACCGTGCATCCGGCGGGGAGCCGAGGCGGTCCAGCGTCATGGTGCCGAGCGCCGCCTCCGAACCGCTCATGCGGCTGCTCATCAGCTCGTTGCGATCGAGCATGATGATGAAGTCGCGCCCGTGGCGGACCAACCGCAGCGGGGGGCCACCGGGCACCTCCGCTACGCCGATCTCCTCGCGCGGGATCACTTCTTGCGGGCTTTCCTCGCCGCATATTTCGCGTCGCGGATAGCCTTCAGCTCCTCGGCCGTCTTCTGCGGCTTGGGCGCGTTGGCGATGGCCGCGGCTTCCTTCTTCGCCTGCCGCTCGGCCTTTTCCTCGGCCAGCTTCAGCTGGCGGGCAGCGCGCTTCTCCGCCGCGGCGGCTTCCTTGGCGGCGGCGATCTCGCGCTGGCGGGCCAGCTCTTCTGGATCGATCGGCGCCTTGGTGCGCAGCTTTTCCAGCGCGCTTTCTTTGGCCGCACGCGAAGCGGCGGCACGGTCCTGAAAGTCGGGGGCCTTGAAACCGGCCATGTATGCAATGCTCCTGATAGGGGATCGGCCAGATCGGCCGATCGGCGCCCTAGCAGATATGCCTGGCCATTGCTGCCCCCTAAGTGGCGGCGGCCTTTACCAGGCGAAACCCTGCTCCACCGCGCGGCATTCTGCGGGCGTGCTGGTGCGACCAAGCGCGGCGTTCCGGTGCGGAAAGCGACCGAAGCGGGCGATCATGCGATAGTGATCTACGGCAAAGGCGCGATTGGCGGGCAGGCCCAGCTGCGTGAAGAAGCGGACCGATCGCAGCTGGTCCGCGATCTGTTCACTATGCATCAGGGGCATGGCCAGGAACACGCGCTGTTCCGGTCGCAAGGCCCGGTCGAAACCACGCGCCAGCGCGCCATGGGTGATCCGCTGCGCCAGCGGGTCGAAGGCGAAGGTGGTCGCGGTGCCGCGAAACAGATTGCGCGGCACCTGGTCGAACAGCAGCACCGCGGCGAGTGCGGTATGCGGATCGGTCAGGAAGCTGGGCGGACCTTGCGTCCACAGGGCGGCGAGATCAGGGGCGAACCGGCGGTGCAGCTCGGCATCCACATCCTTGTCAGGCGCGAACCACTGGCCGGGGTTCAGGCGGCGGAACCAGAAGTGCTCCAGTTCCGCCGCCCAGCGCCGCTGCGCTCCGGTGTTCGAAATGCGTCGAGTGTCAGTTGTCACCTGGCTTGGTGTAAGGCACGAAACCATCGATGGCTACAATGCCGCTCAACATGCCGCTTTGCCGGTCGACGGTCTGCATCAGGTCCTGCCGGCACAGCTGCCCGCCGGAAAACCGCCGCACCACCACGACGTCGTTCGGCCCCAGGACCGAAGGATCACGCGGGCGGGCGACATACAGGGTGTTGCCCCGGTCATACACGAAGCCGACACCTTCGATCGTCTCCAGCCGGTTGGAGTTGGGGGCATAGACGCAGCTGACCATCTCGCCGGCCGTGCGGCCTTCCAGCCGTTCGGCCAGCCGGGCCTGGTTGCGTTCGGCACGTGTGGTGGGCTGCGGGGCATCATCCTGCGCGGCGATGGCCGGTACTGTGATGCTGGCCAAGGCGGCGGCCGCAAGCGAAACAATGAAACGCATGATTCGTGTCTCCGTATGCACGAAGACCTAGCGACCCTTGCGTGAACCGGTGCTGACCTTCCTGTTCAGTGGTCGACGCGGGACACGTCATGCCCCAGCCCGGTTTCCGTGATGTCGCCCTGATCCACTTCGTGCCGGTCACGCTCCTGCGCCGGACCGTCCGCCAGGATGAACCGGCGGTCGCAATAGCCGCAATCGACGAAGCCCTTCTCATCGATCTGCATGTAGACCCGCGGATGGCCGAGCGAGGCGGAGCGGAAATTCGGGCCGGAGCGGATGTCGCCCGAACCGTCGCACCACACGCGGCGGGTTTCCACGATCGTTGTCTCGGGTGCGTTGTCCATGCCGACGCGCATATCCCGGTGCCTGCCGCCTTGCAAGACACGCCACCTTGCAAGACCTGGCCGCCTCCGCCACATCGCCGCCATGTCCGACGCCGCAATCGAAATCCGCGATCTGGTGAAAACCTATGCCGCGCAGAAGAACCAGCCGGTCAAGCATGCGCTGCAAGGCGTAAGCCTGGATGTGCCGAATGGCGGCATCTTCGGCCTGCTGGGCCCGAACGGCGCCGGCAAGTCCACCATGATCAACATCATGGCGGGACTGGTGAACAAGACCGGCGGCACCGTGCGCATCTGGGGCCACGACATCGACCGCGACCATCGCAATGCCAAGCTGTCGATCGGCATCGTCCCGCAGGAGATCGTGTTCGATCCCTTCTTCACCCCGTTCGAGGTGCTGGAAAACCAGGCCGGCATGTATGGTGTGGCCAGAACGCTGCGCCGGTCGGAAGCGCTGCTGCGCGCGGTGCACCTGCACGACAAGCGCAATGCCTATGCCCGGTCGCTGTCGGGCGGGATGAAGCGCCGGCTGCTGATCGCCAAGGCGATGGTCCACGCCCCGCCCATCCTGGTGCTGGACGAGCCGACCGCCGGCGTCGATGTGGAGCTGCGCCGGCAATTGTGGGAGCTGGTAGGCGATCTGAACAGCCAGGGGGTGACGGTGGTGCTGACCACCCATTATCTGGAGGAAGCGGAGCAGCTGTGCGACCGCATCGCGATCATCAATCACGGCACGCTGGTGACCAACCAGCCCACGCGCGAACTGATCGCGATGGCGCGCGACAAGATCGTGCGCGTGACGCTGGAACGCGACCTGACCGTTCCGGCGGAGGCGATCATGGGCGATCCGCTGCTGACCAAGGCGGTGCTGATCGACCCGCGCACGCTGGAAATCACCTATGATCGCGACCGGATGAGCGCGGGGCAGGTGCTCGCAATCCTCCAGCGCGAAGGCTACACCATCCAGGACGTGACCACGCGCGAGGCGGATCTGGAAGATGTCTTCGTGCAGCTGACCATGCAGCAGCAGGCCGCGTAGCGCGGCAAGTGGCCAGCGTCCGCTTGCGGACTGCCCGCTCTGCCGCCATGACCCGGCGCCATGACAAGCACCCGGCACGAGCATGACGTCCTCATCATCGGCTCCGGCGCAGCGGGGCTGACGGCGGCGCTGTCGCTCGCCAATCATTGCCGCGTCACCGTTCTGGCCAAGGGACCGCTCACCAGCGGCTCCACGGCCTGGGCGCAGGGCGGGATCGCCGCCGTGCTGGATGCGGGCGACACGTTCGAGAACCATGTCCGCGACACCATGGTGGCAGGTGCGGGGCTGAACCGGCGCGAGACGGTGGAGTTCGTCATCGCCCAGGCACCCCAGGCGATCGAACGGCTGCGCGAACTGGGCGTGCCGTTCAACCGGGAGAGCAACGACCTCGCCGGCGCGCTGCACCTCACGCGCGAGGGCGGCCATTCGCATCGCCGCATCGTGCATGTGGCGGATGCCACCGGCTGGGCGGTGCAGGCCGCGCTGCTGAAGGCGGCGGAGGACCACCCCAACATCACCCTGCTGCCCGACCGCACCTGCATCGACCTGATCACCGGCCGGCACGAGGCGCGCTACTCCGGATCGGGCCGGGTGTGGGGCGTCTATGCGCTGGACGCCGCCAGCGGCGCGGTGGAGGCGCATGTCGCGCGCGCCACCATCCTGGCGAGTGGCGGGGCCGGCCGCGTGTACCAGTTCTCCACCGCGCCGCGCGGCGCCACGGGGGACGGGATCGCCATGGCCTGGCGGGCGGGCGCACGCGTCTCCAACATGGAGATGATGCAGTTCCACCCGACCTGCCTGTACCACCTGGACGTGAAGAACTTCCTGATCACGGAAGCGGTGCGCGGCGAAGGCGGGCGGCTGATCAATCCGCGCACCGGCAAGCGGTTCATGGAATTCTACGATCCGGACCGCATGGAACTGGCCCCGCGCGACGTGGTGGCCCGCGCCATCGATGCGGAGATCAAGCGCTTCGGCCTCGACTACGTGCATCTGGATATCAGCCACATGCCGGCAGAGTTCGTGCGCGAGCACTTCCCCAACATCCACGAAAAGCTGGCGGGCCTGGGCATCGACATGACGGTGCAACCGATCCCGGTCGTGCCGGCGCAGCATTACACCTGCGGCGGAGTGCTGGTGGACCTGGCCGGCCGCACCGACCTGCCCGGCCTCTATGCCGCCGGCGAATGCACCGAAAGCGGGCTGCACGGCGCCAATCGCCTTGCCAGCAATTCGCTGCTGGAATGCTTCGTGTTCGGGGAGGCCGCGGCGGAGGACATCATCACCCGCTGGCACAGCTTCGAGGCTCCCCCCTCGATCCGCCCGTGGGACGAGAGCCGCGTCACCGATTCGGACGAGGAGGTGATCATCAAGCAGAACTGGACGGAGATCCGCCGGTTCATGTGGAACTATGTCGGCATCGTGCGCACCACCAAGCGGCTGGAGCGCGCGGCGCACCGCATCAAGCTGCTGACGGAGGAGGTGGAGGATTATTACGGTCACTTCCGCGTGACCACCGACCTGATCGAACTGCGCAACCTGCTGCAATGCGCCGACCTGATCGTCCGCTCCGCCCTGCGCCGCCACGAGAGCCGGGGTCTGCATTACACGCTGGACTACCCGCAGACCGATGCCGAGGCGATCGACACGGTGCTGGTGCCGTAGGCCACCCTGCCCATCAGGCCGCGCGCGGTCCCCACAGGATGATCGCCGCGCCGGCCAGACACACCGCCCCGCCCAGCACATCCCACCGGTCCGGCCGCACGCCTTCCACCAGCGCCATCCAGAGCAGCGCCGACAGGATGTAGATCCCGCCATAGGCCGCGAAGGCCCGCCCTGCATGCTCCGCCTCCACCAGCGTGAGCAGCCAGGCGAACAGGCACAGGCTGGCGATGCCCGGCACCAGCCACAGCGCCGACCGGTCGAGCCGCAGCCACGCCCAGAAGGCGAAGCAGCCGGCGATCTCCGCCACCGCGGCACACAGGTAGATCAGCGCGCTCATGCTCCGCTGATGCGCCGCCAGCCAGGATCGTTCAACCCGGCGGCAGGCGGGTCAGGCCGCGATCGACCACCTTCTCCTGCGCGTCCGCGATGTCGCCCGCGACATCGGTATCCGCGTCATCCTCGCTGGCTGGCAGATCGGTATCGTGGCCCTCTTCCGTCAGCCGGTCTGCGCCCATATCCGCCTGCCGCGCATCACGCGCCAATTCGTCCGCGCCCAGCTTGCTGTTCACCTTGGGGGGTTGCATCCTTGGCTCCTCGTGCTTCGTTCCTGCCGTCAGAACGCACGCGACCGAACACTCGCCCCGACAAATATTTTTGCCTGCTTGCGCCTGCCGCGATTGCCGCAAATCTGCCGCGTCGCACCGTATTGCCCGCGCCAGACACCCTGGCCGGCGCTCAGATATTCACAGCCACAGCTTGCGTCCCAATCCAGCCGTGGCCACAAGGGGTTGTGGTCAGCGCGCCAGATGGCGGCGCAGACCGGTGGACAGAACGGGGATAAGTTTTTCCCCGCAGGGTGTCGGCAAGGGTTAGGTTGGATGCTCCAGCCGAATCGTGCGGGTGCCCATTCTTGGGTTGCAGCACAGGATTTGCCGGCGATGGATTTCAGAAACAGCGACGAGGCGGCCATGGCTCACGAGAGCGACAGCGATACGGCAGTGATGGAGAAGCCGGACACGGCGGCGATGGCAGCGGCCGCGCTGGCGGCAGCGGCGGCTTCCCAGCCGGCGGGGGACTCCAAGACGATCAATGCGCGTCGCTTCTCCATTCCGACCGATCCGTCGCGCGATGCGCTGCTGACGGAATTCGGGAAGGACACGCTGACCGACCGTTATCTGCTGCCCGGCGAATCCTACCAGGACCTGTTCGCCCGCGTGGCCGACGCCTATGCCGATGACCAGGCGCATGCCCGCCGCCTGTACGACTACATCTCCAAGCTGTGGTTCATGCCCGCCACCCCTGTGCTGTCCAATGGCGGCACCGGGCGCGGCCTGCCGATCAGCTGCTATCTCAACAGCGTGGAAGACAGCCTGGAAGGCATCGTCGGCACCTGGAACGAGAATGTCTGGCTGGCATCGCGCGGCGGCGGCATCGGCACCTATTGGGGCAATGTGCGCGGCATCGGGGAGCCGGTCGGTCTGAACGGCAAGACCAGCGGCATCATTCCCTTCGTGCGTGTGATGGACAGCCTGACGCTGGCGATCAGCCAGGGCAGCCTGCGCCGCGGTTCGGCCGCCTGCTATCTCGACGTCTCCCACCCGGAGATCGAGGAGTTCCTGGAGATCCGCAAGCCGAGCGGCGACTTCAACCGCAAGGCGCTGAACCTGCATCATGGCGTGCTGCTGACCGACGATTTCATGGAAGCGGTCCGCTCCGGCGCCGACTGGGACCTGAAGAGCCCCAAGGACGGCTCCGTCCGCGCCACGGTCCATGCCCGTTCGCTGTTCCAGAAGCTGGTGGAAACCCGCCTGCAGACGGGCGAGCCCTATATCGTGTTCGCCGACACGGTGAACCGGATGATGCCGCGCCACCATCGCGAGCTGGGCCTGAAGGTCTCGACCTCCAACCTGTGTTCGGAGATCACCCTGCCCACCGGCCGCGACCATCTGGGCAACGACCGCACGGCGGTCTGCTGCCTGTCCTCGCTCAACCTGGAGACGTGGGACGAGTGGCAGGGCGACAAGACCTTCATCGAGGACGTGATGCGCTTCCTCGACAACGTGCTGCAGGATTACATCGACCGCGCGCCGGAAGAGATGGCCCGGGCTCGCTATTCCGCGATGCGCGAACGCAGCGTCGGCATGGGGGTGATGGGCTTCCACTCCTTCCTGCAGAAGAAGAACATCGCTTTTGAAAGCGCGATGGCGAAGGCCTGGAACCTCAAGATGTTCCAGCACATCAATGCCAAGGCGAACGAGGCGTCGATGTTCCTGGCCAAGGAACGCGGCCCCTGCCCCGATGCCGAGGATGTCGGCGTGATGGAACGCTTCAGCTGCAAGATGGCGATCGCGCCGACCGCGTCGATCTCCATCATCTGCGGCGGCACCAGCGCGTGCATCGAACCGATCCCGGCCAATATCTACACGCACAAGACGCTGTCGGGCAGCTTCGTGGTCAAGAACCCCTATCTGGAACGCCTGCTGCAGGCCAAGTCCAAGGACTCGGCGGCCGTGTGGAACACGATCCTGGAGAAGAACGGCTCGATCCAGCACCTCGACTTCCTCACCGTGGAGGAAAAGGCCACCTTCAAGACCAGCTTCGAGATCGATCAGCGCTGGCTGCTGGAATTCGCCGCCGACCGCACACCCTACATCGACCAGGCGCAGAGCCTCAACCTCTACATCCCGGCCGATGTCGACAAGTGGGACCTGATGATGCTGCACTTCCAGGCGTGGGAGAAGGGCATCAAGTCGCTCTACTACCTGCGCAGCAAGAGCATGCAGCGCGCCGGTTTTGCCGGCAGCGGCGGGGTGGAGGCGGACAACACGCCCGACCTCGCCAAGTTCGAACTCGGCGCGGACGGGCAGACCGATTACGAGGAATGCCTCGCCTGCCAGTAGCCGCGTGATTTCAACCGGTCGCCCTTGCCCTTTGCCGCCACGCATGCTGAAAGCGCGGCGCCAGGGGGCTGGGCAGCCGCGGCGCTGATGCGTCGAGGAAAGTCCGGGCTCCACGAAACAAGGGTGGCGGGTAACGCCCGCCCGCGCCGGGCAACCGGCGTGAGGGACAGTGCCACAGAGAGCAGACCGCCGATGGGGTGCCCGCTTCGTGCGAGCATCAACAGGCAAGGGTGAAAGGGTGCGGCAAGAGCGCACCGGGGTTCCGGCAACGGCGCCCGCGACGGCAAACCCCACCCGGAGCAAGACCGAATAGGGGTCTCGCGCCTCAATGCAGGCAGGGGTGTTTCGCCCCGAGAGGCCCGGGTTGGTTGCTAGAGCGCGCCGGGCAACCGGCCGCCCAGATGAATGGCTGCCCCTCGTCTCCGGACGAGGACAGAACCCGGCTTACAGGCCCCCTGGCACCGCCTGTCCGCCGATAGCCTAATCCACCGTCACTTCCATGAAGCGCCGGTCCGTGCCTTCCAGGCGCACGGCGGTCAGCCGGCCGGTGCGATAGGCACCGGTATCGATGCCGATCCGGTTCACCCGCTCCTCCGGCGCGTCCACGATCGTATGGCCATGCACCACCATCAGCGGATGCGGCGCCCCGTGCGAGAGGAAAGGTTCGCGGATCCAGCGCAGGTCGCGGGTCTGCTGCTCGGCCAGCGGAACGGCCGGATTGATCCCGGCATGGACGAACAGATAGTCGCCGATGATGACCATGTCCTCCAGCCCCTGCAGCCAGGCGATCACATCCGCAGGCACCGCATCGCGCATCAGGGCCTGCGCTTCGTCCAGCTCCGCCGCGTTGAAGGCGGCGCGATCCACGCCGAAGCTCAGCGCCGTCTCCCGCGCGCCGTGACGCAGCAGCGACCGGAACACCTCCCGGTCGGTCAGGCTGAACAGGAACATTTCCTCGTGATTGCCGGCCAGCACGCGCACGTCGCGGTCGTGCTGCAAGGCGCGCGCGCGCGCGATCACGCCGGCACTGTCCGGGCCGCGATTGATCAGGTCGCCCAGCAGCACGATCGTCGTCCGCGCCCTGGCGGAGGCCGCGTCATCCGCTGCAATGGCGGCCAGCATGGTATCGAGCAGGTCCAGCTGTCCGTGAATATCGCCAATGGCATAGACCCGCTGCCCCGCCGGGACGGCCGGCCGATCCGCCTGCGGCGCACGGTTGAAGAGCTGTTTGAGAGAACCGAACATGATGTGAAAGTTGCGCCTAGCTGCTTTGTTATGAACGGCCTGACAACAGAAATGTTGCGGATTTCCCCTCATCTGTTGCCGGGTGAACACAGCCCCCGCAGGATTCGCGCGCGCCGCCGCTTTGATCGCTTGTGCAGTGCGGCAGAAATGCGCAATCTGCGGGCACAGCGATGAATACCGCCTCACGCAAGGAGAAGGCGGGTCGTGCTGCGCAGGTGGAGCCGTTCGATCACACGATCAAAGGGATCCATTGATGTTCACGTCTCTCCGCGGCCTGGCCGCCTCTACCCTTCTCGCAACCGCGGCGCTGGTCGCCATGCCGGCTGTCGCGCAGGATGCCGTCGACCCGCCAAGCGACCTGACCGTTGGCGGTTCCGTCGCACTCGTCTCCGACTACCGCTTTCGGGGCGTGTCGCAGACGGACGAGGAGATGGCCATCCAGGGCGGCATCACTGTCAGCCACGCGTCGGGCGCCTATGTCGGCACCTGGGCTTCCAACCTGTCGGGCTGGGGCACGTTCGGCGGCGCCAACATGGAACTGGACCTGTTCGGCGGCTATGCCATGCCGCTGGGCGACAGCGGCGCCACGCTGGATGTGGGCCTCACCTGGTACATGTATCCGGGCGGCTTCGACGACACCGATTTCGCCGAACCCTACGTCAAGCTGTCGGGCGATTACGGCCCGCTCTCCGCACTGATCGGCGTCGCCTATGCCCCGGAACAGGGGGCGCTGGCCAACGTCTCCAACCACCCGGACAGCAATGGGGAGAGCGAGGACAACCTGTACCTGTGGACCGATCTCAGCACAGCGATCCCCAACACGCCGGTGACCGCCAAGGCGCATGTCGGCTATTCCAACGGCAATCCGGGCCTCGGCCCCAACGGCACCAGCCTGTCGCCCACGGGCGAGTATTTCGACTGGATGGTCGGCCTCGACGCCGCCGTCGGTCCGCTGACGCTGGGTGTCGCCTATACCGACACCAACCTGCAGTATGACGATTACGAATATCTGCTGCCCAACTTCTCGAGCACCAAGGACGGTTCCAACATCGCCGGCGCCCAGGTGGTGTTCTCGGTGTCCGCCGGCTTCTGATCGGCTGGATCGCGCGACGAAAGAAGGCCCGCGCCGGCGACGGTGCGGGCCTTTTCGCGTTGCGCGGCGGGCACCGCATCCTATCTCCGGGACCGAACCAATCCCATGAGGAGCGACAAGCCTTGGTCCGTTACCTGCACACCATGATCCGCGTCACCGATCCGGACGCCACCATCGCCTTCTTCGAGCTGCTGGGTCTGGAAGAGGTCAGGCGCATGGAGAGCGAGAAGGGCCGCTTCACGCTGATCTTCCTGGCCGCGCCGGGGCAGGAGGGCGTCGCCGAGGTGGAGCTGACCTGGAACTGGCCGGCCGAGGATGGCAGCCCGGCCGAAACCTACACCGGTGGCCGCAATTTCGGTCACCTCGCCTACCGCGTGACGAATGTCTACGAGACCTGCCAGAAGCTGGCGGACGCAGGCGTCACCATCAACCGCCCGCCGCGCGACGGGCACATGGCCTTTGTCCGCACGCCGGACGGCATCTCCATCGAGATCCTGCAGGAAGGCGAGCATCTCGCCCCGGCGGAGCCATGGGCCAGCATGCCCAATACCGGCGAGTGGTGACAGCCGCCTTTCACTTGCCAAGCGGCCGGTGACGCTCCACCTGCGGCAAATGTCCAAAGTCCTGCCGCAAGTCGTGATCATCGGCCGACCCAATGTCGGCAAGTCGACCCTGTTCAATCGCCTGGTCGGCCGCAAGCTGGCGCTGGTGGATGACCAGCCCGGCGTGACGCGTGACCGGCGGGTCGGCGATGTGTCGCTGTCCGGAATGAAGTTCCAGATCATCGACACCGCCGGGTGGGAGGACGAGGACGAGGCCACCCTGCCCGGCCGCATGCGCCACCAGACGGAGGCCAGTCTGGTCGGCGCACAAGGCGCCCTGTTCGTGATTGATTCCCGCGCCGGCCTGACCCCGCTGGACGAGGAGATCGGCCGCTGGCTGCGCGCGCAGAAGGTGCCGGTCGTCCTGGTCGTCAACAAGGTCGAAGGCCGTTCGGGGCAGGACGGCATCCTGGAAAGCTATTCGCTCGGCCTGGGCGATCCTGTCGCGATCTCGGCGGAGCATGGCGAGGGCATGGCCGACCTGTTCGAGGCGCTGCAGCCCATCGTCGAGGGCTGGGACGCGCCCGATATCGCAGAGCCGGCGGAGGATGCGGACCCCGCCGCGCCGCTGCAGCTCGCCATCGTGGGCCGGCCCAATGCCGGCAAGAGCACGCTGATCAACCGCCTGCTGGGCGAGAACCGCATGCTGACCGGGCCGGAAGCCGGCATCACCCGCGATTCGATCGCCGTCGACTGGCAATGGCAGGACCGCACCGCCGGGCTGACCCGCGCGGTGAAGCTGATCGACACGGCCGGCATGCGCAAGAAGGCCAAGGTGGACGACAAGCTGGAGAAGCTGAGCGTCGCCGATGCGCGCCGCGCGGTCGATTTCGCCGAGGTCGTGGTGCTGCTGCTGGATGCGACCCGCGGGCTGGAGGTGCAGGATCTGAAGATCGCCAGCATGGTGATCGAGGAAGGCCGCGCGCTGATCGTCGCCATCAACAAGTGGGACGTGGCGGAAGATGCCAGCGGCCTGTTCAACGGCATCCGGGCCGCGCTGGAGGAAGGCCTGGCGCAGCTGCGCGGCGTGCCGCTGGTGGCCGTCTCCGCCCTGACCGGCAAGGGCACGGACCAGCTGATGGCCGCCGCCTTCAAGGTGCGCGAGGACTGGAGCCGCCGCGTGTCCACCGCGTTGCTGAACCGCTGGTTCGACGACGCGATGACCGCCAACCCGCCGCCGGCGCCCGGCGGACGGCGGATCAAGCTGCGCTACATCACGCAGGTCGGCACCCGCCCGCCGCGCTTCGTGATTTTCGGCACGCGGCTCACCGACCTGCCGACCAGCTACGAACGTTATCTGGTGAACGGCATTCGCCGCGAGCTCGGCTTTGGCGCTGTTCCGGTGCGCCTGTCGCTGCGCAGCCCGAAGAACCCCTTCGCAGACGATTAGGCGGTGACTTCAGGCCGGTCGGGTCAAGCCGGCCAGCACACAGAGCAAATGAGAGAGCCGGGTCAATTTCCGACAGGATGCGGGGGGCGCGGCACGGTGCCACGCCCCTCATCATCAATGGTCGCCGGAATTGCTCACCATCTCTGGCGCGGACAGGCTGTTGAGCTGCACATAGTTCTGCAGGCCCATCCGCTCGATCATGTCGAACTGGGTTTCCAGGAAGTCGACATGCTCTTCCTCGCTTTCCAGGATGCGCTTGAACAGCTCGCGGCTGCCATAGTCGCGCACCTTCTCGCAATGCTCGATCGCTTCGCGCAGCAGGGGAATGGCCTCTTCTTCCAGCGCCAGGTCGGCGCGCAGGATCTCTTCCACTGTCTCGCCGACCTTCAGCCGGTGCAGCTGCTGGAAATTGGGCAGGCCGTCCAGGAACAGGATGCGCTCCGACAGCCAGTCGGCATGCTTCATCTCGTCGATGCTCTCGTGCCGCTCATGCTCGGCCAGACGCTGCACGCCCCAGTGGTTCAGCACGCGATAGTGCAGCCAGTACTGGTTGATGGCGGTCAGTTCGTTGGTGAGTGCCTTGTTCAGGTACTCGATGACGGTGGCGTCACCCTTCATGTCACGGCTCCTGCGGAATCTGTGCGCACCAGATGGAACGGTGCCCGCCGCGAGGCAAGCCTGTTGATCGGAAAAACCGAATTATTTCCGCAGTTTGAGAGTGATTGTCACTTACTGGCTAGGCAGCGATCCTGCGATTCATGCACGCCGAACGGTACTCGCCCAGCAAATCTTCCGCATCATCAAGGCATTGGCCGCATTGCGGACGCTTGCCCAGCCGCTCGTACACGCCGGCGGCATTGCAGCCCGCGCCCAAGGCGGCGGTCCTGAACTCGGTTTCACGGATGGCATTGCAGATGCAGATATACATGGAAGCTGACGATTCCCGTTCTGATGCGCTCATGTTAATGAGAGCATATCGCAGTAGCAACCCCAATCTGCGAAACGGTTGCAACTTTGCAGGATCGTGCCGGGCCGGCGCAGGCCCCGTCAGCCGTCGACCTTGACGCCGCCCTTCCACAGCATCAGCACCCGCCCCTGCACCGGCTGGCGATCGAACGGAGTGTTGCCGGCGGCCGCGGCCATGCGGTTCGAATCGACGATCCACGGCTTGTCCGGATCGATCAGCGCCACATCCGCCTCCGCCCCGATGCGCAGCTCGCCCGCCCCCACGCCCAGCAGCTGCGCCGGCTTGCGGGCGAGCAGATCGAAGGCGCGCTCCAGCCCGATCACACCGTCCCGCACCAGCGTCATCACGCAGGGCAGCAAGGTTTCCGCCCCGGCCATGCCGGGCGCTGCATCGGCGAAGGGCAGGCGCTTGTCCTCCGGCCCGCGCGGGTCGTGGCCGGATGCGATCACGTCAATCGTGCCGTCGCCGATCGCGGCGATCACCGCCTGCCGGTCCGCTTCGCTGCGCAAGGGCGGCGACAGACGGGCGAAGGTGCGGAAATCCTTGGTGGCGAGGTCCGACAGCATGAAATGCGCCGGCGTCACTCCCGCCGTGACCGGCAGGCCGCGCGCCTTGGCGCCGCGCACCAGGTCCAGCGCGGCCCGCGTCGTCACCTGCCGGAAATGCAGCCGCGCCCCGGCAAGCTCCGCCAGCGCGATGTCCCGCGCCACGGCCAGCGCCTCCGCCTCGGCCGGCGCGCTCGGCAGGCCCAGCCGGGTGGCGATGTCGCCCGCGGTGGCGACGGCGTTGCCGGCCAGCCCGCCATCCTCCGCATGCGTCACCACGACCATGTCCAGCATGGCGGCATATTGCAGCAGCCGCAGCATGGCGCCCGAATCGGCAATCCAGCGCCGCCCGGTGGCAACACCGCGGGCGCCGGCCTCGCGCATCAGCGCCAGCTCGGCCAGCTGCTCCCCCGCCAGGCCCACGCTGGCGGCGGCGAGCGGGTGGACCCAGAAGTCCGGTTTGCCGCTCTGCGCGGCGAAGCGCACCCGCGCCGGGTGGTCCAGCGGCGGGTTCTGGTCGGGCATCAGCGCGGCGCGGGTGATGCCGCCGAAATGGAAGGCCGGCTTGTCGATGGCGAAGGTGCCGTAATCGACCAGCCCGGGCGCAATCAGCGCGCCCCTTGCGTCCACCACCTCGTCGCCATCCTCCGGCGCGACATCGCCGACCCCGCCGATGAAGCCATCCACGCAGCGCAACGCGCCGGGCCGCACGCCGTCGGGCAGGACCAGCCGGCCGCCGGTGATGATCAGCGACCGCGCCTTCATGCCCAGCCCTCCATCTGCCGCGCCCGGCGGGTCAGCACCTCCAGGCACGCCATGCGGATGGCCACGCCCATCTCCACCTGTGCGGTGATCAGCGACCGGCCGGCCAGATCCGCCACATTGCTGTCGATCTCCACCCCACGGTTCATCGGCCCGGGATGCATCACCAGCGCACCCGGCGCGGCGCGCGCCAGCCGTTCCGGCGTCAGGCCGTACAGGTGGCGGTACTCGCGCGGGGAGGGGATGAACTGCCCGTCCATCCGCTCGTTCTGCAGGCGCAGCATCATCACCACCTCGGCCCCCTCCAGCGCGGCGTCAAATTGGTGGAACATTTCCACCCCCATCTGCGTGATCTCCGCCGGCATCAGCGCCGGCGGCGCGCAGACCCGCACCACCGCGCCCAGCGCCTGCAGACACAGGATGTTCGAGCGGGCGACCCGGCTGTGGCGGATATCGCCGCAGATCGTCACCACCAGCCCGTTCATCATCCCATCGCTGCTGGCCCGGCCTGCCTCCCGCAAGGCATGGCGCAGGGTCAGCGCGTCGAGCAGTGCCTGCGTGGGATGTTCGTGCTGCCCGTCGCCGGCATTCAGCACCGGGCAGTCCACCCGGTCCGCGATCAGCTGCACCGCGCCCGAACTGCCATGGCGGATCACGATCGCATCGGCGCGCATGGCGTTCAGCGTCATGGCGGTGTCGATCAGGGTCTCGCCCTTCTTCACGCTGGATTGCGCGGCATGCATGTTGACCACGTCCGCCCCCAGCCGCTTGCCCGCGATCTCGAACGACAGCAGCGTGCGGGTGGAGTTTTCGAAGAAGGCATTGATGATGGTCAGGCCGGCCAGCGCGTCGCTGTGCTTGGCCGGGCGCCGGTTCAGCGCGACCCATTGCTCCGCCTCGTCCAGCAGGAACAGGATCTCGTGAGTCTGCAACTGCGCAATGCCCAGCAGGCCACGATGCGGAAAGGCGAGCGCACCCGCCGGGTAGCGGGCGCGATTGGAAAGTTCGATGGTCATCGAAGGCTGCGCCTATCGCAGCACTGCCCGCCCCTCAAGCTGCATGGGCGCCATCGCTGTTGGCAATGCGCCCCGCCGCCCCCTACAGAGAGGGCGATGCCGCCAACTGGACAGGATTTTTCATGAGTTTCGCACGCAAGGTCTGGCACCTGCTGGTCGGCATCAAGGACGCACTGGTGCTGGTGTTCATGCTGCTGTTCTTCAGCCTGCTGTTCGCCGCCCTGTCGGCCCGGCCCAGTGCGGATGCGGTGCGCGAAGGCGCGCTGCTGCTGCGGCTGGAAGGCACGGTGGTGGAGGAGGTCGCGCCGGCCGATCCGTTCAACCTGCTGCTGCCCTCCGCCGCGCCGACGCGCGAATATGCCGCGCGCGACCTGGTCCGCGCGATCGATGCCGCGGCCGGCGATGCCCGCATCAAGGTGCTGGCACTGGACCTGTCCACCTTCCTGGGTGGCGGGCAGGTGCACATGCTGGAGCTGGCGGAGGCGCTGGACCGCTTCCGCAAGACGGGCAAGCCGGTGATGACCTATGCCCTCGCCTATGCCGATGATGCGCTGCTGCTGGCGGCACATTCCACGGAGGTGTGGGTCGACCCGATGGGCGGCGCGGTGGTGCGCGGGCCGGGTGGGCAAAACCTGTATTACGGCCCCGCACTGGAACGGCTGGGCATCAATGCGCGCGTCTATCGCGTGGGCACGTACAAGAGCGCGGTGGAGCCGTGGGAACTGAGCGGCATGTCCGAACCGGCCCGCCAGAACTCGCAGGAGCTGTATTCCACCCTGTTCGCCCGCTGGCAGGAAGATGTCGCCGCCGCTCGCCCCCGTGCGCAGCTGACGCGTGCGGCGCAGGATGTCGTCGCGCTGATCCAGGCCAATGGCGGCGACACGTCGCGCGCCGCCATCGCCGCCGGGCTGGCCGACAAGGCGGGCACGCTGGACGAATGGGGCAAGCGGGTGGCGGCGCGCGCCGGCACGGACCCGCTAGACAAGGCGCCGGGGGCGTTTGCGCACACTACACTGGATGCCTGGGTGGCCGAACTGGGGCCGGAAGGGCCGGCAGCGTCCATGATGGGCAGCGGCCCGGGTCGGATCGGCGTGATCACGATCGCCGGGGAGATCACCGATGGCGATGCCGGGCCGGGCTCGGCCGGGGCGGAGCGGATCGTCACCGCGCTGGACGAGGCGCTGGACGACAACCTTGCCGGGCTGGTGGTGCGGGTCGATTCTCCGGGCGGCAGCGTCAGCGGGTCGGAAGCGATCCGCCGGGCGGTGCTGCGGCACAAGGCGCGCGGTATTCCGATCGCCATCTCCATGGCCAACATCGCTGCCAGCGGTGGTTACTGGGTGGCCACCACCGGCGACCGCATCTTCGCCACGCCTTCCACCGTGACCGGATCGATCGGCGTGTTCGGCGTGGTTCCGACCTTCGAGGATGCGCTGGCCCGCTTCGGCGTGACCAGCGACGGTGTGCGCACCACGCCGCTGTCGGGCCAGCCCGATCCGATCGGGGGCTTCACCCCGGCGGCCGATGCGCTGCTGCAGGCGACGGTCAGCTCCACCTATGACCGGTTCCTGGGCCTGGTGGCCGATGCGCGCGGAATGGATCGCCAGCGTGCCGACACCTTGGGCCAGGGCCGGGTATGGGATGGTGGCACCGCCCGCCAGCTGGGCCTGGTGGACCAGTTCGGCGACCTCGATGATGCGCTGGCGTGGGTCGCGGGGCGCGCCAAGCTGGCCGAAGGGGCTTGGGCGCCGGTGTTCCTGAGCCAGGAACAGCAGGGCTTCGGTCCGGTGCTGGCCAGCATGATGCAGCCGTCCCAAGGGGCGCGCGCGATCGCGCCGGACATGTTCGCCGCCATCGCCGCCCGCGAAGGCGACCAGCTGGACCGCGCCCTAGCGGACGTCACGCGCCTGCTGGGCCGACAGGGCGTGCAGGCCCGCTGTCTGGAGTGCCCCGCCACTGCGCCGGCGCCCCGGACGGCCCGCAACGAGGCCGGCGGAACGCTGGCAATGCTGCGCGCTTTTCTGACGCGGTAGCTCTTGCATCGCGGGCGGGCCTCTGGCAAAGGCCCGCCCCTGTCATGGGCCGCCGACATCCGGCTGGCCGATGCCGGGCGCGTAGCTCAGTGGTAGAGCACACCCTTCACACGGGTGGGGTCGCAGGTTCAATCCCTGCCGCGCCCACCACCGCCAAGAGCGGTTTCCCCGGTATCGACATCTACGCGGCCGCAGGTTCGCCCGCCGGCTGGCTGTCCTTCTCGCGCCCGTCCGCCCCCTCGCCGCGCTTCGTCGCCACCACCGTGTAGAGCGCGGGCACCACAAACAGCGTGAACAGCGTGCCGATCGCCATGCCCACGCCCAGCACGAAGCTGATGGCGAAGCGGCTGTTGGCGCCCGGCCCGCTGGAACCGACCAGCAGCGGCACCAGCCCGATCAGCGTGGCGATGGTGGTCATCAGGATGGAGCGTAGCCGCAAAGCCGCAGCCTTCTCCATCGCCTGCCGCCGGTCGGCGCCCTCATCCTCCTGGATCTGATTGGCGAACTCCACCAGCAGGATGCCGTGGCGGATGATCGACCCGGTCAGCGCCAGCAGGCCGATCTGGGTGTAGATGTTGGAACTGACCACGCCCACGGCGAAGAACAGCAGCGCACCCGCCAGGCTCATCGGCACGCTGACCAGCATAACCGCCGGATCGCGGAAGCTTTCATATTGCGCCGCCAGCGTCAGGAACACCAGGATCACCGCCAGCCCGAAGGCCAGCCCGATATTGGACCCTTCCTGCGTGAACTGGCGCGACACGCCGGCATAATCGACCGTGTAGCCCTGCGGCAGATTGGCGGCCTGCTCCTCCAGGAAGCCGATCGCCTCGCCCAGCGAAACACCGGGAGCGGGCACGCCGGACAGGATCGCCGCATTCAGCTGGTTGAACCGGCTGAGCGCATTGGGGCGGATTTCCGTGTCCACCGTGGCAAAGGCCGACAGCGGCACCAGCTGCCCGCGGTTCTCGCCCGCCGTGGGCATTGTCCCGCCTTGCATGGCCGCCTGTGCCGCTGGTCCAGCCGCAGCCGCACTGCCGGCGGCGAGCGAGGGATTGGCGCGCACGTAATAATCGTCCAGTTGTTCCGGCGTCAGGCGGAAGGAGCGGTCCACCTGCGGGATCACGCGATAGGACCGTTCGTCCAGGCTGAAGAAATTGACATAGCCTTCGGCCAGCAGCGTCGACAGATCCTGCCCCAGTGTGGCGATATCCACGCCCAGTGCGCTGGCCTTTTCGCGGTCGATCGTCACATTGCCCTGCGCCCGGTCGAAGCTCAGATCGCTGTCGATGAACTGGAACAGCCCGCTGGCACGTGCCGCTTCCAGGATCTGTTCCGACTGTTCGTAGATCGCGCGCGGATCCTCGATCGAACCGAGCACGAACTGCACCGGTGGACCGCCTCCCCCACCGGGCAAAGTCGGCGGCTCAATCACCGTGGCTTCCAGGCCGGCGACCTTGGCCACCGCCTCCGTCAGCTGCGGCTGCAGCGCCTGCTGCGTCTGCTCGCGATCCGCCCAGTCCTTCATCACCGCCCCCGAAAAGGCGCTGTCGGGCGATTCCGCGCCATTGGTGACAAAGGCCAGCTTCACCGATTCGAACCCGCGCACGATCTCCCCCAGCTCGGCGGTCCAGCGCTCCAGCTGGTCGAGCGAGCTGTTGGGATCGGCGCTGGCCTGGATGATCAGGAAGCCGTCATCCTCCGGCGGGGCGAGTTCGGACTGCGCGGCGCTGAACAGGAACCAGCAGCTCGCCAGCACCGCCACGCCGAACCCGATCACCCACCAGCGCAGGTCCAGCGCCTTGCCCAGTGTGCGGGCATAGCTGGCCGATGTCTTGCGGAAGCCCTTGTCCACCCAACGGGCGATACCCTTCTTCTCGCTGCTGTTGGGGCGCAGCACCTTGGCGCACATCATGGGCGACAGGGTCAGGCCGACGATGCCGGACATCAGCGTGGCCCCGGCCACGGTGTAGGCGAATTCGGTGAACAGGCTGCCGGTCAGCCCGCCGATCAGGCCGACAGGCAGGAACACCGCCAAGACCACCACATTCATGGCGACAATGGAGGAGGCCAGCTCCTTCACCGTGCGCTTAGCCGCTTCCTCCGGATCGGCGCCATCCTCGATGTGGCGCATCGCGTTCTCCACGATCACCACCCCGTCATCCACCACCGTGCCGATCGCCAGGATCAGCGCCAGCAGCGTCAGCAGGTTGATGGAATAGCCCAGCAGGCTCATCAGGAAGAACGCGCCCACGATGGACAGCGGCATGGCAATCACCGGCACCAGCGCGGACCGCCACGATCCCAGGAACAGCAGGATCACCACCGTCACGATCAGCAGCGCCTGCCACAGTGCGGAGATCACCTCGTCGATATTGGCGTTCACCGCCACTGTGGCGTCATAGACGATCGTGCCGGTCATGCCGGCGGGCAGATCCTCCTGCACCTGCGGGAACAGCTCGTTCACCTCGCCGATGGTGGACAGGAGGTTGGCGTCGGGCGCCACCTCCACTTCCATGAACACGGCGGGCTTGCCGTTGATGAAGGTGGAGCTGCCGTAATCCTCCGCCCCCAGTTCGACGCGGGCGATATCCTCCAGCCGGATCACCGCATCGCCGGTCTGCCGCACGATCAGCGCACGGAACGCGTCCACGCTGTCGATGTCGGTCCCGGCGGTCAGCGGCAGGGTGTAGGTCGAACCCTTGGTCTCCCCCACCGCGGACAGGTAGTTGTTGCTGGCAAGCGCGGCCTGCACGTCCGACGGCGCGACATCCAGCGCGGCCATGCGCCGGGGATCGAGCCAGACGCGCAGCGCCAGGTTGGTGGAACCCTGGATGCGCGCCTGCTGGATGCCGTCCACCGTCTCGATCTGCGGGCGGATCGCGCGGTTGAGATAGTCCGTCATCTCCGCCGGGCTCAGCGCCTCGCTCTGGAAGGCGATGTACATCGCATCCGTCTCAGCCTCGCTGGTGACGTAGAGGACCGAGTTCTCCGCCTCCGGCGGCAGCTGGTTGGAGACCTGGTTGATCTTGGTCAGGATCTGCGCGACCGCCGCGTTGGGGTCGTAATCCAGTTCCAGATAGGCCTGGATGCGGGATTGCCCCTGCGTGCTGGTCGATTGCAGATAATCGATCCCCTCCGCTTCGGAGATCGCCTGTTCCAGCGGCGTGGTGATGAAGCCGCGCACCAGTTCGGCATCGGCGCCGATATAGGGTGTGTTGATGTTGATCGTGGCCTGCGTGATCTCCGGATATTCGCGCGTGCTCAGCGAAGTGATCGCCTGCAGGCCCAGCAGCAGAATCACCAGGCTGACCACGCTGGCCAGCACCGGCCGTTCGACGAAGCGGGTGAGGAAGGCCATCATGGCCGTTCGGGCACCGCTTGCGCCCCCTGCGTCGCGTCGCGCGGCACCACCCGGATCGGCGCATCATTCTCCAGCTTCAGCTGCCCGGCGGTAACCACCTGCATGCCGGGCTTCAGCCCTTTGGTGATCTCGGTCAGCAGGCCGCGGGTCTGGCCGACCTCGACGAACACGGCGCGGGCGACCAGTTGCGGCTGTTGCCCACCCTCTTGGCCATCCTGCCCTTCGCCACCGGCCTGCGCACTTCCGGGCCCCTGCTTTTCTTCACCGCCGCCGAACAGGCCGGACAGGAATCCGCCTTCCTGCTCTTCCGCCTCCTTCTCCGCTTCTGCGCGCTGCTGCTGCAATTCCTGCGGGGTGAGCCGATGAACCACATAGACCAGGTCGCCATAGGAATTGCGGGTGATTGCGGTGGTCGGCACCGCCACCACCTGCCGCGATCCGGGCAGGTTGACCGTGACGTCGGCGAACATGCCAGGGCGCAGCGCGCGGTCGGCATTGCGCACGGTCGCCTGCACCTGCACCGCGCGGGTGTCCGCCTGCAGGTCCGGGTCGATCGCGGTGACCCGGCCGGCAAAGGTGCGGTCGGCAAAGGCCTCGCTGCTCAGCTGCACCGCCAGCCCTTCACGGATGCGGGTGAAGCTGCGTTCGGGCAGCGGGAAGTTCACGAAGATGGGCGACAGCTGCTGCAGCGACACGATCGGCGTGCCGGGGCTGACATACTGGCCCAGGCTGACCTGGCGGATGCCCAGCGTGCCGGCGAAGGGTGCATCGACGCGCTTCTTTTCGATGATCGTGTCGACTTCGCGGACCTGCGCCACCAGCGCCTGCCATTCGGCGCGGCGCTGTTCAACATCCGCCTGCGCCACCGCGCCGCGTTCGATCAGGCGGCGGGCGCGTTCATAGGCCAGCCGCGCCTGCTCGGCCTGCGCTGCCAGCGCGGCCCGCTGCGCGCGTTCGGTGGTGGTATCCAGCCGCACCAGCGTGCGCCCAGACCCCGTGCTGCCCCCATTGGCGAAGTCGATGGACACGACTATGCCCTCGATGGGCGAGGTCACGTCCACCCCCTGCACGGCTTCGACCGTGCCGACTGCCGTCAGCCGGTCTTCCCAGGTCAGCGCCTGCGCCTCGGTGGCGCTGACGGAGGCGATGGGCGGGCCACCACCGCCCTGCTCCTCCCCGCCGCCGCTGGCGCAGAAGGCCGACATCAACGCCAGCAGGATCAGGACGCCGAGCGCCAGCCACACCATCTTGTGGCGCCAGAACGGGCGTTCCGGCTCCTGCGTGACCTCGGCGGGCTCGCCTTCCGGTGCCGGCAGGGCGAGCCGCTCCTCCGGACTGGGCAGGGCTGGCCGCTCGTCGATGATGCGGTTCGTCATAGCCCCTCCTCCGGCACGCGGCCTTCCATCAGCGTGGCGCGTGTCCCGTCCAGATATTCGCGGGCCGTGATCCCGGCGACCTGCTCCTGCGTCAGCGGCCCGGGGCCGAGTGCGGCGAAGAGGGCGGCGGTGCTCTGGAACCGGTCGGCGATCGCCTGGATGTAGGCGAAGCGCGCATCCTGGTAGACCTGCTGCACGATCAGCACGTCGATGATGCTGATCGCCCCTTCGTCCAGCCGGAACTGCGCCAGCTCCAGGCTTTCGCCCGCAGCCTCCAGCGCAATACGCTGCTGTGCCACCGCATCGGCATTGCTTTCCAGCGCGCGGATACCGTCCGCCACTTCGGTGAAGGCGGTCAGAACCTGTTCCCGGTACAGCGCCAACGCTTCCTGATAGACGGCCACGGCGACGTCGCGCGTTGCCCGCCGCCGCCCCCCGTCGAACAGCGGGGCGAGCAGGTTGGCATTGAGATCGAACACCGGATCGGGCGCCACCAGCGCCAGCCCGCTTGCGCCGCCCGCCAGCCCGAAGGCCCCGTCCAGCGTCAGATTGGGGTACAGATCGGCCGTGGCGACGCCGATTTCGGCACTGGCCCCCGCCAGTACCGCTTCGGCCGCCAGGATGTCCGGCCGGCGGCGCACCAGGCTGGACGGCAGGCTGATCGGCACCGCCTGCGGCAGGTTGATGTCGTCCAGCGCAATGGTCGGGATCGCCGCTTCCGCCGGTGGTACGCCGATCAGCAGCGCCAGCCGGTTCTGTGCGGCGGCCTGTTGCGCACGCAATGGCGGCACGGTGGCGCGCAGCGCGGCAAGGTCCGCCTCCTGTGTCACCAGATCGGCGCGGGCATCCTCCCCTTCGGCGACACGGATGCGCAGCAGGTCCAACCGCTCCGCCTGGGCGGCCAGCAATTCCTCGCGCGTGTCGATCTGCGCGCTCAGGCTGGCGGCATCCAGCGCGGCGCTGACGATGTTGCCCACCAGCGCCAGATAGGCCGCCTGCAATTCCTGCGCCTGCTGGTCGTAATCTGCGGCCGCCGCCTCCACTAGCCGGCGGTTGCGGCCGGCGAGATCGAGGTCGTAGGTGATGGAGGCGCCGACCGTGTAGATGGTGAAGGCATCGCCGCCACCACCGCTGCCGCCGCCGACGGGATCGCTGCCGGGATCGCCTCCGCTGCCATCACCCGGATCGCCCGGAGCGGGCACGCCGGCGCCGCCCGTCCCGCCGCCCGAATCGGCGCGCTGCCGCGCACCCTGTGCACCGCCGCCACCATAGGAGAAGCTGCCCGTGCCGCCCACTTCGGGCAACAGCAAGCCCCGCTGCGCGCGCAGCTGCGCCTCCGCCCCGCGCAGCCGCGCACGGGCGGCGGCAAGCGTGGGACTGTTGGCAAAGCCGCGCTCCACCAGATCCACGATCTGGGGCGAGCCGAACCAGTGCCACCAGCCGGCAGGCAGATCCTGCCCCTGCAGGAAATATTGCGGCACACCGGCAGGGCCATCGCTGGCCACGGTGACAGGCGGCACAGCCTGCGCGGTATAGGTCGGGGTGGCCGGAGGCGGAGGTCGCACGAAATCCGGTCCGGCTGCGCAGGCGGACAGCGCCAAGGCGGCGCTGCACGGTATCAAGGATCGAATGCGCGCGGACGAGTCGCGCCGGATGGCCCCCATGATTCGGCAAGCCGTGAAACCCACGCCTGTTCCCGCATAAGTGCAGGTGCCAGACAGACGCCCCGTGGTGTGGTGATCATGCCCATCGCCTGCAGGCGATGCAGTGTCATTCCGGCGCTTGCGGGAAGGACAGCGTCACCCGCAGCCCGGGTTCGGTGTTGATGATCGCCACCTCCGCGCCCAGCCGCTGCGCGGCGGAGCGCACGATGGCGAGGCCCAGCCCGCTGCCTTCCCGCCCGGCGCTGGTCGCCAACCGCACGAAGCGCTGCCCCACCCGTTCCAGATCGGCGGCGGGCAGGCCCGGACCATCATCGGCCACCGCAATGGTGATCGCCGTGTCCGTCCGCTCCATCGTCACCACGACCAGCCCGCCGGCCCGATTGTAGCGGATGGCATTGTCGAGCAGGTTGGACACGATCTCGAACAGCAAGGTGCGATGGCCGGCCACCATGAAGGGTCCGGGTGCGGCGGCGAGATCCAGCTCCACGCCTGCCTCGATCGCCTGGCCGATGCGGCGGTTGATGACGGCGATCGCGACCTCGCGCAGGTCGACATCCTCCAGCGGCGGCAGGGCGCCGGCCTCCTCCGCCCGGGCGAGCGCCAGCAGCTGCGTCACCAGCCGTTCCAGTCGCTCCGCCGCGTCGGCGATCTCCGCCAGCGCGTCCGGATCGCCGCGCCGGGCCAGCGCCACCTGCACCTTCAGCACGCTGAGCGGGGTGCGCATCTGGTGCGATGCGTCGGCGGTGAAGCGGCGCATGCCCGCGGTCGCGCTGTCCAGCCGGGCCAGCAGATTGTCGAACGCATCGGCCAGCGGGCGCAGCTCCACCGGCAGCGGGCCGGTCTCCAGCGCCGACAAATCAGGCGTGGCGCGGGTATCGCGGGCGGTCACGGCATCGCGCAAACTGGCTAGCGGCCGCAGGCTCCAGCCCAGCGCCGGGCGGATCAGCAGGCTGGCCACGCCCACCAGCACCAGCTCGCCGGCCAGCAGCGCGGCGACCAGGCGCCATCGCAGCGCATTGCGGCTGTCCAGCGTCTCCGCCACCTGCACGATCACCGGCGCGGCAATGCCCGGCAGGGCACGGCGCACCTCCGCGATGCGCACCCGCTGCCCGCGGAACCGGGCATAGCGGAAACGCGGCACCTCTTCCGGAAGGCTGGCGATTTCGGGCGGCGACAGGTCGGGATAACCGGTCAGCAGCGTGCCGCCGACAGCGACGCGGTAGTAGATGTTGTCCTGCTCCGCATTCTCCAGCATGGCGAAGGCGGCAGGCGGCAGGTCCAGCGTGACAGTGCCGCGTTCGACCTGCACCGTATCGGCGATCGCGCCCAGAGCGCCGCCCATCACCCGGTCATTCGCCCGGCGCACCACATCCGCGATCAGCGTCGCGCCCGCCAGCCCCAGCAGGATCGCCACCGCCAGCAGCGGCACCAGCATGGTGGCCAGCAGCCGCGTGCGCAACGCCAGCGTCCGCCCCCGCGAACCAGCGCGCCCTTCAGCCGGCATCGAGCAGATAGCCGACGCCGCGGACCGTTCGGATGGCCGGCCCTCCTTGCGGCAGCTTGGCGCGCAGCCGGGTGATGTTGACCTCCAGCGCATTGCCGCCGACCGGCTCGTCGAAGCCGAACACCTCGGCCAGCAACGTGTCGCGCGGCACGATCTGCCCGGCGCGCGACGCCAGCGCCTCCAGCACGGCCCATTCGCGGCGGCGCAGATCCAGCACCTGCCCATCCACCCGCGCTTCCCCTTGCGACCGGTCGATCGTCAGCGGCCCGACCACGATCTGCGGCGTCGGATCACCCCCGCGCCGGCGGCCGAGCGCGCGCACCCGCGCCTCCAGCTCTTCCGGCGCGAAGGGTTTGCGCAGGTAATCGTCGGCCCCCAGGTCCAGCCCGCGCACCCGGTCGTCCAGCCCGTCGCGCGCGGTCAGCATCAGGATCGGCACCCGCTCCCCCCGCCGCCGCAGCGCATCCAGCACCGCGAACCCGTCCGTGTCTGGCAGCCCGACATCCAGGATGATCAGGCCATAAGGCTCGTCGCCCGCCACCATCAGCGCATCGGCCCCGGTGGCCACATGGTCGATCGCATGGCCCGCCGGGCGCAACAGCGCGGCGATGCTGCGCGCCAGCGGGGCGTCGTCCTCCACGATCAGGATGCGCAAGCGGTGAACTCCCGTGAAAGGCCGGTGACAGTTTCGCGGTGTAATTGCCGCCCATCAGCTTAGCCGACAACAGATGCGGTGAGCGAGAGGAGCTTGAGCCATGCGCAGATCCGTCATCGCCGGCATTGTCCTGTGCGCCGTCCTGCTGGCCGGCGCGACCTGGCTGTGGCTGCAGCCGCCTTCCGCTGCCCGCCTGCAAGCTGAGGCCGAACGGGAAGGCGCCGTGCGCATCCTGGGCAATGCCGATGCCGAAGCGGTTGCGCCGCTGATCGCCGCATTCCGTCGCCAGCATCCGCAGCTGAACGTGACGTACGAGGATCTGCAGTCAAGCGACCTGCACCGCCGCTTTCTGGCCGATGCCGCGGCAGCGCAGCCGGGCGTCGACATCGTCTGGTCCTCCGCCATGGATCTGCAGGCCAAGCTGATCAATGACGGTCATGCGCAGGCCTATGCCAGCCCGCACAAGGCTGCCCTGCCGCCGGAAGCGCTGTGGAAGGACATGGGCTACGGCATCACGGCGGAGCCGGTGGCGCTGGTCTACAACCGGCGGGCGATCGCCCCCGATCGCGTCCCGCGCACCCATCGCGCGCTGGAACAGCTGCTGACCAGCGGCGATCCGGCGCTGCGCGGCAGGGTGGCGACGTATGATCCGGCGCAGTCAGATGTCGGCTACCTCTACCTGACACAGGACCTGGCCGCGACCCGCGACACCTATGCCCTGTGGCGGGCGCTGGCCGCCAACGATCCGGTGCTGGCGAGCACCACCGCCGAGATGGTCGATGCGGTGGCGGAAGGGCGTGCGGCCATCGGCTACAATGTGGTCGGCCCCTACGCCCTGCAGCGGGCCGGGGCGGACGATTGGCTCGGCATCGTGTTCCTCCAGGATTACACGCTGGTCGCATCGCGCATCGCGTTCATCGCCCGCGATGCGCCGCATCCGGCCGCCGGGCGGCTGTTCCTGGACTGGATGCTCTCGCGCGAAGGACAGGCGCTGCTCGCCGGCGAAGGGCTGCCCCCTGTGCGCACCGACATGGCGAATGGCGGCCCGGACGTGGCCCACCCACGCGCCATCCCCGGCGGCCCGCAATTGTTCGTCAACCTCGATCCCGTGAAGCGCCGGCGCGTGCTGGGCGAATGGGATGCCATTCTTGCCGAAGGGGCAGGCTCATGACCAAGGCTTTTCGTACAACAAGCGCGCTGGTCGCGCTGATCGCCGCCACGCCGGCGCTGGCGCAGGCCCCCAGCCCCGCCGAGCTGGAGGCGCTGGTCCGCGCCCAGGCGGCCGAGATCGCGGCCCTGCGCACCCGGCTCGACCGGCTGGAGGCGCAGCAGGCCGCACCCACGACCGCGCCTGTCGTCGTGGCAGCGCAGGATAGTGCCGCGCCGGCCCCGGTAGCGGCCGATCCGGTGGTCGCCGTCACCCGGCCCTTCGCCCCGCAGATCGTGCCGCCCGGCCCGGCGGAACGGAACGTGGCGCAGGTGGAGGCCGCCAATGCGGCCGGGGTCACCACCGAATGGGGTGCGGGCCTGCCGGTGTTCCATTCGGCGGACGGCGTGTTCACCTACAAGCCGCGCGGCCGCATCCTGACCGACATCAGCAGCACCTTCGGTTCCGGCGTGGACGGGCGCAACATCACCACCACCGGCATGCGCGCCTTGCGGCTGGGCGTCGAAGGCGGCGTCGGCACGCAGTTCTTCTACCAGTTCGAAGCCGACTTCTCGGAAAACGAGGTCGATATCGTCACCGCCTTCATTGGCTGGCGCGACCGGATCGGGGCGGGCCTGGATTACGATGTGCGCGCCGGGCACCTGTTCAACGACCGCAGTTTCGAAGGATCGACCGGATCGGATTCGACGCCGTTCATGGAACGCACGGTGGTGGCGACCGCGATCATCCCGCAGCGTGGCTTCTACGGCATCGGCATCATGCCGCGGCTGTTCTGGAAGAATGGCCATGCTTCCCTGACTGTCACGGGTGACCGGGTCGACGGGGCGCAGGCGGTCAGCGACAGCCGCACGGCGCTGGGCCGGGTGCACTGGAATCCGGTCAAGAGCGATCGCGGGGTGCTGCATCTGGGCCTGTGGGGCTTTGACGAATCGCTGAACCCCCTTGCCGGATCGCTGACCCGCAACACGGTGATCGGGGGCCGCTTCAATGGCGCACTGCGCGTATCCACCGGGCCGCTGCTGGGCGGCACCGGCACCACCGGCTATGGCGCGGAACTGGGCGGCTATGTCGGCCCCGTCTGGGTCATGGCGGAGGCGGGGCAGCGCCATGCGCGGCTGGATGCCGGCCGGCCGGACTTCACCAGCCAGGCCTGGAGCCTGTCGGGCGGCTGGTTCGTCACCGGCGACCTGCCGCCCTACAATCCACGGTTGGGCAGTTTCGGCCAGCCAAGCGTGCTGCGCCCGATCTTCGACGGTGGGCCCGGCGCGATCGAACTGACCGCACGGTACGAGAACCTGGACTTCACCGACATCGCCACCGGCGGGCGCGGCTGGGCCGCGACGATCGGCGCCAACTGGTATCTCAACAGCTTCACCCGGCTGCAGCTGAACGCGATTCACTGGAACACCGAGACTCCCACCGGCCCCGCGGCCGGCAGCGATGACGGCCAGACCGTCAGCGCCCGCATCGGCGTCACCTTCTGATGCCCCGCACCCATCCAGCGCAAGGACACACCCGATGACCCTGGCCCTTTACGGCTTCCTGATGGTGGCCACCTTCATGACGCTGATCATGTCCAAGCGGATGACCCCGCTGGTGGCGCTGATTGTCGTCCCCACCATCTTCGCCCTGATCGCCGGCTTTTCCGCGGGCCTGGGCGACATGATGATCGAGGGGATCCGCAACCTGGCGCCCACGGGCGTCATGCTGCTGTTCGCCATCCTGTTCTTCTCGATCATGACCGATACCGGCCTGTTCGACCCGCTGGTCAACCGGCTGCTGCGGGTGGTGCATGGCGATCCGCTGCTGATCCTGATCGGCACGGTGGTGCTGTGTGCGCTGGTCAGCCTGGATGGCGACGGATCAACGACCTACATCATCACCATCGCTGCGCTGCTGCCGCTGTACAAGCGGTACGACATGAACCGGCTCTATCTGTGCTGCCTGCTGATGAGCACCAGCGGCATCATGAACCTGACCCCGTGGGGCGGCCCCACCGCGCGCGCCGCATCCGCGCTGGAATTGGACCCCGCGACCGTGTTCCTGCCGCTGATCCCCGGCATGATCGCCGGCCTGGCCTTCCTGATCGGCCTGGCCGTGTGGTTCGGGCGCAAGGAACGCCACCGTCTGGGCCATGTGAAGACGAACGAGCCGACCACCTTCACCGGCATGGCCGTGTCCCAGTTCCCGGAGGCACGCCGCCCGCATCTGCGCTGGGTCAACGCCACGCTGACCGTCACGCTGCTGGCGGGCCTGGTGTCCGGCATCATGCCGCTGTCCGTGCTGATGATGCTGGCCTTCGCGCTGGCGATGATCATCAACTACCCCCAGGTGGCGGAGCAGAAGGAGCGGATCGCCGCCCACGCCGGCAACGTGCTGTCGGTCGTGTCGCTGATCTTCGCCGCCGGCATCTTCACCGGCATCCTGTCGGGCACCGGCATGGTGGAGGCGATGAGCGAGGCTGTGGTGGGCATCATCCCGCCGGCCATGGGCCCCTACATGGCGCCGATCACCGCCGCGCTCAGCCTGCCCTTCACCTTCTTCATCAGCAATGACGCGTTCTATTTCGGGATGTTGCCGATCCTGGCGGAAGCGGGTTCGCACTACGGCGTGTCGCCGATGGCGATCGCCCGCGCATCGCTGATGGGCCAGCCGGTCCACCTGCTCAGCCCGCTGGTGCCGTCGACCTATCTGCTGGTCAGCCTGGCGGGGATCGACCTGGCCGATCACCAGCGCTTCACGCTGATCCCGGCCACGCTGGTCTGCGCCGTGATGACGCTGGTGGGCATGGCGGTGCTGGCCTTCCCGTTCGCGGGCTGAGCGAAGATGCTGCAGCCTGCCTTCCGCTTCGCCCTCGCACTCGCCATCGGGGCGGTCGGCGGCGCGCTGTTCCTGCTGGTGGATGCGCCGCTGCCCTGGGTGCTGGGGTCGATGGCGGGGTGCGCCATCGCCAGCATCGCGGGGCTGCCGGTCGCCGCCAGCTCCGCCACAAGGCGGCCGATGGCGGCGGTCGTCGGCGTGGTGCTGGGCAGCACGTTCCACCCCGGTCTGTTCGCATTGGTGCAGCAGTTCTGGCTGCCGCTGCTGCTGTTGCCGCTGTTCCTGGCCGTGTCGGCGCTGCTGTGCGTGACCTGGTTCCGCCGCGTGGCTGGCTTCGATCCGGCGACAGCCTGGTTCGCCGGCATGCCTGGCGGCGTGGCGGAGATGGTGCTGCTGGGCGGTGAACGCGGTGCGGACGAGCGCACCGTGGGGCTGGTCCATGCAGCCCGCATCTTCCTGGTGGTGTTCACCCTGCCCTTCATCATACGCCTGTTCCACGCCGGGCCCGCCACGACCGGCACCGCCGCGGCGGCCGCCGCCACGGCAGGCACCACCACCGCCGACCTGTCGCTGCTGCTGTGGGGCGGCGGCACCATTGTCGTGGGGCTGCTGCTGGGCCGCGCCCTGCGCCTGCCCGCCTGGCACCTGCTGGGGCCGCTGGTGGTGAGCGCGACGTTGCACATGACGGGTGTGACCGACTTCCGCATGCCCGGCTGGCTGCTGGCGGCGGCACAGGTGGGGATCGGCGCCACGATCGGCTGCCGCTTCGCCGGCCTGGATCTCCGCAGCTTCGCCCGCACCATGGCGCTGGCGGCGGGATCGACGGTGATCCTGCTCGGCCTGACCTTCGCCTTTGCCGCCGGTCTTGCCCGCATCACCGGGCTCGACATCGAACTGCTCGCGCTCGCCTACTCTCCCGGCGGCCTCGCCGAGATGAGCCTGGTGGCGCTGGGGCTGGCGCTGGAGCCCGGCGTGGTGGTGATCCACCACCTGGCGCGCGTGATCATGGTGCTGGTCGCGGCGCCCGTCTTCTTCCGAACCACCGCCACGGAGCCCCTGTCATGATGATCAACCGCATTCCGCTGATCCTGCTGCCGGCGCTGGGCTGTGACGGGCAGCTATGGTCGCGGCAGGTGGTGGCTCTGGGCGACCTGGCCCATCCGCAACTGGGCGACCTGAGCGTGGACGACACGCTGGCGGCGATGGCCCGCCGCGTGCTGGCCCATGCGCCGCCGCGCTTCGCCGTCGCGGGGGTCAGCCTAGGCGGCTACGTCGCGTTGGAGATGATCCGTCTCGCGCCCGAACGGATCGCCCGCGTGGCGCTGTTTGCCACCCGCGCCAGCATGCAGTCCCGCCCGCGCACCATGGCGGAACAGGGCACGCTGGCCATCGCGCCCCATGCCGATCCTGCGCTGACGCCGATCATCAGCGGTCCGGTGCAGGCCATGGCGGAACGCGTGGGGCCGGACGTGTTCGCACGGCAGCAGCGCGCCTTGCTGGAACGGCCCGACATCGGCAGCGCGATCGACACGATCCGGGTGCCCACGCTGGTCGCCGTCGGGGAGCGCGACCGCATCTGCCTGCCCGAAGACGCCCGCCAGCTGGCGGACCGCATTCCCGGTGCCCGCTTCCACGTGCTGCAACATTGCGGCCATCTGCCGCCGATGGAGCGGCCGGGTGAAACCACCATGCTGCTGCGGGAGTGGCTGGCTGCACCCCAGCCACGATAAACGCCGCTATAGTTCCCGTCGCACGGGGTAGAGGTGGTGCCAGGGATCGGCATGCGGGCCATTGTCCATGATCCAGTGCAGCCGCGCATCGCCATCGGCGGCAAAGGCGGGATCGGCGGCCAGCCGGCGTTCGAACGCGGCGCGCAGTTGCGGGTCGCGCTCCAGCAGCAGGTCGGCCAGCGGCGCCAGCACGAAATCCTCGCTGCTGCTGGGCGCGGGCAGCAATTGCGGAAAGAACCCCCAGGCCAGGAAGCTGTCGCTGCTCTCCGGTTCCAGCAGTGCGGCCGCCAGCAGGCCGTTGGGCTGATCGTAAGGCACGCGGATGGAGCCTGCAGGCATCACCTCCTGTGCCTGCCGGTGCTGCATGGTCGTCTTCAGCGGGAAGCGCCCTTCATAGGCCGGCTGCGGCTCGGGATCGGTCAGGGTCACGCGGTCCAGCATCAGCGTGCGCGGGGCGTCGATCACCTCGAAGGTGATGGCGTGCAGCCGCAGCCGGTCGATCACCACATGCTCCGCCGCCGGCACCCACCAGGCACGCGGCAGGCGGACGGTCTCGACCGGCTCCTGCCCGACGATCGGCATGCGGAAGGTGATCGGCCGGCCCAGCCAGCGCTGCTCCTGCCGCCCGGATGCCGGCGAGACATAGGTGTCGAAGGCGACGCCGCGGAAACCCTCGACCTGGCCGATCGGCTCCGCCGCCGGGCGCCATTTCGTCAGCAGCTGCTCGGGCCGGCTGGCGCGATCGGCGGCCTTGGCGGCGATGATGCGGTCCATGTCGCGGGCGGCGACCTGCAGCGCCGCCTCGAACAGCACCCGCGTGCCCAGCACGCGCTGGCGGTAGGGCTTGAGCGAATGGTTCTCCACCAGCACGGTCGGCACGGAGATGAAGTCGCCATAGCCGGTGGAATAACGCGGCCCTTCCGGGCTGTAGCGGATGCCCGCCTGCGGGTTCTTCGTGTCGATCGGGCTGGGATAGATGATCGGGAAATGCCCGGCCTCCGTCAGCGCCGCCATCGCCGCCGGGCCGAACCGGTCCTGCAACCAGTCGGCCGTGTTCCGGTGGCGGGCATAGGTGCCCCAGCCGGCATAGGTGAAGGTGATGTCATACCCCATGTCGAAGCCAGCGCTGACATGAGCGTCGACATACAGGATCGGGTCCAGCCGCTGCAGCAGGCGGATCATCGCCCGCGTCTCCGGCGCATCGGCCTTGGCGTAGTCGCGGTTGAGGTTCAGGTTGCGGGCATTCGCCACCGTCCCCTTGGCCTGCGGGCCGTTGATGTGCAGGAAGTTCCATCCGCTCATCATCTCGTGACCGTCGGGGTTGTAGATCGGCACGAACACCAGATCGACCTGGTCCAGCAGCCCTTCGGTGCGCCCCTGCGCAATGTCGCGCAGCAGCATCAGCCCGGCATCCTTGCCATCGATCTCGCCCGCATGGATGCCTGCCTGGATCAGCACGACGGGCTTGGTCGTGCCATCCGCGCCCGGGCCGGTGCTCGCCCGCACCATCAGGAGGTCGCGACCCTCGCCACTCTGGCCGAATGTGCCCAGCGTCAGCAGCGGGGATGCCGCATCCAGCCGCTGCAGGAAGGTCTGCACCTCGGCATAGCGTGGCGTCGTGGTGAAGCCGGCCGCCTCCGCCGGCGTGATCCACGGGTCATCCCCGGCAGCGATCAGTGCCTCACTGGCCCCACTCCACTCCGGAACCGCCGGCAAGACGGTGGCGGGCAAGGTGCCCGCCTCGTCCTGCGCAGCGGCACCCGCAGCCGACAGCAGCGCGGCGGCAAGGATGGTCGGGGCCGAAAGGCGGCGAAGGGCAACGGGCATGTAGGTCATTGGATATCCGCAGGTGGTCAGAAGCCGGCGCGCAGGCCAACGGTGAAGGTCCGCGGGGTACCGGGCGCCACCCACATGCGGTGGTAGGAGCTGGCATACCATTCCTCGTCGAACAGGTTGGCGACTGTACCGTACAGCGTCAGGTGGTCGGCCAGCTCCACCTCCCCGAACAAGCGGGCCAGCACGTGGTCGGGTAGCATGAAATCGGTGCCGGTTTCCCCGGAACGTTTTCCGACATATTGCACCCCGCCACCGATCCGCGCATCCCGGCCGGCCAGCATGAAATCACGCGCCAGCTGCAGGTTCACCGTGTGATCGGGAATGTTGATCAGCGGATCGCCCGGATTGATCTGGAACGAATAGGCCGGGTCCAGCACGGCGGAGCGCGCCTCCGCATCGATATGGGCGTAGCTCAGCAGGAACTCGATCGCCCCCGGCAGTTCGCCTTGCAGGTCCAGCTCCACCCCCCGGCTGCGCGCCGTGCCGATCGCCACGGAATAGCCGGCATTGTTGGCGTCGCTCGCCAGCACGTTCTCCTTGTTCAGCTGGAACAGGGTCAGCGTGCCCGAAAGCCTGCGGCCCATGGCGATCTTCACGCCCGCCTCGATCGATTCGGAGACTTCGGGATCGAAGATCGCGCCCGACACGTCCGTGCCGATATTCGCGCGGAAACCCTGGCCATATGCGGCATACAGCGTCAGCGGATCGGCCACGCGATAGACGATGCCCGCCTGCGGGCTGAACCGGCTATCCTGCCGTTCGCTGAACACGTTGGTACGCTGGTTGTCCGTGCTGAGCGTGTATGAATCGTAGCGGCCGCCGAGGCGGATCTGCAGCGCATCCGTCAGGCTGATCTGGTCCTGGATAAAGATGCCGGTGGAGCTTTGCTTGTCCACCCGATCGAAATCCGGGCCGACTGTCGGCAAGGGGAAACGGCCATAGACCGGGTTCAGGATGTCGAGGACGTTGCCGGCGAGCTCGCCGGGATTGGTGGACAGCGGCGGCGGCCGGAAGCGCTGGAACAGCTGATCGTTGATGAACTTGTCGTGATCCGCACCGACGAGCACCCGATGGCGCAGCGGCCCAGTGTCGAAATCGCCGGCGATCTCCGCCCGTACGACCGACTGCTCGGAATCATAGACCCGGCTGCGGCGCTGGCGCGACAGGCTGCGTCCGTCCGTATAGAGCGCCTGGCGCGAGGCGACGGTTTCCGCATCGGAAGAGCTGCCGGTCAGCAGCGTGTCACGATGGCTGGCTCCGACCAGCAGGCTCCAGCGGTCGGAGAAATCATGCTGCAGACGCAGCTGGTGCCCGGTGGCGCGTGCGACATGGTCCTCGTCGCCCGGTTCTCCCAGAAAGCGGTCGCGCGGAACCGTGTCGAGATTTCCGTCCAGCACCACGATCCCGCGATCGAAGGGCTGGGTGACGCGGGTCCATTCGAAATCATAGGTCAGGCGGGTGTCGGCGCCCAGCGCCATGCCAAAGGACGGCAGCAGGCCCCAGCGTTCATGATCGATCGTGTCGCGAAAGCTGCCGCCATCCTCGAAATAGCCGATCAGGCGCGCGGTAATCCCGCCCGTCACCGCGATATTCGCGTCCGCTTCCACGCGCCCCGTCTCGAAGCTGCTCGCCTGGATGGCCGCCGTTCCGAAAGTCTCACCCAGCACGGCCTGCCTGGTGACGAGGTTCACAGTGCCGCCCGGCTCGCCACGGCCCAGCAGCGCGGCGGCAGGGCCTTTCAGCACCTCGACCCGCTCGATCCCGGCGGCATCGCGCTGCCCGCCAAACCCGCGTCCACCGTTGAAGCCGTTGACGAGATAGCCCGTCGGCAGGTTCTCGTCCCCGGCGAAACCGCGCACGGCGAAGGAGTCCCACAACCCGCCCAGCGTGTTCTGCCGCGAGACGGAGGCGTTGAGGTCCAGCGCGTCGGTCAGGCGGGTAATCGCATTGTCCTGCAGCGTCTCGGCTTCGATCTCGCCGATGCTCTGCGGGATCTCGCTGACGGCGAAGTTGCCGCGATAGGCCTGCCGCACGCCGGTGACGGTGATCGACTGCCCCGCATTCTCCATCTCTGCCGCCCCTCGGCTGTCCTGCGCCTGGGCAACGGTGGCGGCCGTGGCGGTGATGACAGGCAACGAGCTGGCGAGGAGCAGGCGAAGAAGGCGCATCGGGCGTGTCCAGTATCAGGCAAGAGAACAGGGCCGCACAGATGCGCGGCGAGACACGGCCTCATAATGGTATATTGTCACATGACAACCCGCAGTATGTGCAGGTGCAGCATCGCAGGTACGCGCTCGGAAGATTGCGCCCGATTGATGGACACACGGCACCGCTTGCGCGGGCCGTGTTCCGTTTCTTTGGAAAGTCGCCGTTGGCAGGCGAGAAAAGTGGTGCCCAGAAGAGGACTCGAACCTCCACGCCCTTGCGAGCGCCAGCACCTGAAGCTGGTGCGTCTACCAATTCCGCCATCTGGGCACGGGCGCCTCGGTCATTGCTGCCGCGGCGCTGGGTAGGAGCGGGCCACTAGCCGTGCTTCGCGGGGCCGTCAACGCCTCAAATCAACTTTCCTGCATGCTTGCGGCCAGGCGGGGCTTGCGGCATGGCGCACGGGACGACTGGTGGCACCCGTCGGGGTGCGGAGAATGGATCAGGCATGGCGCAGCACGACATTTTCGAAAACCGGCTGGTGGTGCTCATCGGCGGCAGCGGGTTTCTTGGCACCCATGTGGCGCAGGACCTGCTGCGCCGCGGCGCGCGGTTGCGCGTGGCCGGACGCAATCCGGAAGGGGCGTTCCGGCTGAAGCCGCTAGCTGGCCTCGGCCAGTTGCAGTTCGCCCGCTGCGATGTGACGAAGCGCGACAGCATCGCCAATGCGCTGCAGGGCGCGGATGCGGTTGTCTATCTGGTCGGCACCTTCGGCGCGAAGGCGCAGGAATTGCAGGCGGACGGTGCCGGCATTGCGGCAGCCTTTGCCGCGCAGCAGGGGGCGACCGCGTTCACCTATGTTTCGGCCATCGGGGCCGATCCGCAATCCGATAGCGCCTATGCCCGCACCAAGGGCGACGGGGAGCGGCAGGTGCTCGCCTCCTTCCCCGATGCCACGATCCTGCGCCCCTCGATCCTGTTTGGGGAGGACGACAATTTCATCAACATGTTCGCCCGCCTGATCAGCCAATTCCCGATCCTGCCGGTGTTCGGCGCCGATGCGCGGCTGCAGCCGCTGTGGGTGGACGATGCCGCCGCCGCGATCGTGGCGGCGCTGGCCGATCCGCAGCAGCATGGCGGCAAGACCTACGAGCTGGCCGGCCCGGATGTGGTAACCATGGGCGAGATCAATCGCCGCCTGGCCGCCGCGCAGGGGCGGGATCGTCGCTTCTGGTCCGTGCCCGACGGTCTGGCCGGCCTGTTCGCCCGGCTGCCGGGTACGCCGATGGGACCGGATCAGTGGAAGCTGCTGCAGCGCGGCAGCGTCGCCACCGGCACGGTGCCCGGCATCGCCGATCTGGGCGTGACGCCGCACCCGCTCAGCCTGTTTCTGGAGCGCTGGATGCTGCGTTACCGCAAGGCCGGCCGGTTCGGCGTCAAGACCGAGACGGCCTGATCACAGGCCCGCGGCGCTGCCCGATCCGTCCGGCAGCGCCAGCGGCTCCACCAGCAGTACCGTGCCGCGCGTGGCGGTGACGCGAACACGCCGGCCGATCTCCAGGTCCGGCCCTTCGGCCAGCCATTCGCCATCGCCCAGCCGCACGCGGCCCTGCCCGTGCGCGATCGCCTGCACCACCAGCGCGCTCTGCCCCACCATCTGCGCACCGCGACGGTTGAGCAGCGGATCGGGGCCTTCCAGCGGGCGGCTCTGCAGGAACCGACGGGCGGAAAATACCGCGATCAGCGACAGCGCAACGAAGTCGACGATCTGCAACGGCACGCTTGGCTCGACGAAGGCCGTCAGCACGCCCGTGGCGATGGCCGCCAGCGCCAGCCAGACGAGGTAGACGCCGGGAACCAGCATCTCCGTACCGGCCAGCACCAGCCCCAGCGTGATCCATACCCAGTGGGCCTCGATCCCGCCGAGCCCGTCCATCAGCGGTGCACCACCGGCACCGTGGGACTGGATGTCGGGCGCGAGGGCACCGGCGCACCCTGCCCCGGGCCCCCTGCCGCTCCATCACCCTTGCCCAGCACCTCCTTGGCCAGTTCGCCGATGCCGCCCAGCGTGCCCATCAGCTGGGTCGCCTCGATCGGGAACAGGATGGTCTTGGCATTGGGCGATTCGGCGAACTTGGCGATGGCGCGGGTGTATTCCTGCGCCACGAAGTAATTGATCGCCTGCGCACCCGATTCGCCGATCGCGTCGGACACCATCCGCGTGGCGTTCGCCTCCGCTTCCGCCCCACGTTCGCGGGCTTCGGCCTGGCGGAAGGCGGCTTCGCGCTTGCCCTCGGCAGACAGGATGGCGGACTGCTTCTCGCCCTCGGCGCGCAGGATGCGGCTGGCGCGGTCGCCTTCCGCCTCCAGGATCTCGGCCCGCTTCAGCCGCTCGGCCTTCATCTGCCGGGCCATCGCCTCGCTGATGTCGATCGGCGGGCGAATATCCTTGATCTCCACCCGGGTGATCTTCACGCCCCAGGGCGACGTCGCGTGGTCCACCACGGACAGCAGCCGGGCATTGATCTCGTCCCGCCTGGAGAGGGTCTCGTCCAGGTCCATGGAGCCCATCACGGTGCGCAGGTTGGTGGTGACAATGGCCATGATGGCGAGGTTGACACCGCGCACCTCGTAGGCGGCCTTGGCGGCGTCCAGCACCTGGAAGAACACCACGGCATCCACGCCGACCATGGCGTTGTCGCGAGTGATGATCTCCTGGCCCGGAATGTCGAGCACCTGTTCCATCACGTTGATCTTGTAGCCGATGCGATCGACGAACGGGATGATCAGATGGAGGCCCGGTTCGGCGGCGAGGGTGAACTTGCCCAGTCGCTCGACCGTATAGACATGCCCTTGGCGCACGACGCGCACGCCCATCGCCAGGAAGATCAGCAGCACCACGACCAGCGCGGCGAGAACTACATACAGCATTCCGACCCTCTCCCATTCCCGTCAGGCGGGATGGTAACGCGGCCGGGTGGGCGGGGGAAGCGAAACACGCCGCCCCCGCCGATCGGTGTGCCGATCAGTTGCCCGAACGCGAAGCCCGCTTGCGCTGATTCGGATCGAGGTAGCGCTTGCGCAGGCGCACGCTCTGCGGCGTCACTTCCACCAGTTCGTCGTCCTGGATGTAGGCGATAGCCTGTTCCAGCGTCATCTTGCGCGGCGGCGTCAGACGGACGGCGTCGTCCTTGCCGGTCGAGCGGAAGTTGGTCAGCTGCTTGGACTTGAGGGGGTTCACCTCCAGGTCCTGCGGCTTGGCGTTCTCGCCGATGATCATGCCTTCATACAGCTTCTCGCCCGGGCTGATGAACAGCACGCCGCGCTCTTCCAGCGCGTTCAGCGCGTAGGGCACGGCCTCGCCCTGCTCCATGGAGATCAGCACGCCGTTCTGGCGGCCGCTGATCGGACCACGATAGGGGCCGTACTTCTCGAACAGGCGGTTCATGATCCCGGTGCCGCGCGTGTCGGACAGGAATTCGCCGTGATAGCCGATCAGGCCGCGCGACGGGGCGGAGAAGGTGATGCGCGTCTTGCCTGCGCCGCTGGGGCGCATGTCGGTCATCTCGGCCTTGCGCGCGGCCATCTTCTCCACGACCGTGCCGCTGAACTCCTCGTCCACGTCGATCACGACGGTCTCGTACGGCTCTTCGCGATTGGCGCCTTCGCCCTTGAACAGCACGCGGGGGCGGCTGATCGACAGCTCGAACCCTTCGCGACGCATGTTCTCGATCAGCACGCCCAGCTGCAGCTCGCCGCGGCCGGCGACCTCGAAGGCGTCCTTCTCGGCGCTCTCGGTCAGGCGGATGGCGACGTTGGTTTCCGCCTCCCGCTCCAGCCGGTCGCGAATCACGCGGCTCTGCACCTTGTCGCCCTCGCGGCCCGCATAGGGGCTGTCGTTCACGGCAAAGCTCATGGACAGGGTCGGCGGATCGATCGGCTGCGCGTGCACGGGCACGGACACCGTCGGATCGCACAGCGTGTTGGACACGGTGGCCACGGTCAGGCCGGCAATGGCGACGATGTCGCCCGCCTTGGCATGCAGCACGGGCACGCGGTCCAGGCCTTCGTAGGAGAAGATCTTGGTCGCGCGGCCGGTCTCGACCTGCTTGCCGAACACGTCCAGCGCCTTGATCGGCATGCCCACTTCCAGGCGGCCGCTTTCGACACGGCCAGTCAGGATGCGGCCCAGGAACGGATCCCGGTCCAGCAGGGTGGCCAGCATCGCGAACGCGCCGTCCTCGTCCAGGTCGGGCGCGGGCACATGGCTGACGATCTTCTCGAACAGCGGCACCAGGTCACCCTCGCGCACGTCCTCGCTCACGCCGGCATAGCCGTTGCGGCCCGAAGCGTAGAGCACGGGGAAGTCCAGCTGCTCGTCATTGGCGTCCAGCGTGACGAACAGGTCGAACACCTCGTCCAGCACCTCGGTCGCGCGGGCGTCGGAACGGTCGATCTTGTTGACCACCACGATCGGCTTCAGGCCCAGGCCCAGCGCCTTGCCGGTGACGAACTTGGTCTGCGGCATCGGGCCTTCGGCCGCGTCAACCAGCAGGATCACGCCATCGACCATCGACAGGATGCGCTCCACCTCGGCGCCGAAATCGGCGTGGCCCGGGGTGTCGACGATGTTGATGCGGTGGTTGCGCCACTCGATGGAAGTCGGCTTGGCGAGAATCGTGATCCCGCGTTCCTTTTCCAGGTCGTTCGAGTCCATCGCCCGCTCTTCCACGCGCTGGTTTTCGCGGAAGGTGCCGGACTGGCGGAACAGCTGGTCGACAAGAGTTGTCTTGCCGTGGTCGACGTGGGCGATGATCGCCACGTTGCGCAGGGACATGGTGCGTAAGGCTTTCGGAAGGGAATGGATCGCCGCGCCCTTAGCCGCGATGGCGCGTTGCAACAAGGGGCGGGTGACCGGTGGCCGCCTTTGCCCTTCGCGCTGGTGCAGCTATGGCACGGTGAAACATTCAGGAGACAGGCAATGTGCGAGCAGGATCATGTGGCGACGATGCGCGCCGGGCTCAGCCGGCGCCAGTTCGGCGCGATGGCGGGCGTGGGCGTGCTGGCGGCCTGCGCCACCCCCGATGCGGGTGCCGCGGCAGGGTTGTCGGAGCGCAAGGTGACCTTCCCCGCCGATGGCGCCACGATGGACGCGTTCTGGGTCCACCCGCGCGAAGGACGTCACCCGGCGGTGATCCTGTGGCCGGACATCGCCGGCCTGCGTCCCGTGTTCGAGATGATGGCCCGGCGGCTGGCCACCCAAGGCCATGCCGTGTTGGTGCTCAATCCCTATTTCCGCGATCGCCCCGCCCCCCAGTTCGCCGACTTTGCCGCCATCCTGGAAGCGGGCTTCGCCACCGTTGCGCCATGGCGGGCGAAGAACGATGCCGCCGGCGTGATGCGCACGGCGCGCGACGTGGTCGGTTGGCTGGACGGGCAGCCGCAGGTGGATACGAGCGCCGGCATCGGCACGCAGGGCTATTGCATGGGCGGTCCCTATGCCGTGTGGACCGCCGCTGCGGTGCCGGCGCGGGTCAAGGCGGCGGCGAGCTTCCATGGCGGTGGTCTGGTCAGTGATGCACCGACCAGCCCCCATGCGATGCTGGACGACACGCAGGCGCAGTTCCTTTTCGCCATCGCGCAGGATGATGATGCCAAGGCGCCGGGCGACAAGGACAGCTTGCGCCGGGCCGCGGCTGCGGCCGGGCGCCCTGCGGTGGTGGAGGTGTTCGCCGGCGACCACGGCTGGACCGTCGCCGACAGCCCCGCTTACGTGGAGGCGGAGGCGGAGCGCGCGTGGACGGCCCTGCTGGCGCTGTACGAACGGGCGCTCTGACGGCCTAGCGGATCGGGGCCAGCGTGTTCACGCCGGCCTCGGCGCTCGTCTCGCCCGGCGGCGGGGGCACTTGCCGGTCGCGGTAGGACGGCAGGTCCGGCGCATCGTCCGGCACCGGCCGCGCCTCCAGCCGGGCGATCAGCCGCTTCATCTCCGCCACCTCGCGCACCTGCGCATCCAGGATGCGATCGGCCAGCAGGCGCACTTCCGCGTCGCGGATATGCGCGCGTTCGCTGGTCATGATCGCGATCGAATGGTGCGGGATCATCGCCTTCATGTAGGCGAGATCGTCCACCGTCTCCTGGCTTCGCACCAGCCACAGCGCACCGCCGAACACCAGCGCCGCCCCGGCCATGATGCCCAGCTTGGCCCGGCGACCGGGATACATGCCCCACATGAAGCCCAGCATGATCACGGCCATGGCGGCGCCCATCACCAGCGCCATCCAGCTGCGCGTCTGGCTGAAGAAGACGTGGCTCATAGTGTAGGTGTTCAGATACATCAGCCCGAACATTACCAGCGTGGAGGTGGCGATCATCGCGCCGAAGCGGGCGTAGCTCATGCCGATTGTTCCCCGTCAGGCAGCGGGACGGTCCGCCGCCATGCCTGATCAATGGCGGCAGGAGCGACGCGTTCCTGCAGGAGCCAGCCGGTCGGCTCCGCATGTCAAAAAGCGGGCGCACGCCGATTGCGACATTGCGACCGCGCAGCGGCGACTGGTCCTTGAAGAAGGAGGTATGCACGAAGGTCAGTTCGTTCAGCAGGTTGGTGCCGCGCAGATAGAGCTCCACCATCCTGGCCCGTCCCAGATCGAACGGAGGCCAGTGTGGCGTTCACCATTTCAGACACACGCATGATCCCCTTGCTCATTAGAGCGCGCAGCTATGTTATACTATAACGTAGAGTCAAGGTGCTGATGATGGTCTGCACCGGGCCGCTGCCGGCGGCGGCAACAAAGGTCGGAACACCGTCATCACTCGATGATTCAGATATATGAACCGTTCACCCGGCCGAACACCGACCCACATGGCCGAGTGAATGGACGTGCGGGGCGGGCCTTTTTCGGGTGCCGTCCCGCTTTCGTTTCGCCGTTGCCGGGCTCCGCCACGGCAGAGCCCCCTGCTCTTCCGCGCCCCCTGGCTGCCGGTTGCAAGCGGAGCAGGCCCGGATCACCTGATGCCGCGGGTGGTTGAGTGAACATCACCCAGACGAAAGGACTGCCATGCGCGCGTGGATGCTGCCCGCCGGATCGACCGGCCCCGACCAGTTGCAATTGCGGGAACTCGACCAGCCGCAACCCGGACCGGGCGAGGTGCTGGTTCGCCTGCGCGCATGGTCATTGAACTACCGCGACCTGATGGTGGCCAAGGGCAAGTATATGGGCGGACCGCTCGTGGCCGATGCCATCCCCCTGTCGGACGGCGCTGGAGAGATCGCGGGCCTGGGCGCGGGCGTCACGGTCTTTCAGGAAGGCGACCGGGTGCAGACATCGTTCTTCCCGCACTGGACCGACGGCGCGCCGGTGACGGACGTGGCGCTGGGCGATGGCCGGGCGCCGGGTGTGCTGGCGGAATATGTCGTGCTCCCCGCCACCGGCGTGGTGCCGATGGCGCCGAGCCTGTCCTTCGCGGAAGCCGCATGCCTGCCCTGCGCGGGCGTGACCGCGTGGAACGCGCTGTATGAAGGGCCACGGGCGCTGCTGCCGGGAATGCGGGTGCTGGTGCTGGGCACAGGCGGCGTTTCCACCCTGGCACTGGCCATGGCCAAGGCCGGCGGCTGCGAAGTGTTCGCCACCTCCAGCCAGAATGCAAAGCTCGCCAGGATGCGCGACTGGGGCGCCGACCAGACTGTCAATTACAAGGACAACCCCGAATGGGGTGCCTGGGCCAAGGAGCTGGGTGGGGTGGACAAGGTGATAGAGGTCGGCGGCGCCGGCACCGCCGAACGGTCCATGGCCGCGCTCCGCACCCATGGCGAGGTGGCCTTCATCGGCGTGCTGGAGCCGGAAGGCGGACCCAATCCGCGCGGATTGATGATGACCGCCGGGACCATGCGCGGCATCTTCGTGGGATCGACCGCAATGGCCCGCCGGCTGAACGCCGCGGTGGAGGTGAACGGCATCCGCCCAATGATCGGCCGGTCCTTCGCGTTCGCCCGGGCGCCCGATGCCTATGCCCATGCCGCCGGGCCGGACAGCTTCGGCAAGACGGTGATCGAACTGGGCTGATCCCGCTGCCCCTCCCGCTTCGGCGGGAGGGGGCAGCCGGTCGGATCAGAACGGGATATCGTCGTCCAGGTCGTCGGCGAAGCTGCCGCCGGCCCCGCCGCCGGCGGCCGGGGTCTGGCCCCATTCGCCGCCCTGATTTTTGTTGCCGCGGGACGACGATCCGCCGCCGCGGCCATAATCGCCGCCACCGCCGCCGGAGCGCTGGCCGCCACCACCAGCACCGCCTCCGCCGCCTTGTGCGCCACCAGGGCCGTCCAGCATGGTCAGCGTGCCGTTGAAGCCGCGCAGCACGATCTCGGTCGAGTAGCGGTCAGCGCCGGACTGGTCCTGCCATTTGCGGGTCTGCAGCTGGCCTTCGACGAACACCTTGCTGCCCTTGCGCAGGAAGCGTTCGGCCACGCTGACCAGCCCTTCGGAGAAGATCGCCACCGTGTGCCATTCGGTGCGTTCCTGCTTCTGGCCGGACTGGTCCTTCCAGCTTTCGGTGGTGGCGATGCGCAGATTGCACACCTTGCCGCCATTCTGGAACGACCGGACCTCCGGGTCCTGCCCCAGATTGCCGATGATCATGACCTTGTTCAGGCTGCCCGCCATTGTCTCTCTCGTCCTTCGAATCAGAGGCCGGCGGCCAGCGCCAGCCAATAGGTGATGCCGGCCGCGAGGTAGGCCAGCACAAAAAGATAGATCAGCATGACAATCGGCCACTTCCAGCCGTTCATCTCCCGCCGTGCTACCGCAATAGTCGACAGACACTGCGGCGCAAACACGAACCACGCCAGGAAGGCCAGCGCCATCGGCAGGGTCCAGCGCGCCGCCAGCTGCTGTTCCAGCGCCAGTGCCGTGCTGTCCTCGTCCTCCGCCGCAACGGCGTAAGTGGTGGCGAGCGAGGACACCGCTACCTCGCGCGCGGCCATGGCCGGGATCAGCGCCAGCGCCATGTCGCGGTTGAAACCGATTGGCTCCACCACCACGGCCAGCCCGTTGGCAATGTGGCCGGCGATGCTGGCATCCACCTGGTCCTCGCCCGGCCCCGCCTGTGGGAAGCTCAGCAGCAGCCACAGCGCCACCGTCACCGCGAAGATGATCGTGCCCGCGCGGCGCAGGAACACCCAGGCGCGCTGCCACAGGCCGATGGTGATGTCGCGCAGGGACGGCCACTGATATCTTGGCATCTCCATGATGAAGCCGCTGGCGCCGCCCTTGGCCACGCTGCGCCGCATCACCCAGGCCAAGACCAGCGCGCCGACGATGCCGGCCACATACAGCGCGAACAGCACCGTGCCCTGCAACCCTACACCGCCCCAGATGGTTCGCGCCGGGATGAAGGCGGCGATGATCACGGCATAGACCGGCAGCCGCGCCGAACAGGTCATCAGCGGTGCGATCATGATGGTGGTCAGCCGGTCCTTGGGATCGGCGATCGCCCGCGTCGCCATGATGCCGGGGATGGCGCAGGCGAAGGAGGACAGCAGCGGGATGAAGCTGCGGCCCGACAGGCCCACGCCGGCCATCATGCGGTCCATGATATAGGCGGCACGCGCCATGTAACCGGACTGCTCCATCAGCAGGATGAAGGCGAACAGGATCACGATCTGCGGCAGGAACACCACGACCGACCCCACACCTGCCAGCACGCCCTGCGTCAGCAGGTCACGTGGCAGGCCGGCGGGAATGAACGCCTCGACCACGCCGGTCAGCCAGCCGACGGCGCCTTCCAGCGCATCGGCGAAGGGAGTGGCCCAGGCGAACACCGCCTGGAACATGACGAACAGCAGCGCGAACAGGATCGGCGGCCCGGCCCAAGGGTGCAGCAGCACCTGGTCCAGCCGCGTATGCAGCCGGTGCGCGCCGCTTTCGGCCAACACCGCACGCTGCGCCATCCTCCGCGCTGCCAGCCGCCGCTCGGTCGCGCCGGTCAGCTGCCGCACGCCGGCCGGCGGATCGGACGGCCCTTCCCGTCCCGCACGCTCCAGTGCTTCCAGCAAAGCCTCCAGCCCGCGCTTGCGCACCGCCACGGTGGGCACGACCGGCACGCCCAGCGCGGCTTCCAGTGCGGCCGGGTCCAGCACCAGCCCGTCGCGTTCCGCCATGTCGATCATGTTCAGCGCCACCACCACCGGGCGGCCCAGCGCGATGATCTCCTGCGCGAACACCAGATGCTGTTCCAGATTGGCGGCATCCAGCACCAGCACCAGCACCTGCGGCCGCGCCTGCCCGGGCTGCTCGCCCATCACCACGCAGCGGGTCACCTCCTCGTCCGGGCTGGCGGCATCCAGCGCATAGCTGCCGGGCAGATCGAGCAGCTCCACCGGCTCCCCGGATGGCAGCACCAGCCGCCCCGCCTTGCGCTCCACGGTGACGCCTGGATAGTTGGCGATCTTCTGCCGCGCGCCGGTCAGCGCGTTGAACAGCGCGCTCTTGCCGGCATTGGGATTGCCGACCAGCGCGATCGTGCGGGGTGTGCTCAAAAGGGCGTGCTCATGCCGCAGGAGCACCCTCGGGCACCACGCTGATCGCACGGGCGTGGACCCGGCGCACCGCCACGATCATGCGCCCAATGCGCAGCGCCAGCGGATCGCGTCCGGCGAAAATGCCACGATGCGCCACACTGACCACCGCGCCCGGTTCCACCCCCAAGGCGCGCAGCCGCTTGGCTTCCTCCGGTACGAAGGCGGTCCAGTCCACGGCCGCGATCCGGGCCGACTGTCCGCGGGCGATGACGTCCAGGCCGATCATCTGCAGCGGGTCATTCATGCGATGCGCAAGTGGCAGATGGCGCCGCTTCTTGCAACGCATTCGCGTCAGGCAGGACCGCTATATTTGGCAGGCGAAGGCTTCCAGAAACCGAATGGTTAATGTGCCGTTAGGACTTGTGAAGGATGACTGACAGAAAAGGCCCCGAACCCGCCATGAGCCCGCACAATCGCCTGCTCGCCGCCACCCGCCTGGCGCCGCACTCGATCACTGGTACGCCCCTGAACACCAGACCGGATCGCTGGCCGGGCATCGCGCGGCTGAGCGTGCTCGCCGCTCTTGCGGTGATCGGCTGGTCGGTGATCCTGCTGCCGATCCTGTAAGTTCAGCGCGCCGGGTAACGCAGCCGGCCCAGAAAGCGCGTCACGTCGAACCGTTCACGCGGACGCAGCAGCTGCGCCTTGAACTTCTCGAACCGCATCACGCCGGCAAGCCGTCGGTCCAGGAAGGCCTCGGTATCCGCCTGCCCCTCGCTCTCATCCTCCACGAACACCGCCAGCGTGCTGGCATAGACCGCCAGCAGCGTCGCCCGCTTGGTATAATGATTGTAATCCGTCGCGGTATCGCCCGCCATGCGCCACATCAGGTCGGCACTGTGCCAGCCGGTGCGCAGCGCTTGCGCCGCATTCTGCGGCAGCGCCTGGATCGCCAGCGCGCGCCGCAGCGCCTCCCGCTGCCGGCCCATCGCCGCCAGCCGGAACAGCAGCAGCGCGCGGATGCGAGCCCCGACCTTCATCGTCGCCAGCGCCTCCGGGCTGAAACCCGCCTGCATGGCCGCATCGATCGAGGCGATCCAGCCGCCGATCATGTCGATCGCGCCGCCCGGGAAGGCCAGTCGGGCCACCGCGGGATCGACGCCGGCAATGTCCGCCGCCCCCGCCAGCGCCACATCGCTCCACCCGTCAAAAGCGGCCATGTTGGCAATGGTCGGCGCCAGCGCGATGCGCAGCTCGTCCAGCGTCATGTCGGCCATGTCCGGCGCGCGCTCGGGCGGGGCGATGTCGACCGGATCGCCCATCAGAAGCTCGGCCCATAGGACGGGGCGGCGCCTTCGCGCTCCGCCGGCGGCTTGGCGCTGCGCTCGATCTCCGCCAGGGTCACGCTGTTATTGCCGTCCAGCTTCGCATAGTCGCGGGCGGAGCGGCCGGAATTGTCCACCCGGTCGGGGTCGGCGCCGGCTTCAAGCAGGACGCGCATCAGGCTGGTATCGCGCTGGTGCACGGCAGACATCAGCGGCGTCTCGCCCGCCTGGTTCTCGTCATCCACCCGCGCGCCCGCACGCACCAGCGCGGCCACGCCTTCGTTGAATCCGATCTGCACCGACCGCAGCAGCGGGGTGACGCCCCGATTGTTGGCAAGGTTGGTATTGGCCCCTCGCGCCGCCAGGAAATTGATCCAGGTCACGTCCCGCCGCTCCACCGCGATGTGCAGGGCATTGTGCCCATCCGTGATGTCGCGCGAATTGATGATCGTGGATCCGCCCGGCTCGGCCAGCATCTCGATGACCTTGGTGCCGTCCTTCTTCTTCACGGCCTCCAGAAACTGGTAGCCGGGGGAATAGTTCTGCGCCGCCGCCGGCACGGCAACCAGCGCCGCCCCGGCCGGCACCAGCAAACAGGCGGCCAGCCCTGCCAGCCCGCCGCGCACACTCATCGAAGCCCTGTTCACCGCAACCGTCACGCCCTATCTCCTCCGCCAGGCCATGCCGCGCCGCATTGCCCGCAAATCCTTGACTCATCCCTCGTTTCCCGGGTGTTAGCAGACCATGAACCGTATCGCCATGACCCTGCCCGCTCTTTGCCGCGCCTGCCTGCCGCTGGCCGCGCTGATGCTGCTGCCTGCCTGCAGCGGCGGATCAGGGGCGGAACCGCCGCTGGCCGGGGCCGAGATCGGCGGACCGTTCGAACTGATCGGAGAAGACGGACAGACCGTGCGCTGGAGCGATTTCGACGGCAAGTACCGCATCGTCTATTTCGGATATGCCTACTGCCCGGATGTATGCCCCAACGACGTCAATTTCATGATGAAGGGGTTCGATGCGTTCAAGCAGCAGCACCCGGAGCTTGCCGCCAAGGTGCAGCCGCTGTTCATCACGATCGACCCGGCGCGTGACACGCCGGCGGTGGTGGCCGAGTTCACCAAAGCCTTCTCCCCCGACCTGCTGGGCCTGACGGGAACGGAAGCGCAGATCGCCGACACGGCCAAGAAGTTCGCCATCTACTATCAGAAGGGCGAGGACTCCGCGGGCGGCGGCTATCTGATGGATCACAGCCGCGGCGCTTACCTGATGGGACCGGATGGTGCCCCGATCGCGCTGCTGCCGGTGGAACGCAGCCCTGACGCTGTCGCCACGGAACTGGCCCGATGGGTGAGCTGAGGCCACGCTTCTGGGAGCTGCCGCTCGCCAAGCTGACCCGCGCGGAGTGGGAGGCATTGTGCGACGGATGCGGCCGCTGCTGCCTGCACAAGCTGGAGGACGAGGACACCGGCGCGGTGATCGAGACCAATGTCGCGTGCCGCCTGCTCGACACCGGCACCGGCCGCTGCAGCGACTATCGCAATCGCCGCGCCTTCGTGCCGGACTGCATCCGCCTGACCGCCGACCTGGTGGGCAAGCTGACCTGGCTGCCGCCCAGCTGCGCCTATCGCCTGCGCGCCGATGGCGACCCGTTGCCGGGCTGGCACCCGCTGCTGACCGGCGATGCGTCCGCGATGCACGAGGCGGGGATCAGCGTCGCCGGCCGGGTGATTGCCGAGGATGATGCCGGACCGCTGGAACAGCACATCGTCGACTGGAGCCGCGGCGACGAATGGGATGACGAGGATGAGGACGACGCCGAAGGCGATACCCCGCCGGTGTTCTTCGTCCGGTGATCGGCTGGCTGCGCCGGGCCGACACGCCGCCAACGGTGGTCGTGGGGGAGCGGGAACTGCCGCTTGCCATCCGCCATCACGCCCGCGCCACGCGCCTGACCCTGCGCCTGGCGCCTGACGGATCGGAGGTGCGCGTCACCGTGCCCCGCTGGGTCCGCACTGCCGAGGCATTGTCCTTCGCCCGCAGCCGTCAGGGCTGGCTGGCGCAGCAGCTGGCGCGCGTGCCGCAGCAGGCGCCGCCTGCTCCCGGCGGCACGGTCCAGTATCGCGGGGCTGCGCTGCCGATCGACTGGCACGCCGCCCATCCACGCACTCCGCGCATGATGGAGGGTGCCCTGCGCTGCGGCGGCCCGGCGGACACGCTGGTCCCGCGCCTCGCCCGCTGGCTGGCGCAGGAGGCCGAGCAGCTGCTGGCGGCGGACCTCCGGCATTATTGCGCCCGTGCCTGCGTGCCGCTGCCTGCCTTGCGCCTCTCGCGCGCGCAGCGGCGCTGGGGCAGCTGTTCGACCGGCGGGACGGTCCGCATCAACTGGCGGCTGGTGCAGGCGCCCGACCATGTGCGCCGCTCCGTCGTCGCGCATGAGGTGGCGCATCTGCTGCATTTCAACCATTCGCCTGCCTTCCACGCGGCGCTGGAACGGTTGTATGATGACGACCTGATGGCAGCGGATGGCTGGCTGAAGGCGCATGGCCGCGGCCTTTACAGCGCCTTCGGGTAGGAACTGGCGCTCGCGCCGTTCAGCCCCTATCTGCCACGCATGGGCTTCTGGCGACGCATATCACCGCGACACGCGGTACAGGATTTCGCGCAGGAATGGCGCCAGCCGGCACCGCACCGCTGGAAGGTGCTGGGCGTGTCGGTGGCGGCGACATTCTTCATCTTCATGATGTTCGTGCCCGAAAGCCAGCGAATCGAACCGCGCCCACCGCAGGTCACCTGGATCACCACCTTCGCGCCTGATCGCACGCAGGAGGAGATCGTCGCCAGCAACATCGCCAACCAGCGCCGGCAGGACGAGCTGGCCGCACGGCTGGCCCGGCGCGAGGAGATCCGCAAGAACCTGTATCGCGAACTGGGCCGCGCCACCTTCGTCGATGTGGACAAGATGGAGCGCCAGATCGCAGCGGACGAAGCTGCGGCTGCGGCAAGCGAAGGCGCTCAACCTGCGGACTGAGGATGATGCGCGCTGGCTCGCCGCCGCAGCCGCTCTGGCGGAACGGGGCCGGCCGCTGAGCCGCCCCAACCCGGCGGTCGCGGCGCTGGTGGTGGCCGGCGGCACCGTCGTCGGGCGTGGCTGGACGCAGCCCGGCGGCCGCCCCCATGCCGAGGCGATGGCGCTGGCTCAGGCGGGCGACCGGGCGCGGGGCGCGACGCTGTATGTCACGCTGGAGCCCTGCGCCCACCAGTCGCCCCGCGGCCCGGCCTGCGCCGATCTGGTGGTCGCCGCCGGAGTCGCGCGCGTCGTGGTCGGCGTGACGGACCCGGACCCACGCACCGCCGGGCGCGGCAAGGCGCGGGTGCGGGGTGCTGGTATCGTGGCGGAGGGCGTGGGTGATCCATGCTGCGCCGGCAGCCTGGCCGGCTATCTGGCGCAGGCCGCGCTGGGCCGGCCGCATGTGACGCTGAAGCTGGCCACTTCGCTGGACGGCTGCATCGCGCTGGCGGACGGAACCAGCCGCTGGATCACCGGACCAGCCGCGCGCGCCCATGCCCATCGCGAGCGTGCGCGGGCCGATGCTATCCTGGTCGGGGGCGGCACCCTGCGCGCCGACGCGCCGGCGCTGGACGTGCGCCTGCCGGGGCTGGAGGACCACGCGCCCGACCGGCTGGTGCTGACCGGCGGCGCGGTGCCGGATGGCTGGACCGCCCTGCCCGATCCGCAGGCGATCCACGAACTGCGGCATATGCAGTACCTGTTCGTCGAGGGCGGAGCAGAGACCGCCGCCGCGTTCCTGCGGGCCGATCTGGTGGACCGGCTGCTGCTTTACCGCGCCCCGGTGCTGCTGGGCGGCGGCAAGCCGGCGCTGGCGGACCTGCAACTGTCGGGCCTGTGGCAGGCGCATGATCGCTGGCTGCTGACCGATCGCCGCAGCTTCGCGCCCGACACGCTCGAAATCTTCACCCGCACACGTTAGGCCCCAAACATGTTCACCGGCATCGTCACCGCCATCGGCACCATCACAGCGGCGCAGGATCAGGGCGATCTGCGCCTGACCATTGCCTGCCCGTGGGATCCCGCCACCATCACCATCGGTGCCTCCATTGCGTGTTCGGGCGTGTGCCTGACCGTGGTGGATCGCGGCGGAGAGCCCGGCGACGCCTGGTTCGCCATCGACCTGTCGGCCGAAAGCGTCAGCCGCACCGCGCCGGGCATGTGGGCGCAAGGGCGCCGGCTGAACCTGGAACCGTCGCTGCGGGTCGGCGACGAGCTGGGCGGGCACATCGTGTCCGGCCATGTCGATGCGACGGGGCAGGTGATCGCCGCAGATCCGGTCGGCGGGTCGACCCGCCTGACCATCCGCGCACCCGCCGCGCTGGCCCCGTTTATCGCGCCCAAGGGCTCGATCTGCGTGGACGGCGTCTCGCTGACGGTGAACGAGGTGACGGACCTGCCGGACGGCGCGGCCGATTTCACGCTCAACATCATCCCGCATACGGGCGAGGTGACGACGCTGGGCGTGCTGGCGGCAGGCAGCGCGGTCAATCTGGAGATCGACACCGTTGCCCGTTACCTGCAGCGGCTGGAAGCCCTGCGGCGCTAGGCCGTGACGGCTGCCAGCGCCGCCGTGAACTTGTCCAGATTGCCCGCTGTCAGCCCGGCGATATTGATCCGTCCGCTGCCCGCCATGTAGATCGAGTGCTCGCTCCGCAGCGCCGCGATCTGCGCCGGGGTCAGCGGCAACATGGCGAACATGCCCTGCTGCCGGCCATAGGGCGTCAGGTCCAGCGTGCCGGCGGTGCCGTGCGCCGCCAGCGCCTTGCGCACACCGCTGATGCGCTGACGCATGCCCTCCAGCTCGGCCAGCCAGTCGGCGGTCAGGGCCGCATCCTCCAGCACCAGCCGCACCGCGGCGGCGCCGTGATCGGGCGGCATGGACCAGTTGGCACGGGCCAGCGCGGCGCCATTGCTCATGATCCGGGTCGCGCCATCGGCATCCGCGCCCTGCCAGTACAGCGCGCCGACGCGATCGCGATACAGGCCGAAATTTTTGTCGCAGCTATAGGCGACCAGCGCCTCCGCCACCGCGGCCAGCACGACGCGCGGACCATAGGCGTCCGCTTCCATGCCGACGCCCAGCCCCTGATAGGCCAGATCGACGATCGGCAGCACCGCGCCATCCGCCAGAGCGGCGGCGATCCGGTCCCATTCGGCGGGCGTGTAATCGACGCCGGTCGGGTTGTGGCAGCAGCCGTGCAGCAGCACTGCAGCACCCTCTCCGGCACTACCGAGCGCGCTCAGCAGCGCTTCGATGTCGGCCGCGCCGTCAGGCGTGGCGTGATTGAACGCGACCAGCTCCAGGTCCAGATCGGCCACGATCTGCGCGTGGTTGGGCCAGGATGGCGTGCCCATCAGCACACGGGTGACGCCTGCCCGCTTGGCCAGCGCCAGCGCCAGCCGCACCGCACCGGTGCCACCCGGCGTCTGCATGCCGCCCAGCCGGTCCGACACGGTGCCTTCGCCGAAGATGTGCGGGATCAGGCGCTGGACGAAGCCCATGTCGCCCTCGGGCCCGAGATAGGCCTTGCTGTCCTGCCGGTCGACCAGCAGCTGCTCCGCCGCCTTGATCGCCCCGAAGACCGGCGTGGCGCCGCTCTCGGTGCGGAACACGCCGACGCCCAGGTCGATCTTGTCGGGCGCCGGGTCGGCATCGTGCAGCTTGATCAGCGCCAGCAGCGCGTCGGGCGATTGTTGGGTCAGGCGGTTCAGCATAGCGGGTGGGCCCATGCCCCCCGCGGCCCCCGCCCGCAAGCCACTTTATTGCGCGAGAGGCCGTACACAGGCGACTAGAAGGGCAGCCAAGTCTGATCCTTGGTAAATTTCATGTAGCCGACATTGACCCCCAGCCGCAGGCCGGCGCCGACGCGGATCGGGATCAGCACCACATCGCCCTTGCGCAGGTAGGAAGCGGTGAACCCGCCCGCGAAATAGACCTGCCCCTCGCCAGCCGGAAAGCGGGTGTAGAGCTCTTCACTGTCGAACAGGTTGTACACCAGCACGAAGGTGTTGCCGGCATTGGCGCCCGCATCGAACCCGACCGACGGGCCGGTCCAGTATACGGTGCGCTGCCCTTCGACCTTGTGGAACAGCGTGCCCGAGCCATAGCGCGCGCCGACGATGAAGGCGGCGCTCGCCTCCCGCCCGACAATATAGGCATTGGGTTCGCCCTGCTTGGACAGGATGTCCTGCATCAGCCGGGCGAGCCCTTCGGCGCCCTTGCCGAACAGCCCTTCGGCCGCGCCGATCAGATCATCCTCCTGGTAGGTGGTGCCCTGCGCGCCGGCGACCGACGGGTTCTGCGCTGCCTGGCTCGCCGCTTCTGACGGATAGGGGCTGGTCACCACCGGTGCTTGCTCCACCGCAGGGGGCGGCGGCGAACTGATGCCGTCGCTCGGCGACAGTTCGCCATTGTAGGTCGGGTAGCTCTGCGGCGTGGACGTCGGGGCGCCGTTCAGGTCCCCGTCGATGGCCGCATCGGGGTCGATCGTGGTCACACCCTGCGCCACGGCACTTGCGGGGGCGATCGGCGCCGCCACCAGCGCGGCGAGGGCCAGCAGAGCGGTGCCAAGGCGCCCGCGGGCGAACATATGCGCGATCATCGGCTTTCCCGAACCCCCAAATCATCAACATTCCGCGGCCAGCATCCAAGGATGCCACCGGAAGCGCCAGAAAGGCGCGCCTGCCCGTTAAGCCGCGCTGAACGCCGCGCCAACCCCCTTGCCGCTGCGCCGAAGCGTGCGCGGCGGGCCGGTCAGTGGCGGGCCAGGATCGGCACCGGCGGCTGTTCGAACAGCGCCTGCGTCACGCCGCCCCGCATCAGTTCCCGCAATCGCTGCTCCCCAAATGCGCCCATCACCATCCAGCCGGCACCGAAATCGACGGTCGCATCGCGCAGCACCTGGGCCACCCGCCCGCCTTCGCATGGCAGTTCCACCATCTGGCACCGCACGCCATGGCGCGCCAGATAGGCGGCCGCCTCCTCCATCGAGCGTTCGAGACGCTTGCCGCGCTCCCCACTGACCCATGCCAGCGTGACCGCCTTCGAATGTTCCAGCAACGGCACCGCCGATCGCAGGGCGCGGCAGGCTTCCGGCGATCCGTCCCACGCGACCAGCGCGGGGGCTGTGCAGTCAAAGCCGACCGTATCGGACGGCACCAGCAGGATGGGGGTATGCGCGCGCGTGCCGACGGCGGCCGGCAGGCCCGACGGATTGCCGCTGGCGGGATCGCAATTGCCCATCACCACCAGATCGTTCAGCCGGCTGTGTTCCACCAGCGCTTCCGCAGCGGACCGTTCATCCACTTCCCACGACCAGGCGACGTCCTGCGCCGCCAGACGCGGTTCGATCTTCTGCCGCAGCGCCGCCGCGCCTTCCTGCAACCGCACCACGATCTCCGCCGCTTCCGTGCCGAAGAAGTCGCCCGGCAGGTCGATCTCGTGCGGGGTGGCCTGCAGGCAGAGGACGTGGCCGTCCACCGTGCGCGCCAGGTCCAGCGCCGCCCCGAGGCGCGCCTCCAGGCCATTATCGTCCATGATGTGGAGCAGTATCGATCGCATGGCCGCAAGGGTAACGGCTGCCAGCAGGCGTTGCCAGTGGCGATTGCCGTTTGCGGGCACGCGCTCTAAGGCAACAGCCATGAACGCGGATACCGAACGGCAGATGCTGGCCAAGGCGGAAGTGCTGATCGAGGCGCTGCCTTATCTGCAACGCTATGCCGGGCGCAGCTTTGTGGTGAAATATGGCGGCCACGCAATGGGCGATCCTGCCATGGCGCAGGCCTTTGCGCATGATGTCGTGCTGCTGAAGACGGTCGGCATCAATCCGGTGGTGGTGCATGGCGGCGGCCCGCAGATCGGCGCCATGCTGAAGAAGCTGGGCGTGGAAAGCTCCTTCGTCGATGGCCTGCGCGTGACCGATCGTGCCACGGCGGAGATCGCCGAAATGGTCCTGTCGGGCGCCATCAACAAGGAACTGGTCGGCTGGATCGCGCGCGCGGGGGGCAAGGCGCTGGGCATATCGGGCAAGGACGGCAACATGGTCACCGCGGCCAAGCTGACGCGCACCGTGACCGACCCGGACAGCCTGATCGAACAGGCGATCGACCTGGGCTTCGTGGGCGAACCGCAGGTGATCGACACCGCCATCCTGGAAACCGCCAGCAGCGCCGGGATGATCCCGGTGGTCGCGCCGATCGGCGCCGGGCTGGATGGGGAGACCTACAACATCAATGCCGATACCATGGCGGGCGCTTTGGCGGCGGCGCTGGGGGCGGCGCGGCTGTTCCTGCTGACCGACGTGGCCGGCGTGCTGGACGCGAACAAGCGGCTGGTCAGCAACCTGACGCCGACCGACATCGCCCGGCTGACGGCGGAAGGTGCGATCAGCGGCGGCATGATCCCCAAGCTGGAAACCTGCGTGCATGCGGTGGAGGCCGGGTGCGAGGCGGCGGTGGTGTTGGATGGCCGGGTGCCCCATGCCATGCTGCTGGAATTCTTCACCTCCCGCGGCGCAGGCACGCTGATCCGGGCGGACGCCTGAGATGCGCGCAGGCCTTCTCCCCGTTCTCGCCCTGCTGGCGGCCTGCGGTTCGGAGGCTCCGGCCCCCCAGCCGTCGGAGAACGCCGCCCTGCCGCCTGCGGCCGATCCGCTGGCGACGCCTGCCGCGCTGCCGGCGCAGGTGGAAGATTTCCCGGCCCTTTCCAGCCGCACCTGCATGGATGTGGCCCGCTTCTACGGCGATGCGATCGCGGCCGGCGAGTGGGACCGGGCGGCGCTGGTCTGGGCCGATCCGGTGATCGACGGCGCGCGGCTGCAGGCACTGTTCTCCGATTACAAGCGCCCCGTCATCACATGGGGCGACTCCACGCAGGAAGGCGCCGCCGGCTCGCTCTATTGCACGGTGGAAGGCACGCTGACCCATGCCGACGAAATCGGCACCCCGCCGCGTACCGGCACGCTGGAGCTGAAGCGCGTCAACGATGTCGATGGCGCCACGCCGACCCAGCTTCGCTGGACCATCCGCTCCTCCACCTTCATCGAACTCACCGAACGCTCCGGCACCGGCTCGCCCGCGTGACGGCCGCGGCCTGACCAGCAGAAAGACCCCCACCCGTGCTCTTACTGACCCTGTCGCAGATCGTCGGCTACCTGATCAACATCATCATCATCCTGGTGATCGTGCAGTTCGTGCTGAGCCTGCTGGTATCCTTCAACGTCATCTCCATGCGCAGCAACTGGGTCGCGGCGATCTGGACATCGGTCAGCGCGCTGCTCGATCCGATCCTGTCGCCGATCCGCCGCATCCTGCCCAATACCGGCGCGATCGACTTTTCCCCGCTGGTGCTGATCGTGGTGCTGAATATCATCAACATCGTCCTGCAGAACCTCGCCTACAGCCAGATGGCGGCGTGACCGTGCGGCGGGCGGCGCTGCTGCTGGCCCCGGCGGTGCTCGCCATGACGCTGTCGGCGTGCGGCGGCGGCCAGTCCGGCGGGCTGAGCAGCCGGGCCATCGCGCAGGAACGGCGCAGACCGCCGCTGCGCGCGAATGCGCAGCCCACCAGTGTGATCGCGGCGGAAATAGCGCTCGCCCGTGCCGCGCGGGAAGAAGGCCAGTGGCTGGCGCTGGCCAACCGCGCCACGCCCGGCGCGCAGATTGCCTGGAACGGCGCCGCCATGCCTGCCGCCAGCTGGCTGGCCGGCCGGGCCAGCCCCGCCACCCCCGACCGGTGGCAGGCGCGCGAGGCCTGGGCCAGTTGCGACGGATCGGCCGTGGTGGTCGCCGGCCTGGGTCATGACGCGACCGGCAACTGGAGCCGCTTCACGCGCGTGTGGGAGCGGCAGCGCGACAATGATTTCCGCTGGAGCGTGACCGTGTGGCAGCCCGATCCCGACCTCACGCGCACCCGGCGCGAGGATGCGGCACAACGCGCAGCCGACAATGCGGACGACGCCATCGTGGTGGAGGCGCTGAACATGATCCGTGCTCGCGTCGTCCCATGCACCCGGCCGACCGGTCGTGAAACCGGGCCGGCCGCGTCCGGTGCCCAGCCGGGCCTGGCACGCGACGGTACGCTACGCTGGACCCCCGCGCCCGACATCGCCAGCGGCTTTACCGCCTGGTGGCAGGGTGCCGAAGGGTGGGAGCCGGTGCATACCCAGTTGCTCACTGCTGGTGACGGTGCCTGATGCTGTTCGACCTGTTCCTCTCCGCCTTCGCCACCCTGTTCGTGATCATCGATCCGCCGGGCTGCGCGCCGATCTTCGCCGGCCTGACCGCCCGGTTCGAGGCCCGGCATCGCCGCGCCATGGCGATCCGCGCCTGCGTGGTGGCGGGCGGCATCCTGCTGTTCTTCGCCCTGTTCGGCCAGCAATTGCTGGGCGCACTACATATCGAACTGGACGCCTTCCGCATCGCCGGTGGCATCATGCTGTTCCTCATCGCGCTCGACATGGTGTTCGAGAAGCGCACCCAACGGCGGGAGCAGCGCGCCGAACAGGTGATGGCCGATCCGACGCAGGATGACGTGTCCATCTTCCCCATGGCAATGCCGATGCTCGCCGGACCCGGGGCGATCGCCTCCGTCATGCTGCTGCAGAGCAATGCCGACGGCCTGCCGGGGACGCTGGTGGTGCTGGGCGCACTGGGTCTGGTGCTGCTGCTGACCATGCTGGCGCTGCTGGCCGCCGGGCCGCTGATGAAGGCGGTGGGGCCGCGCTTCGAAGCGGTGCTGACACGGCTGCTGGGCGTGCTGCTGGCCGCATTGGCCTCGCAATATGTGATCGACGGAATCCGCGGGAGTTTCTGACACCCGCGGCAGGCGCCTACTGCAGCGTGACCTTGCTTTCGTCCGGGTCGCTGCGACCGAAGAACTGCATCAGCTGGATCAGCAGCTCGCACCGGGTCGCCAGGTCGCCGGCTTCCAGCAAGGCCTGCTTGGCCGCCGAATCGAACGGCGCGATCTGGCTGACGCCGTTGATCAGGCTGGCATCGTCCAGCCGCTCCAGCGATTGCCAGTCCACCTGATAGCCTTGCTGGTCGGCAAAGATGCGGGCCTCCTGCTCGAAGGCGGCGCGCTCCACGCTGCTCAGCGCCTCGTCCGTCGCATCGGGGATCAGCTCCGCCTCGACCTGGCGGAACAGCGTGGTCACTTCCAGCTCGCGCAGCAGGCGGAAGCGCGCCTCCCCTTCCAGCACGATGTTGTATCGCCCGTCGGGCAACGCCTCCACATCATCGATCCGGCCGACACAGCCCATCCCGAACAGAGGGGAACCCTCTGCGATGGCGCGCGGCTGGATCATGGCGATGCGCCGGTCCTTGGCCAGCGCCGTGCCGACCAGGTCGCGATAGCGCGGCTCGAAGATATGCAGCGGCAGCTGCAGGCCGGGGAACAGGATGGCCCCGGTCAGCGGAAAGATCGGCAGGCGGACCGCGGTCATCCTGTCCGGCTCAACCGAACAGCAGCAGCGACAGGCGCCGCCGCGTGGCGGACACCCACGGATCTTCCAGGCCGACCGCCTCGAAGATCTGCAGCAGCTTGGCCTTGGCCGCGCCTTCGTTCCATTGCGGATCGGCGGCGATCATGCGCAGCAGCGTGTCGGCCGCATCCTCGCGCAGCCCAGCCGCGAAGGCGCCCTGCGCCCAGGCGAACTGCGCGTCCATGTCGGCCGGCCGCTCCGCCGCGGCGGCGCGCAGGCCCTGCAGCTCGCTCTGGTCGACATTGCTGCCCGCCAGCTCCAGCGCGGCGGCCGCCTGCGCCACCAGCGGATCCTTGCGCAGATCGTCGGGCAGCATGTTCAGCGCGGTGCGCGCCTCTTCCACCTGGCCGGCGGCGATCAGCGCGCGGATCAGGCCGGATTGCACGCCCGCATCTTCCGGCGCCATCTCGGCGATCTGCATGAAGATGCCGACCGCCCGCTCCGCATCGCCTTCGGCCAGCACCTGCTCGCCCATCGCGACCAGCGGCGCGATATCGGGCGCCTGCGCCTCGCCATCGCCACCCGCCACCGGCAGCTGCGCCAGCAGCGCGTCCAGCGCCTGGCGCAGCTGGCTTTCGGTGCGCGCGGGTGTCAGGTCCGCCACCGGCTGGCCCTGGAACATGGCATAGACGGTGGGGATGGACCGCACCTGGAATTGGCTGGCGATGAACTGTTCCTCGTCCACGTTCAGCTTGGCCAGGATCACGCCCTTGTCGGCATATTCGGCGGCGATCTTTTCCAGCACCGGGGTCAGCGCCTTGCATGGCCCGCACCATTCGGCCCAGAAATCCAGGATCACCAGCTTGTCGCGGCTGGGTTCGACCACGTCCTTGCGGAACCGGTCCACTGCCTTCTGCTCGTCGATGCTGAGGCCCATGCTTGCCAAGATTGCCGCTCCCTGCCGCTTGATGAATGCTGGTATCCTATGTGGCCACCGCGCCGGGTTTGCCAAGGGTGAAGAGCGGCCGTGCATTTCGCGTGTTTTTGCGCTTGCAGGGGTGCCGCCCCTTTGATAGTGGCGCGCCTCCCCACCGGGCCGTGCGAATTTCGCAAGGCTGGTGAAGCGCCAGAGAGCGGGCGTAGCTCAGGGGTAGAGCACAACCTTGCCAAGGTTGGGGTCGAGGGTTCGAATCCCTTCGCCCGCTCCAGCGATCATCCATATCGCTCAGATGTGACGTCGATGTTGCCGGATATAGTCCGGCAGGTCGTCGAACTGTCACCATGCTGTCCTGCAAGCGTCATCTGACCCTGCGATGACCGGGAGGTCACAACGCGGGAACAGCACCGGCATGACCACCCAGATGAGCACGGCGGGCGTCGCCCGCGCCTATGATCGATGGGCGCCGATCTATGACCTGGTCTTCGGCCCGGTCTTTCGCACCGGACGGTCGGCGGCGATCGTCGCGGCCGACCAGGTCGGCGGGCGGATCATAGAGGTCGGCGTCGGCACCGGCATTTCCCTGCCGCAATATTCGCGCGACCTGCGGATCGTGGCGGTCGACCTGTCCGACGCCATGCTGGACAAGGCGCGTGCGCGGGTGCGCGAACAGCAGTTGAGCCATGTCGAACAGGTGGTGGTCGCCGATGCGGAGGCGCTGCATTTCGCCGACAACAGCTTCGATGCGGTGGTGGCGCAGTATGTGATCACCGCCTGCCCGCACCCCGAACGGGCGCTGGACGAATTCGCCCGCATCTGCCGCCCGGGGGGCGAGATCATCATCACCACCCGCGTGGGTGCGGGCCGCGGCCTGCGCGGGGCGATCGAACGCACGCTGATGCCGCTGACCAGCCGGCTGGGCTTCCGCACCGAGTTTCCGTGGAGCCGGTACGAGAACTGGGCCGCCACCCGGCCTGATCTGCGCCTGCTGGAGAACCGCCCGCTGCCGCCGCTCGGCCATTTCTCGCTTGTCCGTTACCAGAAGATCAGCCCCGAGGATCACGCCCGATGACCGGTTTCCGCGCTCAGCTTGCCGAGCAGCGGTGGGACGACCACCGATTCTACCATCACAGCCTGGTCAACCAGACCCTGCATTTCGTCAGCGCCTGCACCTTCATGGTGGCCTATGCGATCCTGTGGGTGGACCCGGCGGTCGCCAGCCTGCTGGCCTGGGGCGTGGCGATGACCAGCCGGCAGGCGGGGCATTTCTTCTTCGAGCCCAAGGGCTACGACCACGTCAACGAGGCGACGCACGATCACAAGGAAGAGATCAAGATCGGCTACAACCTCCAGCGCAAATGGGTGCTGATGAGCCTGTGGCTGGCGGTGCCGCTGGTGCTGCTGGTCCAGCCGACCCTGTGGGGCGCGCTGCTGCCGGTTGACGGCGTGGAGGGTTACCTGCGCCATGTCGGGATCGGCTGGCTGGTGCTGGGCGTGGGCGCGATCGCCTTTCGCAGCGTGCACCTGTTCTTCATCCGTGACGTGGAGACGGGACTAGTCTGGGCGACCAAGATCATCACCGATCCGTTCAGCGATTTCCGCCTGTACAAGGGCGCACCCCGCCGCCTGCTGCGGGGCGAGCGGATGGATTATCCGGACGGCACGCCGGCCTAGTCGCGCCCCAAGCGGGTCGCCAGCGCGCGGCCCAGCACGCCGCGGCGCAGGCCCTTGTCGGTCAGGCCCGGGGGCGTGTCCCACCAGCCATCCGCCGCCATCGCGCCTGCCGCCGCCACGAAGCGGCGGACGATCTCGGCAAACATCGGATCATCGATGTCCAGGCTGAAGATCAACCGCCCGGTGCCGACCCAGCTGAGCGCCAGCCCTTCGGCGCGGAGGTAATATTGCAGCATCCAGTTATAGGCCGCCGGCTGTGTGTAGAGCACGGTCCAGATCGTCTGCAGATGAGCGACCTGCACCGGCACGCCGGCCCTGGCGAGCGCCTCGTTCATGGCCGCGGCGCGCGCGTTCCAGCGTTCGTCCAGCCCGTGGTACAGGCTGCGCACCTCCGGCGTTTTCAGCCGACGCAGGAAGGCGTCCATCGCGCCCATGACATAGGGGTGCGCGTTGAAGGTGCCGCGCGCGAAGCAGATGTCGAGCGGGCGATCCTCTCGCCAGCGCTTCATCAGCGCGGCCCGGCCCGCCAGCACGCCGACGGGCAACCCGCCGCCCAGCGTCTTGCCATAGGTGACGAGGTCCGGCCGCACGCCGAAATACTCGGCTGCGCCGCCGGGTGCCAAGCGGAAGCCCAGGAACACCTCGTCGAAGATCAGCACGATGCCGTTGCCGCTGCATACATCGGCCAGCCGGTGCAGCCAGGCACGATAGGCCGGCAGGTCCGCGCCCGCGCTGCGGCCGGCGCTGCCGACCAGCTGGTTGTCCGACGCCGCCGCCTTGTTGGGGTGCAGCGCCTGCAGCGGGTTCACCAGCACGCAGGCGATGTCCCGCCTCGTGGCGAGGACGTGCAGCGTGCGCTCCGACATCTCGGCCAGGGTCAGCGTACGGTCCGCCGGCACGGGGTTGCCGATGCCGGGCTGCACATCGCCCCACCAGCCATGATAGGCGCCGGCGAAGCGCACGATCCGCTGTGCGCCGGTATGGTACTGCGCCAGCCGCACGGCTTGCATCACCGCCTCCGTACCGGACATGTGAAACGAAATCTCGTCCATGCCGGACAATGCACGCAGGCGCCGGACATTGTCGGCCAGCAGCGGGTGGTAGGCGCCCAGCACCGGGCCAAGCTCCGCCACCGCCGCCGCTCCCTCGGCGATGCACTGCTTGTAGAATTCGTAGCCGAACAGGTTGACGCCGTAGCTGCCGGTCAGGTCGATCAGGCGGTTGCCGTCGAGGTCGATCACCTCCGGCCCGTCGCTGGCCTGCAGGAAGGCGCCGGTGCCCAGCTGCTCGCGCACCCGCGCGGCGAAGGGGAACGGCACGCGGTAGCTGCCGGTGAACTGCAGGTCGGACAGGCCGGGCCGCACCTCCTGCGTCAGGGCCAGCGTCCTGGCGAAGCGCTGCTTGTACAGCGCGCACAGCCGGTCGAACGCGGCCTGTCGGCGGCGCGCGACTTCGGCCGGTGCGCCGTCGGCGGCGAAGAAGCGGTCGGGGGCTTGCGCGAAGCCGGGGATCTGCCCGGCGACCCGCTTGGCCATGCGGACATGGCCGCCGAGAGAGGGATGCTTGGCGCGCGACAAGGCGAGGCGCCGGCGTCCCTTGGTGACGGCCAGCACAGCGGTGGAGCCCAGCAGGGCGGCAAGGATCGGATGCATGGCCGCTTTCACCGCATCCGGGTGACACAGCCATGACATTGCGCGCGCGTTTGATGGGCCTGCTGCTGCAGGAAGACCTCAATTTCCTGCTGACCAACCGCCTGCCGCGCCGCTGGGCGACGCAATTCGTGGGGCGGATCGCGCGCAGCGAGAATCCACTGATCGCCCGACCGGCGCTGGCGGCGTGGCGCTTCTTCGCCAACGTGGATTTTGCAGATACACAGCAGACCCGCTTCCGCTCGCTGGGCGAAGGCTTCACGCGGGCGTTGCGGCCAGGTGCCCGGCCCTTCCCTGCCGATCCGTCGCTGATCGCCAGCCCGTGCGACGCGATCGTCGGCGCGCATGGGCGGGTGGCGGACGGGGTCGCTTGGCAGGTAAAGGGCTACTCCTACAGGCTGGACGAGCTGCTGCCCGATCCACGCCAAGCCGAACGGTTCGCCAATGGCTGGTTCGTGACCCTGCGGCTGACCGCGGGCATGTATCACCGGTTCCACGCACCGGCCGACTTGACCGTGGAGGGCGTGACCTACCAGTCAGGCGATTGCTGGAACGTCAATCCGATCGCGCTGAAGCGGGTGGAGCGGCTGTTCTGCCGCAACGAACGCGCGGTGATCGAGACCCGGCTGGCGAATGGCACGCCGATGCTGCTGGTGCCGGTCGCCGCCATCCTGGTGGCCAGCATCCGGCTGACCTTTCTCGACACGCCGGCCCTGCTGCGTGACGGCGGATCGGCGCGGCGGGCATTGTCGGTGTCGGTGAAGAAGGGCGCGGAGATAGGCTGGTTCGAGCATGGCTCCACCATCCTAGTGTTCCTGCCCGCAAATGCCCCGCCCCTGGCCGACCTGACCGAAGGCCAGCCGATCCGCGCCGGCATGCCGCTGGCACGGATCGGCTGATCCCGATCAGCCTTCTGGCTGGGACGTGTGCTGTTCCAGCTCGTCGCCCTTCAGCGTCACGACATGCAGCAGGTTGGTCGCGCCGGCCATGCCGAAGGGCACGCCCGCCAGCACGATCAACTTGCTGTCCTTGCTGCCCAGGCCGTGGCGCAGCGCCATGCGCTTGCCCTTGGCGATCATCTCCTCGAAACTGCCGATATCCTTGGTCGCCACCGGATGCGCGCCCCACAGCAGCGCCACGCGGCGCGCCACCGTCATGGAGGGGGTCAGCACCATCACCGGCACGGATGGCCGTTCGCGCGCCACGCGGCGGGCGGAGACGCCGGTGCTGGTGAACACCGCAATGGCGCCGATGCTGACCGTGTCGGCGATGGTCATGCAGGCATGGGCCAGCGCGTCGGCGGTGGTGGGATCGGGCGGAGTGTCGAGCAGGCGCACCCGCTGGCGATAGCCGTCGTCGCGTTCCACCTGCCGGGCGATGGCATCCATCATCAGCACGGCTTCTTCCGGCCACTGCCCGGCGGCGGTCTCGGCGCTCAGCATAACGCAATCGGCGCCGTCATAGACCGCGTTGGCCACGTCCGACACCTCCGCGCGGGTCGGCGCGGGACTTTCGATCATGCTTTCCAGCATCTGCGTCGCCACGATCACCGGCTTGCCCAGCAGGCGGGTGGCGTTCACGATCTTCTTCTGCAGCGGCGGAACCTCTTCCGGGTTCAGCTCCACACCCAGGTCGCCGCGCGCGACCATCACGCCGTCCGACAGCTCGATGATCTCGGCCAGGCGCTTGATCGCCTGCGGCTTCTCAATCTTGGCGCACAGCGCGCCGCGGCCGCCCATCAGCTTGCGCGCTTCGGCCAGATCTTCCGGCCGCTGCACGAAGCTGAGGCCGATCCAGTCGGCATTCTGTTCCATGGCGAAGGCCAGGTCGCGCCGGTCCTTTTCGGTCAGGGCGGGGATCGGGATTTCCGCATCGGGCACGTTCACGCCCTTGCGATCGGAGATGACGCCGCCGACCTCGGCGGTGCAGGTGATCGCCTGATCGGTGGCCTCCACCACCCGCAGTCGGATCTTGCCGTCATTGATCAGCAGCCGCTGGCCAGGCGACATCAGGCCGAAGAGTTCGGGATGCGGCAGCTGCACGCGGGTTGCGTCACCCGGCGCGGGGTCGCGATCCAGCACGAAGCGGCCGCCATGCGGGATCAGCGCGCGCCCTTCGGCAAAGGCGCCGACTCGCAGCTTGGGCCCCTGCAGGTCGCACAGGATGGTCAGCGGGCGGTGCAGTTCCTTCTCCAGCGCGCGGATCGCAGCGATGGAGGCGGCGTGGGTTTCGTGATCGCCATGCGACAGGTTCACGCGGAACGCATCGGCGCCGGCGCGCACCAGGCGGCGCAGCATGTCGGGATCGCGGCTGGCCGGTCCGATCGTGGCGAGGATCTTGACCTTGCGAGCGCGGGGGCCAAGCTTGCTGGGATTGGGGGTCGTCGTCATGGACCAAGGCTATGGCAATGAAACACGACAACACAAGGACGAAGCTTGTAATGGTCAATACTGAGGTCGCGGACGAGCTGGACGCCCTGCCCGATGCCGTCGCCGCCGCCGCTTTCCGCCGGTTGGTGCGCCATCTGCAGCACCGCACCGATGCGCAGAACATCGACCTGATGGGTCTGTCCGGCTTCTGCCGCAACTGCCTGGCCGACTGGATTCGCGACGGGGGCTATCCGGGCGACAAGGAGGCCGCCCGGACGCTGATCCACGGCATGCCGTCGGCCGAGTGGAAGGAACGGCACACCACCCCCGCAACGCCGGAGCAGCTGGCGCGGATGGATGCGAGCGTGGCGCTGAACGCGGGCGAGCACTGAGCGGGCCTAACCCCCTTCACCGGCAGGCACTTGCTGGCTATCAGCCGCGCCTTCCCGCGAATCTGTTCATGCCATCTTACCGGAGTGTTCCCCCATGGCCGAAACCACCGACGACCGCCTGCGCCTGCTGATCGAGCGGGTGGAGCGCCTGGAGGAAGAGAAAAAGGGCATCAGCGACGACATCCGCGACGTCTATGCCGAAGCGAAGGCCGTGGGCTACGACGCCAAGATCATGCGCCAGATCGTGCGGCTGCGGAAGATGAAGCCCGATGACCGCCGCGAAATGGAAATGGTGCTGGACACCTACAAGACGGCCCTGGGCCTGGGCTGAAGCCGGATCGGAACGCTTGGCGCGCGGCATTGGTTTGAAAGGGCAACGATCCTTTTCCCGCCACGGAGCCGCCGCCATGAGCACACCCCAGCCGCCCGTCACCGACCAGGCCTATATCAACCCTATCCCCGAAGAGCCGGGCATGCCGGGGCACGAGAGTGACCTGCATCCCAAGCCCCAGTTCATGCCCCGCTTCGCCGGCTCCGGCCGGTTGCGGGGCAAGGTGGCGATCGTCACCGGCGGTGATTCGGGCATCGGCCGGGCGGTGGCCATCCTGTTCGCGCGGGAGGGTGCCAACGTCGCCATCGCCTATCTCAACGAGCATGACGACGCCCACCACACGGAAGCCTTGTGCAAGGCCGAGGGGGCGGAGGTCATGCTGTCGGCCGGCGATCTGGGCGATCAGCGTCATGCCAGCGGCTTCGTCCGCGCGGTGATCGACCGCTGGGGCCGGCTGGACGTGCTGGTCAACAATGCCGGGGAACAGCACCCCGACAAGGACATCACCGACATCACGCCGGAACAGCTGCAGCGCACGTTCCAGACCAACATCTTTTCCATGTTCTACATGGTACAGGCCGCCCGCCCCCACTTGAAGAGCGGCGCGACGGTCGTGAACTGCACCAGCGTCACCATGTACCAGGGCAGCGCCGGCCTGCTGGACTATTCCAGCACCAAGGGCGCGATCACCGCGTTTACCCGATCGCTGTCGGAGAACTTGGTGAGCGAAGGCATCCGCGTGAACGCCGTGGCGCCCGGCCCGATCTGGACCCCACTGAATCCGTCCGGCGGTGCCCCGGCGGAGAAGATCCCGACCTTTGGCCAGAACACGCCGATGGGCCGGGCCGGCCAGCCGAACGAGGTAGCGCCGGCCTTCCTGTTCCTGGCGTGCGAGGATTCCAGCTACATGTCGGGACAGGTGCTGCACCCCAATGGCGGGAGCGTGATCAATGGCTAGTCCCTGGGCCACCGGTAGCGGCCGGGACGAGCGCGACGAAGGCGGCGGCGGCAGCCAGTCAGGCATGATCGTCACCACCACGCCCACCGTCGAAGGGCGCCCGGTGCGCGACTATCTGGGCGTGGTCACCGGGGAGGCGATCATCGGCGCCAACATGTTTCGCGACCTGTTCGCCAGCATCCGCGACATCGTGGGCGGGCGGGCGGGCTCCTACGAACGGGTGCTGAAGGATGCGCGGGAGCAGGCGATCGCCGAGTTGCAGGAGGAAGCCCGGCGGCTGGGCGCCAATGCGGTGGTCGGCGTGGACCTTGATTATGAGGTGATCGGCGATACGGGCTCCATGCTGATGGTCAGCGCCAGCGGTACCGCCGTCAGACTCTGAACCTGCCTACCTACTTCAGGAGCCGACAATGATGCGCCTTATCCCTGCCCTGTGCGCGGCGGTCGCGCTGGTACTGCCCGCCACCGCACACGCCTGGGGGCCCACCGGGCACAGGGTCGCGGCCGAACTGGCGGACCGGTTCATCTGCGGGCAGACCCGGCTGGAGATCCGCGACCTGCTGGGCACCGAAACCCTGCCCGATGCTGCCAACTGGCCCGATTACATGCGCCTGTCGCCGGACCCGTACTGGCACGACCGGACCTTCCCCTGGCATTTCGTGACCATCCCCGACGGGCAGAGCTACGCGCAAGTCGGTGCGCCGGCGGAAGGCGATGCCGTCGCGGCCCTGGCACAGTCCCGCGCGACGGTGCTGGACCAATCCGCTCCGCTGGAGGATCGCCGCGCCGCCTTGCGCATGATCGTGCATTTCGTGGGCGACCTGAACCAGCCGCTGCATGCCGGCAATGCGACGGACAGGGGCGGCAATGACGTGATCGTCACCACCCGCGACGGAGAGGTGAACCTCCACGCATTGTGGGACAGCGTGCTGATCGACCAGGAGCAGATGTCCTACTCCGAATGGGCCGATTTCCTGGAACGCACCATCACCAGCGAGCAGGCCATCGCCTGGTCCGGCACCGATCCGGTTGCCTGGGCGGACGAGTCGCGTGGCCTGCATGGCCAGATCTATCCGGCAGAAACCCCGGCCACCGGGCAGCGGGCGATCGACAGCGCCTACATCTTCCGCGCGCGCCCGCTGGTGCATCAGCAGCTGACCAAGGCGGGCCTGCGCCTCGCCAGCTATCTCGACGCGACTTTCGGCCATTGCGCGGGCGGCAAGTGATCGCCGGCATGCCGCGACCGGGCCACCGGTTGCCCTCCCGCGCCTGTCAGGTGTAAGGGCCTGCGCTTCGGGGCCCTGTCAGGGGCGCCCGCCAAGCATCAAACCGGGGATCCCATGGCCGGCCATTCCAAGTTCAAGAACATCATGCACCGCAAGGGCGCGCAGGACAAAAAGCGCTCTGCCCAGTTCTCCAAGCTCAGCCGCGAAATCACCGTGGCAGCGAAGTCGGGCATGCCCGATCCAGACATGAACCCGCGCCTGCGCCTGGCGGTGAACAACGCCAAGGCGGTGTCCATGCCCAAGGACAACATCCAGCGGGCGATCGACAAGGCCGCCGCCGCCGGGGGCGAGGACTACGAGGAGATCCGCTACGAAGGCTATGGCCCGGGCGGCGTCGCCATCATTGTCGAGGCGCTGACCGACAATCGCAACCGCACCGCCACCAATGTGCGCACCGCCTTCAGCAAGAATGGCGGCAACCTGGCCGCATCGGGCGCCGTGGCCCATGGGTTCGAGCGCAAGGGCCTGATCGAGTACCCGGCAGGCGCCGGTGGCGAGGAGCAGGTGCTCGAAGCCGCGATCGAGGCGGGCGCCGACGATGTGGAAAGCAGCGAGGACGGCCACACGATCTGGACCGCAATGGAATCGCTGCACGAAGTGGCCGGGGCGCTGGAAAAGGCGCTGGGCGAGCCGGAAAGCGTCAAGCTGGCGTGGAAGCCCGGGCTCAGCGTCGATGTGGCGGAAGACGATGCCGGCACGCTGATGAAGCTGATCGACGCGCTGGAGGAGGACGATGACGTCCAGACCGTGTGGGGCAATTACGAAATCTCCGACGAGGTGATGGAGACCCTGTCGTAAATTGCCGCTGATCCTGGGCCTCGACCCGTCGCTGTCCTGCACCGGCTGGGGGCTGGTGCGCTGCGAGGGGTCGCGCCTCAGCCATGTGGCGAACGGTCAGGTGCCCAGCAGGACGGGCACCCCGCTGGCCGAGCGGCTGGCCGCGCTCCATGCCGCGATCGCTGCCGTGATCGCGCAGCACGGGCCCGACCGCGCCGCGGTGGAAGAGGTGTTCGTGAACAAGAACGGGCAATCCACCATCAAGCTGGCGCAGGCGCGCGGCGTGGTGCTGGCCGCTTGCGGCGCGGCCGCCCTGCCCGTCACCGAACATGCGGCCCGCAGCGTCAAGCAGGCGGTGGTCGGCACCGGCGCGGCGGAAAAGGCGCAGGTGCAGGCGATGCTGCGCGTGCTGTTGCCCGGCGCGGCCATTGCCGGCGCTGACGCGGCCGACGCGCTGGCCGTGGCCATCACGGCGGCACAGCTGCCGCCGCGATGGTAAGCTCAGCCGCGGCGTTGCGTCAGGAAGAAGCGCATCATCTCGCGTGAGGCTTCGGGTCCGCTCGGGTCGGTGTAGGAGCCGGCCGCATCACCGCCGGACCAGGCATGGCCGGAACCCTCGATCGTCCACTGCTCGATCAGCTCCGCGCCGGCCGGATTGGTGCTCACCTTGCGGGTAAAGCGGCGGCCCGACGGGCTGCGCCCCTCCACCACGGTGACATCCAGCGGCACACCCGCGGCGGCGGAGGCGGCGGCGATGATCTGCTGGCTGTTCACCTCGCTGACGGTGTTGTCGCGATCACCATGGAAGGTGATGACCGGGACGAAGCGCCCGCCGGTCCGCGCCGTTCCGCCGCGCTTCATCGCCATCATGGCGCTGGGCAGATCCTGCGCCGCGCCGCAGGCGAGGCCGGAATGGATGCCGACCGCCGCGAACAGGTCGGGGTACTCGGCCGCCATGATCGCCGCCGCCGCTCCGCCGGCGGACAGGCCGGCGACATAGACACGCGCAGGGTCGATCCCGTGCTCGGCAATCACGGCGCGCGTGATGCCCGCCAGCAGGGCCGGCTCGCCCCGGTCGCGCTGCTGGTCGCCGGGCTTGAACCAGTTCCAGCATTTCTGCGCATTGGCGCTCTGGCTCTGGCGAGGATAGGCGACAAGGAAGCCCAGCTCGTCCGCCAGGGCGTTCATGCCGGTCCCGCGGGCGAAGTCCTCCGGCGACTGCGTGCAACCGTGCAGCATGACCACCAGCGGCATGCCGGGTGCGGCTTCGACCGGGCGGTACAAGCTGTAGCTGATCGTGCCTTCTTGCCCCCGGTAGGTCAGTTCTTCGAAGCTGCCATGTCCCGTGGCGCCGCCACTTGCGGAGCTTGCCGCGGAGGTGGGCCTTGCGCGCCAGACGCCGCCGTCCGACACAAGGTCGATCAGTCCGCTTGCCACGCCACGGGGCGGCGGGCTGGCGGATGAGTCGCCTGCGGCTGGCCTGCCCTGCAGCACCGCGGTCGCCTCCATCAGCTTGCCTGAACGGGTGAGGCGCAGCGCCTCTGCCATCGAAGAGTTCATCTCGGTGTCCTTGGATGCGGTCACTGCAGGCGATCGGCCAGCGCGGCCTTGACGGCAGCGCTGGCGTGGAACGCCCCCAGGACGGTAAGAGATGCGATCGCCGCGCGGGCGAGCTCGGGAGAAACGTCGGGGTCAATGGTGGCGAGCCCCAGCACCCGGATGTCGAGCGCCTCGCCCGCATCGCGAACGGCTTCCAGCTGCGCGCGAGTGAAATGGCTGATGCCGAGGTCCAGCTGCTTGCGCGTGGTGGACTTCTCCGCCGCCTCGCGATGCCGTTCCAGCTGGTTGCGGACGGCGGTGCGGATGAAATCGGAGCGGTTCGAGTAGAACCCGTCCCGCACCAGCAGATCGACATGCCCCAGATCGACATAGCCGAGATTTATCGTGATCTTTTCGCTGTCAGCCTTGGGCCGAAGCTCCTGCACTGTTCCCATCCGATCATCCTTACCATCCGTCTGGATGGTATGTGGATGGCTAGGGAGGTGGTTACAAGGTGCGTGTTCGCAGGTGCAGCAATTATGTTCGCGGGCGCCAATCAGGCGGCGGCCCGCACCAGCTTATTTGTTGCGGAAGTTTTCCAGACCCCGCACCGTGCCGGGCTTCTGCGTCGGCTCGGACGCGTTGACCTTCGGCTTTTCCGCCTTGGGCTTGCGGACTTCACGATTCGATTTCTTCTGACCTTTAGCCAAGACCTGTCTCCTGCACCGTGATGATCGTTCTGGTACTCGGCGCCTGCACCCTCAGGCGACGGTCGCCCGCGCCGCGCGCGCCTGCAGTATGGCGACTGCCTCGCGGCAATGCGCCTCGCTGCGATAGCCGCCCGCTTCGACCAGCACGGTCCCGTCCGGATCAGACAGGCGCCAGCGCCAGTCGCCACCGGAGAACTGGGTGGAGGTCAGGCTGACGGACTCGACCCGGAAGATCGCGAAATGGTTCTGCCGTGCTTCCGCAATCTCGATGGGGAGGAGATCGTTGGACGCGTAGCCAAGGCCGCTCTGCGCCAGGAAGTGCCGGTCCGCGGAGGATGACGCGCGGGTCACATTGGTGTCAAAACCCATCTCAGACCTCCCCGGAAGGTGTCGCGGACAGGCGGCCGATGGCTGCCTCCACGCTGGCGAAGCCTGTGGCGCTGGAGGTCGCGAGATCCAGCGGGCGGGTACCGAGTTCGGCATTGTCGGTGTTAAGAAAGCTGATCGCGCCCTCCCGGCCCAGCCGTTGGAATGCCAGGCGGGTGATGTCGCCCTGCCGGCGTGCATCATCGGCCCCCAGGCGCGGGGCGTCTGCCCGACGGAAGCGCACGGGCCCGCGGCGCGGGGCGGCGGCCGCAGGGGAATCGAGGGTTTCGGAGGGTTCGCTCATGACGCACAGCCTTGCTGGCGCAGCGCGCTGCCCGCGAGCGTCTCCCAGGCGGATGCCGCCCCGGCACCAAGCCCGCGCTGCATGCAGCCGATCCGGGCCGCGACTTGCGACGCATTGATCTGGCACGCGTTGCGCCCGGTGCGAGCGGCGGACTCGCCGGCCCTGATCAGCAGAAGCTGATGGTCGAAATATAGCTGGTTCAGGTCCATGTGGGCTCCTCGACGTAAGCGGGAGCACGACGTGTCTCTCAGCCGCAGGCGCCTACACGAGCGTTTACCTGCGATGGCTTTTATATAGCATTGATCAGGGTCGATTGTAAGCGGCTGGCCGGTGCCCGCACCGATTGTCCGGCGGCGACGGAGGACGTCTGCTTCAGGCGTTCACGTCGGCGTAGTGGCTGGCCCCCGGCACGCCTTCCATCTTCTCCAGCAGCAATGGCCGGAAGCTGGGGCGGCTCTTGATCACGCGGTACCAGCCATGCGCGCCGTCATGCCCGGACCAGTCCAGCCCGCCGAGATAATCGGCGACGGACAGCTGCGCGGCGGCGGCGAAGTCGGCCAGGCTGAGCTGCGCGCCCGCCAGCCAGCGGCGCGTGTCGACCAGCCAGTCGATATAATCGAGATGTTCGTGCGCCGCGCGCATGGCCTGGCGCAATGCCTGGGAATCGCATGGCTGGCGCAGCACGATCCGCTTGGTCATCTTCTCGTGCAGCAGCGGATGGACGACATCGGCGAACAGCACCTCGTCGAACAGCGCCACCAGCCGGCGGATCTCCGCCCGGGCGGCGGCGGTGCCCAGGATCAGCGGGCTGCGCTCCACCGTCTCCTCGAAATACTCGCAGATTGCCTGGCTGTCGGCCAGCGCCAGGTTCTTCTCCTCCAGCCACAGCGCGGGGGTCCGCCGGGCATGGTTCACATGGCCGAACAGGTCCGACGGATCCCACGGATGTTCCCGCACGATCTCGTAAGCGACGCCCTTCTCGCTCAAGGCCAGGCGGACCTTGCGGCTGAAGGGGCACAGGGGAAAGGCAAACAGCTGCCACATAGGCGCCGCTCCTGCCATGAAGTGCGGCGCGGCGCCAGCATCTTGGCCGAACATGGCGGTGCTTGCCTGTGTCGATGCGGGCCGTTACCGGCACCCGCGCCATGACTGCCTACAAATCCGGTGACCCCACCACGCTGAACCGCCTTTACGGCCGATCCAAGGGCAAGGCGCTACGCGACCGGCAGCAGCAGCTGGTGGAAACGCTGCTGCCCCGGCTGGCGGTGCCGGCGGAAGGGCCGGTGACGGCGGAGGCGCTGTTCGGCAGCGACGGCCCGCTGCATTTCGAGATCGGCTTCGGCGCGGGCGAGCACATGGCCTATCGCGCCGACCTGCTGCCCGATCATCGCTTCATCGGGGCGGAGCCGTTCCTGAACGGCGTCGCCGCCGCACTGGGCCATGTGGAGGACGGCGCGCTGGCCAATGTGCGGCTGCATCATGGCGATGCGCTGGAGGTGCTGGCGCGCATCCCCGATGGCGCGCTGTCCTTCGCCTATCTGCTGCATCCCGACCCGTGGCCCAAGGCGCGCCATGCCAAGCGGCGGATGATGAATGACGGCCCGCTGGACCTGATCGCCGCCAAGCTGCGGCCGGGCGGCGAGTTCCGCTTCGGCACCGATCACCCGGTCTATCTGCGCCATGCGCTGATGGTGATGCGGCGGCACTGGCACCAGTTCGAATGGCTGGCGGAAGGCCCGCAGAGCTTCCAGCAGCGCCCCGGCGGCTGGTGCGAAACCCGCTACGAAGCCAAGGCGAGGCTGCAGGGGCACGAAGTCTGGTACTTCCGCTACCGCCGCAAGTAGTGCGGGATCAGGCGGTTGCCACCCAGCCGCGCCATGTGAAGGCCGCATAGAACAGCTCGACATCGCTGAAGCCCGCCTCGCGCAAGCAGGCCTCGTCATCCGCCGGCTCCATCGCCGGCAAGGTGGCGCTGACAGCGGCGCGCGCCTGTTCGGCCACCTCGGGATCGACACCAGAAGCGACGGCATAGGCGGCGTAGCGGTCCAGCCAGCGGGAACGGGCGGGCTCGTCCTGCGGGAAGCTGGCATGGACCACGACCAGCGGCGCACCGGGGCGCAGCCGGTCATGCATCTGGCGCAGTGTGGCGGTGCGCTCCTCCCGCTGGAGGAAGTGCAGCGTCAGCAGGCAGGTGGCGGCATCGAACGGACCGGCCGGGGCCGCCTCGATCGTACCTTCCACCAGCTCCGCGCGATCGGCATCCGCGCCCATTGTGCGACGGGCGAGATCCAGCATCGGCGCGGCGGGGTCGACGCCGGTGAAGCGCCAGCCGGGCTGTGCCTGCGCCAGGGCGGTCAGCTCCAGCCCCCCGCCAGCACCCAGCACCAGCACATGCGCCTGCGGCCCTGCCCGCTCGGCCAGCAGGATCACGGTCATGCGGTGCATCGCCTCGAACCCCGGCGCGAACCGACGCGGACCGTCCGGGTGGTCGGCGATGCGTTCGGGATCCTGGAAGGAGGCGATGAACGGGTTCTCAGTCACCGGGCATATCCTTCCATGCGGGGGCCTGTTCGAAATCGCGCGCCGTGAACGGCCGGTCGGTGAACAGGTAGCCATAATAGAAATTCCGCAAGCGCTCGTGAAAGGCGCGGATGCGGTCCTGGTAGTCGAGCTGCGCGGTCAGGTCGGTATCAGCCAGCCGGGTCAGCAGCGCCTGCACGCCGACCGGTGGCAGCACCCAGCCAAGCGCCCGGGCCGCGGCGTCGCGTCCTTCCAGCCCGGCGCGGTAGGCCTGCACCTGCGGCGCGACGCTCTCGTCCCCGTTCTGGTGGAAGGCGAGGTACCATTTGTAATGGAACTCCGGCCCCAGCGGCGCGGAGCCGGCCCATTCGGGATGGTTGGCGTAGAACCGGTCCATCGTGTCCTGCCGGGGAATGTCCCAGGCGCCGTTGACGGCCTCCCGCTGGGCCAGCGCGATCTCCGCCCCCTGCGCCACCGGAACGGCGCGGTTGATCACGACATGCGCCAGCGTCGGTACGATCAGTACCAGCACCAGCCACAAGCCGGCCAGCGAGGCGGCATTGGCCGTCGAACTCCATCGCAGCCGCCCGATCAGCGCCGCCAAGCCGATCCAGAACAGCAGATACGCGCCGATCAGCAGCAGGACGGTTCCGATCATACCCGCGCCGGCACCCTCCAGGATGGCGGCAATGGCGAAGGGCACGCCCAGGATGGTCCACAGCAATACGAGGCGCAGCAGCCTGCGCCGCCGCCACAGCGCTGCACCGCCATGGGGCAACGCCTCCAGCGTGCGCTGCCGCCCCGCCTCCCGCTCTGCCGAGACAAGATCGTGGAACAGGGCGATGACGAACAGGGGCGCCAGGAACACCAGCACAAAGGCCCAGTCGAACCGGCCGGGCAGCGCCAGTTCGGGGTTGAAGGTGTCGCCATCATAGATCTGCGCCTCCAGCCCCAGCGACCGGACGCGCAGGATGAAGGGCGCCACATCGCGCATGCCCAGCGCGGCGAATGCCAGCGGCCCCGGCGCATCCCAGGTGGGATGGAAGGAGTAATAGGCCGCGCTGCCGGCATCCTCCGTCCGCAGCACGTAATCGGCGACCGCGCCGATATCCTCCGCCTGCGCGGCCGGAACCGCGGCGATGGCGGCACGCTGGCGATCGACCTCCGCCATGCCGGTAACAAGGGCGGCGACGGTCAGCACCGCCAGCAGCGCCAGCGCGATCATCGTCAGCCGCTGGCGCAGCAGCAGGCGGACTTCGTGCAGCAGCAGGCTCATCGACGGTCTCCCAGCCGGCGGGTGGCGAAGGCGAGCAGCAGGGCGGCGACGCCCAGCCAGCCGGCGACGATCAGCAGGCCGGGCATGGCTGCGCGGACCAGGGTGTCGCCATCGGGCGCATCGAACCGGAAATCGGGCATGGCATCCCAATTGCCCGCATCCACCCGCTTGCGGCGGTCGGCCCCGGGATCGACCGCGACGTCGTCCGCATAGGCCACCCCTTCGGCCTGCAGCCGGTTCAGCCGCTGCACCAGCGTGTAGCGGTAGGCCTCGGCCTGTTCCAGGAAGCGCCGATGACCGGCGAAATCGGTGCCCGCCGCCGCCATGGACAGGTCGCGGATGGCGATGGCGGGGCTGAGGATGCCGGCCGTCCGTACCAGATCGTTCTGCCGCTCCTGCGCGGCATAGCTGGCACCCGCATAGCGGTCGAACAGCTCGCTGGTCATGCGTTCACCCTCCAGCGCCATCACGCCCTTGTAGTTCACGGGCAGATCCTCGACCCGGCTCACGCCGTATCGGTCCAGCACGCTTTGCTTGAATTCGGCAAAATGCGGGTCGCCGGGATTGTGGCTGTCGCCCATCTGCCTGAGGTCGCGGCCGATCGCGACATCGGTCTGCAGCCGGTTCTGCAGCGGCACGGCCGCGCCCGCCATGTCGGGCACGATGCGGGGCAGCAGCACCACGGTGATCGCCCACAGCGCCACCAGAGCCAGCAGCGCATCACGGCTGCGACGCACCAGCGCGGATACCGCCAGGACCAGCACCACCCACAGCGCCAGATAGGCGAGATACCCGGTCGCGATGGTCAGCATCGGCAGGGCCAGCGCACCCGGCTGCCCGGCGATCAGTGCGAAGCCGATCATCGCCGGCAATCCCGCCAGCACCGCCACCGCGCCCAGCGCCAGCAGCTTGCCGCGCACCACCTGCCCCCGGCTGGCGCCCCCCAGCATCAGCAGGCGCAGCGTGCCGCGCTCGCTCTCCCGCGCCAGTGCGCCATAGCCTAGGAAGACCAGCAGCAACGGCGCGACCACCTGCAGCACGAAGGCGGGCGTCAGCTGGCCGAAGCGGACCAGGAGCGAACTTTGCCGCACATCGCCGAAATTGGCGGTGTTCTGCCGGTGCCCTTCCAGGAACATGCTGTTGCCGGTGAAGCTGTCCACCCCCGGGTCGAACGCCGCCAGCGGCCCCAGCGGACGGAAGATGAAGTGCCCGTAATGCACCACGCGATGCGGATGGCGGTCGGGCTGCGCATCGAACGCCTCCTCCGCCGCCGCGGCATGGCGGGCGCGCAGATCGGCACTGGTGCGCTGGTGCGCCCAGCTGCTGGCGACGGCCACCAGGGTCAGCAGCACCAGCAGCACGAAGGCGATCACCGCCACGCGGTTGCGCGCCATCAGGCGCAGCTCGTCCCGCGCGATCAGGCGGACCCGGCTCATGCCGCCACCTGCCGCCCGCCGGTCTGGAAGCGGGCATGCAGCGCGCGCACGTCGAACCGGTCAGGGCCGCTGGCGGCGACATCATGTGCCACCCGGCCAGCTTCCAGGAAGGCGATCCGGTCGGCCACGTCAGCGGCGGAAAGCAGGTCATGCGTCACCATCAGCACGGCGGCTCCCCGGGCGCGCACCGCGCCGACCAGCAGGTTGAAGTCGGCAGTGGCGCGCGGGTCCAGACCCGATGTCGGTTCATCCAGCAGCAGCACCGGCACCCGGCGCAGCAGCGCGACGGCGATGGCGACCTTCTGCCGCATCCCCTTGGAAAAACCGCCCAGCCGCTGATCCCAGGCGCTTTCCTGCAAGCCGGCCGCCGCCAGCGCATCGCCAACGGCATCGCGGCCATGCCGTTCGCCCGACAGGGCCAGCAGATATTGCGCATTCTCCACCGCGGTCAGATGTTCGTACAGCGCGACGTTTTCGGGGAGATAGGCGATCTGCCGTCGTGCCACGTCGGGGCGGGCACCGGGATCGATCCCGTTCACCGCAATGGTCCCGCTTTCCGCCCGCACGAAGCCCAGCAACGCGGCCAGCGTGCTGGACTTGCCCGCGCCATTCCCGCCCAGCAACGCTGTGATGCTGCCCGCCGGCACGCTGAGCGACATGCCGTCCAGCACCCGGTTTGCGCCATAGGCGAGTTGCAGGTTCTCGATCAGGATCGGCGCGGCGGGTTCGGTCATGACGGCTCTCTGTTACAGGGCGCGGGCGCGCATCTGACGGAAAACGGGATATGTTGCAACATCTATACGGCGCCAGCAGGAGGGCGGAGTACAGCTGAAAAAGCGCCTGCGGAGATCCGGAGCAGCACCATCGCTCGCGTCTACAGCGGCTGTCGGTTGCCCCTCTATCTGCAAGCCCGTTCGTTTCGTTCCCGCGCATGGTCCCAAGAAAAACTTCCTTCCACACCCGCGACCCGGTCATCACACAGGCTCAAACAACCGGTTTGGTAGACAATGGACCTTAGCGCTCTCGATTTCTCGACCCTGCTGCCTTTCATCGCGGTCGGCTTTGCCGCCCAGATCGTGGATGGCGCGCTCGGCATGGCGTTTGGCGTGATCTCTTCCACGCTGCTGATCAGCGTGCTGGGCGTGCCGCCGGCCACGGCATCTGCCGGCACGCATATCGTGGAAACCTTCACCACGGGCGTGTCGGGCATCAGCCATGCCCTGCACCGCAACATCAACTGGAAGCTGTTCGGCCGGCTGCTGATCCCCGGTGTGATCGGCGGCGCACTGGGCGCCTATGTGCTGACCTCGCTCGACGCGTCTGTCACCCGACCGTTCATCATGGCCTATCTGACGGCGATCGGCCTGTATCTGCTGTACCGCGGGCTGGGTTTCCCGCTGAAGCCCAAGGAGCCACGCATCGTGGAGCCGCTGGGGCTGGCGGGCGGGTTCCTGGATGCGGCGGGCGGCGGCGGCTGGGGCCCGGTGGTCACGTCCAACCTGCTGATCCAGGGATCGCCGCCGCGCACCACGATCGGCACGGTCAATGCGACCGAATTCTTCCTGACCGTCACGATCTCGGCCAGCTTCCTGTTCCACCTGGGCACCGAAGGCTTCGATGCTGCCTTCCTGAACCCGGTGGCCGGCCTGCTGATCGGCGGGGTCGTGGCGGCACCGTTCGGCGCCTTGGTGGCGAAGCGCGTGCCGGCCAAGAAGCTGATGGTGCTGGTGGGCATCATCCTGACGCTCACCAGCGCATATGGCGTCTACAGCGCGCTCACTGCCTGAGCGCGCTGTAGCAGGGCATCAGCCCACCACGCCGGCGGCGGACAGGACCGCCAGGGTCAGCACATCAGGGGCGATGGCCGTCATCGGGGCGATCTGCACCGGCTTCTCCATGCCCACCAGCACCGGGCCGATCGTGGCATTGCCGCCCAGTTCACGCAGCAGCTTGGCCGACAGGTTGGCCGATTGCAGGCCCGGCATGATCAGCACGTTGGCCGGGCCGGACAGGCGGCTGAACGGGTATTGCGCCATGACCTTCGGGTTCAGCGCGGCATCGGGTGCCATTTCGCCTTCATATTCGAAGCCGGGCTGTTCCTTGTCGAGGATGTGCACCGCATCCCGGATGCTTTCCAGCCACTTGCCCGACGGATTGCCGAAGGTGGAATAGGACAGGAAGGCCACGCGCGGCTCATGGCCCATGCGCCGGGCGAAGGCGGCCGTTTCCGTCGCGATATGCGCCAGCTGCACGGCATCGGGGCGTTCGTTGATGGTGGTGTCGGCCAGGAACACGGTGGTGTTCTTGCCGATCATCGCATGAACGCCGAAAGGCAGGTGCCCGGGCTTTGCATCCAGCACCAGCTGCACTTCGCGAATGGTCTGCGCGAAAGGTCGGGTGGTGCCGGTGATCATGGCATCGCCCACGCCCAGCGCCACCAGGGCGGAGGCGAAGACGTTGCGGTCCTGGTTCACCAGTCGGCGCACATCCCGTTCGGTGTAGCCGCGGCGCTGCAGCCGGGCATAGAGATGCTCCACCATGGCGGGCACGTGGATGGAGGTGTTGCTGTTCTCGATCTCGAACTGGTCGGGATAGGCGACGCCCAGCTCCACCAGCTTGTCGCGCACCGCCTGCGTGCGACCGACCAGCACCGGCGTACCATAGCCGAAGTCGCGGAACTGGATGGCGGCGCGCAGCACGACCTCCTCCTCGGCCTCCGCGAAGATCACCCGCTTGGGGTTCTTCTGCGCATCCTCGTACACCTTGGTCAGGATGGAGGTGGTGGGGTTCAGCCGCGCCTTCAACGAGTGCTTGTACGCTTCCAGATCGGCGATCGGGGCCTTGGCCACGCCGCTGTCCATCGCCGCCTTGGCGACGGCCGCGCTGACCGTTTCCATCAGGCGTGGATCGAACGGCGCGGGGATGATGTATTCCGTGCCGAAGCGATGATTGCGGCCATAGGCGGCGGCGACCTCCTCCGGCACCTGGTCGCGCGCCAGGGCGGCGATCGCTTCGGCCGCGGCGATCTTCATCTCTTCATTGATGGTGGTCGCCTGCACGTCCAGCGCGCCGCGGAAGATGAAGGGGAACCCCAGCACGTTGTTGACCTGGTTGGGATAGTCCGACCGGCCGGTGGCGATGATCGCATCGGGGCGCACGGCCTTGGCGGCTTCCGGCCGGATCTCCGGTTCCGGATTGGCCATGGCGAAGATGATCGGCTTGGGCGCCATCCTGGCCACCCATTCGGCCTTCAGCGCGCCGGCGGCGGACAGACCCAGGAAGATGTCGGCGCCGTCCAGCGCCTCCTCCAGCGTACGGGCTTCTGTGTCGATCGCGTGCGCGCTCTTCCACTGGTCCATCGACTGCGTGCGACCGCGATAGATCACGCCATCGAGGTCGAGCATGGTGACATTCTCGTGCCGCACGCCCATCGCCTTGATCAGCGCGGCACAGGCGATGGCGGCGGCGCCGGCGCCGTTCACCACCATCTTCACGTCCTTCAGCTCGCGCCCGGTCAGGTAGCAGGCGTTCAGCAGGCCGGCGGTGGCGATGATGGCGGTGCCGTGCTGGTCATCGTGCATCACCGGGATCTTCATCCGCTCGCGCAGGGCCTGCTCGATGATGAAACATTCGGGCGCCTTGATGTCTTCCAGGTTGATGCCGCCAAAGGTCGGCTCCATCAGGGCGACGGCGTTGATGAAGGCCTCCGGATCCTCGGTATCCAGCTCTATATCGATCGCATCCACGTCGGCGAAGCGCTTGAACAGCACGGCCTTGCCTTCCATCACCGGCTTGCTGGCGAGCGCGCCCAGATTGCCCAGCCCCAGGATCGCCGTGCCATTGGAGATCACCGCCACCAGATTGGACCGGGCGGTGTACAGCGCGGCGCAGGCCGGATCGGCCGCGATCGCCTCCACCGGGACGGCGACGCCGGGGGAGTAGGCGAGCGACAGGTCGCGCTGCGTCGCCATCGGCTTGCTGGCGATGATCTCGATCTTGCCCGGCCGGATCGTGGAATGGTAGAACAGCGCCTCGCGCGCGGTGAAGCTGTTATTGGTGTTGTCGGGCAAGGCAGTTCTCCATTCGCCCGAGGTCCGTAGCGTGCCCGCCCGCCCGGGGAAAGGGTGCTGAGGCCCGGATCCTATTCCTCCAGCTCCACATCCCAGTACAACCAGTCGCGCCAGGTTTCGTGCAGGTGGCCGGGCGGGAAGGATCGACCATGCTGCTGCAGCTGCCAGCTGGTGGGTCGGTGAGGGCGCATCCGCAGCGCCATGCCGGCCTGCGCCGGCGTGCGGCCGCCCTTCTTCATGTTGCACGGGGCACAGGCGGTGCTGATATTCTCCCACGTCGTGCGCCCGCCCAGCCGGCGCGGCACCACATGGTCGAAGGTCAGGTGTTTGGAGCTGCCGCAATATTGGCAGGCAAACCGGTCGCGCAGGAACAGGTTGAACCGAGTGAACGCAGGAAATTCCGACGGCTTCACGAATTGCCGCAGCGCGATGACGCTGGGGATCTTCATGTCCAGCGAAGGGGAATGCACCTGCCGGTCGTAAGAGGCGACGATGTCCACCCGTTCCAGGAACACCGCCTTGATCGCGGTCTGCCACGGCCACAGGCTGAGCGGGTAATAGGATAGCGGCGTGTAATCCGCGTTCAGCACCAGCGCCGGGCAGCTTTCCAGCGCACGCGGCGGGCTGTCCGGCGGCGTGCGGGACGCATGGGTGCGGTCGATCAGTTCAGCCTTGAACACGAGACGGTGTCCTCCCTGATGGCTTGAAAGGACCATTTGCGCCGCAAAGCGTCAAGGGTGTTACACACCGTCAATCCACAAAGGTGTGAACAGTTTATCCACAGGCTGGACCGGGGAAATACCGGCCCGGCCCGGCCTGCATTGCCGCTTGTGCGGCCAAAGTGCGCCGCTTATAGGCGCGCCAGCCTGCACGGCCGGGGCACGGGATCAGGCGGGGCCATGTCGCGGGCACGCCCTTCTCCCCGGTCGGCAGTGGCATGCAGCTGGCATGCCGGCAGGCTGGGCGGAGTGCACGCGAATGGCCTCGATATCGGGCGACGACATCGACATTCTTGCCAAGGCCAAGCGCGCCTTGGACCGGGACTATGCGCCCGGTGATCACGAAGAATACATGTCGCCGCAGCAGCTGAACTATTTCCGCGTCCTGCTGCTGGAATGGAAGCGGTCGATCCTGAGCGCGTCCGAAAACACGCTGCAATCCCTGCAGGATGGTCCCATGCGCGAAGCGGACCTGACCGACCGCGCCAGCAGCGAGACGGACTGGGGCATCGAACTGCGCACGCGCGACCGGCAACGCAAGCTGATCGCCAAGATCGATTCCGCCCTGCGCCGGATCGACGATGGCGAATATGGCTGGTGCGAGGTGACGGGGGAACCGATCGGCATCAACCGGCTGATCGCACGCCCGATCGCCACCATGACGGTCGAAGCGCAACAGGCACATGAACGACGCGAGAAGATCAGCCGCGACGATTGATCCGCGCCCCCTCTTTATTTGCCCAGAAAAGGCACAATATCGGTTGTTCTGTCCAATCCGCACGCCCCCCGGATGGTGCTTTGAGCAAAGGTTAACTATATCCCTGCCAAGAATGCGCGGGAGGCGCACGGAAACGTCGGGGATGAACGGGGGCAGGCTCAGCCCGGCCTGGCTTCCATGATGGGCGCGCACGGGAGCATGTAACGGTATGACCAACGTCGACACACGCCAGGTACAGCGCGACAGCATGTTCCTGCTCGCCCGCCTTCGCGTGGAGGAAGAGGGCAGCGAACACCAGGTCCGCGTGCGCAACCTTTCCGCCGGTGGCATGATGGCGGAAGGTCAGGTCGATGTTGTGCGCGGCACCGCCATCAGTGTGGAATTGCGCACCCTGGGCTGGGTGCGCGGCACGGTCGCCTGGCGGCAGGACGGCCGTTTCGGCATTGCCTTCGCGCAGGAGATCGACCCCACGGTGGTGCGCGTGCCCGTGGGCAGCAAGACAGCCGAGCTGGAGAGCCCCCGTTACACCCGCACGCCCGCGCCCGTCACGCCCACGATCGACCCCAACAAGCTGCGCCGCGTCTGACGCGCGGGGCCGGTCTGGTGCCCGTCTGCCGGTGTCGCGTGGTTGAACCGGGTGCGACGCCCGCTTAAGCGGTACCGCATGGCGCTTGCCCTCCCCTGCCTGCCCGCATTGCTGATGGCGCTGACCCTGCCGCTGCTGTCCGCATGCGGCGGGCCTGCGGAAGGCGCGCTGGACATCGCCTTCGTGGATGGCAGCGCAGCGATCGGCAGCGACGAACCGCCAACCGATCTGCGGCTGACCTCCGCCGCATCACACATGCGCGCCGCCACGGAAACGGGGCTGGTGACGCTGAATGCGGCGGGCGAGGTCGTGCCTGCCTTGGCCGATCGCTGGATCGTGACGGAAGACGGGCTGTCCTTCATCTTCCGCCTGCGCGACGGGCAATGGCCGGATGGCAGCGACCTGACCGCCGAAAGCGTGCGCCGGCGCCTGCGCAGCGCGATGCGCCGTCTCGACGGGAGCGCGCTGGGCCTCGACCTGGCGCCGGTGGCGGAGGTGCGCGCCATGGCGGGGCGGGTGATCGAGATCCGGCTGGCCGCGCCAATGCCCTATCTGCTGCACCTGCTGGCCCAGCCCGAACTGGTGCTGGTGCATGATGGCGGCGGCACCGGCGACATGCTGCTGGAGCAGCAGGGCCGCGCCGCCGTGCTGGTGATGCGCCCGCCGGCCGCGCGCGGCCTGCCCGAACAGGCCGACTGGACGGAGCATGTCCGCCCCCTGCTGCTGCGCCCGCTGACCATCCGGCAGGCACTGGCCGAATTCGACGAAGGCTCGGTCGACCTGGTGCTGGGCGCGGGCCTTGCCGAATGGCCGCTGGCGAATACCGGCCCGTTGTCGCGCGGCACCGTGCGGCTGGACCCGGTGCTGGGCCTGTTCGGTCTGCATGTGCGCCGGGCCGAAGGGCTGCTGGCGACGGAAACCGGGCGCGAGGCGCTGGCGCTGGCGATCGATCGCGCTGCCCTGATCGCACCGTTGGGCATCGGTGGCTGGACACCCACCACCCGCATGGTCGCGCCCGATCTGCCGGGCGATCCGGGCCTGGTGGGCGAACGCTGGGCCGGCGCCTCCATCGAACAGCGGCAGGCCGCCGCGGCCCTTCGGGTCGCCCGGTGGAGCGCAGCCAATGGCGGGCAGCCCCCGCGCCTGACCCTGGCCCTGGCGCGGGCCCCGGGGCTGGACCGGCTGTTCGACACGCTGGCCCGGCAACTGGCTGCCGCGGGCATCCGGCTGGAACGGGTATCGCCGGATGACCGGGCGGCCGACCTGATGGTGATGGACCGCATTGCCCGCTTCGCGGCGCCGGAATGGTTCCTGCATCAGTTCGACTGCCGCGTGCAGCGCACGGGCGGGATGTGCGTCTCCGCCGCGGACGAGCTGGTGGCACAGGCCCAGACGGCCCTGGACAGCGACACGCGCAACCGGCGGCTCGCCGAAGCGGAGCAGGTGCTGGCGGCCGCGAATATCTACATTCCCTTCGGCCATCCGATCCGCTGGGCCCAGGTGCGCAGCACCATTACCGGCTTCACGCCCAATGCCTGGGCCTTCCACCCCTTGCCGCCGCTGGCGCAGATAAGCAGATAGGGAACATGGAACCCCAACGCCCCCGCCCGATGCCCCGCCCGAATGTTCTGGGCGGACGCGACCCGCAGGCGGTGCGCGCCCGGGTGGAGGCGCTGGAGCACCTGCTGGAACGCGCCTTCACCGTGCCCGGCATCAACCGGCCGATCGGCCTGGACGCGATCATCGGGCTGGTGCCGGTGGCGGGTGACCTGGTCGCGGCCGCGATGGGGTCGTACCTGATCTGGGAAGGGCGCAATCTGGGGATGTCCCGCTGGCAGCTGGGGCGCATGGCCGGCAATCTGGCGGTGGACACCGTGGTCGGTGCCGTGCCGGTGGCAGGCGACCTGTTCGACTGGATGTTCCGGTCCAACACCCGCAACCTGCGCATCATCCGCCGGCACCTCGACAAGCATCACCCGATCATCGAACAGCGCTGACCCTTTCGCAGAGGCGTGCGAGCCTGTAGCGGCACGCGATGGCCGATACCCCCACCCCCATGATGGCCCAGTACCTCGCCCTGAAGGCGGAGGCCGGCGATTGCCTGCTGTTCTATCGCATGGGCGACTTCTTCGAACTGTTCTTCGACGATGCGCGCATCGCGGCGCAGGTGCTGGACATCGCGCTGACCACGCGCGGCGAACATGATGGCGCGCCGATCCCCATGTGCGGCGTGCCGGTCCATTCGGCCGAAAGCTACCTTGCCCGGCTGATCCGCGCGGGCAACCGGGTGGCGATCGCGGAACAGGTCGAAACGCCGGAGGAGGCGAAGAAGCGCGGCGGATCGAAGGCGCTGGTGGCAAGGGCGATCATCCGCTTCGTCACCGCCGGCACGCTGACGGAAGAATCCCTGCTGGAGCCGCGCCGGGCCAACCTGCTGCTCGCGCTGGCGCCGATGCGGGACCGTGTGGGGCTGGCCGGGATCGACATCTCGACCGGTCGCATGGAGCTGGAGGAATGCGCCGCCGGCGACCTGCCGGCCACGCTCGCCCGCCTGGCGCCCAGCGAGATCCTGGTGGCCGAGGGGATGGAAGATGCCCCTGTCGGCAGTATCGCCCGGCCGCGCACCAGCTTCACGAGCGAAACCGGGGAGCGGCTGCTGTGCACGGCGCATGGGGTGGCGACGCTGGACGGCTGGGGCAGCTTCACCCGCCCAATGCTGGCCGCCGCGGGTGGCCTGATGGCCTATCTCGACCATGTCGGGCGCGGCACGCTGCCGCTGCTGCTGCCGCCGGTCGCGCGGGCGGCCGCGGGTACGCTGTTCATGGATGCGGCGACGCGCGCTTCGCTGGAGCTGACAGAGGCACAGGGTGGAGGTCGGGCTGGATCGCTGCTCGCCACGCTGGACCGCTGCGTCACCGGCGCCGGCGCGCGGCTGCTGTGCGATGATCTGTCCGCCCCGCTGGCGCAGCGGCCGGGGATCGAGGCGCGGCTGGATCTGGTGCACTGGTTCCATGCCGATCCGCTGATCCGCGCCGACCTGCGCGTCGCGCTGCGGTCGCTGCCCGATATCGGCCGGGCGCTGGGCCGCATCGTCGCCGGGCGCGGCTCTCCGCGCGATCTGGGTCAGTTGCGCGATGGCCTGTGCGAATCCGCCTGGATTGCCGGGCTGCTGAGCCCACGCCCGGACCATCCGGTGCTGCTGCGGCAATTGCTGCCGGCGCTGGGCGGGCATGATGCGCTGACCGACCTGCTGGCGCGCGCGCTGGTGGCCACGCCGCCGACGGAGCGCGGCAGCGGCGGCTTCATCGCGCCGGGCTACGACATCGCGCTGGATGCCCTGCGCGACACATCGGGCGATGCCCGCCGCGCGATCGCCGCGCTGGAGGCCCGCTACCGCGAGGAGACCGGCATCGGCGCGCTGAAGATCCGTCACAATGGTGTGCTCGGCTACTTCATCGAAGTGCCGGCCCGGCATGGCGAGGTACTGCTGCACGGCGAAGGCGGCTTCACGCACCGGCAGACCACCGCCAATGCCATGCGCTTCAACTCGCTGACCCTGCACGAGGAAGCCAGCCGCATCGCGGAAGCCGGCGGTCGCGCGCTGGCGGCGGAGGAGGCGCATTTCGAGGAGCTGATCGAACGCGCCACGGCCGCGCGCGAGGCGATTGCCGCCACCGCGGCCGCCCTCGCCCGGATCGACGTCGCCGCCGGTCTGGCCGAGCGCGCGGCGGAAGGCGGCTGGGCGCGGCCGACGCTGGCGGACGAGCCGTGCCTGGCGATCATCGGCGGCCGGCACCCGGTGGTGGAGGACGCTCTGGCCAAGGCGGGGGAGCGGTTCGTCGCCAATGATTGCCAGCTGGTGCCCGATGACCGGCTGTGGCTGATCGGCGGGCCGAACATGGGCGGCAAGTCCACCTTCCTGCGGCAGAATGCGCTGATCGCGGTGCTGGCCCATACCGGCAGCTTCGTGCCTGCATCCTCCGCCCGCATCGGCCTGATCGACCGCCTGTTCAGCCGGGTGGGCGCGGCCGACAATCTGGCGCGCGGCCGGTCGACCTTCATGGTGGAAATGGTGGAGACCGCCGCCATCCTGGCGCAGGCGACCGAGCGCAGCTTCGTGATCCTGGACGAGGTCGGGCGCGGCACATCGACCTATGACGGGCTGGCCCTGGCCTGGGCGGTCGCCGAAGCGATCCATGCGACCAATCGCAGCCGCTGCCTGTTCGCCACGCACTACCATGAACTCGCGCGGCTGGCCGAAAGTTGCGAGGCGCTGAGCCTGCATCATGTGCGCGCGCGCGAATGGAAGGGCGATCTGGTGCTGCTGCACGAGGTCGCGCAGGGCGCGGCGGACCGCTCCTACGGCATCGCCGTGGCCCGGCTGGCGGGCGTTCCCGCACCGGTCCTGAAACGGGCCAAGGGCGTGCTGGCGCGGCTGGAGAAAGGCCGCGCGGAAACCGGTGGTCTGGCGGCGGGCCTGGGTGAACTGCCCCTGTTCGCAGCGGCGCTGGAGGCGGCGGAGGAACGGTCGGATACCCTGCGCGAACGGCTGACCGGGCTCGACATCGACACCCTGTCCCCGCGAGACGCGCTGGATCTGCTATACGAATTGCGGCGCCTGGCGGGCGAGTAGCCTCCCTATGGACTGATATTCCTCAATTGCCGGGCAATGCGCGTCACCCTAACCATGGATCCATGGCGGATGACCGGCAGGACAAGACCGATCTGGCGACGGAGCGAACCGAATTCGCGGAAGACCGCACGATCATGGCGACGGAGCGGACCTTTGCCGGCTGGATGCGGACCGCCTTCGCGGCGATCGGCATCGAGCTCGCCTTCCGGGCGGTGTTCGGGGAGTTCGAGCCGCCGTGGCTGGCGCGCGCCATCGCCACCTTGTTCATCGTTGCCGGCGCAGTGCTGGCGGTCGCAGCCCAGCGGCGCGCCTGCCGCACTATGGACCGCCTCGAATCGCACCAGTTCGCTGCCGCTTCCATCCCGCGCTTCCGGCTGCTGGCCTGGGCGGTGGTGATCGGCTCCGCTATGCTGGTAGCCGGCCTGTGGGTGCTGAATGACGGGCAGATCGCGGCCAGCTGACCATTCCGGCAGTCCGCGACGGGCGGATTTTGCACACCACATGGTGTCGTGATCCGCCCATCCCGCTGGCGAGGTCTAGCTGCCGTCGCTCGGAAGCTCGGGGTCGACCTTGTTGTCGCGGCCGTACTTGTCCTCGTTGTCGTCGTGATTGTCTTCCCCGCGGAAGGCATCCATGTCGATCCGGCCCGACTGTTCCATGTCGCGCATGTGATCGACCAGATCCTGCGTGGAATCATCCATCAGATCGCTGTCGGTGCCGGACTTCTCGCTGTCCAGCGGGCTGGCGGCGCGGCCTTCGCCCTCCAGCGCCTCGTCAGCGACGGTGTGGGTCTGCTCGCTCTCGTCATCCTGCTCGCTATTGGCCAGTTCAGGTGCGTCTTCGCCACTCAGACGGTCGATCATGGTTATTCTCCTTTGCAGAGAACAACCCGGACCGGGCGCTGCGCGTTCCCCGCCGTCAGCGGGTCGGCACCTTCTCCTCGCCCGACCAGTCGTAAAAGCCGCGCCCGGCCTTCTTCCCCAGCCATCCGGCATCGACATATTGCACCAGCAGCGGCGCGGGGCGGTACTTGGTATCGCCCGTGCCGGTGAACAGCACGCGCATGATCTCCAGGCAGGTGTCCAGCCCGATGAAGTCGGCCAGTTCCAGCGGGCCCATCGGATGATTGAGGCCCAGCCGGCAGCCGGTGTCGATGTCGGCGATGCCGGCCGTGCCATTGCCCAGCACGAACACGGCCTCGTTGATCATCGGCATCAGCACGCGATTGATGATGAAGCCCGGTGCGTCCTGGCTCATGACCACCTGCTTGCCCAGCTGCTCGGCAAAGGCGCGCATGCGGGCGACGACCTCCGGATCAGTGGCGAGGCCGGGGATCAGCTCCACCAGCTGCATGACCGGCACGGGATTGAAGAAATGCAGCCCGATGAAACGGGCCGGATCGGGCACGGCGGCGGCCATGCGGGTGATGGAGATGGAGGAGGTGTTGCTGGCCAGCACGGCATCGGGCGCCAGCACCTCCGCGGCATCGGCGAAGATGGCATGCTTGATGCTCTCGTTCTCGGTCGCGGCCTCGATGATCAGGGCGGCGTCCGCCATGGGCGCATAGTCGGCCGTGGGCGTGATGCGGTTCAGCGCCGCTTCGGCCGCCTCGGCGCTCAGCTGGTCCTTGTCGACCAGCCGGGCCAGCCGCTTGCCGATGCCGGCGCGCGCCTTGTCGGCGATGGCCAGGTCGCGATCGGCCAGAAACACGTTCGCGCCGCTGACGGCGGCGACCTGCGCGATCCCTGCGCCCATCTGCCCCGCCCCGATGATCCCGATCTTATCCACGCATGCTCTCCTGCCAGCCGTCGCGCCGCACCCTAGCGGCCGGCCAGACAGGGGCAAGTCTAGCGGTTGAACAGCAGCAGCAGCGCCACCACGACGATCGCCAGCGCCTGATACTTGATGCGGTTGAACATCATCTTGTTCTGCCGCTCCTGCAGTTCGACCAGGTTGGTGGCGTCGCCACTTTCCAGATCGATCTTGGTCGTCTGCATGAAGGCGACGATGCCGCGTATCATGGACACGACCACCAGCACGGCCAGGATGACGATCACGACAACAAGAAATGTGTTCATGGATAGCATCCTACGCTTTGCACCAGAGAGAGGCCAGTTGGAAAACGGCCGGCGCGCAGATCGGCCCCCAGCGCCCGCCCGTCTTCCCCGGCCAGCCGTCGATCGGACAAGGCAGGCGATCCCCGCCGCTTGGCCAGTTTGCGCCCATCCGTTTCAGCCAGCAGCCCGTGATGGTGCCACTGCGGCACCGGCAGGCCCAGCAGTGCCTGCAGCAGCCGATGCACATGCGTTGCCACGAACAGGTCCAGCCCGCGCGTTACCAGCGTGACGCCGTCGGCAGCATCGTCCAGCGTGGCGGCGAGGTGATAGCTGGCGGGGGTAGCCGCGTCCTTGCGCACCAGCACCACATCCCCCAGCAGATCCGGACGGGCCTGCTGCATGCCGGCAAGCCCATCATGCCAGGTGAGCGGCCCGGTGCGCCGCAGCGCTGCCGCCATGTCGAGCCGCCATGCGGCCGGGGCGGAGGGGTCGGTCACGCCGGTGCGGCATGTGCCGGGATAGACCGGCCCTTCAGGGCCGATCGTGCCGGCGGCGGCGGCGATCTGCGCGCGAGTGCAGGTGCATGGGTAGAGCAGCCCGTCGGCGCGCAGCCGCTCCGCCGCGGCGCGATAGCTGGCAAGGCGGCCGGACTGCCGAGGAACTTCCTGCCACTGGAGGCCCAGCCAGGCGAGATCCGCCCGGAACTCAGCCGCCAGTTCAGGCCGGGAACGCTCGCCATCGATATCCTCGATCCGCAGCAGGAAGGTCCCGTCCGCCCCGGCGAGATCGTGCGCGATGATCGCGCTGTAGGCATGCCCCAGGTGCAGAGGCCCGTTGGGGCTCGGTGCAAAGCGGGTGACATGCGGCACGGCGGTCAGCCCTTGCGGAAGGGGGTGCGCGCATCCAGCACCAAGCGATCGGCGGCAATGCCGGCGCGCTCCTGCTCCAGATAATCGGCAATGGCGCGGCGGAAGCCGGGATCGGCGATGAAGTGCATGGACCAGGTCTGCACCGGCTCGTACCCGCGCGCCAGCTTGTGCCCACCCTGCGCGCCTGCCTCCACGCGGGACAGGCCGCGAGCGATCGCGTGGTCGATCGCCTGATAGTAGCACAGTTCGAAATGCAGGAACGGCTTGTCGACCGTGCAGCCCCAATATCGGCCGTACAACGCATCCGGGCCGATGAAGTTGAGCGCACCGGCAATGGGCTCCCCCTCCACCAGCGCGAACAGCAGCAGCATCTGCTCGCCCATCCGCTGCCCCAGCAGGCTGAAGGCTTCCCGTGTCAGATAGGGCTGGCCCCACTTGCGGGCGCCGGTGTCCTGGTAGAACACCCAGAAGGCATCCCAATGCGCTTCGGTGATGGTATCCCCGGTCAGCGCCTCGATGCTGACGCCCTCCTGCGCCCTGGCCCGTTCCTTGCGCAGGTTCTTGCGCTTGGCGCTGGAGAGGACGTCCAAGAAATCGTCGAAGCTGGCATAGCCGCGGTTCTCCCAATGGAACTGGATGTCGCTGCGCGCCAGCCAGCCAGCCTGTTCGAACAGGTGGCGCTGCTGCGGCTCCACGAAGGTGGCGTGCGCGCCAGATATGTCGTTCTGCAGGCACAGCTGCTCCGCCGCCCGCAGCAGCGGTGCGGCATAGGCGGGGTCGCGCAGCAGCAGGCGCGGACCGGTGGCAGGGGTGAACGGCACGGCGATCTGCAGCTTGGGATAATAGTCCCCGCCCGCCCGCTCCCACGCATCGGCCCAGGCATGGTCGAAGACATATTCGCCCTGGCTGTGCGCCTTCAGGCACGATGGCAGCGCGCCCAGCAACGTGCCCTCGCCATCCTCCAGCAGGATCGGCGCCGGGCTCCATCCCGTGCCCGGGCCGATGCTGCGCGATTCCTCCAGCGCAGTCAGGAAAGCGTGGCGGGTAAACGGATTGGGCCCGGCCAGTGCATCCCACCGAGCGGCATCGACGGAGGTGAAGCTGGGGGCGAGGCGGGCGACCAGATCAGGCATGCGAGGCTGAAACTGGGGATTGCCCGCCGTGATTGCGAGAGCCTCCGCTCAGTCGCGCAGGGCGATGATCGCATCCACCTCGACCGCGGCGCCCAGCGGCAGGGCCGGTACGCCCACGGCGCTGCGGGCGTGCTTGCCGGCATCCCCGAAGACTGAGACCATCAGATCCGATGCGCCATTGGCAACCTTGGGCTGGTCGGTGAAGTCAGGTGTCGAGCAGACAAAAGCACCCAGCTTCACCACGCGATCCACCCGATCCAGCAGGCCGGCGGCGTCCAGCTGCGCCAGGATCATCAGCCCGCAGGCGCGCGCGGCATCGCCGCCCTGCTCGGTCGCCACGCTCTCTCCCAGCCGGCCGGTCACCAGCTGGCCATCGATGAAGGGTAGCTGGCCCGAGATGTGCGCGATATTTCCGGCAACCACCACCGGGACATAGGATGCAACCGGCGCTGCAGCCTTGGGCAGCGTCAGGCCGAGTTCGGCGAGGCGGGCGTGAATGGTCATGCAGGCTCCTTCTGATGCAGATGATCCAGCAGCCATGGCACCGCTTCGGCCCAGTTGTCGATCCGCGCATGCGCGTGACCGGCACCCAGCGCGCAGGGCACATGCGGCGCGATGGCTGGCTCCCCGCAGAAATGCAGCCGGCCGATCCGCGGCGCGTGTTCGGCGGCGGAGGCATGGTGCTGCGCCAGATCGTCGATGAACACCGCGCGATCCGCGCCATGCTCGTCCATGATCCGTCGGATCCGTGCGCCTTTCGGCCCCTGATTGGTGAAGACCGGCACGTCGATGCCGAACGCGCGCAGCTGCGCCAGACGGGCGGCGCCATAGCGATCCTGCAGATTGGTCAGGATCACCATATCCGCTTCACGCTGCAGTTCGGCCATGGCGGCGAGCGCGCCTTCGATCGGTGTCTGCCGCGGCATTTCCGTATCGAAGAAGCCGTTCAGCAGCTGCCACATCTCCGCTTCTTGCAGCACAGCGTCCCCCCGCCGCATGGATTGGGCGAATGACGCGCCATCCAGGCTGAAGGCGACGCCATGCTCGGTGTCCAGCCAGTCGCGGAAGTGCCGCACCATGTGCAGCAGCACCTCGTCGCAGTCGGAAATGACCAGTGGTCGGGCCATCAGCAGGGCAGCCGCCTGCGCGCGCCGGCCAGTTCCTCGGGCAGAATGCCCAGCGCATCGGACGCGGCTTCAAGGTCGGGCTCATGCGCGCAGAGGAAGTCCAGCACCGCGGCCTGCGTTGCGCATGCACCGATGGAGGTCCGCAGCGACTCCGGCGTGAGTCCGGTCAGGTCCAGGAAACGCTGCGCGCGCAAGGTGTCACCCAGCAGCCAGGCGAGCGCACCCAGCGCCAGCTCGGCCGCATCGCGCGGTTCTGATGATGGCGTCCGCAGCATGGTAGGCCCGCTTCCCTCGGTTCAGCTATGGGCCAGATGGGGTATCGCATGACGCTTGTCGAGGCGAAGCAAGGCACCGCCACGCTTGACATGACCGGCGCCCGCCGCTTTGCCCCGCCGCATCAAGCTAGCGAAAGACATGCCATGGACCGCGCCGCCATAGACAGCCGTATCAGGACGCTCATCGAACCGTTCAACAAGAAAGCTGTCACCATCACCGATGCGACCACCTTTGCGGGCGATCTGGAATTCGACAGTCTGACGGTGATGGACTTCGTCGCCGAGATCGAGGACGAGTTCGACGTCATCATCAGCATGAACCAGCAGGCCGAGATCGAGAATTACGGCCAGCTCGTGACGGCGGTGGGCACGCTAGCGGGGGACGACGCCTGATGAGCGAAGGCGTGAACGAGGCCGACCGGCCCGAGGTGCTGGCAGGCGAGGGAACCGACCTGTTCAGCAAGTTCGACCCGGTGATCACCATGCGTCGCGACCTGCTGGACAGCGGCGTCACCGACCCGTTCAACCTGGTGATGGAAAAGGTGCTCAGCCCCACCCGCGCCATCTGCAACGGGCGCGACACGATCCTGCTCGGCACCTACAATTACATGGGCATGACCTTCGACCCGGACGTGGTCGCGGCGGGCACGCAGGCGCTGGCGGAGTTCGGCAGCGGCACCACCGGTAGCCGGGTGCTGAACGGCACCTACCAGGGCCATCGGGAATGCGAGGATGCGCTGCGGGAATTCTACGGCATGGATCATGCCATGGTGTTCTCCACCGGCTACCAGGCCAATCTCGGCATCATCAGCACGATGGCCGGCAAGGGCGATTACATCGTCCTCGACATCGACAGCCACGCCAGCATCTGGGACGGCTGCGCCCTTGGCAATGCCGAGGTGGTGCCGTTCAAGCACAACGATATCGAGGCCATGGAAAAGCGCCTGCGCCGCATCCCCGAAGGCGCGGGCAAGCTGGTGGTGCTGGAAGGCGTCTATTCCATGCTGGGCGACATCGCCCCGCTGAAGGAAATGATTGCCGTCGCCAAGAAGTACGGTGCCATGGTGCTGGTGGACGAGGCGCACTCCATGGGCTTCATCGGCCCGAACGGCCGCGGCGTGGCAGAGGACCAGGGCGTGCTGGACCAGGTCGATTTCGTGATCGGCACCTTCAGCAAGAGCGTGGGCACGGTGGGCGGCTTCTGCGTCAGCAACCATCCCAAGTTCGAGATCCTGCGACTGGTCTGCCGGCCCTACGTGTTCACTGCCAGCCTGCCGCCATCCGTGGTGGCGACGGCGGCGACCAGCATCCGCAAGCTGATGCATGGCGCGGACAAGCGCGCACGGCTGTGGCGCAACTCGCGCACGCTGCATGCCGGGCTGCTGGAACAGGGTTTCCGCCTCGGCACGAGCGAGACGCAGAGCGCCATCGTAGCCGTGATCATGCCCGATCTGGAGCGCGGCGCGACCATGTGGGAAGCGCTGCTGCGCGAAGGGCTCTACGTCAATCTCGCCCGTCCGCCGGCCACGCCCGCCAACATGACCCTGCTGCGTTGCTCACTCTGTGCGGAGCACAGCGAGGATGAGGTCGAGACCATCCTCGGCATGTTCCAGCGGGCCGGCAAGGCGGTCGGCATCATCTGAGCCGACCCGCCCGCTGCGGTCAGCGGGCGGCAGCGGCTGCGTATTGCTGATCCAGCAGCGGCCGCAGCCCGGTCAAATCATATCCGGCAGCGGCGGCCCTGTCCTGCAGTTCAGCCGGATGACGACCCGCGCGGGCCTGAGCCAGCGCCCACAACATGGCGGATCGCGTGCCGGACCGGCAGTAGGCCAGCACCGCCCCCTCGGCCTGCTTCAGCGCTGCGCCCAGCCGCTCCACCTGACCGGCCGAGAAGCCGGCATGCGTCACCGGGATGTCGATCCACTCCATTCCAAGGCGCTTGGCGTGGGCCGCCAGGTCGGCGCCATCCGGCTGCCCGCTTTCCTCGTCATCGGGCCGATTGTTGACGATCAGCGTGAAGCCCTGCGTCGCAGCCTGATCCAGGTCGCTCGCGACCAGCTGCGGGCTGACGGAGAACCCTGCCTCCACTTCGACGAACTTGCTCATCACCCTCGCCTCAATCCTTCGCACCGAAGACGGTACCCCGCCTCCGCTTCACCATGTTCAACAGCTCCACCATGACGGAGAAACCCATGGCGGCATAGATGTAGCCCTTGGGCACGTGGAAGCCGAACCCGTCGGCGATCAGCACCAGGCCGATCATCACCAGGAACGACAGGGCCAGCATGATCAGCGTGGGATTGTCTTCGATGAACCGAGACAGCGGATCTGCCGCGACCAGCATGATGCCCACGGTGATAACCACGGCCGCCACCATGATCGGCACATCGTCCGTCATCCCCACAGCTGTCAGGATCGAATCGATGGAAAAAACCACGTCCAGCGCCACGATCTGCAGGATCGCCGCCCGCAAGGTCAGCTGGACCGCGGTCTTTGCCGGTGCGGACTCATCCTTGTCGCGCTGCTCCGGCTCCATGTTGTGGTGGATTTCCGTGGTCGCCTTCCACAGCAGGAACAGCCCGCCGGCCAGCAGGATGAGATCACGCCCGGAAAAGGCCGTTTCGAAACTCGGCTGACCATTATAGCCAGGCGAACCGGACAGCCCCAGATCGAACAAGGGCTCCTGCAGGGTGACGATCCAGCCGATCAGCAGCAGCAGGCCGATACGCATGCCCAGCGCCAGGCCGAGGCCGAGCCGACGGGCGAATTGCTGCTGATGCACCGGCAGGCGGTTCGACAGGATGGCGATGAACACCAGATTGTCGATGCCCAGCACCACCTCCAGGGCGATCAGGGTCAGCAGCGCCAACCATGCGGCAGGATCGGTGAGCAGTTCCAGGTAGGGCATCTGGCCTTGTTGCCCGCTTGGCCGCAGACGGGCAAGTTACGATTGGCTCCGAAGACTCGTTGTGGGGACCATTTTAAAGGTTCGCACTGGCGCTTTTTGTAAGCTATAGCGGTGGGGTGGAGTAGCGGAGCGTATGCGTCGCTGCCCGCCGGTGACAAATCTGTCCGCCGGGCAGTTATGGGCGGAAAGCAAGGGTAAGTTCGGTACATGGGGTATGAAAAAGGTCGTCGCGGCCGGGGACGCGACAAGCGGGATGGCTTCGGCGAAGAAAGCTTTGACCCGTTCGGTGGCGGCTCGCCCTCGCGCTTCGGCGATGATGGCTGGCAGAGCGGCGGCGACCGCTTTGGCGGCGGCGGTGGCGGCGGCGACCGATTCGGTGACAGCGGCGGCTCGCGTGGCGGCTATGGCGGCGGCGGAGGCGGAGGTTCGCGCGGCGGCTACAGCGGCGGTGGTGGTGGCGGCGGCTTCGGCGGCCCCCGTGGCCCCCGTCCGGGCGGTGGCGCTGGCGGCATGCCGGCACAGGTCGTCGGAGCGGGCCAGGGCAAGGTCAAGTTCTTCAACGCGCAGAAGGGCTTCGGCTTCATCCAGCGTGACGAAGGCGGCGCAGACGTCTTCGTGCACATCAGCCAGGTCGAGCGTGCTGGCCTGACCAGCCTTGCCGAAGAGCAGGAAGTCGCCTTCAACCTGGTCGATCGTGGCGGCAAGATCTCCGCTGCCGATCTGCAGATCAACGGCGACGTGATCCCGGTGGAGCCGGCGCAGGAAAGCTCGCAGCAGCAACAGCGTGAGCTCACCGGCGAACGCGCTTCGGGCACCGTGAAGTTCTTCAATGCCATGAAGGGCTTTGGCTTCATCACTCGTGATGATGGCAAGGAAGATGCCTTTGTCCACATCAGTGCCGTGGAACGGTCGGGCCTGCCCGGCATCAACGAAGGCGACCGGTTCGAATTCGATCTGGAGATCGACCGACGGGGCAAGTTCTCCGCGGTGAACCTGGTGCCTGCGCAAGGGTGATCGCAGTGCCGGTCCTCTGACCGGCACTCACATCTCTGCCGGCGCGACCGCGTGCCATCCTTGGCGGCTCTTCCAGCGCGGAAGGGCCGCCATCATTCTTTCAGAGCCGACCAGGATTGAGGTTGATGACCATAACCCCGCTGATGCCCGTGTATCCCAGATGCGCCGTGCGTCCCGTGCGCGGCGATCACTGTCACCTGATCGACGAGGACGGCACGCGCTACCTCGACTTCGCGGCGGGCATTGCGGTCAATCTGCTGGGTCATTCCCACCCCGGCCTGATCGGCGCGATCCAGCAGCAGGCGGCGACGCTGATGCACGTGTCCAACCTGTATGGCAGTCCCCAGGGCGAACGGCTGGCGCAGCGGCTGGTCGATCTGACCTTTGCCGACACCGTGTTCTTCACCAATTCCGGTGCTGAAGCAGTCGAATGCGCGATCAAGACGGCACGCGCCTACCACCAGAACGGCGGTGACCCGAACCGCTTCGAACTGATCACCTTCAACAACGCCTTCCATGGCCGCACCATGGGCACGATCAGCGCGTCCGATCAGGTCAAGATGCACAGCGGCTTCGCCCCTCTGCTGCCCGGCTTCCGCTATGTCGAGTTCGGCAATCTGGAAGCTGCGAAGGCAGCGATCGGCCCGCAAACCGCCGGCTTCCTGGTCGAGCCGATGCAAGGCGAAGGCGGTGTGCGCCTGGCGTCGCAGCCGTTCCTCCAAGGGCTGCGCAAGCTGGCTGACGATCACGATCTGATGCTGGTGCTGGACGAGGTCCAGACAGGCGTGGCCCGGACGGGGACCATGTACCTGCACGAACAGTTCGGGCTGCAGCCGGACATTCTCGCCACCGCGAAGGGTATCGGCGGCGGCTTTCCTCTCGGTGCCTGCCTGGCGACGGAAAAGGCGGCCCGCGGCATGACCTTCGGCACGCACGGCTCCACCTATGGCGGCAATCCGCTTGCCATGGCCGCGGGCAACGCCGTGCTCGATGTCGTGAGCGATCCCGTGTTCCTTGAACATGTCCGGGCCTTGGGCGATCGCCTGACCACCCGGCTGACGCAGTTCATCGGCAACTACCCCGATCTGTTCGAGGAGGTCCGCGGGCGCGGCCTGATGCTCGGCCTGCGCCTCAAGACGGAACCGCGCGCCTTCATGCAGCATCTGCGGGACAATCACCAACTCCTGACCGTTGCGGCCGGCGACAGCACGCTGCGCCTGCTGCCCCCGCTGGTGATCGGCGATGCGGAGATCGAAGAGTTCTTCACCAGGCTGTCTGCAGGCGCAGCCAGCTTCCAGGCACCGCAGGCCGCCTGATGCCGCTGCACCACTTTCTCGACCTGAAGGACATCGAACCGGCCGCACTGCACCGGATGGTCACGGACGCCGTCAGTCGCAAGACGGGGCGGCTGGATCTGCCGAAGGGGGCTCCGGACTCCGATCGGCCGCTCGCCGGGCATGTGCTCGCCATGATCTTCGAGAAAAGCTCCACCCGCACCCGGGTCAGCTTCGACATCGCCATGCGCCAGCTCGGCGGCGCGGCCATCGTGCTGGACGCATCCACCACGCAGCTTGGGCGCGGCGAATCGATCGCGGATACGGCGCGGGTGCTCAGCCGCATGGCTGATGCGATCATGATCCGCACCGACGATCATGCCAAGCTGCTGGAACTGGCACATCACGCCACTGTCCCGGTGATCAACGGGCTGACCGACCTGTCGCACCCCTGCCAGATCATGGCGGACCTTCTCACCCTGCACGAACAGGGCAAGCCGCTGGCCGGCTTGCAGGTGGCGTGGTTCGGCGATTGCAACAATGTACTGCATTCGCTGGTCGAGGCCGCCGGCCTGTTCCGCTTCGACCTGCGCATCGCCACCCCGGCGGGGTACCGGCCTGACGCGGCGACCGTTTCCGCAGCACAGGCGGCGGGGGCGCATATTTCTGTCACCGCCGATCCGCTGGCTGCCGCGCGGGATGCTGACGTCCTGGTCACCGACACCTGGGTATCGATGGGCCAGGCCCACCAGGAAGAGAAGCTGGCCCTTCTCGCACCCTTCCAGGTAAACGAGGCGCTGTTCGCCGTCGCCCAGCCCGATGCGGTGTTCCTCCATTGCCTGCCCGCTCATGTCGGGGAGGAGGTCAGCGCAGAGGTGTTCGAAAGCCCGCGATCGCTGGTCTTTGACGAGGCCGAGAACCGGATCCACGCGCAGAAATCCGTGCTCCTGTGGTGCCAGGGCCTGCTCGGCTGATTGGGGGCGCCGCTGCAAAGGGCGGCCACTTTGGCACCCTTTGCAGCGGCGCCGCGCACCTTATATGGCCGCCATGGAAATCGAATTCACCGCACCATACGACATCGACCAGGTCCTGACCTTCAGCCTGCCGGACAAGAGTGTGCGCGGCCGGGTCGCGCGCCTCGGGCCTGTGCTGGGCGACATTCTCCAGGCTCACGACTACCCCCCTGTCATTCGCCTGCTGCTGTCCGAAGCGCTGGTCATCACCACGCTGATGGGCAGCTTGATTCAGAAAAGCAGCGGGCAGCTGACGATCCAGGTGCAGTCGACCTCCGGCGCAGTGGAGCTGCTGGTGTGCGACTTTCTGGAATCGCGCGTGCGGGGCTATGTCCAGTTCCGTGACGATGTCGTGCTGCAACAGGATCGCCTGCCCGATTTCGGCCGCCTGTTCGGCGATGGGCGTCTCGTCGTCACCTTCGACATGGCCGCCAGCAAGGAACGCTATCAGGGGTTGGTGGAACTGCGCGGATCCTCGCTGACGCAGGTGGTACGCCAGTACTTCATACAAAGTGAGCAGATCCCCACCGTTCTGCAGACCGCCATCGACCTTGATGGTCCGGAGCCCACCGCGGCAGGCATGCTGCTGCAATATCTGCCTGATGGGGAGGAAGGCCGCACCCGGCTGGATACTCTGGACAGCGACTTCGGCTGGGCCTGTGTCGCACAGCTCGCCGAAACCACCGCCGATCGCGACGATGCCCTGTTGGCGGAGCCGGGCCTGCGCTCCACCCTGCGCCGCCTGTTCCCGGAAGAAGATACCGTCATGGTGCACGGGACGGAGATGCTGGCAAAGGGCTGTCGCTGTTCGCTGGAACATTACGACAGCATTCTCTCGCGCTTCTCCAAGGAAGACCGGCGCGAGATGCAGAACGAGGACGGCGTGATCCTGGTCGACTGCGCCTTCTGCGCCCGCCAGTTCGCCATTCAGGACTGACCTTGATGAGCCAGAACCCAAAGGCTGTCGTCCTCCTGTCCGGCGGCCTCGATTCGATGGTCGCGGCAGGGCTCGCGAAGCAGGCCGGCTATGCCGTTCACGCGCTGACCGTGGACTACAATCAACGGCACCGGGTCGAGCTGGCCGCCGCCGCACGGATCGCGCAGGTCATGGAAGTGGCCGCCCATGTCGTCCTGCCGCTCGACCTGCGGCAGTTCGGCGGCTCGGCCCTCACCAGCGACATCGCGGTGCCCAAGACCGGGGTCAGCGGGGTGGGGGACGACATCCCCGTCACCTACGTGCCCGCGCGCAACATGATCTTCCTCTCGCTTGCGATGGGATGGGCGGAGGCACTGGGTGCGCGGCACATCTTCATCGGCGTCAACGCGCTTGATTACTCGGGCTACCCCGATTGCCGGCCCGAATTCATCAGCAGCTTCGTCGCGACCGCCAACTTGGCGACCAAGGCGGGCGTGGAAGGGCACGGCATCACCATTCACACGCCGCTGCAACATTGGGGCAAGGCCCGGATCGCGCAGGAGGCGGCGGCGCTCGGGCTCGATCCGGGGATGAGCTGGTCGTGCTACGATCCCACGCCGGAAGGCATCGCCTGCGGCACATGCGACAGCTGCCGTCTGCGCCGGAAGGGCTTCGCCGAGGCGCAGCTGACCGACCCGACACCTTACGCCGCCTGACCTGCCCGCATCAGCCCGGCTGGGGCAGCAGGCCTGCAGTCGCCATCGCGGCGACCACGCCGGCAATCGAGTCGCGCGCTTCGCGGTCCACGACTTCGCCGCCCTCCGGCAGACGGATCGGGACCGCACCGGTCCACCGGCCCGCCAGGTAGCGCAGATCCGCACCGCTCGCGCGGTCGAACACCCGCATGCCTTCGCATGGCGCGGCGAACAGCCAGGTGCCGGCCTGACGACAGGCCAACATGTCGGTCTGGTCCGCCCAATCGCCGTCAGGCTCCGGCCCGACAATCCAGCAATCGCCATCGACCGCATTGACCGGCGCGAAGGATGCGGTGCCCAGCACCACCGGATGCAACAGCGCATCCATCAGGGCATGGGCCTCGTTGACGAAGAACTCCTTCTGCACCTGTCCCGGAAAGATCAGCGGCAGGCGGTGGCGCGCACTCGTCGCCGTCAGGCTCAGCAGTTCGGACATCGCGGTTACTCCAGTTAGAGGATCATGAGCTGCACGGGGTCGGATGGCGCCGCGCCACCCACCTCCCGCAGCCAGAGCGTTTGACCGGCATATTGCCCGCGCAACTGCGCCAGCATGGGTGCCGGCAGCTCCACCTGTGCGGTCTCGACCAGCCACCCGCTCACAGGTGCGGCGGCCGGGCCGATCCCGATCTGGTATTGCTGCGCCGTGTTGCCGACCTGGGCCGCCGGCATGTCCGGCCAGTCCCAGGCGCCGCTGATCCGGCGGGTCCAGCTGAACGCACAGCCACCATCGGCCAGGCTGCGCCGGCGCAGGTGGACTGGCGACAGCGGCCGGACCGACCCTTGCACATTGGCCAGCTTCGCCATGACCGGCTCGTCATCCAGCAGGCCGATCGCCGCCAGCGTCATGTCCGATGCCGGCGCCATCCTGCTCAGGTCGATCGGCACCAGCGTGTCATCCAGCAGGACGAACAGGCTGCCGGCATCATGCCCCTTGCCCGCCGCCCGCTCGGTTCCGCCACGACCGCGCAGCAGTCCGCGCAGACGCCAGTGTCCGGCATCCAGCCGCACCGCCTCGACGAACTGCACCACCTCGTCACCAATCAGCGCGCGATTGGCGCCAGCCGCCAGAGCCTCGGCCGCCACGCTGCCCAGCGGCAGATCGGCCGGAATTGCCACCTCGATCTCAGCCCCTCGCTCCAGCAGCAGGGCGGGTGACGGAGGCAAGGCGCCCAGCAACCGGCCCACGGTGCTGCGTGGCCGCTGCGCGTGCCCCGCAGGAACCAGATTGCCGTCCTGCTCTCCGTACAGGGCGGCTCCGGTCCAGCCGACCGCATCCGACGACACCGCAGCATGGATCTGCCGAGTGGCTTCGCTCGGCGATGCGGGCGGCAGCTCTACGGCTGCCAGGATTGTCGAACCGCCGATCAGGTCCGGTTGCTGCAACGCCTCGCCGGGATCTGCCGCCATCTCGCGCGCTAGCGCCGCCGGGATCTGGCTCAGCTCCATCGCCACGCCATGCGCATCCAGTTCCCAGCTTTCCACCCGCCATGGCCCGGTCCGTCCGGGCATGCGCACGATGGAGCCCGGCACGATGTCCGGGTTCAGTTCGGCCGTACGCCACGTGGCACTCGCGCTTCCGGCACTGGCACGTTGCGCAAGACGGCTTGCCAGCAGGCGGGCATCGCCGGCGCGCAACACGCCGGGGAAGTCCAGCAGCGCATGCCTGCCCGGCGCCGACCCTGCACCAAGCTGCGTGCCGATCTGGTAATCGCGGTCCAGATCGAAGTAACGGATGCCAGCCGGCACTGCCGCTGATGCAGGCCGCCGCGCCTGTCCGGCAATGACCAGCCCCTCGTCGCCGGCCTCACCGCCGCTTCCGGCAGTTCCAGCTCCACCGCCTGACCGTCCGCCACGATCTCCAGGCGCTCGCCCGCGCGGCAGGACAGGGGATAGAAGGTGCCGATCTCGGCCAGCTGCCCGGCCAGTCCGCCGCCGGCATCGCTCCAGCCCGCCAGCCCCGGCAGCAGGCGCCCGGTGCTTGCCTCCACCGGTTGCACGACATCGGCCAGCGCCACATCGCCATCATCGGCGATCAGTTCGAAGGTCAGCGCCGGTATGCGGTTGCCGAAGGATGCCAGCTGCAGCCCTTCGAACACGCAATAGGCCAGCCCACGAAAGGCCGGGCACGCTGCGCCCAGATCCGCCGCGATCAGCGGATCGGGCTGCTGGTCACCGTGCCCGTGATGGACCCGCAAGGCGCCGCCCACCTTCAGGTCGCCGGCAGCGCCACGCAACAGCTGCCCGTCCGCCCAGACGCGCCCCAGCGCCGCGATCGGCCGGCTCGCCAGCGCCACCGCCAGCGACGCGGCATAGCTGTAGCCGGTGGTGGAAGGCCGTCCCTTCCCGCCGCCCGCGGTCTCGCTCTGCTCGATCAGATCGGTTGCCCAGATGATCGTGCCCGCCGTCCGCACCCGACCGAAATGCCGCGGCAGCGGCTGGCCATAGGCGGATGTCGTGACCGCAAGATCGCGCACCCGCGCTCCTTCCCGGGTGCCGGCACCTGCCAGCGATCCGTCGACCTGCCGGCCCAGGATCGCCCCGGCGGCACCGCCCAACGGGCCACCCACGGCGGTGCCGAGGGCCGTGAGAACCAGAGTAGCCATGATGATGAACCTGTCAGCTTGGAACGCGCCAGTGGCGCACGATCGTCCATTCCGGCGGAACGGGGCTGCTGACCACGCGGCGCAGCGCGGCATGGGCATGCACGACATGGTCGCCGGCAGTCGCAATCGCCGCATGCCACTGCGCCGGACCCGTGCGGAACACCAGCACATCGCCAGGCTCCGCAGCGCCGGACACGTCACGCAGACCTTGGGCAGCAGCCAGCCGGTCGAACGGATCCAGTTGCGTGCGGCGCATTGTGTAAGGCGGCACCGGCGGCGGCGCGCGGCCATTCACCGCCAATGCCGCCAGGATCACGCCGACACAGTCCAGCCCGGTCCGCGGATCGCGGCCCTGCAGCTGGAAGCGTGCGCCGACCAGGTCCATGGCGGCAGCGGCGATCATCTCGCCAGCGGAACCGCCACTCATCGCATCATCCCCCCGTGGCGGGTGACCAGATCATTGCCCGGCAGCCACGGCTCACCGCGGAAGTTCACCGCATTGGCGAACCGTTCGTGACAGGTGGCAATCGTCCGGTCGCATCCCTCGCGCAGGATCACCGCGGTGCCCGGCGGCACGGCCGCAAAGGCGGAGTGGTCCAGCAGCACGGCATCATCCTCCACACCGACGATCGGCATGATCTCGCCCGCGTGCGGCCCGTCCACCCACCGCAGCCAGCCACCGGCGAAGCGCCCATCCACGCCGCCGGCCAGACCGGCTCGGCCCGTCTCGGCGTCGCACGACGCAATCCGCGCCTCATGCGTGAACCGCGCCGGCGATAGGGTGCAGCCGGGGCCGCAGAACTCCGCGCGACAGGTCGGGCTGGTGCGCGGCACCGGATCGATCTCCAGCAGCGCCTTGCCGCCGTGCAGCTCGACCTGGAATGTCCCGCCGGCCTGCCCCACCTCGCCCAACCGGCCGCGAAACAATATGGTCCGCTTCAGCGTCTCCCAGTCCACCAGGCCGATGGTGAAGGACGCGCCGTCGAACCGGCCCGCTGCCAGATCGTCGCCGCACAGCCCGGATGCGCATAACGCGCCGCTCACTTCGGCGCTGTCGGGCGACAGGTCGCGCGTGCGGCGGATCGCGCTCGGGACCATCCCCGGGCTTGCCTGGTGGCGCAGCCCATCGAAGCAAAGGTCACGATCGTGATTGGTCAGCCCGATCGTCACGCCATCGCGGCGCTCGATGCGCCAGAAGGTGGCAACCCCTTCCAGCTCGGTGGCAAAGAACCGATGCGTCATGTCGCCTCCCTAACTTCGACCAGCGGCACCGACGGTGCCTCGCCCGCGGCAAAGGCCGCACCCACGATGTCCAGCCGGTCGCTGGCAAAGCGCACCGGCACGTCGAACAGGAACCCTGCCCGCACCTCCGCGCCTGCTGGCAGCGCCGCCTGCAGCACCAGCCAGCCGCCCTCTTCCAGCCGCCATCCGTCGATCGCCGCGCCGTCCACGCTGACCAGCACGCTGGCCGCGACGGGCCGGGTGATCAGCCGCTGCTGCGGGTCCGGCCCGGCATAGCTCTTGGCCAGTCGGAACCGCACCGCCTTGCCGTCGCCAGTCCCGACCAGCTGGTCGAACGGCGTCGGCGCACCGGTCATCCCGTTGCTGCTGTGGTCGAACGGATCGCGCAGCCGGAAACCGCGCGCCGCGCCGCGTCGGGCACGGAAGAAGGCGATCAGCGTGCCCAGCTCCGCATCGGAGCGGATGCCGGGGCCAACATCGAAATGCAGCCGCGCATCCTGCCAATGGCTCGCCCGCCGCTCATGCCCCGACGCCGTCAGCGAAACGGAGGTAGAGAACTCCGCGCTCACCCCTGCATCCTGGCCCAGTGCCAGCGGATAGGGCAGATCGTCGAAAGCCTGCATGTCGTCCTCCTGCGCAGGCCGCAGCCGCGTATAGCCATCCCGGTTGATCTGCGGCACCGCCCACACGAACCGCCGGGGCACACCGCGCAACCGCGCCTCGTCCAGTCCCGCATCGATCAGTGGCCATTGGGCGGCGGCATCTTCCGCCCGCAGCACGAAGCCGGCCAGGTAATCCTGCGCCGCCAGCGGATAGGCCAGCCGCTCCGCCACCGCGTCATAGGCGGCCAGCCGGTCACGCTCGTGCCCGTCGGTCAGCCAGTCATAATCTTCCAGCTGCAGCCGGTCGAAGGCCGGCCAGGCCCACCCTGCCGGGCAGTTCGCCCGCCGCAGGTCCGGCTGCTCGCCGGCCAGGATCGTCGGCGTGAACAGCAGCAGCATCACCTCCGCCACGCCGCCCGCCGCATCCCGCACCGCATCGCGCAAGGCCAGGGTCGATGCCGCCAGCGCCTTGCCGGCCCGGTCCAGCACGGCAATCTGCTCCGCCGTCAACGCGTCCCGCAGATTGGTGATCGCTGGCGCCTTGTCGCTGAAGGCGGCGCGTGCCGCGGCATCGTACAGCGCCACGCGCCCGTCGGGCAGCGCCCACCACCATGGCTCGCCGATCTGGAACGACACCGGCAAACCGGCTGTCGCCATCAGCCCCACCATGCGCCGCGCGGCCGCCTGCAACCAAGCCATTGCGGCACCATTGGCGGGCGACAGCAGCGCCGAAGGCGGGCTCCACCCGGTCAGCCCGGGCGTGCCATCGGCAAAGCGCTGCTGCCATTCCGCCGGGCAATGCGCCGCCAGCACTTCGTAGGACAGGGAGGCGACAGGCGCGATGTCCATCGCCCTGCACCGCCGGAAGAAATCCCGGTGCCATTCCTCGGCACAGGCGCTCAACGCGCCGTCCCGTGCCACCAGCAGCGCGCCATCGGCATCCGGTACCAGCCGGAAGAAGTGGCTCATGCCCATGTAATGGACCAGCGGCCCGCGATAGCCCAGCGCACGCACCCCGCGCAGCAATCGCGCCGGCGTGACATGGTAGCAGTCATCGTAGGCGGTGCACGCATGCTCGCCATGCGGCGGCAGCATGACATCCCCGATCGCGACCAGCGGCCGGTCGCCCGTGCAACTGATCCCGCTCAGCTCCACCCAGCCCTCGGCCCGGCCGCGCAGCAGCGCCGGATCTGCCGGGTCATAGGCGGGCGGCACCAGCGTGATGAACATCCGCTCGATCGCATGCGGGTGGATCGCCGGCGCATTCGCCTCCGGCGCCCACCCGTCGCGCAGTTCGGAAAAGGGCAGCGTCACCAGCGCATCGTCAGGTGCGCCCACCGCGTGGTTCCACAACCGCACATGCCAGGTCGCCTCCGCACCCTGGGCGTCCAGCCCCTCGATCACCAGCGTCGGCCCGTGCACCGCATCCAGCGGCAGCACGCCCGCGCTGCGCCAGCGGAATTGCAGCACCGTGCGCGCATAATCCTTGTCGGTGGCATAGCCGGTCAGGGGGTGATCGTGGCGGTCGGTGCTGTCCCAGATCAACCCGGCCAGCGCATTGCAGTGATGGAACTCGGTCGTCACGCGCAGCGCGTCGGGCGCGGTGCTGACGATGCTCGCCATCTCCGGGCGCGGGAAGTCGACCGTCCAGAAGCGGGGGTCGAACCGCTGCAGCCAGTCGGTGCATTGCCCCCCACGCTGTTGAGCCAGCCAGAATGCCATGAAGCTGAATCCTTGTGTATCAGAAGGCGCGCAGCGATCGCCGGATCGAACTGGCGACCTGCCGCGATGACCGGCGCCACGCCGCCGGCGCGTCGCCGCCGCCGCGCGGCTGCTGCAGCTGGATGGATATGCGCACGTCGCGGGGCTGCGTCGTCGCGGGCTCGATGCGGCCGGCGGCGGTGGGCACGAACACTTCCGGCCCGCGCTCCCCCACCCAATAGGGGCGTCCGGGCGCAACCGGCCCGCCCGTGGCCCGCCCCGGCAGGCCCAGCAATGCACCCGCCACGCCGGCCAGCAGGCCGCTCATGCCACCTGGCCCGCCATTGCCGGCGGAGGCGCCGCCCAGCACCGCACCGACCCCGCGCTGCATCGCCCCGGCGGCGATCTCGTCCATCGCCCCCAATGCCACGCGTTTCAGATCGTCAAAGCCCAGGCTGCCCCGCCGGATCGCGGACAGCAGGCCACGCTCCAGCCGCGCGCCGGCCTCCTCGCCCGCCGCGCCCAGCGCGCTGTCCAGCGTGCCGCGCAGGCCGTCCAGATCGGCCCGCAACCCGCTGGTATTGGCGCGCACGTCGATCATCAGCGTCTCGATATCGTCATCCATGGTTCTCACGCTCCATCAGGCGGTTCAGTTCGGCCCGGCTCACGCCATCGGCCGCGCCGGCAATCTCCGGGGGTGACAGGATGGCGGACACCTCCGCCGGGGTGGCGGACCAGAACTCGTCCGGCCGCCACCCCACCATCGCCGGGATCACCCCGGCCAGTCGCGCGGCCCGATCCATGAAGCAGGGGCTCTCAGCCACCCTGCAGGATCTGCCGCAGCAACATGCCCAGGGGTCTGGCGCATCCCGCCAGCCCCTGCGCCACGACTGCCTGGCCGACCGCCTCGCGCGAAATCGTCGGCCGGTCGGCCAGGCAATGCCAGAATAAGGCCGCCATCTCCTCCAGCCGCAGCTCGCCGGCACTCGCCCGCTCGACCACGGCGAACAGCGAACCCAGCTCCCCCTCGGCCGCGACCAGCGCGGTAAAGGTGGGGCGCAGCAGCCGCGCCTCGCCCGCGATCACCAGCTCGGCCTCGCCACGGACAGGATTGGGCAGGGGATTGGCGCTCACGCGGGCACCACCGCGCCGCTGCTTTCCAGCTGCAGCGTGTAATTGCGCTCGCCATTGAAATCGCCGGCATAGTCCAGCCGCTGCACCAGGAATGTCCCGCGCAGCTTCTCGCCATCCTCAAACGACAGTTCATAGGGTGCGACCGTGCCGGCCAGCGCGTGGGCACGGATCGCGCCTTCCGCCTCGCTGCCCAGGAAGATCCCCGCCGCGCTGACGGAGACATGGCGCGATCCCGCACCCGACAGCAATTCGCGCCAGCCACCCGACTGCTTGTGCGTCACGATCACGGCATCGCCGCTGATGGACATCTGCGTGGTGCGCAGGCCGGCGACCGTGCGGTACTCCTTCGTGTCGCCATCCCCGCCGATCTTCAGCAGGAAGGCGGAACCCTTCTGTGCACTCATGGTCAAAACTCCTCGCAAAGATGGGTCAGGCCGTGGCCAGGATGCGAAATCGGTATTCCAGCAGCACCGCCCGGCCCTGCCGCGGCCGCTGCTCCGCGCGGGCCCGCACGAAGGCGATGCCCGCCACGTGGAAGTGCGGCTGCCGGCGCGGCAGGCTTTCCACGCAGGCCTCGATCGCGGCGACGGTCGCCGCCGCTCCGGCCGGGTCGTCACCGCGGGTGTGGTATTCCAGCGCCAGCCGCACTTCGCGGCCGCGCTCGGTCTTGGTGCTCCAGTCGGTGCTGGCGCTCGCCACCACGCCGATCCACGGCACGCTGGCCTGCACCGGATGTTCCTCGGCCACGATGTTGACCGTCGGGGCCAGCACCGCATCGGTGCGCAGCCAGTCGATCAGCGCGGCGCGCAGCAGGCTTTCCATCCGGCTCTCCTGTCAGTTGTCATTGGCGATCAGCGGCCGCAGCAAGCGTGCGTCCGCCCATTCGGTCCGGTTCTCTCGCCTTCGGGCCAGCGTCTCGGCGCGGGCGAGCGCGATGCGCTCCGCCTTGATCGCCAGTCGCTCGATGGCGGCTTCGGCGCCGCTCATGCCAGCCGCATCCGGCGCCAGGGCTGCCACAGCGCCACCACGCAGGCCGGCGGCGCCGTGCGGGCGGCAACCGTTCCGCGCTGCTCGAACTGGTCGGCAGCCAGCCGCACAATGCCGTGGCGCAGCGTGGCGGGCAGTCCCGTCCACTCGCCCGCCAGGCCGGCGGTGAAGGTCACGCGCAGCGGTGCCTCACCCGTCGCCGCCAGCAGGCGCACGCGCCCGCTGCCATCGGCCAGCAGGTCGATCGCGTAACTGGCCGCCGGCAGGTCACGCCATTCGCCGGCGGCATTCCGCCGGGCGACGCGGCGGATGGCCTGCACCGGACGGGTGCGCAGCACCTGCCACATGCCCGTCGGCGCCAGCACCTCCTCGCACTCGGTCGCCAGCGGCATCAGCCCGGTGAAGGCCTCGCACATGTCCAGCGCCGCCTGCAGCAATGTCGACAGGCCCGGATCGTCGCGCGTGGTGGTGATGGCGAGCCAGGATTTGAGCTCGCTGAGAGCCGCGCCCGCCATGTCGGCCGGCGTGACGATTGCCCGCTGCATGGCGGTCTCCATGTCTGAAAGGAAAAGGGGCATCCGCGCCGCTCCGCCACAAGGGGGATGACGGAACGGCGCGGATGCGGCAGCGGCTTACGCTTCGATGCGCAGCAGCTTGATCGCGTTCGTATCCAGCACCTGGCCGCCCACGCGCTTGGTGGCGTAGAAGTGGACGAACGGCTTGTTGGTGAACGGATCGCGCAGGATGCTGGTCGCGGTGCGCTCCGTGATCAGATAACCGGCCTGGAAATTGCCGAAGGCAATCGGATATTCGCCGATATCGATGTCGGGCATGTCCTCCGCCTCGACCACCGGATAGCCCAGCAGCCGGTCGGGCTGGCCATCGGACAGGCCGGGCTGCCAGATGAAGGCACCGTCCGCAGTCTTCAGCTTGCGGATGGTGGCCAGCGTGCGGCTGTTCATCAGCCAGCACGCACCCTGCCGCAGGCTGGACCGGAGCGAATGGACCATGTCCACCAGCGTCAGGTCGGGGCCGACGTCGAAACCGTCATCCGCACCGGACTTCAGATATTGCAGCTCGCCGAACTCACGGGTGTCGTCACCTTCCGTGCTGGTCGGCACGCGCAGGATGCCCAGCGGCTGGTCGACGCCGGTGCCGTTCACGAAAGCGGCGCCTTCGGCCCGTGCAAATTCCACCGCGATCTCGCCGGTCAGCCAGCTTTCCAGGTCGAAGGCCGCATCGTCCAGCATGGTCTGGCTGGCCGCGGGATTGGCGTACAGCTCGCCGCTCGGCGGGTTGATCTCCTTGAAGTTGGACGTGCCGGTGCCGGGCCGCGGTGCCAGTTCGCTGACCCAGCCGCTCGCCGCGCCGCCGGTGCTCACCAGCTTGCGGTAACCGGCGCTGCCGACCTGCACCACCTGCGCCACCTGGCGGATCGGGCTGATCGCCTTCACCGTGGCGGCGATCGCCACATCCACTTCGGCCGGCACGGCAAAGCCGCCCTCGGCGCCGGTGGCGCTGTTCATGCCCTTCAGCTCGGTCTCGCGGCCCTGCCGCAGATAGCCGTCGACGAAGCCCTTGACCTCGATCGTGCTGTCACCTGCGGCCAGCGCCACGCGCGACGCGCCACTGCGGCCGAGACGGGCGAGCCGCGCCTTGGCCTCGTCCAGCTCGGTCTGCAGGCGGCTGATGGCATCATCGGTGCGGTCCTGCCGCGCGACAATGTCGAAGGACGCGGCCAGCACGTCCTGCTCGGGTTCGGGATTCATGGGGCATCTGCCTTTCGCTTGCATGAAAAACCCGCCGGCACCCTGGTCGAAGCGGTGCGCGGCGGGGAAACTGTTCTCTCGGGGGCGGGCCGTTCAGGTGGCCGGCCTTGGCCGGGGCCGGGGCGATCCGCTGCCCCGGCCCGGCCTTTCTCCTGCTGCCGCTCAGGCGGCGATGGCGCGCACCTCGTCCTCGCCATCGACGAAGCCGATCGGGCCATCCTCGGGGCAATCGTGCACGGCAGCACCCATCTCGCGGCCCATGTCGCTCAGGCCGCCATGGACGCGGGCCAGGTCGCCACCGGCGGCCAGCAGGGTCTGCTGCGACTTGATCAGGCGCAGCAGGATCTCGTGGCCGGTGAAGGGGCCGGCCTCTTCGGTGTTCTGGCGCGCGCTCAGCAGCGTGGCGAACAAGGTGTTGTGCTTCATCAGCGCTTCGTCCAGCGCGGCTTCGGCAGCGCGCAGGTCACGGGTGATGCGCAGGCCGGCGACGGGGGCGGTCATGGTCATGGCAATGTTCTCCGTTGGAACCGGGCAGCGCCCGGCAGGTGGTTGCACAGGGGTAGTTCAGGGTCGGGCGCCATGGGCCGGACAGGGGTGGCCCGGCCCATGGCGGTGTCGACGGGTTCAGCCGATCAGGTGAACCCGCGCTCCCGGCTGGAGCGGTCGGGTGACGAGGCTGACTTCGAACAGGTCGATGTCCTCCAGCAGCCGTCCGGCCGGAAAGGGGGTCGCGGCACGCGCGAAATAACCGAACGACAATCCGCTGACCGTCCGGCTGCGCAGCTCGGCGGCGGCGCGGCTGGCGGCATTGTCGATCGCGGCGATCACGCGCAGCCCGCGCGCATCCTCCGCCAGCATCTCCACCGTGCCGATCCGCTGATGCGGCCGGTGCTGCCAGTACAGCGGCACCGGCCCCAGGTTGCGGTCGCGCCGCTCGGCCAGCGTGCGGGCAAAGGCGCCGGGGCGGATCACGTCGCGCGCACCGTCGGGGATGTCGAACAGGGCGGCGTAGCCGGCGAAGCGGACAGGGGGTGAACCGCGCCTCATTTCAGCATCTCCGGCACGTTCAGCCGCACGGCGATGCCGATCAGCAGCAACGCCATCACACCGCGCACCAGCCATTCGATCGCCGCCTTCCACACGCTGGACTTGGCCGCGCGCCACGCGCTCAGCAGGTCGCGCAGCTCGTCGATATCGCCCTGCGCCCGGTCGTCGCCCAGATTCAGCCGCTGCAGCACGCGCTCGGCGCCCAGCTCGCTTGCTTCCTCGATGATCGCGCGCAGCGTCACCAAATCGGTGCCTTTCGCGCCGGCCTGGGCGATCAGCCCGGCCAGCATGTCCTCGCGCCGCGTCATCATGGCTGCTTCCCGGCGGCGCGGACCGGCAGGCCCAGCAGGCTGCGCTTCTCGTCCGTGTCCAGGAAATCGGCACCGCTGACCTGCGCCCACAGACGCTCGCGATCCTCTGCCAGCGCCGGCACCCGGTCCAGGTCCACCGCCAGGTCCAGCCGGGGGAACCAGGGCTCCAGCCCTTCCGCCAGGCCGGCCAGGATCTTGCCCGCCAGCGGCAGCAGCGTCAGCCGCCACAGCGCCTTGCTGGCCTCCCGATAATTGGCATAGGTGTTGTCACCCGGCAGACCCAGCAGCATCGGCGGCACGCCGAAGGCCAGCGCGATGTCCCGCGCCGCCGCCGCCTTCAGCTGGGCAAAGTCCATCTCGGCCGGCGACAGCGACAGGCTCTGCCACTGCAGCCCGCCCTCCAGCAGCATCGGCCGGCCGGCATTGTTGCTGCCGGAAAAGGCGGTCGCCAGTTCCTCCTTCAGCCGGTCGAACTGGTCGGGGCTGAGGCCGGCGGAATCGCCATTGGCATAGACCAGCGCGCCGGACGGGCGCGCCGCATTCTCCAGCAGCGCCCGGTTCCACGCGGCCGCCGCATTGTGGATCTGCACCGCGCCCTCGGCGGCGGACAGGCAGCCCGCGCCATAATGGTCGTCGGCCGGGTGGAAGGTCTTCAGGTGGATCACCGCGGGCCAGCCATCGGCATCCTCCACCGGCAGGCGCACCGTGCTGCCGCCGACCTGGTAATCATAGGCGACCGGCCAGCCATCGGCGCCGGCGATCACCGCCATCCGCTCCGGCCGCAGCGCGAACAGCTCGGTCGGCAGGCCGCTCTCGTCACGCATGACCTGGACGAAGGCATTGCCGTGCAGCACCAGCTGCGCGGCCAGCGTTTCCAGCAGCGACTGCCCGGCGGACGTCGCCTCCAGCAGGCGGCGGACCTTGGGATCACTGATGGTCAGCGGCGCGGCGGCGACGCCATCGGCGACGATCCGGACCGCGCGCTGCGCCACCGGATTGTTCAGGAACGCCTCGCGCACGCCGCGCCGATATTCAAAGGCAACCCGGGTCGGCTGAACGCCCAGGGCCAGCGCATATGGCGGCACGAAGCCATGCGCCAGCGGCACCCGGGATCCCCCGCCCGCCTTGAAGGCGGAACGCAGGCTTTCGAAAAGAGACATGGCTCTGATCCTTGTGGCAAAGAAAAACCGGCCGCTTCCGCGTTGGAAGGGCCGGTTCTTTCGGTCTTGTCTATGTACCGTATCGGCTACATCATCGTGATGCGGGGCGGCGCCTTGTCCTGCAGCAGCAATTCATGCAGCGCCCACACCAGGGCATCCGCCCGGTCAGGGCTGCGGCCCGGTCCTTCATAGCCGCCGGCAGCCAGGATCCCGCACAGCTGATCCTCCAGCTGCGGGAAGCTGCCGACATGCTGCACCTTGCCCGCTTCATACAAGGCGGCAACCGGCTCTGCCCGGGCAACCTTGCTGCGGGTGGCCTGAACCAGCCGGACCGGCATGTGGAAGTCGGCGGCCCGCAACACGCTGGCTACCATGTCGCCGCCCTGGTTGGCTTCCGCCACCACCCGGTCGGCCTTCCACTGCGTTGCCGCCTCCGCGACCGCCCGGGCCCAGCGTTCGGGGCTGGGCTTGGGAACGCTGGCATCGGCCAGCACCAGCCCGCGGCCCGACTCGGTCCGCGCCGCCACCACGATGCCGCACTCGTCGCCCCGCGCACTGGCCGGCGGATCCACCGCCACCACCACGCGCACCGGCGGCTCGCTCGCCACCTCGACCCGCTGCCGGTCGATCAGCGCCCGGTTCCAAAGGGCACCCTCGACTTCGGTCAGCAACTCGCCGTCCATCTCCTGCCGGCCCAGCCTGGTGCCGGCATATTGTTCGGCGATGTTCAGCAGGTAGCTGGCCGGCAGATTGCTGGCATTGTCCTGCGTCCGTCCGCGCGTTAGCACGCCGCCGGGCCGCTCCGCCTGCGTCACCAGCCGGCGCAGCAACGGCACCGCGCGGGGCGTCGTGGTCGCCACCACCTGCGGGTTCACGCCCAGTCGCAGGCCCAGTTGCAGATTGTCCCACGCCATGATCGCCCGCTCGCTCGAATTGTCCCACTTGCCGATCTCGTCGCACCAGGCATGGGAATGTTGCGGGCCGCGCAGGCTGTCCGGCTCCCCGGCGGAATACAGATAGGCCTGCGCTCCGCTGGGGAAGCTGATCCGCCGCAGTGACGGTTCGAATTGCGGCATCGGCCAATGCGGCGGGCAGCAGGCCAGCAGGCCATTGTCGCCTTCCACCATCATCTGCCGCACCTCCGGCAGATTGGCCCCGATCAGCGCGATCCGCGCATTGGGGTCGGTGCCGGCCACCTGCCGTACCCATTCGGCCCCGGCCCGGCTCTTGCCGAAGCCGCGCCCGGCCATGATCAGCCACAGTCGCCAGTCACCCGGCGGCGGCAGCTGCTCCGCCCGGGCGTGCAGGCGCCAGTGATACAGCAGCATCGTGCGCTGGCACGGGTCGAACCCGGCCAGCAATGCGTCGAACTCCTCGTTGCTCAGTGCCCGCCAACAATCCTTGCGATCCCGTTCGGCCCGGTCCTCAGGCCCCGTCATCGCTCACCTGCAGCGCCGCCGCGGCTGCGGCCAGTGCGGCATTGTCCTGTTCGCGGCGGGCACGAAAAGCGTCCAGCCGCGCATCGATGGAGGCGATCACATCCGCCTCCGTCCCGTGATCCGACTGGCCCCGCCCTTCCGCCTGCTGGCGCTGGCGGTGGGCGGACAGGATGCGGAACCCGGTGGCGATGTCGAACTTGCGCTTGGCGCCGGGCTCGTCCTGCTCCTCGGTGCGTCCGCTGCGCAGCCGGTACAGCAGGTCCAGCTCCAGCCGGTCATACCCTTCGTTCAGCGCATCCTGCCACTGCCCGGCGAAGTCCGTATCCTCCCGGCGCAGCTTGTGGACATGCTCCAGGCTGATGCCCGCGGCCTCGGCGGCCTGCTCCACGCTCGACGTGTCGCTCAGCGCGGTCAGGAACCTGGCCTGCCAGCGGGGCGTGGTGCTTGTGCGGCGCGCCTCGGGCGCGCCGTCTTCGGCTCGTGTCATGCGGCAACCCCTGTTTTGGGTAGATCAGAAGGATCGAGCGAAACCGGCGGAGTGGGCGTCCCGCTGCGGGGCCGTTCCGAATCGGTCTTTCGCGATGTTCCTCTTCTCTAACCAAACAGCGTGACGATGTCAATACTAAAGTACCAATGTGGTTACTCGCTTGCGCTTGCGGCCGGTTTGCTGCCTCTGTATCCGCCTGGCCGTGCCCGCGGGGCGGAGGCAAAACGGGGGCACCATGCTGCGCAGTCTGTACAATTGGGTGATGGCCAAGGCGGCCCATCCGCACGCCGTCTGGTGGCTGGCCCTGTTCAGCTTCGTGGAGGCCAGCTTCTTCCCGATACCGCCCCATCCGTTGCTGGGGCTGATGTGCCTGGCCGAACCGCGCCGCGCGCTGCGCTTCGGTATCATCGCCACGCTCGCTTCCGTTATCGGCGGCCTGTTTGGCTACCTGATCGGCTGGGGCCTGTACGAGGCGGTCGGGCAGCAGATGCTGGCCTTGCTCGGCCTGACGGAAAGCTTCCCGCGCGCCGCCTGCTACCTGCGCGCCTATGACTGGCAGGTGATCGTGATTGCCGGCACCACGCCCGTGCCGTTCAAGCTGCTGACCATCACGGCCGGCTTTATCGAGATGAATCTCGCGACCTTCATCCTCGCCAGCATCGCCGGCAGAGGCCTGATCTTCATCAGCGTGGGCCTGCTGTTCCGCGTGTTCGGCGCCCCGATCAAGCGCTTTATCGACCGGTATCTGGGCCTGGTCACCACGATCTTCGTGGTCGCCCTGATCGGCGGTTTCGCCGCGCTGGCCCTGCTCGGCAGTGGCGAGGACGGGGCGCATGACGCCTGCGAGGCGGCGGAAACGGTGCTTCCAGCCTGATCGGCATCCGCTCCACGCAGTGCGGCACTATGCCGGCGTCGGCCGCGCGGCCGCCAGCATGGCAATCAGCCGCCGGGCTATTTCGCGTTCACCCATGACCACATGGTCCGCGCCATGCCGCTCCAGATGCGCGACCTCCTCGTCCGAATGGGCCCGCGCGAAGATCACCAGCCCGGGGTTCGCCGCCCGGGCGCTGACGGCGATCGCCCCCGCCTCGAACCCTTCGGGTATGGCGATGACCAGCTTGCTGGCCTCCGCGATGCCCGCCTCCCGCAGGACATGGGGCAACGCGGCATTCCCCGGAATGATCGTGAAGCCGTCCTTGCGGGCTTGTTCGACCATGTCCGCCTGATCCTCCACGATCACCAGCGCGCGCCCGCCCTTCCTCGCTTCGGCGGCGAACAGCCGCCCCACCCGGCCATAACCGATCAGCACCACATGCTCCCGCCGGTCACGCTCCCGCGCGCGTTCGATGGCGGCGGCTTCATCGGCATCGGCCTGCCTGACCTTTTCCAGTCGCCCGGCAGCCGCGGTGAACACGAACGGATTGGCGAAGATCGACAGGATCGCGCCGGCCAGGATCAGATCACGCCCTTCCGTCGGCAGGATGCCCAGCTCCGTGCCCAGCCCGGCCAGGATGAAGGAGAACTCGCCGATCTGCGCCAGGCTGGCCGAGATGGTCAGCGCGGTGCGGCTGGAATGGCCGAATGCCCGAACGATCCCGAACGCCGCCGCCGACTTGCCGACGATGATGATCAGCACGGTGGCCAGCAACGGCCACGGCTGGTTCACCACCACCGCAGGATCGAACAGCATCCCCACGGAGACGAAGAACAGCACGGCAAAGGCATCGCGCAGCGGCAGCGTCTCCTCCGCCGCCCGGCGGGACAGCTGCGTTTCCCCCAGGATCATGCCGGCAAAGAAGGCGCCGAGGGCGAAGGACACATCGAACACATAGGCCGCGCCAAAGGCCACCCCCAGCGCGATCGCCAGCACCGCCAACCGGAACAGCTCCCGCGATCCGGTATGCGCCACCCAGTGCAGCGCCCGGGGGATGAGCCGCCGCCCGACGATCAGCATGAAGGCGACAAAGCCGCACACCTTCAGCAGGGTCAGACCGAAGGTCACCGCGATGTCGCCGCCGCCCTGCGCCTCTCCGCTGATGAATTCGGCCAGCGGCGGCAGCAGCACCAGCGCCATGACCATCGCCAGATCCTCCACGATCAGCCAGCCGACCGCGATCCGGCCTCGCTGCGTGTTGATCAGGTCGCGCGCCTGCATCGCGCGCAGCAGGACCACGGTGCTGGCGACCGACAGGGCCAGCCCGAACACCAGACCCGCCGCCAGCGACCAGCCCAGCCACAGCGCAAGGCCGAGCCCGAGCGATGTGGCGACCGCGATCTGCAGCAGTGCGCCGGGCACCGCGATGTTCTTGACCGAAAGCAGATCGCGCAGCGAGAAGTGCAGGCCGACCCCGAACATCAGCAGGATCACGCCGAGCTCCGCCAGCTCGTTGGCCAGCCTCACATCGGCGACGAAGCCGGGCGTGAACGGTCCCACCAGCACGCCGGCCGCCAGGTAGCCTGCAACGGGGGAGATGCGCAGGCGATGGGCGATCGCCCCCATGAAGAAGGCGGCGACGAGTCCGGCCACGATCGTGGCGATGAGCGGCGAATGGTGCGGCATTCCATATTCCCTGATCATGCGGGCCCGCGCAGGACCGCATGTCGAACTAGTTGAGCGTAACGAACAGCATTGCGATCAGTCCGCACGCCCCGGTCACACCGGCGATCAGCGCGGGCGCGAACCAGGGGGGCGGCTTGTTGCGTCGAGATGTCATGGTGACCTCCGCAAGGCGGGCAGGTGTCGTGCCCGGAACCGACACGGCCGCACGGGCACGAAGCAGGGCGGCGTCCACGGTGGCGCCGCCAGGAACCTAGCCCAGCGGCGGTGCCCGTGCCGGCTGCCAGCGCGGCGGCATGCGCAACACCACGCGTCGCAAGATCACGCCGGCAAGGAGTATCGCCAGCGCGGATGCAGGCGCCGGCCGAGCGATCGCGGCGGGCGCGATCAGGAACAGCCGGGGCGACAGGTCCGGCGCGTCGTCGGCCGGTCCGTTCCACCGCAGCTTCTTTACCCAGACACTGTCATCCCGCTTGTTCGGGGCAACCGTGACCGAAACAGTCGAAGGATCAAAGGCGGAGCCGACCACCCGCGTGCCGGCCTGCGCACCGGTCGGCGCCGCCGACAGCAGCACGAGCAGCAGCAGCGCCCAACCCCACAGCATGAACGCGATGGGCCGGGCGCGATCGCATGCAGGATGGTACCGGTTGGTCATCGCCTGACCATGCTACACCATCATCTCCGGATTGCGAGCACACATCGCCGGGCGCTGCTCGTCCCATGTTTGCCGCTCCGCGAGGGCGTTAAGAACGCACTTCGAAGGCTCCAGACGCAAAAAGGGCCGGAGGATTGCTCCCCCGGCCCCTTCTGTCTGCTTGAAGCAGGTATCAGGCTTAGCGGCCCGAACCCGGCCCGTAGCTGATCTCGACGCGGCGGTTCTGCAGCTCGCGAACGCCGTCGGCGGTCGGAACGCGCAGGTTGGCTTCGCCGAACGCTTCGCTGGTGATGCGAGCGGCCGGGATGCCCTTGCCGGTCAGGTAGGTGCGGACGCTCTCGTTACGCCGACCTGCCAGGCCCAGGTTGTACTGGGTCGAACCGGACGTGTCGGTGTAGCCTGCCAGCATGATCGGCACGTTGGCGCAATTGCCATAGGCCGTGACGGCGCTGTCCAGGATGGTCGCTGCCTCAGGCGTGATCGCCGACTTGTCCCAGTCGAAGAACACGATGTAGGGCCCGCGGTTGCACTGCACCACCGGCGGGGGCGGCGGGGGCGGCGGCGGGGGAGGCGGCGGCGGCGGGGGCGGCGGCGGCGGCGGCGGCGGCGGAGCGGCTTCCTCGCCACCCAGGTTCGCCGTCAGCGTCAGCAGTGCCGAGTGCGACTCAACGTCGAACGAGGACTGACGGCCCAGGCCGTCGACCGCGTCGAAGTTGTTCGTGTTCAGGTAGCGATACTTCAGGCCGACATCGACACGCTCGCTCACGGGAACGCGCAGCTGGACGAGACCCTGATAGGCCCAGTCATTGTCGGTCTGCGAAGGCATGATGTCCGGGCCGCCAGCAGACAGCTGGAACTTCGACCAGGCGCGACCGAAGCCGCCACCGAAGGACAGGCCGACGCCGTCATTGCCGCCGATGTCGAACATGGCGTTCAGCATGGCAGCGGCGACGCGCAGGTGGCCGCGGGTTTCGGCGGTGCCGAACTGCGTGCCGGTGGGGTTCAGCGGCAGGCCCACGGTGGTGTTCGTGGTGACCGAATCAGGATCGGTCTGCAGCCAGAAGCCTTCCAGCTCGGCACGGACCGGACCGAAATCGTAACCGGCGAAACCGCCGACATCGAAGCCCTCGTCGCTCTCGACGGTGTAGGCATCCTCAACAGAACCGGCGTCCACGTCGATGTCGCTCGGCAGAGCAATACCGCCCTGCAGGCCGACATAGCCCTGGCCGTCACGGGCGATGGCCGGTGCGGCGATCACCGATGCCAGAGCCAGCCCCAGCATAACTTTCTTCATGTGTGTATTCCCCTTATCTACCTGCGCACCCGCCCTATAGGTACTTTGAACAGTACATCGCAACAGCCGTGCGGGTGCAGCAGCCATCCCGGACCGGTGGAACATTGTCCCGCCGAGCATGAACCCCAAGGAATGACAGGAATATTCGTTCCGGCCCCATGCTGCGCTGCAATCAGGTTTTGCAGCCAGTGTTGCATGAATGCCACGCGATTTGGAGCGCCAGCACACAAAAAAGGGGCCGGAGCGAGGCTCCGGCCCGTTCAGGTGCGTTCGCAGGAGGAACGTATTGGGGCGGCCGGGAACCTGCCACACTGGCGTTCCCGGCCGCCGATCCGGTCAGTAGTTGTAAGCCCGCTCGCCATGCTCACCCAGGTCGAGGCCCCCGCGTTCCACCTCAGGCGTCACGCGCAGCCCGGTCAGCAGCTTGGCGATGGTGAAGGCGATGGCCGCACCCACGGCGGCCCACACGATGGCCACCAGCACCGCGGCGATCTGGATGCCCAGCTGGCTGCCCAGGTCGTAATCCGCCGCGGCGGGGCCACCCAGCCCGGGCAGCATGGTGAAGGCGGTACCGATCGAACCGATGATGCCGCCCAGACCATGGATGCCGAAGGCGTCCAGGCTGTCGTCCAGCTTCAGCTTCGGCTTCACCGACACCACGAACAGGGCACACAGGACAGAGGCGACCGCGCCCAGCAGGATCGCGCCGAACGGACCGGAATTGCCCGCAGCCGGCGTCACCGCCACCAGCCCGGCGATCGCGCCGGAACAGGCGCCCAGCAGCGATCCCTTGTGGCCCAGCGCCCGCTCCGTCAGCATCCAGAACAGCACGCCCGCCGCCGTGGCGACCAGCGTGTTGATCAGCGCCAGCCCGGCCGAACCATTGGCCTCCAGCGCGGACCCGGCATTGAAGCCGAACCAGCCGCACCACAGCAGGCCGGTGCCGATCAGCGTCATGGTCAGCGAATGCGGCGCCATGATCTCGGTCTTGTAGCCGAGCCGCGGGCCCAGGATGAGCGCGCCCACCAGTGCGGAAACGCCCGCATTGATATGCACCACCGTGCCGCCGGCGAAATCCAGCGCGCCCCAGCCGAACAGCAGGCCGGTCGTTTCCGGCGTAGCGCCGGCATACCAGACCATGTGTGCGATCGGGAAATAGACGATCGTCAGCCACACCAGCGCGAACACCATCAGCGCGGAAAACTTCATGCGTTCCACCAGGCCGCCCACGACCAGGCTCACCGTGATGGCGGCAAAGGTCATCTGGAAGGCGATGAACACGAATTCGGGGATCTCCACCCCTTCGCTGAAGGTCGCCACGTTGCTGTCCGGCGTCACGCCCGCCAGGAAGAACTTGCCGGCGGAGATGAACTGGTTGGCGTCACCGCCAAAGGCCATGCCGTAGCCCCACATGACCCACACGATCATGGCCAGGCTCGCCACGGCCAGGACCTGCGTCAGCACCGACAGCATGTTCTTGGTGCGGACCAGCCCGCCATAGAACAGCGCCAGCCCGGGCACGATCATCAGCAGCACCAGCACGGTGGCGGTGATCATCCAGGCGGTGTCGCCCTTGTTCACCGTTGCCGTCACCGGCTCGACAGCCTCGCCCGCCTGCAGCGCGGCGTCCTGCGCGAAGGCCGCGGTTGCGCCAAACAGGCCGGCACCGATGGCCCCCGCCCCACTCACAAGCTTGCGGATCATGTCTGTCCCCCTCGTCGCGCGGCCGGTCACAGCGCGTTCTCCCCGGTTTCGCCGGTGCGGATGCGCGTGGTGGAGGCCAGGTCCAGCACGAAGATCTTGCCGTCGCCGATGCTGTCGGTGCTGGCGGTCTGCTGGATGGTTTCCACCACCTGCGCGGCCAGCGCGTCGCTCGCCGCGATCTCCAGCTTCACCTTGGGCAGCATGTTGGTCGAATATTCCGCGCCGCGGTAGATTTCGGTCTGCCCCTTCTGGCGACCGAACCCCTTCACTTCCGACACGGTCATGCCCGCCACGCCGATGGCGCTCAGCGCCTCGCGCACCTCGTCGAGCTTGAACGGTTTGATTATCGCGATGATGAACTTCATCACTGACCCCTGCTTCCCCACCGGACGATCCCCGGCACGTCGCAGACTAATCAAGAACCGTGCCAATCCGGAAAAGCAGGGGTTAACAGAGCATACGCCTTCGCAGCCGCATCATTGCGGGGCCGCACTGCAACAAAACTGTAAGCACCTGCCCAAAAAACGGGCAGCTTATCCGCCGCGCAGCTCCAGCTCGGCCACGACCGGCAGGTGGTCGCTCGCGACCGCGCTGGCTGCGCTGTGATGGACCCGCATGCCCGCGCAGTCCCAGTGGGTGGAATGGACGATCCGGTCCAGCGCCGCCAGCGGCCGCCCGCTGGGGAAGCTGCGTCCGCAATCCAGCACCTGCCAGCCGGCGCCGAAGGCGGTCAGCGCGCCCTTGCGCGGGGACCACTCGTTAAGGTCACCCATCATCACTGTCGGCAGGTTGCCGGCATCGGCCGCGGCGCAGGCGGCGACGATCTGCTTGCGCCGCAACAGGCCCGACAGGTCCAGATGCATGCCGGCCACCTGGAAGCGGTGCCCTTCCCATTCCAGCCGACCCAGGATGCAGCCGCGCGGCTCCAGCGTGGGCAGCACCAGCGCCTCGCCGCCCTCTACCGTGATCCCGCGCCGCACCAGCAGGGCATTGCCGTGCCACCCCATCGACAGCGGCCGCCGGGCCACCGGCACCACCTGCCAGTGATGCTCGTCCAGCAGGCTGCGCTCCAGCACCGTCTCGCGCTGGCCATACCGCCGGTCCGCCTCTTGCAGGGCCACCACGTCGGCCCCGATCTCGTGCAGCACGGTCAGGATGCGTTCGGGATCGCGGCGGCGGTCGCGCCCCACGCCCTTGTGGATATTGTAACTGGCAAATGTCAGCCGCATCGCGACACTAACGCCCTCAGCGCTCCTTGGTGGCGCTGAATGTCAGGTCCGGGTGCTTTTCCTGCTGATAGCCGATGTCCCACGGACTTTTCGCCATGAACACCATGTCGCCATCGCGGTCGCGCGCCAGATTGGCGCGGTTGAAGCTGGCGAACTGCTCCTGTGCCTCCGCCGGCCCCTTGATCCAGCGGGCGGTGGCGAAGGGGGACGGCTCCAGCATGGCGGCGACCTTGTATTCCGCCTCCAGCCGGCTCACCAGCACCTCCAGCTGCAGCTGGCCGACCACGCCGACGATCCACTGCGCGCCGATCTCCGGGTAGAAGACCTGGATCACGCCTTCTTCGCTCAGATCGTCCAGCGCTTTGCGCAACTGCTTGGTCTTGGTCGGGTCCACCAGCGCCACGCGGCGCAGGATCTCCGGCGCGAAGTTCGGCAGGCCGGTGAAGCGCACATCGTTGCGCTCGCTCAAGCTGTCGCCCACCCGCAGCGTGCCGTGATTGGGGATGCCGATGATGTCGCCCGCCTCCGCCGTGTCGGCCAGCTCGCGATCCTGCGCGAAGAACAGGATCGGCGAATGCACCGCGATCGGCTTGCCGAGGCCGCTGGGCACCAGCTTCATGCCACGGCGGAACGTGCCCGAGACCATCCGCATGAAGGCGATCCGGTCCCGGTGCTGCGGGTCCATGTTGGCCTGCACCTTGAAGATGAAGCCGGTCACGTCCGGCCGCTCCGGCCCGATCTCTCCGCCATCGGCCGGCTGCGGGCGCGGCGGCGGGGCGTGGGCGGCAATGGCGCCGATCAGCTCCTCCACCCCGAAATTCTTCAGCGCCGATCCCCAATAGACCGGCGTCAGGTCGCCTGCACGATACGCTTCCTCGTCGAATTCCGGATAGCCCCCCTGCGCCAGCTCGATCTCCTCGGCCAGCTCCTCGGGGATCGGGGCATCCGCCTCCCGCGTGCCCAGGAACTCGCGGCTCGGCCCTTCCGGCCGGCTGACCGCGCCGGTGTTGAAGTCCAGCACGCCCTGGAACAGGCCACCCATGCCCAGCGGCCAGCCCTGCGGGCTGACATCCAGCGCCAGCGCGTCCGCCACCTCGTCCAGCAGCTCGAAACCGGGGCGCCCTTCGCGATCGACCTTGTTGATGAAGGTGATGATCGGCACGTTGCGCATGCGGCACACTTCGAACAGCTTGCGCGTCTGCGGCTCGATACCCTTGGCGGCGTCGATCACCATCACGGCCGAATCCACCGCGGTCAGCGTGCGATAGGTGTCCTCGCTGAAATCCTCGTGCCCCGGCGTGTCCAGCAGGTTGAAGGTGATCTCCTCACCATCGAACTCGCGCGCGAAGGTCATGACGGAGCTGGTGACGGAGATGCCGCGCTGCTGCTCGATCTTCATCCAGTCGGACCGCGCGCGCCGCGCCTGCCCGCGCGCCTTGACCTCGCCCGCCAGATGGATCGCGCCGCCGCTCAGCAGCAGCTTTTCCGTCAGCGTGGTCTTCCCGGCGTCGGGGTGGGAGATGATGGCAAAGGTGCGACGATTGGACATGGCCGGCGCCCCTACCTTGGCGGAGGGCGCGCGTCCACTTGGATGCCCTTGGTTCGTCATTGCGAGGAGCCGCAGGCGACATGGCAATCCAGGGCCACATGCGCCGTGCCTGCGGCCCTGGATTGCTTCGCTACGCTCGCAATGACGAAGGTGCGACTACCCTCGCAAGCTGGCGCCCAGCTTGACGCCGGCGGCCACCACCTTGTCACTGATCCCGGTCAGCACCGCCTCGGTGTAGCTTTCGCCCTGCGGCTGCAGCAGCACCTCCACCGCCAGCGACTTCTGCCCTTCCGGCACGCCCGCGCCGCTGAACTGGTCGAACAGGCGCACATCCACGATGTTCACCTTGTCCGCGCCCTTCACCGCCCGCACCAGATCGCCCGCCCGCACCGCCGCCGGCACCAGGAAAGCGAAGTCGCGCAGCACCGGCTGCAAGGCCGGCGGGCTGTAGGCGGGCTTGGCAAAGCCGCTGCTCTTGCGCGCGGGGATCGCATCCAGGAACAGCTCGGCCGCCATCACCGGCCCGGCCAGGTCGAACGCCTTCAGCACCGCCGGGTGCAACGCGCCGAAGCGGGCCAGCACCACGTTGGGGCCAAGCCGCAACGTGCCCGACTGGCCGGGATGGAACTGCGGGCCCGCATCCCCCATCACCTGCAGCTTGTCGACTGGCGCGCCGGCCTCCGCCAGCAGGGCCAGCGCCTCGGCCTTGGCGTCGTAGGCGTCGAAGCCTTGCGCCTTGCCGCTCGCCCAGCCGCGCGGCTGGCGGTCGCCCGCCAGCACCACGCCCAGCGTCAGCCGTTCCGCGCTGGAACCGTCAGGGCTGCGGCCGTAGCGGCGGCCGATCTCGAACAGGCGCAGGGCCGGGGCACCGCGCGCCAGATTGCGCCCCGCCGCCAGCAGCAGGCCGGGCAGCAGCGAAGGGCGCATGACCTTCAGGTCCTCGCTGATCGGATTGTCGAGCACCCACGGCGTCTCGCCCTCGGTGGCGAAGCCTTCCGCCGCGCTGGCGGGCAGGAAGGACCAGGTCACCGCCTCCATCAGCCCGCGCGCCGCCGCCGCCCGGCGCACGCGGCGTTCGGTCAGCTGCGCCGGGGTGGCGGTCGGGCGGGCGACGCCGCCGGCGCGCGGCAAGGCCACGCTCTCGATCCGGTCGATGCCGTGGACGCGCACCACTTCCTCCACCAGATCGGCGGGGCCGATGATGTCGGGCCGCCAGGTCGGCGTGGTCACGGTCCAGTCGCTTGCCACGGTGAAGCCGAGCCGCTCCAGGATGGCGCGCTGCTCGTCCTCCGGCACGGCCACGCCGCCCAGCCGCTGCGTCAGCTGCGGATCGAAGGCGGTCACGACGGTATCCAGCGGCGGCGTACCCGCGCGCACCACATCGCTTGCCTCGCCGCCGCAGAACTCCAGGATCATGCCGGTCAGCAGCTCAAGCCCATCCCCCAGGAAGGCCGGATCCACCCCGCGCTCGAACCGGGTGCGCGCATCGCTGGCGATGCCCAGCTTGCGGCCGGTCGCGCCGATGCTCTCGGGATCGAAATAGGCGATCTCCAGCAGCACATCAGTCGTGCCGTCGGTGACGCTGGACTCCTCGCCGCCCATGATCCCGGCAATGTCATGCACGCCGGCATCATCCGCGATCACCAGCATGGACCGGTCGAGCGTGTAGCTCTTGCCGTTCAGCGCCAGCACCTCCTCGCCCGCGGTCGCACGCCGCGCCACCACCGGCCCGGTCAGCTTCGCCAGATCATAAACATGCGCCGGTCGGCCATGGCCCAGCGACAGGTAATTGGTCACATCCACCAGCGCGCTGATCGGCCGCTGCCCGGCGCTGATCAGCGCCTGCTGCAGCCAGCGGGGCGACGGACCATTCGTCACGCCGCGGATCACGCGGGCGAAGAAGGCCGGGCACCCTGCGGGATCGTCGGTGCGGATGGTCACCGGGCACGGGAACGCACCCGGCACCGCCGGGATCGGCGCATCCTTCAGCGTGCCCAGCCCCGCCGCCGCCAGATCGCGGGCAATGCCGTGCACGCCCATGCAGTCCGGGCGGTTGGGGGTGATGGAAACGTCAAACACCGGGCTCGACCTGAAGAACTCGGCCACCGCCATGCCCACCGGCGCATCGTCGGGTAGTTCGATGATGCCCTCATGCTCGTCGCCCAGCTGCAGCTCGCGCACGGAGCACATCATGCCGTTGCTCTCGACCCCGCGGATCGCGCTCTTGCGCAGCACCATGCCGTTGGCGGGCACGGTCGCGCCGGCCACACCCAGCACGCCCTTCATGCCGGCGCGCGCATTGGCCGCGCCGCACACCACCTGCAGCGGCTCGCCCTCGCCCGTATTGACGGTCAGCACCTGCAACCGATCCGCCTGCGGGTGCGGCGCAGCGGTCAGCACCTCCGCCACGCGGAAGCCCTCCAGCGCCACGGCGGGATCGTCCAGCTCCTCGACCTCGATGCCCAACGCATTCAGCTTGGCGGCGATCTCCGCAGCAGAGGCATCGGTGTCGAGGTGGCGGGCGAGCCATTCAGCGGAAAACTTCATGCGCGCGCTCCCACGCCGGCGGACAGGGTGGGCTGGTCGAACGCGCTGAAGCCGTAATGGCCCAGCCAGCGGACATCGCCGTCGAAGAAGGCGCGCAGATCGTCCATCCCGTATTTCAGCATGGCCAGCCGGTCGACACCGACGCCAAAGGCGAAGCCCTGCCACTCATCGGGGTCGAGCCCACTCGCCTCGATCACGCGGCGGTTGACCATGCCGCTGCCCAGCAGCTCCATCCAGCCATGGCCGGCCGCATCGCCGCTGCCGCCCAGCACGCGCCTGCCATCCACCAGCGCGAAGCCGACATCGACCTCCACGGATGGCTCGGTGAACGGGAAATAGCTCGGCCGCAGGCGCAGCACGATGTCGTCACGCTCGAAGAACGCCTTCAGAAAGGTTTCCAGCGTCCACTTCAGATGGCCAAGATGGATGTCGCGGTCGATCACCAGCCCTTCCACCTGGTGGAACATCGGCGTGTGCGTGGCATCGCTGTCGCTGCGATAGACGCGGCCCGGCGCGATGATCCTGAGCGGCGCGCCCTCTGCCAGCATGGTCCGCACCTGCACCGGGCTGGTATGCGTGCGCAGCAGCATGCGGCCGCCTTTCGGCGCGGTGTCGGGGAAGTAGAACGTGTCGTGCATCGCGCGTGCCGGGTGGCTTTCGGGCATGTTCAGCGCGGTGAAATTGTACCAGTCATCCTCGATCTCCGGCCCGGTGGCGACGGCGAAGCCCAGATCGGCGAAGATCTCGGCCAGCTCGTCCATCACCTGACTGACCGGGTGCACGGTCCCGCGCGGGGCTTCGGGCGCAGGCAGCGTCAGGTCCAGCGCCTCGGCCGCCAGCTGCGCCTCCAGCGCGGCACCTTCCAGCGCGGTCTTGCGCGCGGCAATGGCGTCGCTCGCCTGCTGCCGCAGCGCCTGGATCGCGGGCGCGCGGGCCTGCCGCTCCTCCGGCGCCATGGCGCCCAGCGTCTTCATCAGGGCGGAGATGCTGCCCTGCTTGCCCAGCAGCGCGACGCGGATCGCCTCCAGCGCGGAAAGGTCGGCCGCGGCTTCGATCTGGGCGATCGCGGCGGCGATGCTGGCGTCAGCGGCGGCGGCGAGGTTGTCGGTGTCGGTCATCGGGCCGGGGCTGTAACGCCCCGCCGCCGCGTGCCCAAGCCTCTATTTGCGTGGAGCGGCCCCGCCCGGTTCCGCGACATCCTTCAGCTCCTGCAGCTTCGCACCGGACACCACCCCCTGATCCACCAGCCGCTGCGCCATGATCTGGTGCATCACCGGGTGCGGCATCTCCGCATATTCGCTGGGGGTCATGTGCATGAAGGCGCGGAAATCGCGCACGAACTGGGCCTGGTCGTAATAGCGTTCGTCCAGCGCCTCGCTCCACGAACGATAGCCGGACATCATGAAGCGCGCCATGCTGCGCAGGAAGCGCTGGCGGCGCAGTTCCTGCTTGGCGGGAAAGCCGAACCAGCGGGCGCAGATCCGTTCCAGCGTGCGCGTGCTGATGCCGACCCGCTCCGCGATCTGGCAGACATTGGCCGTTGCCGGATCGCGCAACGCCGCATGCACCGCAGCCACCTGCTCCGCCTTCTTGGCATGGCGCCCCAGTGGCAGGCGCTCCAGATGGGCGGTGATCCTGGCGGCCGTCTGGTCCGCCGTGTGGCCGGGGGCGCTCACGATGTCGAGCAGCGGGGCGAAGGGCGCGAAGACCGGATCGGTCATGCCGTCGAACAGGCGGTTGGCAAAGTCGCCCGCGGGAGCATCGATGAACCGCGCCCAGCCCGCCGGCTGCAGCCCCAGGCCCCAGGCGCAGCAGCTCACCGTGTCGAAATGCAGCACATGGCTGGTCGGGCCGGTCACGCCGAAGGGCCAGGTCGGGCGCAGCGGCTCCCTGCCCAGCGCCGCCCGGAACGGGGTGCCCGGGCGGAAACGCAGCGCCGCCCATTCGGGGAACAGGCAGTCGGTGATCCGCTCGCCCGGCGGGACCGTGATGTCGAACAGGTACAGCGACGTGAAATAGGGCAGCAACGGCTCGCTGAGCCGGAAATAGCGCACGTGCACCGAAGCGCCGCCATTCATAGCGATTGCGACCCTGTTCTCGCCGGAACCAGCCCCCTGCTTTCCGGCGTCAGGCGGCATGGTTCCGCAAACCGGCGGGCTTGGCAAGCGCGCTGTACGGCGCACCACATCCCGCCGGATTATCGTCCCGGAAGGGCACATGCGACAAGGGCGCGGATGACCCTGGCCATCCGCGCCCCTGACGTTCGGCGCAATGCGTGTGCGGCGATCAGGCCGCGGGCAGCGCTGCCTTCGCCTGCGCGATGATCGCGCCGAAGGACGTGCCTTCGTTCATGGCGAGATCGGCCATGATCTTGCGGTCCAACTCGATCCCGGCCAGCTTCACGCCGTGCATGAACTGCGAATAGGTCAGGCCTTCGGCCCGGACCGCCGCGTTGATGCGGGTGATCCACAGGGCGCGGAAGTTGCGCTTCTTGATCTTGCGATCGCGATACGCGTACTGGCCCGCCTTCTCGACCGCCTGGCGGGCGACGCGGATGGTGTTCTTGCGACGGCCGCGGTAACCCTTGGCCTGGTCCAGCAAACGCTTGTGCTTGGCACGCGTGGTTACGCCGCGCTTGATACGTGACATGTGTTAGATTCCTTCGATCAGCTGCAACGCGCTCAGCCGAGCCCGTACGGGGCCCACTTCTTCACCGTCTGCACGTCCGAATCGGACAGGACGGAGGTGCCGCGGTTCTGGCGGATATACTTGGCGTTGTGGCTGATCAGCCGGTGCCGCTTGCCTGCGACGCCATGCTTCACCTTGCCGGTAGCGGTGATCTTGAAACGCTTCTTGACCCCGCTCTTGGTCTTCATCTTGGGCATTTCGGTCTCCATGTTCGGGACACGTCTACACCGGCCTTGGCAGCCCTTGTGGCCAGGCCGGCGGCAATTCACGTGTCGGTGAAGCGCGGGCCTCTAGCTCCGTGGCCAGGGATTCGCAAGCCTCATAGCGTGAAGGGCGTCCGGCCCGTCTGCGCCAGCCACGCGGCGAAGTCGCCATCGGGCACCGGCTCCGCCCCGTCCGGCAGGGCGGCGGTGTAGAGCCAGGCCATCGCCGGCAATTCGCCGCTAGCGCTGGTGACGGTCACGGCGGTGCGCCGGTACTGCGGCCCCTCGAACCGATCCAGCGCCGCCAGGTCCACGTCCCCCGCCTCGTGCAGCATGCCCTGCACCGTACCGTCGCCCGGCAGCAGCGCAGGGTACCAGCCTTGCGGATCGGGGATCGCCCACAGCTCGCCCGGCGCGGTGGCCGACCAGCCAGGACCCAGGCCCGTCAGCAGCGGCTCGATCTTTTCACCGGCGATATCGGCGCGCAGCACGCCATACAGGAACAGGGCGCTCATACGTAGATCATCCTTCGTGTCATGCCGCCATCCACCACCAGCTGCTGCCCGGTGACGAAGCCGGCGTCGGCCAGATATGCGATCGCCTGCGCGATGTCGGCCACCTCGCCCACGCGCCCCACCGGATGCTGGTCGCGATCCGCCGCGCTGTGTTCGGGCTCCTCCCGCTCGGCCGCCTTCTGCCACGGGCCGGTCTCGATCCAGCCGGGCAGCACGGCATTGACCCGCAGCTGCGGCCCCAGTGACACCGCCATGGCATGGGTCAGCGCATCGAGCCCGCCCTTCGCCGCGGCATAGGCGTAGGTGCCCGGTTCGGACTGAAGCGCGCGGGTGGAGGAGATGTTGACGATGCTGCCACCCTCCGCCCGGCGCAGCAGCGGCAGCGCCTCCCGGCTGCACAGGAAGGCGGCGGTCAGGCTGGCGTCGATCCAGCGCTGCCAGTCGGCCAGCTGCAGGTCTTCCAGCGGCCCGCATACCGGATCGGCGATGCCGCTATTGTTGACGAGGCAGGTCAGCGGATCATCGCCCAGCCACTCACCGACCTGCCTTAAGGCGGCGACGACATCGGCCTCCTGCCCGCAATCGGCGGTGACCGTCAGGCAACTCTCGGCCGGCAATGGGGCAGCAAGTTCGGTCAGCGCCTCCGTGTCGCGGTCCAGCGCGATGACGCGCCAGCCGAGCCCGTGAAAGTGCAAGACAGCACCTCGGCCGATACCGTTGCCGCCGCCGGTGACGAGGATAGTTCGGTCGCTCATACCGCCATCAACGCCCGGCCGGGATGACGGTGCCTCGAAGCGTTCAGCTTCCTTCCTCGTGAAACCGGACTTGATCCGGCATCCCGCTTCTTGACGCAGCGTCAGAAGAGCTAGCGTCACCCCGGATCAAGTCCGGGGCGACGTAATGACGGGAATGGGTGGATTGCGGTCATTGCGGAAGCGATGCGGCTCCTTCATCCTCCCCATCCTTTGATAGGGAGGGGGACCGTTCGCGTAGCGAATGGTGGAGGGGTATGGCGCGACGTACGACGATC
>NZ_QZVQ01000005.1 GCF_003660445.1 Croceibacterium ferulae | reverse complement strand
TATCTCGCGCCGTTCCGCCACTGGCTGGAACGGGACACCGTGACGGAGATCATGGTCAACCGTCCGGGCGAGGTGTGGGTGGAGGATGCCGCCCAGCCCGGCATGCAGCGGATCCTGGCGCCGGAGATCGACGACCGGCTGGTGCAGCGCCTGGCCGAACAGGTGGCCCGCGTCAGCCATCAGGGCATCAATCGCGAACACCCGCTGCTGGGCGCGACCTTGCCGGCGGACGGCTTCGGCGGTGCGCGCATCCAGTTCTGCGGCCCGCCCGCGACCCGCCGCCACTGGGCCATGGCGATCCGCCGGCATCGCCGGCTGGACCTCCCGCTGGACGCCTATGACACCGGGCCGCTGCTGGTGCCGGTCGAGGCCGAAATGCCTGACCCCCAGCAGGAGCCGATCGCCTTTCTGCGGGCCGCGATCCGCGCGCGCAAGACGATCCTGATTTCCGGCGGCACCAGCACCGGCAAGACCACCTTCCTCAACGCCATGCTGGGCGAGATCCCGCCGCACGAACGGGTCGTGCTGGTGGAGGATACGCCCGAACTGCGCCTGCCCGGCGCCAATGGTTTGGGGCTGGTCGCGGTTAAAGGCGAGCTGGGCGAGGCCAAGGTCACCGCCAACGAGCTGCTGCAGTCCGCCCTGCGCCTGCGCCCTGACCGCATCGTGCTGGGCGAGTTGCGTGGCGCCGAAAGCGTCAGCTTCCTGCGCGCGATCAATACCGGCCATCCGGGCAGCTTCTCCACCATCCACGCCAATTCGCTGCGCGGCGCGCTGGAACAGCTGGCGCTGATGGTCATGCAGACCGGCATCGGCCTGACCCGCAGCGACACCATCGCCTATGCCGCGTCGGTGATCGACGTCATCGTGCAACTGGACCGCAGCGAGGGGCGGCGCGGGATCAGCGCCATCGCCCGCCCGGCGGAGCTTGCCTCACCGGGATAAAGCGTCTCCTAGAACTGACAGACTACGCTACCAACATCTAGGCAATATCCGAGTGCATCTAGCCGGCATCGTTCCTGTGTTTAGGCCAGTCCACTCCGGGAGCAGAGCGCACTTACGGGCTTTGCTTCTGGAGCATTGCGACCGGACATAACGTCACAGTACTGGCAGACTGGCGATAGACACCTCGGCTTTTAAGTAAGTGGAGCTTCTTCGCTATTTAACGTGCCGGTGACAATAATAGCATGCCATTGCCAAAAGCGACATGCCGTCCGATACCACGAGCCAAAAGATCGGTGAAGGCTGTACCATCAGTGATGGATAACGTCCCCCTCATTACGGCTTCAACCCCGGCTACAGATCTTCTGCTTGACTGTATGTGTGTGGATCTTCGTGAGCGAACGTGCTCAGCTGCGGCAAGATAAGCTTGCTCGATCGTAGCTTTGCCGTCGAATCGCGAAGCTAGCCAGTCGCGGTAAACACCCTCACGGCTGACGGGCTCTCCGTTCGAACGCGCGCGAGCAGCAACAAAGGCATCGATTTCTCCCGCACGTCGCTGCCAAGCTGTCTCACTTGCTTCACGGCGTTGTCGAGCATGAGTGCCGAACCGCACCACTGGCCGGACCTTGATCTCAAAACGGTATCGGGCGCCAACCACCCAACCTTGCGGCATCATCCTGCATTGGGGAGCCTCTGGAAATACCCGCTCCAGCATCTGATCAGTGCTTGGAAGAGCAACGGCATCGATGAGCTGCTGAGCAGACGTGACATAACCCAGCAAATGCGCTTGCGTCGGATCGTTCAGGCGAAGCCAAAAGGGCTGTGGCGCTGCAGCGCCATAGCGCCGGCGCAGCGCAAGATGCAGCGCATACCCATGATCATCGTCACCTGCCTCATGCTTTGCCGCAAATTCAGCGAGTGCTGGTAAGCTCAACCCGATCCTAACGAGCGACAGCTCCCTCATGCCGGTAGGCTCATCGCATCAAGGAGGCCTTCATTCACCCGGCGGATCCCCGCGTGAACCCCAGCCCGCCAGTTTCGTTCGTCCGTAAGCTCGACGGTCGTGGCGTCACACTTTCCTCCTTCCGCCACCGGCCACTGGGCATAAGCATGAGCTTTCCCGAACATTGCTATTGCGTGTCCCAAAGCGTTTGCAACATCTGCGGCAAAGATGTTGCCCTGCAGCAAGCGTGTCGATGGAATAAAGGGCTTGCGGCCGATAAAGAGCGGCCGAGCGGGCCGATCCAACGCAGACGATATTTGATCGAGGTCAGGCTCACTCGCAGCTTCCGCGAGCCTGAGAACGACCACTACACGAGCCTGCGCATCGACATACCGGTGCCGAATATGGGGGGATTGGTAGGTGGCAGGTGAACCGGTCCGCCCCTCAGGCGAGCCATGCGTTGTCCAGCCGCGATCATTCACCGATAGTTTCGCGGTCTGAAAGTCCTTCATTCTCAGCCCATCTTCCAGCCGGGCGGCACCGAAGATCAACCGATCCTGCAATCCATCAAGCGCCCTAGCATCGCTGCGTTCCCAGCCGAGCGCATTCGCCAGCAGTCCTGTCAGCGCAGACCGGGCCGGAAAGTCGCGAACGAATGCGTGAGCGTCGACTGCCTCGGATCCGAAGCTCATCAGGGGCGCATCAAGCAGCAGTACAATATGTCGGTGCTTCATAAGGTTGCAGTTAGTACTCGATCGCGTGCCCACGTCGCCAGCTCCTGCAAGGACGCCTTGTCGATCCCGTCCAGCTGCATTTCTGGTGTCGCCATATGGCACCGGCTCTCGCCTGTCGTATAAAGGGCGTCCAATACCCTGAGATGGTCGTGCATCGTTTGCGCAGTACGTGCGCCCAGCGATCCGCCCGAAGTAGCCGTGAGCGGTACCGGATCGCGGAACGCATTTGCCAAAGTGCGCGGCTGCCTGTCGCCAGCTTCAATTAGAACCATCTCTGCCCGGCTATACGGCGCCGTGGAGGCCTTCTTCGCGCCGGGGGATACCTCCGCTATAAGCCAAATCAGATTTTCGACCGCTTCCGCCGCGAGCCGACGATCTTGATCCCCGGCCCAATCTGATGGAGCACATCCAGTTACGTTGGACACTAGCAACGCGACATCAACGACGAGGTAGCCGTAAAACAAGCCGGTCGTAAGTTCTGTGTCGAACAGCCCGGCTGTCCGAAAGTTCGTGGATTCGCTGTCACCGAGATCATCCACTACCGTGAAAAAGTCGAGCTCCGGCTGCTCCGCATGCACAGTAAAGGCATGTGCGACATGTATCGCCGCATCAACGTTGGCCCTCACGTCCGAGGTCACCATTCGTCCGAACAGAGCTGCTTCAAGGCTTGCCGAAGGCTGAGCGCCTTCGATCATGGTAGCGAGGTTGGCGCGCTCACCCTTGAGCCACTGCTCCGAGAGTTTGGCGGCACTTACCGCATCACTTGCCTCCGCCAGAATAGCAGCGGCTGCATGGTGGAGGTAACGTATCTCTGGGTGGCCGAAGAGAAGCACCTGTCGCTGCCGTAAATCCGTGCTTTTTGCGCCATAATATCGTTTAAGGAAGGCGTCCTGGACGGGTCGCAGCAGAGCTTCCGGATATCTGTCTTCAAGCGGGCGAATTACCAGCTGCTCGATCGCGAGCTTTGTCCGCTCCCCTGCCACTCCATGTTTCTCGGCTAGCCGTCGTAAGCTACGGGGATCATCCGCCATTCGCCACCGGCGTTTAAGACTTTGCGAAGAGATGCGGGTCCGCATGGCAGGCCCAAACGGCAGTCGCTTGGCTGCACCTGTTTCGTCACGATTGAGCAGCGCTCCTGTCCACCCCGCAAGGTAATGCACTTGAATGAATTTTGGCTGTGGCATGTAGCTCAACGTCCTAAACCTGTTCGTGTTCGACCTGGATTGTAGAAGTCTTGCGCGATCGTCATTCTCGCACCCCGCCCGGTACATGCGGGCTCTTCAAGCAGATTTTTGACGGTCAAGAGGTTGATGGGCGCCTGACTCACTTTGGCGATCATGTTGATGGCAATCCTAACCTGATCGATCATGGCCTCACCCCGCGCTGAGGTAAGGCGCAGCAATCGGCTCTCGGAGTAACCTGACCAGAACAATGCCGCACCAAAACTGTTGCTCACCGAGTGGGGGGGGCGTCGCGTCGTCCCTGCCAGCACCGCCATAGCATATGCAATGAAGCGCCAATTTGTGAAAGAAGCGGGCTCAAGCCAGGTATGCGGTTGCGCGCCCGCGCCCTGGAGGAGCTGACCGACGAGGATGTCCGACCTTTGATGGCCGACAAGGACGGTTCTTCGGAGTTGAGCCAGATTGTGGACGGGCAGCGCAATGATCGAAGCCGATAAAGCATGAAGGACCTGCTCCGTCGAGTTGGGCTCTTGCTTCATGCTGCTCACGTCAGAGCCTGAAGCTCCCTTGTTGGCGTACGGTAACTCCAACTCAAGGTAGTTAACCGCTCGGGCTGCAGCCCGCATTCGGCTGAGCGCACGGCGCGGCGCGAGCGCCATAGCCTCTTCGAGGATACGAAAGGCGCACTCGGACGCTCGCCGTCTCCAAGTCTCGTCACTCTCGTCCTGATCCCTAATGACATGCTCCCAGAACGATGGGTCAAAGAAGATCAGGTCGATGGCCTCGTCGAACCGAATCAGCCATCGCTCTGCCTTCTGCAAACCAGCCTCATCCTGAAGTTGTATCTGCTCGGGACCGCCTTGAAAAAGCGAAAGTAACGCACGCTGAAGGCCAGTTCGTACCGATGCCAACTTAACAGCACGTGCCGAAGCCACCCTTCCCATCTTCTCGACTGGATTTTTCCCCACCATCGCGCTCGCAACCCAAGCAGGAAGTGCAATCGTTCTGCGATGCAAACCTTCGGTCTTACCTTGGCCTCGAACCAACGCGGCTGCCAACAACGCCACCTTTTCTTCTGGCACGAGCGCAACCGATCGCGCCAAAACGGGAAGCTTTGTTCGAGCCGGATCGAGCAACCGTGTGATTTGTCGATAACCAAAGCCCGCAGAACTCGGCGTGACACAGGCACTCATATCCTGCTTAATCGGCACCCACGGATCATTGGTTCGGCCATTGAGCGCCGCAGACGCAACTCGCGGTGCACTCGAGGTCGCGGTCAGAGCGACGATCGACCGCAAAACTTTTTTAAGCCGAACTCTCCGGCAGACTTCCACGTACAAAGGGTCTAATTGGTCGAACGCAAGCGAATGCCTCCCATCCCAAGGTTCAAGCCAAAGCAGGGATACTCCCGTCCAGGATGACGAGAAATCATCGTTGCTGAGGAGCCGCTGGACATCCATTCTAAAAGCCGCAGACGTGCTCTCGGTTGCTCGCCAGCCGAAAGTCATGCGGGTTCCAAAGCCACCGTTCATCCGGCTGATCCCGTAATTGCCAGCGCCTTGGAACCCCTCCGTTGTTTGCAGCGTCACAAGAGCAAAAAGCCAGTCCTCAAGACATGAGTTATGCATCCGATACCGCTTTAGATCATGGTTCTTCGACGTTAGAAGAACGTCGAGCCGATCAGGCGTCGTAACAGTGTTCCGGTAATCAGGTAAGTTACCGGAATTGGCGAGTGGCGGCTGCAGCAACGCAGGCCTGGTCCAGTCATCTACAACTAAAGACCAAGCTTCGCCGTCGGGCCATTCAGGAGTTAGCTTAAGTAGCAGCGCTCGCCAATGTCCCTCTTTGTAGGGCATTTCACGCAGTCCCGCCTTACTTAAAGCGAGTGCCGCGATTTGGACGCAGAACGCGTGCCAGGGCTCCCTCTGATGGGCGCGCAGGCCCAGAAAACTATCCAGCGCTCCACCCGCGAGCGCAGCCAACACACCGCAAAGCGTGCTGCGATGCGTTTTCGCCGATTTATCACGCCACCGGATATACTCATCATCCATCTTAGAGGCGCCCTGTCGTGAGCTCACGGTGCAAAAACCAATCGCAGTAGGAAACGCTTGCGGCAAACGCCTCATATTCTGGTGAACATCTAGGCAACTTTGCCGCCTGCCCGTTAGTAGCCTGAAGACAATCGACGGTGTAAACTGACGTGCAGATAAGCATATGCTAAGATCGAGATAGCCCAAGCACACGTTGAATCAATCAAAGAGGGTTACGGCAGATGTCGTCACGCTCCTCGTGAAAGGGACTATCTGGCTCGCCCGTGGTATGGGCATAAATGTAACCTCATACGCGTTCGTAGCCGGGCAGTACTGGCAGTCCATCCGGAACAGAGTCGCCGGTAAGTGTCAGGTAGAGCCAAAAGCCATCCTCATCCTCCTTAACAACAACATGGTAGTTTAGTTGCGGAGTAAGAGTCTGTGGCGGGTTGAAGACACGGGCGGCGTCAAGGGCCTGCATCTCGTTTTCAAATCGTCTGCGCTGGACAAGGGTAGCCATAGCGCTAGATTGCACATCGGATCTGAGGCGTAAAGCCGGCGACGCCCCCCCCAGGGCCTCTTCGCCGAGCTATACGCTCTCTGCTACGTGCCCGAGCAACCGTTGCCGCTTGCTGATGGCGGCGCCCCCCCTGAGCCGCCCACGCGACGCTACGGCGCAAGCTTCTTTGCTGCACACCAGCGGAGAAGATACTGCGCAAAGCAATACGATCTATACTGCCGCTCGGTTGACGCCAGCTTTTGTTGCGCAGCTTCTATTTAGGTCCCGAAGCTTGGTGCTCAGCCAAATGCCACCCACTTGCTTGCTACTCATGTTCTGCCTGCACGAGGATTGAACGGTGTCGGCAAGAATGCCTAGGCCGCGCCGGCCAAGAACTGACGAGTTGGCCGTAACCTGCTGTAGGCATGCTCCAATCATGTTCCGGCAATGTCCTTCGCTCATGCGCAACAGCAATATCCGGGTGTTGGCCGCAAGCGTGACCTAAGGGTTTGCCACCGGCTCGTGGTAACCACCTTTTGCTAACACTTGTATTACTCAGACGTCAGGACACCTATGAAGGTGTCCAACTTCGGTTATCAACTTACAGACACACAGCTCTTAATGAGTAGGACAGTATCGTGACTATGACATCGTCCATCGCTGGCATGCGTATCGTTCGGGATCTCCGCGCTGCCGAATGCGCCCTTGATGAAGCTCTCCTCAAGACAAATGTTCTGTTTGGCACCCTTATATCCGCACGCCAAGAAACCAAAGAGGCCGGACCGTTTACCGGTCACGAACTCCTGCAGCGTTTGATCAAGTCACAGCAGACCTTGCTTACGGCCGGGAGTGACCTGGCGCGGGTTCATGGCGGGCTTAGTAACATCGGTCGTGAGATGGGCGCCGCCGTTCATGATTGTCCTCCCGATGGACCCATTGGCCTTGGTGAAGATGATGTTGCACGCATCGCCGCCTGATCCGTGAAGCCCAACTCAGCCCAGCACTGATACGACCGTATTCGGGTGAGTAACCAGTGCTGGGCCGCATAGAATGGCTCTTGCCGAGCTGAGACTACAAAGGGCGATCAACGCGCCTTGACCTGCTATCGCGCGCGCAAATCAGTCTTGATCTTTTTCATCTTGCAGGCACTCGCCTTCCATCGGCCTCAACGTCCCTGATCTATGACCCAGCCTGGCTCGTCGAACGCTCAAGGGATATATGTCGATTAGCCGGTAGGCCCAACCGCTGCAGTTGCCACGCCGTCTCGGTATCGCGCTCGCTACATGAGCGTGGATGGTGAGTGATCCCTTGCCCGTGTCACGAGCAATCACAACCAGATTCACTTGCGCTGTAGCGAGTCTGCCTGAGTCCGCGTTTGTGTAGCAGCTGTTGACCCTCGTTATCATCGGCGATGCGGATTCCAGTGCCCGAGAGAGTTGCCTTCATTTCCCGCATATCCGCGAGGCTCGTAATGGCGTCGAAGATTTCAGGTGCCAGCGTCTGTCGGCATGCGAATGCAAGGCACTGTAGTGTGAGCTTCGATCCCCTGCGGACTGCGTAGTCGGTAGCCCCGACGTACCGCTCACGTCGGGTCGCATCTCGGCTTTTAAGCTCTAGCACTTCGACCGCAAATCCGACGATGGTCAGGAGATTGTTGAAGACATGCGCCACCTCGCCTGTGACCTGGCCGAGGGCTCCAGGTGCACCGTCTGCGTGCCGTAAGGCGGACTGCGCTCGAAGACGATCGCTGATGTCCTTAGCATCAGGAAACGAGCCGGTAATTCGGCCGGATGTGTCGCGCAGCGGCGCATAGCAGATGCCCCAATACGGCTTGCCAAGATCAGGGTCGCCGACTGCTCAGTCGCATTGATGCCTCCGCCTTTAAGAGCACGGCTCAAGCGCGCCTTGGACATGATGCCGTTAGTTCGCCCTGTGACCTAGCGTACGCATGTGCCCGTCGCGGCAGCGTCGTAAGCGCCTCGCCGCAGACGGCGCAGCGCCGCGATGCGAGGCTTGCACGAGGATGCCTCGCACAAGCGGGATAAGGTCCGCAGGTACAAAGGCTTGGCGGAGCTTTAACGGGTGCGCGGGTTCCGCAGTCGTCGCCGACAGGCAATATCTGTGAGCATTGTCGCGCAGTCTCTCTGGGCTCATAATCAGCGCAACGGCATACAGGCATTTGACGCAGCAGAAATCTCTATCAGCACCAAGACCTTACCGCTGGTTCGGTATCCATATCATACAAAAGGCGGCGCAGACTTGTTCCGAACTTCGCAGCTGATCCCGCGTGTTGGCATATCGCCCTTTTCTTCCGAGCCGGATCAAACATAAAGATTGCGTCCGCCTCGAGCGTGAAAAGGCCGCACCGTTGCCGTGCGGGCAGTCTCGCTTAGACTAGTATGGCTGGCTGCTAGCGGGTGGGTCTGATTCACCAAGGATCGTTGTGCGATTATCAGGGAGATCCAACGTGAGGCGGCGGCGCTGTTTTCTCTAATTTCCCCACCTTTTAAGAGGCGCGTACCCGTATGTACGTCTGACACTTGCGACGTATTGCGCCATCAACTTCCGAGGCTGCGCAACGGTGCGTGATCCGAAGGTCCACGTCACGAGATGCGGGCTGCTTTAGCGGCTTGTGCTGACGCTTAACCATTCTTACGTGCAATACGTGCTGCGATCGTCGTCAGACTCGATCTGGAGCGCGGGACGGCGCGGACTGGGGTACACTACACGCGTCGTCCCACTTGAAAAGGCGGAGCCGTCCGCCAGCTCTCAGCGGGCCGCTCCGTCCAAATTGCGGCTTTGCCTAATCAGTCTGCTCTGCGCATCTCTGCTCCATACAGCAGCGTGCTCCTATCTCTTTCACGTTGCATGCCAACTAGGCACCAAGACGAGCCTCCCAAGTCCTTACCCGGCAAGCATGGCCGTGCAGCGTCGATCCTTGTGACGCTGAACGGAGATGAACTTGTGCCCCTCTCGTCGACGAAGCAATCGCTACGAAGCTGGCGTGCCACCTGGGTGAGCTGTTGAGCCTGCCGGATATCGTTTAACCGCCTCTGGCCATTGCTGCGTGCGTGTGAGGCACAATAGTCAAGACGGGATCGGCAAAGGCGGGCCGATCTTCCCCGATGTATGTGCCTCAAAGCAGACGACAGCGACGAAGGCTCAGAGATTAGATGCCCTGATCGCCGACAAACTGCCCCTTGGCACTCAAGCCTTCATGGTACAAGTAATATGAGGAGGTATGATTGTCGCGATTGTGACTAACCCGTGTATCACCGAACCTCATGAACATAGTCTGCTCCAAGCATCTCCCTTGCCATGGCAACCATATCGCTCGTCCACCGCCCACCTGAGAAGGCAAGGCAGTGGGTTGGGTCTCTGCCAGCATCCGCCTGTTGCGGACTGGACCTACGCGCCCAACCATTCGCAACCCAAGTTTTCCACTCCATCAGCCTCGGCCCAGCGCTGTGCATGAAGATCTGCACCCCCCAGCGGGCTGCGACCTTCGATGACGCATGTAATCGTGTGATTGGCGTGTATGCCGTCCAAGATACGCCAAACCCGTTTCTGAACGGCAATGTGCCGCCCACCGCAAACCAACAGGCGCATCAACCCCGGACCAAAGCCAACTCGATTTCCGCCCGAAGTTCCGGAATGTAGGCCACCCAAGCCGCTCGCCCGTCGATCAACATGCCCCGTGCGCCTCCGCGGTTGCGGCGACATGACCGAGCGCCGCCTCGATAAGCTCGTGAGTAATCTCGCAAACTCCTAAGTGAAGGGTCAGGATCCCGTAGATCGAACGCACAGATGCAATTCGACTTCCGCACGTTTACTGAGCCTGCTCCTGTCCAGCGACGCAGAATGATTCCGCCGCCAGAGCGACGCGTTTCTACGTCCCACATGCTCGAGGCCCGTCAGTGCTAGCCGAAATTCGATGCAACGGCGTCTCTTGAACTCGCACGCTGGCAAGCGCAAGTCGGCGGAACCCGCCTCATCTTCGGGTGGCAGATGCAGCGCGGCTGACGGGCGTCGGGCTTACCAGCTCGCGCAGGCTCTCGCCGGAGTTTCGTGTGGTGGCCCATCAACACGGATGAAGGTAGTACCGCTGCCGTAGCGTGCACGGCGTCCTAGGCTGCTCCAGCCGGGATCATCGCGTTTGATCAGTCGCGCATCTGGCCGGCGTGGCGTGGACCATCAACGTGATCGCAAACCACAAACTCTCGATGAGCAGCGCCAGGCCTACAAAGATGGAGCACCAATTCGATTACTGCACAGTAGTGTGGATGGGTTGCAATCCGATGCCGCAGGCGCCGCTGTCCTGACCTACACTTGCGTCGTTCTCCTTCGTAGAGAAGATCAAGTCAATTCTGCACACCAGTGGCCTAAGCCCGAGCCGTCTGGACCTGAAAGTAACAGACACGGCCGTAACCGCCGATCGCAACCTTTCTTTGCGCAAACTGCGCAGCTGCAAGGCTGTCGGCATCGCGCTGGATGACTTTGGCACCGGCTATTCGTCGCTGAATACGCTACGGCCGTTTCATTTGATCGTGTGAAGTTTGATCGCAGTGTCGCCCAGGACATTGCGTTCGTTCCGCGCCGCCTGCCCTCGCGGTTGCGATGAAAACGCTCGGGTAGGGGTCGGTTCCGGCTGAGGGCGAAATGACACCCTAAGCGGAATGGCCCAGATTGGGTAGAAAGCCGACTGTCGGCTTTCAGGCAGCAATCCCCGTTTGCTGGTTTTGAGGTGCAGTTGCGAACCCACCAGTTCTTCAAACAAAGACAGATTTTTCGAATAGTATCTTCACCGGCGCCTCCAATTTCGAAGGCGCTACCGGATACGATTGAACATGTTCAACAACGCGGGCCGGGAGGACCCAAGATCGCCAGCAAGCCTGCCAAAGTCGCCTGTCTCAACGATGTCGAAACTTACCTCCCCATTCGTGCCATCTTCTCCGCTACAACGGATATAGGTGAAGATGCCAGGCTGGGCATCAATTTCAATCTGCGCATCACCTGCGCTTAAATGGTATAAGCCGCCAGGAACACGCCAATCGACATAAGTGCCGCTCTCAAGATCAGCCAGCTTTGATCCCGCATAGCTTAGAGGGCAGCTGACGTTTAAGTCGTCCTTTGTGTTCGGGACATAAACGATGATTGCTGCCGGCGGCGGCGGGGGCGGCGGTATCGACCCATTCGCTACTTGCGCAATAAATACGGACGCGACAGCCGATAGTGCGACCTTCATGTGGAAGTTTTCCTTTTTCGTTGACCTGCCGATACGTCGCTGT
>NZ_QZVQ01000004.1 GCF_003660445.1 Croceibacterium ferulae | reverse complement strand
CGGCCTGACCCGCAGCGACACCATCGCCTATGCCGCGTCGGTGATCGACGTCATCGTGCAGCTGGATCGCAGCGACGGCCGCCGCGGGATCAGCGCCATCGCGCGCCCGGCGGACATCCTGGCCTGAGCCGCGCTGCTTCCAAATGACGCATTCCCCGGCTAGCGGAGGCGGGCAGACCCGGTAAGATCCGGTCGATCAGCTTTGGAGCCCAGTTACCGGTCATGAGCAGTACCGTGCAGAATGTCCGCCCCGACAGTGTTGCATCCTCCGAAGCCCTGCTGGCTGGGCCGGCGGTGCAGGAAGAACGCTACTTCAACCGTGAACTCAGCTGGCTGTCCTTCAACGACCGCGTGCTGGCAGAAGCCTGCAACAGCGCCTATCCGCTGCTGGAACGGCTACGCTTCCTGTCGATCAGCGGCAGCAATCTGGACGAGTTCCTGATGATCCGCGTCGCCGGGCTGGCGGGGCAGATCCGCAGCAATGTTGGCAACATGTCGCTGGACGGCCGCACCCCCGGGCAGCAGCTGGCCGCCATCAACACCAAAGTGCTGGACCTGACGGGCAAGCAGCAGGCGATCCTGGCGGACCTGAAGCCATTGCTGGCGGACCAGGGTATCCACATCGCGGGCGATGACCGGGTCGACGATGCGGCCGATGCCTGGCTGCGCGACTATTTCCTGAACTCCATCATGCCGGTCATCACCCCCCAGGCGATCGATCCGGCGCACCCCTTCCCCTTCGTCGCCAATCGCGGCATCGGGGTGCTGTTCAACCTGACACGGGAAGATGACGGCAGCAGCCTGGTGGAAATGGTGCTGATCCCCAGCGCCCTGCCGCGGTTCGTGCGGGTCCCCGGCAAGGATGCGCTGTACCTCACCACCGAGCAGATCGTGTGCCGCTACGCCACGTTGCTGTTCCCCGGTTTCCGCGTCGATGGCGATGGCGTGTTCCGCCTGCTGCGCGACAGCGATATCGAGATCGAGGAGGATGCGGAGGATCTGGTCCGCTACTACCGCACCGCCATCCAGCGCCGCCGCCGGGGCAAGGTGATCCTGCTGGAACTGGACCACGCCTTCGATCCCGCAGGGGAACAGATGCTGCGCGAACAGCTGGGTCTGCAGCAGGCGATGGTGCTGCAGCTCGACCATCTGGTAGGCGTCAGCGACCTGTCGCAGATCGTGGGCGATGACCGGCCCGACCTGAAGTTCATCCCCTACACCCCCCGCTACCCCGAACGCGTGATGGAACATGACGGCGACTGCTTCGCCGCCATCCGCGAGAAGGACATCGTGATCCACCACCCTTACGAGAGTTTCGAAGTGGTGGCGGATTTCGTCAGGCAGGCGGCGAACGATCCGGCGGTGATCTCCATCAAGCAGACGCTGTACCGCGCCGGCCACCAATCGCCGATCATCGCCGCGCTGGTGGAGGCGGCGGAAGCGGGCAAGTCGGTGACCGCCGTGGTCGAGCTGAAGGCCCGCTTCGACGAGGAGCAGAACCTGAAATGGGCCAGCGAGCTGGAACGTGCCGGCGTGCAGGTGATCTACGGCTTCGTGGACTGGAAGACCCACGCCAAGGTGTCGCTGGTCGTGCGGCAGGAGGAGGAAGGCTATCGCACCTACTGCCATTTCGGCACGGGCAATTACCATCCGATCACCGCGCGCATCTATACCGATCTCAGCTTCTTCACGGCTGATCCCGCCATTGCGCGCGATGCGTCCAAGCTGTTCAACTTCATCACCGGCTATGTCGAGCCGCAGGGGCTGGAACGGCTGGCGGTGTCGCCGCTGAACCTGCGTGAGACATTATACGCCAAGATCGACCGAGAGATCGCCAATTGCCGCGAAGGGCGCCCGGCGGCGATCTGGGCCAAGATGAACTCGCTCACCGAAGAAGGCGTGATCGACCGGCTCTACGCTGCCAGCCAGGCCGGCGTGCGCGTCGTGCTGATCGTGCGCGGTATCTGCTGCCTGCGGCCCGGCATCGCCGGCCTGTCCGAAAACATCACCGTCAAGTCGATCATCGGCCGCTTCCTGGAACACAGTCGCATCTGGGCCTTTGCCAACGGGACGGAAATGCCGAGCGGAGGCGCGGAAGTGTTCATCACCAGTGCCGATGCCATGAGCCGCAACCTCAATCGCCGGGTGGAATTGCTGGTCCCCATCAGCAACCCCACCGTGCACGATCAGGTGCTGGAACAGGTGCTGATGGCCAACCTCCTCGATACCGAACAGAGCTGGCTGCTGGATGGCGAGGATGGCAGCTGGGAACGCGTGGCCGATGATGGTGAAGGCGAAGGCTTCAACCTCCATGCCTATTTCATGACCAATCCCAGCCTGTCGGGCCGGGGTGATGCGCTGAAGGACAGCCGGGTGCCCAAGCTGACGCTGCGCCGGGGTGCGGCATGATCGCGCGCGCAGGCATCCGCCGGACCGCCGCCGCGCTGGAGCGGCCGGATCGCGCCGTGATCGACATCGGCTCCAACACCGTCCGCCTGGTGGTTTATGCCGGCTCCGTCCGCGCGCCGGAAGTGTTCCTGAACGAGAAGGTGAGCGCCCGGCTGGGGCAGGACCTGTCCAGCACCGGGCTCATGCCCGAGGCGGCGATGCAGTCCGCCCTCACGATGCTGGCGCGCTTTGCCACCATCCTGGCCGATCTGGATATCCAGGATGTGCAGACGGTCGCCACCGCCGCCGTCCGCGATGCCCGCAACGGGCCCGAGTTCCTGGCGCGAGTGACCGAGCTCGGCCTGTCGCCCCGGCTGCTGAGCGGCCGGGAGGAGGCGCAGACCTCCGCCATGGGCGTGATCGGCGCGTTCCCGGGCGCGACCGGCACCGTGGCCGATCTGGGCGGCGGCAGCCTGGAACTTGTTCGCATCGGCGAAGGACAGTCCCATGGCGGCACCAGCCTGCCGCTCGGTACGCTGCGCCTGCCCGCCCTGCGCGACGGCGGTGCGGAGGCATTCCGCAGCCGGGTGGCGCGGATCATCGCGGAGGCAAATGGCGGCGATCAGACGACCGGGCAATTGTACATGGTGGGTGGCACCTGGCGCGCCTTCGCCGCTTACGCCATGCGCGCGGCCGACCACCCGCTGACCGATCCGCACGGCTATCGCCTCTCCACCGCCGATGCGGACCGCTATGTCCGCATCGTGGAGAAGTGCACCCCGGCGGAGTTGGCGAAGATCAAGGGCATTTCCAAGACCCGCGCCGCCGTGCTGCCCGATGCCGCCGCCATGCTGCGCGTGCTGCTGGGCGAGCTGCGGCCCGACAGCCTGGTCTTTTCCGCCTGGGGCTTGCGCGAAGGGCTGCTCTATGGCGGCCTGGATGCAGCCGCCTGCCAGCAGGATCCGCTGCTGTCCGCCATTGGCCAGTTCACGGAACCGCGCGGCGCCTCCCCCGCCCTGGCGGCGACCATCACCGGCTGGACGGCCGACGTGGCGAGCGGCGACGAGACGCCCGAGAGCGGCAGCGAGCGGCTGCGCCTGGCGGCCACCATGCTGGCGATCGCCGCCGCCCGGCTTGAACCGAACATGCGGCTGCGCCACGCGTTGGACTGGGCGCTGGAGAAACGTTGGCTGGGGATCGATGCCGCCGGTCGGGCGCGACTGGCCGCGGCGCTGCATGGCGCATGTGGCAAGCCGACGATCGTTCCGGATCTGCTGCGCCTCACCAGCGAGGAGCGCGTGCGCGAAGCGGTTGGCTGGGGTCTCGCCATCCGGCTGTGCCGCCGGCTGGGTGCGGGTTCGCATGTCTCGCTGATGACGAGCACCTTGCGGCGGGAGGGCGGCCGCCTCGTCCTGCGGGTCGATCCCGCACGCGCCGCGCTGGCCGCCGGGCCGGTGTTGGGAGACCTGCGCAACCTGGCCCAGTGGATCGGGCTGGAGCATGAATTGCGCGTGGCGGAGCGGGCCGATCCGCCAACTGCCTGATCGCGGAAGTTCAGACCGGGTTCACCCATGGTGCGATGTTCTGGCCTCCACCGTTGGAGGTTGCCATGCGTGCCACTCTCGTCGCGATCCTGACCGGACTTGCCTTTGCCGCCATCCCACAAATGGCCGCGGCGCAGATTGTGCCGCGATCCCCGCCGCCCCCGTCCGGCAGCCGGATCATCATCAAGCCGGTCGAAGTGCCGGCCCCGACCGAGTTGCGCGACCTGCACGACACGATCGAGGAAGGGCGGGACGCCGGAACGCTGGACCGGCGGACGGCGCGGCACCTGCGCCGGGAAGCGCAGCTGCTGGACAGCGTGGCGGAGCGCTATGCCCGGGACGGCCTTTCGCCGGATGAAGGCCGTGAGTTGCAGGTCCGGGCCATTGTCGCGCGGGAGCAGGCCAACCTCCTGCGCGGCGCGACGTTCGGCAACCCGCCGCCGCGCTGATCAGGCGGTCACACGCCGTACGAAGTTGGTGATCAATCCCTCGACGTCGCGCTCCGGCGTCCCCACGCTCAGCACCGGCGATACGTGATTGTGCCCAATCAGCAGGTGCATCGGCGCGTAGGCTGCATGCGCCAGCCCCCAGGCACCGACCATCTGCGCCGCCTGCGTCTGGTGGTCGGGCGGATCGAGCTCGGACACGGTGAACAGCAGCGGCACGTCGGTGCTCAGCAATCCGACCGCGCAGGACGCCTCCCCCCAGGTCCGGCGGTCCGCTCCGAAATAGGCCTTTGCCCCATCATCGGGCGTGGCATTGCGCGGATCGTAGATGCCCGACATCAATATGGCGCCGGCCACACCGCCAGCCGGGCCGACATGCAGCGACGGATCCGCCAGATAGCCGCCGACATGCGTTGCCCCGGTGCAATGGCCCACCAGCACGATCTTCAGCGGATCGCCGCCATGATCGGCCGCATGGTCGCGCAGCCACGCGACCGCACGCGCGACATCCTCTGGCCCGGCGGGGAAGCGATGTTCGGGCGCCAGACGGTATTGCATCACTGCCCCCAGCATCCCCCGGCATGCCGCCATTGCGGCGACATTGTCCGGCCGGGCCCCCGCATCCGGCCATCGATCCTGATCGTACCCGCCACCGCCGGCGAACAGCAGCACCGGCCGCGCCACACCGTCGCTGCCGGGATACAGGTCCATGCGGTGCCGGATATCTGGGCCATAGGGCACATCGCGCAGCACGCCCGGGTCAGGCAGGTCCAGCAACGGCGCGAACAGCTGGCGCGTCGCCGCAATCATGCGCGGCGTCACTTCGCGCCCTTCGCGGGCGATGCTGGTTTGCAGATCGGGGGTCATGTACTCCCCTATCGCGCCATTGTGACAGGAGACAGGGATTGTACGGTCAAAAACCGTACCTTACGCCCGCCCAGGCGGTGAACGGCACGCCCAGATCGATGGAGCCGCCGCCGTTGCGGGTGACGATGTCTTCATCCAGCAGGTTCTCGATCCGTCCGACCAGCGTCAGCGCGCCGTGTAGCGGAACCTGGGCGAACAGGTCCACCGTGGTTGCAGCCGGCAGCGGATCGTCCTCCTGATCGCCCTCGAACTGCCGCCCGACATGGCGCAGCGTCGCAGCGATCCGGGCACCTTCCGCCAGGTTCCAGCTGACCGTTGCGCTGCCGGCCCAGGCAGGCACCTGCGCCGGCCGATATCCGTCCAGCGCCGCGGCCGCGCCATCAGCCTCGACTTCGGCATCGGTCAGGGCCAGCGTTCCTTCCAGCGCCAGCCGCCCCTGCGTCACCTCGCCCGCCAGTTCCAGCCCGCGGGCGCGCACGGCGTCCAGGTTTTGCCGCTGTCGCTCCGTACCGGTCAGGGTCACATTGGCGATCGCGCCCCGGATGCGATTGTCGAACGCCGTGAACGACAGGCGTGCCGCCGGCGCCAGCTGCCAGTCGACCCCCGCCTCCACGCCGGTCAGCCGCTCGTTGCCGAGGCGCGGATTGGCGCTGGTGGTGACGGGAAACACCACAAAGGGTCGATAAAGCTCGTTCAGGTTCGGCAGGCGGAACCCGCTATAGCCCGCCGCGCGCAGCTGTACGCCGGCGCCTGCATCGTAGGTGGCGCCCGCCCGCCAGTTCACTTCCCAGCCCTCGCGGTCGGCATAGGTCTCGTCCAGCAAGACCGCGCCGCTACCGGCCAGATTGCGCTGGTAGCCATTGCGGATGGACCAGCGATCGGCGCGCAGGCCGCCGGTCAGCACCACCGGTCCCAGCTGCCAGTCATCTTCCACGAACAGGCCCAGCGTGCTGTTGACCCCGCCGGCGAAGCGGCTGCCATTGGCCGCCCCGCTGGCGAGATAGCGATCCTCCGCCAAGTCACCTTCGGACCGGCGGTAATCCGTGCCGAGCCGCAGCGTGTGCCCGCCGCCAACCGGCGGCCGCACCTCCAGCTTGCCGCCGAACCCGGTCGATGGCGTATCCCGCTGGTCCAGCGTCAGGGCGTAGCTGGTGGCGGATATCACGCGATTGGTGAAGTTGCGCCACTGGCCATAGGCCAGCGCATCCACCTGCCACGCCCCACGCCCCACCAGCCGCACGGACAGGTCCTGCCCCTGGCTGCTGCTGTCCGCCCCGGCGAAACGCAGCATGCGATGATCGTCGAAGGCCAGGCCGCGCAGCTGCAGTTCCAGCGCCGGCGCCACCTGTTGTACCAACCGCGCACTGGCGGACCAGCTGTCGAAGGCCGCCCGCGCCGTCGGGGGCACGCGCTGGTCCGCCGGCGTGGTGAAGAAGCCCTGCCCGCGATCCCACCGGCCGCTGACCACCGCGAACCCGTCGCTTAGTTCCGGCGCCACGGTGGCCGACAGCGCCGTCTCCCCGCGATGATCCACCAGCGCCTCGCCACTGAACAGGCCCAGGGTCTCGGCGCCCGCGCTCTCCAGTTCCACCGTACCGGCCAGCGCGCCTGCGCCGAACGGGCCGGACCCGCCGCCGCGCGTCACCCGTGCTCGCGCCAGCCGCTCCGGCGCGATGGCGCTGAACGGGATATAGCCGAAGAACGGATCGGCCATCGGCACGCCATCCAGCAGCACCTGTGCCCGGCTGCTGGCATTGCCGCCCAGCGCCCGCAAGGTGATGCCTTGCGCCGAAGGGTTGCTCGACCGGCTGTCCGACCGGCGGAATTGCTGGAACCCGGCGACATTGCCCAGCACATCCTCCAGCCGGCCCGATGCGCTGCTGGTGATCGTCTCTCGGTCGATCGTCACTGTTCCGTAAGCCGGCGTTGCGGGCGTGTCCGGCAGGCCGGTGCCGGTCACGATGATCGGCCCGGAATCCTGTGCCACGGCCGGCACGATGGCCGCGCCAGCCAGCAACGCTGCGACGCCGGCGCGGCCAAGAAGCCGGCGCACAGCGGGCAGGCTGGCGTGAAAGCGCATTGGGCTGGTGCAGTCTGCCCCTGCGGCGCGGCGTTGGTCGTCATTCATGGCGCGCCCGTGCCACAGGGGGCACCATCAGCCAAGGGCAGCCTGCCGGACGGGGAGATCACCGGGCACTGCCGCACCGGACTGGCTGGTCGAATCGCTCCGGCGCAAGCTAAGGACCGGGCCACGGCCGGGTTTGGCCGCATTCACCCATTTGGCAGGCCGAATACGTCGCCTGAATGGATCCACGATTACGCCGCCCGGCATCAGGGCGCGAGGGGTACCGCATGGCAGAACTGATCGACGGCAAGGCGCTGGCCCGCACCCTGGACGAACGCACCCGGGCCGATGTCGCCGCGCTTGTCGCCGCCGGCGGTCCGCGTCCGGGCCTCGCCGTGGTGCTGGTGGGGGATGATCCGGCCAGCCAGGTCTATGTCCGTCGCAAGATCAAGGGCTGCGAGGCGGTGGGCATCACCAGCTTCGAACGCCGCCTGCCCGCCACCACCACCGAAGGCGAGCTGATGGCGGTGATCGCCGGACTCAATGCCGATCCGCAGGTCCATGGCATCCTGTGCCAGGTGCCGCTGCCCCCGCATATCGACCAAGGCGCGGTGCTGGACGCGATCCTGCCGGACAAGGATGTGGACGGGTTCCACCCGGTCAATGTCGGGCGGCTGTCCACTGGCACCGGTGGCATCGTGCCGTGCACGCCGCTGGGCGTGATGATGCTGCTCGACAGCGTGCTGCCCGACCTGAAGGGGCTGGACGTCGTGGTGATCGGCAAGTCCAACATCGTGGGCAAGCCCATCGCCATGCTGCTGCTGGAGCGCGAGGCGACGGTCACCGTAACGCATATCCACACCAAGGATCTGCCGCAGATCACCCGCAAGGCCGACATCATCGTCGCCGCGGCCGGCTCCCCCGAACTGGTGCGGGGCGACTGGGTGAAGCCGGGCGCGGTGATCATCGACGTCGGCATCACGCGCATCGCGGGCGAGAACGGCAAGGACCGGCTGGTGGGCGACGTCGCCTTTGCCGAGATGGACCATGCCCGCGCGGTCACCCCGGTGCCGGGCGGCGTGGGGCCGATGACCATTGCCTGCCTGCTGAGCAACACCGTGAAGGCGGCCCGCGTCTCCGCCGGCGAGACGGTGGCCGAAGCCGAGACGCTATAGCCAGCCCATCCGGCGGAAGCGGATGAACAGACCGGTGCAGATCGCCGCCATCACGCCCAGCACCACGAAATAGCCGTAGCGGGCGTGCAGCTCCGGCATCCATTCGAAGTTCATGCCGTAGATGCCGGCAATGGCGGTCGGCACCGCCAGGATCGCGGCCCAGCCGGCCAGCTGGCGGCTGATGTCGCCCTGTCGGCTCTGTTCCAGCAGGCCGGCGATGTCGACGATGTTGCCCAGCGTGTCGGTCAGCCAGCGGGCGCGGCTTTCGGCGCGCTTGGCGTGGTCGTAGATGTCGCGGAAGTAGGGCCGGGCGTGTTCGTCGATGCAGGGCAGCGGCACCTGGCCCAGCTTGCCGGCAACCTCCTCCGTCCGGCCGGCCACTTCCTCGAACCGGCGCATCTCCCGGCGGAGGCGGAAGATGCGGCGGATCGAGTCGGGGCGCGGGAAGCTGGCGACGGCGGCGTCCTCCATCTCGTCCACGATCTGCTCCAGCCGGTCCAGCAGGGGGCTGTACTGGTCGACGATGAAATCGAGCAGCCCATGCAGCACGATGTCCGGCCCTTCGGACAGCCGGTCGGGCACGGCCTCCAGCCAGCTGCGCACCTCGACATGACCCTGCGCGTTGCCCTGCCGGACGCTGACGACGAAATCGTGGCCCAGGAAGATGGCGGTCTGGCCATAGACAATGCGGTCATCCTCCCCGAAGCTGGCGGTCTTGACGACCACGAACAGCTGGTGGGCGTAGCTTTCCGCCTTGGGCATCTGCCGCCGGCCGAGCGCGTCCTCCACCGCCAGCGGGTGCAGCTCGTACCGGCGCTGGACCTGCTCCATCTCCTCCGCCGTGGGTTCGACCAGGCCGATCCAGTCGAACTCCCCTTCCCCCGCTGGCCCGGCATCAAGCGACAGCTGGCGATCGATCACGGAACCGGAGCGGTAGCGGCGGGCGGCGGCGATGGTCATGGCGCCGGACGTGGCAGAGTAGCGCCCGCGGTGCAATCTGGCGCGTGGCCCGGCTTTGTCCTATCGCCCACGCCATGAACACACCCCGCATCTGGACCGCCGCGCTGATCGTGATCGGGGACGAGATCCTGTCCGGCCGCACGGCCGACAAGAACATCGCGCAGATCGCCAGCTGGCTGCAGATCCAGAACATCCGCCTGGCCGAGGTGCGGGTGGTGCCCGATGTGCAGGACGCCATCGTGGAGGCGGTGAACACACTGCGCGCCCGCAACGATTACCTGTTCACCACCGGCGGCATCGGGCCGACGCATGACGACATCACCGTGGATGCCATCGCCGCCGCATTGGGCGTGCCGGTGGTCGAGCATCCGGAGGCGCGTGCCATCCTGGAGGAGTATTACTCCACCCGCGGCGGGACCAACCCGGCGCGGCTGCGCATGGCGCGGGTGCCGGAAGGGGCGGACCTGATCCCCAACCGGATCAGCGGGGCGCCGGGCATCCGGCATGGCAATATCTACATCATGGCCGGCGTGCCGGGCATCACCGCGGGCATGCTGGACGCGCTGACCGGATCGCTGGAGGGCGGCCTGCCCCTGCTGACCGAGACGATCGGCAGCCGCGCGCCGGAAAGCGAGGTGGCGGATATCCTGCGCACCGTCGAGAAGGCGCATGAAGGATGCCAGATCGGCAGCTACCCCTTCTTCAAGGAAGGGCGCAGCGGGGCCAATTTCGTGATCCGGTCGACCGATGCGGAGATGCTGGCATCGTGCCGCGACACCCTGTGCGACGCGCTGGGCGCGGCGGGGTGGGACTGGACGCCGGGTGGGTTGTAAGGGCGGCCTCTAGCGCCGGGTTCCGGGGTGATCGTCCGTGTTGGTGATGGTGTGATCCGTCACCTGGGCATCGTCATCCAGATCATGCCGCAGATCGACCGCGCCGCGTTCGGCCTGATCGACCTCCCGCTTCGTGCCGCCGCGATTGCGCAGCATGGCCCAGCCGATCACGCCGATCAGCAGGATCGGCCCCAATACCGTCAACACGCTCCATAATCCGCCCGCCATGGTCTTCTCCGTCAATGCTTTGTTGGCGAACCAACGTGCGAGAGGGCCCGTGTTTCCGGCAGGGGTTCGGAGGGGTGGCGAAGTTTACCAGAAACGGCCGAAAAGTGCGCGCGTCTGCCGGTCCGTGAAGGGGTCGAAATCGCAGCCGGCGGTCTGCCGGTCGAGGCTGGCCAGCAGCGCGAGAAGCGCGGAATCGCTGGACTTGCGCTGGATGCCCACGAAGCGGCGGCGCCACAGGCGCGGCTGCAGCAGTTCCCCGAAGGCGAGCGGGGCGCGGTCGGCGTGTGTGAACTTCCAGCGCGGCTGTGTGCGGCCCTGCAAGGCGGTGTTCCAGGCGGCGATGAAGGAACCGGCCTGCGGATGGCGGCGCAGGCGATAGGCGCTTTCCCGGCTGAGCCCGAGCATCTGCGCGGCTTTGCGCACGCAGCCGGTCTGCGCGAGCAGGCCGATGAAGCGGGCCTGCCGCTGCGGCGTCCAGCCATCGCGGCGGGCGCGCAGCGGGACGGGGAGGAAGGCGGGGAGGCGCAGATAGGCCTGCCAGGGCTTGCGGCGCCTGGGTGAGGTGTTGCGGCGGTTGCTCATGCGCTCGCGCGTAGGCGCGCGGGGTGGGTGTAGGAAAGTGGTTTGGTCTGCGCGGAGTCGCGGAGGGTTGGCGCTAACGGAGGCGCAGAGAGCAACGCACTGACGTCGCGAATTACAGGGGTGTACCGTCTCCACCCCACGTCGTCCTGAACTCGTTTCAGGACCCACCGCGCAGGAACGAACGGCGGCGCACAATGAAAGATGGATGCCGAAACGAGTTCGGCATGACAATGAAGGCCAAGTGGCCTTGCTGTTTACACGAGCAGGCTGATCAAGGGGGGCTGCCGCTGCGAAGTCGAGTCATCTTGGCGGGCGCGCAGCGGGGCGGGAAGAAAGGCGGGCAGGCAGGCAGGCGGGTAAGGCTGCCAAGGCTTGGGGCGCTCGAACGAGGTTCTGCCACGAATGCTTATGGTGCGCGGGCGTAAGCGCAAGTGGCAGATGTAGAGAGATGTCTTTTAGTAGCCCAGGCGTATCAAAGCAACAATACGTGCAATCTGCGCTTAGCACAGACCTGCTGTTTCAATCAGGCTCACCCATCAAGAGATCGCACAATGCTTTAGCCATCATCGCAGCTTCGAATGCTTCAACGTTTTTAGCTCTAATCTCGTCAGTAACATATGACTCAACATTGAATAACCCAGATGATACCGCATCGAACCAGGCAGGTTCTGCGACAAAGGCTGGCCCCTGCTTAGGCCCAAGCATCGATAGAATTAAGTCTTCGCCGTGATTAAGACGGGAAAGATACCTACGGAATGCAAAGGCACAAGCATCTGCTAATTGTAGCAATGAAGCTTGCCCTTTCTTTGCAAAGTGAGGAGCATCAATAATATGCTTTATTTGATAATGTACTGGGGGTGGAGTTAATCCGTACATATCTTGAAAGATATTTGGCGTCAGTCCGCTACTAGGTAGCTCATACGGCGCCTCTCGGAACACCAGACCACCTCTCGCAAGTAGCGCTCTATTTTCCGGCAGATCCTCAGCGATGACCACACCGTTTTCGCAACCCGAAAGGTACTTTCTCAGGAAGTGATCCGCCCGTTCCAAGCTGTAGCCGAACGCCATTAGGTGCTCATAATGTTGCTTTTTGACAGTACCATTTGCAATGAAGTCTGGAAGACCTTCACCACCTGATAGCATGTCGCTCCATACAACACCCAATGATACTGGCAGATCATAAGCAAAAGGCAGGCTGACAACTTCTTTGAAGAAGTCCAATCTTTCGTTAAATGCCCACTCATATCGACTAATATGCTTTCCGCCGTTAAAGACTTCTTTTCCGTGGAATATAAAGCCATTTCGATATAATTCAGGGACGCTTTCACGGATTACACGCGAGAGTTGATGATCAATAGAGCGCCATTGGTCATCCCCTTCAATGATCACACATGCAACTACCCGCACCGGCTCTGCCGGAGCGGTTCCGGCCTCATCCGCATAGATCAAGCGCATAGCAATGGACCCCAGCAACCTACTTGCAAAACGAAGAAGTCAGTAACAGCAGCAACGCTTGCCAGCTTTACAGAAAAAAGGCCGGAAGGGTCTCCCCTCCCGGCCTCTCATGTTCAGCCTAAGCTGGTAAAAAGCGTCAGGCGCCCTGCACTTCTTCCAGGTCCAGCTTCAGGCCCGGCCCCATGGAAGAGCTGAGTGAGACCTTGCGGACGTACTTGCCCTTGGAGCCCGAGGGCTTGGCGCGCACGATCGCGTCGGTGAAGGCCTTGAAGTTGGTCTTCAGCTCGTCATCGCTGAAGCTGACCTTGCCCAGGCCGGCATGGATGATGCCCTGCTTCTCCACGCGGAACTCGACCTGGCCGCCCTTGGCGTCCTTCACGGCCTGCGCCACGTTGGGGGTCACGGTGCCCAGCTTCGGGTTCGGCATCAGGCCCTTGGGGCCCAGCAGCTTGCCCAGCCGGCCGACGACGCCCATCATGTCCGGCGTCGCGATGATCCGGTCATAATCGACATTGCCGTTCTGGATGTCTTCCATCAGGTCCTCGGCACCGACCTTGTCGGCACCGGCGGCCTCGGCCTCGGCAGCCTTGTCACCACGGGCGAACACGGCAACGCGGATGGTCTTGCCGGTGCCCGACGGCAGCGACACCATGCCACGGACCATCTGGTCGGCATGACGCGGGTCCACGCCCAGGTTCATGGCGATCTCGATCGTCTCGTCGAACTTCTTGCTGGCGAGGCCGCGCAGCGTGGTCAGCGCCTCGTCAAAGCCGTAGAGCTTCTCGGCATCGAGGGTCTCGGCCAGCATCTTCTGGCGCTTGGTCAACTTTGCCATTGGGTCAGCCCTCCACCACTTCGAGGCCCATCGAGCGCGCGGAGCCCTCGATGATCTTGGTCGCCTGGTCGATATCGTTCGCGTTCAGATCCTTCATCTTCTGCTGCGCGATATCGGCCAGCGCGGAGCGGGAGATCTGGCCCACGATGTTCTTGCCCGGCTCCTTGGAACCCGACTTCAGGCCGGCGGCCTTCTTGATCAGGAAGCTGGCGGGCGGGGTCTTGGTCTCGAACGTGAAGGAACGATCCGCATAGACGGTGATGACCGTCGGGATCGGCATGCCCTTCTCCAGCTCCTGAGTCGAAGCGTTGAAGGCCTTGCAGAATTCCATGATGTTGACGCCGCGCTGACCCAGCGCAGGGCCGATCGGCGGGGACGGGGTGGCGCTGCCGGCCGCAACCTGCAGCTTGATATAGCCGGTAATCTTCTTGGCCATCGCTGGCCTCCTTTCTCACTGTCGCCCCGGGCCTGTTCGGCGCGGGACTCATGGTAAGCGGTACGAACGGCACATCCGGGCTGGATGCACCTTCCGCGTGGTTTCCCGAGCTTTGGGAAGCGGCGCGCATAGCGGACCGGCCCGGTTTTCGCAAGCCTTCGCGGCGGATACGACAAGGGGCGCGCAGTCGGCCTGCGCGCCCCTTGCTGATGTTCGATCCGGGCGGGTCTTACTTGACCAGCTCGACCTCTTCGAAGCCCATTTCCACCTGCGTGGCGCGGCCGAAGATCGACACGGCGACCTTTACGCGGCTCTTGTCGAAATCCAGCTCCTCCACGATGCCGTTGAAGCTGGTGAACGGGCCGGCATTGACCTTGACCTGATCGCCGATCTCGTAATCGACGGTGACCTGCTTCTTGGGAGCGGCCTTCGCCTCTTCCATGCCGCCGAAATAGCGGGCGGCCTCCCGCTCCGAAATCGGCTGCGGCTTGCCGCCATTGCCGAGGAAGCCGGTGACCTTGGGCGTGTTCTTGACGAGGTGGTAGACGTCGTCCGTCATGTTCAGCTTGGCGAGGACATAGCCGGGCATGAACTTGCGTTCGGTCTGCACCCGCTTGCCGCGCTTCACCTCGTTGATGGTCTCGGTCGGGACCTGCACCTCCTCCACGGCTTCGGCCAGGCCCATGCGGTCAGCCTCCGTCAGGATGGACTCGCGGACCTTGTTCTCGAAGCCGGAATAGGCGTGAATGATGTACCAACGGGCGGGCATGGGCGGTTCCTTGCGCGTCTTTTCAGGTCAGGGCCGGTGGGCCCCGGTAAGGGTCAAACCAGCGTGAGCAGCCAGCGCACGACGGCGCCGAACACGGAGTCGACGCCCAGGAAGAACACCGACAGGATCACGACCAGAATGGCGACGAAGATCGCCGTGCGGGTGGTTTCCTGGCGGGTGGGCCAGACGACCTTGCCCGCTTCGGAACGGACCTGGCGGATGAATTCCCCGGGACTGGTCTTTTCCATCTTTCGCTCGCTCGGCTGGGGCCGCTGACCGGCCGTGGCAATGACTGCGCCTGCCGCCATGGGCTCATCGCCGCCCCGGCCGTGCGGGCCGGGAGGGGCAGGATGGCTCCGATGTCGGAAAGCGGAGGCGCATGTAGCGCGGGCAGGTGCGGATGGCAAGGCGGCCGGGGCGTACTGGCGCTGGCGGCGCCCTGCCCCCGAATGCAGGACGGCCCCGCATCGCTGCAGGGCCGCCGTGAAATGTCAGGTGCCGCCGGTCAGAAGCGGCGGAAGAAGCGGGCCAGGAAGCCCGGTCGTTCCTCCATCGGCAGGATCGGGCCGTGGATGCGGAAGCGGGTGCCGGCATTCTGCTGCGGGCGGGGCAAGGTCCAGCGATCGGGCTGGCTGCTGCGGAAACTGAGGCTCGACATCGGTAACCTCCCTTGAGTTGCGATGTTACTTACCGCCGATAATGAACGGCTGGTCGCAAGGGTTCCCGATACGTCCCGCTGGCGGGCACGACGGACGCGCTGTGTGGCTTTGCCGCCACACCGGTCGGTTCAGGTCAGGGGATTGGCAGGAGTGGAGGGACTCGAACCCACGGCCCTCGGTTTTGGAGACCGATGCTCTACCAACTGAGCTACACTCCTGCAGGAGACGCGCCCCCTAAACAGGCCGGCGCCGCTTGGCAAGCGTGCGTGACGGGTTTCGCGTGGATGCGGCTCTGCTAAGCGTGGGCGCGATGCATGCGCCGACCCCGCCGCCGATCCCGACCGAGCTGTTGCTCAACGCCTATCGCAGCGGGATCTTCCCGATGGCGGACGGGCGGACGGACGAGCAGATCTTCTGGGTGGAGCCGCGCGAGCGGGCGATCATCCCGCTGGACGGGTTCCATTGTTCCCGTTCCCTGGCCCGCACAATCCGGCGCGACCGGTTCCGGGTGACGGTGGACGCGGATTTCGCGGGCGTGATCGAGGCCTGCGCCGCGCCGCGGGCCGGCAGCAGCGATACCTGGATCAACCAGCCGATCGACGCCAGCTATCGCGCACTTTTCGCGGCCGGGCATGCCCATTCGGTGGAATGCTGGGAAGACGGCACGCTGGTCGGCGGGTTGTATGGCGTTGCGTTCGAGCGGGTGTTCTGTGGCGAGAGCATGTTCAGCCGCCGGCGGGACGCATCCAAGGTGGCGCTGGCCTGGCTGGTGGCGCTGATGCGGCTGGCGGGGTTCCGGCTGCTGGACTGCCAGTTCATGACCGATCACCTGCACTCCATGGGCGCGGTGACGGTCAGCCGGGAGGATTACCTGCAATCGCTGACCGCCGCCGTGGCACATGGCCGGGCGGACAATCTTCGCGAAACCTACTGCGCGGTGCTGTCCGCCGCTTCGGGCGCAGGCGCCGGCTCCTCCGGCGTGGGTGTCGGCGACGGCGTGGCAGCCGGCGCAGGTGCGGCGCGTGAAGATGAGGCACCGGAAGCCGCCGGCGAGCGGGGCGTGGCCTCCTCCCCCGGGAAGCTCATCGCGCAATCCTTGATCCAGACATCGTAGATCGGGTGTTCGACCACATTCAGGCTGGGCGAATTCCTGAACAACCAGCCGGAAAAGATGCCGCGCCATTGCGGTTCCGCGCCCGCCTGCGCGCGTTCCTGCACCAGCACCTGCACAAAGGCACCGGTCTCTGCCCGCGGCTCCCACGGGGCGGTGCGTTCGCAGGTGGCGAGGCGCAGGATCACGTCGCCCACGCGCCGGCTCTCACCGGGCTTCAGCTCGACATCCTGCGTGATGTTGTTGCGCTTGTTCAGCAGGCCCAGCGTCGCCACGCGCTGCGCCATGGGCGTGCCGATGGTCTCCCCGGCCGGTGCAGGCGGTGCGGGCGGTGCGGCGAGTTCGCGCGGAATGGCGGTGCTTTCCGCCTCCGGCTCCGGCGCGCCGTCGGAACAGGCGAGCAGCAGCAGCGGCAATGCCGCCGCCAACGCGGCGGAACGGGCTGTCATGACCGCGCCTTCACCACCAGGCCATCATCTCAGGCGTCGGGCGACCAGGCTTCGTAGTCGCCTGTCGCGCGCGCGCGACGGCCACCCTTCTCCAGCGCGCCGGCCGGCCGGTAGGCGCCCACCGTGCCGGTGGCGTTGGGAGTGTAGTCCACTTCCCAGATCTTGGACGGGGCCAGATGACTTTCCGGCAGTGCATCGTAGGAATGATGCAGCCAGCCATGCCATTCCGCTGGCACGCGGCTGGCATCGTTGGCTCCATTATACATGATCCAGCGCTTCTCGCGCCCGTCAGGCCCGCGCAGCTTGGCGGCGCGGAAGTACTTGTTGCCCTGCGCGTCAGTGCCGACCTGCTCCCCCTTGCGGGCGGAGAACAGGGCGGTGCCGATCGTTGCGCCGTCCCACCAGGTGAAGATCTTGCCGAGAATACCCATCGTGCCCCGCCGTTAGCGCGCCGCCCCTGCCAAGCGCAAGGGGCAGCAGAAAGGTTGCCACTCGTATCGCGTGTCCGCGCCTTACCAGCGGACCACGGCGCCCGGGCCGATGCCCAGCTGCGCCGCGCGGCCGCCATTCAGTTCCAGCACCGCGATCGCCGGCCCTTCGGACATCAGCTGATCTTCCGAATAAGGCACCGCATTGGCGGCGACATTGATCACCCGATTGTCCGCCCCGATGAAGACCAGGTCCAGCGGCAGCACCGTGTTGCGCATCCAGAAGGACAGCTGCTGCGGCGAGCGGTAGGGGAAGATCATCCCCTCGTCCTGCCCCATCTTCGTGCGGAACATCAGCCCGCGCGCCTGCGCCTCGGCCGATTCGGCCACTTCCACGCGGAAGCGGTGCGTCGTGCCGCCGGCCTCCACCGTCAGCGGGATCACGCGCAGGCCGGACTCCGCGTGCACGGCGGGCGCGGCCTGGGCCGTCGAACCGGCGCTGCCATCCTGCGGTGCGCAGGCGACCACGGCGGTGGCGGACAGGGCGGAAAGCAGCAGGGACGCCAGGCGCATAGTCACCTCGTGAAGGTCATCGTGTGTCAGTCATCATCATCGGCCGCGGCGGCCCAGCCTTCGGCCACCGCCGTGCTGGGCGCATCGATCACGCCGCGCACCTCGGCCAGCATGTGGCCTGCGCGCAGCATGGCCGCAATCTGTTTCTGGCGCAGCGCCGGATCGGCCGCCACCTTTCCGCCAAACGGACCGAAGCGCCGCTTGCGGGCCAAGGCCAGCGCCGCCTGCCGCCGGGCGGGCCCATCAGGGCGCACATCATGGCGGATCGGTTCCGCAATGCCGGCCTCCCCCAGCACTTGCCCGATACGGCGCGGGCCGTAGCCGCGCCGCAGCAGCGATCCCGCGCGCGCGCGGGCAAAGCCTGCATCGTCGATATAGCCCAGTTCCACATGGCGGACGATGATGGCAGCGACCGGCGGCTGCCCCTCCCCGCTCCAGCCGCGTTCGCGCAGCTTGCGTGTCAGATAGCGTTCCAGCTTGCCCGCACTGGTGGCAAAGCGCGCGACATAGGCGAGCGCCAGGTCCTCCAGCCGGGTGCGATCAAGCGGCGGCGGGATGCGGCGGCGACCGGTCTGCGCCTGTGGATCACCGGGTTCGTCACCTTGCATCCTGGGAGTATCGCCTTATTGCTGCCACACTCCTTGCCAAAGGGAGCAGTTTGGCCCGGAGCCCCCTGGGGATCGGTGCCTTGTGTATAGAGCAAAGGCGCCAGGCAGCGCCATGGGATGGGTTTGGCCTTGCAGCATATGACGAATTTGGTTCCAACCCCCAATGATTGCCCGCTGCCGCGTCGGCGTGCGGATTTCGCCACCTTCGTGGAGGCGATCGAATATGCCGCGCAGAGCGAAAAGGGCCTGAATTTCCACGACATGCGTGGGGAACTGGCGGAGGTTTACCCCTATTCCCGCATGCGTGCGGATGCGCTGGCCTGCGCGCGCCGGCTGCTGGCCCTGGGTATCGGCAAGGGCGACCGGGTCGCGCTGATCGCGGACACCGCTGCGCCGTTTGCCGCCCTGTTCTGCGGCGCGGTCTATGCGGGTGCCTGGCCCGTGCCGCTGCCGCTGCCGACCACGTTCGGTGGACGCGAAAATTATATCGAGCAGCTGGCGCTGCAGCTGGGGAGCGCGGATCCGACGATCTTGCTGTATCCGCCGGAACTGGCCGACATGTGCGGCGAGGCGGCGGCGCGGCAGGGTTGCCAGGGCCTGGACTGGGCCAGCTTCGCGGAGCGCGAGGCGCCCGAGGTGGAGCTGCCGACGCCCGAGCCGGACGACATCTGCTACCTGCAATATTCCAGCGGATCGACCCGGTTCCCTACCGGCGTGGCGGTGACCCACCGGGCGCTGCTGCACAATCTGTATGGCCATTCCACCAGCATGGAAGTGGGCGAAGGCGATCGCGCCGTAAGCTGGCTGCCGTGGTATCATGACATGGGCCTGGTCGGCTGCTTCCTGTCGCTGATCGCCAATCAGGTCAGCGTGGATTACCTGAAGACGGAACATTTCGCGCGGCGCCCGCTCGCCTGGCTGGACCTGATCAGCCGCAACCAGGGCACGACGCTCTCCTACTCGCCGACCTTCGGCTATGACATCTGCGCCCGGCGCATCTCCAGCCAGAGCAGCGTGGCCGACCGCTTCGACCTGTCCCGCTGGCGCATCGCGGGCAATGGCGCGGACATGATCCGGCCGGACGTGATGCAGGGCTTCGTGAATGCTTTCGCCCCTGCCGGGTTCAAGGCGGGCGCCTTCACCCCCAGCTACGGCTTGGCGGAGGCGACGCTGGCGGTCACGGTGATGCCACCGGGCGAGGGCATCCGGGTGGAGCTGGTGGAGGAGGAACGGCTGAGCGGCACGCGCCGCGACCTCAGCCGCCCGGCCCGCTACCGCGCGATCGTGAATTGCGGCAAGCCGCTGCCCGACATGGAAGTGGCGATCCGCGGCGAGGATGGCGGCCTGCGCAAGGACCGGCAGATCGGCAAGGTCTGGTGCCGCGGCCCGTCGGTGATGCATTCCTACTTCCGCAATGCGGAGGCGACCGCCGACTGCATGGTGGATGGCTGGCTCGACACCGGCGACATGGGCTACATGGCGGAAGGCTACCTGTTCATCGTCGGCCGGGCGAAGGACATGATCATCATCAACGGCAAGAACCATTGGCCGCAGGATATCGAATGGGCGGTGGAACAGCTGCCCGGCTTCAACCATGGCGATATCGCCGCCTTCTCCATCGAGACGGACAATGGCGAGGAAGCGCCCGCCGTGCTGGTGCATTGCCGCGTCTCCGACCCGGAGGACCGGCTGCGGCTGCGCGACACGATCCGCGACAAGGTGCGCGCGATCACCGGCATGAACTGCGTGGTCGAACTGGTCCCGCCCCGCAGCCTGCCGCGCACCAGCAGCGGCAAGCTGAGCCGGGCCAAGGCCAAGAAGTTGTATCTTTCGGGCGAGATTGAGCCGTTCACGCTGGCGGCTTGAACGCCTGACGCGCAGCACCCTTCCCGCTTGCCAAATCGCGCGCTGTTCGCAACACAGCGCGCAGGGGCTTTGGGGGGAGTATCTGCATGGACGAGTGTGCGGCCAAGGGCGTTTCGGCGACACGGCGGGCGATGATCGCGGGCGGGCTCGCCTGTGCGGTGGCGGCGCCGGCAGCGCGGGCGCAGTTCCGGTTGGGCGATCTGGTGCGCGGCGTGACCGAAAGCATCGGGATCGACGGCCTGATCGGCGGCGGGCAGCCGATCACCACCAGCCTGGGTGATGCGCAGTGGGGCGCGCCCGAGCTGGACGGCGTGACGCCCACCGTGCCGGCATCCCCGATGACCGCGCTGGAGCGGACCGCAACCGGCGGTTTCATGCTGCAGCCGGGCTATTACAGCTACAGCGCGCAGAGCTACTGCCTGCATGCCGGCACGCATGGCCCGGGCGAAGGCGATGGATACCTGTATGCCCCGCTGGCGGGGTCGGCCGAGATCGTGGTGCGCGTTATCCTGCGCAATTCGGTGGCCCGGCCGGAGATCGAGCAATCGACGGTGCAGTCGCTGATCTGGGCGATCCTGTCGCGCGCCAAGCTGGAAGACCTGAACAATGGTCTGCGGCTGGCGGCAGCCGCGCTGCTGAGCCCGCGCCAGCTGGCCACGCTGAACCGATCGGCGCTGGACCTGCTGCCTGGCAATTCGTTCAGCCGCCTGCTGGGCCAGGTACCCGCCCCCTTGCGCGCCGTGGTGGAGGCGGAGGCCGAGCTGCGGCAGGCCTTCGCCAGCGGTGGTGGCGATTTCGCGCAACTGGAGTCGATCGCCGTCCTGGCCGGTGCCGCCCCGCTAGGGCCGGGCAGCCAGGTGATCCCGTCAGGCCGGTGGAGCGAGCATCCGGACGGGTTCCGCGTGCGCTACATCCCGTCAGGCTACAGCCAGACGCTGGTGGAGGTGTGGGTGGAGGACGGGGCCGCCGGTGTCGGGCGCGAGTTCGATCCTTCCGTGCAGGTGGCCGTGCCGGGCAACACCGCGCGCCAGCGGCTGGCCCAGTCCGGCCGCGAGCGGGTCAGCTGAACAGCAGCACGCCCAGGATCACCACCAGCGCCAGCGTGGCGACACCCCAGGCCAGCGAGCGGACATAGGGCACCCCGGCCCAGTAGAGCGGCAGATAGACGATCCGGCTCACCAGCCACGTCCATGTGGCGATGGCGGTGAGATCGCTGGTCTTGCCTGCCAGCACCACGCCGATCAGCGCGACGATCGCGACCGGAAAGGTTTCCTGGTAGTTCGCCTGCGCGCGGCTGAGCCGGCCGGCCACCGCGTTCAGCGGCGGCATGTCGGCATCGCGCGCGCCGGCGTTCCATTCGACGCCATATTGCAGCGTCTTGAATTGCCCGGCCAGCATGATGTGCACCAGCAGCAGCACGGCGCCCAGCACCAGCACGGCGAGTTCGGTTGGCAAATACACCTCCTATTGCTCCTGCACGGGCGCATCTTCGCGCGGGTCGGCCCAGCGAGGGCAATAGCGGGGTGCGACTGGAACGTGAACCGCTTGAATTGCGTGTCTTGCGCAACTAATACAGCTGGAGGCACCCGGGAGACGATACGCATGGCCACGACGCCGACCGCCACGACCGACGATTTCAAGCTGGAACTGACGCCGCCCGATCCTGTGCCGGTGGTGACGGCGGAACGTGCCGCCGGCCTGGTGCCGGTCGATGCCGCGCAGAAGAACAAGCTGGATGAGCGGGTCGAAGGCTTCGTCGCCGAGTTGGTGGCGCTGGACGCGAACTCGCCCGATTTCGGCAAGAAGGTCGACCAGATCACCAATATGGGCCGCAAGGAGATCGCCGCCGCGGCGCAGATGTCCAACCGGTTCCTGGATCGCCCGGTCCGCGCGATGGACAAGGATAGCGGTGTCGGCACCGACCTCGCCGAACTGCGCCGCACGGTGGAAGAGCTGGATCCCGGCCGCAAGGCGACCGCCCCGCGCAAGCTGCTGGGCATCATTCCCTTCGGCAACAAGCTGAAGACCTATTTCGACAGCTATTCCTCCGCGCAGGGGCACATCCAGGCGATCCTGACGCGGCTGTCCAGCGGCAAGGACGAGCTGCTGATGGACAATGCCGCCATCGACCTGGAACGGCAGAAGCTGTGGGAGGCGATGGGCAAGCTGGAGCAGATGATCCATATCTCCAACTCGCTGGACGCCCGGCTGGAGGAGGAGGCCGCCAATCTGGACTCGACCGATCCGGCCAAGGCCAAAGCGGTGCGCGAGACCGCGCTGTTCTATGTCCGTCAGCGCACGCAGGACCTGCTGACGCAGATGGCGGTCAGCGTGCAGGGTTATCTGGCGCTGGATCTGGTCAAGAAGAACAATGTCGAACTGGTCAAGGGCGTGGACCGGGCCAGCACCACCACCGTGGGCGCGCTGCGCACGGCGGTGACGGTGGCCCAGGCGATGACCAACCAGCGGTTGGTGCTGGGCCAGATCACCGCGCTGAACCAGACCACCGCCGGGATCATCGATTCCACCAGCAAGCTGCTGCGCGAGAACACCGGCCGCATCCACGAGCAGGCGGCCAGCAGCACCATCCCGCTGGAAACGCTGCAGCGCGCCTTCCAGAACATCTACGACACGATGGACGAGGTCGACACCTTCAAGCTGCGCGCGCTGGAAAGCATGCGCCAGACAGTGACCACGCTGTCTGCCGAGGTGGAGAAGTCCAAGGGCTATATCGCCCTGGCCGAAGGACAGTCGCAGGCGGCGGCGCAGATCGAGCAGCGCGGGCTGCTGAGCCTGGATAGCTGATGGCCGACAGCACGCATCACAGCGACACCATCCTGCGCAGCGCCCGCGCGTCGCTGGACGAGAACCGGCGGGGCGGCCGGCGCGTCGACAGGCAGCCGATCGGCGAAGGCTCCGCCCGGCTGCGGCGGCGCAACCTGGTCAACCGGCTGAAGCTGATCGGCGCGGCGGTGCTCGCCATTCTGGTGGCGGCGATGGTGGCCGGGCTGGTGCTGAACGGCATTGGTTTCGCCGGTGTCATGCTGACGGCATTGGCGCTGCTGGTCGCCGTGCTGGTGTTCAGCAACTTTCCCAAGGTGAAGGTCCCGCGCCGTGCGGACCTGACCCGGACCAGCGATGCGCGCCAACTGGTCGCGCGGACGGAGCTGTGGCTGGAGCATCAGCGCCCTGCCCTGCCCGCGCCGGCGGTGACGCTGGTGGATCGGATCGGCGTGCAGCTGGATGCGCTGGGCCTGCAGCTGGAGACGATCGATCCCGGCCACCCCGCCGCCGCGGAAACGCGCAAGCTGGTGGGCGAACACCTGCCCGAAACGGTGGACGCATGGCGCCGCGTGCCGGCATCGCTGCGGCGGGAGGATCATGCGGGCGCCACCGCCGATGATCGCCTGTCCGAAAGCCTGGGCCGGATCAGCGAGGAGCTGGACCGGGTGACCCGCCAGCTGGCCGATGGCGCGCTGGACGATCTGGCCGTGCGAACCCGGTTCCTGGAATACCGATACAGCGATGGCGAAGTCGCGGGTGACACGCCCCAGATCGCCCCACAGATCGCCACACAGCCGGAGAAGCATTGATGCAGGTCGCCATTCCCCACACGCTGGGCCGGGACACCGCGCGCGAACGGCTGCGCAGTCGCAGTCATACGCTGGCCGATGCCATGCCGGGCGGCGCGGCGGAGGTGAAGACCGACTGGCCCACGCCCGACCGGATGCACATGACAATCACCGCCATGGGACAGGTCGTGGACGGCAACGTGGACATCGACGACACGCAGCTGCTGTTCAGCGTGACGCTGCCGCCGATGCTGAGCTTCCTGGAGCCGATGATCGCCGGCGCCATCCGCCAGCAGGGGCCCAAGCTGCTGAAATAGAGCCGGCCATCACCTTCGCGGTTGCGCGATGCTGCGCTGCACCTATGGCAATGCAGCATGCAAGCCGCCCTGGCCACCCGGCCGCTCCTCGCCCTGCTGATCCGCCTTGGCGCGGTTGCCGCGCTGGCGACGATGTCGGCGCTGATCAAGCTGGCATCGCAGCGCGGCGTGCACCTGCTGGAACTGATGTTCTGGCGCCAGTTCATCACCGTGCCGCTGCTGCTGGGCTGGGTGCTGGTGACCGCGCGCAGCCTGCAGCCGCTGAAGACCCGCCGCCCCGGTACGCAGTTTCTGCGCGCGCTGTATGGCACGATCGGCATGGCGTGCACCTTCGGCGCGGTCATTCTGCTGCCGCTGGCGGAGGCTACGACCTTCAGCTTCACCGCGCCGATCTTCGCTGTGCTGCTGTCCGTCGTGCTGCTGAAGGAACAGGTCGGGTTGTGGCGCTGGTCCGCGGTGCTGGCGGGGTTTGCCGGTGTGCTGATCATCGCGCAGCCGGGCGGCAGTCATTTCCCGCTGCATGGCGCGCTGGTGGCGCTGGGCGCGGCGTTCATGGTGGCGCTGATCTCCATCCAGATCGCCGACCTGAACCGCACGGACAAGCCGCTGAGCATCGTGTTCTACTTCGCGGCCTTTTCTGCCCCGATGACGGCGATCGCCCTGCCCTTCGTGAGCCAGGCACATGATACGACCGGCTGGCTGCTGATCGCGGGCATCGGCGTCAGCGGGCTGATCGGGCAATTGCTGCTGACGGCGGCCCTGCGCTTCGGGTCACTCTCCAGCGTGATCGTGATGGATTATTCCGCGCTGTTCTGGGCCACGCTGTATGGCTTCCTGCTGTTCGACACCTTGCCGCCGGGCAGCACCTGGTTCGGTGCGCCGCTGATCGCCGGGGCCGGGGTCGTGATTGCCTGGCGCGAACACCGCCTGTCCCGTGCGCGCCGGGCGCCGGCGCCGCTGGAAGATGCCTGATTGGCTTGCTAGTGCATTGTAGCTGAAAAAGGAGCCACCATCATGACCCGCAAGCTTGCCCTCGCCCTCTGCCTCGCCGCCGCCACGCTGACCGTCAGCGCCTGCAACACCGTCAAGGGCGTTGGCCGCGACATCCAGAGCGTGGGCGAAGCCGGCGACCGGGCTCTCTGAGCCCGGTCCTTCAGCCCCGGCGGTAGGTCAGCATCAGATTGTTGGCCGGCATCGCCACCCGGCGCGTACGGCTCAGCCCGTGCGCGCCGGCGACCTCGTCCAGCCAGGCGAGGTCGCGCAGGCCCCAGCGCGGATTGCGTCGCTGCAGGTCGGCATGGAAGGCCAGGTTGGACGGCGCCGTGGGCACGTCCCTTTCCACAAACGGCCCGTAAACCAGCAGCGGCGCACCGGCCGGCAACAGCCGGGCCGCCCCTGCCACCAGGCCCAGCGTCGCTGCGACCGGGCTGATATGCACCATGTTGCTGCAGAAGATCGCGTCCGCCCGCGGCACCGGCCACTCGGCCGCCGAACAATCGAGCGCGATCGGGGGCAGCAGGTCGGGCAGCTGCGCCTCCTGCGCCCAGGCGGCGATGGAGGCGCGGGCATCCGCATCGGGGTCGCTCGGCTGCCATACCAGGTGCGGGAACGCCTGAGCAAAATGGACGACATGCTCGCCCGTGCCGCTGGCGACCTCCAGGACGATGCCCCATTCCGGCAGTTCCTCCGCCAGCACGGCGGCAATCGGCGCGCGATTGCGCAAGGCGGCGGGCGCGTGGCCCTTCATACGCTCGACAGGCTCTCCGGCACGGTGCCGGTCGCGCGGCGGAACTGGTCGATGGCGAAGCGGTCGGTCATGCCGGCGATGTAATCGGCGATGTGGCGACTGTGGGCGGGTTCATCGGCCGGCAGGCGGTGCTGCCAGCTGTCGCCCATCAGCGCAGGATCATCGCGGAAGGCGGTGAACAGCTGCGCCACCACTTCGCGGGCGCGCAACGCGGTCGCCTTCTGTTCGGGGTGGTAATAGAGCCGCTGGTACATGAAGCGTTTCAGGCGTCGTTCGTACTCCGCCATGGCGGGGGAAAAGGTCGCCAGCGGTTCGCCGGCGGCGCGCACTTCCTCCACGGAGCCGACCGTGGCGATCCGCGCCTTGGTGGTGGCGATCAGGTCGTTGACCATCAGGCCGATTTGCGTGCGCACCAGTTCGCGCAATTGCGCCTGGCGGTTGCTGCCCGGATGGCGCCGCTCCACGTCCCGCCACTGATCGGCAAGTTCGGGGAGCGTCAGCAGGTCGTCCAGCTGCAGGAACCCGCCGCGCAGGCCATCGTCGATGTCGTGATTGTCATAGGCGATGTCGTCCGCCAGCGACGCGACCTGCGCCTCCAGACTGGCATGTTCGTTCAGGCGCAGCGGAAAGGCGGCGTCCAGTTCCGCCAGCGCCCAGCCGGCGGAGGTGACGGGACCATTATGCTTGGCGAGCCCTTCCAGCACTTCCCAGCTGAGGTTCAGGCCAGGCAGGTCGCAATAGGGGCTGTCCAGCCGCATCAGCGTGCGCAGGCAATGTTCGTTGTGGTCGAACCCGCCATGATCGGCCAGCGCCGCATGGAGCGCATCCTCGCCCGAATGGCCGAAGGGCGGGTGGCCGATATCGTGCGCCAGGCACAGCGCCTCCGTCAGATCCTCGTCCAACTGCAGCGCGCGGGCGAGCGTGCGGCCGATCTGCGCGACTTCCAAGCTGTGCGTCAGGCGGACGCGGTAATGATCGCCGTCGGGCGCGATGAAGACCTGCGTCTTGCCGGCCAGCCGGCGGAAGGCGATGGAATGGATGATGCGGTCGCGATCACGCTGGAACGCGCTGCGCGGACCGCGGGCACCCCCCTGCTCTCCGGCCCCGGGCGTGGCGAATTCGCGTCCGCGTGACCGGGTGGGGTCTGCGGCGTAGGGTGCGCGAAAGGAGCCGGGGACCATGCCTGCGTGGCTAGAGCCCGGCCGCCTCCCTGTCACCGTGAACAGGAGGCGAACGCGGCCTCAGGCGGCGATGTTATCCACCTGTTCGCCGTCCGCCAGGATCCATTCGGCGGCGGCTTCGGAATGAATGCGCGCGCTGTCATAGATAGGCAGGACATTGGCGTCGGTATCGACCACCATCTCCAGTTCGGTGCAGGCCAGCACCACCGCCTCCGTGCCGCCCTGCTGGATAACGGTCAGCATGGTTTTCAACGCGCGTTCGGCGCTGCGGGTGACGCGGCCGACCATCAGTTCCTCGTAGATGATCTGGTCCAGCTGCTCCACATTGTTCATGTCCGGCGGCAGCAGGTCCACGCCGCGGGCGACCAGCCGGCGGCGGTAGAACCCTTCCACCATGACGTTGCGCGTGCCCAGCAGGGCGGCGGTGCCCACGCCATCGGCCTGCATCCGTTCGCCCACGCAATCGGCGATATGCAGGATGGGGATCGATACGGCCTTGCTCACGCTGTCATACACGCGGTGCATGGAATTGGCGCCGATGATCAGGCCTTGCGCCCCGGCAGCCTCTAGCCGTTGCGCGCTGGCGGTCAGGATCGTGGCGGCGCGCTGCCAGTCATCCTCGGTGCGCAGGGCGTAGAGCTGCGCGAAATCCACGCTTTCGATCAGCAGCGGCGCGCTGGTGCGCCGGTCGCGACGCTGCTGGATGATGCGGTTGATGTGTTCGTAATAGGTGCGGGTGGACACCCAGCTCATGCCCCCGATCAACCCCAGCTTGCGCACATTGCCTCCTTCGCCAACCTGCCGGCCCGACCCGGCACCCCGGTTCTAGGAAGGAGCGGCGCCAGCGTCCAGCCATGCGAGACCGGTTGCGCACAGGGCTGCGGACGAGGCGGTCACCGTTACCACCTCCGGATCGCCGACGCGGCGCACCCGTTCGACATAATCACCAAGAGTGGCCGGCCGGGCCGGCTCCCCCTGCTGCGGCTTGAGCCCCTCCAGCCGGCGCAGCTGCTCGATCGTCAGGCGATCCACCATCCGGCCTGCCATGCAGGTGGCATTGCGTTCGGACAGGCCCGCCCCCTGCAATGCGGAACGTACACGGCTCTCGGCGATCACCTGCGCGCAACCGCCCAGTGCCAGCGTGATCACGCCGATGCACGCCGCCAACAGCAGCAAAGGGGTCTTGATCATGCGGACAGCGCCTTGTTGATTTCCTCGACCATCTTCTTGGCATCGGCCAGCAGCATCATGGTCTGGTCCATGTAGAACACGTCATTGTCCACCCCGGCATAGCCGACCCCGCCCATTGACCGCTTGATGAACATCACGGTTTTGGCCTTGTCGACATCGAACACCGGCATGCCGTAGATTGGGCTGCCCTTGTCCGTCTTGGCCGCGGGGTTCACCACGTCGTTCGCGCCGATGATGAAGGCGACGTCGGCCTGTGCGAACTGGCTGTTGATGTCCTCCAGTTCGAACACGTCGTCATAGGGGACGTTGGCTTCCGCCAGCAGCACGTTCATGTGCCCGGGCATGCGGCCGGCGACGGGGTGGATGGCGTAGCGAACGCTGACGCCTTCCTCCTTCAGCAGGTCGCCCATTTCGCGCAAGGCGTGCTGCGCCTGGGCCACCGCCATGCCGTAGCCGGGAATGATGATCACGCTTTCGGCCTGCTTCAGCATAAAGGCGGCATCATCCGCGCTGCCTTGCTTGTAGGCGCGCTGCTCCCGCGCCTCGCCCCCGCTGCTGGACGCTTCCGCGCCGAAGCCGCCGGCGATCACCGACAGGAACGAGCGGTTCATGGCCCGGCACATGATGTAGCTGAGGATCGCACCCGACGATCCCACCAGCGCGCCGGTGATGATCATGGCGGTGTTGTGCAGCGTGAATCCCATCGCGGCTGCGGCCCAGCCGGAATAGGAATTCAGCATGGACACCACCACCGGCATGTCCGCGCCGCCGATCGGGATGATCAGCAGGAAGCCGATGGCGAAGGCCAGCCCCAGCACCACCCAGAACAGCGGGTTCTCGCCCGGGCCGCCGACCGGCGAATGGGTGAACATCACCGTGAGGACGAGGATGCCCGCCAGCGTGCCGAGATTGATCCAGTGCCGTGCCGGTAGCAGGATCGCCGCGCCGCTCAAGCTGCCGTTCAGCTTCAGAAAGGCGATGACACTGCCGGAGAAGGTGATCGCGCCGATGGCCGCACCCAGCATCAGTTCCAGCCGGCTGACCGGCAGGATGTTGCCGTCGAGCCCGAGAATGCCGAACGCTGCCGGGTTCAGGAAGGCGGCCGCCGCCACCAGCACGGCGGCGAGGCCGACCAGGCTGTGAAAGGCGGCCACGAGCTGCGGCATCGCGGTCATGGCGATGCGGCGGGCGATGACGAAGCCGATCGCGCCGCCGATGGCGATGGCGGCCAGGATCTCCGGCAGGCTGGCGATGCTGTGCGTCACCAAGGTGGTGATCACGGCAATGGCCATGCCTGCCATGCCATAACGGTTGCCGCGCCGGCTGGTGGCCGGGCTGGACAGGCCGCGCAAGGCCAGGATGAACAGCACGCCCGCCGCCAGATAGGCGAGCGCCACCCATGGGTTCACCGCATGAGCAGCATCGGCGGCGAGGCTGAGGTCGACCGTATTCTCGGGTGCCAGCATCATGTGCGCGGCCCCTTGGCGGCGGGCCGATCCTTCTTCCTGTACATGGCCAGCATCCGTTCGGTCACGGCGAAGCCGCCGAAGATGTTGACGCTGGCCAGCACCACCGCGCCCAGTCCCAGCCACTTGGCTGCTGGACTGCCCGCCTCCGCCGATGCGATCAGCGCGCCGACAATGATGACGGAGCTGATCGCGTTGGTCACTGCCATCAGCGGCGTGTGCAGCGCAGGGGTGACGGACCAGACGACGTAATAGCCGACGAAGCAGGCCATCACGAAGATGGAGAGGATGGAGATGAAATCCATTGGCTCAGCCTTTCAACCTCTCATGCACGACAGCGCCGCCCTGCGTCAGCCGCACGGCATTGCCGATCTCCTCGTCCAGCACGGGGCGCCCTTGCTCCTTGTCCCAGAAGGCGGACAGGAAGTTCAGCAGGTTGCGGGAGAACAGGGCGCTGGCATCCGCCGGCAGCAGTGCGGGCGTGTTGCTATACCCCATGATCGTGACGCCATGCCGCTCCACCACCTGGTCGGCGACGGAACCTTCCACATTGCCGCCCTGCGCCACGGCGAGATCGTAGATCACGCTGCCGCGCCGCATGGTGGCGATCTGTGCATCCGTGATCAGGCGCGGGGCGGGCCGGCCGGGGATCAGCGCGGTGGTGATGACGATGTCCTGCTTGGCCAGATGGCCGCTGACCAGCTCGGCCTGCGCCTGCTGGTATTCCGGGCTCATCTCGCTGGCATAGCCGCCGCTGCCCTCGCCCTCGATCCCGGCGACATTCTCCACGAAGACGGGCTTGGCGCCCAGCGACTGGATCTGTTCGCGCGTGGCGCTACGCACATCGGTGGCGCTGACCTGCGCGCCCAGGCGGCGCGCGGTGGCGATCGCCTGCAGGCCGGCGACGCCCACCCCCATCACGAAGACGCGCGCGGCGGACACGGTGCCCGCGGCGGTCATCATCATCGGGAAGGCGCGGCCATACTGGTTCGCGGCGGCCAGCACCGCCTTGTAGCCGGCGAGGTTGGACTGGCTGGACAGCACATCCATGCTTTGCGCCCGCGTGATGCGGGGCATCAGCTCCATGCTCCACGCCTCCAGCCCGGCGGCGGCATAGGCCTGCACCCGGGCGGGCTGCGTGAACGGATCGAACAGGGCCGCTACCTGTGCGCCGGGGGCTGCCCCGGCCAGCAGGTGCGGTTCCGGCGCCTGGATGCCGAGCACGATAGCGGCGCCCTGCACCACCTCCGCCGCCAGCCCCAGCGTGGCGCCGGCGACCTCGTAATCCGCGTCCGAGATGGCAGCCGTCTCTCCGGCGCCGCGCTCCACCGCGACTTCGGCGCCAAGCGCCAGAAACTTGCGGACTGTTTCGGGCGTGGCCGCGACGCGGGTCTCGCCCGCTGCGCTTTCGGCCAGGACGGCGATGCGCACCGCTGCCGGCGCGATCAGGAGATCGCCAGGACGATGATGAAGACCAGCACCGCGATCAGCGGCACCGACCACTTCAGCGTACCGATGAAGCCGGCATATGTGCTGCCCGCGGCCTCCATGTCGTTTGCCGGTTCCATCGTATGTCCTCCACCAGACAGTTAACCATAATGATTTCAGTCATTATCACATTGGAAGCATGCTACTTCGTCAGCTATCCTCACGCAACATCCGCGCTATGGGGTTAAATGGCTTTTTACCAGTGGCGACTAACTGGGAGCATGAATGGGGCAATCTAAGGTGTTGGAGCGGATGGCCGAGCCGGGTGCGCGAACGTTGCTGTTGATCGATAACGCGCCGGCGCAGATCAGGCTGATCACCGCGCTCGCCGGGCGTGAAGGGTGGCGCGCATCCGTCGCGCGGGATCCGGTGACGGCGCTGGACCTGCTGAAGTCGCGGGACGGATCGGGGATCAGCGCCATCATCCTGGACCAGATCGTGCCGGGGGACGATTTGATGGAACTGATCACCACCATGCGCGAAAGGCGGCCCACGCTGCCCGTGCTGGTGCTGACCGGCAGTTCCTCCCCCGTGCAGGCCGTGGCCGCGATGCGGGCGGGCGCCAGCGATTATCTGGTGAAGCCGGTCGCGCCCGAGCGGCTGATGCAGGCGCTGCGCAACGTGACCGCCGCCGCCGCCTGGCAGCAGGAACTGACGCCGCTGAGCGAGAAGATGCCGGCCGTGCTGGACTTCGACGCCATGGTCGGCACCGCGCCGCCGTTCCGCACCGCCCTGGCCCGCGCGGCCAAGGCGGCGCGTGGCCATGGCAACCTGCTGATCGAAGGGGAGCGCGGTACGGGCAAGGAGATGCTGGTGCGCGCCATCCATGCCGCCAGCCCCCGTGTACGCGCCCCGTTCCGCATCCTGAACATCGCCGCCATCCCGCAGGCCAGCCTGGCTTCCGTCCTGTTCGGTCATGAACAAGGGGCATTTGCCGGCGCCTTCGAACGCCATGTCGGCGCCTTGCAGGCCAGTGACGGCGGAACGCTGGTGCTGAACGAGATCGACCACCTGCCCCCCGATGTGCAGACCCAACTGGCGCAGGTGCTGCGCGATGGCCGCGTCCGGCCGATCGGTTCGCCGCACGGTTTCCACCTGGACGTGCGGGTGATCGCGACCAGTCACCTGCCGCTGATCGACCTGGCGACCACCGGCAACTTCAACGACGATCTGCTGGGCGTGGTCAGCGCCACGGTGATCGCGGTGCCCCCCTTGCGCGAACGGCATGGTGATATCGTGGCGCTCGCCCGCCACTTCCTGGCGCGGATCGCGGCCGAGCCTGGGCTGCGGCAACTGGGCATCACCGATGGCGCGCTGACCCTGCTGGCCGGGTATGACTGGCCGGGCAATGTGCGCCAGCTGCAGGCGGTGCTGTTTCGTGCAGCGGTGTTCTGCGACGGCAATGCGTTGACCGAACAGGACTTCCCGCAACTGGCCGAGCTGGTCGGCGAGGGCGATCGTGGCGGTCAGCCGACGGAGCGCGGCGGCGTCGACATCTTCACCAGCGACGGTCACCTGCGTTCGCTGGAAGAGGTCGAGGCCGATGTGATCCGGCTGGCGATCGGGCATTATCGCGGCCGCATGTCGGAGGTCGCCCGCCGGCTGGGGATCGGGCGATCCACCCTGTACCGCAAGCTGGCGGACCTCGGCATGGATAACACAGTGTGACCACAATGCTTCGCTGCCAGCAATATGGCAGGAACCGGCAGGGCAGGCGCGCACTTGCACCTGTATGATCTCGTCCCGGTTTCTTCTGTGTGCCCTGCTGTGCCTGCCTGCCTTGGGCGGATGCGAACAGCAGCCGGGCAGCGCTAGCGGAAGTGGGCCGGACGTCGCCGGTATCGACGTGATGGATGGTGACGAGGTGCTGGCGGAGCTGCAGTCGGGCAGTCTTGGCCCCTTGCGCTTCGATTACGACCAGGAGGCGCTGACCCTGATCGAGATGCCGATCATGTTCCCGATCGGGCCGCAGCAGCAGGCCTGGGGTGCCAAGCTGGTACCCGCGGATCGCGCCGACCTGCTGGGGCAGCAAGGCTGCATCTACGGCGATCCACCCCGTCGCCGCACCTGCAATGCTCGTGACGAAGGCGGACTGGTCATGTCCCTGCTGGAACGCCCGATCCAGGATTACCGGGAAGACTTCATACAGGCCGGCCTCGGTGCGGAACTGATGCCGGCGCGGCTGGATGGGTCGGTCGGCTTTGCTTACAGGCGCACCCGGCTGGGCCGGCATTCGCTATACCGCTTCATCCCGGTAGGCGAACGCACGCTGATGGTGGCGGAGCAGGAGCTCGTAACCGACAACCGCGTGGCGCAGGCCGCGATCGCGGCAACGATCCGCAGCCTGGCCAAGGCGCTGCCAGGTGCCCGCCACTAGGGCACGGGCAGTCCGCTCACGTCGCTGAGTGCGCCATCGCGCAATGCGCGCCACACATTGCGGGCCTGCACCGTATCCCAGACATCATGCACGCGCACGATCTGGCACCCGGCCTGCATGGCCGCGAGTGCCAGGGCCACGCTGCCGCCCAGGCGCGCGCCGGCGGGTGCCTCCGCATGCAGCGCGCCGATCATGCGCTTGCGGCTGGCGCCCACCAGCACCGGATGGCCCAGCGCATGGAACAGGGCCAGCCCGTTCAGCAATGCAAGATTGCCGGCGAGCGGCTTGCCGAAGCCGATGCCGGGGTCGAGCATGATGCGATCGGGCGAGATTCCGGCGGCGACAGCCCGGTCGCGCGCGGCACGCAGCCAGTCGAACACGTCGAACAGGATGTTGGTGTAGTCGCCACCAGCGTGCAGCCCCCCGCCCCCGCCTGCGCCCGGCGCGTGCATCAGCACCACCGGCACACCGGCAGCCGCGACCACCTGCGTTGCGTACGCATCATCGTACAAGGCCGAGACATCATTGATGACATGCGCGCCGGCAGCCAGCCCGGCTTCCATCACCGCGGCCCGGCGGGTGTCCAGGCTGATCAGCGCACCCAGCTGGCGGCAAGCTTCCACCGCCGGCACGATGCGGGCGATCTCGTCCCCTTCCCACACCGGATCGGCGCCCGGCCTAGTGCTTTCGCCGCCCACATCGATGATCGTCGCCCCGGCCTCGAGCATCGCGCGGACGTGTTCGGCGGGGTCGGCGATGTGCCGGCCACCATCGGAAAAGCTGTCAGGCGTGACATTCAGGATACCCATCACCTGCGGCTCGTCCAGCCGCAGGGTGCCGCCCCTGGTCGCGAGCGGCGCGCGCGGACGGGTGAGGTTGGCCCATTGCGCCTCCCCCTCCGCCATCAGATCGGTAGGCAGACGCGCCAGTGTGGCAGCAATCGAGGTGGGTGTCGCGACGTCGCGCCGAGTGACCCGGCCATCCTCCGTCACGATCACGGCGAATGCATGGGCCCAGGCCATGCCGCCGGCCAGCCGCACCGCGTCGCCATCCAGCGCCTGCGGGGATGGCGCGGACGTCAGCGGCTGGACATAAACCCGGGCATTGCCGCTCATGCTCAATCGTCGACAGCGAGCAGGTGCAGCTGGCGCAGCGCGTCGATCGGCTTGGCCGTGCCTTCATGCTCGACATGCCAGAAGGTCCAGCCATTGCAGCTGGGCGCATCCTGCAGCGCCTTGCCGACCCCGTGGATCGATCCGGTATGGCCGCCGCATTCCAGCGAGCCATCGGCCCGTACATGGGCGCGCCAGCGCTGCTGCCGGTCGAACAGCACGCTGCCCGGCGGCACCAGGCCGGTTTCCACCAGCGTGCCGAAGGCGACGCGCGGGGCACCCTTGCGGCTCTGCATCACTTCCAGCGCGCTTTCATCCAGCGGCAGGGCAGCCTCGATCCGCTCCATGGCCACCTCGCGATAGATCGCCTCGCGCTCGCAACCGATCCATTCCCGACCCAGCCGCTTGGCCACTGCACCCGTCGTGCCGGTACCGAAGAACGGATCCAGCACCACGTCGCCCCGCTCCGTCGTGGCCAGCAACACGCGATAGAGCAGCGCTTCGGGCTTCTGCGTCGGGTGCGCCTTGGTCCCGTCGCGCTTCAGCCGTTCCTGCCCGCCGCACAAGGGAATCAGCCAGTCGCTGCGCATCTGCAGCTCGTCATTCAGGGTCTTCATCGCCCGATAGTTGAAGTGATACCGGCTGCGTTCGCCCATGCTGGCCCACAGCAGCGTCTCATGCGCGTTGGTGAAGCGGGTGCCGCGAAAGTTGGGCATCGGATTGGCCTTGCGCCAGACGATGTCGTTCAGCAGCCAGAAGCCCAGATCCTGCATCATCGAGCCGACCCGAAAGATGTTGTGGTAGCTGCCGATCACCCACAAGGCGCCGTCCGGCTTCAGCACGCGGCGGCACTGGGCCAGCCATTCGCGGGTGAAGGCATCATAGGCGGCGAAGCTGTCGAACCGGTCCCAAGCGTCCGTCACCGCATCCACCATGCTGCCATCCGGGCGGTTGAGATCACCACCCAGCTGCAGATTGTACGGCGGATCGGCGAAGATCAGGTCCACGCTGCGCGGCGGCAGCGAACGCATCGCCTCGATACAGTCGCCCGACAGGATCTGCCCCAGCGGCAGCTCCGCCTTCGTCGTGCTGCTGGTGCGCGGTGCGCGGATGGAAAGAACTTCGCCCATTATCTGCCTGCCCCTGTGACTTATCCACAGCGTGCGCGATCAGGGACTCCCTCGTCAAGTCCAGCTTTTCTGCCGAGTCGCCCCGATTCTGCTTGGGCCGGACGGAACGAAAGGAGTTCGGCGCAGCATGTTGAGTCCGACCCTGCCAAGGGGACTCAACATGCTGTGGTGTGGCCGGCAGGACTCAGCCCGCGCAGGAAAACAGATCGGCCTGCGCGACGGGTGCGAAGGAGCGGCGATGCAGCGGGCTGGGCCCGTGCGTGCGCAAGGCCGCAAGGTGATCGGGCGTGCCATAACCCTTGTTCCGGTCCCACCCGTAATGCGGGTGATCGGCCGCGGCGGCCCGCATCAGCCGGTCGCGATGCTCCTTCGCCAGGATGGAGGCGGCGCTGATCGCCGGTTCGCACGCATCGCCGCCGACAATGGCGCGGGCGGGCCAGCGCCATTCCATGCGGCGGCCGGCGGGGGTAAGGTTGCCATCCACCAGCACCTGGCAGCAGTCGCGGCCCAGTGCGGTGCAGAGCTGCTCCACCGCCAGCGTCATCGCCAGCATGGTGGCGCCGAAGATGTTGAGCCGGTCGATCGCCTCCACCTCCACCACCCCGATGCCCCAGGCGCAGCGGCGCAGGATGCGTTCCTCCAGCAAGGCACGGCGATCCGCGGTCAGCTTCTTGGAATCATCCAGCCCGGCCGGCCGGGGCCGACACAGCAGCACGGCGGCCGCGACGACCGGCCCGGCCAGCGGCCCGCGCCCCGCCTCATCGACGCCCACGATCAGCGGCGCGCCAAGGCTGGCACAAAAATCCGGAGAGGGCGTTCCCGAAAGCATGCGAATTCCGTTCCTTGTCAGCAGCCTGTTACCCGTCGCGCTCTGTTCCGCAAGCTGCGGCAGCGCTGATACGGGGGATAGTCCCTTCACGTCCGCCCCGGCGGTCGCCAAAGCAGCTCCGGCCTCTTCGCCGGCGGCTTATGCAGCCGGTCAGGCGGTCACGCTGCAAGGCGATGCGCCTTTCCAGGCGGCATCGCTGGGCAGTTTTGCGGAGCCGTGGGCGCTGGCAATGGCACCGGGCACCCGCACGGTCTTCGTGACGGAGCGCGCGGGTACGATGAAGTTCGTCGATCTGGCCACCGGGCGCACCGGTGAAGTCTCCGGCCTGCCGCAGGTAGCCTATGCCGGTCAGGGCGGGCTTGGCGATGTCGCCTTCCTGCCCGCCGAGAGCGCTGCCGAGCTGGGCGGGCGCACGATCTACCTGACCTGGGCGGAGGCGGGTGAAGGCGATACACGCGGCGCGGCACTGGGGCGCGGGACGCTGGCATGCGACGGCAACACGGGCTGCCGGGTGGAGAACCTGCAGGTCATCTGGCGGCAGCAGCCCAAGGTGAGCGGCGCCGGTCATTACTCGCACCGGATCGCCTTCTCGCCCGATGGGCAGCATCTGTTCCTGGCGTCCGGAGATCGGCAGAAGAAGACCCCCGCGCAGGATCCGGGCGTCAATCTCGGCAAGGTGCTGCGCCTGAACCTGGACGGCACGCCGACCGCCGGCAATCCCTTCGCAGAGCGGGGCGGTGTTTCGCGGGAGATCTGGTCCCTGGGCCACCGCAACATCCTGGGCCTGCACTTCGACGCGCAGGGCCGGCTGTGGGATCTGGAGCATGGGCCACGCGGCGGAGATGAGCTGAACCTGGTGTCGGCGGGCGAGAATTATGGCTGGCCGATCGTGTCGGACGGCATCGATTACGACGGCACGCCCATCCCGGACCACGCCACCCGCCCTGAATTCCGCGCTCCGGCGATCGGCTGGACCCCGGTGATCGCGCCAGGTGACTTCCTGTTCTATCGCGGGTCCATGTTCCCGCAATGGCAGGGTCAGGCCCTGATCCCGGGCCTGTCATCGAAGGCGCTGGTGCGGGTGTCGATCAATGGCGAGAGCGGCACGGAAGAGGCCCGCCATCCCTTCCCCGAGCGTCTGCGCGATATCGAGGAAGCGCCAGACGGATCGCTGCTGCTGATCGAGGATGGCGTTGGCGGCCGGTTGCTGCGACTGACACCACGTTGATTTGACGCGCCGGGAAGAGCGGCAGCGCGCCGCAGCAGGCCCCGGTCGCAAGCTGATCGCGACCGGGGCTGTTCGTCAGGAGTTCGTCGTCCGCACGCCGGCATCGGTCGTCGCCGGCTGAGCGTTGCCGTCATTGGCGACAGTGATCTGCGCCAGCTTGGGTGCCGGTGCGGATTCCTCTTCCGTCATTCCCTTGCGGAAACTTTTGATCCCCTTTCCGAAGTCGCCCATCGTCTCCGAGATCTTGCCCCGGCCGAACAGCACCAGGACCACGACGGCTACGACCAGCCAGTGTACGAGTGAGAAGGAAGCCATCACGCATCTCCAGAAGCCATGGCGCACTCGATGGTTTATCGGTGAGAAGCGCCGGTTAATCGCGTACTTACACCAGCAAGCCGAGCCGAGACAATGGATGATCGGGTCTTGCGGTAGATGGTGCTCCCGCTCCGTTTCAAGCGATAGCTGAAGCGGCTCAACTGGCCAGCGACACGCGCCCGCCTTCGTGACGGACCAGCCGGCCGGCGATCTCCAGCTCCAGCAGCGCCATCTGCACGGCGCCGGTGCCCTGCCCGCTTTGCCGGATCAGCTCGTCCACATGCACCGGAGCAGGGCTCATCAGAGCGGCAATGTCGCTGCCCGCCGGGCCTTCTGCCGGCTCGTCCTCGAAGGCGATGAAGGGCTGCTGGCGTTCCGCCAGCGCCGTGCGCGGGGTTCCGTCAAACCGGCGCAGCAGCTCCGCCACCTGCGCCGGATCCTGCACCAGCACGGCGCCGTCGCGGATCAGTTCGTTGGCCCCGGCGCTGCGGGGCTCCAGCGGGCTACCGGGGATGGCCATGACCCCCCGCCCATATTCGCCCGCGAGTCGCGCAGTAATGAGCGAGCCCGATTGCGGCGCGGCCTCCACCACCAGAGTGCCCAGCGACAGCCCCGCGATGATGCGGTTGCGGCTGGGGAAGTGGCTGCCGCGCGGCTCCGTACCGACCGGCTGTTCCGCCAGGAGCAGACCGTCGCTGGCGATGCGTTCCTGCAGGTCGCGGTGCTGCGGCGGGTAGACGATGTCGATCCCGCTGGCGATCACGCCGATCGTGTGGGGAAAGGCGCCGTCATGCGCGGCCCCGTCGATCCCGCGGGCTAGGCCAGACACGACCGCAAAGCCTTCTGCGGCCAGCGCCGCGCCGAACTCCCGCGCCAGCTGCACCGCCGCGGCGCTGGCGTTGCGGGCGCCGACCAGCGCGACACACGGCCGGGCCGCCAGTGCCAGCGCACCCCGCATGGTCAGGATCGGCGGTGCGGCAGGCGCCTGCGCCAACAGCTGCGGATAGTCCGGCTGGTCATGGAACAGGTAGCGCGCGCCTGCCCGGCGTACGCCCGCCACCTCCCGCTCCACCCGGTCCGCGTGCGCCGCGGTGTAGGGGCGACCGCCACGACGGGCGAGATCGGGCAGCGCGGTGACCGCCGCCTCAGCCGTGCCGAAGCGTGCCAGCAGCTGGCGGTAGGACACCGGCCCGATATGCGGCGAGCGCAGAAGCCGGATGCGGGCAAAGGCCTCGGCCTGCGTCAGGCTCATCCCTTGCGGCCGATGCGCGGCTCCGTCCCGGATATCAGGCGGGCGATGTTGGCGCGATGACGCAGCAGCACGACCGCGAACACCACCAGCAGCACGGGCAGGTAGATCGTATGGCCGAAGGCGAGCGCGGCCAGCGGCGCCGCAGCGGCGGCGGCCATGCCCCCCAGGCTGCTGATGCGCGACAGCTTGGCCACGGCCAGCCAGACCACGATCACCGAAAGACCGATGGTCCAGTGCAGGCCCAGGCCGATGCCGATCAAGGTGGCGACACCCTTGCCGCCCCTGAACCGCAGCCAGACGGGAAAGCAATGGCCCAGGAAAGCACCCAGCGCCGCCCAGTCCTGCCCCGCGCCCCACAGCATCGCGGCAATGGCGATCGGCACCAGTCCCTTCAGCGCATCCAGCACCAGCGTGGCGGCGGCGATGCCCTTGCCAGCGGCACGCAGCACATTGGTGGCGCCGATATTGCCGGAGCCGACATCGCGCACATCGCCCTTGCCGGCGGCGCGCACCAGCAGCAGGCCGAAGGGGATGGATCCGATCGCATAGCCGAGCAGAAAGGCCAGGAGGGCGGTGGTACCGATGGGCAGCGTCATGCCTGTCCCTTAGCGGTTCGCTTGCATTTCGGCAGGGGCAAAATATGCGGGCGACCATGCAGCCTGCACCCGACGCGCCCATCCTGCTGTTCGATTCCGGTATCGGCGGGCTGACCGTGCTGGCCGAGCTGCGCCGCGTGCTGCCGCAGGCACCGGTGCTGTATGTCGCGGATACGGCCGGGCTGCCCTATGGCGAGAAGACGGAGGCGCAGATCGCCGCGCGGGTTGCCGGATTGCTGGGCCGCCTGTCCGAACGTTTCGCCCCCCGCCTGATCACCATCGCCTGCAACACCGCCTCTACCATCGCGCTGGGCATGGTGCGGGACGTGCTGCAGGTGCCGATCGTGGGGACAGTCCCGGCGATCAAGCCCGCAGCGGCGATGACCCGCAGCGGCACGATCGGCCTGCTCGGCACCGCTGCCACCATCCGGCAGGCCTATGTCGATCAGCTGGAAGCCGAGTTCGCCACCGGCAAGCGCCTGCTGCGCCATGCAGCGCCCGAACTGGTGCAGGCGGCGGAGGGTCGGCTGCGCGGGGCCGCGATGGACCCGGCCGCGATCGAGGCCGCGGTGACCGGGCTGCGCCGCCAGCCCGGCGGCGATTCGATCGACACGGTGGTGCTGGCCTGCACGCATTTCCCGCTGCTGGTGGACAAATTGTCCCACGCCTTCGGCCCGGATGTGCGCTTCGTCGACGGCGCGGCGGGAATCGCCCGGCGCATTGCACATCTGACGCAGGGCCAGACCTTCATCCGTAAGTCGCCTGATCGGGCCCTGTTCACCGGGACGGCCGATGATCTGCACGCCATCGGCCCCGCGCTGCTGAACTACCACGTCGAACAGTGTGAACGCTTTTAACGCGAATCCGTCGCAAAGTGAACGCTTTGAAGGGCGCGGCGAAGGGTTTACATGCCACGGGCAGGGTTTGCCCCGGAATGTCTCGCCAACACGGACTGGTCCGCTGAACTACGATCTGATCTTCGACAAGGCCATCGACCGCCTCCATTCGGAAGGCCGGTATCGTGTGTTCATTGATATCCTGCGCAACAAGGGCGCCTATCCCAACGCGCGTTGCTTCGCCGGGCACAATGGGCCGAAGCCGATTACCGTCTGGTGTTCGAACGACTACTTGGCGATGGGCCAGCACCCCAAGGTGGTCGCCGCGATGGAAGAGGCGCTGCACGATGTCGGCGCCGGCAGCGGCGGCACGCGCAATATCGGCGGCAACACGCATTACCATATCCAGCTGGAGCGGGAGCTGGCCGACCTGCATGGCAAGGAAGCCGCGCTGCTGTTCACCAGCGGCTATGTCTCCAACGACGCCACGCTCTCCACCCTTGCCCGACTGTTGCCGGGGTGCGTGATCTTCTCCGACGAGCTGAACCATGCCAGCATGATCGCCGGCATCCGCAATTCCGGTTGCGAGAAGCGCGTGTTCCGCCACAATGACGTGGCGCATCTGGAAGAGCTGCTGGCGGCGGAAGACCCCGCAGTGCCCAAGCTGATCGCGTTCGAAAGCGTCTATTCGATGGATGGCGATGTCGCGGCGATCCATGCGATCTGCGATCTGGCCGACAAGTACAATGCGCTGACCTATATCGACGAGGTCCATGCGGTCGGCATGTATGGCGCGCGCGGCGGCGGCATCTCCGAACGGGACGCAGCGGCGGACCGGATCGACATCATCGAAGGCACGCTGGGCAAAGCGTTCGGCGTGATGGGTGGCTACATCGCGGCCGACCAACGGATCGTGGATTGCATCCGCTCCTACGCGCCCGGCTTCATCTTCACCACTTCGCTCTCCCCGGTGCTGGTTGCCGGCGTGCTCGCCTCCGTGCGCCACCTGAAGGCGTCGAGCGAGGAGCGTGATGCCCAGCAGGCGGCGGCCGCCATGCTGAAGCGCATGTTCCGTGATGCCGGCCTCCCGGTGATGGACAGCACGACCCATATCGTGCCGCTGATGGTGGGCGATCCGGTCCGTGCCAAGCGGATCAGCGACATTCTGCTCGCCGAATACGGCGTCTATGTGCAGCCGATCAATTTCCCCACCGTGCCGCGCGGCACGGAACGGCTGCGCTTCACGCCGGGGCCTGCCCATACGGAGGCGATGATGACGGACCTGACCGCCGCCCTGGTGGAGATCTGGGACCGGCTGGAACTGGAGCTGCGCAAGGCCGCTTGACCCTTCGTAAAAGAAGGGAATTGCGGCGATGGGCATGCTGGTCGACGGTCGATGGCAGGACAAGTGGTACGACACCGAGTCGACCGGTGGCCGGTTCGAACGCAAGCAGTCCAGCTTCCGTGGCGAGATCACCACCGACGGCAGCAGCGGCTTCCCCGCGGAACCCGGCCGGTATCACCTTTATGTCAGTCTCGCCTGTCCGTGGGCCCATCGCGCGCTGATCATGCGCGCGCTGAAGGGGCTGGAGGACATGATCCCCATCTCCGTCGTGAACTGGCTGATGCTGGAGAATGGCTGGACATTCGACCCGGCACCGGGCGTGATCGGCGATCCGATCCATCATGCGCGCACGCTGTGGCAGGTCTATACCGCCGCAGACCCCAGCTACACCGGCCGGGTGACCGTGCCGGTGCTATGGGACAGGCAGACCGGCGTCATCGTCAACAATGAGAGCGCGGAAATTATCCGCATGCTGAACAGCGCCTTCGACGATGTCGGCGCCGCGGCGGGCGACTACTATCCGGCGGAACATCGCGAGGAGATCGATGCGGTCAATGCGCGTATCTACGACCATGTGAATAATGGCGTCTACAAGGCCGGCTTTGCCACCACGCAGGGCGCGTATGAAGAGGCAGTCGGCCCGCTATTCGACACGCTGGATTGGCTGGAGCAACGATTGCAAGGCAATCGCTGGCTGGTCGGCCCGTCCATGACGGAGGCGGATATTCGCCTGTTCACCACGCTGATCCGGTTCGACGCGGTCTATGTCGGCCATTTCAAATGCAACATCCGCCGCATTACCGACTACCCGGCGCTCAGCGGATATCTGCGCGACATCTACCAGACACCCGGCGTGGCGGGCACGGTCGATTTCCGGCACATCAAGGGGCACTATTACGAGAGCCACCGGATGATCAATCCAACCGGGATCGTGCCCGTAGGTCCGGCGCTGGAGCTGGACGCACCGCACGGCCGCGGATGATCGGAGCGCCGCCCCGCAGGCCGGCGCTCCACGCGGTCAGCGCAGGCTCACCACATTGTCGCTGCGCTTCGGTTCCTCGCGCGCGCCGGTGTACAGGCTGGCCATCGGCTCGTCCGTCACGATCACCGCCTGTGCCGCACCGAAGCCGTTGAAGCCGGTCTTCATCGCTGCACCATACGCGCCGAGCATGCCGATCTCGAAATAGTCGTTCGCCTGGATGTCGGCCGGGAGATCGAACGGACCCTTCATGTAATCGGCATCGTCGCAGGTCGGGCCATAGAAGGCGAAATCGGCCAAGGGCTGGCTGAGGTCGTCTTCCAAAGCCTGCACCGGGAAACGCCAGTCCACATGCGCGGCATCGAACAGCGCCCCATAAGCGCCGTCATTGATGTACAGCTCGTCGCCCCGGCGCTTCTCCACGCGGACGATCACGCTGGAATATTCCGCGCTCAGCGCCCGGCCCGGCTCCGCCCACAGCTCCGCATTGTAGGAGATGGGCAGCGCCTCGAAATGGCGGTGGATGATGGCGAAGTAATCTTCCAGCGGCGGCGGGTTCATGCCCGGATAGGCACTGGGAAAACCGCCTCCCACATCGATGATGTCCACCGTGACCGATGCCTGCACGATAGCCGCGCGCACCCGGTCAAGCGCCTGGACGTAAGCGAACGGCGTCATCGCCTGACTGCCGACATGGAAGCAGATGCCCAGCGCGTCACAATGCTGGCGGGTCGCCTGCAGCAGCGGCGCGGAATCCGCCAGATCGACACCGAACTTGGATGCCAGGCTCAGCTCCGAATGTTCGGAGGAGACGCGCAGGCGCACCAGCAGGTTCAGGTCTTCCGCCTGCGTGCCGTCGGCCGAGGCAGTCGCCTCCACGATCTTGGCCAGCTCTTCCAGCGTATCCAGGCTGAAGGTGCGCACGCCATGCGTGTGGTATGCTTCCCGAATGGCGCCGATGGTCTTGACCGGATGCATGAAGCACAGCGTGGCTCCGGGCAGCAGGCCGCGCACCAGGCGCACTTCCGCAATGGAAGCGACGTCAAAGGTGCGGATGCCGTTTTCCCACAGCAGCACGATCAGGTCAGGCGACGGGTTCGCCTTGACTGCATACATCGTGGTCCCCGGAAAGCCCTGCGCAAAAAACTGCGCCGCCCGCGCCGCGGCATGCGGACGGTTGAGCATCACCGGTTCGTCCGGAACGAGGTCGCGGACTACAGACCGTGCGTCAGGATAGCTGTGCAATTCAAGGGACCCCCAAACGTGTTGTTCGACAAGGCTGCCTTGCGGTTAGGAAGTCCCCATGGGGCAGCGGAGCGGCGCATATAAGGGTGAATCGGCGGATCGCAAACGGTTTTTGTGTGGCCTCTAAAAGGCATGACTTATCAGCAGCTTGGCTGGCGGATCGATCCCGGCTGCACAGCCTTCTGCGGCAAGGCGTGGCTCATGCAAGGCGGCACTGCTGCCGCAGCTGCCTAGTGCAGCGAATTGCCGTCCGGCGCCGGAGAACGGGGCGATAGGAGGATGATCATGCCATCGGCGCCCGTCACGCCCAGGACCAGCACTTCCGACTGGAAGCCGGCGATGTTGCGAGGGCCGAAATTGACCACGCAGCAGACCTGCGTGCCGATCAGCTGTTTCGGCGTATAGGCGGTGATCTGCGCACTGGACCAGCGGGTGCCGAGTTCCCCCAGATCGACCTGCACCTTCCACGAAGGATTGCGCGCCTTGGGAAATGGCTGGACATCCACCACCGTGCCGATGCGGATGTCCAGCTGTTCGAAGGCGGCGTAGTCGACCTGCTCCTTTGGCTGCATGTCAGCAGTCTACCCGGCGGCGTAGATGCGATCCAGCACCCGGGCCACATCCGTCAGGCGCCCGGCGTGCGGATCGAACCGGTTGCTGCCCGCCAGCTGGTGGGCCCATGCCGCTGCCGCGCGAGTGCCCCAATCGTCCGGCGGGCTCGCGATCTGCTGTGCTTGGGTGCCATTGTGGCGGAAGGCCACGAAATCGTAGAAGCTGCCATTCACGTTGCGGAAGGTGACGGCGCCCTGGGTGCCGTAGAATGCCGCCTCGATCACCGCATCGCGCCCCGCCGGCAGGTTCCACGAACAGGCCAGCTGCACCGCGGCGCCGGTGGCGAGGTCCAGGCGGGCGGTGGCGAAGTCCTCCACCCGCTCGGGCGTCTGCGACAGGGGCACGCCGCCGGCGAACAGGCGTGCGGTGACATGCTCTACCGCCGGGAAGTCCAGCATCCACAGCGCGAGGTCGATCAGGTGGACGCCAAGATCGATCACGCAGCCGCCGCCCGATTGCGCCCGGTCGTAAAACCACGGCTTGTCCGGGCCATAGGCATTGTGGAAGGTGAGATCGACGGCGTAGATCGTGCCGAGTTCGCCGCTGCGGATCGGGCCCGCCATGGCCTCGGTCGCGGCAGTATGGCGGTATGACAGATCGACGCCGAGCAGCCGGTCGGCCGCTTGCGCCGCATCCACCACCGCCGAAACTTCGCCTGCATCTCGGCCCAGCGGCTTCTGGCAGAACACCGCCACGCCGCGGCCCAGCGCCTCCAGCGACTGTGCCGCGTGAAGCGCGGACGGCGAGGCGATCACCACGCCGTCCAGCCCCAGATCCAGCATCGCCTGCAACGACGGCACGGCAATGGCTGCAGGGGCGATGGCCTGCGCCTGCGCAACGCAGTCCGGCGATGGATCGCAGACCGCCACCGCCTCTACCAGCCCGGCGTCGACGATCGCCTGCATCCGGTGCCGGCCGATCCAGCCGGTGCCGAGGAAGCCGATGCGGAGCTTGCTCATAGGGTCACCAACGCCTTGACGAAGCCTTCCGGCTTGTCGCGCGTTGCATCCAGTGCCTCCGCCAGACGATCCAGCGGGTAGGTGTGTGTATAGAGCGGCGCGGGGTCGAAGCTGCCATCCGCCACCGCCGCGATCGCCTCGCGGAGCCCGAGCATCTGCACGGCCGGGTCGCGTTCATGCGCGTTGATGACGTCGATCCCTTTCCAGTTCCACATCTGCATGGATACCTGCCGCGGCCCGTCCTGATGATAGCCCGCGATGACCAGCCGCCCGCCGAAGCCGGTCAGCTCGCCCGCCAGATCCAGCGGCCATTGCTTGCCGACGCATTCGATCACGCGTTCGCACATCGCCTCCTCGGTCAGCTGCTTGACCTGATCGATGATGGCGTAGTGATCGTGCATGAAGATCGTCTCTGCCGCGCCATAGTGGCGGGCAAGGTCGAGCGATTCCTGCCGCCGGCTGATGGCAATCACCCGTGCGCCGGCGCGGCTGGCGAGATGGCACAGCACCGCACCAAGGAAGCCGATGCCGATGATCGCCACTGTCTGGCCGGGACGAATATCGCTGCGGCGAAAGATGTTGAACGCACAGCCGAGCGGCTCACCCGGGAAGGGTTGCCCGTCCAGCGCGTCCGGCAGCTTGGCCGCCATGTCGGCGCGCACGATGTCGCTTTCCGCAAAGGAGCGGTAGCTGAGCGCGGCAACCCGGTCGCCCACGGCAAGCTGGCTGACACCCGGCCCCACGGCCTCCACCCTGCCCCAGCCCTCATGCCCCAGGTCGCCTGGCTCGCGCGGATATTCCATCCATTCGAGACCGGCCCAGGGCTCCAGATTGCTGGCACACACGCCGCAGCCTTCCAGCCGGATGCGCACTTCACCGTCACCTGGCTGCGGCACGGGCACATCACTGCGCACATCGATCGTGCCCGGGGCCGCAAGCACCGCCGCCTTCATTGTATCGCTCATGGGGTTACGATCAGTCAGCAGCGATGAAAGTTTCAAGTTCGGCATAGGCACGATCGTCCGGCATCTGTTCGGGCGGGTGCTTGCAAAAGTAGGCCGCGGCCGGCAGCACGGGGCCGGCCAGGCCGCGATCCTTCGCCAGCTTGGCGCAGCGGATCATGTCGATCGCCACACCCGCGGAATTGGGGCTGTCCTCCACGGACAGGCGCAGTTCCAGGTTCATCGGCACGCCGCCGAACAGCTGCCCTTCCATGCGCAGGAAGCAGACCTTGTTGTCGTTCTGCCATGCCACATAGTCCGACGGGCCGACATGGATGTTCTCGTCCTCCATCCGCACCGCCGCGACCGACTGCACGGCTTCCGTCTTGCTCTCCTTCTTGGAAGCGAGCCGGCTGCGTTCCAGCATGTTGAGGAAGTCGGTATTGCCGCCGGTATTGAGCTGGTATGTGCGGTCCAGCTTGACTCCCCGCTTGGCGAATAGGTCCGTCAGCACGCGGTGCACGATGGTGGCGCCCAGCTGCGCCTTGATGTCGTCACCGATGATCGGCACGCCCGCTGCACGGAAACGCTCCGCCCAGCCGGCATCGCTGGCGATGAACACGGGAATGTTGTTCACGAAGGCCACCCCCGCTTCCAGCGCACACTCGGCGTAGAACTCCGTCGCGGCCTGCGACCCTACCGGCAGGTAGTTCATCAGCACGTCCGCCTCGCTCTCGCGCAGCGCGTCGATCACCGCCTGCCGGTCAGGCTGCGGAGCATCGGCGACGGCGAAGGTCCGATCCTCCGGATAGCTGGCCATGTGATCGGCCACGCCATCCAGCACCGTGCCCATCTGCACGATTGTGCCGGTGCGTTCCACCTGCGGGCAGAACACCGCCGTGCAATTGGGCTTGGCGAAGATGGCATCGGCCACGTCCTGCCCGACCTTGCGCCGGTCCACGTCCCACGCGGCGACGATCCGCACATCTTCCGGGCGATAACCGCCCAGATCGTGGTGCATCAGCCCGGTCAGGTCATTGGCGCCGTTGCGATAATGGGCGAGCCCCTGCACCAGCGAACTGGCGCAATTGCCCACGCCCACCAGCGCGACGCGGATTCCGCGGGGATCAGGCGAAAGCATCAGCGGCAATCCTTCTTCATCATGCGGTCACCCCGACAAGCGGCGGAGTGGTAGTGGCAGGTGCGTAGCGTTCGACCATCTGCTGGCACCAGTCGGCAAAGGCCTGCGGCTCTCGTGCAGGGCTGGTGTGATGTGGCTCCACGCCGAGATGTTCGGGCGTGAAGCAGAATGTGACCAGCGTGTCGAATTTCGCCAGCGCTTCCATCTGCCGATCGAACCAGTCCAGCGCGCCGGGGCGGAAGCTGTCGGCCCAACTGAGGCCGGTGCGCAGCTTGCGGACGCCCAGCTCGCTCATCCAGCGAACGGCATCGTCCAGCCGCGGGTCGTGGAAGTGGAACCATTGCATCAGGCCCATGCGATCCGCGAAGGGGCGATAGGCTTCAAGTCCCGGCTTGGGAGAACCGTCTTCCCGGATCAGGCCCATGTAGAAGTGGCGGTAGTAGCTGGACCCCTCCGCCTCGCGGTGGCGCGTCTCCGCGCCCCAACTGTGCGGCAGGTCGAACAGCGAATACCAGTACACGTTGGGCACGCGGCCGATCAGCAGTTCGGCGGTCTTCTGCACGCCGAACACCTGCACCTCTTCCGCCCCGAACGAGCCGACGCCCACTTCCGTGGCCCAGATCTGCTTGTCGGGCACCACGGCCTCGATCTCCGCGATCTTGTCGGGCCAGGCGTGGATCGGCCACAGATTCCAGTCGAGCGGGAAACCGTGCACGGCCACCACCTCCACCTCGTCCAGCGCACCATGCGCGCGCATTCGGTTGGTCCAGTGCGGGTCGATCGGCGACATGCCGCCCAGCACCCGCGTCAGCGTCGGGTTGGCGAACCGGATCGCCCGGCCGGCGCGGATCACCGTGTCGGCATAGATCGACCAGTCGGGGTCGAGTTCCGGGTTCCAGTGCGACTTGTTGTTGGGCTCGTTCCAGAGCATCACCGCTTCGATCACGTATTCGGACCCTTCTCAGGATAGACCGCCGCCGGCCCCAGATTGCTGAACGGCACATCGGCCACGCGGCACAGATAGACTTCCGGTTCGGGCTGCGCTTCTATCGTGAAGCCGGACGCGCGCAGCATTGCCTTGCTGCAGGCCATGTTCGGCGCCCACCAGTTCGTCCAGTCATTGGCGAAGCGGCGTTCGATGAAATGCATCTTGGGATATCCGGGATCGTCGAAGAAAGCCGGCGGATCCCAAGTGCCGGGCACATGGAACGGGTGGTCCTCCGGCAGATCGATCTCGGCTTCGCTGCCCTGCTGCATCGTCTGAAACAGCATGGTGCCGCCCGCCACATGTTCGCGGATCAGGTCCAGCGCGAGCAGCGGGTGGCGCAGATGGTACAGCACGCCCATGAAGATGACCCAGTCGAACTTCTCGCCCAGAGCCGCCACGTCGTAGACGGACAGGTTGCGGAACTCGATATCATCGAAGCCTTGCGCGCCTGCGGCGAAGCGGGCCTGCGCCAGATAGCGGTCATCGCTGTCGATCCCGACCACGCGGCCGGCGCCGCGACGCTTGAACTCCAGCGAGTAGAAACCGGCATTGCACCCGATATCGAGCACCGATTGCCCGCCCAGATCATCGGGCAGCACATGCGCGAAATTGCGGAACTTGCTGGCAGGGTAGTCAGGCAGGAAATGGTCAGGCGCCGTCTGGATGCCGTGTGGCAGATGCAGGTTCTGGAACCACGGTGCCAGCTTGTCGACTTCGGCACGCATCGCTTCTGGTGCGAGCATTTCTTCGGCGGCGCTGCGGCTCATGCCGGCGCCCCGGCATAGTGATCGGCCGTCTGAAATTGCATTCTTCCCCCTTGCCCCTGCATGCCGGGTACTCACCGGCCTCCGTCCTGCATGAACGATAACAGGCTTTGTTGCTGCTTGTTCCCGCCAGCGCAAGCCGCGGCGGAACCGCAGCTACTTTCATCCATTGATCTTCGCATGGCAGCAAAGTTGATGCACCGCTGGACGCAGGCGATGCGCGCCCGGCACTTTGACGCGGCATGGACCATCTCCGCCGAATCGCTTGCAGCGCGCGATCCTGCCACCCGTGACGATCCCGCACTACCCTACCATCAGCGCTGGGTCTGGGACGGGCGGCCGGTCGATGACCAGGATGTGCTGGTGCGATGCTACCACGGGCTGGGCGACACGATCCAGTTCGCCCGGTTCCTGCCGCTGCTGGCCGCCCGGGCGCGGACCGTCACGGTGGAGATGCAGCCCGACCTGCTGCCGCTGTTCGGCCACTGGGCCGACAGCATGAGTTTCCACGCCTTCGATCCCGCGCATCCGCTGCCGCCCGCCGCCTGCGACCTGGAGATCATGGATCTGGCCTTCGCGCTGCGTGCAGCACCGGACCGGCATGCAGCGCCCTACTTGCCGCAGCCTCGCGATGAAGGCGGCAGCGGCGTGATCGGGCTGTGCCACGCAGCCGGCGGGTGGGATGCGGCGCGCAACATTCCGGCCACCTTGCTGCAGCCATTGTGCGAGGGGCATGATTGCGTGTTGCTGATGCCGCAACCGCAAGGCGACACCGCTGCGCTGCCCGTGCGCAATCCGGAAGGCTGCCCGGCGGCGATCGCGGACACCGCTGCACTGATTGCCACGCTGGACCTGGTGATAACCGTGGACACGATGGTCGCCCATCTTGCCGGAGCGATGGGCGTGCCGGTGTGGGCTCTGCTGAAGCACGAACCGGACTGGCGGTGGAATCCGGCGGAGCCCTACTCCTGCTGGTATCCGCGCACACGGCAATTCGTGCAGCCCCATGCCGGTGACTGGCCCGGCGTGATCGCGCAGGTGGAACGTGCGCTGGCGGACCTGCCGCGCATGTCCAAGGCCGTATCGACCCTGAAACCAGCCCGCCTGTGAACCCCCGCGGGAACTTAGATGATGAAGAAGGATTATTGATCCCTGCCGGGGATATGCGACACTGACGCAACCGGCATGTGATCGCAAGCCGTCGCGACCATGGCGACGGGGTGAGTGACGAATGGGGGGAATGGTGTGAGTGAACGGGTTCTGGTCACGGGCGGTGCAGGCTTCATCGGCCGCTTCGTCTGCGACGAATTGCTGCGGCGCGGGCACAGGGTCCGTGTGCTCGACAGCCTGATCGAACAGGTGCACGGCGCCGATGCGCGCCGGCCCGATGGTCTTTCGCCCGACGCCGAATTCATCCACGCTGATGTGCGCGACGGCGCCAAGGTGGCGGAAGCGCTGCGCGGCGTCGACAGCGTGGTGCATCTGGCGGCGGAAGTGGGCGTCGGCCAGTCGATGTACGAGGTGGAACGCTACACCTCCACCAACGATGTAGGCACTGCGGTACTGTTCGAGAAGCTGATCGACCAACCGGTCCGCCGCGTGGTCACCGCGTCCTCCATGAGCATCTATGGCGAGGGTCTGTACCGCGATGCGGACGGCACGCTGGTGGAAGATGCCGCGCGCAAGCCGCTGCGCGATGGCCAGGCGAACTGGGAGCCGCTGGACAGCCAGGGGCGTCCGCTGGCGCCGGTGGCCACCCCCGAATGGAAGCGCCCCAGCCTGTCCTCCATCTACGCGCTGAACAAGTACGTTCAGGAGCGAACGACGCACATCATGGGCGAGCCCTATGGCATCGAAAGCGTGTGCCTGCGGCTGTTCAACGTCTATGGCCCGGGCCAGGCGCTCTCAAACCCCTACACCGGCGTTCTGGCCATCTTCGCATCCCGCCTGCTGAACGGCCAGCCGCCGATGATCTTCGAAGATGGCGAACAGCGCCGCGACTTCGTGCATGTGAACGATGTGGCGCGGGCCTTCTGCGATGCACTGGTCTTGCCTGCGGCGGTTGGTGGAACCTTCAACATCGGATCCGGCCGCGACCGGTCAGTGCGGGAGGTGGCGCATGACCTCGCCCGTGCGATGAACCGCAATTCGATCGAGGCGGAGATCGTGGGCAAGGCGCGCACCGGCGATATCCGGCACTGCTTCTGCGATACCAGCCTGTCGAAACAGAAGCTGGGCTTCGCCGCGAGGGAAGATTTTGTGGAGCGCCTGGCCGAACTGGCGGAATGGGTCGGCCAGCAGACCGCCGTGGATCACGTGGCAAAAGCGCGCAGCGAGCTGGAAGCACGCGGGCTGGTCGCATGAGCACCGGCGAGCAGACGATCCTCGTTACGGGCGGGGCCGGCTTTGTCGGCTCCAACCTCGCCGACCGGCTGGCCACTGGCGGACGGCGCGTGCGGATCTTCGATTCGCTTAACCGTCCCGGCGTTGAAGCCAATCTGGACTGGCTTACCAGCCGCCATGGCAACCTGATCGAGCCGGTGATCGCCGACATCCGCGACGTGGACAGGATGATGCAGGCGGGGCGCGGCGTGGATGCCGCGTTCCACTTCGCCGCGCAGGTGGCCGTGACCACCAGCATGGCCGATCCGCGCGCCGATCTCGATATCAATATCCTGGGCACCTTCAACCTGCTGGAAGCGGTGCGCGCGCACAGCCCGCAGGCGCCGGTCATCTTTGCTTCCACCAACAAGGTGTATGGCGATCTGACCGACTTGCCCATGCGGCCGAGCCCGCACGGCTACCACCCGGATGTTCCGGAACTGCCCGTCGCGGGCATTGGCGAAGATCGCCCGCTCGACTTCCATACGCCTTATGGCGTGTCGAAGGGGGCTGCGGACCAGTATGTGCTGGATTACGCCCGCTCCTACGGCCTGCGCACGGCCGTGCTGCGGATGAGCTGCATCTATGGCCAGCGGCAGATGGGGACGGAGGACCAGGGCTGGGTCGCGCATTTCCTGATCCGCGCCATGCGGGGTGAGACGATCACCCTCTTCGGCGACGGGTACCAGGTGCGCGATATCTGCGACGTGCGCGATACCTGCGATGCCTATCTGGCGGCGCTGGACCGGATCGACGCGATCAGCGGGCAGGCTTACAACTGGGGCGGCGGGGCGGACAATGCCGTCAGCCTGCTGACCGTCATTGACGAGATCGGCACGATCCTGGGTCGCAAGCCGCAGGTGGAGTTCGCCGACTGGCGGCCCGGTGACCAGCGCTGGTACGTTTCCTACACCGCCCGCATCGACAAGGCCCTGCAGCTTTCCGAACGGCGTGGCTGGCGCGATGGCCTGCGCGATCTGGCTGCATGGCTGGAGGCGCAGAATGCAACGACCCAGGCCGCGCCGATGATGCAGGCCGCCGCGCTTTGACAGGAACACGAAAGATCCTGATGACCGCCGATACGGTGGGCGGTGTCTGGCAATATGCAACCGATCTGGCGGCCGCCCTCACGCAAGGCGGGGAGCAGGTGACGCTCGCCATTCTCGGCCCGCCAGCCAGTGCGGATCAGCTGCAGACGGCGGAGGCTGCCGGTTGCACCGTGCTCGACACCGGCCTGCCGCTCGACTGGTTGAGCAACGGCCCGGTGCCTGTAAAGGCGGCGGCGGTTCGGCTGGCTCAGCTTGCGGAGGCGGTCGGGGCCGATCTGGTCCATTGCAATCACCCGGCCTATGCCGGCGGGGCGGCTTGGCCGGTGCCGGTGATCGCCGTCGCGCATGGCTGCATCTCCACCTGGTGGCGGGCGGCGCGCGGTGGTTCGGTGGAACCGGCCTTCGACTGGCATGCGGAACTGACACGTGCGGGGCTGCTCGCAGCCGACATCGTGGTGGCGCCGAGCGGCAGCTACGCCAATGATGTGCAGGCGACCTACGCCCTGCCTCACCCGCCGATCACGGTGCATAACGGCCGCGCCGCCCGTCCGGCTGTCACACCGGCGCGGCACGATCTGTTCGCGCTGACCGTCGGCCGGCTGTGGGACGAGGTGAAGCAGGCGCCGTTGCTGGACCGGGTGGCCGCACAGGTCGACCTGCCGTTCCTCGCCGCCGGCTCCCTACGCGCTCCCCACGGTGCGGAGACGACCCTGCACCATCTGCGGACGCTCGGCGCCATGCCGGCCGTGCAGCTCGATGCCCTGCTTGCCGCACGCCCGATCTTCGTCTCCGCCGCTAGCTTCGAACCGTTCGGCCTGGCCGTGCTGGAAGCTGCCGCCGCCGGTTGCCCGCTGGTATTGGCCGACACGCCCTCGTTCCGGGAGCTGTGGGACGGAGCGGCCATGTTCGTGCCGGTCGCGTCCGAGCAGGCCTATGTCGAGGCGGTCGAAGCTCTGGCCCGCGATCCTGCCCGTCGTGAACAGCTCGGCCATGCGGCGCAGCAACGCGCGCGGCGCTACACGCCCGAGAATACGGCTGCGGCCATGGCGGCGCTGTATGATCAGGTGCAGCCGCAGCGGGTGGCGGCATGAGGATCGTCTATTTCACCCATTCGCTCGCATCCTGCTGGAATCATGGCAACGCCCACTTCCTGCGCGGCGTGCTGGACGAGCTGGTGGAGCGCGGCCACGACGTCGCCGCTTACGAACCGGAAGGCGCCTGGAGCCTGGCCAACCTGCTGGCGGATCATGGCGCGGCGGGTCTGGAACCATGGCAGCGGCTCTATCCCCAGCTCACCTCCACTACCTACGCGTCCGATGCGGACCTGACAGAACTGGTGGACGGTGCCGATCTGGTGATCGTGCACGAGTGGAACGATCACGATCTGGTCGCGCGGATGGGCACCTTGCGCAAGGCTGGCGCGGGCTTCCGCCTGCTGTTCCATGACACGCATCACCGGGCGGTCAGCGCCCCGGCGGAGATGCAGGCCTACGACCTGTCGGGCTATGACGGCGTGCTGGCCTTCGGCGAGACGCTGAGCGAGGTCTATCGCGGCTGGGGCTGGCAGGGCCGGGTCTGGACCTGGCATGAAGCAGCGGACACGCGCCGCTTCCACCCGCCAGCTGCTGAAGGCGAGCGGACCGGATTGGTGTGGGTCGGCAATTGGGGCGATGGCGAGCGCACGCAGGAACTGGAGCATTTCCTGTTCGCGCCGGCACAAGCCGCCGGGCTGCCGCTCGACATCTATGGCGTGCGCTATCCCGATGAAGCCCGCGCCACCCTCGCCCGGTATGGCGTAGCCTATCATGGCTGGGCCGCGAACGCGCGGGCACCGGAAATCTTCGCGCGCCATCTGGCGACCGTGCATGTGCCTCGGCGCTTCTACACCACGGTGCTGCCGGGCATTCCCACGATCCGCGTGTTCGAGGCTCTCGCCTGCGGCATCCCGCTGGTCAGCGCGCCGTGGTCCGATGCGGAGGGACTGTTCCGCCCGGGCACCGATTACCTGACGGCGGAGGACGGGGCGGAGATGACCCGCCACCTGACCGCCCTTGGCGCCGATCCGGACCTGCGCGCCGATCTGGTGGCGCATGGCCTCGAGACTATCCGCGCGCGGCACACCTGCGCGCACCGCGTGGACGAGCTGCTGGCGATCGCCGCCACGCTCGGCCTCCCCTCAAGCGCTTCGGCAGAGCCCGAAAGGACCCCCGCATGAAGATCGCCTTCTATGGCTCCAGCCTGCTGTCATCCTACTGGAACGGGGCGGCGACCTATTATCGCGGCATCCTGCACGCCATGGCCAAGCGCGGGCACGAGATCACCTTCTACGAGCCCGACGCGTTCGACCGGCAGCAGCATCGCGACATCGACCCGCCCGAATGGTGCCGCTCGGTCGTCTATGCCGCCACGGAAGACGCGCTGGCCGGTGTGCTGGCCGAGGCCGGCCAGGCGGACATCGTGGTCAAGGCCAATGGCGTGGGCGTGTTCGACCGGGAGCTGCTGGAAGGCATCGTCCGGCATGCCGCGCCGGACGCGCTGAAGATCTACTGGGACGTCGACGCCGCCGCCACGCTGGACGAGATGCGGGGTCAGCCTGACCATCCGGTGCGCGCTGCCCTGCCCCAACTCGACCTGGTGTTCACCTATGGCGGCGGGCCGCCGGTTGTGTCCGCTTACGAAGGCTTTGGTGCGAAGCTATGCGTGCCGATCTACAACGCGCTGGATCCGGCGACGCATTTCCCCGTGCCGCCAGACCCGCGTTTCGCCTGCGACCTGGGCTTCCTCGCCAATCGCCTGCCCGACCGCGAGGCCCGGGTGGAGGAGTTCTTCCTGAGGGCCGCGGAGCTGTTGCCCGATCGCCAGTTCATGATCGGCGGCAATGGCTGGCACGACAAGGGGATGCCGGCCAATGTGCGGGCGATCGGCCATGTCGGCACAGGCTCGCATAACGCGTTTAACTGCACGCCGCGTACCGTGCTGAACGTGGCGCGGGACAGCATGGCCGATATCGGCTTCTCCCCCGCCACCCGCGTGTTCGAGGCGGCGGGTGCCGCCGCCTGCCTGATCACCGATGCCTGGGAAGGGATCGAACAATTCCTGCAGCCGGATAGCGAGGTTCTGGTCGCGCGCGACGGGCAGGACGTGGCCGATCACCTCGCGGCGCTGACGCAGGAGCGTGCCCATGCCATCGGGCAGGCGGCGCTGACCCGGGTGCTGGGCGAACACACCTATGATCGCCGTGCGGTGGAGGTGGACCGGGTGCTGGATGGACTGCGCCAGCGGGAGCCGGCGGCATGAAGCTGGTCGTCCTCGGCCTCAGCCTGTCCTCCTCATGGGGCAATGGGCATGCCACCACCTTCCGCGCGCTGCTCTCCGCCTTTGCGGCGCGCGGGCACGAGGTGCTGTTCCTGGAACGCGACGTGCCCTGGTATGCGGGCAATCGCGACATGCCCGATCCAGATTTCTGCCGTCTCGCCTACTACACCAGCCTGGCCGATCTGGACCGCTGGGCGGAGGAGGTGGCCGGCGCCGATGCGGTGATGGTCGGTTCCTACGTGCCCGACGGGGTGGAGGTCGGCCGCTGGGCGCAGGCCACAGCGCAAGGGGTCACCTGCTTCTACGACATCGATACGCCGGTGACGCTGGCCAAGCTGGCGCGCGGGGATCACGAATATCTCTCGCCGGAGGTGATCCCCGGCTACGATATCTATTTCAGCTTTACCGGCGGCCCCACGCTGCAGCGGCTCGAACAGGAGTTCGACTCACCGCAGGCGCGGGCGCTCTACTGCTCGGTGGATACGGCGCGGTATCGCCCGCTGGACGTGCCCAAGCGGTGGGATCTGTCCTATCTCGGCACTTACAGCCCCGACCGGCAGCCCACGCTGGAACGGCTGCTGCTGGAACCCGCGCGCGCCTGCCCCGACAAGCGCTTCGTGGTGGCGGGGCCGCAATATCCAGACGACATCGACTGGCCCGCCAATGTGGAGCGGATCGAGCATCTGCCCCCGGCGGATCACCCGGCATTCTACGCCGCGTCGCGCTTCACGCTGAACGTCACCCGCGCCGACATGATCGCCGCCGGGTGGAGCCCGTCCGTCCGCCTGTTCGAGGCCGGGGCCTGCGGCACGCCGATCATCTCGGACAAATGGCCGGGGATCGAGGAAGTGTTCACGCCGGGCGAAGCGATCGTGCTGGCCGACGATGCTGCGGAGGTGATCGCCGCGCTGGACGGAGAGGCCGCCAGCATGGGCGCGACGGCACGGCAGGCGGTGCTTGCCGGGCATAGCGCGGAGATCCGCGCGCAACAGTTGGAACAAGACCTGCACGCACGGCAGAACGACCGGGCGGCATCCACAAGAAAGGTAATGGCATGAGGAACCCGGGCGAGGCACAGGCAGGCGGCACGGTGCTGGTGGCGGGCGGGGCCGGCTTCATCGGCTCGCATCTGTGCGCCGCGCTGCTGGATGCAGGCGCGCATGTCACCTGCCTGGACAACATGCAGACGGCACTGCCTTCCAACCTCCAGCGGCTGCTGCAGCGCGAGCGCTTCAGCTTCGTGGAGGCGGACATCACGCAGCCATTACCAGCGGCGCTGACCGATGGCCGGACCCGTTTCACGCACATCTACAACCTGGCCTGCGCCGCCTCCCCGCCGCTGTACCAGGCCGATCCGGAACACACGATGCTGACCAATGTGGTCGGCACCAACCACCTGTTGCGCCTGGCGGAACAGACCGGCGCACGTTTCCTGCTGACCTCCACCAGCGAGGTCTATGGCGATCCCGAAGTGCATCCCCAGCCAGAGGATTATCGCGGCAACGTCAACTGCACCGGCCCGCGCGCCTGTTATGACGAGGGCAAGCGTGCGGCAGAGGCGCTGGTCTTCGATTATGCCCGCATGGGCCGCGCCGATGTGCGGGTCGCGCGCATCTTCAACACCTATGGCCCGCAAATGCGGATGGATGACGGGCGGGTGGTCTCCAACCTGATCTGCCAGTCGCTGGAAGGCCAGAAGCTCACCATCTACGGCAGCGGCAACCAGACGCGCAGCTTCTGCTACGTTGCGGACACGGTGGATGCGCTGATCCGGCTGATGGACAGCGACATGGCCCAGCCCGTGCCGGTGAACATCGGGACGCAGGCGGAAATCACCGTCCTGGAGCTGGTGGCGGCGATGGAGGCAGTGATGGGCCGCCCGCTCGACATCACCTATCACGACCTGCCCCAGGACGACCCGCAGCGTCGCCGTCCGGACATCTCCCGCGCGCGCGCACTGCTGGGATGGGAGCCGACCACGCAGCTCGCCGCCGGCCTTGCCCGCACCTGTGAATGGTTCGCGGAGGAGATTGCCGCCAGCCGCCCGCCGGCGCAGCGCGTGGCCTGAGCCCTAGCGGCTGGTGCCGTCGATGCGATCGAGCAGACGGCCCAGCCGCCCGCGGCCATAGGTAAGCGCCCCATAGAGCGCGACCATCCAGCGTGACGGCGTCTGGTAGATCGCGCGGCTGCCGTCCCGGCGCGACAAGGCGAACAGCCGGTGACTGGCCCAGCTGATGGTGCGGCGCATGGCATAGACCGCCCGCCTGCGCCGCGGCACGCCGGCAATTGACGGCGCGACCCGCTTGACCGGCATCAGCCCTTCTGTGCGGGAGCGATGCGCCAGCCGCCAGGCCAGCCCTTCGCGCCGATGCCGGAAACCCGCGGCCTGCGTATCCGCCACGAAGTCGGCATCCACCTCCTCCAAGGCGAGCCGGCCATCTGCCATCGCCTCGCCTACGATGGCGGACAGTTCGGGGGAGCGGATCACGACCACATTGGTGCCGCGCCCGTCGCTGGAGTAAGGCTCCACCCATGCATCACCGAAGGAGATGTCGGCGGTTTCCGCCACGACATCGTCGCAGAAATTGCAGGCGCTGTTCTGGAAGAAACCGGACCCCCAGTCCCCCTCCACCAGATGCCACCAGTCCTGCTCCACCGCGCTACCATCACGCAGGGACAGCTGCGTGCGGTACCAGTTGGCCGGGCGGTCGGCATTCTTGACGCGGTAGTTCACCGCTTCCACGGCGGCGGGCTCGGCCCCCATCTGCTGTGCGAAGCTGTCCACCAGCCGCGCGCTCTTCATATGTCCACAGAACAGGCCCAGCACATGCGTGATCCGCTCCGCCAGAACAGCATCGTCCGCTCGCGCCAGATGCACCGCCTTGATGAAGCAGGGAATGCCGATCACGGCGTAGCGTCCGGGCACGCGACGAATCTCGTCCAGCACTTGCGCCATGTCCACGGGGTAGTAGCGGCTCTTGGCCCCTTGCCCCACCTCGGCCACGTTGCGGGCGATGCGGTACCGGAACAGCCGGCCTTCCACGTCGGCGTCGGTGGGCGCAACATGCGCGATACCATCGACCAGCCCGCGCCGTAGCAGCTCCGCCGCGACCCAGCTGACCATCCCGCCCGAGGAGCCATTATCCCGGAAGCCCGGCTCCGCCACATGACCGACATGGCACTGCTCCACCCGGCCCAGCCGCACATCCTGCAATGGCGCGGCAGGAAAGCGAGCGGCCGCGATCATGTCCTCGTTCGCGGCGGTGGGAGAGAATGGGCAGATTGCCGCCTGCCGTGCGGTCGGGCGGTCCAGCCATTCGGCAGGGCCGGTCGGCTTCAACTGGCCGAACTCGTCCCACGCGATATCGCCGGGGGAGCCGCTGGCGCAGGCGCCGCACCCGATGCACAGGCCCGATCCGACGACCTGGCCCGGGCTGATCGCGACCGGAGGGTCAGCCAAGGACGGTGGCAAGAAAGGCGGAGGATTGCGCCCGCATATTGGCCAGCCGCTCGGAGACCTCGGGCGCCAAGGGCGTGTCCAGCAGTGTGCCGACCTGGCCCGATGCGTGCTCCTCCACCCGCCGATGCTCCGTGCCCGCCACTTCCATCAGGTCGCGCAGCTTGTTGGCGCGATAGGACGAGGCGACGCAGGCGAAAGGCCGCGCATTCAGCAGCGCGAAGACGCAGCCATGGAAGAAGTTGGTCGCCAGCGCGGCGGTTGCGGTCATCGCCTCCGCAAACTCCTGCGGCGAGGCATCCAGCCATTGCTCATGCGCCCAATCGTTGCGGTAGCCGATGCTGACCAGCCGCAATCCCCGTGCATCGGCATGGGCGCGTACCGCCTGTGCGTACCAGTCAGGAAAGTTGTGGCCATAGACCAGGATGAATGGTTCGGCCGAACGCCCCATCCGGGCGAATGGGAATTGCAGCACCGGATCGAGCACCAGCGGTGCCTCCAGGCCGATGGCTCCGCGAACCAGTTCCTGCGCGTTGCGATCGCGCACCGAAATGGCATCCAGCGCGCGCAACCGCCCGGCCCATTCGGCGCCCAGGCCGTTGCCCGCATCGTAATTGCCGAAGCTGGCGGCGTAGGACATCACGCGGCCGGCCGGCAGCCCCTCGCCATAAAAGGGGCGGCTGCCGCCATACCACGGATGATGCAGGTTCCAGACTTCGTCGCTGCCGATCACCACGGTATCGACCCGCGGCATGGTGTGCGGCTGCTCCAGCTCGAACGGGGCGGACAGCGGCAACCGGTCAACCGCCTCCAGCAGCTTGCGCGCCTTGCGGCCATAGGCCGGCAGATCGGACCGGGCGGAGCGTTGCGGCAGCAAAGGCTGGAAGGCGCAGCGCCATTCGCGCCGGCGCACCTCCTCGCTCTGATGGTCGAGCAGCACCGCATTATGGCCGCCGGCGCGAAGCCCTTCGACCAGGCTGCGCGCCTGCCAGTACGATCCGTAATTGATGCAGCGATGGAAGGTCAGGACGCCGATCACGCCATCGCCGCCCCGCTCTGCCACCGGCGGATTGGATTGGCGGGGCCGTACCCCGATTGTTTCGTCCAGCCAGCGACCCATCGTCAGGCGCGTCTAGACGCGGGCGGCGATGGTTTGCAAGGGCCCTGCCCCGCCTGCACCCTGCCCACGATCAGTAGCCGAGATACCGGCCGGGCTTGTGCCAAGCGATCAGGATCATGTTGATCGCCAGGATGCTCAGGGCAGACCAGCCGATCCGTTCGGGCGGGATCGCCAGCAAGGCGGAGGTGACGATCACCGTATCCACCATCAGTTGCAGCCGCCCCACGCTCCACCCGCGCGTGCGGTGAAGGTACAGCGCCAGCGTGGTGATGCCCCCGGCACCGCAATTGTGCCGCACCAGCGCCAGGATGCCCATGCCGGCACAGGTTCCCCCCGCCAGTGCGGCAAAGGCGGGATGGATATCGGCAATGTGCATGGCCCGCTGGGCGACGGCGGCAATGCCGAAGATCAGCCCGCTGGCGACCACGGTCTTGATCACATATTCGCGCCCCAGCACCTGGCCGCCGAACGCCAGGAAGGGCAGGCTGATCAGGAAGAACAACGGCCCCACCCCCAGCGGCAGCACATAGGACATGAGCAGCGCGATGCCCGCGACACCGGCCGTCACGATGTTCGCCGCCTGCATCAGCACGAGGCCGATGGCCAGCAGCGTGCAGCCCGTGATCATGGCATAGATGTCCTCCAACGGCGTATGCTCGTTGGGATCGCGCAGCATGCCTTCGGGATCGAGTGGGTTGGTTTCGTTTGTCACTGGCGCGCCGCTACAGGACCGACGCCCCGCCGCCAAGCGGGTTGCCGATGACGGCGCCAGCGCCTATTCGGCGCGGCAGTTCCAATTACCTTTGTTCGAGATAGAGACGCATGGCCGCCCAATACGCCTATGTCATGAAGAACATGACCAAGACCTTCCCCGGCGCGCCCAAGCCGGTGCTGTCGGACATCAACCTGCAATTCTACCAGGGGGCCAAGATCGGCATCGTCGGCCCCAACGGCGCGGGCAAGTCCACCCTGATGAAGATCATGGGCGGGATCGACACCGATTTCACGGGCGAGGCCTGGCCGGGCGAAAACATCTCCGTCGGCTACCTGCCGCAGGAGCCGGAGCTGGACCCGACCAAGACGGTGCTGGAGAACGTCAAGGACGGCGCGCGCGAAGTGGCCGACATGGTCGACCGCTTCAATGCCATCAGCGCGGAAATGGGCGATCCCAAGGACGACACCGACTTCGACGCCCTGATGGAAGAGATGGGCACGCTGCAGGAAAAGATCGACTCGGTTGATGGGTGGACGCTCGACAACCAGCTGGAGATCGCAATGGAAGCGCTGCGCTGCCCGCCCTCCGACAGTGGCGTGGAAAGCCTGTCCGGCGGCGAGAAGCGCCGCGTGGCGCTGACTCAGCTGCTGATCCAGAAGCCCGACATCCTGCTGCTGGACGAACCGACCAACCACCTCGATGCAGAAAGCGTCGAGTGGCTGGAAAACCATCTGAAGGAATATGCGGGCGCGGTGCTGATGATCACCCACGATCGCTATTTCCTGGACAATGTGGTCGGCTGGATTCTGGAGATCGATCGCGGACGTTATTTCCCTTACGAGGGCAATTACTCAACCTACCTCGACAAGAAGGCCAAGCGGCTGGACCAGGAAGACCGCGAGGAGAGCGGCCGGTCCAAGGCGCTGAAGGAAGAGCTGGAGTGGATCCGGCAGACCCCGGCGGCCCGCCAGACCAAGTCCAAGGCGCGCATCAAGAAGTTCGAGGCGCTGCAGGAAGCGCAGAACACCCGCAAGCCGGGCAAGGCGCAGATCGTCATCCAGGTGCCGGAGCGGCTGGGCGGCAAGGTGATCGAGGCCAAGGGCCTGACCAAGGCCTATGGCGACAAGCTGCTGTTCGAGAACCTGTCCTTCATGCTGCCCCCGGGCGGCATCGTGGGCGTGATCGGCCCCAATGGCGCGGGCAAGTCCACGCTATTCAAGCTGATCACCGGCAAGGAACAGCCTGACGAAGGCACGCTGGAGATCGGTTCCACCGTGCATCTAGGCTATGTCGACCAGAGCCGCGACGATCTCGATCCCAAGAAGAACGTGTGGGAGGAAATCTCCGACGGGCTCGACTACATGACCGTCAACAAGCACGAGACCTCGACCCGGGCCTATGTCGGCGCGTTCAACTTCAAGGGCAGCGACCAGCAGAAGAATGTCGGCAAGCTGTCGGGTGGTGAGCGCAACCGCGTCCACATGGCCAAGATGCTGAAGCAGGGCGGCAACGTGCTGCTGCTCGACGAACCGACCAACGATCTCGACGTGGAAACGCTGGGTGCGCTGGAGGACGCGATCGAGAACTTTGCCGGCTGCGCCGTGGTCATCAGCCATGACCGCTTCTTCCTCGATCGCCTCGCCACGCACATCCTCGCCTTCGAAGGCAACAGCCATGTCGAATGGTTCGAAGGCAACTTCGCCGCGTATGAGGAAGACAAGCGCCGTCGGTTGGGCGATGCCGCCGATCGTCCCACCAAGCTGGCCTACAAGAAGCTGACCCGCTGATGGGTGATGCCACCGCCCTGCGCGTGACCGTCCGCGGGCATGTGCAGGGTGTGTGGTATCGCGACTGAACGGTGGAGAACGCCGTGGCGCTGGGTCTGACCGGCTGGGTGCAGAACCAGAATGACGGGACGGTGGCGGCCCTGCTGCAAGGTGAAGCAGGTGCGGTGCAGCAGATGGTAGCGCGGATGCATGACGGTCCGCCAGATGCGCGCGTCGAGCAGGTGGCGGAACAGGCTTGCGAGGCCAAAACCGTCACCGGGTTTCGCCGGCTGTAAGCTGCCTTCCTCTTCGGTCGAACCTTCAGATGCCGCCAGCTTGCGATTGACCGACAGCACATCTTCATTTTGTTCAGATAACTAGCCGGTTCAGTTAACGGAAAGCCGACTCAGCCTATCTCCCCTGTATTGGCCGCAGCCACTCACGCGGCGCAACCGCATACAGGAGACTTCAGCGATGCGCGTGACAGACTTACTGAAGATGGTTGGCTACGCCGCGCTCGTGGCTGGCTTGACCGCGCCGCCCATCGCGGCGCAGGCGCAGGATCGGGGTGACCGCCGGGGCGACCGGATCGAACGGCGCAGCGAACAGCGTGCCGGCCGCATCGACCGTGGCAGCGAACAGCGCGCCCGGCAGGTCGATCGCAGAAGCGAGCGTCAGGCCCAGCGCATCGAGCGTCAGGGTGACCGCCGCGCACAGCAGAGTCGGGCTCAGGGCCGGTTTGGCGAAGGCCGGCAGATCGATCGGCGCGCCGAAGCTGTTGCCCGCCGGGTGGAGCAGGTCGGTGACCGTAGCGCCCGCCGCATCGAACAGCGTGGCGACCGCCGGGCGGACCAGGTGGAACGTCGTGGTGACATCCGGGCCGATCGTGCCCGGGACCGGAACTGGAACGGCAACAACGGCCGTCCCGACTGGAACCGCAACGACCGCGGCGGCAATGACCGCAACCGTTATGACAATCGTCGCAACGATAACCGCGGTTATGACAACCGCCGCTACGACAATCGTGGTTATGACAACCGCCGGAACGACGATCGCCGCTACGACAATCGTCGGGGTGACAACCGCTACGCCGGTAACCGTAACGGCAGCCGGTGGGATCGCGGCTGGCGCAATGACAATCGTTATAACTGGACGAGCTACCGGAACGCCAATCGGTCGCTCTATCGCGGCGGGCGCTACTACTCGCCCTATCGTGACTGGTCGTACCGCCGTCTGAACATCGGCTTCACTCTGAACAGCCTGTTCTTCGGCAGCCGTTACTGGATCAACGATCCGGGTCAGTATCGCTTGCCACCGGTGTACGGCCAGTACCGTTGGGTTCGGTATTACGACGATGTCTTGCTGGTCGACACCTATTCCGGCGAAGTGGTGGACGCCATCTACGACTTCTACTGGTAAGCGGCTTCTGCCGGTGCGAGTGGCCCGGCAGGGCGGAACCTCCGGTCGGTAACGGCCGGGGGTTTGCCGCTTGTCAGCAGGGTGCGGGGATGGAACAGGATTGCTTGCATGAGCACCGATCCCGATCAGCTTCCTGACGAAAGCAGCCATCCCGACAAGGCGCAGTTGCGCCGGATCGGCCGCACCCTGCGCGAACGGCTTGGCGCCAATACTGCCGCCTACCGCATTCCGGCCGACAAGGCGGAACTGTGGGCAATCGGCGATTTCCTGTCGGCGGGCGAATGCACGCAGCTGATGACGATGATCGACGAGACCGCCAGGCCAAGCGGTGCCTATGACATGCCGTATGAATCCGGCTATCGCACCAGCTATTCCGGTGATGTCGACACGGATGCGCCCTTCGTGAAGCGCATCCAGCGCCGGATCGACGATCTGCTGGGGCTGGAGCCGGAGACCGGCGAGACCGTCCAGGGCCAGCGTTATCAGGTGGGCCAGCAATTCCAGCATCACACGGACTGGTTCCCCTCCAACACCCCGTATTGGGAGATGGAGCGTGCCCGCGGTGGTCAGCGCGCTGTCACCGCGATGGCCTTCCTGAACCAGGTCGAAGGCGGCGGCACCACCGATTTCCCGCGGCTCGACCTGTCCATCACCCCGGCGCCGGGCGCGCTGCTGGTGTGGAACAATGCGGGCGTGGACGGCACACCCAATCCCTGGACGATCCACGCCGGCCGCCCGGTGACGGCCGGGGTGAAGTACATCATCACACGGTGGTATCGGGTCCGGCGCTGGCTGTAAGCGCCTCCGCGATCAGCCTGCGCGTGCTGTCGATGCCGTACAGCGCGATGAAGCTGCCCATGCGCGGCCCCTGCGGCGATCCCAGCAGCGTTTCATAGAGTGCCTTGAACCAGTCGCGCAGGCTCTCGAAGCCGTACTCCGGGCGCTTGCCGATCTCGTACACCATGGTCTGCAGCCCCTCCGCGCTGGTGTCGGATGCCGCTGCAAGCTGCCGATCCAGTTCCGCCAGTGCCTCTGCCTCGTTCGCGTCCGGCGCACGCCGCTGCAGCGTAGGGGCGACAAAATCGCGGTTGTAGGCCAGCGCCGCGCCGACCAGCAGATCCAGCTGCGGGTGCTGCGCCGGATCAGGATCGGCGATGTAATTGCCCAGATAAGACCAGACCTGATCGCGCGTCGCCCCGGCACCCAGCACGCCCACCAGGTTCAACAGCAGGCCGTACGTCACCGGCAGCGTGTCGCCACCGCCGCCTGCCTCGCCGTTGGTACGCAACAGGTGCCAGACCGGATTGCCCAGCTGCTGTTGCGGCGGCTGCTCCGGGATCTTCGCCCGGAACTGCCAGTACTCGTCCACCGCACGCGGGATCACGCCCACATGCAGGCTCTTGGCGCTCTTGGGCTCGCGGAACAGGTAGAAGCCCAGCGATTCCTCGCTGCCGTAGGTCAGCCATTCCTCGATGGTCAGCCCGTTGCCCTTGGACTTGCTGATCTTCTCGCCATTTTCGTCCAGGAACAGTTCGTAGATCATGCCCTCGGGCCGGCGACCGCCCAGCACGGCGGCGATCTTGCCGGACTGCGTGCCGCTGTCGGTCAGGTCCTTGCCATACATCTCGTAATCGACGCCCAGTGCCACCCAGCGCATCGCCCAGTCGACCTTCCACTGCAGCTTGGCCTGTCCACCCAGCACGGACTGTTCGACCATGCGCCCCTCATCCTCGAACCGGACGAGGCCGGTCTCGGCATCGAGCACCTCCACCGGCACCTGCAACACCACACCGCTGGTCGGGCTGACCGGCAGGATCGGGGAGTAGGTGCGGCGGCGCTCTTCCCGCAAGGTCGGCAGCATCACGTCCATGATGGACTGGTAGTGCCGCAGCACGCCGCGCAGGGCATCGTCGAACGCACCTGAATTGTAGCGGTCGGACGCGGAGACAAACTCGTAATCGAAGCCGAACCGATCAAGAAAGGTGCGCAACATGGCATTGTTGTGATGCGCAAAGCTTTCATGCGTGCCGAACGGATCGGGAATACGGCTGAGCGGGCGGCCGAGATTGGCTGACAGTACCTCCCCATTGGGCACGTTGTCCGGCACCTTGCGCAGACCATCCATGTCATCGCTGAACGCGACCAGCCGCGTCGGAGCCGGCGTCCCATCCGTGCTGGCGACGATCTGGTAAGCGCGCCGGACCAGCGTGGTGCGCAGCACCTCCTGGAAGGTGCCAATATGCGGCAGGCCGCTGGGGCCGTACCCGGTTTCGAACAGCACCGGCTGACCATCGGGCCGGCCGTTCGGGTATCGCTTGACCAGCTTCATCGCCTCCTGGAACGGCCAGGCCTTGGAGGTGCGGGCGGCGGCGATCAGTGCTTCGTCAAACATGATCGTGCCTTTTGCGGATGGCGGCACGCTCCGCAAGGGGTGGCAGAGAGGGCGCGCCCCCGCTTGCGCTGGAACCGGCGCTGCGCCCGGCCGTAAATCCAGCCATCAGGGCGGTGCCACGCTGCCCCGAGCCGCCCTTCGGCCGGACATGCGGTCTCCGGAGGGCGTCCGGCAACGACAAGGGGCATCGGCTTTTCCGTGATCTATCTCACATTGCTGCAGCGCCGGACCGAGGAGATGGTCAGAGGCTTCGTCGCCCTGCTGCCCAACCTGGCGATTGCCATCCTGATCCTTGTGGTCACCTGGTTCCTCGCCAAATTCGCCGTGAAGATCGCCGACCGGCTGACCGCGCACACTCACATGCGCGAAAGCCTGAAGCAGCTGGTGGAGACGCTGGTTCGCTTGGCCATCTGGGTCGCCGGGATCATGATCGCCGCGACCGTGGTGATGCCCGGCATGACCCCCGCCAGTCTGTTCGCCGGACTGGGAATCGGGGCGGTGGCCATCGGTTTCGCGTTCCAGGATATCTTCGAAAACTTCCTCGCCGGCGTGCTGATCATGCTGCGCGAGAAGATGCACATCAACGACATCATCGAGGTCGATGGCATTCGCGGCCGGGTGGAGCGGATCAATCTGCGCGAGACCTATATCCGCCAGCTGACGGGCGAGCTGACCCTGCTGCCCAACTCCATGCTGTTCAAGAACCCGGTACAGATCCTGACCGACCAGACCCTGCGGCGTGACGAACTGCTGGTCGGGGTCAGCTACGATACCGATCTGGCCCAGGCGATGTCGGTGATCCGGTCCGCCTTCGAAGGCCTGGAGCATGTGGCGGCCGACAAGCCCGTCGGCATCTACGCACGCGAATTCAATGCCAGCTCGATCGATTTCCTGGTGCAATGGTGGACCGACGCCGCCCCGCGCGACATGCGCGAAACGCGGACGGAGGTGCTGCTGTCGATCAAGGACAAGCTGGATGCCGCCGGGATCGAGATCCCCTTCCCCTACCTGACCCACACCTTCAAGGAACCGCTGCCGCTGACCCGCGTCACGGCTCCCCAGATCGAGGACTAGGCCGCCAGCGCCTGCGCCAGGCGATCGCGGATGACCTGCAACGACGCGCGAAGCTCGTGGTCCGTCGACGGCGAGGCCGCTATGGAAGCGGCCGCCGGCGGTTGGCCTGATGGCGCGGCCTGCTCCTGCTCGATCGCGGCACGGGCGCCCTTCAGCGTGTAGCCTGCGCGGTTGACCAATGCGTCTATGCGCATGACCAAAGCAACATCATCGCTGCGATAGTAGCGCCGACCGCCGCTGCGCTTCAGCGGCTGCAGCATGGGAAATTGCTGTTCCCAATAGCGCAGCACATGCTGCTTCACGTCCAGCATGGCTGACAATTCGCCGATGGTGCGCAGCGCGCCCGGTTCCTTGCCGTCCTTCATGGGTGAGCCCGATCTCGCCTCGTCCTCAGACGGCGGCGCCGATGCGGTCCTTCAGTTTCTGGCTGGCACGGAAGGTCATCACGCGGCGCGGCGTGATCGGCACCTCGATGCCGGTCTTGGGATTGCGCCCCACCCGCTCGCGCTTGTCACGCAGCACGAAGCTGCCGAAGCTGGAGATCTTCACGTTCTCGCCTTCGGACAGGGCGCAGCACATCTTCGCCAATATCGCCTCCACCAAGTCGAGACTTTCGGCGCGGGACAGGCCCAGCTTGCGATTCAGCGTTTCGGCCAGGTCGGCCCGCGTCAATGTTCCCACAGAGCGCATCATGTGCATGCCATTTCCCCCGAAAGCCGCCGCCAGTCCCCGCAGCTATCTTGCCCGAATCGGCTGTCAGGCGCAATAACAGCTCGGCGCAAATCTGCTGCAACTGCACACATTTGCAGCCCGATCGGGCGGATCATACCCGCAGCAGGCTGGCGCCCCAGGTGAATCCGCCGCCCATCGCCTCCAGCATGACCAGATCGCCATCCTTGATCCGGCCATCCTGCCGCGCGACGGCGAAGGCCAGCGGCACGGAAGCAGCGGAGGTGTTGGCGTGGCAGTCCACGGTCACGACCATGCGTTCCATCGGCAAGCCCAGCTTGCGCGCGGTCGCGTCCAGGATACGGAAATTGGCCTGGTGCGGCACAACCCAGTCGATGTCGTCCGGCTTGAACCCCGCCTCGTCCAGCACTTCGGCCAGCACCTCGGCCAGGTTCACCACTGCATGGCGGAACACCTCACGGCCCTTCATGCGCAGCTTGCCGACGGTCCCGGTGGTGGACGGACCGCCATCGACATGCAGCAGGCCGCGATGCTGCCCATCGGCGTGCAGCCGCGTGACCAGCACACCCGGCCCATCCGCCTCGGCAACGTCCTGCGCCTGCATCACGAAGGCACCCGCGCCATCACCGAACAGCACGCAGGTGGTGCGGTCTTCCCAATCGAGGATACGGCTGAACGTCTCCGCGCCGATCACCAGCGCAGTGGTCGCCATGCCGGTGCGCAGCATGGAATCGGCCGTGCCCAGGGCATACAGAAAGCCGGAGCAGACCGCCGCCACATCAAACGCCGCGCCCGCGCAACCGAGTTCGTGCTGGACCAGCGTCGCGGTTGCGGGGAACGTGTGATCGGGGGTGGCAGTGGCCAGAACGATCAGGTCGACCGCCGACGCATCGATACCGGCATCGGCCAGCGCAGCCCGGGCAGCAGCGGTCGCCAGCGTTCCGGTGGTCTCCCCTTCGCCCGCAATGTAGCGCTGGGTGATGCCGGTGCGTTCGCGGATCCACTCGTCGCTGGTGTCGAGCCGAGCGGCCAGATCGTCATTGCTGACCACCTGCCGCGGCAGAGCATGGCCGACTCCGCGGAAAACCGAGCGGATCATTCCGCCGCCTCCGGATCGGGCGTGGCAGCACCCGCATCCCCGGCCGAGGCGGCGGGCGCCACCCGGGCACGCAGGCGATCCGTCCCCAGTTCGTGCAGATCGGCGATGATGCGCTGCGTCAGATCTTCTTCCAACAGGCGGGCCGACACGGTGACCGCATTGGCCACACCGGCGGCCGTGGCGCTGCCATGGGACTTCACCACCACGCCATTCAGGCCAAGAAAGACCGCACCATTGTGATTGTTGGGGTCCAGATGGTGGCGCAGCAGCTCCGTCGCGGGACGCGAGATCAGGAATCCGATCTTGGACCGCAGGGAGGAGCGAAATGCATCCTTCAGCAGGTCGGTCACGAACCGCGCCGACCCTTCGATGGCCTTGAGCGCGATATTGCCCGAGAATCCGTCCGTCACCACAACGTCGACATTGCCGCGATTGATGGTGTTGGCTTCCACGAAGCCTTCGAAATCCAGCGACAGGCCATGCGCGTCACGCAGCGCCTGCGCGGCGCTCTGCAGGTCGCCCGTGCCCTTAGTGTCCTCGGTGCCGATATTCAGCAGACGCACACGCGGCCGCTCGCGCCCGGTCACGATGCGGGCATAGGCCGCGCCCATGATGGCGAACTGGACCAGGTTTTGCGCACTGCATTCGGTGTTGGCACCAAGATCCAGCATGATGACGTCATTGTCGCCCAGCGTAGGCATCAGCGCCGCCAGCGCAGGCCGGTCGATCCCCGGCATGGTCCGCAGCGCGAGCTTGCTCATCGCCATCAGCGCGCCGGTATTGCCGGCGCTGACAGCGGCTCCAGCCGCCCCGCGCTTCACGGCATCGATGGCAAGGCCCATGGAGGTGGTGCGCGCCCGGCGCAGCGCCTGGGTCGGCTTCTCGTCCCCGGCGACCACATCGTCACAATGCAGGATCTCGGACGCACCGCGCAGGCCTGGATGCTGATCCAGAGCCTGCTCGATCCTGTTGCCGTCCCCGACCAGCAGGAACTGGAACCTGTCGTGACGCCGGCGGGCCAGGGCCGCGCCGGATACCATCACGCGCACGCCCTCGTCCCCACCCATCGCGTCTACGGCGATACGCGGAAGACTCATGCGCGCCTACTCCTGCTCACCCGACGATCAGGAAGCAGCAGCGACGATTTCGCGTCCATTGTAGTGGCCGCAAGCGACGCACAGATTGTGCGGACGCTTCAGCTCACCGCAATTGGTGCATTCGTGGAAGGCATCGACCTTCAACGCGTCATGCGACCGGCGATTACCGCGACGATGCGGGGAAGTTTTCCTTTTGGGGACGGCCATTGCGGCACCTGTTCCTTGAATTGGCTAATCAATGTTGCAGCCACCCCGGATGCCGCCATTCCGCGTGCAAGCACGAGAGGAACAGGCGACACATAGGTGCGGCGAAGGCGCGCGCTATAGCGATTTCCCGCCAAGACGCAACCTCTGCTGCGGCCCCGCATCTGGGGCCGCGAGCTTACTTCTTCTTGAGCGACAGCCCGCCGAAGCGCTTGTTGAACTGCGCCACGCGGCCACCCGTATCCAGCTGACGCGTGCCGCCGGTCCAGGCCGGGTGGCTCGTGGGATCGATGTCGAGCGCCAGCGTGTCGCCTTCCTTGCCCCAGGTGGAGCGAGTTTCGAACACGGTGCCGTCGGTCATCTGCACCTTGATCATGTGGTAGTCGGGGTGAATATCGGCCTTCATGGCATTGGTCCTCGTGCATGGGGCCGGTTCCGACCGGCCGCGCAATGGGATGGGAAGCGGCGCCCCTTAGTGCCTGGGCACGCGCTTGGCAAGTCAGGCAGGCGCGTCGGCGATCATCGCGGTGAAGTTCACTTCGCAGGTGACCTTGCCATCCACGGTGGCGACACCGCGGAACTTGCACACGCGCGCCCGCTTCTGCACGAAGCTGACGTCCAGCATCAGCAGGCAGCCAGGCTCTACCGGCGCCCGGAACTTCGCGTCCTCGATCGCCATGAAATAGACCAGCTTGCCGCTGCCGGCGAGGCCGAGCGTCTCGACCGCCAGGATGCCGGCCGCCTGGGCCAGCGCTTCGATCTGCAGCACGCCAGGCATGATCGGGCGCCCCGGGAAATGTCCCTGGAAGAAGCTTTCATTGAAGCTGACGGCCTTGATCGCGCGGATTCGCTCGTCCGGCAGCAGTCCTGCCACCCGGTCCACCAACAGCAGGGGATAACGGTGCGGCAGCGCCGCAAGGATGCCCGCAATATCCATGCTGCGGGCATCCGGGGTGTCGGAAACGGCGTCCGTCATCAGCGCCCCTGAACCGGCGTCGTTGCGGCGGCTGCGGGTGCCTGCGCCGGCGCCTGCCCAGCCTGAGCAGCCTGCTGCTCACGCAGCTGCGGCGGCACCCAGCCTTCGGGCGGAACGATCTGCGCGGAAGGCAGCAGGGTGTTCAGCTGGTCGAGCACCGCCTGGTTCATGTTGTAGGCTGCGTCCGCATACAGCACCGTGTCCGGCGTCAACACCAGCGTGACGCTGCGCGCCTTGGCAGCGTTCTCGATGGCGGCGGGCAGCTGCGCCTGGATCTGCTCTTCCACATAGGCCTGGCTCAGCGCCACGGGGCCGAGAATCTGCTGCAGCTCGCGCTGGCCGGACTGCTCGATCTGCTGGATCTGCTGGGCCTGCTGCTGCAGCTGACCCTGATCGGCATTCGCCTGCTGGCTGGCGGTCTGCAGCTGCGTGAACAGCGGCTCCAGCTGCTGCTGGATCGCGGTGCGGCGCTGGGTGGCCTGGTCGATCTGTGCCTTGTAGGTCGTCTGGCGCTGGTCCTGCGCCGTCCGATACGCGTTGGAGCTGGCCACCACGGCCTGGATGTTGACGACGCCAATACCCTGCTGGGCCTGTGCAGCCACGGGGGCGATGATAGCGGGCGCGGTCAGCGCGGCGAGAGCGAGGCCGGCAGCCAGCGCAGGCTTGAAAAGCTTGGTCATCAGAACTGGGTTCCCACGTTGAACGAAAAGAGCTGTGTGTCGTCGCCTTCCACCTTCAGCAGCGGATAGGCAGCATTGATCCGGAACGGCCCGAACGGGGAGTTCCAGTCGACCCCGATGCCGATCGCGATGCGCGGCTTCGGCGTGTCGCCATAGAACTGCTCCACGAACGGCGGGAGGTTGATGCGGGCGAGCGGTGCGTTGGTGCTTCCGGTCGGCGATGTCGGGCTGGTCACGGTGGTCGTGCCGGTCTGCTGCCCGGCATCGTTGAACACCGGCTGCGAATAAAGCAGGTTGCCGCTGTTGTCGCGAGCCTGGATTATCTGGCCGTCAGGGAACGGAGTGGAGTTCAGCGCCGGTCGACGGACATTGAAGACCGCGCCCGCATCCAGGAAGATGGAGGGCCGCAGCCCGAGTTCGCGCGCGCCCGAACTGAGCGGGATCTCCAGCTCCGCCTGGAACAGATACATCGCATTGCCGCCCAGCGCGTCGTCCGTGTTGCCACGATCACGCAGCGGCAACAGCACGCCATTGCCGGCTTCATCGAGCGCATAACCGCCCGACTGCGCAGCATCCGTCTGGTAGTAGCGACGGATCACGCGCGGGCCGAGGCCCCGGATGTCGAAGCCGCGCATCTGCGGTTCGCCCAGGAAGAAGCGGTCGGTCAGCAGCACGTTGCCGCCATTGCCCAGCCCCTTGATGTAGCCACCCTGGGCGCTGACATTGAAGATGAAGCCGCTGCCGATGTTCCAGTACTTGTCGGCATTGGCGGTGATCTTCGCATACTTCACCGATCCGCCAAGACCGGCCACATCGACGCTCACGATCACGTTCTCGCCGCGTGTCGGACGTTGGCGGCTGTTCAGCGTGGAATAGATCAGCGAACCGCCCAGGATTGAGCTGGTCCGGGTGCCAATCGCATCGCACAGGAACCGCCCGGCGATCAGCGGCGCGCACTCGCCGTCGATGAAGTACAGGTCTTCATCCAGCGTGATGTCGTCATAATTGAACGTGTAGCGCCCCACAGCCGTCATGTATTCGGTAAGCGGCACGCCCACGCGCAGCGAGATGCCGGTCTGCGCCTGCTCGTAGGTCGCGCTGTTGCGATCCAGGTAACCATTGTTGAAATCGCGACGGTAGATATCGACACCGGCCGAGATGTTCTTGTCGAACAGATACGGCTCGGTGAAGCTGATGTTGCCGGAACGCGAGAAGCGGGAGTAACTTGCCGACAGTCCCACCGTCTGCCCGCGACCACGGAAGTTCCGCTGCCGGATGGAACCCTGGAAGATGAAGCTTTCGATGGAGGAGAAGCCGGCCGACAGCGACAGCTCGCCCGTGGCCTGTTCCTGCACATTGGCGTCGAGGACGATGCGGTCGACGCTGGAGCCATCGACCTGGCTGACCTCGAAGTTTTCCTGGAAATAGCCCAGCGAGTTGATGCGTGCGGTCGATCGCTGCACCTGCAGCGAATTGAACGCATCACCTTCCGTGATACGGAACTCGCGCCGGATAACCTTGTCCTGCGTCAGCGTGTTGCCGTTGACGTTCACCTGTTCGACATAGACGCGCGGCGCTTCGTTGATCACGAAGCGCACATCCATGGTCAGGTCTTCCTGGTTGCGGCTGAACTGCGGCCGCACATCCGCGAAGGCGTAACCGAACGTGCCGGCCAGTTCCGTCATCTGCTCGATCGTGTCTTCGACGAGCTTGGCATCGTACCAGTCACCGGCACTCATCGGCAGGTTGCCGGTCATCCGGTCCGAGTCGAAGTCCCGCAGCTGGCTGTCCACCGCCACTTCGCCGAACTTGTAGCGCTGCCCTTCCTCGATCACATAGGTGATGATGAAGTCGCGCTTGTCGGGCGTCAGCTCCGCCACGGCAGATACGACCCGGAAATCGGCATAGCCGTTCTGAAGGTAGAAGGCGCGCAGCTGCTGCTGGTCAAAGGCCAGCCGATCGGGGTCGTAGCTGGTTGCGGAGGAGAAGACCCGCGTGAAGGATGCGACCTTGGTCACCATCTCGTCCCGCAGGTCACCGTCGCTGAACGCCTCGTTGCCGAGAATGTTGATCTGGCGAACCTTGGACTTCGGCCCTTCGGTGATCTCGAACACCACGTCGACGCGGTTCTGGTCGAGCTGCACCATCTGCGGCTCCACCGTGGCGGCGAAGCGGCCCTGGCGCTTGTACAGCTCGATGATGCGGGCGACGTCCGCCCGCACCTTGGACCGCGTGAAGATCTGCCGAGGTTCCAGCTGGATCTCGGGCAGGATCTTGTCATCCTTGATCCGGCGATTGCCTTCCAGGACGATGCGGTTGATCACCGGGTTTTCCACCACGGTGATGACCAGATTGCCGGCTTCGTTGTCGATCCGGTAATCGGAAAACAGTTCGGTCGCGGCCAGATCCTTCAGCGCCTGGTCGGCCACCGCGGGGCTGTAGGTGTCGCCCGGCCGCAACTTGATGTAGCTGAGGATGGTCTGCGGTTCGAGCCGCTGGGCGCCCGCCACCGCGATCGACCGGACCACATCACCCTGAGCCGCAGCGACGGGTGCAGCCGGCGCGCTGCCCTGCCCGGGCGGCGTGGCTTGCGGTGCTGCTGGCGCGGCCGGCACGTCCTGTGCCAGCGCACTCGCCGGCACGCCGGCCAGCACCGTGCAGCCGAGCAGCGCCGCCATCAACGGCAGGGCAATCACTTCAGTATTCCTGGCGGTCATTCCCGTCGGTTCCAATCCGTCTGCATGAACTTGGCAATCATGCCCAGCTGTCTCGCCACCCCCGCGAAATCGTGCCAGCACCCCCTTGCACCACAAGCCAGCGCCCTTGCCTCATGCCGGGCGGGCGATCAAGCAAGCGTTGGGGAAAAGCATGCCGCGATACAATCTTCCATTCCGGTCCGCCACCCCGCGACAAGGCAGGCGGTCGCGGCCTATCGCCCCCATATGGGCAGCGTCGCCACATCATTGATGGTCACGAACAGCATCAGCGCCAGCACAAAGGCGATGCCGGTGCGAAACGCCCATTCCTGACTACGCTGGCTGGCGGGCTTCCGGCGGATCGCTTCCGCAGCGTAAAAGGCCAGATGCCCACCATCCAGTGCCGGAATTGGCAGCAGGTTAATGAATGCCAAGTTAATTGAGATCAGCGCAGCGAAATGGATGAATTGCGGCCAGCCGAGACTGAGCTGCTCGCCGGAGAACTTGGCGATCTTGATCGGGCCGCCCAGCTCTTCCACCGAACGGCGCCCGCTGATGATCTGCCACAATCCCACCACCATGGCCCGCATGATCTGTCCGGTCTGCTGAACAGCCAGGCCGATCGATTCCACCGGTCCGACGGGGACAAGCCGGCCGCCGCCGGCGCCGATGCCGATCTGGCCGATCTCGAACCGGTTGCCGAAACGGTCCTGTTCGGTAACCTGGCGGATGGTGAAGCTGTAGCTCAGCTGCTCTCCGTCGCGATCGACCACCATCGTCACCGGTTCACCGGGATGCGGCGCAATGCGGCCGGGCACCTCGTCGAAGCCGTCGATCGCGTCGCCATCGATGCTGACGATGCGGTCACCGATGGCGATGCCGGCCTGCGCCGCTGCGCCATCCTGCGCCAGCACCTGCACCACCGGCGCAACCTCCAGCCGACCGTAGGCCGAGTTCAATCCCGCAAGAATGGCGATCGCCACCAGGAAGTTCACCACGGGGCCGGCGGCCACGATCAGCGCCTTCTGCCACAACGCCCTGGCCTGAAAGGTCTGCGCGCGCTCCGCCGCCGGCAAGGCCAGCCATTCCGCCGAAGGCTGGCTGGCCGGGTTCATGTCGCCGGCAAATTGCACATAGCCGCCCAGCGGCAATGCCGACAGCTTCCAGCGCGTACCGCGCCGGTCGGTATAGCCCACCAGTTCCTTGCCGAAGCCCACGGAGAACGCATCCGCCTTCACCCCGCACCAGCGGCCGACAAGATAGTGGCCAAGCTCGTGCAGCGTCACCAGCGGTCCCAGCACCAGCAGGAAGCCGAGCAGCCACATCCAGAGCGGCGGGGTCTCGATCATGAGGTCAGGCGGGCTCCAGCATGTCAGCGGCCCTGTGGCGCGCCTCGGCGTCGACGACAAGCACGTCATCCAGGCTGGCAGGCGGGGGAAGGTCGCATGTTTCAAGCACTTGAGCCACGATTTGCGTAATCTGCGTGAACCTGATCTGACCGGCCAGGAAAGCCGCCACCGCCACTTCATTGGCGGCATTCAGCACCGCGGGTGCCGCACCGCCGGCCGCCACCGCCTCCCGCGCGAGCTTCGTGGCGGGAAAGCGGACCTCGTCCGGCGCCTGGAAGGTCAGTTGGCCGATGGCGGGCAGGTCCAGCGGGGCGCACGGCGTGTCCATGCGCGCCGGCCATGCCAGTGCGGAGGCGATCGGCACGCGCATGTCGGCCGGGCCGAGTTGCGCCAGGGTGGAGCCGTCGCGATACTCCACCATGGAATGGATCACGCTCTGCGGGTGCACCACGATGCGCAGGCGCTCGTGCCCGACCGGGAAGAGGTGATGCGCCTCGATGAATTCCAGACCCTTGTTGAACATGGTGGCGGAATCAACGCTGATCTTGGCGCCCATCGACCAGTTGGGATGCGCCACCGCTTCCGCGACCGTGGCCGATTGCAGGCGTTCCAGCGGCCATTCGCGCAAGGGGCCGCCGCTCGCTGTCAACGTGATCCACCGCACATCGGCGATGTCATTGCCGGCGAGGCACTGGAAGATGGCGTTATGCTCCGAATCGACCGGCAGCAGCGTGGCGCCGTGGCGGCGGACGGCGGTGATCATCACCTCGCCGGCAGAGACCAGTGCCTCCTTGTTGGCGAGCGCAACCGTGCCGCCCGCGCGGATTGCAGCCATGGTGGGGGCGAGGCCCGCACAGCCGACAATGGCCGCGACAGTCAGGTCCGCACCGCGTGAGGCGGCCTCGACCAGCGCCGCTGCCCCGCCCCCAGCCTCGATCCCGCTTCCCGACAGGGCCTCGCGCAGTTCGGGCAGGCAGCGCTCATCCGCGACCACCGCGATGCGAGCCTTGTGCGCAAGAGCCAAGCGGGCAAGCTCGGCCGCCTGGCAGTTCGCCGTCAGCGCCTCGACGCGCCAGTGCTGCGGCTGTCGGGCCAGGAGGTCTAGGGTGGAGGCGCCGATGGACCCGGTGGCGCCGAAGATCGAGATGGAACGAGTCATCCGGCCATCACCAGACGTCGCCGTAATGGCCGAGCAAGCCGACGATAAGCGCGACCGGAATGATCCCGTCGACCCGGTCCAGCACGCCGCCATGACCAGGGATCAGCCGCGACGAATCCTTCACCGCGGCCTTGCGCTTCAGCCAGCTTTCCAGGAAGTCGCCCGCCTGCGCCGCAATGGCCAGGCCCGCTCCGATCAGCGCGCCTGCCAGCATCTGCCCTGGCGCGAGGCCGACCGGCTCGCTTGGCGACAGCGCCCGCATGGCTTGCTCCAGCAGTGCCGCCACAATCGCCAGCCACAGCCCCGCCGCAACCATCCCGCCGGCCAGGCCCGCCCATGTCTTGGATGGGCTGATCCGCGGCGCGATACGCGGGCCGCCGATCGTGCGCCCGGTGAAATAGGCCCCGGTATCGGTAGCGATCACCGTCACCACCGTCACCACCAGAACGGCCCGCGGCATCTGCATCAGGAAGGCGGCGCCGAGCCCGATGTAGAGCGTGGCGATGACCATGCCGGCAACGCGCAAGCGCCCGCCGGGCGCTGCCCGCAGGACCAGTCGAACCGCCTCACCCAGGGCTGCCAACGCCACCAGCGCGAGGAAGCCCTGCAGCACCGCCCCGCCCAGCGCCAGCGCTCCGCCAGCCAGCACCAGCATCACGATTGCAGAGCCGAGCCGCTTGGGCAGATCCCCCGTACGCACCGCCAGCGGAACCGCAGCGTAGCGGAGCGCGCGCGCCTTCAGCCGGTCGCGCTTGCGCTCTGGTGCCTCAACGCCCGCCAAAGCGCCGCTCCCGATTGGCGAAGCTGGTCAGCGCCTCTTCCAGATGGGCGGGGGTGAAATCGGGCCACAGCACGTCCGTGAACCACATTTCGGCATAAGCGGCCTGCCACAGCAGGAAATTGGACAGCCGCACCTCCCCACTGGTGCGGATCAGCAGGTCCAGCGGCGGCAGGTCGGCGGTGTCGAGATTGGCTGCGATGCTGTCGGCAGTAATGGCCCCGGCGGCTGCCGCCTTGCTGGCGGCCCGGGCGATTTCCTGTTGCGAGCCATAGTTCAGCGCCACTGCCAGGGTGCGTGATCCCCCGGCTGTACGCGCCAGCGCGTCCTCCAGCATTTCCACAATGTCGGGCGCCAAGGCTTTGTAATCACCGATGATCCTCAGCCGGACATCATTGGCGATGAATTCCGGCAGGTCGGATCGGATAAAGCTGCGCATCAGGCCCATCAGGTCGCTGACCTCATCCTCCGGCCGCTTCCAGTTCTCCGCGGAGAAGGCGTACAGCGTCAGGCACTCCAGCCCCATAGGACCCAGCGATCGCACAAGGCGGCGCACCGCCTCCACGCCACGCCGGTGCCCCATGGCCCGCGGCAGGTGGAAGCGGCGGGCCCAGCGACCATTGCCGTCCATGATGATGGCGACATGACGTGCGCCATGCCCTGCCCCTGCACGCATGCCGGGCGCCGCGGCAGCGTCCATAGCGCCCAGCGGAGCCGCTCCATCACTCACCGCTGCAGGATTTCCTTTTCCTTTGCCTCCGTGGCGGCATCGACATCCTTCACGAAGCGATCGGTGATGGTCTGGACCTCGTCCTCCAGCCGCTTGCGATCATCCTCGCTGATCTGCTTCTTCTTCTCGTCATCCTTCAGCAGCTCCATCGCATCGCGACGGACGTTGCGGATGGCGATCTTGGCGCCCTCGGCATATTTGCCGGCCAGCTTGGCCAGGTCCTTGCGGCGCTCTTCCGTCAGATCGGGCAGCGGCAGGCGCAACGTCTGGCCGTCGATGCTGGGGTTGAGGCCCAGGTTGGAACGGGCGATGCCCTTCTCCACCGGGATCACGTTGGACCGGTCCCACACCTGCACGCTCAGCATGCGCGGCTCGGGCGCGGAGACAGTGGCAACCTGGTTCAGCGGCATCAGCGCGCCATAGACCTCCACCATCACCGGATCGAGCAGCGCCACATTGGCGCGGCCCGTGCGCAGGCCCGACAGATCGCTCTTCAGGCTGTCCACTGCACCGTTCATCCGCCGCTCGACGTCGGCCTTGTCATACTTCTGCGCCATCAGGCTTCCCCTTGCACGATCGTCTGGACGCCCTCGCCCGCCAGCACGCGCGCCAGATTGCCCTTTTCGCGGATGGAGAACACCACGATCGGGATCCGGTTGTCGCGGCACAGCGCCACGGCGGAGGCATCCATCACCTTCAGATTGTCACCCAGAACCCGGTCGTAGGTGACTGTTTCGAAACGCTTGGCCGTCGGATCCTTCTTCGGATCGGCGTCGTACACGCCATCCACGCTGGTGCCCTTCAGCAGCGCGTCGCACTGCATCTCGGCCGCTCGTAGCGCTGCACCGGAATCGGTGGTGAAATAAGGTGCGCCGACACCCGCCGCGAAGATCACCACGCGGCCCTTCGCCAGATGCCGCTCGGCCCGGCGACGGATCACCGGCTCGCACACCTGGTCCATCTGCACTGCAGATTGCACCCGGGTCTCAACGCCCAGCTTCTCCAGCGCGCTCTGCATGGCAAGGGCGTTCATCACCGTGGCCAGCATGCCCATGTAATCGGCCTGGGCGCGCTCCATGCCCTGCGCCGCACCGGCCATGCCGCGGAAAATGTTGCCGCCGCCGATCACCAGGCACAGCTCCAGCCCGGTATCCCGCGCGGCCTTCACCTCCGCCGCCAGTTCCGCCACGAAGTCCGTGTCGATGCCGAACTGCTTCTCGCCCATCAGCACCTCGCCCGACAGCTTCAGCAGGACGCGTCGAACAGGCGGCATCTGCGCGGAAACGGACATGGATGCGGGGTACTCCGGGCAGTGGCGTTGGCGGGCGGTGTTGGGGGTTGCTTGCGCCCTTATAGAGCGCGCGGGGTGACTGCCAAGAGGGGTCACCGGCAAGAGTAGGGGCACAGGAGCCCGACCGCACATGAAAACGGCCGCCGGAGCTTCGCGCCCCGGCGGCCGTCACATCTGTTCGTCGGCTGGTTCAGCCCTTGACGGCAGCAGCGACCTCGGCAGCGAAGTCCGTCTGCTCCTTCTCGATGCCTTCGCCCAGCTGGTAACGGACATAGTCGACCAGCGTGATCGGCTTGCCGGCTTCCTTGCCGGCCTGCGCCACGACGTCAGCGATGGTCGTCTTGTTGTCCATCACGAACAGCTGGCTGAGAAGCGCGTTCTCCTTGGCGAACTTCTTCACCGCGCCATCGACCATCTTTTCCTGCACGGCTTCGGGCTTGCCGCTCTCGGCCGCCTTCTCGCGGGCGATCGCGCGCTCACGCTCGATCACGTCGGCATCCAGGCTGTCGGCGTCCAGCGCCTGCGGGAATGCGGCAGCAATGTGCATCGCGATCTGCTTGCCCAGCGGCTCCAGCACATCGGCGCCGGCTTCGCTCTCCAGCGCGACCAGCACGCCGATCTTGCCCAGGTTCGGCGCCTGCGCATTGTGCATGTACGGCACGACCAGGCCGCTGCTGACCGAAACGCTCTTCGCGCGGCGCAGCTGCTGGTTCTCGCCGATGGTGGCGACATTGTCGGTCAGCTTGTCGGCCACGGTGCCACCGCCGGGATAGCCGGCCGCCTTCAGCGTCTCGACATCGTCGCTGTCCTGCGTCAGCGCGACGCTGGTGACCTTGCGGACGAAATCCTGGAACTGGTCGTTCTTGGCGACGAAGTCGGTCTCGGAGTTCACTTCCACCGCCACGCCCTTCAGGCCCTCGACGGCGACGCCGACCAGACCTTCGGCCGCGGTGCGGCTGGACTTCTTCTGCGCGGCGGCAAGACCCTTGGCGCGCAGCGCGTCGACCGCGGCTTCCACGTCGCCATTGGTTTCGGACAACGCCTTCTTGCAGTCCATCATGCCCGCGCCCGTACGTTCGCGCAGGTTCTTGACGTCAGCGGCGGTGTAAGCTGCCATGATCGGTAATCCTCTTGAATGTTAACGGGCGCCGGCCCGGGCGCATCCGTGTGGATGCCGCAGGCCGGCGCTCTGATCCGCCAATATGACGGGGGCCTTACGCCTCGGCAGGCGTGGCCGGCGCTTCGGCAGCGGCGGGCGCGGCGATCTCGGCCTCTTCAGGGGGCAGATCCATCGCGCCGAAATCGGCACCCGAATCCACCACGCCCTGCGTGCGACCCTGGCTGGCGGCGGCGGCAATCGCCTCGCAATACAGGCGCACGGCGCGGCTGGCATCGTCATTGCCCGGGATCGGGAAGGCGATGCCGCTGGGATCGACATTGGTGTCGAGAACGGCAACGACCGGAATGCCGAGCACGTTGGCTTCCTTGATCGCCAGCTCTTCCTTGTTGGCGTCGATCACGAACATCACGTCGGGAATGCCGCCCATGTCGCGGATACCGCCGAGCGACATTTCCAGCTTGTCCCGCTCACGCGTCAGCTGCAGCACTTCCTTCTTGGTCAGGCCGGCCGTGTCACCGCCGAGCTGCTCTTCCAGCGTCTTCAGGCGCTTGATGGACAGGCTGATCGTGCGCCAGTTGGTCAGCATGCCGCCCAGCCAGCGATGGTTGACGAAATGCTGGCCGCAGGCGCGCGCGGCCTGGGCGATCGGCTCCTGCGCCTGACGCTTGGTGCCGACGAACAGCACCTTGCCGCCCGCGCGGGATGTGGCCGAGACGAAGTCGAGCGCACGCGCCATCAGCGGCACGGTCTGCGACAGGTCGATGATGTGAACGCCATTGCGCGCGCCGAAGATGTACGGCTTCATCCGCGGGTTCCAGCGGTGCGTCTGGTGGCCGAAGTGAGCGCCGGCCTCGATCAGTTGGTGCATGGAGACGGTGGGTACCGCCATAGGTAATTCCTTTCCGGTTCGTCCTCTGGAAGGCGGGGAACCCTGTTCGCGCGACTGCACGAGCACGGCACCGGTATGTCGGCCTTCCATGTGAATTTGCCGCCGCAAGCCCGCTCTTCCGAGTCGAGGCATGACGGTGACGGCGCTGCCCTTATGCGATCAGGTGGCGCAATGCCAGCGTTAAAGCTCCGGAGCGAGCCTGAGACGTCGGCCTTGACGAGCCGGAACAGATAGGGAACATTGTGAGCGTGAGTCGGTCGGTGTGACCGGTCACGCGAAAGCTTCGAGGATGACCGCCATGTTCGCCCTGCTGTTTGCTGCCGTCGCGCTCGCCGCGCTGCTGATGATTGCCGATGCTGTGCGCACGATGTTCGGCAGCGCCCAGGTGCTGCTGGGGCCGCATGGCCTTGCCGGCCAGGTGCACTATCGGATGGTGACGGTCCGCCGGACCGTCACGGCACTTACTGGCCCAAGGGCGGATCGGCCGCAGGGCCAACGCCGACGGGTGCCACAGGTGCAGCGCGGGATGCGGCACCTTCCTGTGTCGGGCCGCGCCCGCTCCGCTGCCGCCTGAGGCGGCCGTAGCGGACGATCCCGACCGGGATCAGCGCCAGGTAGATGATGCACAGCACCGCCAGCGTGGCCCACGGCTCTGTAAGCAGGGCTGCGAACAGAAGGCCAGCAAGGGCAATGGCCCCCAGCCGGATGCTGGAATGTGGCCGGAACGAGGTCCAGCTGAGCGTGGCGAGGTTGGAGATCATCAGCCCGGCGACCACAGCAGTCCACAGTGCCACCAGCACAGGTTCGCGGAACACCGGCTCCCCGCTGGCAAGCCAGAGGTAGAGCGGCAGGAACGCCAGACCGGCACCGAGCGGCGCGGGCACGCCGGTCAGGAAGCCGGCCGATTTATGCGGCTGCTCCTCCAGATCGATCCGGGCGTTGAAACGGGCGAGTCGCAGGGCACAGCAGATGGCGAACGCCAGGGATGCGAACCAGCCGAAGCGTGGCAGATCCTGCAGCGACCACAGGAACAGCACCAAGGCGGGCGCCATGCCGAAGCTGAGCGAATCGGCCAGGCTGTCCAGTTCCGCACCGAAGCGGGACTGCGCCTTCAGCAACCGGGCGATGCGCCCGTCGATCCCGTCCAGCATGCCAGCCAGGATGATGGCGAACACCGCACGCTCCCACTCGCCGGTGATGCCGAAGCGGATGCCTGTCAGACCGGAACACAAGGCTGCGGCAGTGATGGCGTTCGGCACCAGCGCACGCAGGGCCAGCCCGCGTGCAGGACGCCGCGCCGCCCCGCTGTCAGGCGTCAGGCGATCGTCGTCTTCGCTGGCCTTGGGGCCGAGCCAGCCTTCGTCCACCTCGTTCATGTGCGCACCGTCCCCGAATTCATTGGCAGACCCCTTCAATCAGGCACTGCTGCCCAAGTTCCGCCAGCACGGTTTCGCCGCAGACGGTCTTCTGCCCCAGCACCACCCGCGCGTCGGTGCCGGCGGGCAGGTAGACATCGACCCTGCTGCCGAACCGGATCAGGCCGATGCGCTGGCCTGTCGCGACGATGTCGCCCGGCTTCACGAACGGCACGATACGCCGCGCCACCAGGCCGGCGATCTGCGTGCAGCCGATCGCCACGCCATCGGCCCGCTCGATCAGCAGATGCTGCCGCTCATTGTCCTCGCTCGCCTTGTCGAGATCGGCGTTTACGAACTTGCCGGGAATGTAGACGACGCGGCGGACCGTCCCGCCCGATGGGGCGCGGTTGATGTGCACGTCGAACATGGACATGAAGATGGAGATGCGCGTCACCGGCGCGCTGCCGAGGCCCGGCCGCCCCGCAGCATCGGGCACTTGCAGTTCAACCGGCGGCAGCACGCTGCTGATCTGAGTGACCAGGCCGTCAGCCGGCGCGACAATCAGATCCTCGCCCTGCGGAACGACGCGTTCCGGATCACGGAAAAAGGCGAACACGCCCGCCGACAGGCACAGCAGCGGCCAGCCGACTATCTCCCAATCCAGACCCAGCAGGAAGAACAGCGCCACCGCAACCGCGATCAGCCCGAATTTGCGTCCCTCCGGGTGGATCGACGGCCACGACCATGCAGCCGCCCCGCGCCCACGATTATCAAGCAATTCGCCAGCCATCGGTGGTGCTTAGGGCCACGAACCGGGCACCACAACCCATTGGCGCCGCTCGGCGCCGCTGGGCAACGGTTGATCGGACGGGGGCCGGCTGGTGGACAGGGCTGGATTGCCGGGCTCACGACTAGAAACCGCAGAAAACCGTCAATCTGGCAAGTCAGCTGCGGATGACTGTGTAGCAGCCCCGTGTGGCAGTGCAAGGCTGCCAGAACAGCGAGGGGCGGCACGCGGCGTCGTAGGCTGGGCAACTCCAACCTGCTCACTTGCGGAACGCAGAAGCCCCATCGTAGCGGCGGCTCCCGCCTCCCTAAACGCGCGTATCTCGCATCTTTAGCTTGGCCTTCGCGCCTTCAACGCTAGGCTTCCCACAAAAGCGTGGGGACTTCATGACAAAAGTAAGGGCGCGCAACATCGAGACCTGGGAAGTTGCGCTGATCAAGGCGTTGCTAATGAGAAAGCAGCATACCAAGGATCAAATCATCTCCCTTTTCAGTAGGCCGGATCGCACCATCAACCCCTATCGACTGAGTGAGATTGCCAAAGGAGAGGCTTTCGCTGAGGTTTCAGAGGCAGAAGAAGTTCAGGTCTCCACGTATCTGAAGGGCTTTGGCAAGACTGAAGACCCGCGCCGGGCTTTTCAGGAGGCGAGCCCGCTTCATCCCGTAAATCTACGGCTTCTACTATCTGTCCGAGAAGGCACCGACCAACTGGTGATTGAGGAGACAGACCGGCTGGAGTGTAAGGAGAGCCTGAACTTCGGAAGCAAGGCTGCCTACGCCCGTGCGATAGCCGCGTTCGCTAATGCACGCGGTGGAATGCTTCTGTTTGGCGTGCGCGATGCCGACAAGAAAGTGGTAGGCATAAACTCGGGGAAGTTGAAGGGGTATGACCCTGCTAGGCTCAATCAATACCTGATGTCTGTGCTTACCCCAGTGCCTCTTTGGCAAAAAGAGGAAGTGGAAATAGCCGGGAAAACCGTCGGTGTGATCTTCGTCCCCCAGGCAACTGAGCGGCCCCTGATATGCACCAAAGACGATGGGAGTGATCTTCGGGAAGGCGACATATACTTCCGCTACCCAGGTGAGAACCGGCGCATAAAGCATGCCGAACTTGCCGCGATCATCAATGAGAAAAAGCAGGAAGCTGGACGGGAGTGGGGTTCGATCCTGCGCCGAATAGATCGGGCTGGCATCGAGAATGTCGCCCTTCTGAATGTCGAGACCGGGCTTGTTGAGGGTCGGTCCGGACGTTTCCTCATCGATGAGGCGCTTATCCCAAAGCTCCAGTTTATCTCCAGAGGGCACTTCTCGGAGGATCAAGGTGCCCCTGCGCTGCGCCTATTAGGTGACGTGGAGGCGATGCAAGGCGCGACAGTCGATGTGACGGCAGAAGTCGTCGATCACGTCCACGTCAACGATGACGTGCTGATCGAAGCGTTTGTCACGCGGTCCCCGGTGGCTCAGCCGAGACTGTTCATCGAGCATCTCGCGTATACGACCAAGCTCTGGCTGCCAGTTTTCGCCTTCGTCCGCATGGTTGGGCTCACCGACGAAGCGGCTGCTGCATTGGTGAAAGCGCAAAAGGGAGCCAAGCCGAACATGGTCAAACGTCAAGAAGGGCGGATTGTCTCTCGCAGCGTCCCCCTCGGTGCAGCGAAGCCAGCATCGGCTGAGCCGACGCGATCATCAATCATCTCGAAGACATTGGCTGAGCCCGCGACGGAAGAGGATAGTCGCGTGTTCTCCAAAGCTGTTCGCACCTTGGGGGTGGGAGAAGTCGACGCTGATTACCTCCTGCCCCTTCTCCATCACTGCTGGCACACCTTCCACGACCAGGGTTCGCGCTTGTCGATCCAATACGCCATCGCCCATGTCGATGTGATCCTCCACAAGCAGGAAGCGGCTTAGCGGGCGGCTGCAGTAAGCGCGAGGATGGCTTACTTCGCTATAGTATCCTCCTGAAAAAGCATATGCCCCGACGTGCAGTTACGACCTCCCTTGCGGATACCAGCGAGCACATTATGGACTTACGTCCAGTTCGTGACGTGTGGAGCGGGTGAGTTGAGTAGGACGATTTTCGCCTTCGGTTTCAATCTTCCTAGCGTTGACGGTTTCGATACGCTCGACATCACCTCCGAACGCTCGATGCTTGACGCCGACATCATAGCTGTTGAGCCTAGTCTCGACGAATTTCAAACGTACGAAACTTATCAGGGAGTACCCCTGATTTCGGAGCACAGCTCCGCTCAGTACCGTGAGACTATGGTAAGATGGCCTGCGCAGATAAGCGCCGCGTTAAAAGCGGGGAAGACCGTATTTGTCTTTCTAACTAAGTTTCAGAAGCACTTTTATTATACCGGCACAAAACGTAACGTGGGTACGCCAGGTAAACCAAGGATGCAAACGGACGTACAATCCTGCGGTAACTACGATTTCATACCACTTGACCTCAAGGGCTTGTCGTTGGCAGACGGCTCTTTCATCAAGATAACACGCGAAGGCGCACCTTTGCTGGATCAGTTCTGGCGAGAGTTTGAGGGCTGCACCGAGTATCGTTGCTACTTCAAATCCGATCCATCCTGGACCACCCTCATGACAACTAAAGGTGGCGAGCATGCGGTCGCAGCATCAGTCCGACTAGGTGAAGGCAATCTTGTCCTTTTGCCCGAGATTACATGGGGACACCTAGATGCCTTAGCTGCAGAGAGAGAGGCTGCTGGATATGGAGAGGACGAGGTTACGGGTTGGTCACAAGAGTACACCCAATTTGCACTTCGTCTGCGAGACAACCTCTTCGCCCTTGATAAGCGCCTTCGGTCGTCCGACGAGCGCACAGACGCTCCGGAATGGACGAATGCATCTGTATATCGATTTGCTTCCGAAGCCGATATCGAGGGTGAGATGCTCGCCCTCACCGAGCAGATTGAAACACTGCGAAGACGGTACGCGGACCTGGGCACCCGATTGGCATCTGAGGGGGAGTTGCGATGCCTACTATTTGAAACAGGGCTCCGCCTGGAAGCTGCCGTAAGGGAGGCTTTGTCAATCTTGGGGTTCAATGTTGAACACTTTGAGGATGATCAAAGTGAGTTTGATGCTATTTTCTCCAGTTCAGAGGGCCGCTTTATAGGAGAGGTTGAGGGGCGTGACAACAAGGCCATTGACGTGAAGAAAGCATCTCAGCTCCACCGAAATATCAGTGAAGATTTTGCGAGAGAAGATGTCGAGGAGATGGCCATCGGCGTACTTTTTGGAAACCCTTTTCGGTTGTCCCCGCCTGCCGAGAGAGAGGCGTTTTTCACAAGAAAGGTGTTGCATTTCGCTGACACAGTTAAGCTAGCCTTGGTGCAAACGCCCGACCTGTTTGCAGCTGCGCGCCATGTAAAAAATACAGGCGACGCTGCCTTCGCACAGCAGTGCCGCGAGGCCATTGCAGCGGCGGCAGGCGGCGTTGTCGAGTTTCCACAACCAGCCTCTAATTCGGACTTCGATGTGCTGCAGGATGGCTGAAGTGCGGCTCGCCTTCGATCTTACGCCGCGTAAGCTGAGTGCCGTTGAAGGTGGACATGGGCATCACGGTGATGGTCATGAGACCCCTGTTACCCTCGGTGTTTTCTGTTCGTAGGTCAGCAGCAGGGGCTTATCCTTACGGGGACCAGTATGCCCCTTAGGTGCCCCCTTGGATCACGCGAGACGGCAGCGGGCCCACCTCCTCCCAAGCCCCCCTCTCCTGCTCTGAGGCAGTCCAGCCTCTAATGACTGGGTCTGCTGTTCGTGCTGCTCGCCGCTTCACCTGCTCCCGATATGCGGCGATCATCGCTGCCCCCAACCGCACCTCTGCTGAAGCTGGCACGATGAAGCTGTCATGGATGGGCAAGCAGGGCATGTCTTGTGCCGTAAGGCGGTGGATTACGCCGTCGGCTATCTCACTATCCACAAACTGCAGCGCCATCCCGCGTCCAGTCCGCAGCCAACCCGCCATGCCCCCAAGTGCCGCCTCCACCTGCCCGGCGAAGTTGGCGTAGGTCTGGGCATCGGGAAACAGCTCCTTAGAGGCTCCTGCGCGCCCGAGTGGCACACCGGGCATCGCGTAGACCAGCTGCGCCACCGTCTTCTTCACGGCTTCCCGATATGTCTCCATGTCGAGCCCCGGCAGGGCATAAGGGTCCACCTCAGGCGGCAGCGGGTGCCCCTCCAGATCGAAGCAGAGGCGCGGCTGAAACGCCATGTAGTCCAGTTCGACTGTGGTCTCCCCGTCTATCAGGATGCGCGCTCGGTCAGCCTTGGGGAGCCCCTGCCACCAGCCACCATAGAACCTGCCGCCATGGTCAAACCGCTCGTTGTTGAAGGTGCGGTGCAGGTCGGTGTTGGTGAGCACGACCCCCTCGGGCACCTCTCCGTCAAACCCGAACCCGCCGTTCGTACTCCGCTGCGATCATGGGAAGGCGCAGCTGTGCCCGCTTGCGATCCTCTTCGCCACTGGAGGCGTTGAACTCGCCCTTGAGAATCACTGCGACGTCGGTCGGCCACCGCTTCCGCACCTGCCACTTCGTTGAGCCCTTGCGTTTGGACAGTTTGAACACGCTCTCCATGCCTCCGTGTAGCTGCTTTGTGTAGCAACGGAAGCCAAGAAGTGGCGGTTTTCTGCGGTTTCAGAGGCTTAAGGCCGGCTGGTGGACAGGGCTGGATTCGAACCAGCGTACGCTCTCGCGGGCAGATTTACAGTCTGCTGCCATTAACCACTCGGCCACCTGTCCACCGGATTAGCCGGTCACGAGGGCACTGCTGCCGCCGAAGTTGAGAGCCCCTGTTACAGGGCAACCCGGCCGAGTGAAGCGCGCCAATGCCGAAGGCGCGCTTGCCTGTCAATGCCCCCGCTGGCAGGAGCCGCCACTACCGACGAACAAGGGAACGATTGATGGCCAAGCGGGGCGACAAGACCAATCTGCGCGGGCGCGCCGGACGGATGCAGGGTGGGCGCGGCTCCGGCCGGGCTTCCACCGGACAGATCCGCCTGTGGGGGCGACACGCGGTCGAAGCCGCATTGATGAATCCGCAGCGGCAGCACCGCAAGCTGTGGGCGACGCGCGAAGGCATTGCCTCGCTGAATGGCGAGCTGCCGGCGGACTTTCCGCTGGAATATGCCGAAGTCGCCGATCTGGGTCGGCTGGTGGCACGGGACGCACCGCATCAGGGCCTGGTGCTGGAATGCGCGCCGCTGGAGGAGCTGCATCTCGCCGATGTGCTGGACAGCCAGCCTGCGCGCCCGGTCGTGGTGCTGGACCAGGTAACCGATCCGCACAATGTCGGCGCGATCCTGCGCTCCGCCGCCGCCTTCAATGCCTGCGCACTGGTGACGCAGGATCGCCATGCCCCGCCTGAAAGCGGCGTGGTGGCGAAGTCGGCGTCGGGCGCGCTGGAGATCGTGCCGTGGGTCCGGGTGGTGAACCTGGCCCGTGCGCTGGAGGAGATGGCGGAAGCCGGTTACTGGCGGCTGGGACTGGCCGGAGAGGCGGAAGCCACCTTGGCCGATGCGCTGCCCGCCGGGCCGGTGGCCTTCGTACTGGGTGCGGAGGGTGAAGGCATGCGGCAGAATATCGCCGGGCATTGCGATGCCCTGTGCCGGCTGCCGATCAGTGCGGCGATGGAGAGCCTGAACGTCTCCAACGCGGCCGCGATCGCACTCTACGCCGCGGCGGCACGGTAGTGGCGGGGCGGGTGCGGCCCCGCCCCGTTCAGATCAGTTGACCGAATCCTTCAGCGTCTTGCCGGCCTTGAACTTGGGCTGGCTGGACGCCTTGATCGTCATCGGTTCACCGGTCCGCGGATTGCGGCCGGTGGATGCCTTGCGCTTGGACACGGTGAAGGTGCCGAAGCCGACCAGGCGCACTTCGTCGCCCTTGGACAGGGTTGAGGTGATGGTTTCGAACACGCTCTCGACGGCTTTCGTCGTATCGGTGCGGGACAGTCCGCTGGCTTCGGCCACCGCGACGATCAGCTCATTCTTGTTCATGTTCGAAATATTCCCCCTATCTGGCAGTAAGTCGGGCTTCCCGGCGCCGGCGCCTTTTCACCCCCCTTCGACCCGCGAGTCAAAGCAGAAGTGGCAGAAAACCGTGCCCGCCGCCTTTGTCCGATAGCGGCACGAAAGCAAGAGGGGGGATGTGCGGCGTCTCGCGCCGCACATCATTTGTCATGCTGGCGGTCAGTGCGCCGTCGATGGGGTGCTCGCGGCGGGATGCCCGGCCGTGGGCGGCTGCGACGCAAGATCGTCCGCCTCCGTCCACTCGATCGGCTCGGTCCGGCTGACCAGCGCGATGGCGAGCACCTCGTCGACATGCTCCACCGCCACGATCTCCAGCCCCGCCTTCACGTTGGCCGGGATCTCCGCCAGGTCCTTCTGGTTCTCGGCCGGGATCAGCACCGTGGTGATGCCGCCACGCAGCGCTGCCAGCAGCTTCTCCTTCAACCCGCCGATCGGCAGCACCCGCCCGCGCAGGGTAACCTCCCCGGTCATCGCCACATCAGGCCGCACCGGAATGCCCGTAAGCGTGGAGACGATGGAGGTCACCATGCCGACACCGGCACTGGGGCCATCCTTGGGCACCGCCCCTTCGGGCAGATGGATGTGCACGTTCTTGCGCGCGAACAGCGACGGCTTGATGCCGTAGGCCGGGCTGCGGGCCTTCACGAAGGAGAAGGCCGCCTGCACCGATTCGGTCATCACCTCGCCCAGCTTGCCGGTGGTGCGGACCTCGCCCTTGCCCGGCGTCGTCACACTCTCGATTGTCAGCAGCTCGCCCCCGACCTCCGTCCAGGCAAGGCCGGTCACCGCGCCGACCTGCGCATCCTTGTCCGACATGCCGTGGCGGAACCTGCGCACCCCGGCGAACTCGCCGAGGTTCTCGGGCGTGATCGTGATGCTGGTGGCCTTGCCTTCCAGGATCCGCCGCAGGCTCTTGCGCGCCAGCCGCGCGATCTCGCGCTCCAGCGTACGCACGCCGGCCTCCCGCGTGTAATAGCGGATCAGGTCACGCAGTGCCTCTTCCTCCAGGAAGAACTCCTCGCGCTTCAGCCCGTGCTGGCTCACCTGCTTCTCGATCAGGTGCCGCTGCGCGATCTCCACCTTCTCGTCCTCGGTGTAGCCTTCCAGGCGGATGATCTCCATCCGGTCCAGCAGCGCCTGCGGCAGGTTCAGGCTGTTCGCCGTGCAGACGAACATGATGTCGGACAGGTCGATATCCAGCTCCAGATAATGATCCTGGAACTTGGCATTCTGTTCCGGGTCCAGCACCTCCAGCAGCGCACTGGCCGGGTCACCGCGGAAATCCTGCCCCAGTTTGTCGATCTCGTCGAGCAGGAACAGGGGGTTGCTGGCGCCGGCCTTGCGCAGGTTCTGCACGATCTTGCCCGGCAGGCTGCCGATATAGGTGCGCCGGTGACCGCGGATCTCCGCCTCGTCCCGCACGCCGCCCAGCGACTGGCGGATGAACTCGCGCCCGGTGGCGTTGGCGATCGACTTGCCCAAGCTGGTCTTGCCCACGCCCGGCGGGCCGACGAGGCACAGGATCGGCCCCTTCAGCTTGTTGGTCCGGGCCTGCACCGCCAGATATTCGATGATCCGGTCCTTGACCTTTTCCAGCGCATAATGGTCCTGATCCAGTACCTCCTGCGCCTTGCCGATATCCTTCTTCAGGCGGCTCTTCTTGCCCCAGGGCAGACCCAGCAGCACGTCCAGGTAATTGCGCACGACGGTCGCCTCGGCGCTCATCGGCTGCATGGTCTTCAGCTTCTTCAGCTCCGCCACCGCCTTGGCACGTGCTTCGGTCGACAGCTTCAGGCCGTCGATCTTGGCCTGCAACTCGGCGAGTTCGTTCGCTTCGCCCTCGTCGCCACCCAGTTCGGACTGGATCGCCTTCAGCTGTTCGTTGAGGTAATATTCGCGCTGGGTCTTCTCCATCTGGCGCTTCACGCGCCCGCGAATCTTGCGCTCCACCTGCATCACGGACAGCTCGCCATCCATGATCGACAGGATCATCTCCAGCCGCTTCACCGCACCCGGCTCCGTCAGCAGCGACTGCTTGACGGAAACCTTGGCCTGCAGCGCGGCAGCGATCGCATCGGCCAGCTTGCCCGGCTCCTCGATCTGGGCAAGATCGTCCTCGATATCATCGGGCAGCTTCTTGCTGTGCTTGGCGTAGTCGCCGAACTGCTCCAGCGCGGAGCGCATCATGGCCGTCGCCTCGTCACCTTCGGTGGCGGAATCGTCCTCCATGTCCTGCACGGTGGCGACCACATGGTCCTCCAGCACCTCCAGCGTGTCGAGCCGCGCACGGGACTGCCCTTCCACCAGCACGCGTACCGTACCGTCGGGCAGCTTCAGCAGCTGCAGCACCTGCGCGATCACGCCCACATCGTACAGGTCGTCCGCCTCCGGATCATCGCAACCGGGGTCCAGCTGAGACAGCAGAAAGATGTCCTTGTCCCCCTCCATGGCGGCCTCCAGCGCCGCGACGGAACGCTCCCGCCCCACGAACAGCGGCACGACCATGCCGGGGAACACAACAATGTCCCGCAAGGGGAGCAGCGGATAGGTAGTCATAGATCAGATCCCGTCAGTGCGGGCGCATTCCGGCGCCCTGCTCGCCCGGAGATATGGGCGCCACCCCCCGCGACTGCAATGTGCCGCCGCGGGAGGCTGCCAAATGACGCGAAGCGTGGCTGTCAGGGGATCAGGCGGTCTGCCCGCAACCGTTCAAACAGGGCGAAGAACGCGTCATCGGTCGGCTGATAGGCGGTGAAGCCCAGGCGGCGGCTCTTCGACATGTCCGTGACCACCTCGATCGGCCGGCCAAGATCGGCATCGGTGTGCCAGGGTGAAGAAAGGCGGGCGAGGTCAGGCTCTGCCAGCCCCTCCCGTGTCGCGATCTCCCGCCACACCGGCGCATCGTCGGCCATCTGCTCCGCCAGCGGGCGCACCGTGCCGTCGAACGGGGCCGCCTCGATCCCGAACCATTCGGCGATCCGCTCCCACATCCACTGCCAGCGGAAGACGTCACCGTTCACGACGTTGAACGCCTCGTCATGCGCCGCATCGGTCTGCGCTGCCCACAGCAGGTGCCGGGCAAGCTGCCCCGCATCGGTCATGTCGGTGAGCCCGCTCCACTGGGCGGCCGAACCGGGGAAGGTGAACGGACGGCCCGTCTCCCGGCACAGCGTGGCATAGGCCGCCAGCGTCGTCCCCATGTTCATGGCATTGCCCACCGCCTTGCCGATCACCGTATGGGGCCGGTGCACGCTCCAGGTGAAGCCATCGCGCTTTGCTGCGGCGAACAGCTCGTCTTCCTGTGCGTAGTAGAAATTTTCCACGTCCAGCCGCCCCTGCTCCTCGCGGAACGGCGTCTGCGGCAGGGTGCCCTTGCCATAGGCTTCGAACGGGCCGAGATAATGCTTCAGGCCGGTCACCAGCGCGACGTGGCGCGGACCATCGGGCTTCGGCAGTCCATCCAGCAGATTGCGCACCATGGCGGAATTGACGCGGATGTTCTCCGCCTCGCTGTCCTGCCGCAGCCAGGTGGTGATGAACACCGCCTGCGGATGGATATCCCGCAGCGCCGCGGCGGTTGCGCCGGCATCCTGCAGGTCGGTGGCGATGGGCTGCACACCCGGCTGCTCGACCGGGCGGCGGGCGAGCCCGTGGACCTCCCAGCCCTGTTCCTGCAGAAGCGTCACCGTGGCGCTGCCGACGATCCCGCTTGCACCTACCACCAATGCTGTTCTTGCCATTTCGATCTCCTTTTCAGGACAAAGCTAGGCAGGACCGGACCCGCCTTCTAGACGGCACCAAGGACCGCCCCAGGCACCAGGAGGTAACCACATGGATCCCGGAAGCGCCGATGAGGAATGGCGCGAGGATTGCGCGCCGCGCCGTGTGCTGGAGCTGTTCGCGACGAAGTGGACCAGCATGGTGCTGCACACCCTCCATGCGCGGCACGATGGCGGCGCCCGGACGGGCGTGCTGCTGCGCAGCCTGCCCGGCATCTCCAAGAAGATGCTGACCCAGACCCTGCGCGATATGGAGAGCAGCGGGCTGGTTGACCGCGATGTGCAGAGCACCATGCCGCCCGCCGTCGAGTACCGGCTGACGGAGTTGGGCCGCCGCTTCGTCGAGCCGGTCGAACTGCTCTATGGCTGGGGCCGCGACAATGCCGACGCGCTGGACCAACTGGCCCCTCGTCCGACGTCGCGGCGGCCCTAGCCGGTCGATCTCAGCTGAAGCCGGGAATGTTCAGGCCCGGCGGCAGCCCCATGCCGGACTGGGCCGCCTGCATTTCCTTGCCGGCGGCCTGGTCTGCCTTGCCCCGCGCATCGTTGAACGCGGCGGTGATCAGGTCTTCCAGCATCTGCTTGTCTTCCGGCACGATCAGGCTGTCGTCGATCGCCACGCCCAGGATGCGGCCCTTGGCGGTGCAGCGGATCTTCACCAGCCCGCCGCCCGCAGTGCCTTCGACCTCGATCGTGTCGAGCTTGGCCTGCGCCTCGTTCATCTGCTTCTGGATGGTCTCGGCCGCGGCTTGCGCCGCCTGCATCATCTCTTCCATCGACTTCATCGTGCTTCGCTCCGTCTTGCGGCGCCGGTGGGCGCGCGTTCATCTTCGATCAGTTCCGCACCCGGAAAGGCGGCAAAGGCCGCCTGCACCAGCGGATCGGCCAGCACCCGGTCGCGATCCGCCTGCTTCAGCGCCTCGGCCTCCTCGCGCAGGGAGGGCGCGCCCTCGCCATCGCCGCGCTCCACCTGCCATTTGATGCCGGTCGCTTCCCGCAGCGCTTCGCGCAGATCGGCGACAGGATCCTCGCCCATGCCGGGCACCAGCTGATAGACCAGCCGGCCCGGCGCCAGTTCCACGACCCGCAACCAGTCGCGCATCAGATGCGCCACCCGCAGCCGGCCGCGATCCTCCACCTGGTCGCACAACGCCGACCAGTCGATGGAAGGAGCCGCCACCTCCGCCTGCGCGGCAGGGGCGCTCTCCCCACCGGTCGGCGAAGAGTCAGGAGCGACCGCCGGCGCAGGCGCAGGCGCGCGGGCCAGCATCTCGTTCAGCTGGCTGGCCAGCGTGCCGGGATCGGGCAGATCGGCCGCATGGGTCACCCGCAGCAGCGCCATCTGCGCGCTGGCGAGCGGGTCGGGCGCGGTGCGCACCTCGTCATGCCCCTTCAGCAGCAGCTGCCACAACCGATGCACCTGCCCGGCGGAAAGGCGCGCGGCCCACCCTTCCACATCGGCGCGCTCTTCCAGCGTGGGCGCGTTGCTGGTGCCGCCGCCGACCTGCGTCACCGCGACCTGGTGCGTCAGGTCCATCAGCGAGCGGACCAGCGCCAGCGGATCGACCCCCAGCGCATATTGCCGCTCCACCTCGTCCAGCATGGCGCCGGCATCGCCGCCCAGCAGGGCCGTGAACAGGCGGCGGCGGGCGCTCTTGTCCGCCAGGCCCAGCATGTCGCGGACCCGTTCTTCCGTCACCACGCCGCCGGTGTCGCTATCGGCATGAGCGATCGCCTGGTCCAGGATCGACAGTCCGTCGCGCACCGAACCCTCGGCCGCGGCGGCGACCATGCCCAGCGCCTCGTCCTCCGCCTCCACGCCTTCCTGCCGGCAGATGGAGGCGAAATGTTCGCGCAGGGTGGCGGCGGGGATGCGGCGCAGGTCGAAGCGCTGCGTGCGGCTGAGCACCGTCACCGGCAGCTTGTCCACCTCCGTGGTGGCGAACAGGAATTTCACGTGCGCCGGCGGCTCCTCCAGCGTCTTGAGCAGCGCGTTGAACGCGCTGTTCGACAGCATGTGGACCTCGTCGATGATGTAGATCTTGTAGCGGGCGCTGACCGCGGCGTAGCGCACCGCCTCGATGATCTCGCGCACATCGTTGACGCCCGTATGACTGGCGGCGTCCATCTCGATCACGTCGATATGGCGGCCTTCCGCGATGGCCCGGCACGGCTCGCACACCCCACAGGGATCGATGGTCGGGCCGCCCTGCCCGTCCGGCCCGATGCAGTTGAGCGCCTTGGCGATCAGCCGGGCCGTGCTGGTCTTGCCCACCCCGCGCACGCCGGTCATCAGGAAGGCATGCGCCAGCCGGCCGCGGGCGATCGCATTGGCCAGCGTGCGAACCATCGGTTCCTGCCCGATCAGCTGGCTGAAGGTCTGCGGGCGGTACTTGCGCGCCAGCACGCGGTAGGGTTGCCCGTCGGCGGGAGGCGGGGCCGGCGCGGCGGGCTCCGGCGCCGCAACCGCAGGCGGCGCGGGATTGCCGAACATGGCAGCCTGCCCCGCCGCCTCCAGCTCGGTGGCGGAGGGCTGGTCGGCCCGGGACGAATCGGATGCCTGTTCGCCGAACATGTCTGCTGAATCGTTCACGACCACACTCTAGTCAGCCCGGGCGCCGCTGTGAACCGATGGGGGTGACAGGGTGACACTGTGCTGCGTTGCCAGTGGTGGCCAAAGGTGGCGCCCTTTCCCGCCAAGGTGACGGCGCAAGGTGCCGGTGCCGCCATGCAAAGCGACGGGCGTGGCGGCAAGGTGACGGGGAGCAGCCCCCCAAGGTGACGCGGCCGATCGCCGCGCGACGCCAGCCGCCCGGCAAGGTGACGCTTCCGGCCGCAAGGTAACAATGGATGCCGCTGCGGGGAGACAGGTGCAGCGCCCAAGGTGACAGGCTGTGCAGCGAAGGCGGCCGCTGGGCAGAGGGGCAAGGATGGGAGAGTGGCGCGGCAGGGTATGGTCACCGCCACGCCATGGCAGAGCGGCTGCGTGTAGGACAGCGATGCTGCGTGAAATAGGAGCCGGGCGACCCGCTGCCATCCGTTGTGGCTGCTTCCTTCCGGACCTGACCAAGTTGGCGGACGCGAACGTCCACCCGACTCCCGCAACCCTTATGCAGCCACGGGCCCGCCGGATCAAGGGAGCGGCTGTAAAAAGCGCCTCGTTTGCATTGCAACCATGTGTTGCGCCGATGCCGCAGTGCAGCGATGAAGTCAGTCCCGAATTGTTCCCGAAAGACCAAGATTTTTATGCAGATCTAGCAAATTCAACAACTTGGCGCGTTGTGGCTGGAAGGACACGCCATGCGGCACATGCGAAGCATGTCGCGTAGTTGTAACATTCTATGTATCTAGGCGGTCGCAAGGGCGGCTCGTGGACGGGTCCACGTGATGCGCCCAGCCGACATTCCATCACCATCGCAGGCAGGAACCACTGCAATGAAGAACATCCTTTTCGGCGGCTGCTCCATCCTGGCGCTTGCCATTCCCGGCACCGCCCTGGCGCAGTCCGCAGCCTCCAGCGAGCTGGAGGGCGATGCGATCATCGTCAGCGGCTCCGTCACCCGCGATGTCGAAGGCATCCTGCTGCCCAACACACCCCGCGCCAAGCAGGTGCTGACGCAGGAGCAGCTGGAGCGTAACGGCCCCGGCCAGACGGTCCTGGATTCGATCAACATCATCCCGGGCGTCACCTTCACCAACAACGACGCTTACGGTTCCGGCGGCGGCCAGCTGTCGATCCGCGGCTTTTCCGCCGACCGTATCAGCCTGACCTTTGACGGCCTGCCGCTGAACGACACCGGCAACTACGCCATCTATTCCAACCAGCAGCTCGATCCCGAGATCATCGACAACGTCAATGTGAACCTGGGTTCGACGGACATCGACAGCCCGACGGCCGCGGCCAGCGGCTCGACCGTCAACTATCAGAGCCGCACCCCGAGCGAAGACATGGGCGCCCTGTTCTCCGTCTCCGCCGGCGATTTCGACATGTTCCGTATCTTCGGCATGTTCGACACCGGCGCGCTGACCAGCAGCGGCCTGCGTGCTTTCATCTCTGCCAGCAAGCAGGACTACAACAACCCGATCAACAATTACGGCGTGGTCGACAAGACGCAGTTCAACGGCAAGCTGTACCAGCCGCTGGCAGGTGACGACTATGTCTGGATTGCCGCGCACTACAACGAGAACCGCAACAACTTCTTCGGTTCGGTTCCGCTGCGCACCGACACGACCAATGGCCGGATCGTCGGCCCCGGTTCCGCCAACCGCTTCCCGCTGAACCGCGATGAAGCGACCTATGACATCAGCGCCCCGTGCGCCGTCAACCTGACGGCCCGCCCGGGCCAGGTCGATTCGCCGAATGTCTGCGGCACCGAGTTCGACCGCCGCTACAACCCGTCCAAGACGGGCAACGTCCGCGCTGTCGGCCGCTTCACGCTGACCGACCAGCTGGTGCTGACGGTTGAGCCGAGCTTCCAGTGGACCCGCGCCAATGGCGGCGGCACCACCTCCGCGAATGAAGGCATCGGCGCCCTGGGCCTGACCGGCAATATCGGCGGTTCGTTCTTCTTCGGTCGCGACCTGAACGGCGACGGCGACATCCTGGACCGCGTGACCGTGATCCAGCCCAGCCAGACCCGCACCAACCGGTATGGCGTGATCAGCAACCTGATCTACGACATCACGCCGGATCACACGGTGCGTCTGGCCTACACGCTGGATTATGGCGATCACCGCCAGACCGGCGAAGCGGGCATGGTCTATGGCAATGGCGAGCCGATGAGCACCATGCCGGCCTATGACAATCCGCTGACGGACCGTGACGGCAACGTGCTGCAGAAGCGCGATCGCGAGAGCAAGGCGATCCTGCACCAGTTCTCCGGCGAATATCGCGGCAGCTTCGCCGAGGGCCGCTTCAACGTGGTCGCCGGCCTGCGCGCGCCGTTCTTCAAGCGCGACCTGCAGAACAACTGCTTCACCACCAGCGATAGCGGTTTCGTGAACTGCTACGCCACCGAAGCGGCCAACGCGGCCTATGCCGCGGCCAACCCGACGGTGCAGGGTCCGCAGACGCGCAAGCTGGACTACAACAAGGTGCTGCCGAGCGCCGGCTTCACCTTCGACCTGACCGATCCGATGCAGGTGTTCTTCAACTACTCCAAGGGCCTGCAGGTCCCCGGCACGGACGCGCTGTACAACTCGTTCTTCTTCGCGCCGGATGCCGGCCCGGCGAACCCGGCCCCGGAAACCACCGACAATTTCGACCTGGGCGTGCGGTACACCACCGGCATGGTGCAGGCGATGGCGGTGGGCTGGTACACCAAGTATGCCAACCGCCTGGCTTCGGCCTACGATCCGGAGACCGACCGCAACGTCTATCGTAACCTGGGCGATGTGGAGAAGTACGGCATCGACGGCAGCATCAACGTCACGCCGATCCCCGAGCTGTTCATCGGCCTGTTCGGTTCGTACCTGAAGTCCGAGATCAAGGACGACGTGCAGAGCGGCACGAATGCGGCCGGCAATCCGATCTTCATCGCCACCGCGGGCAAGCGGGAATCGGGCGCGCCGACCTACAGCTATGGTGCGCAGGCCCGTGCGTCGCTCGGCCCCGTGGATCTGGGTGCCACCGCCAAGCGGACCGGCGGCCGGTACATCTACGACACCAACCTGCCGGTCTTCGCCGGCACGGCAGGTGCCCCGGTGGAGGTCTTCGGTGCTTCGACCCCGGCCTACTGGCTGGTGAACCTGGACGCCCGCATCAACATGGAGTGGGCCGGCCTGAACGACCGCACCTTCGTGCAGCTGAACGTCTACAACCTGTTCGACGAGCTGTATGCCGGCACCTACACGGCCGGCCTGAACCAGGGCAACGTGCTGGGCAATGGCGTGGTCACCGGCACCCCCGGCAGCGTTCCCAACGTCCAGATCGGCGCACCGCGGACCTTCTCGGTGTCCCTCACCGCCGCGTTCTGATCGCGCACGGCCTTGTGGCCGGGCCAACATTTGCGGGGAGGCGTCTAGCGGCGCCTCCCCGTTTTTGTTTGGGCTGCGGCAGGTTTCTTCAGGAGTTCCCCCATGTTCCGCCCCCTTGCCCCCCGCCTGCTGCTGACGCCCTCCCTGCTGCTGGCGTTGGGCGCCTGCGCCACCCTGCCCGCCACCGCCCCCTCCGCATCCCGCGGCCGGCAGGCGGCGGCGACGCTGCAGATTTTGGGTCTCAACGACTTCCACGGCAATCTGGAGGTGCCCGCGCAGCCGACCACCTGGTACGGGACGCCGGCCAACGTCCCGGGCGGCCAGCAGAGCGCGGTGCTGGGCGGCGCGGCGCGTCTGGGCGCGCAGCTGGCCAGCATGCGCGCGGGCCAGCCGCACACGGTGACCGTGGCGGCGGGTGACCTGATCAGCGCCAGCCCGCTGGTCTCCTCCTATTACCTGGACGAGCCGAGCATCGCCGCGCTCAGCCAGATGGGGCTGGAACTGGCGGCGGTCGGCAATCACGAATTCGATCGCGGCACGGCCGAGCTGACGCGCCTGCAGCAGGGGGGCTGCGAGCAGAACACGCCCAAGCAGCCCTGTGCGCTGGAGCCTTTCACCGGCGCATCCTTCCAGTACCTGGCCGCCAATGTGCTGGACGATGACGGCAACACGCTGTTCCCCGGCACGGCGATGCGCCGGTTCGGCGATGTCACGGTGGGCTTCATCGGCATGACCCTGAAGGAGACGGCGCAGGTCTCCTCCCCCGCCGGCACCGTCGGCTGGCATTTCGCGGACGAGGCGGAGACGGCCAACCGGCTGGCGGCCAGGCTGCAGGCCGATGGCGCGGATCTGGTCGTCCTGCTGCTGCACCAGGGCGCCACGGTGGAAGGCATGTTCCGGGCCGACGACTGCGCCGGCCTGGATGGCCCGGTGCTGCCGATCCTGGAGCGGCTGACGCCCGCGATCCCGCTGGTGGTCTCCGGCCACACGCACAATGCCTATGTCTGCCGCATGCCGATGGCCGGCGGGGGCGAGCGGCTGCTGACCAGCGCGGGCCGCTATGGCGGGTTCGTGACCGATATCCGCGCGGCCCGCGACGATGCGGGGCGCTGGACCATGAACGCGCTGAACGTGCCCGTCACCGGCGCGGCGGGGGAGCAGACCGGCATCGCCGCGCTGGTCGCCCGTTACGCCGACGCGACGCGGGGTGTCTCCAGCCGGGTGGTCGGCCGGATCGCCGGTTCGCTGGAGCGCGGGGAGCAGGTCGACAGCCCGCTGGCCCGCCTGGTGGCCGATGCGCAGCTGGCTGCCACCAGCCCGGCCGACAAGGGCGGGGCCGACATCGCCTTCATCAACCAGGGCGGGGTGCGGGCGGCATTCGAGCCGGCGGCGGATGGCTCCGTCACCTTTGGCCAGCTCTACGCGCTGCAGCCCTTCGGCAACACGCTGGAGGTGCTGGAGCTGACCGGGGCGGAGCTGCTGGCGCTGCTGGAGGAGCAGTTCCGCGCCGGACAGGACGGGGGCACCATGCTGATCCCGTCGCGCGGCTTCGCCTTCGCCTTCGATCCGGCGCGCCCGATCGGCCAGCGCATCACGGGCGCCACGCTGAACGGTGCGCCGGTGGATCCGGCGCGCAGCTACCGGATCACCGTGAACAACTTCCTGGCGAGCGGCGGGGACGGGTTCACCGTGCTGAAGGCCGGGGACAATGTCGCGCATGGCGGCGTGGACCTGGACGCGCTGACGGCCTTCATCGCGCCCGAAGTCGCGGTGGACCCGGCGGCGCGCATCACGCAGGTGCCCGCCAGCTGATCCGGAAATGACAAAGCCCGCTTCCGACAATGCGGAAGCGGGCTTTGTAATGGTGCACCCGGAAGGATTCGAACCTCCGGCCCCCAGATTCGTAGTCTGGTGCTCTATCCAGCTGAGCTACGGGTGCCCTCGGGAGGGCGCCGAATAGCAGGCCGATCCCGCTTGGCAAGGGGTTTTATGAAAGCACCTGCAGCATTTGCCGATCCAGCGGCGCCAGGGGCAGGCGCGCGGCCGCATCGCGGGTGAACCAGCCCCATTCCTGCCCTTCCAGCCCGGTCACCTGACCCTCTGCCGCGAGAGCGCCGAACAGCAACAGGACCAGCCGATCATCCTCCGCAAAGGTGAGCGGCACCAGCGCGGCGGGATCGATGCGGATGGCGAGTTCCTCCGCAATCTCGCGCGCCAGTGCGCCACGCGGGGTCTCGCCTGGCTCCACCTTGCCGCCGGGGAACTCCCACAGGCCGCCATGGTGCTTGCCGTCGGGGCGGCGCGCCAGCAGCAGGCGGCCGTCCGCACCTTCCAGGCATAGCGCCACCACCAGCATCGGCTGTTTCACCTGCATCACTCCTCCCGTGCCACAACCGGTTGTTTACCTGCATCGTGCCAAGTGGCGGCATTGTGCAGGTGCAGGAAGGGCCAGGCCGCGTGACATGTTTTCATCGGGTGAGGCAATCGCTGGGGCGGTTGCGCGCCGATCGCACAGGGGCGACGGCGATCGAATATGCCTTGATCGCGGCACTGATCGCGCTGGCCATATTCAGTTCGGTCGACGTCGTCGGACAGCAGAACTCTGCGCTGATCCAAAGGGCAGCCGACAGCTTCGATCGTGATTAGCGAAATATCAACGGGTCCAGGTGCACAAGGACTCAGCTTGATTCGCGACCGGGTTGAGCAATCGGGTAGTGCACACCAGGAGACCACCGATGAAGTTTTTCACGAAGCTGCGTAAGAATGAAGATGGCGCCACGGCCATCGAGTACGGTCTGATCGCAGCGCTGATTGCCGTTGGCATCATCACTGCGCTCGGCACGTTGCAGACTGGTTTGAGCGATGTCTTCAATGATGTCAGCACCGAATTGACCAGCGCAGCTCCTGCGGCGACCTAAGCCGCGCTTACTGTGACTGAGAAGGGTGGCACCTACTGGTGCCCCCCTTTTTGTGTAGCAATCAGTTAGCCCGCACCACGATCTTGTACTGCTGCCCCGGCACCAGCTGTTCATTGCCGGACAAGCCATTCAACACGCGGAAGCGTTCTTCCTGGCCGCGAGTGTAGGCCATCCGCCGGGCCAGCGTCTGCACGCTGTCGGCGCGCGCCGCAGTCACCACGTCGATCCGCCGCGGCACCACTTCGGCCGCCTCCGCCGCGCTGATCCGGCGCATGGAATTGAACATCGGGTTGAACACCCCTGCCCCACCGACCGGCGCGATCGCGGCGAAGTGGAACGCCTGATTGTTGCTGAACTGGTAGGCGAAGACGACCACGTCCACCTGCTGCTGCCCGGAATTGACCCGCGCCGTGCCATAGACGGCCGGCAGGCTGTTCACGGTGGTGCGCTGCAGCGCCTGCGGGGTCAGCGTGCCACCCTGCCCGGAAAGCGACCGGAACACCTGCTGCACATAGGTTTCCAGATTGCCGCTGTAGGCGGCGCTGGCCATCTGCGCCTGCCCGCTGCCGCCGGTGATCGTCACCGCCTGCGCGCCGTTCGACATGGTGAAGCCCTGCGGCACGCTGAAGGTCAGGCGGAACGCCGGATGAATGAAGCTCTGCCCTTCGATCACACCCTGCGCCGGATCGTCATCATAGACGAGGCCGTCGATGCGGCTGAGGAAGTTCTCCCGATTCAGCACGCCGGTGGACTGCGGCCCGGCCATGTTGCGCGCCGCGGCCACGCGGCTGGCGGGATCGGGGTGAGTGGAGGCCCATTCGGGCACGGTCGCCTCCTGCCCTGTCAGCTGCTGGTCCAGCGCGTTCTGCCGGGCCAGGCTTTCCAGCACGGTGGCCATCGCGCCCGGATCGTAGCCCGCGCCCCGCAGATACTGGACGCCCAGCTGGTCGGCCTCCGTTTCCTGCGACCGGGAATATCGCAGGGTCGCCAGCTGCGTTCCGGTGTTCAGCAGGTCGGCCGCGCCGCGGCCCAGGGCCGAATCACCCAGCAGCACGCCCGACAGCACCTGCCCCAGCACACCGAAGATCTGGTTGCGCTGGGCGGTCTGCTGCCGACGGGCGGAGTGGCGGGCGGCGACGTGGCCGACCTCGTGCCCCAACACGCCGGCCAGTTCCGCCTCGTTGTTCATCAGGCCAACCAGCTGGCGGGTCACGTAGACATAGCCGCCGGGCACGGCGAAGGCGTTGTTGGCCGACGAATTCAGCAAGGTGACGCGGAAGGCATCGGGCGTGGTGGCGAGGCCGGACTGGACCGCGATGTTCTGGCCCACCTGCCCCACATAATCCGCCTGCGGCCCGCGCACCGCGCCGCCAAATTCCTGCACGAACTGTTCGTGATATTGCGCGCCCTGCTGCGCCTCCACCTGGGTGATCGGCGTACCCGGCTGGATGCCGGCGCCCGGAACGCTGGCACAGGCACCCAGCGACAGCGTGGCTACGCCGGCGAGCGCCGCGCCGGTGAAACGACGGGCGATGTTCGATTGTGGCATTGGTGCAAGGCTCCCTGATCCGCAGCCGCGCGCTCCCTGCAGGCGCAGCTGTTTCCTGCTTGTATGGGGCGAACCTGTGGCGTGGAGGTATGTTCCCGTCCGGGAGCGCACGGGGGAGCGGGTGACCGCGAGAGGGTGGCGTGCTGCCTTCGAGGTGGTCACCCCCCCTCATCTATCGTCGCCCCAGCGCAGGCAGCGTGCCTAGCTGGCCTCGGCACCGGCAACGGCGTGATGGTGGGGAGCGTGGATGGGCCCCTGCCTGCGCAGCGGAGACGAAGGTCTTGATTGGGTGGGAAGCTGACCTTCCGCTTCTGACAACTGTGGACAACCACCGAACGCGCTCACGTTCTGTGCCGCTCGTCGGACACCACCCACCGCCAACGCGCGTCTAGGCACCATTATGCACAAGCATTTCCGACAATTTTTGCCGCCGTTCTGGTCGCAGCTGTGCTTCACTGGCGTGATGATGCCCGTGTGATTAAGGCCCCTCTCGCACTTCGCAGGGACAAGTGACTATGAAGCGATTTCTTGCAGGCGTATTGTTAGCGTCTCTACCAGGGTTAACCGCAGCGTCCGTTCCGGCTGCTGGGCCCGAGTTGAACGATTTCCGGCTCTCAGGGGTGACCTTGCGGCGCAGCAGCTACCAAGGGGCCGACGCGTTCGAAATGCGGATGCCGTCGTCGGCGAACCAGGATCCAGAAAGGGAACAGCTAAAAGACCGCAACTTCATGGCGTGGCTGCCTCTCGATTTCCAAGACGGAACTATCGAGGTAGAAGTGGCAAGCGATCTTGCACCAGATGCCCCAGAATATGCGCGCGGTTTCATAGGCGTTGCCTTCCGGATAGATCAAGATGGCCGATTCGAGAACATTTATCTTCGGCCCACGAACAGCATATCACTCGATCAGGTTCGGCGAAACCATAGCGTCCAATATGCGGCCTATCCCGACTTTCCATTCGATGTGCTACGCCGAGAGTCGCCTGAGAAATACGAGACTTATGCCGAAATCAGCTTGGCACGTTGGATCACGATGCGGGTCGTCGTACAAGGCACGACAGCTACGTTGTATCTGGATGGAAACTCGCACCCTGCCATCGTTGTGCGAGATCTAAAGTTAGGCGCTGACCAGCGTGGTGGCGTCGGTGTCTGGTTGGAAGCTGGTACAATAGCCAAGTTCCGTAATCTTCGGGTCGCGCCGCGATAGTCCACTCCGGGCGAGCACGGCGTTCCGAGAAAACCCACTGCAACCCCGACAGCCTACAGCCTGGCCACAGTTCGCAGATGAACCGCCGTCCGGTTTAGAGGAGCGGCGACGGATCCTAAACGTCCTAAACGGGGCGTTAGCGGACACTCCTCTCCTCCCGGGGAAAAGGGATCACCCGCGAAGTGGCGGAGGGGCACGCCGCCGCTCCCAAGCGGCCGGCGATTGCAGATGTTCGGAGGGGCGGCGAGTGCCCCTCCACCATGCTTCGCATGGTCACCCTCCCCGCATTGGGGAGGATCTGGCGGCCCTAGCGCTTGCCCTTCTTGGCCGGCTTCGCGGGCGGCGTGACGCCCATGCCCATGGCCAGGAAGCGGTCCTCCCGCTGGCGGCGAAGGTCCGCTGGCGGCACCTCGCCCAGCAGGTCCAGCTCCTCGCCGATCGCATCGGCCAGCGCCAGTGCGGCGCCACGGGCATCGCGCTGCGCCCCGCCGCGGGGTTCCGGCACGATGCGGTCGATCACGCCCAGTTCCGCCAGATCCTGCGCGGTCATGCGCATGGCCTCGGCCGCCTGCGGGGCCTTTTCCGCGGTTCGCCACAGGATCGAAGCGCAGCCTTCGGGCGAGATCACCGAATAGACCGCATGTTCGAACATCAGCACGCGGGAGGCACTGGCCAGCGCGACCGCGCCGCCCGATCCGCCCTCGCCCACGATGGCCGCCACCAGCGGGGTGGGCAGCGCCAGGCATGCCTCGGTCGAGCGGGCGATGGCTTCGGCCTGGCCGCGTTCCTCCGCCTCGATGCCGGGAAAGGCGCCAGACGTGTCGACCAGCGTGACGACCGGCAGGCCGAAGCGGCCGGCCATCTCCATCAGGCGGATCGCCTTGCGATACCCCTCCGGCTTGCCCATGCCGAAATTGTGGCGGATGCGGGTCTGCGTGTCGTGGCCCTTCTCGTGCCCGATCAGCATCACCCGCCGACCACCGAGCGTGGCCAGCCCGCCCATGATGGCCTGGTCGTTGCCATACAGGCGGTCACCGCCCAGCGGCACCCAATCCTGGAACGCATGAGACAGGTAATCGCGGAAATGCGGGCGCTGCGGATGGCGGGCGACCTGCGTCTTCTGCCACGGCGTCAGCCCGGCATAGAGCGTGCCCAGCATTTCCGCGCTCTTGCCTTCCAGCCGCGCGAGTTCGGAGGAGATGTCGACATCCCCGCTTTCCCCGGCGGTGGTCCGCAGGTCGGTGATGCGGCTGTCGAGCTCTGCCAGCGGCTTTTCGAAATCGAGATAGGAGATCATGTCTGCAGCGCTAAGGCGAGTGGGCGCGGCCTGCAAGAGGATGCCGCTCGTTCACCAGCGCCACCAGCCGCGCGGCATCGACATGGGTGTAGATCTGCGTGGTCGCGATGTCCGCGTGGCCCAGCAGCGTCTGCAGCACGCGCAGGTCCGCCCCGCCCTCCAGCAGATGGGTGGCAAAGGCGTGGCGCAGCACATGCGGGCTGACGCGCGCGGGGTCGATATCGGCGCGCGCGGCCAGTTCGCGGATCAGCTGGTACAGGCGGATGCGGGTCAGGTGGCCCGACATGGCGCCGGTGCGGCCGGGGAACAGGTGGCGGGTGCCGGCGGGCCGCACCGTCAGCCATTCGGTCAGGGCGGTGCGCGCGCGGGAGGACACGGGCACCATGCGCTGCCGGCTGCCCTTGCCGGTCACCGTCACGAACGGCACGTCGCGCGGTACGGCGGTGAGCGGCAGGGACACCAGTTCCGTCGCGCGCAGGCCCGAACCGTACAGCATCTCCAGCAGCGCCAGCATCCGCACGCCCGGCATGGTGCCGGCGACCGCCTCCTCCTCCGCGCGGGCGAACAGGCGGGCGATCTCCGCATGGTTCAGGATGCGCGGCAGGGGCCGGCGGGTTGCCGGGCGCGGCAGGGCGGTGGACGGATCGTCGGCCCGCAAGCCCTCATCCACCAGGAACAGGTAGAACTGGCGCAGGGCGGAGGATTTGCGCGCCAGCGTGGCCGGGGACAGATCGGCCCAGGCGGCAGCCAGGCGGGCCAGATCCTCCTGCCCCGCATCGGCCAGCGGACCGACCAGCGCCTCCGCCCCGGCCAGGTCGCTGCGGTAGGCGGCCAGCGTGTTGGCGGCGGCACCGCGTTCCGCCGCCAGCATGGCCAGGAAGGCGTCGATGGAGGTGGCGGTCACTGCCGGGTCATGCCCGGGCGACGGCCTCCGCCGCGATCATCCGGGCCTCCGGCTCCAGGCCGACCTGCGACAGCGCGCGCACGATGTGGAACAGCTGGCGCGCGGTCATCCGGTCCCAGCCATCCCCCTGCATGCCCACGCCCGCCAGCAGCGCGACCAGCGCGGCATTGTTGTACTGCGCGGCGGCGTCGATCCGCCGGCTCCAGGCGCTTTGGAGCCGCAGGCTGGTGCCCATGTCGCTCAGCAGCCCTTGCGCCGTGCCCTCGTCCAGCCGGCCGAGACCGGCCAGACCGGCGACAAGGAAGCGGCCCTTGCGCCCTTCGCTGCTGCCGTCATCGCCGATGAAATCGTCCAGCGCGCCCTCGTCGGCCTCACCCGCACCCGGCGTGCCGACGGCCAACAGCGCCCAGCCGAGGCTGCCTTCCGGCACGACGGATGCCCAGCGGGCGGCGTTGCGGTCCAGCCCGGCGGCCAGCATGGCGCCGATCAGCTGCGGCGCCTCCGCCACGGCGGTGGACAGCACCGGCAGGCGCGCCGCGGCGTAGGCGGTCAGCACCTGCCCGGCATACGGATCCGTGCCGCCCCACAGCTGGCGCATGGCAGCCACGCGGTCGCCCGGCTGGCGGGCGATATAGGCAAGGCGCAGGTTCTGTGCGCGTTCGCGCGAAGCACCCTCCAGCCCCGATTCGTCGAATGCCTGGGACAGCAGATCCACCATCGCCTTGGATGACAGCACGCCCGCGGCGCCTGCGCGATCCGCCGCGGCGATGCGCCGGCCCAGCGGGGTCGCCGGGATATGCACGTCGGCCATCGCCAGATATGCCGGTGCGCCGGCGATCAGCCCGTCCGGCACCTCTATGCCCAGCGCGCGCGCGAAGCCGAGGCGCCAGGGGTCGAGCGTGTCCACATCGTCCCACTCGATCGTCACGGACCGGCGACCGCTGCCCGCCGCGCCGGCATAGCGCTGCGCCAGCCGCACATCGAACGGCCGCGTGTCGTCGCTGTTCAGCATGCGGCGCAGGGCCCGGTCGGCATCCCGCGTCTCGCCGGAATGGGCGTCACAGATATGCCGGGCCATCAGCCAGCGCGCATCTTCGCGCAGGGTGCCCTGCACCCCCATCACCGGGCAGATGCCCAGAATGTCGCCCGTTCCCAGATAGGCGGACAGCGCCACGGCGCCCAGGCCGGGCGAATAGGAGGCGGATTCGATATCCTGCACCAGCGCGCGGGCGACGGCCGGCTCCCCCAGACGGTTCAGCAGGTCGGCCCGGAGCGCGGCAAAGGCGACCGGGTCCATGCCGCGCGGGGCATCCATCCGGCTGGCCAGCGTGCGGCGCAGCAGGATATGGCCCCAGCGCGACACCAGCGGCCCCTGCGTGCCGATCAGCGCCGCCCGCACCAGCCCGGCCGGCTGCCCGGCCAGAGCAGCGGGGCCGAAGCCGCCCTCATCCTGCGAGATCACGCCCACACGTTGCAGCGCGCGGCGGGCGCCGGGAGGGATGTCGTATTGCGGCGCCAGGCCGAACAGCGCGTCGAACTCCGCGTCGCTCATCGCCTCCAGCTCGCGCACGGAGGGCAGGCGCCCGCCGGCCAGGGTGGGGATGCCGATGGCGGCAGGCGGCGGTGGCGGCGTGGTGCCGGCACCGGGCAGCGGCTGCACCACGGGGGAGGCGTCCGGCGCAGGCGCGCGCACAAAGGGGCGCGGTGCAGGCTGTGCCGGGCGCGCTGCCGGTGCTGGCGCGGGAGCCGTTGCGGGTGCCGGCGCCGGGGTGGGCGCGGGGCTCGGGGCAGGCTGGCCGAAGCCCGGCGGCAGCAGCGATTCGGGCGCCGCCATGGCCAGGCCGGACGTTACCGCCAGGGCGGCGCCGCTCAGCAGGGCGACCCAGCTGCCGCGCCTCACTGTTGGCGCTCCAGCACGACAGGCTGTTCGATCATCCGTTGCGGCTCCCGCCCGCCATCGATCCAGGCCAGCAGCACGAACAGCGCCACCAGACCGACCGACACCTGAATTATGGTTCTACGGCGCATCGCCACTTCTATCTGCACTTCCCCGGACGCTTGCGCCGGCGGTTAGCGCAACTATAGCGCGCACGGCAATGACCATCGAGCCCAGCAGCCCGAACGACGCCACAATCCGTGACCTCGCGACGCGGCTGCAGCCCCGTATCGACCGACCGATCGTGCTGGTCGGCATGATGGGTGTGGGGAAGACCAGCGTGGGCCGCCGGCTGGCGAGCGCGCTGCAGCTGACCTTCAGCGATGCTGACGAGGAGATCGAGCGCGCCGCGCGCATGACCGTCAGCGAAGTGTTCGCCCGGTTCGGCGAACCCTATTTCCGCGATGGCGAGCGGCGTGTGATCGCCCGGCTGCTGCAGCGCGGTGCGGGCGTGATCGCCACCGGCGGCGGCGCCTTCGTGCAGGCCGACACCCGCGCCCTGATCAAGGAGCGCGGCATCGCCGTCTGGCTGGACAGCGACACCGCCACCCTGGTGGAGCGGGTGACGCGCAAGGACACCCGCCCGCTGCTGCGCGGTGGCGATCCGGCGGAGATTCTCACCCGGCTGAAGGCGGAGCGGGAACCTGCCTATGCAGAAGCGCCGCTCAAGGTCCTGAGCAGCGGCGGCCCGCAATCCGATACCGTGCACCGCGTTCTGAAGGCGATCGACACATGGCTGTAATTCCCGTGGCCCTTGCCGGCCGACCCTATGAAGTGCGCGTGGGCACCGGCCTGCTGCCGGACCTGGCCGCCCAGTGCGGCCCGCTGCTGCGCAAGACCCGTGTGCCAGTGGTGACGGACGCCAACGTCCACGCCCGCTGGGGAGAGACGGTGGCGCGCGCGCTGGAAGATGCCGGCCGGCAAGTCCGCTGGCTGGTGCACGAGCCGGGGGAGCAGGCCAAGAGCTGGGAGGGCCTGGCCCGCACGGTCGACTGGCTGCTGGCGGAAGAGGTGGAGCGCGGCGATCACATCCTGGCGCTGGGTGGCGGAGTGATCGGCGACCTGGCCGGCTTTGCCGCCGCCATCACCAAGCGCGGCTGCGGCTTCATCCAGCTGCCCACCAGCCTGCTGGCGCAGGTCGATTCCTCTGTCGGCGGCAAAACCGCGATCACCACGCCCGCCGGCAAGAACCTGGTCGGCGCGTTCCATCAGCCCGCGCTGGTACTGGCCGACCTCGACACGCTGGCCACCTTGCCCGCGCGCGAACTGCGGTCGGGCTATGCCGAGGTGCTGAAATATGGCGTGCTGGGCGACCGTGCCTTCTTCGACTGGTGCGGGAAGCATGGCGGCAAGGTCGTCGCTGGCGATTTGCCCGCGCAGCACTATGCCGTCGAACAGAGCGTCGCCGCCAAGGCGCGCATCGTGGCGGAGGACGAGCGCGAGACGACCGGCACCCGCGCATTGCTGAACCTGGGCCATACATTCGGCCACGCGCTGGAGGCGGAGACCGGATATGGCCAGCGCCTGCTGCATGGCGAGGCGGTGGCACTGGGCATGGTGCTGGCGGCGCGTTACTCCGCGCGGATCGGCCACCTTGCGGTGGCGGATGCCGCCCTGGTGGCGGATGCGGTCGCGGCGGCCGGTCTGCCGGCGGAGATTGCCGGGCTGGGGCTGGACTGTGACGGCGCCGGTCTGGCCCGGCACATGCTGCACGACAAGAAGATGGACGCCGGCACCCTGCCCTTCGTCCTGCTGCGCGGGATCGGCGAGGCGTTCCTGGACCGCGCGGTGTCGCTGGATGATGTCGCGGCGTTTCTGGATGAGCAGTTGCGGGGATCACTTTGAGCCGCTGATGCCGCGCGTGCTGGAAGATGGATCCTGAAACGAGTTCAGGATGACGGGTCAGGGAGGGAGTGCCCCTCCCTCCGGCCCTCACCGCAGCAGGACAAGTTCCTCCGCCATGGTCGGATGGATGGCAACGGTGGCGTCGAAATCGTCCTTGGTCAGGCCGGCCTTCACCGCCACGGCGGCGCCCTGCAGGATCTCCGGCGCATCCGGGCCGATCATGTGGATGCCCACGATCCGGCCGGATGTGCCGTCGCAGATCATCTTGTACAGCGCCCGTTCGTTGCGGCCCGCCAGCACGTTCTTCATGGACCGGAAGTCGGACTGGTAGACCCGGACGGAGCCGAGCTGGTTGCGCGCCTGCGCTTCCGTCAGGCCCACGCTGGCGATGGGCGGGTGGCTGAACACGGCGCTGGGGATGCAATCATGGCTGATGGCGGTCGGCTTGTTGCCGAACAGCGTATCGGCCAGCGCCTGCCCTTCGCGGATCGCAACGGGGGTCAGCTGCACCCGGTCCGTCACATCGCCCACGGCATGGATGCTGTCCACGGCCGTCTTGCTGAACCGGTCGACCACGACCGCGCCGCGCTCGCCAAGCTCCACGCCGACCTCCGCCAGACCCAGCCCTTCGCTGTTCGGCACGCGGCCGGTGGCGAACAGCACGCAATCGACCTCCAGCGGATCGTGATTGGTCATGGACACCAGCAGGCTGCCATCGGCCTGCTTCTCGATCCCGATGAAGCTGGCGTTGAAGCGGAAGGCGATGCCCTTGATCAGGCTGATCTGCAGCAGCCGGTCGCGCATGCTTTCATCATAGCCGCGCAGCAGCTGGTCGGTGCGATTGATGATCGTCACCTGGCTGCCCAGTTCGTTGAAGATGCCGGCAAATTCATTGGCGATGTAGCCGCCGCCGGCGATCAGCACCCGGCGCGGCAGGGCGTCCAGGTGGAACGCCTCGTTGCTGGTGATGCCATGTTCGCTGCCGGGGCAGTCGGGCACATGCGGCCGCGCGCCGGTGGCGATCAGGATATGCCGGGCGGTGACCACCTCGCCATCGGCCAGCGTCACCTCGTTCGGGCCGGTCACCCGGGCGCGCTGGGGCAAGATGGTGACGCCGTTATTTTCCAGCGTCTGGCTGTAGAGGCCTTCCAGCCGGGTGACGTCGTTCAGCACATTGTCGCGCAATGTGCGCCAGTCGAACCGGGGGTTCTCCACGGTCCAGCCGAAATTCTTCGCATCCTGCAGATCCTCGGCAAAATGCGCGCCGTAGACCAGCATCTTCTTGGGCACGCAGCCACGGATCACGCAGGTGCCGCCGACCCGGTGCTCCTCCGCCACGGCGACCTTGGCGCCATGCGCGGCGCTGATCCGGCTGGCGCGGACGCCTCCGGAGCCTGCGCCGATGGTGAACAGGTCGTAATCGTAATCAGGCATGGTTCGCTCCCGTACAGGAGCGGGATATGGCGGGCGGCACCCGGCTTGCCAACCGGGTGCAGCTGCCATTCAGGTGAGGCGCCCGATCAGCCCCGGGGCGCGCCAGAGGCGCGGCCGCCGCCATTGCCGCCCCGGCCACCGGTGCCGCCGCCGCCACCGCCGCTGCGACGACGCTGGCCGCCGCCCTGGCCCTGCCCTTGCGGACGACCGCCACCGGCCGCGGCACGCTGGCCACCACCCTGGCCCTGGCCCTGCGGCGCGCGACGCTGCGCGCCATCGACGCGCTGCGGCTCAACCGTGCGCTTGGGCCGGCGCGGGCCCTGCTGCTGCTGGCGCCGTTCGGGACGGTCCTCGTCCTTCGGGCTGGTCATCGGCAGCGCCGCGACCCGTTCCACTTCCGTGCGGAAGGAGTCCGGCAGCTGCACCGTGTCCAGCGTGACCTTGGTCAGCTTCTGGATGTCGCGCAGATATTCCTTCTCGTCCGCCGCGCAGAAGGACATCGCCACGCCTTCGCGGCCCGCACGCGCGGTGCGGCCGATGCGGTGGACATACTGGTCGGGCACGTTGGGCAGTTCGAAGTTCAGGACGTGGGACACACCCGGAATGTCGATGCCGCGGGCGGCGATATCGGTCGCCACCAGCACGCGCACGCTGCCTTCGCGGAACTCGCCCAGCGCCTTTTCACGCTGCGGCTGGCTCTTGTTGCCATGGATCGCGGCGGCGCGGATGTTGCTCTGGGCCAGTTTGCGGACCACGCGGTCGGCGCCGTGCTTGGTGCGGGTGAACACCAGCGCGCGGTCGATCTCCTTCTTGGCGAAGCCTTCGCGCAGCACCAGGTTCAGCAACGCCTGCTTCTCGGGCTGGCTGACATGCATCACATATTGCTCGACCCGCTCCGCCGTGGTGGCGGCCGGGGTGATGGCGACCTGCGCCGGGTTCGTCAGGTACTGCGACGCCAGCGTGCGGATGGCCGGCGGCATGGTGGCGGAGAAGAATAGCGTCTGGCGTTCGGCCGGCAGCATCTTCACGATGCGGCGCAGCGCGTGAATGAAGCCGAGGTCCATCATCTGGTCGGCTTCGTCCAGCACCAGGATCTCGACATGGCCGAGATCGAGCGCGTTCTGCTCCGTCAGGTCGACGAGGCGACCGGGAGTCGCCACAAGGATGTCGACGCCGCGCGCCACTTCCTGCCGGTTCTTGTTGACGGAGGTGCCGCCGAACACGGTGACGACCTTCAGGTGGGAGAAGCGCGCATAATCGCGGGCGCTCTCGGCGATCTGGCCGGCCAGCTCGCGCGTGGGCGCCAGCACCAGCATGCGGCAGCTGCGCGGGCGCGGGCGCTTGTCGGCGGCGACCAGCCGGTCGATCGACGGCAGCATGAAAGCCGCGGTCTTGCCGGTGCCGGTCTGCGCGATGCCCAGCAGGTCGCGCCCTTCCAGCAGATATGGGATGGCCTGCGCCTGGATCGGGGTGGGCGTGTCATAGCCCTTCAGGGCAAGCGCCTGGACGACGGGCTGCGACAGCCCGAGCGTTTCGAATGTCATGTAAGGAGAACTCGCAGATGGGTGCGGCGCGCAGCCATGGGCAAGCGCGGTCCGCGGGTCAGAAGGAAACCGCCCGCGTGAAAGGGAAGCTTTGTGCTTGGACCGAGATGCTGCCGGGGCGATCCCGCAGGACCGCTCAGTCACGCTGCACGCGTCTCGATGGCGCTGCAGATGGACGCTGCAGTGCAAAAAGTCAATCCACTGCGATTATCGGCGAGAGGGCGGACGCCCCGCCATCCCGACGCGATGCCGGGATGGCGGGGTCGTCCGTGCGCCCTCAGTCCAGCCCGGCCGCCTTTAGCAGCGCTTCGGTGCTGGCATCGAAGGTGGTGCCGCCGGCGTCGATCTTGTTGGCGATCTCCTTGCCCAGCTCCACGCCGAACTGGTCGAACGGATTGATGCCCATCATCACCGCGCTCGCGAAGGTGCGGTGTTCGTGGAAGGCGATCAGCGCGCCCAGCGTCTCGGGATCGAGATCGTCCACCAGGATCGTCGCGCTGGGCCGGTCGCCCGGATAGTTGCGCGCGGGATCGTCGCTGTGCTTGCCCTCCATCAGTGCCGCGCCTTGCGCGAAGCAGTTCATCAGCAGGATGCGGTGATGCGCCAGGTCCTGCATGTCGCCGGGCGCGATGCTGGCGATGAAGTCCACCGGCACCAGATGCGTGCCCTGGTGCAGCAGCTGGAACACCGCATGCTGCGCATCGGTACCGACGCCGCCCCAGGTGATCGGCGCGGTGTGGCCCTCGACGGGCTGGCCCTCGGCCGTCACGCTCTTGCCGTTCGATTCCATCTCCAGCTGCTGCAGGTAGGACGGGAACAGCGCCAGCCGCTGGTCATAGGCGAACACCGCCCGCGTCTCGCACCCGCGCAACCGGCTGTAATACAGGTCGGCGAAGGCGGCGCGCAGCGGCAGGTTGGCGATGCCGTCCGTGTCGCGGAAGTGGCGATCCACCGCGGCGGCGCCGGCCAGCAGGGCCTCGAACTCCTCCCACCCGATCGCGACCGCGATGGGGAAGCCGATGGACGACCACAGCGAATAGCGCCCGCCCACGCTTTCGGCGAAGGGCAGCACCCGGGTCTCGTCCACGCCCCATTCGACCGCCTTTTCGGGATAGGCGGTCAGCGCCACGACCCGGCCATAGGGATCGTCCACGCCATTGTCGGCCAGCCACTTCAGCGCGCTGGCGGCGTTGGTCATGGTCTCGATCGTGGTGAAGGTCTTGCTGGCGACCGCGATCATGGTCGTCTCGGGATCGCAGGCGGCGAAGGCATCTTCCAGCGCGACGCCGTCGATATTGGCGACGACATGCACATCCACCAGTTCCAGGTCACGGGCCAGCGCGTCCACCGCCAGTGCGGGGCCGAGCGCGCTGCCGCCGATGCCGATGTGGATCAGGTGGCGCACCTCGCCCAGAGATCCGTCATGGATGGCCTCCACCAGCAGGCGCATGCGGTTCCGCAGCGCCTCGGCCTCCTCCACGCTGCTGTCCTTGCCCACGCCGCGCAGGGCGGAATGTTCGGCGGCCCGGTTCTCCGTCGGGTTGACGACCTCGCCAGCGAACAGGCGACGGCGCATTTCCGTGAAGTTGCTGGCTTCCGCCAGGGCCTGGAACCCATCGACCAGTTCGCGGGTCAGGTGCGTCTTGGACCAGTCCAGCAGCATGCCGGCGGGGCGATCGGCATCCTCCGTCAATTCGAACCGTGTGGCGAGCCAGTTGACCCGGGCAGGATCGGCGGCGAACAGCTCCGCCAGAGGGAGGCGGGGCTGGTCCGCCAGCTGCTGCCAGGCCGTGGCGCGCGCATCGGTCATGAACTCTCCTGAAGATTGAATTACGTCGGCACGGGACACGTGCCATGATTCGGCGACAGTAGCTTGACGCGGTGCCCGCCTGCCAACAAGACCCGTCGCGATGAGCGACACCGCAACCACCCCGGCCGACACCCCCGCCCCGCCCCCGGCCAAGCCGAAGAAGGAGGAGGACAGCCTTATTGTCTTCCTGCTGAAGCTGGTCGTGATCGTGCTGATCTTCCGCACGCTGATCTTTTCCAGCTTCTCGATCCCCAGCGAATCGATGATGCCACGCCTGCTGGAAGGCGATTACCTGTTCGCGGCCAAATGGCCCTACGGCTATTCGCAGGCCTCCATGCCGTTCGACCTGCCGCTGGTGTCAGGCCGGGTGCCGGCCGGCATGCCCGATCGCGGCGACGTGGCGGTGTTCAAGCACCCGGTGGACCGGGTCGACTACATCAAGCGTGTGATCGGCCTGCCGGGCGACCAGGTGCAGATGGTGAACGGCGTGCTGCACCTGAACGGCGATCCGGTCCGCAAGGTGCCCGCCGGCGCGCTGGTCGTCTCCCTGCGCGAAGGTGGCCGCTGTGCCGAACCGCAGTTCGAGGAAGCCGCCCCTGACGGCACGCCCACCTGCCGCTATCCCCGCTTCCGCGAGACGCTGCCCAATGGCGTCAGCTACGAAGTGCTCGATTTCGGACTGCGGCAGGCGGACACGACGCAGACCGCCATCGTGCCCGAAGGTCACCTGTTCATGATGGGCGACAATCGCGACAATTCGCTCGACAGCCGCTTTCCCGCGATCCCCGGGCAGGGCGTGGGGCTGGTGCCGGTGGAAAACGTGGTCGGCCGCGCCAGCTTCGTGTTCTTCTCCACCGATGGCAGCGCCGAATGGCTGAAGCCATGGACCTGGTTCACCGCCGCCCGGTGGAGCCGGATCGGGAGGGGGATCTGACTGCACTCGACCCCGCCGCCCGTGCCTGGCTGAAGGCGACCGGCTTTGGCATCGTTGAAGAGGCGCTGTGGGCGGAGGCGCTGACCCATGGCAGCATGGGCGCCGCGCGGGATTACCAGCGGCTGGAGTTCCTGGGCGACCGCGTGCTGGGGCTGTGCATCGCCGAATGGCTGCACGCCACGCAAGGTGGCAGCGAAGGCGAGCTGGCGCAGCGGCTGAACGCGCTGGTCAGCCGGCAGATGTGCGCGCGCATCGCCCGCACCATCGGCGCGCCGCCGCATCTGCTGCTGGGCAAGCAGGCCCGCGACGATGGCGGGGCGGACAGCGACAACATCCTGGGCGACGTGATGGAAGCGCTGCTGGGCGCGCAGTTCCTGCAGAACGGGTGGGAGCCGACCCGCGAACTCGTCCGCCGCCTGTGGGCCGATGCCGCGCAGGGGACGGAAGGCCGGGCCAAGCATCCCAAGAGCGCGCTGCAGGAATGGGCCGCGGGCAATCGCCGGCGGACGCCGGTCTACGAGGTCGTCGACCGTTCCGGCCCGGACCATGCGCAGCGCTTCACCGTGCGGGTCAGCGTGCACAATGTCGGGCAGGTGGAAGCGACCGCCAACAGCAAGCAGGACGCCGAGACGGCGGCCGCACGTGCCTTCATGCAACAGTTCGGCTAAGCAGGACCGATGGACAGCAATATCACTCCCCCGCAGGCCGACACTTCCTGCGGCCTCGTCGCCGTGATCGGCGCGCCCAATGCGGGCAAGTCGACCCTGGTCAACCAGCTGGTCGGGCAGAAGGTGGCGATCACCTCCGCCAAGGCGCAGACCACCCGCGCCCGCCTGCTGGGCATCGCGCTGGAAGGCAGCACCCAGATCATCCTGGTCGACACGCCGGGCATCTTCGCGCCCAAGCGCCGGCTGGACCGCGCCATGGTCTCCGCCGCGTGGGAAGGCACCGTGGCGGCCGATGCCGTGCTGCTGGTGGTCGATCCGGTGAAGCAGCGCCGGCACGAGCTGGAGCCGCTGCTGGAACAGTTGAAGGACCGCAAGGAGCGCAAGCTGCTGGCGCTGAACAAGGTCGACATCAGCAAGAAGGAGCCGTTGCTGACGCTGGCGCAGGATCTGGCGGGGCGCATCGGGTTCGAGGAGGTGTTCTTCATCTCCGCCCTGACCGGCGACGGAGTTCCTGAACTGAAGGCGCATCTGGCCAAGGCCATGCCGCCCAGCCCGTGGCACTACCCCGAGGATCAGGTCAGCGACGCCAGCGAGCGCCTGCTGGCGACCGAGGTGACGCGCGAGCAGCTGTACCGCCAGCTGCACGAGGAACTGCCCTATGACTGCGCGGTGCGGCCGGAGCAGTATCTGCAGCGCCCGGATGGCAGCGTGGAGATCCACCAGCAGATCGTGATCGCGCGCGACAGCCAGAAGCCGATCGTGCTGGGCAAGCACGGCACCCGCATCAAGGCCATCGGCGAGGCGGCCCGCACGGAACTGGCGGAGATGCTGGGCGCGCCGGTGCACCTGTACCTGCATGTGAAGGTGGACGAACGCTGGCAGGACAGCCGCGAGATCTTCGAGGAGATCGGGCTGGACTGGGTGCGTTAAGGGTTAGCCACCCCTTCTCCTTCATCAGTGTCTGGGTCAAACTGGACGTGCAGGTGGCGCACGTAAGGAACGGCGACGCCATTCTGGTCGTGGACAACCTCCCAAGTTGCATCTTCCGCCACAACACAGGCGGCGTCCACCAGCGGGTCGTCTTCCCGCTTTGAATTGCCGCAGTGTAATACCCGGCCGTTCGACCCGATCTGCACATACAGCAGCACTTGGCTGCTTTCACGCACGCCTTGTGCTCTCAGTTGGATGTCAGCGGATCGCCGGATGCTGCTCATCGGCCCAGATCCGCTGACGAAGTAGGTAACAGGCTGGATCAAGGCATGGATCGGCTCGCCATCTGCGCCCTTCGGCCTGTCCAGGCGCCATCGTAGGAATGACTTGCACGATGCCTCTCCGAGCAGCGGGTTGCCAATCGTCTGCACCGGGACACAGCTAAGCGCCCGTCCGTCAGGGCTGACCAGAATACGCTGCACAACGATGCCTTGCTCGCCCGCTCGCTTCAATGCAGCCGGGTAGTCTGCCCTAATCATAGTAGCCGTACGTACATTGGCCCCTGGAATGACGATCGCAGACACGGCCGCAGCGATCAGCGTGATAATCAAGCCCTTCCCCCTATTCTGTCAAGTCAAGACATTATCAGGCGCCACTCTTCCGGCAAGCCGTTACTGGTGGCCAAGCATCTGTCCTCTCGGACCGCCAGGGTAAACCCATCCCGGTTGAGCCTTGGAACTGCGTGGTGCTCGGTCATTCCGCAGCGCTTAGCTATTCGTCTGCCGGTCGTCGCACGCTCCTGAACCGTGCCAGGCTGCACCCCGCCGCCACCACGGCCAGCGCGCAAGATACCAGCAGCGGCGCGGCACAGGTGCCCAAACCGCCCGCCAGCAGGATGCCAACCGTCACTGCCGCCAGCGTCTGCCCCAGCAGGCGCGAGGTGGACAGCAGCCCGCCCGCCGCCGCCGCGCGCTCCCGCGGGGCGCGGCCGATCAGGAGGCGGCTGTTGGGGGCGAAGAACAGGCCGAAGCCCAACGCCGCCAGCGCCAACCGCCAGGAGATGCCGGTCTCGCCCGCGCTGATCGGCATGGTGGCGAGCAGCAGCAGGCCGGTGATGGCGATGACCATGCCGGTGACGCCGAGCTTGCTCGCCGCCACGCGGTCGGACAGCCAGCCCGCAACCGGCGACACGACCAGCATGGTCAGCGGAAACGGAAGCAGCAGCAGGCCGACCTTCTGCGGCGGGTAGCCGAACACACCTTCCAGCCGGAAGGGCAACGACAGCATCAGCGCGCCGCTGGCCACGAAGCAGGCGATCGCCGCCAGCGCGGACAGGCCGATGACCGGGGTCGCCAGCAGATCCACCGGCAGCACCGGCTCGCTCCGCTTCCGTTCGCGCCGGACCAGCAGCACGAGCGAGGCGACGCCGGCCACGGCGGCCACCACGCCGGGTAGCGGCGCGCCATGGCTCGCGAGCTGGATGCCGCCGATCAGCAGCAGCATGGTGGCCGCGCTCCACACACCGCTGACCCATTGCGCCGGCACGTCGCGCCGCACCGGATCGGGCAGCGCGCGGCCCAGCAGCAGCGACACGATCGCCAGCGGGGCCGCCGCCACGAACACCCACTGCCATGGCAGGTGCCCGACGATGTATCCGCCCAGCGTGGGCGCCAGTGCGGCCGAGCTGGCCACCACCACGGAGTTCACGCCCATGCCGGTGCCCAGCTTCGCCGCCGGGTAGATCTGCCGCACCATGGCGGCCGAGACGCTGAGCGCCATGCCCGCACCCAGCGCCTGCACCGTGCGCAGCGCCAGCAACCCCGGCAGGCTGCTGGCGAACAGGCACAGCGCGCTCGCCAGCATGAACAGCGTCTGCCCGGCCTGGTACAGCCGGCGATGGCCGATCCGGTCACCCAGGCTGGCAAAGGGCAGCAGCACCATCACCAGCACCAGCTGGTAGATGGCGACCACATTGGTCACGACGGAGTTGGTGACGCCCAGGTCGCGCGCGATGGTCGGCAGCGCGACATTGGCGATGTTGGTGTCCAGCACCATGACCGCCGTGCCGAAGCTGACCGCGGCGATGGCCCACCAGCGGCGGGGCGCGGGCAGGCCGTCTTCCGTGGACGCGGGACCGGCGCCGGGGTCTGCCACCTCGGCGGCCGTTCGCGTCTGCAACATGCCGGTGATGTGATGCCGCGCGCCGCCGAGTTCAACCATGGGCCGCCGGGCCGGGGGTGACAGGGGTGACACTGTTCAGGGAGTTGCTTCCAACCGATGTGTCACCCCCGTCTGCCGGGGCGAAGTTGACAACTCTGACACGGTTCACGGCACCGCTTGCAACCTGTCCGCGACACAAATGCGCGGGTACGAAGTTGACAATCCTGACACTGTCCACCGGGGTGGAAGCAGGGGCGGGCGAGGAGCGCATCGACGGGGCGCCAGCGGAAGTACGGGGGTGGGGTCGGGGGCCGGTCATGCGCCCCCCATGCCACAGGCTGCGGCGTGTAGGACAGCGGCCCCTGCCGATCACCTTTTCTTGAGGATCTCGATCCCGTTCTTCTTGGCGAACTCCTTGGTGGATTCCTCGCTGCGGTTCAGCGACTTGGCGATGTCCTTCAGCCCCTTGCCCTTGGCGGCCAGGGTGCGCAGCATGCCCGCTTCCTCCGCCTTCCACGGCTGCTTGTGACGTTCGAAGACTTCCTTGCCCATCAGCTGTCCCCTTCTGCTGCCGGCGTCTTGGCAGCGGCCTTCTTCGCCGGCGCCTTCTTCGCAGCCGGCTTCTTCGCGGCTGCTGCCTTGGCAGGAGCCTTCTTGGCCGGAGCCTTCTTCTTGGGCGCGGCCTTCTTCTTCGCCGGAGCCTTGGCGGCCCGTTCGCGGATCAGGGCGATGGCCTGTTCCTCGGTCAGGTCTTCCGGCTTCATGTCCTTGGGGATGGTCGCGTTGGTGGTGCCATCGGTGACATAGGGGCCGAAGCGGCCCGGCAGCACCTTCATCTCCGCGGCGCTGTCCGGATGCGCGCCGAAGGTCTTGATCGGCTCCGCCTTGGTGCGGGTGCCGCCCTTGCGGTTGGCGGCCTCCGCCAGCAGGCTGACGGCGGCGTTCATGCCGGTCTCGAACACCTCCGCCGTGGAGGTCAGCCGGGCATATTTGCCGTCATGCACCAGGTAGGGGCCATACTTGCCGATGCTGGCCAGGATGTCGTTGCCGGTCTCCGGATGCTGACCCACCGTGCGCGGCAGGGCGAGCAGCTTCAGCGCCCATTCCAGGTCGAAATCGGGCAGGTCCTTGGGAATGCTGGCGCGCTTCGCCTCCTTGCCCTCCCCCAGCTGCACATAGGGGCCGAAGCGGCCGGCCTTGCGCTCCACCGGCAGTCCGGTGACGGGATCGTTGCCCAGCGTCTCGTCCTGCGCCTCCGCCCCGTCGGCACCCGGCTGGCCGAAGCGGCGGCGGAAGGTGCATTCGGGGTAGTTGGCGCAGGCGATGAACGCGCCGAACTTGCCGCCGCGCATGGACAGCCGCCCGCCGTCGCGCCCTTCGGCAACGCATTTGGGGCAGGTGCGCGGGTCGCCGCCATCGGCCTGCGGCGGGAACAGGTAGTCGGACAGGAACTGGTCCAGCGCCTCCGTCACCTCGGAGGGCTGGCGCTCCATGACCTCGTCGCTCTTGGGCTTGAAGTCGCGCCAGAACGCTTCCAGCACCGTCTTCCACGCGGCGCGCCCGCCGGACACGTCGTCCAGCTCCTCCTCCATCTCGGCGGTGAAGTCGTAGCCGACATAGCGGGGGAAGAAGCGCTCCAGGAACGCGGTCAGCAGCCGGCCGGATTCCTCGGCGAAGAAGCGGTTCTTCTCCATGCGGACATAGGACCGGTCGCGCAGGGTCTGGATAGTGCTGGCATAGGTGGACGGGCGGCCGATCCCCAGCTCCTCCATCCGCTTGACCAGGCTGGCCTCGGCAAAGCGCGGCGGCGGCTGAGTGAAGTGCTGCACGGCTTCCACGCCCTTCTTCACCGGGCTGTCGCCCTTGCGCATCAGCGGCAGCAGGCCTTCGGCCTCGTCCTCATCCTTGGCGTCGAAGCCTTCCTCGTACACCGCCAGGAAGCCGGCGAACTTCACCACCTGCCCGGTGGCGCGCAGGGCATGGCGGCCGGTGGGGTCACGCAGCGTCACGGTCGTGCGTTCCAGGCTGGCGGCGGCCATCTGGCTGGCCATCGCCCGCTTGAAGATCAGGTCGTACAGCTTGCCCTCGTCACCGCTGCCGGCGCGGTCGCGGCTGAAATCGGTCGGGCGGATCGCCTCGTGCGCTTCCTGCGCGTTCTTGGCCTTGGTCTGATACTGGCGCGGCTTTTCGGGCAGGTAATGCCCGTCATACCGTTCGGTGATGGCCTTGCGGCAGGCGCTGATCGCGCTGCCGTCCATCTGCACGCCGTCCGTCCGCATGTAGGTGATGTGGCCGGCCTCGTAGAGCGTCTGCGCCAGCCGCATCGTGTGCTGCGCCGAATAGCCCAGCTTGCGCGCGGCCTCCTGCTGCAGGGTGGAGGTGGTGAACGGGGCCGCCGGGTTGCGCTTCAGCGGCTTGGTCTCGACCTCCTCCACCGTGAAGCGGCCGGCCTCGACCGCCGCCTTCGCGCGTTCTGCCGTGGCACCGTCACCGATGCTCAGCCGCTCCAGCCTGTCGCCATCGAACTGCACCAGCCGGGCGGTGAACGGCATGCCGTCCTGCTCCATCTGCGCGGAGACGGACCAGTATTCCTGCGCGGTGAAGGCCTCGATCTCCCGCTCCCGATCGACGATCAGGCGCAGCGCCACAGACTGCACGCGGCCCGCGCTCTTGGCCCCGGGCAGCTTGCGCCACAGCACGGGGCTGAGGGTGAAGCCGAACAGGTAATCCAGCGCGCGGCGGGCCAGATAGGCGTCGATCAGATCGGTATCGAGCTGCCGGGGCGCCTTCATCGCGTCGGTCACCGCAGCCTTGGTGATGGCGTTGAAGGTCACGCGCTCCACCTCCGCCGGCAGCGCTTTCCGCTTCTTCAGCAGTTCCAGCACGTGCCAGCTGATCGCCTCGCCCTCGCGATCAGGGTCGGTGGCCAGGATCAGGCGGTCGGACTTCTTCGCCGCATCGGCGATGGCCTTCACCTGGTCCTTGTTGCGCTTGTCGTCATAGATCTCCCAATCCATGGCGAAATCCTCGTCCGGGCGGACGCTGCCATCCTTGGGCGGCAGGTCGCGGACATGGCCGTAACTGGCCAGGACGCGGAAGTCCTTGCCCAGGTAGCCTTCGATGGTTTTGGCCTTGGCCGGCGATTCGACAATGACGAGCTGCATGGCAGTTGAAACGTGATCCTTCGTGTGTACGCGCGAGGGTGGAAAGCCGAGGGGCCGGTCGTCAAGTGCCGATGCGCCTGCAAAGTCGTTGCCCGCCGCCCCGCTTGCCACTATCCGCCCGGCCGCCATGGACACCACTGCCGCCACCCTGATGCCCCTCGCCGATCACGATCCGCTCGCGATCGAGGCGCTGCTCGACCTCGTCTTCGGAGACAACCGGCACGAACGCACCGCCTATGCCATCCGGCAGGGCGCGGATTACCTGCCGGCGCTCAGCTATGCGGCACTGGCGCCGGACGGCACGCTGGCGGGCACGATCCAGGCCTTCCCGGTCGCGCTGACCGATGATGCCGGCCGCGACCATCCGCTGATCATGGTCGGCCCGGTGGCGGTCCATCCCGATCGCCGTGACCAGGGCTTCGGCCGCGCGCTGATGGCGGCGCAGACCAGCGCGCTCGATCCGCGCGCGCCGCTGCCGCAGATGCTGATCGGCGACCCGGCCTATTACAACCCGTTCGGCTTCCATGCCGACTACACCGCCGGCTGGCGCTGCCCCGGCCCGTGGGAGGCGCACCGGCTGCTGCTGCGCGCCAGCAACCCCGCCGTGCTGCCCGCCACCGGCATGCTGGGCCCTTGGCGCGGTTGAGCCGGCATGGCAGGGGATGTGGCGTGACCAGCCCCGACGATCTCCTGCAACACGCCTCCCGCCCGCTGCCGCCGGTGGATCGCTGGCACCCGACGGAGGTGATCGACAGCCAGATGCGCATCGATGCGGCTGGGCGCTGGTTCTATCAGGGTTCCCCGATCGAGCGACCGGCGATGGTCCGTGCCTTCTCCACCCTGCTGTTGCGCGATGCGGCGGGGCAGCACTGGCTGATGACGCCGCAATGCCGGCAGGCGATCGCGGTGGAGGATGCCCCTTTCGTGGCGGTCGATGTGGTGCGCGAGGGCGACACGCTGGCGTTCCGCCTCAACACCGGCGACCGGGTCGAGGCCGGGCCGGACCACCCGCTGCGGGTTGGCGGCGATGCCGGGGCACCCGCGCTGTACCTTGCCGTCCGTCATGGCTGCGAAGCGCGGCTGGACCGGTCCACCTGGCTGCAGCTGGCCGATCTGGCGGAGGAGGCGCCCGACGGATCGTTCCACGTCACCAGCCGCGGAATGCGCTTCGCGCTGGAGCCGGCTTGACCCTGTTCGATCGCCCCACCCTGTTCGACCGTCTGACCGCCCTGTTCGACGAAGGGCACGGCATCGCCCTGCCCGACCTTGCCAGCGATGCCGATCTCGCCCCGCCGCGCCTGCGCCCGGCCGCGGTGCTGATCGCGGTGACGGAGCGGGTCGAACCGGGCGTGCTGCTGATCCATCGGCCGGGCACCATGCGCGCCCATGCGGGGCAGGTCGCGTTTCCGGGTGGCAAGATCGATGCGGGGGAAGACACCACGACCGCCGCCCTGCGCGAGGCGCACGAGGAGCTCGGCATCGATCCGGCGCGCGTGCAGCTGATCGGCGCCAGCGACCGCTTCGTCACCGCCACCGGCTATGACGTGACACCGGTGCTGGCCACCGTGCCGGCCGACCTGCCGATCACGCCCAATCCGGCGGAGGTCAGCGCATGGTTCGAGGCGCCGCTGCGCTTTCTGCTCGACCCCGCCAACCATCGGCAGCGCACCGGCGAATGGCTGGGGCAGCGCCGCCACTATACCGAGATCATGTGGCAGGATCACCGCATCTGGGGCATCACCGCCGCGATCCTGACCAACCTGTCGCGCCGCCTGCGCTGGCAAAGCCTGTTCGAAGGATCCCCATCTTGACCCGCCTGCCCGCCGCCCCCTGGACCGCCCGGTCTGACCTCGCCATGCTGGTCGATGCGCTGGGGCCGGACAACCTGCGCTGGGTCGGTGGCGCGGTGCGGGACACACTGCTGGAGCAGCCGGTAAAGGATGTGGACGCCGCCACGCCCCTGCTGCCCGATGATGTGCTGGCCCGGCTGGCCACGGCGGGCATCCGCGCCGTGCCCACCGGCATCGCGCATGGCACTGTCACCGCCGTGCTGCCCGATGGTCCGGTGGAGATCACCACCCTGCGGCGCGATGTCGCCACGGATGGCCGCCATGCCACCATCGCCTTCGCCAGCGAATGGCGCGACGATGCCGCCCGCCGCGATTTCACCATCAACGCGCTTTATGCCGATCCGCGCACGCTGGAGATCAGCGACTGGTTCGACGGGCTTGCCGATCTGGCGCAGCGGCGGGTGCGCTTCATCGGCGATCCGGTCCAGCGCATCCGCGAGGACCACCTGCGCATCCTGCGATATTACCGCTTCCAGGCGCGCTTCGGCGCGGAGCTGGATGAAGCGGCGGAAGCAGCTTGTGCCGAGCTGGCGCCGACCCTGAAAGGCCTCAGCCGCGAACGCGTGGCGATGGAGCTGCTGAATCTGCTGGCGCTGCCCGACCCGGCGGCGACCCTGGCGCGCATGGACGCAGCCGGCGTGCTGCCGATCGCCCTGCCCGAACGCAGCGCCGAAGGCATTGCCCTGCTGCACCAGCTGATCGGGTGGGAACAGGCGCATGCGATGGTGCCGGACCCGCTGCGCCGGCTGGCCGCCCTGCTGCCGGCCGATCCCCGACCGGCCGAGCAGGCCGCCGCGCGGCTGCGCCTGTCCACGGCACAGCGCAAGCGGCTGGCGCTGGCAGCGGGTCGGCAGGCGAGCGACCGGGATGATCCACGCGCGCTTGCCTATCGGCTGGGCCGGGCGGAAGCGCTGGACCGGCTGGCCCTGACCGGCGGTGACCCGTCACCCCTGGCCGGATGGGATGTGCCGGCCTTCCCGCTGAAAGGCGGCGCGATCATCGCCCGCGGGATCACTGCCGGGCCGGACGTCGCCCGGCTGCTGCGCACGGTGGAGGATCGCTGGATCGACCGCCGGTTTCCAGGGCCGGATGCAACCGCGGCCCTGCTGGACGAGGTGCTCGCCGCAGATCGGCGCAGCTGAAATGTTGCACTGCACCCACTTCGTCCCGTCTGAGTAACGACTGGCCGATTAAGGTACCCCCCGGCGGGCGTTTTCGCGTTGAATAGCGGCAACGGGTTATCCGGGCGGGGAAAGTGGAAGCCTTGCGGCGACCATCGTCGGCGACAAGCGGACTGGTTCCTCGTCCTGATCCCGTGAACAGAACCGCGGCCTCACGGCCTCCAAGACTGTCAGACGAATATACGGAGTTGATCATATGAACATCAGGACCCTCGCGAGCGTTGCAGCCCTTGCCTGCACCACCGCACTGGCCCCCGCCGCCCTGGCCCAGGCGACCGCGCCTGCCGCCACCACCCCCGCCACCGGCGCCCCCGCCGGCGATAGCGGCGTGACCGTGGGCGCGACCGTTTACGGTCCGGATGGAAATCCGGTTGGTACGGTCGACAAGGTCGAAGGCACCAATGTGGTCGTCAACACCGGCACCCTGAATGCCACCCTGCCGGCCAGCGTGTTCGGCACCAGTGACACGGGCCCGACGATCGGCTGGAACAAGGCCGACCTGGAAGCCGCCATCCGTGCCGAGGAGCAGAAGGCCGTCGCCGCGCTCGACACCAAGCTGGTGGCCGGCGCGCAACTGTTCACGGTCGACAACGTGGCCGTCGGCACGATCACCGAAGTGAAGCCGGATGGCATGGTCGTGGTGGAGCACACCACCGCCGGCCCGATCCAGCTGCCGAAGGACCAGATGACGGTCACGGGCGAGAACCTGACCTTCCTCGCCACCTCGGCCGATCTGAATGCGGCCGTGTCCGCGCAGGCGGGTGGTGCGGCCGCTTCGACCGAAGCCGCCACCTGATCCATTCTCGGGTCGCACCGAAGAGAGGGGCCGGGTCACCAGGGGTGCACCCGGCCCTTTTCATATGCGGCGATCAGCCGCCCGCCATCCAGAGCAGTGCGGCGACCACTGACGATCCGGCCAGCGGCGCGGCGCCGAACAGCAGCACGATGTTCACCAGCAGGACCATGCCCAGCCGCTTTTCCTGCTGGCGGGTCAGCCGCACGGGTCGGGGCTCTGGCTGCCATGGGGGCGGCACGGGCTGATCGCGAAAGTCCATGAACATGGGCAGCGCTCCTGTTGTGCTGCCCCAACGTCCGATCAGAAGCGATTATCCCGCGGAAAACCGTTGGGCGGCAATCGGCCGGCACCGCCGCGCGCGACCTTCCATTGCTGGATCTCCCGCTCCGTCCGGGTGCGGCCGGTTTCCCCGCCCATTGCCCAGCTGAGGCCTTCTTCCAGCCGGAAGGTGGTGGCGTCCGCCATGCCGCCATCGCGATAACGCTGCAGCGCCACGCCCTGCCCGCGCGCCATCTGCGGGAGTTCGTCCAGGTGGAACACCACCAGCTTGCGGTTGTCGCCGATCACCGCGACATGGTCGTCGCGTGCCGCGATCTCCCGCAGCACCGCCAGCTTCCCGTCGCCCTTCAGGTTCACCACCTGCCGGCCCTTGCGCGTTTCCGCCAGCAGCTCGCCCGTATCCGCCACGAAGCCGCGTCCGTGGCTGGATGCCAGCAGCAGGCGCAAGCCCGGACGGTGCACGATCAGCGCCATCGCCTGCACCGATGCATCCATGTCCAGCATGGTGCGGATCGGCTCCCCGAAACCGCGCGCGCCTGGCAGCTTGTCGGCACCCAGCGTGAAGAACCGCCCGTCATCGCCGGCGATCAGCAGCTTGTCCGTGGTCTGTGCGTGGACGGCGAAGGCGGGACCGTCGCCTTCCTTCCACTTCCAGTCGCCATCCAGCGGCACATGACCCTTCGCCGCGCGGATCCAGCCACGCTGCGACAGGATCACCGTCACCGGCTCCTTCTCGATCATCGCGTCCATGCTGAAGGTGACGGTCGGCGCGGCCGCGGCGATGGTGGTGCGCCGGCGACCCAGCACCGTATCCTCGCCATACTCCTTGCGCAGGGCGCGCAGGTCGCGCTTCAGCCGGGTGCGCTGCTTGGCCGGACTTTCCAGCAATGCGGTCAGCTCGCCGCGCTCCTTCTCCAGCGCATCATGCTCCTTGCGCAGTTCCAGCTCCTCCAGCTTGCGCAGGGATCGCAGCCGCATGTTCAGGATCGCCTCGGCCTGCCGGTCGGTCAGCTCGAACTCCGCGATCATCATCGCCTTGGGATTGTCCTCGGTACGGATGATCTCGATCACGCGATCCAGGTTGAGGAAGGCGATGATGTAGCCGGCGACCAGCTCCAGCCGGTCGGCGATCTTGTCCAGCCGATGGCGCGTGCGCCGCTGCAGGATGTCGATCTGGTGCGCCACCCAGTTGGACAGCAGTTCGTGCAGGCCCATCACCATCGGCGTGCGGGTGGCATCCAGCACGTTGAGGTTGAGCGAGAAGCGCACCTCCAGGTCGCTGAGCCGGTACAGCGCTTCCTTCAGCTGCTCGGGGTCGACATTGCGGCTGCGCGGCACGAACACGATGCGGACCTGTTCGTCGCTTTCGTCGCGCACATCCTCCAGGATCGGCAGCTTCCTGTCGGCGATCAGGGCCGCGATCTGCTCGATTAGCTTGCCCTTCTGCACCTGGTACGGGATTTCGGACACGACCAGCTGCCATTGCCCGCTGCCCACGCGCTCGATCCCGGCCTCCCGATCCGGGCCGGCGCCCGCCTCCGGCGCATGGAAGCGGGCGCGCATGCGGAAGGCGCCGCGCCCGGTCTCGTAGGCTGCGCTGATCGCCTCCGGCCCGTCCACGATCAGGCCGCCGGTGGCAAAATCCGGGCCGTGAAACAGCTCCATCAGCCGCTGATGCGTGGCATGGGGATTGTCGATCAGTTCCAGCGTGGCATCCAGGATCTCCGCCACGTTGTGGCTGGGGATGCTGGTGGCCATGCCCACCGCGATCCCGCTGGCACCATTGGCCAGCAGGTTGGGGAACAGGCCGGGGAAGAGCACCGGCTCCTCCTCCTCGTTGTTGTAGGTCGGCACGAAGTCGGCCGCCCCCTCGTCCAGCCCCTGCATCAGCGACAAGGCCGTGCGGGTCAGGCGGCATTCGGTGTAGCGGTAGGCGGCGGCGCTATCGCCGTCGATATTGCCGAAATTCCCCTGCCCTTCCACCAGCGGGTATCGCAGGGTGAAATCCTGCGCCAGGCGGACCATGGCGTCATAGACCGCCACGTCGCCATGCGGGTGGTACTTGCCGATCACGTCACCCACCACGCGCGCCGATTTCTTGGGGGCGTCCGTCGGGTTCAGCTTGAGCTGGCGCATGGTCCACAGCAGGCGGCGGTGGACCGGCTTCAGCCCGTCGCGCAGGTCCGGCAGCGACCGGGCGGTGATGGTGGACAGGGCATAGACGAGGTAGCGTTCGGACAGCGCGCTATCGAACGGCGTGTCGATGATCGCATCGAACGGGTCTTTTTCAGCATCGATGGTGGCCATGCGCCCTGCCCTATCACCGGCACGCCCGGGGACAAAGGGTGCGGGCGGGGGGAACGGTCGGCTTCCCCCACTCATTGCAGGCCGAACGCCTTTCAAGGAGAAGCACGATGGCACAGCGTATATTGATCATGGCCACGGACGGTTTCGAACAGTCCGAGCTGGAAGAGCCGATGGAGCTGCTGCAGGACGCCGGATACGAGGTGCTGGTGGCCAGCCCGGAAGAAGGCTCCATCCAGGGTTGGGACCAGGACGACTGGGGCGACGATGTCGACGTCGACCTGACGCTGGACGAGGCGAATGCGGACGATTTCGACGCGCTGCTGCTGCCCGGCGGACAGATCAACCCGGACAAGCTGCGCATGGACCAGCAGGCGGTGCAACTGGTGCGTGACTTCGTGGATGCCGGCAAGCCGGTGGCGGCGATCTGCCACGGGCCCTGGCTGCTGGTGGAAGCGGACGTGGTGCGCGGCAAGCGGGTGACCAGCTGGCCCTCCATCCGCACCGACCTGAAGAATGCCGGCGCGAACGTGGTGGACGAGGAAGCGGTGGTGGACGGGCAGTTCGTCACCAGCCGCAAGCCGGATGACATCCCGGCATTCGTGAAGGCGCTGCAGGGTCTGCTGGAGAAGGCGGAAGCCTGATCTAGGGCACTTTGGCCAGCAGGCCGTCCAACCCCTCCTGCAGCACGATCTGGCACGAAAGCCGGCTCGTGCTGCAGGCGGCGGGCGCGAGGTCGAGCAGGTCTTCCTCCTCGGCGCTGGCGGGCGGCAGGCAGTCGAACCATTGCGGCGCGATGATCAGGTGGCAGGTGGAACAGGCCATCTGCCCTTCGCAGGTGCCTTCCAGCGGCAGGCCGGCGGCCTGGGCTATGTCCAGCAGCCGGTCGCCAGGCTGCGCCTCGGCCGTGATGCGCTGGCCGGTGCGGTCGAGAAAATGGACCTGCATCAACCCTGCGCCGCGGCGGCGGGGTTGAGCAGCGCGGCGGCGTCCTCCAGTTCCGCTTCGGTGGTGTAGCGACCCAGCCCCAGACGGATCGATCCCTTCGCCTCTGCCGCAGACAGGCCGATGGCGGCGAGCACGCGGCTGGGCTTGCCGCTGTCGCTGGCGCAGGCGCTGCCGGCGGAGAAGGCCACTGTCCGCACCTCCGACATCAGGCGTGCCACGTCCAGCCCCGTGCGGCGGAGATTGAGATTGCTCCTGATGCGATGCTCGCCGCTGCCATTCAGCTGCCAGCCGGCGAACAGTTCAAGTGCGCGGGCGAACAGGCGGTCCATGTGCAGGGCGTCCTCCTCCATGCGGGCCAGCGCCAGTTCGGCGGCTGCGCCCATGCCGGCGCACAAGGCCGGGCTCAGCGTGCCGGAGCGGAGGCCACCCTCCTGCCCGCCGCCGGTGATCAGCGGCTGCAGTTCCACGCCATCGCGCACCCACAGCGCGCCGATGCCCTTCGGCCCATAGAACTTGTGCGCGCTGATCGCGATCATGTCGGCCGCCGCGATCGGCAGCCTGCCCGCCGCCTGCACCGCGTCGCACACGAACAGGGCACCGGCGGCCTGCGCACGTTCGTACAGGCGCGCGGCCGGCTGGATCGTCCCGATCTCGTTATTGACCTGCATCACGCTGACCAGGCCCACATCGTGCGGCCAGTCCGCCTCGGCATCCACCAGCCCGTCGGCGTCCACCGGCAGTACGGTCAGCGATCCGGGCAGGGCGCGCGCGGTTTCCTCCACCGCCGCATGTTCGATTCCGCTGATCGCCACCCCCGCGCCGGACCGGCCCGGCTCGCAGCCGCGCAGCGCCAGGTTCAGCGCCTCCGTCGCGCTGCCGGTGAAGATCACCCGCCCGCCGGCCGGGAAAAGCGCCACCACCCGCTCCCGCGCCAGTTCCACCGCAGCCTCCGCCTGCCGGCCCAGCCGGTGCGGCGAATGCGGGTTGCCGAAGCTGGTGCTGTCCGCCCCGCCCAGCCAGCGCTCCATCGCCGCGCGCGCCTCGGGTGCCAGCGGCGTGGTCGCCTGATGGTCGAGATAGATCATGCCGCCCGGCTTGCCGCCTGCCGGGCCATGTCGAGCCAGGCATCGCAGAAGCGCTGCAGGTCCGCCCGGGTGGTGTTCCAGCCCAGGCTGATGCGGATCGTGCGCGCGGCCAGATCGTCCGGCAGGCCGATGGCGGCGAGCACGTGGCTGGTGCGCAGGGAGCCGGAGGAACAGGCACTCCCCTGGCTGACCGCGATGCCGGCGAGGTCGAACCGCATCAGCTGCGCCGTGGCGGACAGGCTCGGCATGGCCAGCGCATGGATGTAGGCCGTGGGTGCGTCCAGCCGGTCGGACAGCCAGGTGCCGCCAAGCGCCCGGACCTCCGCCGCGAACGGCAACAGGATCTCGCCGGCCTCCCACTCCATGTATGGCTCGCCACCCGCCGCCAGCGCGGCGGCCATGGCCAGGGCACCCGGCAGGTTCTCCGTGCCGGAGCGATAGCCGCGTTCCTGCCCGCCACTTGCGCGCAGCATGGCCCAGTCCCTGACCAGCAATGCGCCGATGCCGATCGGGCCGCCGAACTTGTGCGCCGACAGGATCGCCATGTCCGGTTCGCCGGTCAGGCGATACTTGCCCGCACTCTGCGATGCGTCGACCAGCAGCAGGCCGCCCGCCGCATGCACGATTTCGGCAATCTCGCACATGTCCTGCCAGTTGCCCGTTTCCGAATTGAGCGACTGCACCGCCACCAGCGGCTCGTCTGCAGCGGCGAGTTCGCGGGTCAACGCCTCGAGGTCGAGTGCGCCATCAGGCCCGACCGGCAGGACCGTCGCGCCGGCGGCGGCGCGCAGGATGCTCTCATGCTCCACCGCGCTGACCAGCCGGCTGCCGGCCTGCGCGTGGTTCAGCGCCAGGGCCGCGGCCTCGCTGGCCCCGCTGGTGAAGACCAGCTCCCCCGTCCAACCGAGCGTTTCCTTGATCCGCTCGCGCGCATCTTCCAGCGCCCGGCGCGCGGCGCGGCCTTCCGCATGCGGGCTGGACGGATTGGCCCACAGGCGGCAGCCTTCCTGCAGCGCGGCAAGCGCCTGCGGACGGAGCGGCGTGGTCGCCGCGTGATCAAGATAGATGCGGGTCATTCGTGACAATTGCGATTTGGGCTCGCAATCCTATATAGCGGCGCACTTTCCGCACGCCAGCCGCGCCTGCAATACAGCACGCCAGACCAAGCACGCCAAACCAAGCACGAGAGTCCTGCCAACGATGCCATCCGTTATCTTTCCCGGTCCCGAAGGCCGCCTCGAAGGCCGTTTCTCCCCCGCCACCCGTCCGCGGGCGCCGGTGGCCATGATCCTGCACCCCCATTCGCAGGGTGGCGGCACCATGAACGACCGGATCGTGCAGCGCCTGTACAAGACCTTCACCGATCGCGGCTTCGCCACCCTGCGCTTCAACTTCCGGGGCGTGGGCCGCAGCCAGGGCAGCTTCGACAACGGTATCGGCGAGCTGAGCGATGCCGCCAGTGCGCTGGACTGGGTGCAGCAGGTTCATCCCGAAGCGCAGACCACCTGGGTCGCAGGCGTCAGCTTCGGCGCGCTGATCGGCATGCAGCTGCTGATGCGCCGGCCGGAGATCCGCGGCTTCATCTCCATCGCGCCGCCGGCCAACATGTACGACTTCTCCTTCCTGGCCCCGTGCCCCGCCAGCGGCATCTTCATCCAGGGAACGGCGGACACGGTGGTGCAGCCCAATTCGGTGCAGAAGCTGGTCGACAAGCTGCGCACGCAGAAGCACATCACCATCCATCACGAGGAAATCCCGCGGGCCAACCACTTCTTCGAGAACGAGCAGGAAGAGCTGATGGCGTCCGTGGACCGCTATCTCGACTTCCGGCTGGATCCGGCCTGCACCATCCGGTGACGGCTGGCGGATGATCGGTCAGGGCGGGGGTAGCGACCAGATGGCGATATTCGCCAGCATCACCCCCGCCAGCACCAGCATCAGCCACGCCTGCCGCGACGCGCCGCCCCGGCGCCACAGCCAGGCGGCGCCGATGACCAGCGCGATCGCGGCCAGCATGGTGAGGGACAGCACGAAATCCATCGCCAGGCTGTAGCGCTTTGTCGCCCCCGGCGGAACCCGTGGCCCGCGCCGCCCATTGCCAGCCCGAAGCCGCGCGGACTGCGCGGCAGCAGGAGACAGGCCTTGGGCATTTTTCAGAAGATCACTGACGCAATCCTGGGCAAGAAGCCTGAAAAGCCGGCCGCCGCGCCTGCCCGCCCGGCCGCAGCACCGCCACGCCCGGCAGCTCAGGCGGCGCCGGCTCCCGCCGCCCCCCACCCTGCAGCGCCCGCCGCTGCCCCGGCGCTCAGCGAAGTCGATGTGGAAGCACGCCTGTCCGCCATGGACGGCGCGGATGGGCTGAACTGGCGCAGCTCGATCGTCGACCTGCTCAAGCTGCTCGACATCGATTCCAGCTTTGCCAACCGCAAGGAACTGGCGGGCGAACTGGGCGACACGAACTATTCCGGTGAAGCGGCGGAAAACATCGCGTTGCACAAGCGCGTGATGCGCGAACTGGCCAAGAACGGCGGCAAGGTGCCCGCTACGCTGACCGACTGATCGGTCTTTTCAATACCTTGCCCCCCAGGCCGCACCTGTCGTAGCTTCACCGCTCTGACAGGCGGCTTGGGGGAGTCGGATGCGTTTTCTGGGACTGATGGTGGTGCTGGCATGCTGGCCGGGTGCGGCACAGGCGCGCTGGCTGGAGGCGGCGAGCGACCATTTCGTCATCTATGCCGACACGCGGGAAGCCACCCTGCAGGAGTTCTCCGAAGAGCTGGAACTGTATCACAGCGCGGTGGAGACGATCTCCGGACGCGCCGCGGTGACGCCCAGCCCTTCCAGCCGGCTCACCGTCTATGTCGTGGGCGATACGCGCCAAGTGCGACGGATCAGCGGCGATGGCGACCGCTTCGTGGCCGGTTTCTACATCCCGCGGGCCAACGGTTCGATCGCCTTCGTGCCGCGCATCACCACGCGGGGCAGCGCGACCGACTTCTCGCAGATCGTGCTGTTGCACGAATATGCCCACCATCTGCTGATCTCGACCGGCAATCACGCGATGCCGCGCTGGCTGTCCGAAGGGGCGGCGGAGTTCTACGCCTCGGCCAAGTTCAAGCGCGATGGCAGCATACAGATCGGCGGCCCGGCCAGCCATCGTGCGGGCGAGCTGTTCCATGCCGTCAACGTGCCGGTGGACCAGCTGCTGGATGATGTGCGCTATCGCGAGGAACGCGGCCGGTCCTACGATGCCTATTACGGCCGTTCCTGGCTCCTCTACCATTACCTGATCTTCAGCGAGGAGCGCAAAGGCCAGCTGAGCAATTACTGGCGCATGGTCACCACGGGCACACCCAGCCTGCAGGCCGGGCAGGAGGCTTTCGGCGACCTGGCGGTGCTGGAGGACGAGCTGGACGACTATCTCAACGGCCGGCGCATGAACCAGCTGGAGCTGAAGAACCTTTCCAGATCGCCCATAACCATCCGCCCGCTGAGTGCAGGCGAAGCGGCGGTCATGCCGCTGCGCATGGTGTCCAAGCGCGGCGTCAACCGCGAACAGGCGCTGGAATTGCTGCCCGACATGCGGAAGGTGGCCGCCGCCCATCCGCAGGACGGGGCCGTGCAGGCCGCACTGGCCGAGGCGGAATATGATGCCGGAAACGATGAGGCGGCGATCGCTGCGGCGGATGCGGCGTTGGCGCTCGATCCGTCGCAGGTGAACGCCTATGTGCAAAAGGGTTACGCGCTGTTCCGGTCGGCAGGGGGCGGCGACGATCAGGCTGCGGCCTATCAGACAGCCATGGCGCCGTTCCGCGCGCTGAATGCGCGGGAGAACGACCATCCCCTGCCGCTGATCTACTATTATCGCAGCTACCTCGAACGTGGGGCGGAGCCGGACAAGCTGGCGATCCAGGCGCTGGAGCGTGCCCTGGAACTGGCCCCCTTCGATCAGGACCTCAGGATGATGACCGCGCTGCAGCAGGCCAGCGAAGGACGGCTGGAACAGGCGCGGCTGACGCTGCAGCCGGTCGCCTTCGCACCCCATGCCGGCGGACGATCCATCGCGGCGGGACGCCTGCTGGCCTATCTGGCGGATCGGGAAGAGGGCGGCGTCATCGGCATGGAACCGCTGCTGACCGCCATGCGGGAGATGGCTGCCGAAGACCTGGCTACGGCCATTACCGGTGCAGTGGACACGCCGGAGGTGGACTGAAAAAACAGGCGGGGCCGACGATGCGGCCCCGCCCTGTCCGGTTCACGCCGGCTGCGGCGCCGCCTGCCGCACGCTTTCGTCCACATGCGCTTCGAAATCGGCGAAGTTGTCGACGAACAGCTGCACCAGCTTGCCCGCCGCAGCGTCATATTCATCCTTGTCCGGCCAGGTGGCGCGCGGGTCCAGGATGGTCTGGTCGATCCCGGCGGCAGCCAGCGCCGGCACGCTGACGGGCACGTCGAAGCCGAAATTGGGGTCCTTGCGGAACTCGGCATCGTTCAGCGATCCGTCCAGCGCGGCGTTCAGCAGCGCGCGGGTTGCCTTGATCGGCATCCGCTTGCCCACGCCGTACTTGCCGCCGGTCCAGCCGGTGTTGAGCAGCCAGCACTGCACACCGCCCTTGGCGATCCGCTCCTTCAGCAAATTGCCATAGACGCTGGGATGGCGCGGCATGAAGGGCGCACCGAAGCAGGTGGAGAAGGTCGCCTCCGGCTCGGTCACGCCGATCTCGGTCCCTGCCACCTTGGCGGTGTAGCCCGAGAGGAAATGGTACATCGCCTGGTCCGGCGTCAGCCGTGCGATCGGCGGCAGCACGCCGAACGCATCCGCCGTCAGCATCACCACGTTGGACGGCACCGGGCCGAGGTTCTCCGCCGAGCTGTTGGGGATGAACTCGATCGGATATGCGCCCCGGCTGTTCTCCGCCAGGCTGTTGTCGTCGAAGTCCAGCTGCCGCGTGTCCGGATCCATCACCACGTTTTCCAGCACCGTGCCGAAGCGGCGCGTTGTGGCGAAGATCTCGGGCTCGGCCTCTTCCGACAGGCGGATCATCTTGGCATAGCACCCGCCTTCGAAGTTGAAGACGGCGGTATCGGACCAGCCATGCTCGTCATCGCCGATCAGCGTGCGGCTGGCATCGGCGGACAGGGTCGTCTTGCCGGTGCCCGACAGGCCGAAGAACACCGCCGTGCGCCCGTCCGGCCCCACATTGGCCGAACAGTGCATCGGCATCACGCCCCTGGCCGGCAGCAGGTAGTTCAGGATGCCGAAGACGCTCTTCTTCATCTCGCCCGCATAGGCCGTGCCGCCGATCAGGATCAGCTTCTCCGTCACGCTGACGGCCACCACCGTCTCCGTACGGCAGCCGTGCCGTTCGGGATCGGCGCGGAAGCTGGGCAGGTCGATGATCGTGTAATCGGGCGCAAAACCCTCCAGCTCAACCGGCTTGGGCCGGACGAGCAGGGTGCGGATGAACAGATTGTGCCACGCCAATTCGTTGATGACGCGCACGTTCACGCGATATTCCGGCTGCGATCCGCCGAACAGGTCGGCGACGAACAGCTCGTCCTTTTCGGCCAGAGCGGCCAGGAAATCGACCTTCAGTGCGGCGAAATGCGCCTCGCTCATGGACTTGTTGACCTTGCCCCACCACACGGTGCCTTCGGTCTCCGCATCGCGGACCAGGAACTTGTCCTTGGCGGAGCGGCCCGTATGTCGCCCCGTTTCTACCACCAGCGGGCCATCTGCGGCCAGCCGGCCTTCGCCGCGGGCAACGGCCTGTTCGACCAGCGCGGCGGTGCCCAGATTGGCGTGGATGGTGGCGTCGGTGGCGATCCCCTGCTCCGAAAGCGGGAACGACAAGGTAGCTGTCACTGCTGAATTCTCCCTATTGGGCTTGCGTGCATCCTGCGGCGCTCCGGCCCCAGACATGGTTGTGTGCACCCCGTCCCCCAGCGTCGTGAGACCGCGCCAAAGGTGGCCGGGGATCCCCGTCACACGCCGCGAAGCATCCACGATCAGGCACGGAAAGTCACGCGGGAATGCACGATCAGCAAAGTTGATCCTTGTCCGATAAATCGCGCAAAACTGCGGATTTTTGATGACACCGGTGGTCATCCGGGTGGCTTTTGCCTTATGTCAGGACACCCCCTTGGCCATTGCCGTTTGCCTATGTCGCCCTTAGGCTCCGTCTGGTTCGCCACCGCCCCACAAAAGAGTTCTGCGCCCAGCCATGACCTTGCCGCCAGCCGCCGCCGAAGCCCGGCGTTCCATTGCCCTGGTGGATGATGATCGCAACATCCTGACGACCCTGTCCATCGCCCTGCAGGCCGAAGGCTACGCCACCCGGCTCTACTCCGACGGGGAGGCCGCGCTGAAGGCGCTGACCGACAATCCGCCCGACCTGGCCGTGTTCGACATCAAGATGCCCCGGATGGATGGAATGGAGCTGCTGCGGCGCCTGCGCGAAACGTCCGACCTGCCGGTCATCTTCCTGACCAGCAAGGATGACGAGCAGGACGAGGAAGCCGGCCTCGCCATGGGGGCGGACGATTATATCGCCAAGCCGTTCAGCCAGCGGCTGCTGCTGGCCCGGATCCGCGCCATCCTGCGGCGGGCCGCTCCGCTGACCGAAGCCACCATTTCCGGGGACCAGACCGCCACCACCGACGACCAGCCCGCCGCCGCCATGCTGGAACGCGGACGGCTGCAGATGGACACGTCGCGCCACCGCGTGACCTGGGCCGGGCGGCCGGTCTCTCTGACAGTCACCGAGTTCCTGATCCTGGAGGCGCTGGCGCAGCGACCGGGCGTGATCAAGAGCCGCAACCAGCTGATGGACGCCGCCTATCCCGACGACGTCTTCGTGGACGATCGCACAGTGGATAGTCATATCAAGCGCCTGCGTCGCAAGTTCCGCGTCACGGACCCGGACTTCACCGCCATCGAAACGCTGTATGGTGCCGGTTACAGCTTCACCGATGCGTGACGCCGAGGGGGAGGAGCAGCCGCCGGCCGCCGCCATCCAGCCGCCGCCGGGGCGCCGCCTTTTTGGCACCATCTCGCTCACCACGCGGATCCTTGCCGTCAACCTGATTCCGCTGGTGGCATTGGGCGGCAGCCTGTTCCTGCTCGATTCCTATCGCCGGCAATTGCTGGACGAACGCTACAAGCTGGCCAGGATCGAGGCGCAGATCACGGCCGAGGCGCTGGCCGGCGCCACTCCGGAACGGCAGAAGGCCCTGCTGATCCAGATCGGCAAGGAGCAGAACATGCGCCTGCGGATCTACGATCGCGACGGCACGCTGACGGCGGACAGCTTCGCGCTGGCTCCGCCATCCTTCTTCTTCAACGATCCGGCGGCCGATCCCTGGGCGGAAGATGTGGCCCGCTGGATGGATGCCGGCGTCGACTTCCTCACCGGCGCTCGCGCTGCCCCTGCCTATGTCGAACCGGTGCAGCCGGTGGCCGATGCCTGGCCGGAGGTCGCCCGCGCGCGGCAGCAGGGCCTGACCCAGATCGAGCTGCGCCATGCGCCCGACCGCACGCCCGTGATCACCGCAGCTGCGCCCGTCGGCCTGCGCGGGGCGACATTGCTGACGACGCGCAATGCCCGCGACATCACGCTGGCGGTCCGTTCCGCCCGCAGCCAGCTGCTGCTGATCATCGCGGTCGTGCTGGTCATCTCCTTCTTTCTTTCGCTTTACCTTGCCCGCACCATCATCGACCCGCTGCGGCGGCTCAGCCGTGCGGCGGTGCGCGTGCGGCTGGGCCGCGAACGCGATGTGGAGGTGCCGCGCATGGGCGCGCGCGGGGACGAACTCGGCGTTCTGGCCCGCGCAGTATCCGACATGACCGCCGCGTTGCGCCTGCGCATCGATGCGGTGGAAACCTTTGCCGCCGATGTCGCGCACGAGATCAAGAATCCGCTCGCCTCCCTTCGCAGCGCGGTGGACAGCCTGGAGCGGGTGAACGATCCCGACCTGCGCACGCAGCTGATCGACATCGCCGCGCATGACGTGCGCCGGATCGACCGGCTGGTGACGGAAATCGCGGAGGCGAGCCGGATTGACGCGGAGCTCAGCCGCGCCACCTTCGAGGCGATCGACCTGGCCGCCCTCATCGAACATCTGGTCCGCGCCCGGCAGGACCGTCAGCTCAATCGCGACTGCCAGGTGCAGGTGGAGCGGGAGGGCCGGCCCGCGATCGTGCTGGGCGTGCCGCTGCGGCTGGAGCGGGTGATCGACAATCTGCTGGACAATGCGGTCTCCTTCTCACCCCCGGGCGGCCGCATCTGGGTGACGATCGCCGGACATGATGACCGGGTGATCGCCACGGTCTGCGACGAAGGGCCGGGTATCGCCCCCGAACGGCGGGAGAAGGTCTTCGCCCGGTTCCACTCGGACAGACCGGAGGGAGAGGACTTCGGCGATCACAGTGGCCTAGGCCTGGCGATCGCGCGCACCATTGCGGAGGCGCATGACGGATCGCTGCGGGTGGCGGATCCGGCCTGGCCGGAACAGGCGGGCGGCGCCTGCCTGGTACTGGACCTGCCCGCGGCATGACCGGCGGCGGGCTGTGGCAGGCCAGCTGCGTGGCGATCGGCGGGCGCGGCCTGCTGATCGAAGGTCCGCCGGGCAGCGGCAAGTCCAGCCTGGCGCTGGCGCTGATCGACCGGGGCGCCAGCCTGGTGGGGGATGACGGGGTCCGCCTGACGCTGGCAGACGACGGCCGGTTGTGGGCACATCCGCCCGCCGCCACCGCCGGCCTGCTGGAAGTGCGCAATGTCGGCCTGGTCACCCTGCCCGTCGCACCCGCCTGCATTGCGCTGGTCCTGCGTCTCGACCCCGGCGCCTCCCGCTATATCGAACAGGCGGAGCAGGTCGCGCGGAGGGGAGCCGGACTGCCGCAGATCCGCCTGTGGCCGGATACACCCGTGCTGGCGCTGCGCGCGGAATGGGCGCTGCGACAATATGGCCTCCCCGCTTCACAAGCGGCGGCGGGAGGCGCAAGGGCCGTGGACGATGGCAACCGACTCGCCTGAACCGCCACGCCGCCTGCTGCTGCTGACCGGGATGCTGGGCGCCGGCAAGACCACCGCCTTGCGCGAGCTGGAGGATCTGGGCTGGGAGGCGATCGACAACCTGCCGATCCGCCTGCTGGATCGCCTGCTCGAAGGTGATGGCGCAGGCGAATCGCTGGCCGTCGGTTTTGACAGCCGCACTCGCGGCTTCGTGCCCGGAGAGGTGATCGCCCGCGCCACCGCGCTCGGCCAGCGCCCGGACAGCCAGCTGACAACCCTGTTCCTGGATTGCCAGTCGCCCGAACTGGTCCGCCGCTACAACGAGACACGCCGCCGCCACCATCTGGCGCAGGATCGGCCGGTCACCGCGGCGATTGCTGCGGAGCGGGAAATCCTCGCCCCCTTGCGCGACTGGGCCGACATGCTGATCGACACGACCGGCCTGAATTCCAACGACCTGCAGTTCCGCATCCGTGAACTGTTCAGTGCCACCGCACCGCGCACCATGGCGGTGACGCTCACCTCCTTCGGCTTCGCCCGCGGCATGCCGCCGGTGGCCGATCTGGTGTTCGACATGCGCTTTCTGGACAATCCCCACTGGGAGCCGGACCTGCGCGAGCAGACCGGGCTGGATGCGGCGGTCGGCGAACATATAGCGCGTGATCCGGGTTTCGCGCCAAACTTGGCCCGCATCACGGATCTGCTTGTCGATCTGCTTCCGCGCTATGCCAGGCGTGGCAAGAGCCATGTGAGCATCGCCATCGGTTGTACCGGAGGGAAACACAGATCAGTCTATACGGCGGAACGAATTGCCGAAGGCTTGCGTGATGCGGGCTTTTCGCCCACTGTGCTGCACCGCAACCTGGCGGGGCGCGGGGCTGCGCTGCTGGAAGGGCCGGACAGGGCATGATGCACAGCACTATGTTGCAAAACAACAGCTTGGCCGGCAGACCGCGATTGCGGAAACCGGACCTTACAAGGGATCGCACTGCAACATGATCGGGATCATCCTGGTCACCCATGGCCGCCTGGCGGAGGAATTTGTCCACGCGATGGAACATGTGGTCGGCCCGCAGGTCGACGTCGCCACCGTGTGCATCGGCCCGAGCGACGACATGGAACAGCGCCGCAAGGACATCGCCAACGCGATCAAGGTGGTGGATAGCGGCAGCGGCGTGGTGCTGCTGACGGACCTGTTCGGTGGCACACCCTCCAATCTCGCCATCTCCCTGCTGCAGCGTGGCAAGACGGAGGTGATCGCGGGCATCAACCTGCCGATGTTGATTCGACTCGCCGGCGCGCGCAAGGATATGACATTGTCGGCTGCCGCATCGGCAGCGCGGGATGCCGGGCGCAATTACATCACGATCGCGTCCGAGTTCCTGGGGCAGGACGCCTGACGGCAAGGCGCCCTGGCGGCGCCGGTCGGCAAGGGAGACAAGGATGTCGCAGCAGGTCGAGGCAGAAGTCACCATCGTCAACAAGCGCGGGCTGCATGCGCGCGCCAGTGCCAAGTTCGTGTCGGCCGTGGCGCAGATGGAAGGTAGCGAGGTCCGCGTCAGCAAGGATGGCGGCAGCGCCGCCGGTGGCTCCATCCTCGGGCTGATGATGCTCGGCGCGGCACGCGGGGACTGCGTGCAGCTGCAGGTCAGCGGCGAGTCGGCGGAAGAGCGGCTGGCGCAGCTTGTCGCCATGATCGAGGACGGCTTCGGCGAGGATTGACCTCCCCGCCTTCCCCCTCCAGACGCTGGCGCCATGCGCCGCCAGATCACCGGGTTTTCCAATCCCACCGTCAAGCTGTTGCGCTCCCTGCGCGACAAGAAGCAGCGCCGGCTGCAGCATCGCTTCCTGGCAGAAGGACTGCGGCTGCTGACCGATGCTCGTGCGCATGGCCGTTTGCCCGAGCTGCTGGTCATGGCCGAAGGTCGCATCGAGCATCCCTTGCTGCAGGCGCTGGAGGCGGATGTGCTCGCGGCCGGGGGCGAGGTGATCGAGACCAGTGCCGACATCCTGAGCAAGATCACGGGCAAGGACAATGCACAGGCGGTCGCCGGCGTGTTCGCCCAGTGGGACACCGGCCTGGCGCAACTGGACCGCGCCGCCGCCCCGATCTGGCTGGTGGCGCAGGCCCTGCGCGATCCCGGCAATCTGGGCACCATGCTGCGCACCGGCGATGCCGTGGGTGCGGGCGGACTGATCCTGCTGGACGACTGCGCCGACCCGTTCGGCGTGGAAGCGGTGCGCGCCAGCATGGGGGCCGTCTTCACGCAGAAGCTGGCGCAGGCGAGCTGGGACGAGTTCATCGGCTGGCTGCGGCAGGGTGACGGGCAGCTGGTGGCAGCTTCGCTCGCTCCCGGTTCGCAGCCCTATCGCGGTGCGCCTTACCAGGCCCCGTGCTTCATCCTGGTCGGCAATGAATCGCGCGGCCTGCCGGCGGAGTATGAAAGCGCCTGCGACCTGCACGTCACCATGCCGATGCGCGGTTCGGCGGACAGCCTCAACGCGGCGGTGGCCGCCGCGGTGCTGGCCTACGAGGTGCTGGCGCAGCTGGACCCGGAGCCCGGGATCAGTCCCCGCTGACCAGGCTGGTGATGCTCCACTTGCCATTGCGGCTGGAGGCGGTCAGCCGGTAATCCATCGGGCTGCGGAGCTTGTCGCTGGCGATGAAGCCGGTCCGATCGTTCGGCAAGACGATCTGCTGGAAGGTGGCGCCGGGCTCCGGCGCCCTGATCTGGACCAGATCCCAGGACACTTCGCCAACACGCTGCGCATCGGGTGCGGGCGCCGTCAGGACAGGAACGCTTTCGCCCAGCACGAGCATGGAAGAAAAGGGATCGCGACGGCCGAGATCCTGATCGGCGATCCACGGAATGGTCACCCCGCCCTGCTCGTTGGCAGCACAGCCCAACGGCAGGATCGCTTCCAGCTCAGCCCATAGGTCTTGCCTGGGATCTGCAAGACGCTGCTGCAACTCTGCAACGCCGGTCCCTCCTCCGAAGTCCAGCTTGATGTCCGCGGCTGCCAGTGCCGACAATGCACCTGCGTCACGCCTCCGCACGGCGTCGGCGAAGCGGGCGCGGAAGGCCGCCGCACCATTGATTGTGCTGCAATCATCGTGCGGAGCGAAGCGGCCGCTGGCCAGCGGTGTCGGCTTGGCTGAAGGCTCGATCAGCTGCTCGGCCGTTTCTTCGATCGCCTCCGCCGGCGCCTCGTCCTGTCGGCAGGCGGCAATTGTTGCCAGCAGCGCAAGGGCGACAAGCGCCAGTCTCATTCCACCCGTCTCCCGCCGTCAGGCAGGATCAACTATCCGGGCGGGCACCGGTTCCGCCGGCGCCTCGCAATCGCCGGCGGTGTAGCGTGGCGCGCTTTCCACCAGCGGCACCTCGTCGACCTCCCGCTTGCCGATCTCGATGCCCTTGTCCCGCAGCTTGCGGGCGGAGGACAGCACGTTGCGTTCGAAGCTGCCGACGAACTTGTTGTAATTGCCCACGGCGCTTTCCAGCCCGGACCCGACGCGCTTCAGATGCTCCCCCGCCACGGCGATACGGTCGTACAGGTCGCCCGCCAGCGTGCCGATCGCGCGCGCCTCCTGCGCCAGTGCGTCCTGTCGCCAGACCTGCGCCACGGTTCGCGCGATCGCCACCAGATTGGTCGGGGTCGCCAGCAGCACGCGCCGTTCAAAGGCGTAGTCCCACAGCTCAGGATCATGCTCCAGCGCGGCGGCGACGAAATGCTCCCCTGGCACGAACATCACGACATAGTCGGGCGCATCGCTGAACTGGCTCTGATACGACTTGGCGCCCAGTTGCTGCACATGCGTCTTCATGGAGCGCACATGCGCCGCCATGGCAGTGCGGCGCGCCTCCTCATTGTCGGCGTGGAACGCCTCCTGATAGGCGTTGAGCGAAACCTTGGCGTCGATCACCAGCATCTTGCCGCCCGGTATCCGCACGATCGCGTCGGGCCGCAGACGCCCTTCTTCCACGGTGACGGAATGTTCCAGCTGGAAGTCGGTATGTTCCGCCAGACCGCAGCTTTCCAGCAGGTTCTTCAGCTGCTGTTCGCCCCAGCGCCCGCGCGCCTTGGGTGCGTTGGTCAGCGCATTGCCCAGCCGCATCGCTTCGTTGCGCACGGCTTCCTGCCCCACCCGCATCGCCTCGATCATGCCGGTCAGCTGGCCGAACGCATCCACGCGATTGCGCTCCAGCATTTCCACCTGCTGCTCGTAACCGCGCAGCCGCTCCCCGACCGGCTCCAGCAGCGCACGGATCTTCGCCTCGCTGGAGCGTTCCGCATGGCCGAACCGCTCGGTCGCGCGCTCCAGGAACGTCTCCTGCGCACGGGACAGGACGGCGGAACCCGTATGCTCGAATTCCTTCATCAGCCGATCGCGCGATTCCTCCAGCAGGCGCTTCTGCTCGGCAAAGCCGGCCACCTGGGTCTTCAGCACCACCAGCTCCTCGCGCGTGCTGTCGAGCAGGCCGGACAGGTGGTCCGCCCGCTCGGCACGGACGCTGGCGCCTTCCAGATCGACGATCGCCTGCCGGAACTTGTCCTCCAGCGCGCGTGCCTCCGCCTCCCGCTGGCCATGCCGCGCGCGCCAGTCGGCCGCCGGCCGCCCTCCGGCAAACCAGCCGACGGCCAGCCCGGCGATCAGCGCCAGAACGATCAGCACAACGGCAAGCAGGTCCACCCGATACTCCTTCCGCAACAGAACACATGGTGAACGTAGCTGGGGTGGAGACCACTGGCAAGCGCCGCCAGTGCCCGGTGCAGGTATCGCGTGCGACCACCACAGCTTCAGGGTTGCGGAAGCGGGCCATTCCGCGTCTAACGCGCGCCGCAGCTTGACCAGGAAACACCATGCCCACCGATATCGAGATCGCCCGTCAGGCAACGCTGAAACCGATCGCGCAGGTGGCGGCGCAGGCGGGTGTGCCGGAGGCGGCGCTGATCCCCTACGGTCGGCATAAGGCCAAGATCGACCTTGGCCAGCTGCCGCCTGCGAGCGGGACCGGCAAGCTGATCCTGGTCACCGCGATCAATCCGACACCGGCGGGCGAAGGCAAGACGACCACCTCCGTCGGCCTGTCCGATGCGCTGCACCGCATCGGCAAGAAGACAATGCTGTGCCTGCGCGAGCCCAGCCTGGGCCCGTGCTTCGGCGTGAAGGGCGGCGGGGCCGGCGGCGGCAAGAGCCAGGTCATGCCGATGGACGAGATCAACCTGCATTTCACGGGCGATTTCCACGCGATCACTTCCGCGCACAACCTGCTGAGCGCGATGCTGGACAACCACATCTACTGGGGCAACGCGCTGGAGATCGACCTGCGCCGCGTGACCTGGCGCCGGGTGCTGGACATGAACGATCGGGCTTTGCGCCAGATCGTTGGCCCGTTGGGCGGCGTGTCCAACGGCTTCCCGCGCGAGACCGGCTTCGACATCACCGTCGCTTCGGAGATCATGGCGATCCTGTGCCTTGCCGCCGACCTCAGCGACCTGCAACGGCGGCTGGGCGATATCATCGTCGGCTACAGGCGCGACAAGACGCCGGTGTTCTGCCGCGACATCAAGGCCGACAGCGCCATGACCGTGCTGCTGAAGGACGCGATCCTGCCCAATCTGGTGCAGACGCTGGAGAACAATCCGGCGCTGCTGCACGGCGGCCCCTTCGCCAATATCGCCCATGGCTGCAACAGCCTGATCGCCACCAAGGCGGCGCTGGTGATGGCGGATTACGTGGTGACGGAGGCCGGCTTCGGCGCTGACCTGGGTGCCGAGAAGTTCATGGACGTCAAGTGCCGCATGGGCGGTCTCACCCCGGATGCGGTCGTGCTGGTGGCGACCGTGCGCGCACTGAAGATGCATGGCGGCGTGGCGAAGAAGGATCTGGGCGCGGCCAACCCGGAGGCGGTGCGGGCCGGCGCGGTGAACCTGCGCCAGCACATCGAGAACCTGCAGAAGTTCGGCCTGACACCCACCATCGCCATCAATCACTTCCACACCGACACGGACGAGGAAGTCGGCGTGATCCAGGAGATGGCGCGGCAGTTCGGCGCCGACGCCATCATCTGCCGCCACTGGGCCGATGGTGGCGCCGGGGCGGAAGAGCTGGCCCGGATCGTCGCCGCCAAGGCTGACGCGGGCGCCCCGGCCTTCAAGCCGCTTTATCCCGACAGCATGAAGCTGGCCGAGAAGATCGAGACGGTCGCCGGCGAGATCTACCGCGCCGCCAGCGTCGTCATCCCCGTACCGGTGCGCAAGCAGCTGCAGCAATGGGAGGAGATGGGGTATGGCCACTTCCCCATCTGCATGGCCAAGACGCAGTACAGCTTCTCCACCGATCCTGCCGCCATGGGGGCGCCGCAGGGGCACGAGATCGCGGTGCGCGAAGTGCGCCTGTCCGCCGGTGCCGGCTTCGTGGTCGCAATCTGCGGGGAGATCATGACCATGCCGGGCCTGCCGCGTGTCCCCAGCGCCGAGAGCATCCATCTCGACGAGAACGGCCTGATTGAGGGGCTGTTCTAGGCCAGAGCTGCCTTCGATAGCTGCGGACCGATCTCGTGTTTACAGACGTAGTCGAATCGACTACGGTTGTAGTCACACACAGGAGGCAGCGTGACCGAAGCCCGTCCCGACCCAGATCGTATCAGCGAAGCGGAACATGCGGTGATGGAGGCGCTGTGGGCGCGCCATCCGCTGACCGCCGCGGAGGTCTGCGACCATGTCTGTGCGCAGCGCGACTGGACCATGGCCACGGTCAAGACCTTGCTGGCCCGGCTGGTCACCAAGGGGGCCGTGTCGACGGAGCCGGACGGGCGGCGCTTCCTGTATTCCCCGCTGCTCGAACGGCAATCCTGGGTCGGGGGCGAATCCCGGCGCCTGGTGGATCGCCTGTTCGGCGGCAGCGCCGCTTCCCTGTTCGCGCATCTAGCGCGTGAAGAGGCGCTGGACGATCAGGAACTGAACGAGATTGAACGCCTGCTGCAGGAGCTGCGCCGATGATTTCTGCCATGTTGGACTGGCTGGCCGACACCATGATCTGGACCGGCCTGTTGATCGGACTCGTGCTGCTGGTGCGGCGCCCGGTGGCTCGCCGGTTCGGGCCGGAGATCGCCTATGCCCTATGGGCTCTGCCGCTCGCCAGGCTGCTGTTACCGCCGCTGACTTTGCCCGGCGCACTGGCGCCCGCGGTGGCTCCGTTGCCCGGAGCCTTTGCTCCCGCGCTGGCCGTCCCGGTGGCGGCGCCCTTGCCCAGCCCCCTTCCCGTTCAGGCGGTCGTGCCGAGCGGAGCCACCACGGCCGGATCGTCGCACCTGCTGTGGATCCTGCTGGGCGTGTGGGCCGCGGGTGCCGCAGGCTTCATCGCCTTGCGCATCATCACCTATCGCCGGATGCGGCGAACCCTGCTGGCGCAGGCGCAACCGGTGGGCGAAGTCGGGCGGGTGCGGCTGGTGGAAACGCCGGTGATCCACGGCCCGGTCGCCTTCGGGGTGCTCGACAAGGTGGTGGCACTGCCGGTGGGGTTCATGGCGCAGCCCGACCGGCAGGCGCGTGACTTCGCCATCGCGCATGAACTGAGCCACCATCGGGCGCAGGACCTGCTCGCCAACATGGCCGCGCAGCTGGTGCTGGCGCTGCACTGGTGCAACCCGCTGGCCTGGTTCGGCTGGCTGGCAATGCGCCAGGACCAGGAGGCGGCGTGCGATGCGCGGGTGATGGCCGGGCGCGGACGGGCGGAGCGGGCCTGCTACGCCGCGCTGATCGTCGGTATCGCCACGGGCCAGCGCACCGCATCGCCCAACGGCATACCGTCTTCCCTGGCCTGCCCCATGGTCGGCCCGAAGCTGGGCGAGGCTGCCATCGTGCAGCGGTTACGCAGCCTGACCCGTGCAGAGGCATCCCGTCGTCAGCGTGTCGTGGGCCGGTTGCTGGTGGGGGCAGGCGCACTGGCGCTGCCGCTGACCGCATCTATTTCCTACGCGGCGGTGCAGGATGCGACCATCGTGCCCAATCCGTCGGCACCGGTCGCGGCGGCGATATCGCAGCCACGAGTGCCGCTGCCCGTGCAGTCGATCGATCCCGACATCGCGCATGACGAAATCCTTGTCACAGGTGATGGCGCTGCACCGGTGGAGGAGGCAGACGCCTGGGCCGCGTTCGGCGCGCGGATGGAGGCTTTCGGCCGCGAGATGGCCGTGCACAGCGCAGCCACGGAAGCGGATACGGCCGACATCGAGCGAAAGGCCACGGCCCTGGCCGCCGAAGTCGAACAGCAGTTCGCCCCCGGAGGGGCGATGCACGCAACCCTGATGCGCCAGACCGAAGCGGCGACGGCAATCGCCATGGCGGAAGCCTGCGCTACGCAGGCCAGCATGCCCGCCACGGGCACGGCGACGTGCGATGGCACCGGCTCTGCTGCCGCCGCAGCAGCCTCCGCCCACGCCGAGGCAAATCTGGAGGCCAACATCATGCGCTCCGTCGCCCGCGCGCTCAGCGGGGCGCGTGCCGCCATCGCCAGCAACATGCAACTGTCCGCTCAGGAACGGGCCGAGGTGCTGAGCGAGCTGGATGCCGAGATCGCCGAACTGCACGCTGGCAACTGATCCGCTCAGCCGAAATCCTCCCGCGGGCGCGACACGGCCGGGCGACCGGTCAGTGCCGCGCCCGCGCTGGCAGCGATCATCAGCGCCACGGCGACACCCTGCTGCAGCGTGAGCCGCTCGCCCAGCACGGCATAGCCCGCCAGGGCGCCAGCCGCCGGCGCGGCGCTGATGATCAGGCCGAACAGCCGCGGGCTCAGCCGGCCCAGCGCGAACATCTCCAGCATGTATGGCAGGCAGCTCGACAGCACCGCAACCAATGCGCCCGTCGCCAGCACGCCGGGGCTGAGCAGCGCCGTGCCGGCATGGCCGATCCCCAGCGGCACCGTGACGAGGCAGGCAATGCCGAGACCCAGGGCCACCACCTGTCGCCCGCCGATGCGGCTGACCTGCTTGCCGAACAGGATGTAGGCGGCCCAGCACGCCGCCGCCGCCAGCGCCAGCGCCACCCCGCGCCCGTCCAGCGCGGCGGCATGGTCCGTCCACGGCACCAGCAAGGCCAGGCCGGCCAGCGCCAGCAACGCCCACGACCAGTCGCCCAGCGTGCGCGAGCCGGCCAGCACCAGCGCCAGCGGGCCGACGATCTCGATCGCCACGGCGATGCCGACCGGGATGAACATGAACGACCAGTAGATCAACAGGTTCATGACGCCCATTGTCAGGCCGTACAGCAGCACCCAGCCCCATTGCGCCCTGCTCAACCGCACGCTCCACGGCCGGGCAAGCGGCAGCAGCAGCAGCGCGGCGATTCCGGTGCGCAGCGCCGCGGCGCCTTCGAAGCCGACAGCGGCGAACATGTTCTTGGCGATGGCGGCACCAAGATTGAGGGAGCAGATCGACCCCACGATCGCCAGTGCGGCGGTAAAGACGGTGCGGTCGGGACTCATTGCCAGCCCGTGTATGTTGCAGCGTCCAAGTGCAACGGATCAATCGGGATCACTGCCCTTGCGTTGCTGCCACGGCCACTTGCCGTCGATCTCCACCTCCAGGCTGAAGGACAGGAAGGTGCGGATGATCACGATCAGACCGAGCACCAGCACGCTTTGGAGCGTGGGCTCGACCGCCACGGTGCGGATGATGTCGGCCGCGACCAGCAGCTCCAGCCCGGTCAGCACCGACCTGCCGAGGGTTCGCCGGAAGGCCGGCAGCACACCGTCGCGCCCCTCGGCCCCGCGCTGCACCTGGCCGCGCAGCAGGCTGAGCCCGAACTGCGCCGTCGCCAGCACCGCACCCAGGATGATGGCGGCAATGCCCGCCAGTTCGAACCCTTGCGCCACGATCGTGGCGACGTTCAGCATGAAGGTTTCGCTCAGCACCGGAAGTAAATAGGCGCTGCCGGTACTTGTTCCGATGATCTGGCGCAGGGCGGCCGGACCTGCCGGCGATCGGCCCGCGCCGGGTCAGGCGGCCTTGCGCAGCTTGTCGAGCTTCTTCAGCGCCATGTTGCGCTTCAGCCGGCTGAGATGATCGAGGAACAGGATGCCGTTCAGGTGATCCATCTCGTGCTGCAGGCAGGTCGCCAGCAGCCCGTCCAGCTCCTGCTCGTGTTCGGCACCGTCCAGATCATGCCAGCGGACGCGGCAGCGGGCGGGCCGCTCGACGTCGCCATAGATCTCGGGGATGGACAGGCACCCTTCCTGGTAGGTGCTCGTTTCCTCGCTGACCTCGACGATCTCCGGATTGATGAAGGTCAGCGGGTTCTTCTTCGTGGGCCGATGATCGTGGCCGCAGCCATGATCGCCGCAATCCTCGCCTTCTGCATCCGGGTCAGGCTCCTGCAAGTCGATCACCAGCACGCGGACCGGCTCGCCCACCTGGATGGCGGCCAGGCCGATGCCGTGCGCGTCATACATCGTCTCGAACATGTCCGTCACGAGCGTGCGCAGGTCGTCGTCGAACGCCTCCACCGGCTTGGATACGAGCTTCAGCCGGGCGTCCGGCACTTCCACGATTTCACGAATAGCCATGCGGTCCAGATAGTCTGGTCGCGCCCGCGAATCAATCTGGCGCCGCGTCGCTAGAGCACAGGCCGCCGCGCGCGCAGCGCCTGCGCCAGCGTGCCCTCGTCCAGATAGTCGAGTTCGCCCCCGACCGGCAGGCCGTGCGCCAGCTGCGTGATGCGCACCGGCAGGCCCTCCAGCCGCTCCGCCAGATAATGCGCGGTGGTCTGCCCTTCCAACGTGGCGTTCATGGCCAGCACGACCTCCTCCACCTCACCGGCGGACACCCGTTCCAGCAGGGAACCGATGCTCAGATCTTCCGGCCGCACGCCGTCCAGCGCCGACAGGCGACCGCCCAGCACGTGGTATCGTCCGGTGAACAGATGCGCGCGATCCAGCGCCCACAGGTCGGACACCTCCTCCACCACGCATAGCTGGCGCGGGTCGCGGCGCGGGTCGGAGCAGATCGCGCATGGCGTGACCGTATCGACATTGCCGCAGGTGGCGCATTCCACCAGGCTGCGGCGCATCACCTCCAGCGCCTCGGCCAGTTGCACCAGCGCCGTTTCGCGCCGCTTCACCAGCCACAGCACGGCGCGCCGGGCAGAGCGGGGCCCCAGGCCCGGCAGCCGCGCCAATGCGCCCGCCAGCGCCTCGATCTCTTGCGATGCCATCACCCGGCAGATAGGGCGCCGCACCGGCAAACGCAAAGGGCCGGCAACCGCAAGGCTGACGATGCGCACGATCTTCATGGGCACGCCCGATTTCGCACTGCCGACGCTGGACGCGCTGGTGGAGGCCGGGCACGAGGTGGTCGCCGCCTATACCCAGCCGCCCCGCCCCGCGGGCCGCGGCAAGGCGCCGCGCCCTTCCCCGGTGCAGCTGCGCGCGGAGGCGCTGGGCATTCCGGTGTATTCGCCGAAGAGCCTGCGCAACCCGGAGGCGCAGGCGGAGTTCGCGGCGCTGCAGCCGGAGGTCGCGGTGGTGGTCGCCTATGGCCTGATCCTGCCGCGGCCGATCCTGGATGCGCCGGCGCTGGGCTGCATCAACGTGCATGGCAGCCTGCTGCCACGCTGGCGCGGGGCGGCACCGATCCAGCGCGCCATCCTGGCAGGCGACCCGGTGACCGGCATCACCATCATGCGCATGGCCGAAGGGCTCGACACCGGACCGATGCTGGCAACCGCCCGCGTGCCGGTGGAGGACAAGACCAGCGGCCAGCTGTTCGCCGAACTGGCGGAGGTCGGCGCGCACCTGCTGGTGGAGGTGCTGGCCGATCACCAGCACTGGCGGCCCGAGGATCAGGACGAACTGGGGGCGAACTACGCCGCCAAGATCGACAAGGCGGAGACGCGGCTCGACTGGAGCAAGCCCGCCGAACTGCTGGAGCGGGAGGTGCGCGCCTTTGCGCCCGCGCCCGGCGCATGGTTCGAGCTGGATGAAGAGCGGATCAAGGTGCTGGGCGCGCATGTCGTCGGCAGCAATGCCGCGCCCGGCACGGTGGTGGACGATCAGCTGACTATCGCCTGCGGTGAAGCCTCCCTGCGTCCTGCCGTCGTGCAGCGCGCCGGCCGGCCGGCCATGCCGCTGGCGGATTTCCTGCGCGGGCGTGCCGTGCCGCAGGGGACGGTGCTCAGGTGACGCGCTTCGCCCTGACGCTGGAATTCGATGGCGGCCCGTTCATGGGCCTGCAGCGGCAGGCGCATGGCCCCAGCGTGCAGCAGGCGGTGGAGGAGGCGGTGCAGCAGGTCACGGGCGAAGCGGCCGTGCTGCACAGCGCCGGCCGCACGGACAGCGGTGTGCATGCCCTGGCCATGCGCAGCCATGTCGAGATCGCCAAGGAGATCGCGCCCGGGCGCCTGATGGAGGCGCTGAACGCCGTGCTGCGCCCGCAACCGGTGGCGGTGATCGCCTGCGAGGCGAAGCCCGACGACTGGCATGCGCGCTTTTCCTGCATCGGGCGGTCCTATCTCTACCGCATCAGCAACCGCCGCGCACCGCCCACGCTGGACCGCGGCCGCGCCTGGCACATCCCGCGTCGGCTGGATGCGGAGGCGATGCACCGGGCGGCGCAGGCGCTGGTCGGCCACCATGATTTCACCACCTTCCGCTCCGCCCATTGCCAGGCGGCCAGCCCGCTGAAGTCGCTCGACCGGCTGGACGTGCGGCGGGAAGGCGACTGGGTGCTGGTGGAGGCCGCGGCGCGCAGCTTCCTGCATCACCAGGTCCGTTCCATGGTCGGCACGCTGGCGCTGGTCGGCTGGGGCCAATGGTCAGAATCCCAGGTCGCGGAATCGCTGGCCGCGCGCGACCGCACCCGGCTGGGGCTGAATGCGCCAGCGCAGGGACTGTTCTTCGTGGCCGCGACCTACCCGGACGAAGCCTGACCGCTACTGCGCCGGCGCCGGTTCCGCCGGCTCGCCGGGACTGACGCTGACGCCGTTTCCGTCCAGCCGCAGGTCCAGCGGCATTCCGGCCGCGTCGCTGGAGATCACCGCGCCGCCATCTTCCAGCCGCAGCACAGGGCCACCCTCCCCGCCCAGCTGCACATCGCCGATATCCGGCAGGTCGAGCGGCTGCACCGGGCCGCTGGGATTGGGCGCAGGAGCATCGCGCCGCCGCACCGGACCGCTGCGTTCGCCCAGGGCCTGCTGCATGAAGTCGCGCCAGATGCGCGCCGGCACGCCGCCGCCGCTGATGCCGCCGGCCAGCGGGCTGTTGTCGTCATTGCCGACCCAGACGCCGACCACCAGATCGCCCGAATAGCCGACGAACAGCGCGTCGCGATTGTCCTGCGTGGTGCCGGTCTTCCCGAAATTGGCGGATTGCAGCACCGCGGCCCGGCCGGTGCCGCGATTGACCGCCGCCCGCAACATCTGTTCCATCGCGGCATGTTCATCGGTGCCGAAGCTGTCCGTGCCATCGAACAGCCATTCCCACAGCCGCGCCAGCCAGCCCCTCTCCGCCAGCGGCAGAGCGCGCGGCTGCACCGGAAAGCGGTTGGCCGCCACGCCGGCATAGGCTGATGTCAGCTGCAGCAAGGTCACGGTGGACGTGCCCAACGCCAGCGAAGGATCGCCTTCCGGCATGGGCGAAGTGATGCCCAGGTCACGCGCCACCTCGATCACCCGATCGGATCCGACCTCCCCCAGCAGCCGCACTGCCGCGACGTTGCTGGACCGGGCAAACGCATCCTCCAGGGTGATGAAGTCGGAATAGCTGCCACCTGAATTTTCCGGGCGATAGCTGCCTTGCGTGATCGGCTGGTTGCTGATCGGATCCTCCGGCTCCCACCCATCCTCCAGCGCGGCCAGATAGACGAACAGCTTGAAGGTGGAGCCGGGCTGGCGCCGGGCCTGTGTCGCCCGGTTGAACGGGCTGTCGGCGTAGTCGCGCCCGCCGATCATGGCCACCACCTCGCCCGAGGTGCGCATCGCCACCAGCCCCACCTGAGCGCCACCCAGGGAGGCGCGCTCCACCGCCCGGCGGGCAGCGTTCTGCAACCGGCTGTCCAGAGTCGTCACCAGGGTCTGCCGGGCATAACCGGTCGACACCACCCGCCGCGCCTGCGGCAGGGCCCAGTCGGCGAAATAGGTGCCGGTGGGCAGCGTGCTGGCGTTGCGCACATCCAGCTTCGGCGCGCGCATGCGGTCCGCCTCCGCCGCTGTCAGGTATCCGGCATCGACCATCGCGCCGATCACCGTCTCCATCCGCTCCCGCGCCAGGCCGTAATTCTTTGTCGGCGCATAACGCGACGGCGCCTGCAGCAGCCCGGCCAGCATCGCCGCCTGTGCCGGCGTCAGCCGTTCGGGCTGACGGTAGAAATAATGCATAGAGGCCGCACGCAGGCCGTAAGCATTGTCGCCGAAATAGGCGTTCGAAAGATAGCGTTCGAGGATCTCGTCCTTGCTCAACCACGCTTCCAGCCAGAAGGCGATCAGCGCCTCCCGACCCTTGCGGGTCAGGCTCTGTTCCGGGGTCAGGAAGGTGAACTTGGCCAATTGCTGCGTGATCGTGCTGCCGCCTTGCGTGCGCCCGCTGGTCAGGTTGCCCCAGGCCGCACGCGCAACGCCCAGCGGATCGACGCCCCAATGCTGGTAGAACCGGCGATCCTCGATGGCGAGAAACGCCTCCACCACATGCGGCGGCAGGTCGGCCACGGCGACCGGCGCATCCACATTGCCGCCATTGCGCGCGATCGGCGTCCCGTCCGTCGCCAGCAGGGTGATCTGCGGCGGCACGATCGGTCGCAGGCTCTTGGACAATGGCGCGGTAACGGCCAGCCAGCCGATCAGCAGGATCAGCACCGCCAGCAGCGCGGCCAGCCCGTGCCGCACCCACCAGCCACGCGTGCGGCCGGTCTGCGGCAGCGGTTGAGAGGATGGCAGGGCGGGGTCGGCCACCGGCGCGAACGGCCGCGGCGGAACACGCCAGTCGTCCTGCTCCTCGTCGTCATCCAGGCCGTAAAGCGGCGACCACGGGGAATCCTCACGGTCGCGCCAGGCAGGCGGTTCCTCCCGCCGCTCTGCCCTGCCCGTCAGCCGATGCCACAATGCCATGACTGCTGTATTACCGCATCAATACAGTCAGGGCGAGTGTTTTTGCAGCGCGATGCAGTCCACTTGCCACCGGCGCAGCCAATGCCGATAGGACGGCCATGGTTGCGCTCGGATGCCTGCTGCTGCTGATCCTGCCGCTGCTCGGCTTCATGGGCGGCGCGTATCTCGGCGGCATGGAGGCGGCGCTGTGGTCCGCCATTGCGGGATTTGTCCTCGCGGCGGCAAGCTGCGCCCTTGCCGGCTACGCGCTGATGCAGGCGAGCCGCCGCAAATGACCTGCGGCGGCCTGCCAGTAGCCCCGCTCAGGCCTTGCCTATTACGCTTTCGGGCAGGTCCTTGCCGAAGACGCGCTGGTAGTACTCGGCCACCAGCATCTTCTCCGCCTCGTCACACTTGTTCAGGAAGCTGAGGCGGAAGGCGAAGCCGGGATCGTTGAAGATCTCCGTATTCTGCGCCCAGGTGATCACGGTGCGCGGGCTCATCACGGTGGAGATGTCGCCGTTCATGAAGCCCTGCCGGCTCATGTCCGCCACGCGGATCATGTCCGCCACCAGCTTCTCGCCCAGCTTCGTCTTGGCGCCGACGATCGCCCGCTCCGTTTCGGCGGAAAGGTAGTTCAGGCCGACCACGATGTTCCAGCGGTCCATCTGCCCCTGATTGATCGCCTGGGTGCCGTGATACAGGCCGCTGGTGTCGCCCAGCCCGACCGTGTTGGCGGTGGCGAACAGGCGAAAGCCGGCATGGGGCCGGATCACGCGGTTCTGGTCCAGCAGGGTCAGCTTGCCTTCCGTCTCCAGCACGCGCTGGATCACGAACATCACGTCCGGCCGCCCGGCATCATATTCGTCGAACACCAGCGCCACCGGGTGCTGCAGCGCCCAGGGCAGCAGCCCTTCGCGGAACTCGGTGACCTGCAGCCCGTCGCGCAGCACGATGGCGTCGCGGCCGATCAGGTCGATGCGGCTGATATGCGCGTCCAGGTTGATGCGGATGCAGGGCCAGTTCAGTCGGGCGGCGACCTGTTCGATATGGGTCGACTTGCCCGTGCCGTGATAGCCCTGCACCATCACGCGGCGATTGAAGGCGAAGCCCGCCAGGATCGCCAGCGTGGTGTCCGGATCGAACACATAGGTGGCGTCGGTGTCGGGCACGCGCTCATCCGCACGGGAAAAGGCCGGCACGGCCATGTCGGTGTCGATGCCGAACGCCTCCCGCACGCTGACGGTGGTGTCCGGTGCCGGCAGCGCGGTGCCGGATTCCTGCGCGGGACTGATCATCTGGGTCATGTGCCGACGTGCCTAGACAAGCGGCTTTTGCGCTGCAACCGCGAATGGCCCATCAGCCGGTCTTCGGCGGCAGGGCGAACAGTTCCACGAACCGGCGCGCCCGGTTGCGATCGCCCCGGATCGTCACGCCCGCCTGCTCGGCCTGCTCCAGCGGCTGCTTGCCATAGAAGACGCGCAGCAGCGGCAGTGGCGTGTCGGCGGCGAAGCCGATGGCGCCCTCCCCCGGCTCCCCCCGGCGGACCGGCATCGATCCCGCGGCAAGGTCCGCCACGAAGCTTTCCCCTGCCACCGTGAAGCCGACCTGCACATCCAGCGCCCGCGCCGCATCCGGATTCAGCATCGTGCGCAGGGACAGCATGAAGGCGACCGGCGACATCGGCAGTTGCGGATTGTGCGCGGGCGACATCGCCGCCCAGCGGCCCAATTCCTGGATTGAAGGTTCCAGAGCCAGCCCCCACTCGGTCAGCTGGAACAGTTGCGCCGGCGTGGGCGGCGGCAGCTTGCGCCTGACCAGGATGCCCGTCGCTTCCATGCCAGCCAGCCGCTCGGTCAGCACCTTGGCGGACAGGCCGGGCAGGCGGGCGCGCAGGTCGGAAAAGCGCAGCGGCCCCAGCATCAGCTCGCGCACGATCAGCAGCGTCCACCGCTCGCCCACCAGTTCCATCGCGAAGGCCATGCCGCAGGCATCTGCGTACCATCTGCCATGCACCGGCCTGGCAGTCTCAATCGCAGTAACTTCTTCTGACTTCATGGTTGCATAAGGTAACTGGCAGAGGCATGCTTTTCAAGTAGGTGATTCGCTTGCGAACTATGGATAGCTTTTCCGACGAACCACCGCGGCAATAACAACCGAAGGAGAGCGATCATGTATGTCAGCGGATTCCTGCTTGCCGTCCCCGAAGACAAGAAAGAGGCTTACTGTGAGATGGCCGCGGCCGCCGGGCCGTTCTTTCAGAAGCATGGCGCGATCGAGATCATGGAGGCGTGGGAGGAGGATGTGCGCGACGGCCAGCACACCGACTTCCGCATGGCGGTGAAGGCGGAAGCCGGCGAAAAGATCGTGTTCTCGTGGATCATCCGGCCCAGCAAGGAGGCGGCCGATCTGGCGGAGACGGCCATGATGACCGATCCCGACATGCAGATGCCGGAGGAGATGCCGTTCGACGGCAAGCGCATGATCTTCGGCGGCTTCGCCCCGATCTACATGCTGGGCCGCTGATCCGCGCGAAACGGGAGATAGAGCATGGCTGAAGGCAATCCCGGCACCGGTTCCGATCGCGGTGCCTTCATCTGGTACGAACTGGCAGTACCTGATCCGGCGTTGGTGCGCGACTTCTACCACCAGGTCGCCGGCTGGACCATCGACCCGGCGGGGGAGGATCATGACGGGGCGGAATACCGCATGATCCGCCGCGCCGATGGTGGCTTTGCGGGCGGCGTCCTGACGCTGACCGCGCAGATGTCCAGTGCCGGCATGCGGCCGATGTGGATCGGCTACATCCACCATCCCAACGTGGATGCCGCCGCCCGGGCGATCGTGGATGCCGGGGGGCAGTGCTTCATGGGGCCGCTCGACATGGCGGGCGTGGGCCGCATGGCGATGCTGGCCGATCCGCAGGGCGCTGCAATCTACCTGCTGGCACCAACCCCGCCGGAGGGCGATCCTGATGCGCAGAGCGACGTGTTCGGCTACATGGAGCCCGGCCGCTTCACCTGGAACGAGCTGATGACCACCGATCCGGTGGCCGCGCTCGATCTGTATGGCGACCTGTTCGGCTGGACACAGGAAGGCTCCATGCCGATGAGCGATCTGGGTGAGTACCAGTTCATCCAGCACGGCAGCACCCCGATCGGTGCGGTCATGCCGCTGGTGCCGCAGGTGGAACGCTCCTGCTGGAACTTCTACATCGCGACCGATGACATCGACCGCGCCGCGGCGGCGGTGCTGGCACATGGCGGCAGCCTGATGGGCGAGATCCAGGAGGTGCCCGGCGGCAGCTACGTTCTGAACGCCATCGACCCCGCCGGCGCGCCGATCGGGCTGGTCGGCCCCCGCAAGGAGCAGGACGCATGAGCAAGGCCGAGATCTGCCTGTGGTTTCGCAACAATGACGCGGCCGACGCGGCGCGCTTCTATGCCGCGACCTTCCCGGACAGTCATGTGGGATCCACGCAACATGCCCCCACCGATTACCCGGCGGGCAAGCAGCGGGACGCGCTGGTGGTGCATTTCACGGTGCTGGGACTGCCCTGCTTCGGCCTGAATGGCGGGAACATGGGCATCGCGCCCAATGCCAGCTTCTCGTTCTCCATGACCACGGAGGACCAGGAGGAGACCGATCGCTACTGGACCGCGCTGATCGCCGATGGCGGTGAGCCGGGTCAGTGCGGATGGTGCACGGATCGCTGGGGTATCTCGTGGCAGATCACCCCCCGGGTGCTGAGCGAGGGCATGGCCGATCCCGACCCGGCCGTCGCCAGGCGGGTGATGGAAGCGATGATGACCATGGGCAAGATCGACGTCGCCGCGATCGAAGCGGCGCGAACGGGGGAGTGATGATGAGCAGCGAGAACGAACTGTCCGTCACCCGCTATCTCGCCGCCCCGCCGGCAAAGGTGTGGGACGTGCTCGCGAACCGGCAGGCCGAATGGTGGTGCCCGACCCCATGGCGGGTCGAACTGCTGCAGCAGGAAAGGTGCGCAGGCGGTCGGTGCCGGATGGTGATGCACGGTCCACAAGGCGAGGAGATACCGCAGGACGGCATCTACCTGGCGTGGGATGAAGGGCGCCGGATCGTTTCGACCGACGCGCTGACCGGGGACTTCCAGCCGTCCGGCCCGTTCATGGTCGGCATCTGGGAGGTCGCACCTGAGGGCGACGGCACCCGCTACACCGCCCGCGCCCGGCACTGGACGGCAGAAGCGCGCGACCGGCACCTTGCCATGGGCTTCGAAGCGGGCTGGAGTGCGGTGGCGGACCAGTTCAAGGCCCTGTGCGAAGGAACATAGACGATGGCGGACTTCACCTTCTTCTTCAATCCGATGAGCCGGGCGCAGATCGCCCGCTGGGCGCTGCACGAAGTCGGCGCGGACTATGAACCCGTCCTCGTGCCCTATGATGCCGAGAAGCCCGCCGCCTTCCTGGCGGCGAATGCGATGTCCAAGGTACCCACGATCATCCACCATGGGCCAGGCGGAGACAGGGTGGTCACTGAATGTGCGGCCATCTGCCACTATTTGGCGGAAGCGACCCGGTCGCCTTTGCTGCCGGAGCCGGGAGAGCAGGCCGACTACTTCCGCTGGCTGCTGTTCGGTGCCGGCCCGCTGGAACAGGCGATCATCTCCCACACAATGGGCTGGCAGGCCAGGGACGCGCAGCAGGAGATGATGCTGGGCTTCGGCTCGTACGAGCGAACGATGGATGCGCTGGAAGACTGGCTGCAAGGGCGCGACTATGTCTGCGGCAGCCGGTTCACCATGGTCGATGTGTATCTGGGGTCGCAGGTGGATTGGGGCGTGGCCTTCGGCACCATGCCGGATCGGCCCGCGTTCCGGGCCTATGTCGAGCGTCTGCGCGCCCGCCCTGCCTATGCCGAAGCCAAGGCAATCGACACGGAGCTGATCGCACAGATGAAGCAGCCGGCCGGCTGACGGCCTCACCTCGCAAAGCGCACCGGCGCTCCCCATCTGCAGCGCAATCAGGAGATTGCCCGATGCGGACAGGATCAACGCCGGCGCGCCGCTTGCGGCAGCAGCCCTGGCACCCCGCCGAACAGGTGCGGCGCCAGCTGGGCAGCAGTGTGCGGCGCATGTTCAACGACCCTGGCAAAGGCGAGGCCCCGATCATGCCGGCGGGCGATGCGCTGTTCGCGCCCGACACTCCGATCCGCATGGTGCATGCCGATGTCACATCGATGATGGTGGGCGGCATCGCCGCGCTGCTGCTGCAGATGCTGCACCCCCATGCGCTGCAAGGCGTGCTGGACCATTCGGATTTCCGGCAGGATCTGGACGGGCGCCTGCGCCGCACCGCCCGCTTCATCGCCGTGACCACCTATGGCCCGGCGGTGGAGGCCGAGCGGGTGATCGGGCAGGTCAATGCCATCCACCGGCACGTCAACGGCACCCTGCCCGATGGCACCCCTTACAGCGCCACCGATCCCGCCACGCTGGCCTGGGTGCATCTGGCGGAGGCATGGTCCTTCCTGCACGCCTATGTCGCGCTTGTCCGGCCCGACATGCCGGGTGCGGAACAGGACGAGTATTACCGCCAGTTCGCCACGATCGCTCGCCGTCTCGGTGCCGATCCGGTCCCCGAAAGCCGGGGCGAGGCGGCGGAGCTGATGGTCGCCATGCGCCCGGCCCTGGGTGCCACCGCCATCACGCGGGAGGTCGCGAACACCGTGCTGGCGCATCGGGGCGACTCCATCGGCGCGCTGGCACAGCCGGTGCTGGCACGATCCGCGGTCGACCTGTTGCCGCCCTTCGCCCGCCCGCTGCTCGGCCTGCAAAGCAGCGGCCTGCCGGCAATCGGCACCCGGCTGGCGACCCGCGTGCTGGGCGGCACCATCCGCTGGGCCCTGCGCCCGGCCTGAGGCACAGCGGGAACCGGCAGCCCTCCTGCATCGTAGCGCGGGCAGGAGGAACCGACCATGGCCACACAACACGATCCCGTCACGTCGCAGCGCCTGGCCGGATCGCTGATGCCCGGCACCTCCATCGCACCGGCCAATTGGGGCTGGTATCTGGCTCGCGGGTTGCTGCTGATCGTGCTAGGCCTGCTTGCTGCCTTCATGCCGGCGGCGGCCTTGTTCGTGTTCGCGCTGATGTTCGCCGCCTTCTCCTTCGCGGATGGCGTGCTGAACATCATCGCCGGGGTACGCGGGGCGACACATCACCGGCAGCGCTGGTGGACGCTGATCCTGTCCGGCCTGGTCGGCGTGCTGGTGGGCGTGCTGTTCGTAGGCTTCCCCATATTGTCTTCCATCGCCTATGCCACCCTGGCCGTGCTGCTGATCGCCTTCTGGGCCATCGCCACCGGCGTGGCGGAGATCAGCGCCGCGATCCGGCTGCGGCGGGAGATCACCGGCGAGTGGCTGCTGGGCCTGTCCGGCGCGGTGTCCGTGCTGCTGGGCGTCGCTCTGCTGTGGATCGCCATGGCCAATCCGGCGGTCAGCGTCGTGTCGGTGGGGTGGATCATTGCGCTCTATGCCCTTGTCGCCGGCGTCGCGCTGGTACTGCTGGCGCTCAGGCTGCGGCGGCTGCGCTGAACCATGCACCGGCTGTTCGCCGCCATCCCGCCGCCAGACCCGGTGCTGGACGCCCTGATCGACACGACCGACGGGATCGACGGTGCCCGCTGGCAGGGCGAGGACCAGCTGCACCTGACCCTCCGTTTTATCGGCGAGGTCGAACGGCCGCTCGCCAACGAGCTGGCAGAGGCCCTGGCCGAGGTGCAGGCGCCATCGTTCAACCTGCAGGTCGCTGGCACCGGGCACTTCGAACGCAAGGGGCGGCCACACTCCGTCTGGGCGCGCGTGCTGCCTTCCGCCGGGCTCGATCTGCTGCACGGCCGGGTTGAGCGCGCCTGCCAGGCCATCGGCTTGCCGCGGGAGACCCGCAAATTCGTGCCACATGTCACCCTGGCGCGGCTGTCTGGCGGTGCCGGACTCATCGCCCCGTGGCTGGCCGACACCGGCACGCTGCAGGTGCCGGAATGGCGCGTCGAAGGCTTCACCCTGTACGAAAGCCATCTTGGCAAGGCCGGCGCCCTCTACCAGCCGGTGGTCGATTATCCGCTGGGCGAGAGTGACACCGCCGCCGTGCCGGTCAGCCGCACCGGCAGATAGAGCCCCTGCCCGGCGGCACGCAGCTTGCCGGTGCTCACCTGATCGATATCGGCGCGGATCACCAGCGGGCCTTCACGCTTCTCCGCAATGGCCCGCCGCACCTTCGCCAGCAATTCTTCGAAGTCACGTTCGAAATCCTGTGCCAGCGCCGCCGCGATGAAGCTGTCGACGCCCGGTGCGTTCGCCAGTTGCAGCAGCAGGTCACCACCCGTCATGTCCGTGGTGCCGGTGATCTCCAGTCCGGCGATACCGACCCGGCGTGAACCGGCATCGTTGACCGGCGTGCCAGTGAACCAGACCGTGCCGTCCGCCCGCTCGCCTTCGCTGTCCTGCGCCGCAAAGGTCACGCCCACCGCGATCCGCCCGCCGGTGGTGCCGTACAGCGTCACCTTCTCGAACTTCGCCCGCACCGGTCCCAGCCCCGGCACGTCGAACGGCCGCCGCGACCGCCGCTCCAGCGCGTTCAGCAGCACCGGTTGCAGCTGCCGGTAATCGGCGATCACCGGGATGAAGAAGGACAGCCGCCCGCTTTCCCGCTGCAGTGGCGCCAATGGCGGCAGAGGCGTGGGCGCGGGATCGGCCGGCCGCTGGCCGATAAATGTCTCGGTGGTGGCGGTCAGACCCAGATTGAGCTGCAACCTGCCCCGTTCGATCCGGTATCCGCCATAACGCAGCTGATGCGGAGTGATGCGCATCCAGACAGGCGGGTTCTCCGGGTTGAGCGACACGCTGGTGAAGGCCGTCTGCCACGCCCGGCCGATCTGCTGGCGCACCTGCAGCTTGCCGATCTCTCCGGGCAGCTCCCGTTCCAGCCGGGCGATGATCGGGCGCAGTTCCCGGTCTGCCGCCTGCGCGAACTCGATCCGCTGCCCCAGGAAATCTATATGCGGCGCATCCTGCCAGTCATACCGGATGTCGATCGTGCCGCGCGGGGTCCAGTCCTGCGCCAGGTCGATGCGGATCACAGCATGGGCCATGGCTGTCGCGGTCGCGGTTTCGCGTTGCAGCACACCGCCGATATCCTCCGCCCGCACCACGGCGTTTAGCGGCATGGCCAGCGTGATCTGCTCCCCTGCGCCGGTCAGGCGCAGCTGGCCACGGGTCACTTCCCCCACGATCCGGCAACGGACGGTCGGCGTCTTGATCGTGGCGATGCCGATGTCGATCCGGCGGGAGGGGACGCAGGCCTGACCCGGCTGGTCGATCTGCCACAGGCGGTGCGGCAGGCGCCGTTCCAGCGCGGTCGCCAGATTGCCGAGATCGGCTTCCACCGGCACGGCGATGAAGGACTCGATCTGCTCGACCGGAATGGGATCATTGGCGCGCGGCGGCGCACCGTCATTGCCCCGACCGCTGCACGCAGTCAGCGCCGCCATCGCCAGCAACGCACCCGATTTGCCCAACCCGGCCACTCACGCCCTCCCCCTGCTCTGCAGTGGAAATGCGCAAGCGGCCGAGTTGGTTGCGCTTACAGCTCCAGGCCGGTCCAGTGTGCCAGGAAGGCCAGGATGTCGGCGCCTTCCGCGATGGCCTTGTCGGTCGGTTTGCCGGCGCCATGGCCCGCACGCGTCTCGATCCGGATCAGCTGCGGCCGCGGCCCCAGACCTGCCGCCTGCAGCGCGGCAGTGTACTTGAAGCTGTGCCCCGGCACCACGCGGTCATCCGTGTCGGCCGTGGTCACCAGAAGCGCCGGGTAGGAGGTGTTGTTGCGGATGTTATGCAGCGGGCTGTAGGCGCGCAGGGTGCGGAAATCCGCCTCCTGGTCAGGGTGGCCGTAATCGTCCACCCAATACCGGCCCGCCGTCCAGCGATCGAAACGCAGCATGTCCATCACGCCCACCGCGGCATTGCCTGCGGCGAACAGGTCGGGCCGCTGGTTGACCACCGCGCCCACCAGCAGGCCGCCATTGGATCCGCCCTGAATGGCCAGACCGTCCTTTGTGGTGACGCCTTCCGCCTTCAGGAACTCGCCCGCGGCGATGAAGTCGTCGAACACGTTCTGCTTGTTGGCCAGCCGCCCGCCATCGTGCCACGCCTTGCCATACTCACCGCCACCGCGGATGTTGGCCAGCGCATAGGCACCGCCCGCCTCGACCCAGGCCAGCCGGCTGGCGGCGAAGCCCGGCGTCAGGGAGATGTCGAACCCGCCGTAGCCGTACAGCAGCGTCGGCACCGGCTGGCCGCTGGCGGCCACGTCCTTGCGCCGCATCAGGAACATCGGCACGCGTGTGCCATCCTTCGACTGGTAGAAGCGCTGCTCCACCACGAAGTCGTCCGGCTGGAAGGTCAGGCGCGGCTGGAAGAACGGCTCGCTGGCCAGCGTGCTGACGGTCAGGCGGTTGATCGCGGCCGGCTGGTTGAAGGACGAGTAGACGTAGAACGCCTCGTCCTTGCCCGGCTCCCCGCTGATGCCGCCCAGCGATCCGATGCCGGGCAGCTCGATCCGGGACTGCTCGTTCCCCTGCCGGTCGAACACCAGCGCGGCGGACTTGGCGTCTTCCAGATAGGACACGATCAGCCGCTCGCCGACCAGGGTGGCAAATTCGATCACGCTGTCGCGCTCGGCAATGACCGGCTGCCACTGCGGCGGGGCGGCAGCGGTGACATTGTTCATGTCCACCGCCACCACCCGGTACATCGGCGCGTCCTGGTTGGTGCTGAACCACAGCCGGTCGCCGACGCCGTCGATCAGCGACCAGGCATTCTCGAACCCGGTGACCAGAGGCACCGCCTGCCAGCCCTTGCTGTCGCGCGCCGATAGGTCGATCGCGTGCACCTCGTACTTGGCATCGGTGCCGAGCGAGGACGTGACGATCGCCCACTTGCCGTCGGCGGTGACGCTGACGCCGTGCCCGCGCTCTGGATGGTCGGGCGTCGCGAAGACCTGCTGGTCCTCGCTCTGCGGCGTGCCGAGGCGGTGGTAATAGACCGCCTGGTTGTAGTTCAGCGCCTGGAAGTTCTGCCCCGCCTCCGGCTCCGGGAAGCGGGAATACAGGAAACCGTCATTGCCGACCCAAGCCAGGCCCGTGAACTTGGCCCAGCGGACCTCGTCCGCCAGCGTCTCGCCCGTCGTCACGTCCAGCGCGCGGATGATGCGCCAGTCCGTGCCGCCATCCTGCACCGCATAGAGCAGCCGGCTGCCATCAGGCGACGGCGCCCAGTCGGCCAGCGCGGTGGCGCCATCGTTCGCCCAGCTGTTCGGATCCAGCAGCAGGCGCGGCTCCGCATTCAGGCCGTCGCGCACATATAGCGGCGACTGGTTCTGCAGCCCGCTATTGCTGGTGTGGAAGTAGCGTCCACCGCGCTCCATCGGCGTGGAGATACGCTGGAAGTCGGTCAGCTGCGCGATCCGCTGCGCCAGCTCCCCCCGGCCGGGCAGCTGGTTCAGGTAGGCCTGCGTCACGGCATTCTGCTGCTCGACCCACTGCGCCACCGCCGGATCGTTGCGGACGTCGTTCTCCAGCCAGCGATACGGATCGGCAATGGTCTCGCCGAAGATCTCCTCGCTCGTCTCGACCGTGGCGGTCTGGGGGTAGGCCGGCGCCGGCAACGGGGTCATCATGGTGGCGGCGGCAAGGAGGGAAAGGCTCAAAGGTGCGGTCCCGTGTTCTGTTGCAATAACAGGACCGTAGCCGGGTGCGGTGGACGTGCAAAGGGGGCTGGTGACCCCGCCGGGCGGCTAGATCTCCACCTGGCTGCCCAGTTCCACCACGCGATTGGTCGGCAGGTTGAAGAATTGCATGGGCGTTGCCGCGTTGCGCATCATCCAGGCGAACAGCCGTTCGCGCCAGATCGCCATGCCGGGTGTCTCCGCCGACAGCAGCGTCTGGCGCGAAAGGAAGAAGCTGGTCTGGATCATCTCGAACGGGCCGCCGCCGATCTCGATCTTGTGCGGCGCGGGCTCGACGTAGTCGTCACCCTTCTTGGCGCGGCTGATCGCCTTCAGCGCGGCCGGCACGTCGGTTTCCTGCATGAAGCCATAACGCAGCTGCACGGAATAGAAGCCGTCACCATGTTCGGTGATGTCGAAGCGTTCGGCATCGTCCACGAACGGGATATCCGCGATCTGCACGGTCAGCACCACCACGCGTTCGTGCAGCACCTTGTTGTGCTTGATGTTGTGCAGCAGCGCCGATGGCGTGCCGCTGGCACCCGAATGCATGAAGATGGCCGTCCCCGGCACCCGCGCGGTGGAATTGCGCGCGCTCTTGGCGAAGATGGCGAGCGGCAGGCTGACCTCCGCCATGCGCGCACGCATCAGGCGCCGCCCCTTCGACCAGGTGGTCAGCAGGATGAAGGCGACCGCGCCCACCAGCAACGGAAACCAGCCGCCGCTGGGGATCTTGGTCGCATTGGCAAGGAAGTAGGCGCCGTCCACCACCAGGAACAGAACGGCGACCGGCACCCAGAAATACCACTTCCACTTCCACACCGCGAACAGCAGCACCGCCAGCAGGCAGGTGTCGATCAGCATCGCCCCGGTCACCGCGATGCCATAGGCGGAGGCGAGGTTGGACGAGTTGCGGAAGAACAGCACCAGCAGGATCACCGCGATGCACAGCGTCCAGTTCACCAGCGGGATGTAGATCTGCCCCTGGTGCTGCTGGCTGGTATGCTGGATTGTCAGCCGCGGAATGTACCCCAGCTGCACCGCCTGGTGCGTGACCGAGAATGCCCCCGAAATTACGGCCTGGCTGGCGATAAAGGCGGCGGCGGCGGCCAGCAGCACCAGCGGCAGGCGCAGCACTTCTGGGGCCATCACGAAGAACGGATTGCGGATGGCATCCGCCGCGGCGGCATCGCCCATGCCCATGATCATCGCGCCCTGCCCGAAATAGTTGAGCAGCAGCGCCGGCATCACGAAGCCGAACCATGACAGGCGCATCGGCCCGCGGCCGAAATGGCCCATGTCGGTGTACAGCGCTTCCGAACCGGTCACCGCCAGCACCACGGAGCCGAGCGCCAGGAAGGCGAGCCAGCCATCCAGCATGAAGAACTGCACCGCATACCACGGGTTCAGCGCCACCAGCACTTCCGGGGCCCGGAAGATGTGACCGACCCCCAGCACCGCCAGAGTGAGGAAATACACCAGCATGATCGGCGCGAACAGCAGGCCGATACGCGCCGTGCCGCGCTTCTGGATGAAGAACAGCGCCACCAGCATCACCAGCGCGATGGGGATGACGAACGGGCTGAGCCCGCGCTGCACCACCGTCAGCCCCTCCACCGCAGACAGCACCGACACGGCGGGGGTGATCATGCAATCGCCGAAGAACAGCGCCGTCGCGAACACCGCCAGCATCAGCGTGATCCAGTGCCAGCGGGATTCGCCGATATGCCGGCTGATCAGCGTGACCAGCGCCAGCGTGCCGCCCTGCCCCTTGTTGTCGGCCCGCATCAGCAGCGAGACATACTGGATGGAGACGATCAGCGTCATCGACCAGAAGATCAGGCTGACCACGCCCAGGATATGCGCGTCATCGATCGTCAGCTTGTGCGGGCCGACGAAGGTTTCGCGAAAGGCGTAAAGCGGGCTGGTGCCGATATCGCCGAAGACGATGCCGACAGCGCCGACCGCAAGCTTCAGCTTGGCGGAGGTGCGCTCTTCCCCGTCGATGGCGCTCAAGGCGTGCGGTCCCTCGAATAGACGCAGGATACGGCCGGACACCATGCCCCGGCACGAACAAGCGGCGCGCTTAGCAGCCCGTTCACAGCGCTGCAATGTGCGCTGCGGCAAGTTGTTCCGTTGCCGCCCGGCTGCATCACTGCCGCTCTGGAGCTACCTGCTGCGCCTGCAGGGCGGCGGCGAGCAACTGGTCCAGCCGGTCCAGCCGCTCCACCAGCAAGACCCGCGCATCGGCACCCTCGGCTGCCCGACCGGCGGCCTGCTCCGCCGTCACCGGCGGCACCCCGGCCAGCGTCGCCACCCAGGTCTCCCGCCCCACGATGATGTCTCCGCCTCGCAACTGGTTGAGGCCCAGGAAGTATCCGGCGGCCAGCGCGGTGCCGGGCTGCGCGGCGGCGCGGGCATAGGCCAGCCGGGCGGGTGCGGTCAGCAGGCCGTCCGCATGTTCCACCAGGCTGTTGGCCAGCGCCAGCCATGCTTCTCCATCACGCGGGTCTTCCTGCACGGCGATCCGCAGCAGACCGGCGGCGGTCACGTAATCGCCACGCGCGGCGAAGGCATCGGCGGTGATCAGCGTCCGCGCGTCGGAGCGGGCTTCCCACCCGATCATCTCCTGACGCAAGGCGCGCCATTCCTGTCCCGGTGCAGGTCGCAGGGCAATGCCGGCGGCCGGCGCGGCCGGAACGTCGGGACGCGCCTGCAGGGCATAGCCGGCCAGCCCCAGCGCCAGGGCGGCGGCGAAGGCGGCGATGGCGCCGCGCCCGATCCGCAGCACCAGCACAGCCAGCGCCAGTGCCGCCGCCGCGAGCGCGATGACCAGCACCCAGCTCACCGGCCCCGCCCCCGCAGGCGGCGCGCGATCACCAGCACCGCCACCACCAGCAGCAGCACCGGTATGGCGAAGAGCGGCCAGGTCGTGGCGCCGGGCGCGGGGCGGTAGCTGATGTAATCGCCATAGCGGGCAATCAGCCAGCCGCGCACCTCCTCCGGCGTCTCGCCGGCCGCGAGGCGCGTGCGCACCTGATGGCGCATGTCACCGGCCATCGGCGCGTCGCTGTCGGCGATCGACTGGCTCTGGCAGGTGAGGCAGCGCAAGGTGTCCATCAGATCCCGCGCCTGCTGCTCCAGCCCGGGGTCGTCCAGCTGGCGATAGGCGTAAGGCGCCGGCGGCAGGCCGTCCTGCGCCTGGGCAGCGACCGGCAGCAGCGCCAGCAGGAGGGCCAGCAGCAATCTCACTCGCCGGCCTCCCGCAATTCGTCCAGCAGCCGCGGCACGTCCTCTGCGCGGATGTCGCCGATGTGCTGGTGGCGGATCACGCCGGTGCCGTCGATCACGAAGGTTTCCGGCACGCCGGAGGAGCCGAGCGCGATCTGCAGTTGGCTGTAAGGGTCGGCGCCGATGCGACTGAAAGGATTGCCATAAGCATCCAGGAAGGCCGCGACATCGTCCGGCGTATCACGGATCGCCACGGCGACGATCTCCGCCCCGCCGGCCTGCAACGCGGCCAATTGCGGCGCCTCCGCCGCGCAGGGCACGCACCAGCTGGCGAACACGTTCAGCAGGCGCGGCTTGCCATCAGCGAAGTCGGTATTGGCGAGCGGCGGCTGACCGGGCAACGCCGGCTTCAGGCTGAACGTCGGCAGCGGCTGGCCAATCAGGGCGGAGCGGACGAATTCGTCCTTCGGCCGGCTCAGCTGCAGCGCGAACAGGCCGAACAGCAGCGCGATCGCCAGCAGGGGCAGCCACAGCCACAGGCGCCAGCGGATCACGCCCGCGCCTCCCGCCAGCGGCGCCGGCGGCGCAGGTCGCCCACCACATGGCCGATCAGCGCCAGCAGGCCACCCAGCGCGATCAGCCCGCCGCCATACCAGATGCAGGTGACGAACGGCTTCCACCACAGCCGCAGCTGCCACCGCTCGGCCCCGTCGCCGGGAGCTTGCCCGCCGACCACCGCGTAAAGCTGCCCGTTCCAGCGCGTCAGCAGCGCGCTTTCGCTGGTCTGCTGCGCCGGCGCCCAGAAGCTGCGCGCCTGCGGTTCGATCGGCACGGATGCGCCACCGGCATAGGCGACCTGCAACGTCGCGCTCAACGCGGTCCAGTTCGGGCCGGCGACCGGCTCCACGCCCGCCAGCGTCACCTGCCACGGCCCCACGCTTGTCTGCTCGCCCGTGCGCAGCGCAACCAGCCGTTCGGTGGTGAAGGCGCTGTCGGCCGCCATGCCGAACACCGCCACCGCCACGCCCAGATGCGCCAGCACCATGCCCCACAGGGTCAACGGCGCACGGGTCAGCCGCCGGCGGGCGAGCGGCAGCACGCTGCCCACCGCCACCGCGGCGGCCAGCGCCATGCCCAGCAGCGGCAGCAGCGCGATGCCCGCCAGCAGCCACGCCGCCAGCAGCGCGGCCGCGAAGGCAGCGGCGACCGCGACCATCTGCCAGCGGACGCGCGCCAGCCGGTCCTGCCGCCAGCGCAGCAGCGGGCCTATGGCGAGCACCGCCATCATGGGCAGGAAGAAGATCGCGCCCATGGGGTTGAAGTACGGTGGCCCGACGGAGACACGGAAGCCCAACGCCTCCGTCAGCAAGGGATAGAGCGTGCCCAGCAGCACGATGCCCAGGATGGCGGACAGCGCGACATTGTTGATCACCAGCCCCCCTTCCCGGCTGACCGCCGCGAACCGCTCACCTTCCGCCACCGTGCCGGCGCGCAGGGCGAACAGCGCCAGCGCACCGCCGATATACAGCGTCAGCAGCGCCAGGATGAAGGTGCCGCGTTCCGGATCGACCGCAAAGGCATGGACGCTGGTCAGGATGCCCGACCGCACCAGGAAGGTGCCGATCATGCTCATGGAGAAAGCCACCACGCCCAGCATCAGCGTCCAGGTGCGCAGCGCATCACGCGCCGCCAGCACGCCCGCCGAATGGAGCAGCGCGGTCGCCGCCAGCCACGGCATCAGCGATGCGTTCTCCACCGGATCCCAGAACCACCAGCCGCCCCAGCCCAACTCGTAATAAGCCCAGTACGAACCGGCGGTGATGCCCAGCGTCAGCGCCACCCACGCGCCCAGCACCCAGGGGCGCATCACGCGGGCAAAGGCGGGCGTCACCTCGCGCGTCAGCAACGCGCCGACCGCGAAGGAGAACGCCACCGACAGGCCGACATAGCCGCAGTAAAGCACCGGCGGATGCAGGGCGAGGCCGATATCCTGCAGCAGCGGGTTCAGCCCCGCGCCCTCCGGCGGCGCAGGCACGGCCCTGGCGAACGGATTGGAGGAGACGAGCAGGAAGGCATAGAATCCCAGCCCCACGAATGCCTGCGCCGCCAGCGTCGCCAGCAGCGTGCGTTCCGGCAGGCGATGCTCCACCCAGGCGATCAGCCCGCCGGCCAGTGCCATCACGGTGATCCACAGCAGCATGGAGCCTTCGTGATTGCCCCAGGTGCCCGCCAGCTTGAAGATCGCGGGCTTCGCCGAATGCGAATTGTCGGCAACCAGCGCCACCGAAAGGTCGGTCACGGCGAACAGGTAAAGCAGCGCGGCAAAGGCGATGGCGCATAGCAGCGCCTGCACCTGCGCCGCCGGGCGGACCAGCGCGGCGAGCGGCTCCGCCTCGCCACGCATCAGCGCGACAGCGCCCCCCAGCAGTTGCAAAGCAGCCAGCGCCGCTGCCAGCCACAGCGCGGCAAGGCCCAGCTCGGCGATCACTCCTGCGTTTCCGCGACGGTCTCTCGCGCCTCGGCCGGGCTCATGTCCTGCAATTCGCGGGGCATGTAGTTCTCGTCATGCTTGGCCAGCAGGTTGGTGGCCAGGAACGTGCCGTCGGCGCGCAGCGCGCCTTCCGCCACCACGCCGGACCCTTCGACGAACAGGTCGGGCACGATGCCGCTGAACTGCACCGGCACGCGCGCCTGCCCGTCGCCCACCACGAAGCGGACGGTCACGCCGTCGGCAGCGGTCTGCAACGATCCCTCCTGCACCATGCCGCCCAGCCGCACTGCCTGCCCGGTGGCTGGGGGATCGTCCACCATGGCGCTGGGCACATAGAAGTAGCTCGCCTGATTGCGCAGCGCCCAGGCGGCCAGCAGCCCGGCCCCGATCAGCGCCGCCAGCGCGACGATCACCAGCACCAGCCGCTGATGCTTTGCCTTGAGCGCGGTCATCAGCCGCCCTTCGCCCGGTCACGCCGGCGCTCGGCACGCCGCATGGACAGCCAGCTCCAGCCCGCCAGCACCAGTGTGGCAAGCGCCGCGACGGCATAGGCGACCAGCACGAAGCTCCATTGGTCCAGCCCTTCGCGCATCAGCCCCACTCCCTCGCCGGCGCGGCGGCACGGCGACGCATGCGTGCCTCGGCCTGCGCATCGGCCAGCAACGCGCGCATCCGCGCCAGCACCACTCCGCCGAACAGCAGGGAGAAACCAAGCGTGGCCACCAGCAGCGGGGCCAGGAACACGCCGTCTATAGCGGACCGGCCCAGCGTGATGGATGGCGGCTGATGCAGCGAATTCCACCACACGACCGAGCGATTGATGATGGGCACGTTGATCGCGCCCACCAGCCCATAGATCGCCAGGATGCGGCTGGACGCGCCATCGCGCGCGATTGCCCCGGCCAGGGCGATGTAGCCCAGATACAGGAACAGCAGCACCAGCATGGAGGTCAGCCGCCCGTCCCACACCCACCAGGTGCCCCAGGTCGGGCGGCCCCAAATGGAGCCGGTGGCGAGGCAGATGGCGGCAAAGGTGGCACCCGGCACGGCCGCGGCCCGCGCCGCGATGGCGGCCAGCGGGTGGCGCCAGACCAGTTCGACCAGGCTGGCGATGGCGATGGTCATCCAGCCGCCCATCCCCAGCCAGGCGGCGGGAACATGGACGAACAGGATGCGCACCGTCTCGCCCATCAGCCGGTCCGGCGGCACCACCAGCAGGCCCCAGGCCAGGGCAGCGCTAACCAGCGCCAGCCCGGCGATCAGCAGGGGCAGCGTCAGCCAGCGGGCTATGCCGAGAAAGCGGGCAGGATTGGCGTAGAAATGCATGAACAGATGGTGACCTGCGGGCTGTTCTACTGCCTGCCCCGCCCGCCGCAAGTCCCATCCACCGGTCAGGCGGTCAGGCCCGGCCGATCAGCTCCTGCGCCATGCGGTCCGCCATCGCATCGGCGGGGCGGCCGGTGGCCTCGCTCTGCTGCCAGATCGCCTGCAGGCGGCCCGGGATCTGGTCGATCCGGCCCTGCACATCGGCCATGTCGACCGAGGCGCCATGCTGGCTGGCAAGATATTCCAGGCCGACATTGATGATGCCGCCAGCATTGATCACGTAGTCGGGCGCGTAGAGGATGCCCCGTTCCGCCACCCGCGCGCCGTCCCCGGCACGCGCCAGCTGGTTGTTGGCCCCGCCGGCCACGATCCGGCAGGCGAGCTGCGGGATGGAGGCCTCGTTCAGGATCGCGCCCAGCGCATTGGGGCTGAACACGTCGCATTCGGTCGCCAGGATCGCATCGGCGGGGACACTGCGCGCGCCCAGCTCCGTGGCCAGCGCCTGCGCCCGTGCGCCATCGATGTCGGCCAGCACCAGATCCGCGCCATCCGCCGCCAGCAGGCGGGCAACCCCGCCGCCGACACTGCCGCAGCCCTGCACCGCCACGCGCACGCCACGCATGTCGCTGGCACCCAGCGCGTGCGCCGCCGCAGCCTTGATGCCCAGATAGATGCCGCGCGCGGTGAACGGGCCGGGATCGCCGCCGATCGCGCCCTCGCCCGCAGGCAGGCCGCAGACATGGCTGGTGCGCTGCGAGATCGCGACCATATCCGCCACCGATGCGCCGACATCCTCTGCCGTCACGTAGCGGCCGCCCATGTCCTCCACCGCATCGCCGAAAGCGGCGAGCATCGCAGGGGTCTTGGTGCCGTCGGCATCCAGCAGCACGACGGCCTTGCCGCCGCCCATGGGCAGGCCGGCCATCGCGTTCTTGTAGCTCATGCCCCGGCTCAGCCGCAGCGCATCGCGCATCGCGCCCGCGGGATCCGCATAATGCCAGAAGCGGGTACCGCCCGCGCCCGGCCCCAGATGGGTGGAGTGCAGCGCGATGATGGCAGTGAGGCCGCTGGCGCGATCATGCACCAGGTTCACCTGCTCATGCGCGTCGAAATCCGCTTCGGTCCAGAATGCCGGCATACCTGCTCCGCGAATATTGGGCGAAGGGCGGATGCCGTGAAAAGGTGGGGCGATTGACGGGGTTTGAACCCGCGACCTCCGGTACCACAAACCGGCGCTCTAACCAACTGAGCTACAATCGCCATCAGCCTGTCGCCGTGGGAAACGGCGCTGATAAGCCTCCGCGATGCGCCGTCAAGCGGCGATCAGCACGGACTGGCGCCTGTTGCACACATCGCCCGCCGGATGCAAATCCAAAAAGATACGGATGGCAAATGACGCAACATTGTTGCGCAGGGCTCCGGACCTTGCCCCGGCAGACCGGCGGTTTACACAACGGGGATGGCGAATCCGGGCGAGACAAGTGCGGCACGGCTGCTGGCACACAAGGGGGTGCGGCGGGTACCAACCCCGCGGGCCGAACTGTTCGACATGCCGGGCTTCCTGCCGCCAGAGATGTGCACGGCGCTGATCCGCCTGGTGGAGCAGGACCGGCGCCCGTCCACCATCGCCGACCCGAATGGCGACAACTCCTTCCGCACCAGCGAGACCTGCGATCTCGCCACCGACCTGCCGGTGGTGCAGGATCTGGAGGCCCGCCTGCTGGCCTTGAACGGCATAGAGCCTGCGTTCGGCGAACCCATCCAGGGCCAGCGCTACGCCGTGGGCCAGGAGTTCAAGGCGCACACCGACTATTTCGAGCCACAGGGCGAGGATTTCGACCGGTTCTGCTCGGTCGCAGGCAATCGCACCTGGACCTTCATGATCTACCTCAACGAGGTGGAAGCGGGCGGCGCCACTCGGTTCAAGGTCGTCGACAAGATGTTTCAGCCGGCCACCGGCAAGCTGGTGTGCTGGAACAATCGCCGGCCCGACGGCACGCTGAACCCGGCCACCCTGCACCATGGCATGAAGGTGCGGAAGGGCGTGAAATACGTGATCACCAAGTGGTATCGCGAGCGGCCCTGGGGCTGGTAAGCTCCAGCGCTTCCCCTGCTTTCAGCCTCTGGCCAGCGCGGCGTCGCCCACGAAGGGATTGCTCGCGCGTTCCTGCGCGAAGGTGCTGACCGGGCCATGCCCCGGCACGAAGGTCATGTCGCCCAGCGGCCACAGCTTGGTGACGATCGCATCGATCAGCGCCTGGTGATCGCTCAGCGGGAAATCCGTGCGGCCGACCGATCCGGCAAACAGCACGTCCCCCACGAAGGCGAAGCGCGTGGGGCGGTGGATGAAGACCACATGGCCCGGCGTGTGGCCGGGGCAATGCAGCACATCCATGGTGATCTCGCCGAAGCTGACCGTGTCGCCTTCTTCCAGCCAGCGGTCCGGCTCGAACACGCGGCCGGGCGTGCCGAACGTTTGCCCGTCTTCCTCCAGCTTGGCGATCCAGAATCGGTCCTGCTCCTCCGGCCCCTCGATCGGCACGGCGATCTCCTTCGCCAGCTCGCCAGCCAGGCCGCAATGGTCGATATGGCCGTGAGTCAGCAGGATCTTCTCGACCGTCACACCGGCCCGGCGCACCGCATCCTTGATCCTGTCCAGATCGCCGCCGGGATCGATCAGCGCACCCCGCATCGTCTTCGTGCACCAGGCCAGGCTGCAGTTCTGCTGCAGCGGGGTGACCGGGATGATGGCGGCGCGCAGCGGCGGGAGGGTCTCGTTCATCCCGCCTAGGTGCGCAGGTCCGCCGCCGATTGCAATCAGACCTGGCCGCTCTTCCACACCACGCGGCCGATGATGTCGACCTCGTCCTGCGCCACCTCGATCGGCTCGTAGGCGGGATTGGCGCTGATCAGCAGCACGCGGCCGGGCTTGCCCACCTGCAGTCGCTTGACGTTCAGCACCTCTCCCAGCCGCAACACATGGATGCCCTCCCGGAACGGGCGTGGCGTGCGATCCACCAGGATCTCGTCACCATCCTTCAGCAGCGGGTCCATGCTGTCGCCTGATACGCGAATGGCCGACAGCTTCGTGGGGTCCAGCCCCTGCTCGCGCAGCCACCGGCGGGAGAACATCATGGTGTCGAAGGAAGTTTCCTGCGCGCCGACGCTGCCCGGACCGGCAGATGCCTCGATGGCCATCCGGTCAAGCTCCACCCATTGGGCACTGTCCATCGGGAGCGTGGCCCCCAGACTCCCGATGCCGCTCACTTCTGGCGGGTCGTAGGATTTATACTCCGGGGCTCCGAGCCGCGACTCATCGACATTGAAGAACTGCGCCAGTCTACGGCGGTCCTCTTCCTCCAGCTTACGGGGGCTGCCCTTGCTGATATATTGCTGCAGATACGTGGCGTTACGCCCGAGCATGCGTGACAGAGCGGCCAGGCTCGTGCCCTTTTCGCGGGCCAGATCGGCCAAAGTTTCCCGCGGATCCATGGTTTTTTCCTGTGTTCCTATGATGTCCCACATAGAGGAAGTATTTTTCCTAGACAAGTAGGATTTTTCCAGCGATAGGATGGCTCAGGCGATTCGCCTACCGGATCAGTCCTTCCAAAGGAGGCATCAGTGTTGCTGGGTCAGATCGAAGTATTTCTGGACCAAACAGGCATGGCGGCAACGAAGTTCGGGCGTCTCGCCGCGCATGATCCACGCTTTGTGCTTGATCTGCGCATGGGACGCACACCGCGCAATCATACGGCAAGGCGTATAGAACATTTCATGAACGTATACAGCCGTCCGGACGTTTTCTGATTTAGTTTCGTCGATTGATAATGGGGGTCATCAATATGTTTTCGGAAACCATCAACACTGCCGCCGTCCTGCCGATCATGGCGTTCAAGGGTGCGGACACCAAGACGCGCCGCCGTCTCACACCGGCCGACCGCCTGCGCACGGCTCTGGTCGCGCTCGCCGAAGGGCATGGCACCGTGACCGATCATGGGGAGCGCAGCTGGGCCAGCATCACCTTTGCCGGCACCCGCCATCAGGTCACGCTGGTGTTCACCGGGGCCGCGGCGATCGAGGCGAGCGAGAAGTTCATCGCCTTCCTGCCGGAACATGATTTCGCCATTCCCGGCCAGCTGGTCGCCGATGCGGCGGTCAGCGCGGTGGACCACCAGATGCTGCCGGAAGAGCGCATGGTGGTGCAGGTCGAAGTGCTGATGCTCGACGACAACTGAGGTGCCGGCGTGCCGGGGCGGCCTGGATCACCGCCCCGGTTCGCATTTGACTACAGGCGCCACTCCCAGCCGAGCGGATCGCCATCCATCACCTCCACGCCTGACGCAGCCAGTTCGTCGCGCAGCGTGTCCGAGGTGGCAAAGTCCTTCGCCGTCCGCGCCTGCCGGCGCCGGTCCAGCAGGGCGTCGATCTCCGCCTCCGCAATCGTGGCGGAAGCCGGGCGCAGTCGCAGATCGCCGCGCGTCAGGCTCCCGAGGTTCAGCCCGAGCACGCTATCCATCGCCGCCGCCGCCGCCAGCTTCAGCGCCGGGTCGACCTTCTTCGCGGCCAGCACATCCTCCAGCGCGGTCAGCGCGATCGGCGTACCGAGGTCATCCGCCAGAGCAGCATCGAACCGCTCAACCAGCGGCTGCAACTTGCCCCAATCCTGCGCCAGCGCCTCCGCGCGCATCCACCCGCGCCAGCCGGCATCCGGTGCCCGCTCCCGCAAGGCAGCCACGCTCATCACCAGCCGCTTCAGCCGCGTCAGCGCCGCGCCCAGCGCGTCCCAGCTGAACTCCAGCTCGCTGCGATAATGCGCCTGCAGGCACAGCAGCCGATAGGCGAGCGGGTGGTAGCCGCGCTCCACCAGCAGCGGCACGCGCAGGAACTCGCCGGACGACTTGCTCATCTTGCCGCCGCGTTCCACCAGGAAGTTGTTGTGCAGCCACATGCGCGCGCCGGAATTGGCCGCCTCGGACAGTGACCCGCAGCCGCAGAAGGCCTGGTTCTGCGCGATCTCGTTCGGGTGATGGATCTCCCGGTGGTCGATGCCGCCGGTGTGGATATCGAACGGAAAGCCCAGCAGCTTGCCGCTCATCACGCTGCATTCCAGATGCCAGCCGGGCGCCCCGCGGCCCCATGGGCTGTCCCACTCCATCTGCCGCCGCTCGCCCGCAGGCGTGGTGCGCCAGATGGCGAAGTCGGCCGCGTTGCGCTTGCCCGCCACCGCCTCGATCCGCCCTTCACCTTCGTCCGTCTGCGCGCGCGCCAACCGCCCGTAATCGGCCACGGTCGACACGTCGAAGTACAAGCCGCTCTCCAGCCGGTAGCAATGCCGCTCCTCGATGGAGCGGGCAAAGTCGATCATGGCATCGATGTAGTCGGTGGCGATCGACCAGTGCGTCGGCTGCCGGATGTTCAGCGCCTGGATGTCCGTCCAGTACGCTTCGGTATAATGGCGCGCGATGTCCCAGATGGACTGCGCGCGGCGAGCCGCTATCCGCTCCATCTTGTCCTCGCCCTGATCGGCATCGTCGGTCAGGTGCCCCACATCGGTGATGTTGATCACATGCGTCAGCTTGTAGCCGCGCCAGCTTAGCGTGCGGCCCAGCAGATCGGCGAAGACATAGGCGCGCATATTGCCGATATGCGGGTAATTGTAGACGGTCGGCCCGCAGGAATAGACCCTCGCCTCGCCGGCGTGGACCGGCCGGAAAGGTTCGAGCTGCCGGGTCAGCGAGTTGAACAGGGTGAGTTCGGTCATGCGCGCCGAATGGGCATGGCCTGCGCCCCGGTCAAGCAGCCTCAATCGACGTCGAACAGCTCCGCCAGCTGTTCGACCATCGCCCCGCCCAGCTGCTCGACATCCATGATCGTCACCGCCCGCTTGTAATAGCGGGTGACATCATGCCCGATCCCGATCGCCGCCAGCTGCACCGGCGATTGCCGCTCGATCCAGTCGATCACCTTGCGCAGATGCGTTTCGAGGTAGCCGGCGCTGTTCACGCTCAGCGTGCTGTCATCCACCGGCGCACCGTCGGAAATCACGATCAGGATGCGGCGATCCTCCGCCCGGGCCAGCAGGCGGCTGTGCGCCCACAGCAGCGCCTCGCCGTCGATATTCTCCTTCAGCAATCCTTCGCGCATCATCAGGCCAAGGTTGCGCCGCGCGCGCCGCATCGGCTCGTCCGCGCGCTTGTAGATGATGTGCCGCAGATCGTTCAGCCGGCCGGGCTGCGCGGGCTTGCCGCTGGCCAGCCACTTCTCGCGGCTTTGCCCACCCTTCCACGCGCGGGTGGTGAAGCCCAGCACCTCCACCTTCACGCCGCAGCGTTCCAGCGTGCGCGCCATGATGTCGGCGCTGATCGCAGCGATGGAGATCGGGCGTCCGCGCATGGAGCCGGAATTGTCGATCAGCAGGGTGACCACCGTGTCCTTGAACGCCTGGTCCTGCTCCACCTTGTAGCTGAGCGACTGGCCGGGGCTGACGATCACGCGCGCCAGCCGCGCCGCATCCAGCAGGCCTTCCTCCTGGTCGAAGTCCCAGGCGCGGTTCTGCTGTGCCATCAACCGCCGCTGCAACCGGTTGGCCAGCCGCGTGACCACGCCCGCAAGACCGGTCAGCTGGCTGTCGAGATAGGCGCGCAGGCGATCCAGTTCCTCATGGTCGCACAGCTCCTGCGCCTCGACGACCTCGTCGAACTGCTCAGCATAGGCCCGGTAATCGAACTGGTCGGGCAGCTCGGTCCAGGGGCGGTTCGGGCGATTGGGCACGCTGCCCTCCTCGCCATCCTCCCCGGCCGCCCCTTCCGGCATCTCCTCTTCGCTCTCGATCTCGGAGGAGCCGTCATCCTCGGCATCGCCCTCGCCCGTCTCGCCACTCAGCGACTGCTCGCGGCGCTCTTCCGTCGGGGTCTGCTCGGCGCCCTCATCCTCGCCTTCATCATCGCCCAGTGCGTCATCTTCGCCCTCGTCGGGATCGGGCTCGGCGGGTGCTTCGGTCTGCACCAGATCAAGGTGGCGCAGCAGGTCCAGCGTCATCGACTGAAAGGCGCGCTGATCCTCCAGACTGTCGCCCAGCCGCTCGAAATCGTCGCCGGTGCGGCTTTCCACCCATTCGCGCACCAGCTCCACGCCGGGCCGCGCCACGTCCGGGATCGGCTGGCCGGTCAGCTGTTCGCGCAGCATCAGCGCCACTGCGCTGGCGAGCGGCACCTGCTCCGCCTCCTGCGCGCGGGCGATAGCGTCGCCACGCATCCGTTGCGCGGTGGACGCCGCCAGATTGTCCCGCATGCCGGCAAAGGCGGTCTCGCCCAGCGCTTCGTAACGCACCCGCTCGACCGCATCGAAACAGGCGCGGGCCACCGGGTCTTCCGGCGCCGCACGCCGGTGCAGCCCTTCGTCATGATGGCGCAGCCGCAGCGCGAAGCTGTCGGCGAAGCCGCGCGCCTCGCGCGCCTGGTCGGCCGGCAGCGAGCGATGCGGCATCGGCACGCGCAGGGTCCGCCCCGCCAGCAACGGGCTGTCGGGCGTCCAGCCAACCTCGGCCTCGGCATCGCGCGCGATCGCCCGCGCGGCGCCGGTCAGCGCCAGCCGGAATCGGTCAAGAGGGGTCTCGTCAGCCAAGCCTAGCCAGCGGGCTTTTCGCCTGCCGCCTCTTCGATCGCTTCCACGATGGTCTGACCGGTGGTGGCCCAGTCCTTCAGGAAGCCTTCGATGCCCTTGTCGGTCAGGACATGGTTGAACAGGCTCCAGATCACCTTGGCCGGCATCGTGCCGACATCGGCGCCGATCCGGGCGGCTTCCAGCACATGCACCGGATGGCGGATGCTGGCGGCCAGGATCTCCGTCTCGAAAGCATAATTGTCGTAGATCAGGCGGATGTCGCGGATCAGGTCCATCCCGTCGAAGCCGTTATCGTCATGCCGACCGATGAACGGGCTGATGAAGCTGGCCCCGGCCTTCGCCGCCAGCAGCGCCTGGTTGGCGGAAAAGCACAGCGTGACATTGACCATGGTGCCATCGTCCGACAGCGCCTTGCAGGTCTTCAGGCCGTCCACCGTCAGCGGCACCTTGATGCACACATTGGGGGCAATGGCGCGCAGCACATCGGCCTCGCGCATCATCTGCCGGTGATCCAGCGCCACGACCTCGGCACTGACGGGGCCATCCACCAGCGCGCAGATCTCCCGCGTGACGGCGATGAAGTCCTTGCCCGACTTGCTGATCAGCGTAGGATTGGTGGTCACGCCGTCCAGCAGGCCGGTGGCGGCCAGTTCGGCGATCTCGGAAGTGTCGGCGGTGTCGACGAAGAATTTCATGACCGGTTTGTGACTCTTTTTGCGGATGCGGTGATTGCCGCGGCAGACGCGAACTCTATAGGCGCGGTCATGCCCCGCACAACCGGCTTTCTCCGCCTCCTTGCCGTAGCTGCTGCTTGCGCCGCGACCACGCCGGCCCTGGCGAATGACGACACCCAGCTGTGGCATTATTCGATCCTGACCGCGCCGGTCGGCAGCGACGGGCGCCTCACGCTGGAGGTGTCACCCCGCACGCGCGAAGGCGCCGTGGGGAACGAACAGGTGAACAATCGCGCGACTTACGATCATCGGCTGAACGACACGGTCACGATCGGCGGCGGCGCGGCCTTCATCGCTGCCGCCGGCCCGAACGAGTTCCGCCCGCACCAGCAGCTGACGCTCAGCGCCGGCCCCTTCCAGGCCCGCACCCGGGTGGAGCAGCGCTTCTTCAACGGGGCGGATCGCATGGCGCTGCGCCTGCGGCAACGGCTGCAGCTCACCGCAGCGCTCAGTGACGACACCAGCATCAACGGATCGGCGGAAGTGCTCTACAATGCCCGCACCCAGACAGTCGGTGCGCCGAAGGGGGTGGATAGCTGGCGCGGGCGTATCGGCGTGCAGCACGAGGTGTCGGACCGGCTGGAAATGGGAGCGGCCTATCTGCTGATCCTCAGCCCGCGTGGGGAACAGGAAGACCAGTGGAGCCATGTGCCGCAGGTCTCGCTGACCTGGCGGCTGTAGAAGCTACAGCGCGCCGGCCACGCCGAAGATGCCGGCCAGCGCCGGGTCGCCCGACGCACGGGGATTGGCGCGGATCGCGCCTTCCTCCCGGCCGATCTCGGTCCAGATCGTATCCTCCACCGCAGCGGCAAGACCGCGGGCAATGGCGGCGGTGTCGACGCCGGTCGCCGCGCCCAGCAGGCCGCTGACCAGCGGGTCGGACAGGGTGGCAAGCGCCTCGTCAGCCTCGGGCAGCAGCACAGCCAGCAGCCGGCCGCCCAGTTCACCGCGCAGGAATTGCGTTGCCGCAGAAGGACCGCCGCGCACGATCGCCAGCGCGTTGGCGACGCCCACGGTCCGCACCGCATCGGTCACCACCGGCGCCGCGCGATAGGACGCATCGACCGCGGCATCGGCCAGCACGCCATCCAGCCGCTGACGGAACAAGGGGGATGCCAGCACCCGCGTCAGCGCATCGCCGCGCGTGCCCAGCCGGGCGGGCAGGTCGGCGCGGGTCAGCGCCTCGTCCCAGTAACCGCCGGGCGCGGTCAGCCGGGCAAAGGCCCGCTCGCTCGACAACAGCAACAGCCGGCGAACCGCCTCCGTCAGGCTGAGCGGCTGGGACACACCCGCGCAGCCCGGGAGGGCGGCGGCCAGCCCGGCCGCCAAGGCACCGGCCATCAAGGCACGGCGCGTCGGAAGGGGGCTGGCTGCCATCCGCATCAGAAGCGGAAGTTGACGTTGGCGTTCACGCCATGCGTCTTGAAGCGGCCGTTCAGGCGCTCCATGTCCGTGCCGCCGGCGCCGCCGATCAGGAACGGATTGGTCGCCGGAGCGGAGCCACGACCCACGGCCACCTGGAAGTCATCCGCCTTCAGGTTGCGCCACTGGTACTCCAGACCGACCGAGATCGCGTCCGTCAGCTTGTGCTCGTAACCGCCGCCCAGGACGTAGCCCCATGCACCCTCTTCATCATTGTTCGGGGTGAAGCTGTTGGCCCCATTGCTGGTGGTGAAGCGGTTCTGCACGCGGGCCCAGGCCAGACCACCCGTGGCATACAGCAGGCCATCGCCCGAGGTCACGCCGGCGCGGGCGCGCAGCGAGGCCTGGTTCCGCACGGTGCGGGTGAAGGTGTAGGACGCCGGCGTCGTGCTGAAGCCGGTCACGTAGTTGCGCAGCTTGCCATGCGTGTAATCGGCCACCAGGCCGACCACGACGGGGCCCATCTGCCGGTCGTAACCAACCTTCACGCCGCCGGTGATGGAATCCTCGTCACCTTCGCAACCGTCGGCAGCAACGCCGCTGTTCGGGCGGCCGTCGCAGAAGCCGGGGCTGAACGCGTTGGCACCGGTGGTGGTGCGGACCGCGTCACGGTCGCCGTCGCCATTGGTGTCGAACACCAGCGTCTCGCCGCGATCGGATTCGTTGAAGGTGTAGCCGCCGTGCACGCCGACATAGGGGCCGGTCCAGTCGGTGGTGGCGGTCTGCGCCATTGCGGGAACGGCGATCATCGCGGTGCCGACGGTCAGGGCGGACAGAAATGCTCTCATATTCAATAACCTCTTGCGATTGGGCAGCTCGTTAGCTTGCCTGCCCCGAACCATCATCCCTGCCCAAAGCTCCCCGCTTTCGTACAACAAATGCCAATCCGGCCAGCTCGTGTTGCATTGCGGCAACACTGGTGCAGACCCGCTTCGATGCCACATCGGGCCTTGCCGTGCCCTGCCTGTCACCTCCATGAACCCCCGCGAATGACCCGCATCCGCCTTCTCCAGTTCAATGCCGCGCTCGGCCCGCTCGACTATCGTGTGCCCGAAGGCATGCAGGTGCAGCCGGGCGATGCGGTGGTCGCGCCGCTCGGCCCCCGCCAGATAATCGGAATCGTCTGGGAACCCGAGCGGCTGCCCGCCGCCGATGTGCCGGAATCGAAGCTGCGCCCGCTGCTGGCCAAGCTGCCCGTGCCGCCCCTGCAACCGCAGCTGCGCCGCCTGATCGAATGGACGGCGGACTATTACTGCGCCCCTCTGGCGGCGGTCGCCCGCATGGTGTTGGCCAGTGGCGGCGCCCTGCGCGGGCCGGCCACCACCACCGAATACCGCCTCTCCGGCCAGGAACCGCCCCGCCTCACCCCGCAGCGCAAGCTGGCGCTGGACGCGCTGCAGGGCGAACAGGCCACCATGCGCGAACTCGCCGCGCTCAGCGGCGTCAGCGAGGCGGTGCTGCGCGGCCTCGCCAATGCCGGCGCGCTGGAACCGGTGCAGGTGGATATCGACCGCCCCTACCCCGCCGCCGACCCCGACCATCACCAGCCCGACCTCAGCGCCCTGCAACGGGAGGCCGCCGACACCATGGTCGCCGCCGTCCAGGCACGCGCCTTCGCCCCCTTCCTGCTCGATGGCGTGACCGGCTCCGGCAAGACCGAGACCTATTTTGAAGCCGTCGCCGCCGCCTTGCGCGAACAACGCCAGGTGCTCGTCCTCCTGCCGGAGATCGCCCTGACGGAGGCGTTCCTCACCCGCTTCGCCCAGCGCTTCGGCACGCAGCCGGTCCTGTGGCACTCCTCGCTGAAAAGCACTGAGCGCCGCCGCGCCTGGCGCGCCATCTCCGAAGGGCGCGCACAAGTGGTGGTCGGCGCCCGCTCCGCTTTGTTCCTGCCCTATGCGCAGCTGGGCCTGATCGTGGTGGACGAGGCGCACGAGGTGTCCTTCAAGCAGGATGACGGCGTCCGCTACAACGCGCGCGACGTCGCCGTGATGCGCGCCCGGTTCGAAAGCATCCCCGTCATTCTCGCCAGCGCCACGCCCGCGCTGGAAAGCCTGCAGATGGCGGAGAGCGGCACCTACCAGCGCCTCGTCCTGCCCAGCCGCTTTGGCGGGGCGACCATGCCCACGATCCGCATCGTCAACCTGACGGAGGAGAAGCCCGGCGCCGGCCGCTGGCTCGCCCAGCCGATCGTGCAGGGCATCACCGAACGCTTGCAACGCGGCGAGCAGTCGCTGCTGTTCCTCAACCGCCGCGGCTATGCCCCGCTCACGCTGTGCCGCAATTGCGGCTATCGCTTCAAATGCCCCAATTGCAGCGCCTGGCTGGTGGAGCACCGCCTCAGCCGCCGCCTCGCCTGCCACCATTGCGGGCACGAGACGCCGCCGCCGCCCACCTGCCCCGAATGTGGCGAGCCCGACTGCATGGTCGCCTGCGGCCCCGGCGTGGAACGCATCGCGGACGAGGTGGCCGAACTGTTCCCCGATGCCCGCACCGCGCTCGTCACCTCCGACACGCTGAACACGCCGGACAAGGCCGCCACCTTCATCGCCCAGGCAGAGGCCGGCGCGGTGGACGTGATCGTCGGCACGCAATTGATTACCAAGGGGTTCCACTTCCCCGACCTCACGCTGGTCGGCGTGGTCGATGCCGATCTCGGCCTGGAAGGCGGCGACCTGCGCGCGGCGGAGCGGACCTACCAGCAGGTCGCCCAGGTGGCGGGCCGCGCGGGCCGCGGCACCAAGCCGGGCGAGGTGCTGATCCAGACCCGCCACCCCGACGCGCCGGTGATCGCCGCGCTGGCCGCCGGCGACCGCGACGCCTTCTACGCCGCCGAGACCGAAGCCCGCCGCGACGCCGGCGCGCCTCCGTTTGGCCGCTGGGCCGCGATCATCGTCAGCAGCGAGGACGAGGCCGAAGCCCGCGAAGCCGCCAACCGCCTCGGCGCCACGCGGCCCGACCTGCCCGACGTGGAAGTGCTCGGCCCCGCCCCGGCGCCGCTATCCTTGCTGCGTGGCCGCTTCCGCTACCGCCTGCTGCTCAATGCAAGGCGCACGGCGCAGGTGCAGGCGGTGATCCGCGAATGGCTGGCGGAGCATCGCCACCCGCAGGGCGTGCGGGTGAGCGTGGATATTGATCCGTATAGTTTTGTTTGAAGGCCGGCGCTCAGTCGAGCGGGTCATTGCCTTCTACGGGCTGCTCCGGCACGCCGGAAATCGAGAACAGATCCTCAACCCGCTCAGGCACGGGCAAGTCCCATGTACTAAGCGCCTCCATGCCCAACTGCCGAGCGAAGGCTGTCAGGTTATGATCATCGGCGTAGATGTGGGTCGCCCCTTCTACCCGCGCTATAGCGATCACTTGGCGATCGACCTTGACCTTCTGCCAAGGAGCACTGGAACCCCCACGCTTATCGCCCGCATCTATGGCCTGACGAGTCATCAGTGCTGTCTCGATCGCAGCCCGCTCGCCGAATGGGCGAACGCGTACACGGGCCATTCCGGCAAGACTTTCAAGCAACGCTGGCGCACCCTCATCTGCCCACACCAGAGCTTCCGCCAAGACGGGCGTGGATATGATCAAAGTGTCGGTCGGTGTAAGGCTCGCAAGCAGTCCTTCCACGCGCTCCTGAGAGTGCTCGAGCGGCTTATCCGTTGCCGGGTCGGTTGGAGGGTTTGAAGCCGGATTGATGAGCAATACCAGCGCTGAGCTATCAACCGCCAAGATCACCGTTGATCGCCCTCTCTCTGGCTGAAGGCAGTTACATCACGATAGACATCTGGGTCCATCAGCCGATTGCCCTGAACCGCTCTGACCGTCTCAAGAACACTCTGGATGGGACGCTCATCAAGAACTTCATACCGCTCAACTCGGAAGTCGCTCATCTTCCAGACGCCATCGCTCTGTCGCTCAAATCGCCCATTACCATGAAGACGAAGCATTGGTCCGTAGAGCAACCGCGCCAAGTCGCGAGCCATCTCCCTTCTTACCGTCAATCCCACATGGAAGAGGCTTCCGTCTTGGAGTGTCGCATGAGCAGTGTTGTCGCGCCCGCCGATCGACACGAGCTGCCCGTCGATAGCTGCGTCTTCGCGGAACGGTGGGAAGGTAAGGGGCTTCGGCCGATTACGACCCATAAAGCTTACCACAACACGAATGCCGTCACCTTCGGTCAACGTTCCAACGGCATTGTCGTTTGCGAGGAGTTCTTCGAGCTGCTGCTTGGCGGCAAGAGCCTCTTTCGGCGCGTCTCCAACACGCACTCCATTCAGGCGCGTCGCCACCTTCGGTGCATCAACGGCGTCCACAGCCGTTCGGAGCTTGGCACTGCCATGCTCTACACCCACGAAATGGGTGTGTTCGGGATGGCCGATCATCTTTGCAAGAGCGGCGAGGTATTCAGCCAAGCGCGCCATCGGAAGCGTCTCGGGCCTGAACACATCTATGCGAAAGACATACTCAACCGGGTTCACGGCTGTCTCCTTTCGCCCGCGCCAACACCGCACCGTTGCGGGTCAGTCGTTCTATAACCGTCAATTGGCGAGCGAGAAGCGCAAAATGCCCGGCGATCGTTCCTCGAGAGGATAGCGCATGCCTGCTTCAATTGGCACTCTCAACGCCATTGAGCACGAGAGCCTCAGGATCTCGATACGATTGCGGAACGATGTTAACCGGGTATCTTCAGTTCACGTCGCACAGCTTGGAGAGAGCCATAATGACCACCCCCATCACCCCCGTCTACGAAGCCCAAGCCTCCGCCACCGGCGGCCGCGACGGGCGCGCCACCACCTCTGACAACAAGATCGACCTGAAGCTGAGCCCGCCCAAGGAGATGGGCGGCACCGGCGAAGGCACCAATCCGGAACAGCTCTTCGCCTCCGGCTATTCGGCCTGTTTCCTGGGCGCGATGAAGTTCGCCACCACGCTGGACAAGACCCTGCCCAAGGTGCCGGCCGACGCCAAGGTCACCGCCACCGTCGGCATCGGCCCGCGCCCGGACAAGGGCTTCGGCCTCAAGGTCGCCCTCTCCGCCAGCCTGCCCGGCGTCGATCGTGCGGAGGCCGAGCGGCTGATGCAGGCGGGAGACGAGATCTGCCCCTACAGCCACGCCACCCGCGGCAATATCGAAGTGACGCTGACCGTCGCTTGATATCCTCCCCCGCCGGGGGAGGGGGACCGCTCGCGTAGCGAGGGGTGGAGGGGCACCCGCCGCCTCTCTGGGCTTTGCGGTCCGGAGAGACCTCCAGTGCCCCTCCACCCCCGCGCTGGCGCGCGGCGGTCCCCCTCCCCGTACCGGGGAGGATGGCCGTTGCACTTTCCTACATCGCCCGCGCCATGCCATCACCAACGCATGACTCAGCCCACTAAAAACTTCGCCGCAACAAGGGCTTGCACCACCCCCGCACAGCCCGCCGGCGGAAGTTCACACACCCATTCGCCGCAAACCCGCAGCCAACCGCCGAAAACCCGGCGCTCCGCTCGCGCACATTTCGCCCGTTCGGTGTAAGCTTCAGCCCTCGTCCCGGGCGTCGTAATCGGCCCGCGCCCGCGCCACTTCGCCGCGCTTGTCCATCGCCCACTGGCCGATCACCGTCACCGGCTCCTGCAGCGAACGGCCCAGCGGGGTCAGCGAATATTCCACCCGCGGCGGTACGCTCGGCTCCACCAGCCGGCGCACCAGTCCGTCGCGTTCCAGCACCCGCAGCGTGCGGGTCAGCATCCGCTGGCTGATCGCGTCGATCTCCCGCTTCAGCGCGTTGAAGCGCAGCGGCCCGGTGCCCAGCGCCATGATCACGCGGATGGTCCACTTGTCCCCCACCCGCGCCAGCACATCGTTCACCGCGGTGCAGGCGCCATGGTCGGGCACCTGCAGCGGGGCAGGTACATCGGTGTGCCCTTCGGACAAGAATGTGCCTTCTTGCGCAATGATAGTCTGGGTCGCCATATCAGCCTCCAGTCACCAACAGTAACCACAGGGACGCCCCCATGCAAATTCTCCGGATCGACAGCGCCACCACCGGCGATGATTCCGTCAGCGGCCGCCTGACCCAGATGCTGCTCGACCACTTCACCGCGCAGCATCCCGATGCCACGGTGATCGAGCATGACTACGGCACCGATCCGCTGCCGCATCTCGACCCCGTCACCACCGGCGCCATCCGCCGGCCGGAAGAAGCCCGCACGCCCGAGATGCAGGCCGCCTTCGCCAAGGAGCGCGCCGTGCTGGACGAGTTCCTGGCCAGCGACATCGTGCTGGTGGGCGCGCCGATGTACAACTTCACCATCCCTTCGCAGCTGAAGGCCTGGATCGACCGGCTGGGCGTACCCCGCGTCACCTTCGCCTATGACGAGAACGGCCCCAAGGGCCTGGCCGGCGGGCGCCGCGTGATCGTCGCCAGCAGCCGGGGTGGCGACTACGAGCAGGGGGGACCGGGCGAGCATCAGGAAACCTACCTGAAGACCCTGTTCAACTTCCTGGGGATCGACCCCGAATTCGTCCGCGTGAACAAGGCCGGCTACGGTCCCGAAGCGGTCGAGGCCGGCCTCGCCGCCGCCCGGGAAGAGATCGCCAAGCTGTAAGCCTGCGGGCACAGGGGGCTGGCCGGTGCATTGATTGGCGATGCCCGGCCCCACCCTCCAGCCTGTCCTGGTCCCGATACTGGGCGATCAGCTCACCCCCACCCTCTCCAGCCTGGCGGGCCGCACTCCGGCGGACACCGTGCTGCTGCTGATGGAGGTGGCGGAGGAGACCACCAATGTCCGCCACCACAAGGCCAAGATCGCCCTGATCCTGTCCGCCATGCGCCACTTCGCGGCCGAGATGCGGGCCGCCGGCTGGCAGGTGGACTATGTGGAACTGGAAGATCCCGCCAACACTGGCAGCTTCACGGGGGAGATCGCGCGCGCCATCACCCGCCACTCTGCCGCCGCGGTGCAGATGGTGGAGGCCAGCGAGCTGCGCGTGATGCAGGCCCTGCGCGCCCTTCAGGCGGACAGTCCGGTGCCGATGCGCATCCTGCCGGACGACCGCTTCATCTGCTCCCTGCCCGAATTCTACAGCTGGTCCGCCGGCCGGCGGGAGCTGCGGATGGAGTTCTTCTACCGCCAGTTGCGGATCGAGACCGGCCTGCTGATGGACGGCGCCGAGCCCGCCGGCGGGCAATGGAACTACGACCGCGACAACCGCGCACCCCCGCCCCGCCAGCTGGACGCACCGCCGGTGCCGCAATTCGCCCCCGACGCGATCACGGCGGAGGTCATCGCGATGGTCGAACGCCTGTTCCCCGGCCATTTCGGCTCTCTCGCCCACTTCCACTGGCCCGTCACCAGCCTGGAGGCGGAGCAGGCGGCCCAAGCCTTCATGACCCAGCGCCTGCCGCATTTCGGCACCTGGCAGGACGTCATGCTGCACGGGGAGGACGCGCTGTTCCACTCCCTGCTCTCAACCTCGCTCAATCTCGGCCTGCTCGATCCGCTGGACCTGTGCCGCCGGGCGGAGGCGGAATACCGCGCCGGCCGCGCCCCGCTGAATGCGGTGGAGGGCTTCATCCGCCAGATCCTGGGCTGGCGCGAATTCGTGCGCGGCATGTACTGGCTGCACATGCCCGGCTTGCGCGATGCCAACTGGTTCGGCGTGACCCGCCCGCTGCCCGATTTCTACTGGACGGGGGAGACGGACATGCGCTGCATGGCCGATTGCGTCCGCTCCACCCGCGACAATGCCCACGCCCATCATATCCAGCGCCTGATGGTGCTCGGCAATTTCGCGCTGATCGCCGGTATCTCTCCGCAGGAGCTGGAGGACTGGTTCCTGGTCGTCTATGCCGACGCTTACGAATGGGTGGAGCTGCCCAATGTGGCAGCGATGTCGCTGTTCGCCGATGGCGGCACGCTGGCCAGCAAGCCCTATGCCGCCAGCGGCAATTACATCAACAAGATGTCCGATTATTGCGGTGCCTGCCGGTATGACGTCGACCAGAAGACCGGGCCGGATGCCTGCCCGTTCAATCCGCTCTATTGGGACTTCATGGTCCGCAATCGGGAAAAGCTGGAACCCAACCGCCGCATCGGCCGGGTCTACGGCACGTGGGACCGGATGAGCGAGAGCCGCCGGGCGGACACCCTCGCCAGCGCGCAGGCCGTGCTGGACGCGCTCGTTCCCGCCGCACCGGGGTGGGCGCGTGCGGATTAGCGCTTACATTGCCAACAATCGCCTTTGGCCCTAAGGGCTGGCGCAAAGTCGCCCCGCCGGGCGCCAGCAGGAAATACGCCCATGTCCCGCCGCCGCCAGATCTACGAAGGCAAGGCCAAGATCCTGTATGAAGGTCCGGAACCCGGCACCATCATCCAGTACTTCAAGGATGACGCCACCGCCTTCAACGCCCAGAAGAAGGGCACGATCAACGGCAAGGGCGTGATCAACAACCGCATTTCCGAACATGTCTTCCTGCGCCTGTCGCATATCGGCATCCCGACGCATTTCATCCGCCGGCTGAACATGCGCGAACAGCTGGTCCGCCAGGTGGAGATCATTCCGCTGGAAGTGGTCGTGCGCAACGTTGCCGCCGGCTCCCTGTCCAAGCGGCTGGGGATCGAAGAAGGCGAGCCGCTGCCTCACACCCTGATTGAATATTACCTGAAGTCCGACGAGCTGCAGGATCCGATGGTTGCCGAAGAGCACATCGCCTGCTTCGGCTGGGCCACGCATGAGGAGATGCAGGACATCTCCTCCATGGCGATCCGCGTGAACGATTTCCTGTGCGGCATGTTCGCCGCGATCGACATCCGCCTGGTCGACTTCAAGCTGGAATTCGGCCGCATCTGGGATCAGGATTATTCGCGCGTGATCCTGGCGGACGAGATTAGCCCGGACAATTGCCGCCTGTGGGACATGACCAGCGGGGAAAAGCTGGACAAGGATCGCTTCCGCCGCGACCTGGGCGGGGAGGAGGAGGCCTATCAGGAGGTCGCCCGCCGCCTCGGCCTGCTGCAGGGTGAGGATGGCCCGGGCGAGGTGTTCGACATGTCGGCCCATCGCTCCAAGCTGCGCAGCACGCCCAAGCCCAAGAAGTAGACTGATCAAGGCAGGCAGCATGAAATCGGAAGGCGGCGCAAGACCTCGTCGGCGCCCCATTCGTATCGGTTCTGTCCTGATCTCTGCTTAAGCACTTGCACACAAATCCGGTGTAGGTCAGCCTCCGCCCGAGTACGGGCCTGGGGGATTGCATGCTCACACTGTTCTACTGCATCCGGGACCAGCATGACTGGCGTCTGCTGGCGCTGGCCCTGGTCCTGTGCAGCGCCACCTGCTGGGCAACGATCACCCTGGTCCGATCGGCGCAGCGCGCCCGTAACCGGAACCGTCTGCGCTGGACCGCACTCGCGGCCACCGCGACCGGCGTGGGCGTCTGGGCAACCCACTTCATTGCCATGCTTGGCTACGATCCGGGCGTCGCGGCCGGGTACGAAGTCCTGCTGACCGCCATTTCCCTCGCCATCGTCACCGCTGCTGCCGGCCTGGCCTTCTGGCTGGCACTGCGTCTGGGCGGGTGGCGCGGTGCCGTGGCTGGCGGCATCGTGCTGGGCTGCGGCATTTCGGCGATGCACTATGCCGGCATGGCTGCGGTGACGTTTCCCGGACGCTTCCTGTTCGATCGGGCGGGCGTCACCGCCTCCGTCCTGCTGGCGATCGCACCGTTGATTCCTGCACTGCTCCTGGCACTCGATTGGCGCGGGGCCCGCAGCGCCCTCGGCGCGGCGATGCTGGTCGCGCTGGCCATCCTGCTGCTGCACTTCACCGGCATGGCGTCCATTACCGTGGTCCCGGATGCCGCGCGTGATCTTGCGGGCAGTTCCACCGTGCTTTCGCCCATGAACCTGGGCACGCTGATCGGGGTGGTCGCCAGTGGTCTGCTGGCGCTGCTGGGCATGGCGTCGCTGTTCGCCTCGCGCGCGCGCTTCACCATCGCCTCGCGCGAGCGGGAGTTCGCGCTGCTGGTGCAATCGGTGCAGGGGCTGGCGATCTACATGCTGGCGCCTGACGGCACGGTCTGTTCCTGGAACCGGGGCGCCCGCAGCCTGAAGGGCTACACGGAGGATGAGGCGATCGGCCTGCCGCTGGCCGCCTTCTACCCGCCCGAGGATTCACCCGACGCGATCGCCGCCACACTGGCCGCCGCTGCCGAGAACGGCACCTTCAAGACCGAAGGCTGGCGCTGCCGCAAGGATGGCAGCCGCTTCTGGGCGCATGTCGTGGTCATGGCCATGCGCGACGATGCCGGCATGCTGACCGGCTATGCCAAGGTCACGCGCGACATGACGCAATATCGCGTCAGCCAGGAACGCATGGCGGTGCTGACCGCCAATCTGGATACCGCGCTCACCAACATGCATCAGGGCCTGTGCCTGTTCGACGCGGAGGAGCGGCTGCTGCTGGCGAACACGCAGGCCGCCACGCTCAGCGGTTTCGCGGCGGAGGAAATGCAGCCGGGCATGACGCTGGCGGACGTGATCCGGCTGCATGCCGAACGGCGGGACGGTGTCGCCGTCACGGCCGAGACGATCGAGATGGCGCTTCACCGGCACCGCCAGTGCTATCGCGATCCGGATGGCGGCATGCTGGTGTTCAATTCGCCGGACGATCGCACGCTGTGCATGCGGCATCGCCCGCTGCCCGCCGGCGGCTTTGTCACCACCCTGGAGGACATCACCGAAAGCCGCCGCGCAGCCGCCCGGATCGAGCACATGGCCCTGCATGACGCACTGACCGGATTGCCCAACCGCCCCGGCTTCGCACAGTCGCTGGACGATGCGCTGGCGCGATCCGGGGTGCAGGGCGGGCAGCTGGCGGTGATCGGGATCGATCTGGACCGGTTCAAGGAGATCAACGACCATCACGGCCACGCGGCCGGCGATCTGGTGCTGCGGCAGCTGGGCCAGGCATTTCGCGGCCTGCTGCAGGATGGCGAAACGATCGGCCGCATCGGCGGGGATGAATTCTCCGCCTGCAAGCCGTTCACCGAAACCGATGATCTGGCGGAATTCGTCCGCCGGCTGGAGCAGGCGCTGGAAACGCCGATCATCCTTGGCGAACAGCGGATCATCCCCGGCGGCAGCATCGGCGTCGCGGTCTATCCGGCGGACGGCACCAGCCGCGAAGAGCTGGTCAACAATGCGGATCTGGCGATGTACCGGGCCAAGGGCACGCTGGGCCAGACGACCTGCTTCTACCAGACCGGCATGGACCAGTCCGCCCGCGCGCGCCGCTTCATGGCCAGCGAGCTGCGCGAAGCGGCGGAGCGGGAGGAATTGCGGCTGGTCTATCAGGTGCAGCGTTCGCTGACCGATCACACGATCACCGGTTACGAGGCGCTGCTGCGCTGGCACCACCCGGTGCTCGGCTGGGTCTCGCCCGCCGACTTCATCCCGGTCGCGGAGGAATGCGGCGCCATCCTGCCGATCGGCGAATGGGTGCTGCGCACCGCCTGCCGCCAGGCCGCCGAATGGCCGCGGCCCTGGCGGGTGGCGATCAACCTGTCGCCGGTGCAGCTGATGCATGTCGACCTGCCCGCATTGGTGGCGCAGGCGCTGCTGGAAAGCGGGCTGGCCGCGCATCGGCTGGAGCTGGAGGTGACGGAAAGCGCCGTCATCGGCGACAAGCTACGGGCGCTGCACGTGCTGCGCGGGATCAAGGCGCTGGGCGTCACCATCGCCATCGACGATTTCGGCACCAGCTATTCCTCGCTCGACACGCTGAACTCCTTCCCCTTCGACAAGATCAAGATCGACCGCTCCTTCCTGATGGATTCTTCCGGCAGCGAACGGGCGCGGGCGATCATCCGCGCGGTGCTGGCGCTGGGCCGCAGCCTGGATGTGCCGGTGCTGGCGGAAGGGCTGGAAAGCGCCGACCAGCTGATCCTGCTGCGGGCGGAAGGCTGCGACCAGGCGCAGGGCTATTTCTTCGGCCGCCCCGTCCCGCTCGACCATGCGGAGATCACCCGGCAGGAAGGGCTCAGCGTGGTGCATTGACGCGCAGGCCGCCGCCCATTGGCGGTTCATCTGCGCGCGGGCATGGCACGGGCGTGATCCGCCTGTCCCCCGCGCTGCCCCTCGCGCTCCTCGCCGCCACCCTCCCCCTCCTGCCCGCGCCTGCCGCCGCGCAGGTCTCCGCCATCGCCGCCAGCGACCTGCCGACCGATCCCGGCTGGCGCATCGGCACGCTGCCCACGGGCCTCACCTACCTGATCCGCGCGAACGCGACCCCCGCCGGACAGGGCACGGTGCAGCTGTGGATCGGCAGCGGTTCGCTGGAGGAACATGATGCCGAGCGCGGGCTGGCCCACTTCATCGAACACATGGCCTTCAACGGCTCCACTCATGTGCCCGAAGGGGAGATGGTGCGCCTGCTGGAACGCGAAGGGCTTGCCTTCGGGGCGGACACCAACGCCTCCACCGGGTTTGAACAGACGCTCTACCGGCTGGACCTGCCCCGCGCAGACCCGGCTTTGCTCGAAACCGCCCTGATGCTGATGCGCGAAACCGCGGGCGAGCTGACCTTCGACCCGGCGGCCGTCGCCCGGGAACGCGGCGTGGTGCTGGCCGAACTGCGTACGCGCGACACCTACGCCTATCGGGAGACGGAGAACGAGTTCGCCTTCCTCTATCCCGGCGCCCGCTTTCCCCATCGCATGCCGATCGGCAGCGCCGATGTGCTGCGCACCGCCGGAGCGGACCAGCTGCGCGGCCTGTGGCGGCGGCTCTACCGGCCGGACAATGCCGCCCTGATCGTGGTGGGAGATTTCGATCCCGCTATGGTCGAGGCGGCGATCCGCGCCCGCTTCGCCGACTGGACCGGTGCCGCCCCCGCAGATGGCCCATCCGCCGGGCCCGTGCCGCTGACCCTTTCCGGCCTGACGGAGATCTACCGGGATCCGGCTCTGCCGGAACGGGTCAGCGTCATCCGCCACGGTCCGTGGGTGGAAGGGCTCGACAGCGTGCAGCGCCGCCAGACACGGCTGCTGCAGTCGATCGGCTATGCCATCGTCAACCGGCGGCTCCAGCGGCTCGCCCGCATGCCGGACCCGCCCTTCAAGGCCGCCGGCTTCGGCACGGGGGAGGTGTTCGGCGCGGCCCGGTCCACCCGGCTGATCGTGGATGTGGTGGAGGGCGGCTGGCAAGTGGGCATCGCCACCGCGCAGGCGGAATACCGGAGGGCACTGGCGCAAGGCTTCACCGAAGCGGAGCTGGCCGAACAGCTGGCGCAGCTGCGCACCGCGCAGGAACAGGCCGCCGCCGGCGCCGCCACCCGCAGCCACGCCAGCCATGTCGCCGCCGCCATCGCCCTGCTGGACGATGGCACCGTGCCGACCACGCCCGCCAGCTCGCTTGCCCGGTTCGAGGCTTTCGCCCCCACCATCACCGCCGCTGCCGTCCACGCCGCGCTGGCGGAAGATGCCGTGCCGCTGACCGATCCGCTGATCCGCTGGGAAGGCCGCACACCGCCTGAAGGCGGTACCGATGCCCTGCGGCAGGCTTGGGATACCGGCATGGCCGCCCCGGTCGCCACCGCGCAGCACGGCACCGCGGACGAATGGGCCTATGCCGACTGGGGCACGCCCGGCACGGTGGTGGCCGACAGCACCGGCCCGATGGGCATCCGCACCCTGACCTTTGCCAATGGCCTGCGGGTCAATCTGAAGCACACGGACCTTGCCGCCAATCGCATCAGCCTGCGTCTCGGCCTGGATGGCGGCCGGCTGCTCGACACCGCCGACCGCCCGCTGGGCACCGCGCTGGCGGACTCGCTGCCCGCCGGCGGGCTCGGGCGGCACTCGGCCGATGCGCTGCAATCGATCTTCGCCGGCCGCAACGTGCAGCTGGGCTTCAGTACCGGGGAGGACCGCTTCACCTTCTCCGCCAACACCACGCCCGCCGATCTCGCGCTGCAGCTGCAGCTGCTCGCCGCCGCGCTGACCGATCCGGGCTACCGGCCGGAGGGGGAGCAGCAGCACCGGCGCGCCGTGGCGGATTTCTTCGCCCGCGCCGCCGCTACTCCGCAGGGCGCGCTCGCCACGCAGCTTGGCGCGATCCTGTCGGACAACGACCCGCGCTTCTCGCTCCAGCCCCGGGCCGAGCAGGAGGCGGCATCCTTCGCCGACCTGAGCGCCGCCATGGGGGATCGGCTGGCGAGCGGCGCGCTGGAGCTGGCGCTGGTCGGCGACTTCGACGAAAGCGCAGCCATTGCCGCCATCGCTGCCACGCTGGGCGCCCTGCCCCCGCGCGAGGCGGATTTCCGCGCCCATGCCGACAACCGGTCCCGCAGCTACACCGCCGACCGGACACCCCGCACACTGTATCACGACGGCCCGCCCACCCAGGCGCTGCTCCGCCTGTCTTGGCCCACCACCGACGGCAACGATCTGGCCACCTATGTGCGGCTGCAATTGCTGGAGCGCGTGGCGCAACTGGAGCTGACCGACAGCCTGCGGGAACGGCTGGGCCAGACCTATTCCCCCAGCGCCAGCGCCACGCTGTCGCGCACCTGGCCCGATTATGGCGAGTTCGCCCTCTCGGCCGGGATCGCGCCCGATCAGGTCGCTGCCGCCCGCACCGCGATGCTGGCCACGGTCACGCGGCTTGCCACCACCCCGATCGACGAGGACGAGCTGCTGCGCGCGCGCCAGCCCCTGCTGCAGGCCTATGCCAACGCGCTGAAGGGCAATGGCGGCTGGCTGGGCCTCGCCACCCGGGCGCAGTCCCGGCCGGAGGATATCGGCCGCTTCCAGGCCACGCCCGAACTGATCGCCGCCATCACTCCGGCCGAGCTGCAGGCAACCGCCGCCCGCTGGCTCGACGCAGGTCAGGCGCTGGAGGTCACCGTCCTGCCCCGGTCGCAGGCGCCGCTTTCCAACCCCGAACCGGCAGAGTAGCTTTCGGGCCAATGGCCCACATCACGCACCCGCAGCCCGACGCCACGCCCCCGCGCAGCCTGCCATGGTGGCGGCACCTCTATGTCCAGGTGCTGATCGCCATCGCCGCCGGCGCCGCGCTGGGCCATTTCGTGCCGGAGACCGCGCAGACGCTGAAACCGCTGGGCGACGGGTTCATCAAGCTGGTGAAGATGGTCATCGCCCCGGTGATCTTCCTCACCATCGTCACCGGCATCGCCGGCATGCGCGACCTCGCCGCCGTGGGCCGTGTCGCCGCCAAGGCGTTCGCCTATTTCCTCACCTTCTCCACCCTGGCGCTGATCGTCGGCCTGCTGGTCGCCAACATCGTGCGACCCGGCGACGCGCTGCAGGTGGACCCGGCCACGCTGGATGGTGGCAGCGTCGCGCAATATGCCGAAGCCGCGCATCACGGTAGCACCCTGCCCGAATTCCTGCTGGGCGTGATCCCGGACACCGCGCTGGGCGCGTTCACCTCCGGCAACATCCTGCAGGTGCTGCTGCTGGCCGTGCTGTTCGGCATTGCGCTGGCATTGATCGGCCCGCGCGGGGACCGGCTGCTGTCGGCGCTGGAGGATCTCTCCGTCGTGGTGTTCAAGCTGGTCGCCCTGGTGATGCGCGCCGCGCCGATCGGCGCGTTCGGCGCGATGGCCTTCACCATCGGCGCCTATGGCATCGGCGCGCTGGCCGGCCTGGCCGGGCTGGTCGCCACCTTCTACCTGACTTCGCTGCTGTTCGTGGGGGTGGTGCTGGGCACGGTGGCCCATCTCGCCGGCTTCTCGCTGTGGCGGCTGGTGAGGTATCTGCGCGCCGAGCTGCTGCTGGTGCTCGGCACCTCGTCATCGGAAAGCGCGCTGCCTTCCCTGATCGAGAAGATGGAGCGTGCCGGCTGCCCCAAGCAGGTGGTCGGGCTGGTCGTGCCCACCGGCTATTCCTTCAACCTGGACGGCACCAACATCTACATGACGCTCGCCGCCCTGTTCATCGCGCAGGCCACCGGGGTCGAACTCACCTGGGGCGAGCAGGCGCTGCTGCTGGGGGTGGCCATGCTGTCGTCCAAGGGCGCGGCGGGCGTAACCGGCGCGGGCTTCATCACATTGGCCGCCACGCTTTCCATCGTGCCCTCCGTGCCGATCGCCGGCATGGCGCTGATCCTGGGCGTGGACCGCTTCATGTCCGAATGCCGCAGTCTCACGAACTTCATCGGCAATGCGGTGGCGACGGTGGTGGTCAGCCGCTGGGAAGGCGGCTTCGACAAGGCGCGCTTCGAAGCGGCCACCAGAGGGAAGCTGCCGACGATGGATGTGCAGGAAGCGCGGGAGGGCTAGGCACTAATATAAGGTTTTGCTTATATACTTATTGACTCACGCCGCCACTACGTCGATCTGGGCCGCGTCGAGGTTCCCCGTTCCAGGCATGGCAGCGGGGCTAAGACGGGAAGCCGGTGAGTTCCCGCAAGGAGCGAGTCCGGCGCTGCCCCCGCAACTGTAAGTGGCGAGCGGCGGTCCCATTTCGTGTCACTGGCGCCTCGCAAAGGGTGCCGGGAAGGCCGGGACCGACGCGTTGACCCGCAAGCCAGGAGACCTGCCTTTCGACGCGATAACGTTCCTCGGACGGGGGTTCCTCCGGTGGATCGCGCCAGATGCCCGACGGCGTCGCGCGTTCGCCGGTGTCCGGCGGGCCGCCCCCCGTTCGTGCCCGCTTGCGCGCTCCGCTCCGGCCCCCTGCCCGGCAGACCAGGAGTCCATTTCGATGACCGTCACGACCGCAAATCTCGGCTTTCCCCGCATCGGCCCCCGTCGGGAGCTGAAGACCGCCACCGAAGCCTTCTGGGCCGGCAGGATCGACGAGGCCGCGCTCCTCGACGCGGCCCGGGCGCTGCGCGCCGGCAACTGGGATCGCCAGAAGGCCGCCGGGCTGGACGTGATCCCGTCCAACGACTTCTCGTTCTACGATCAGGTGCTCGACACCAGCGTCATGGTCGGCGCCATCCCCGCAATCTATCGCGCGATCGGCGCGCCGGACTCGCTCGACCTGTATTTCGCGATGGCGCGCGGGCGGCAGACGGGGGCGGTGCATGACGAAGCCGAGCGGTCCGGCTGCATCCACGATCATGGCGCCGGGACGGATGTGCCGGCGCAGGAAATGACCAAGTGGTTCGACACCAACTACCACTACATGGTCCCTGAAGTGACCGCAGATCAGGCTTTCGCGCTCACGACGTCGAAGCCCGTCGACCACTTCAACGAGGCCAGGGCCCTGGGCCACCACACCCGCCCGGTGATCCTGGGTCCGGTGACCTGGCTGCTGCTCGCCAAGTCCAAGGATCAGGCGCTCGATCCCCTGTCGCTGCTGCCCGCCCTGCTGCCCGTCTATGCCGAACTGCTGACGAGGCTTGCCGCGGCAGGCGCCGACTGGGTGCAGATCGACGAGCCCGCGCTGGTGCTGGACCTCACCGATGCCGCGCGTGACGCATACCGCGCCGCCTATGCCGAACTGGCGAAGGTCGACGGCATCAAGCTGATGCTGGCGACCTATTTCGGTGCGCTTGGCGACAATCTGGACACGGCATTGTCGCTGCCGGTCGCCGGCCTCCATATCGACCTCGTTCGCGCACCCGAACAGATCGACGCCGTGCTTGCCGGGGCACGTGACGATCTGGTGCTGTCGCTGGGCGTGGTCGATGGCCGCAACGTCTGGAAATCGGATCTTTCGGCGATCCTCGACCGCTACGAAAATGTGGCCAGCCAGGGTTGGCATGTCCAGATCGCCCCGTCCTGCTCGCTCCTGCACGCACCGATCGACCTCGATCTGGAAACGAAGCTCGATCCTCAGGTGAAGGACTGGCTCGCATTCGGCGTCCAGAAACTTGCCGAGCTGCACACCCTGCGCCTCGGCCTGGCCGAAGGACGCGGCGCTGTCACCGCCGAACTGGCCGCCAATGCGGGATCGCTCGCGCAGCGTCGCCAGTCGGCCCTGACCAACAACAAGGCGGTGCGGGCCCGTCTGACCCAGGTCACGGCCCACTGGTCGCGCCGCAGGCAACCCTTTGGCGAGCGCATCCGTCAGCAAAGGGCCATCCTCGACCTTCCGCCGCTGCCGACCACCACGATCGGCTCCTTCCCGCAGACTCCGGAGGTCCGCCACGCCCGCGCCGCCCACGACAGGGGCGAACTGGACGGTGCTGCCTACCAGCAGTTCCTGGAGATCGAGACCGCCCGCGCCATTCGCTGGCAGGAGGAGATCGGGCTGGACGTGCTCGTCCATGGCGAGTTCGAGCGTAACGACATGGTGCAATATTTCGGCGAGCAGCTCGACGGCTTTGCCTTCAGCCGCGCCGGCTGGGTGCAGAGCTACGGCTCCCGCTGTGTCCGCCCGCCGATCATCTATGGCGACGTGTCCCGCCCCCGGCCGATGACCGTGCAGTGGTGGCACTATGCGCAGGGCCTGACGGACCGGCCGATGAAGGGGATGCTGACCGGCCCGGTCACGATCCTGAACTGGTCCTTCGTCCGTGACGATCAGCCGCGGGAAGAGACCTGCCGCCAGATCGCGCTCGCCATTCGTGACGAGGTGATCGATCTCGAACAGGCCGGCGCCAGGATCATCCAGATCGACGAGGCGGCGCTGCGCGAAGGTCTGCCGCTGCGGCAGGCGGACTGGCAGCATTATCTCGACTGGGCGGTCGAAAGCTTCCGCATCTCCGCCTCCGGCGTCGCTGACGAGACGCAGATCCACACGCATATGTGCTATTCAGAATTCAACGAGATCATCGGTTCGATCGGCGCGATGGATGCCGACGTCATCTCGATCGAGACCTCGCGCTCCCGGATGGAGCTGCTGGATGCCTTTGTCGACTACAAGTACCCGAACGAGATCGGCCCGGGCGTGTACGACATTCACAGCCCGCGCGTTCCCTCCGTGCCGGAAATGGCGGACCTGCTGGTCAAGGCCGGCGAGCTTCTGTCGCCGGACCAGCTGTGGGTGAATCCTGATTGCGGCCTGAAGACCCGCAAGTGGGAGGACGTGAAGCCCGCACTGGTCAACATGGTGGAAGCAGCCAAGGCGGCGCGGTCGGCACTCGCCTGATGGCGCACGTCCGGGGATGGCTCCGCTGTTCCCGGACGTTTGTTCCCAGCTTCGCACACGGCAGCCTGATGGCGGAGATCGGCCGGTTGTGGCATCTGGTAGAGCATGATCGCGATCAGGCGGAACAGGCCCGAGGAGGGCGAACGGATCGTCTCCATCTGGAGGAATGCGGTCGATGCGACTCACGCCTTCCTGTCCCCGGACGATCGCGCCGCCCTTGACGAACTGGTGCGCGGCTTCCTGCCGACCGCGCCCTTGTGGGTCGCGACCGATCGGGATGATTCCCCGATAGCGTTCATGCTGCTGGACGGCGGACACATGGAGGCGCTGTTCGTCGATCCGGCCCATCATGGCCTCGGCATCGGCACCGCTCTGGTGCAGCACGGCCTGTCCCTGCACGGGCAGATGACGACCGATGTGAACGAGCAGAACGCCCAGGCGGTGGGCTTCTACGAACGGATGGGCTTTCGTCGTGTCGGCCGGTCACCCCTGGATGGGCAAGGCCGGCCCTATCCGCTGATCCATCTGGCGTTCGGCGGGCAAGCGATCGCACCTGTGCAGGCGTAAATCCGGAACCTGACGGGCAGCCAAGCGATCTGAAGCAGTATGGCTGGCCGATGCGCCGGACCCGTTTGCAGAGGATTATCTATGCGCCTTCCCCTGGCGATTGTTGCCTGCCTGTTTGTTGCCGGGTGCGGAGATGCCGGCGGTCCCACCGTGATCGACGGCAGCAGCCAGGCTGCATTCGAGGAAAGCCTGAAGGAGGCGCGCGGCGATGTCGGCCCGAGCGACCGCATCAAGCTGGAAGCCGCCATTTCCGAACACCGCGCGCGCATGTTCGCCAAGGCTGACGACCGGCAGGAATATCAACGGCTGGTGCGGGAGGGGATGGATGGCCTGACAGCGCCGGCGATCGTCGCCCAGTTCGACGAGGATGTGACGCGAGTGCAGGGCCAGGCGGCCGACGCCGTATTCGACGCCAAGCGCGCCCTGTCAGGCAGTTGATGCAACTTTCGCCGGGTCGGCTGAACGCTAGTCGGCAGCGGTGGCTCGGCCCGGGATGAAGCGGTTGATCGCCTGGGCCAGGGCGATATCGCGCTGGCTCACATCTCCGGCATCATGCGTCGTCAGCCAGATCTCCAGCCGGTTGTAGACGTTGAACCATTCGGGATGGTGATCCGCCTTTTCGGCCACGACCGCGATCCGCATCATCAGGCCCATCGCCTCGGCGAAATCCGCCAGCTTGAGCGCGCGGTGGAAGGCGCGCCGGGCCGGATCGTAGGTCCAGCCCGGCAAGGTGGCGAGCGCGCCCGCCCGTTGCTCCGGCGTCAGGGCGGCAATGGTCGGGGCGTCAGCCATTATGCGTCACCGGGATCAGGACGCCGCTGATCGCCCGCGCCTGCGCGCTGGCCAGGAACAGGGCCACGTCCGCGATCGCCGCGGGCGTGGTCCAGCCTGCCGGGTCCGCATCGGGCATGTCGGCCCGGTTGCGCGGCGTATCGATGATGCTGGGCAGGATGGCATTCACGCGGATTCCCCTCGGTTTCAGCTCGCTCGCAAGCGCCTCCACGATGCGCGCGACCCCGGACTTTGCGGCTGCATAGGGCGCCATGCCGGCGCCTGCGGGCTCGGCCGAGGCCGCGCCGACGCACAGGATGGTGCCGCCATCGCCGATCCACGGCAGCCCGGCCTGAACGGCGCCGAGCGTCGTCTCGACATTGTCGCTGAACAGCCTGCGCCATGTCTCGGGGCTGCTCTGCTCGACGGTGCTCCATTCAAAGCCGCCGACCAGATGGACCAGCGCATCGATCCCGCCACCCAGGGCGGCAGCGGCATCGCCCAGCGCAGATCGCGCACTGGCCGGGTTGGCAAGATCACCGGCGGCAATCTGGTGGGCGCCATCGGGCAGGTCCGCCACGGGTCGACGGACAATGGCCGCCACCTGGTCGCCCTGGTCGGCAAAGGCCTGCACCACCGCCCTGCCCAGCGCCCCGCTGGCTCCTGTGATCACGATCCGCAAATCTTGCGCTCCCTTCCTTTCAGGCGGTGACAATCCATCCGCCTGCCATCGCCACCGGCCACGGCGTCAGCCGCTGCCCGGCGCACGGCCCGCCGACGCAGGTGCCATCCTCGATGCGGAACAGCGCGCCGTGCCAGCTGCACAGGATCAGCCCGCCATCCGGCACCAGGTAGTGGTCGAGCTGCTGCGCCAGCGGCAGGCCCATATGCGGGCAGCGATCGTGGTAGCCATGAACTGCCCCGTCCCGCCGCACGACAAATCCGTGGAACCGGCCCGCGCGCAACTGCAACACGAAGTTGCGCGCGCTGCCCTCCGCCACATCGCCGGACGCGCACAGCCGAACCCCGGCAGGGACCGCTTCCGGACCGACACTCACCCATCCGCATCCGCTTGCCGCGACGGATGCGCCGCCGCAATCTCCGGCACCGCCGCAGCGGCCTGCCCGGCTGCGACCAGGCGCGGGAACGGGGTCAGGTCGACGCCGAACCGCTGCGCGCTGTAGAGTTGCGGAACAAGGTAGCAGTCCGCCAGCCCCGGCCGATCGCCGAAGGCGTAGGTGCCGCCATGCTGCGCCACCAGCGCCTCCAGCGCGGCGAACCCGCCGGAGATCCACCGGCCGGCCCAGCCGTTCACCTGGTCCGGCGTGGCGGCAAGATCGGTCCGCAGCGCGTCGAGCACGCGCAGATTGTGCAGCGGGTGGATGTCGCAGGCGATCAGCGCCGCCATGCCGCGGACGGTCGCCGCATCACCGGGGTCGGCTGGCAGCAGCGGGAGCGCGGGCCAGCGCGCCTCCAGCCATTCCAGGATCGCCACGCTTTCGATGATGGTGCGGCCCTCATGTTCGATCACTGGGATCAGGCCATGCGGCGCGATCGCCCGGTAAGCCGGCGCGCGCTGCTCGCCCAGCCGCAGATCATGCGTGACGTGGCGATGGGCGATGCCCTTCAGGTTCAGCGCGATCCGCACGCGGTAGGCCGCGCCCGACCGCCAGTAGCCATGGAGGACCAGCTCGGTCATCGGGCCGGCAGCACCCGGGCGCGGCATTCGCCGAAGCCGATCGGCACGCAACCGTCCGCCGCGGCGGTGGCCCGCAGCGTGACCTCGTCGCCATCCTCCAGGAAGGTGCGCGTCTCTCCGGTCGGCAGGGCGATCGGCTCGGTGCCGCCTGCGCTCAGTTCCATCAGGCTGCCGAACCCGTCGCGCGTGGCGGCGGAGATGGTGCCCGTGCCCAGCAGGTCGCCGGGATTGAGGTTGCAGCCGTTGGAGGCATGATGGGTGACGATCTGGTTCACGGTCCAGTACATGTTGCTGGCCGGCCCGCGGCTCAGCCGCAGCGGCTCCATGCCGGCGTCGCGCATGGCCGCGCTGGTCAGCAGCACTTCCAGCGTGATGGCCAGCGCGCCATGGGCCTGGTCGTCGGGGTCGAGCAGATAAGGCAGCGGCGCGGGATCGTCGGCCGGGCGCGGCGGCTGGGCGATGCGGAACGGCGCCAGCGCCTCCCGCGTGATCACCCAGGGCGAGACCGTGGAATGGAAGTTCTTGGCCAGGAACGGCCCCAGCGGCTGGTATTCCCAGGCCTGCAGGTCGCGCGCCGACCAGTCGTTCAGCAGGCACAGCCCCGCGACATGCCCGCCCGCACGGTCGATCGGGATGGGGGAGCCGAGCGGATTGCCCTCCCCGATCCACACGCCCAGCTCCAGCTCGTAATCCAGCCGCGCCGTCGCGCCGAACACCGGCTCCGTCGCCTCCGGCGGCTTGCGCTGCCCGCTGGGGCGGACGAGCGGCTCGCCCGAAGGACGGACCGACGAGGCCCGCCCATGATAGCCGATCGGCACATAGCGGTAATTGGGCAGCAGCGGATTGTCGGGCCGGAACTGCCGCCCGACATTGTTGGCGTGATGGATGCCGACATAGAAATCGGTGTAGTCCCCGATCGTGGCGGGCAGATGCAACCGGCACTCCTCCGCCGGGTACAGCCTATCCTCGACCGAGGAACGCTCGGCCGGATGCGACAGCAGGTGCGACAATCGCCGGCGCAGCTCGACACGCGCATCCGCCGGAGCAGCCATCAGCCGGTTCAGCGTGGCGGCGGTGCACAGGTCGGCCGTGGCGGGCGGCAGCAGGCCGGCTTCTGCGCAGTCGGCCAGATCCAGGATCATCGGGCCGATCGCCACGCCGATGCGCGGTGCGCCGGCAGCCGGCGAAAAGACGCCGAAAGGCAGGTTCTGGATTGGGAAGTCGGCATGCCCGTCCGCCCCCGCCACCCAGCTGGTCAGCGCCGGATCATGCGTCTCGTCCGTCTGCCACCAGTTCATGCCATCTCCTCGCCTGTCGCGGGCAGCTGCGCCTTGCGGAAGCCCTGCCAGCACGTATCGTAATCATCCTGCAGCAGGTCCGTTTCCATCGCCCAGCGCGTGGGCGCCAGGACGTGCCGGCTTTCGAACATGAAGGCCATCGTCCGCTCGACCCGCTGCGGCGCCAGTTGCGCGGCGACGGCGCGCTCATGACTTTCCCGGTCGGGGCCATGGCCGGACATGCTGTTGTGCAGGGAGGCGCCACCCGGAGCGAAGCCGCCGGCCTTGGCATCGTACTCGCCTTCGATCAGCCCCATGAATTCGCTCATGACATTGCGATGGAACCACGGCGGCCGGAACGTATCCTCCGCCACCATCCAGCGCGGCGGGAAGATCACGAAGTCGATATTGGCGGTGCCCGGCGTGTCGCTGGGCGCGGTCAGCGCGGTGAAGATCGACGGGTCGGGATGGTCGAAGCTGACCGTCCCGATCGTGTTGAACCGCCTGAGATCATAACGGTACGGCGCCAGATTGCCGTGCCAGGCGACCACGTCGAACGGGCTGTGATCCAGCGTGGTGGTCCACAGCCGGCCGTGGAACTTCTGCACGATCTCGCAAGGGCGCTCCGCATCCTCGAACGCGGCGGCAGGCGCCTCGAAATCGCGCGCGCTGGCCAGGCCGTTGGCGCCGATGGGGCCCAGTTCGGGCAGGCGGAACAGCGCGCCATAATTCTCGCACACATAGCCGCGCGCCGGCCCATCCACCAGCTCGACCCGGAACCGCAGCCCGCGCGGCACCAGCGCGATCTGCAGCGGCTCCAGCTGGAGCACGCCCTGCTCCGTCACCACCCGCAGCCGCCCTTCCTGCGGCACGATCAGCAGCTCGCCATCGGCCGACACGAAGGCGCGGTTCACCATGGAGGCGCTCGCCGCATACAAATGGATGGCGCACCCCACGCCGGTCGCCACGTCACCATTGCCGGCACAGGTCATCAGCCCGTCGATGAAATCAACCGGTGCGGATGGCAGGGGCAGCGGGTTCCAGCGCAACCGGTTGGGCGAAGGCGGCACTTCCGTGAACGGGCCGGAGCGGATCAGCGTGTCCTTCCGGTACGGCGTGAACGGCCCGTGCGAGGCGGTCGGCCGCATCCGGTACAGCCAGCTGCGCCGATTCTCCGCCCGCGGCGCGGTGAAGGCCGTGCCGGAGAACTGCTCGGCATACAGGCCGAACGCCACCTTCTGCGGCGAGTTGCGACCCTGCGGCAGCGCGCCGGCGACCGCCTCCGTCGCGTGGTGATTGCCGAACCCGGCCAGCACCTTGCCCGTGGCCGGATCAGGCATCGACCGCGATCACGCCGCGGCGGATCTGGTCCAGCTCGATGGATTCGAACAAGGCCTGGAAGTTGCCATTGCCGAAGCCTTCATTGCCCTTGCGCTGGATGATCTCGAAGAAGATCGGCCCGAACATCGTTTCGGTGAAGATCTGCAGCAGGATGCCTTCCTCGCCCACATTGCCGTCGATCAGGATGCGGTTGCGCCGCAGCCGCTCCAGATCCTCGCCGTGTCCGGGCACGCGCTTGTCGACCAGCTCGTAATAGGTCTCGATCGTGTCCTGCAGCTTCACGCTGCGCGCGCGCAGCTGTTCCACCGTGGTGAAGATGTCCTCGGTCGTCAGGGCCAGATGCTGGATGCCCTCGCCATTATACTCCCGGATGAACTCCTCGATCTGGCTACGGTCGTCCTGGCTTTCGTTCAGCGGGATGCGGATCGCGCGGTCGGGCGCGATCATCGCCTGGCTGAACAGGCCGGTCGCCTGCCCCTTGATGTCGAAATACTTCTGTTCCTCGAAGCCGAACAGCTCCCGGTAGAACGCACTCCAAACCTGCATCTGCCCGCGCCGGACATTGTGGGTCAGGTGATCGAGCAGATCCAGGCCGACATTGTTCTCCGCCTCCGCCTGCTGCCAGCCCTCGATCTCCGACCAATCGGCGTAGAGGTCTTCCCCGTCGCGCACGAAATACAGCGCGGAGCCGCCGATCCCTTCAATGACAGTGTCATCCTCGTCCGTCGGCTGCGCACCATGTTCCAGCGCCCAGGCCAGCGCCTGCGTTGGATCGGCCACGCGGAAGGCCATCGCGCTGGCGGATGGCCCGTGCGCGGCGCGGAACGCGGCGGCGCGCCCGTCCTCGTCCCGGTTGAGCATCAGGTTGATGCGCCCCTGCTTGTAACGGGTGATCTGCTTGCGCGGGTGCCGATGCGTCGCCACGAAACCCAATTGCTCGAACTGGGCCGCCATCGCGTCGGGATCGGGCGAGGTGAACTCGACGAATTCGAAGCCGTTCAGGCCCAGGGGGTTTTCCGGCGAATGGCCCGGTGTGTCAGTCATGTCGGCATCCTCTCGATTATTATCTCTGGTCTGGCGCGAACTCAGGTGAGGCCTTCTTTTGCGCGAGCATAGGCCTGCGTCCCGCAATTGTAGATGCGGTCCTCGGCTACGACTGTCGCTGTATCAAAGTCGGCTTCCTGCCCCAGCTCCGCATAGATCGGCGCAAAGTCGGTCTCCACGGTCTGCCGCAGCAGATCCTCGAAGCTGTCGATCACGAAATAGGTCTGCTGGTAATCGTCGATGCGATAGCGCGTGCGCATCAGCCGCCTCAGATCGAAGCCCAGCCGGTTGGGCGACGGATCGTCCAGCGCGAAGATCGACTCGCCATAGGAGGAGACGATGCCCGCGCCATACAGCCGCAAGCCTCCATCCTCCTGGCGGATCAGCCCGAACTCGACCGTGTACCAGTACAGCCGCGCCAGCCGCTCGATCGCGCCAAGCCCGCCCGCGCGCAGGCCGCCTTCGCCATAGGCCTGCATGTAGTCGGCGAAGGCCGGGTGGGCCAGCAACGGCACATGGCCGAACACGTCATGGAAGACGTCGGGCTCCTCCAGATAGTCGATCTGTTCGGGCGTGCGGATGAACCGTCCGGCCACGAACCGGCGATTGGCCAGATGGTCGAAGAACACATGGTCCGGTACCAGCCCGGGCACCGCCACAACCTGCCAGCCGGTCGCCTTCATCAGCCGTTCCGACAGTTCCGCGAAGTCGGGGATGCCGGGTCGGGTCATGCGCAGGATGTCCAGCCCGGCCATGAATTCGGGCACCACCCGGCCGGGCAGCATCGCCGCCTGCCGGGCGAACAGATGGTCCCACAGCGCATGTTCCTGCGGCGTGTAGCGGTCCCAGTCCTGCGGGATCGTCCAGTCTGCCGCCGCCCCTTCAGGCGGTGTATGTTCTGCCTGTGCCATATCAGCATTGTCATGCAGGACGCGGGAAAATGCTGTTCAAAATGCCGCCTGTTTCGTACTCAGGTGAAAGGGTTTCTCAGGAACGGCGGTGATCGTGACAGAAATGGCCAGACTGGATGCGCTTGACCGGCGCATCGTCGCCCAGCTCCAGCAGGATGCGTCCCTCAGCAACGCCGAGCTGGCGGAGCGGGTCGGCAGCACCGGCCCATCCTGCTGGCGGCGGATCAGGTTGCTGGAGGAAGCGGGCGTGCTCGGCCGGACCATTCGCCTGGCGGACCAGGTGAAGCTGGGGCACGGCGTGAACATGCTGTGCAATGTGCGGATGCGGACTTTCGAGGCCGACAGCGTCGCCGCGTTCGAGGCGTTCGTGCAGGCCGAAGCCCGCATCATGGAATGCTTCTCGATGTCGGGCGACTGGGACTACCTGCTGCGGGTGGTGGCGACCGACGTCGCCGATTACGAGACGTTCCTGATGCAGCGGCTGGTCAAGCATCCCTCGGTCGCCGGCGCTTCCTCGCACCTCGCCTTGCGCGTCGCGAAGTACCAGACGGCCATCCCGGTCGGGTGACGGCAAGGCTGCCCTGCCAGAAGCCGCGGGCATAATCACTTTCCTACACGTCCACGCTCCGCTTACAGACGCCACATACAGACGAATCAAGGACTTACGTCTGGTCGTAGAAATCCCCTGAACAGTGTCACCCCTGTCACCCCCTCTGGTTGCTAAGTCGACTTCCTGCACAGTGTAACCTGTGTCACCCCCCTCCCCACTTGCCCCGCCGCGCGCTGCACGATAGGCGCTGCCGCAATCTCTCCAGCACCGGGAAACAGCCATGAAGGTCCGCGTCCATGTCAGCCTGAAGCCCGGCGTGCTCGATCCGCAGGGCCGCGCCGTGCATCATGCCCTGGAAGGGCTGGGCTTTGCCGGCGTGAACGACGTGCGCGTCGGCCGCCTGATCGAACTGGAGGTGGCGGACGACACCACCGACGCCACCCTGGACGACATGTGCCGCCGCCTGCTCGCCAACGGCGTGGTGGAAAACTACCGGGTGGAGCGGGTCTGATGGGCTTGCGCGCCGCGGTCATCACCTTTCCCGGCTCCAATTGCGACCGCGACATGGCCGTGGCGCTGGAACAGGTTTCCGGCACCGCCCCCCTGCGCGTCTGGCACGCCGATGCCACCCTGCCCGACCGGCTGGACCTGATCGCCCTGCCCGGCGGCTTTTCCTATGGCGACTACCTGCGCAGCGGCGCCATGGCCGCGACCAGCCCGATCATGCGCGCCGTGGTCGAAGCCGCCGGCCGCGGCGTGCCGGTGCTGGGCGTGTGCAACGGCTTCCAGGTGCTGACGGAGGCCGGCCTGCTGCCGGGCGCCCTGCTGCGCAATGCCGGGCAGACCTTCATCTGCCGTACCGTTCCGCTGGTGGTGGAAAACAGCACCTCGCTGTTCACCGCCGGCTATTCCGCCGGGCAGCGGATCCGCATCCCGGTGGCGCATCACGACGGCAACTACTTCGCGGATGATGCCACGCTGGACCGGCTGGAAGGCGAAGGCCGGGTTGCCTTCCGCTACGTGGACACCTGCAACGGATCGCAGCGCGACATTGCCGGCGTGTTGAACGAAGCCGGCAACGTGCTGGGCATGATGCCCCACCCCGAACGCGCGGTGGAGGACGATCACGGCGGCACGGATGGCCGCGCCCTGTTCGAAGCCGCGATCCGCCAGCTCGCCTGATCAGCGCGCCGCCAGCCGCGGCGCGCCCAGGCGCAGCAGCACCTGCTCATACGGCATCCCGTCGCCGCCCCGGTCGACCAGGATGTGCTGATACCCGCTGCCCACCTGCCGGGCATTGCGGTCATAGACGGTGGCTGACAGACCGCCCTGCGACGCGATCTGGTAGAACGTGCTGCGCATATATTCCGACAGTTCGCCCGCGGTGATCGCCGCATTGCCGTCCCCGTCCGCCTGCCCGCCCAGTGCCTGCTGCAGGATCATGGAAATATACCCGCCGGCCTCGAACTTGTCCGCCACCAGGCTGGTCAGGTCGCTGTCCGAACTGAAGATGCCCATCCGCCCGGTGCGCCGCTTGATCACGGTGTCGAACCCGCCGGAGAAGCAGCTGTCCAGCACCAGCAGGCTGCGCGCCGGGATCTGGTCGAACAGCTGGGCCAGCTCGTAATCGCGGATCGCGGCATCGTACATCTCGATCGTCTCGGCGCTGCCATCGCCTTCCATGATCGTGTCCACGCTTTCCTTGCTGCCATGGCCGGAGAAGAACATCAGGAACAGATCGTCCGGCCCGATCTGCGCGGCGATCCGCCCGAACGCCGACTGCACCGCCCCCCTTGTCGCCTCCGCATTCAGCAGGGTGACGCTGCCGGGCGCCAGCACGCCCATGGCGGACAACGTCTGGGTCAGCTTGGCAGCATCGCCATCGGTCAGCGACAGCGGGCTGGCGCGCTGGTAATCGGCCACCCCGACGCTCAGCAGGAACACGCGGCCGGCGCCACCGGCATCGGCCAGCACCGGCGCATCCGCACCCGTCTCCAGTCCCATCCGCAGCGTGTAGCTTCCGGTCTGCGCCGCGGCATAGCTGGTGGCGGCGATCTCGTAGCTGCCATCCTGCGGCAGGGTGATCGCCAGCCGGCTGTCCGTGCCTTCATCGCCGGCGCGGTCATCATTGGTCTCGATCCCGCCATCGGGCAGATAGAGCGACAGGAAGGTGTCGAAGTCGGCCGACTGCATGTCGAACACGACCCGGTCGCCACGGCGCCCCTGGAACGTGAAGCGGTCCTGATACTCGCCGCTGGAAAAGGTCTGGTCGCTGGCCGCCAGCGATCCGCTGACACTGCGCCCCGGAGTCAGCCTGCCGGCCGGCGGCTGGTCCGCCTGCGCCACCGCCTGCTCGCCGGCGCTGGCGGCCAGACGGAAGGCGCCGGCGCCCTCCCCCGAATAGGTGCCGACAGTGAGATGGTACGTGCCGCTGGCCGGCAGGGTCACCTCCAGCAGGCTGTCCAGCGTATCGCCAGCCGGGCTGTCATCATTGCTGGCGGTGAAACCATCCGGCCCGGCCAGTCGCAGCACCGGATCGAACGCTTCGGAACTGAGCGACAGCCGCACAGTCTGCCCTGCCTGCCCTTCCAGCTGATAGCTCGATCCGCCGGGCAGGCTGCCGGTGACCTGTGTGCCAAGAGTCAGCGCGGTGCCGGCCGCATCTGCGCCCGCAGGCACTCCGCCACCCGAGGCAACTGCCTCCATCGTGATCGTGTAGGCCCCCTGCTCCCCGGCGGCGAAGCTGGTCGCCAGCAGGCTCAGGCGGCCGCTGGCCGGGAACTGCGCCTCCAGCTGGCTGTCGCCGCTGCCACCGGGCGCATCGTCATTGAACACTTCGTATCCGTCGTCTCCGGACACGTGGAGATAGGTATCGAACGTGTCGGACCGCATGTTCAGCACCACGCGGCTGCCCGGCTCGCCCTGCAGGGTGAAGCTGTCCACGAACTCGCCGCCCTGCAGCGTGTCGTCCCCGGCAGCCAGCGTGCCCTGCGCGCGGCCCCCTGCGACCAGCACACCGGCGCCGCCCGCCCCTGCACCCGTCACCGCACCCGACCCTGCACGATCGAGCGAGCTGACCAGCCGGTAGCTGCCGGTTTCTCCGCTGGCATAGGATGTCGCGAAGATCGTATAGGTGCCGTCTGCCGGCAGGGTGACCGTGAGCCCGGCGTCGGAGCCGCCGCCTTCGGCATCGTCATTGCTGAATGCGCTGTCTTGCGGCCCGCGCACGAAGACGTAGGCGTCGAAATCGCTCGATCCCACCCTGACAGTCAGGATGTCGCCCGCGCGCCCGTCAATGTCGTAGCTGTCGTAGAACTCGCCGCTGTCGAGCGTGGCATCGCCGTTCGCCAGCGTGCCTGTCACATCATGCTGCGCCAGGACGGGCGAAGCACAGGTGACGATGGCGGCGCTCGCGAGGAGCAGCCCGACCGCGTGACTGGAAACCCTGCGCATCAACGAACTCCCCCAAGCCCGCCATCGCCCGCGCGCACCCGGACTCGGGCGCGTCACGGACGGTGCGGCTGCTTTATGCGGGAAGGACGAGGCGCCGGGAAGCGGTTTCGCAGGCCCTGTCCGGCATCAGGACGGCAGACGCATACTGACCGGCGGCAGGCCAGCCACGGCGACCGGCAAGGCGAACAGGTGCCCGGCCAGCGGTTCGCGCGCGCGGCCTTCATCGTCCAGGTGAACGCTGGCGGTGGTGGCGAACAGGGTGCGACGGTCGGGCCCGCCAAAGGCCACCTTGGTGATCGCGCTGACCGGCAGGGGGATCGTCTCGAGCAATTCGCCGGCGGTGGAGTAGCGACGGATCGCTCCGCCGCCGAACAGGCCGACCCACAGGCAGCCTTCGGCATCCACGATCACGCCGTCGGGATGGCCGGCGCCGTCCTCGATCCGCACAAACACCCGCTCCGCACTCACGGTACCGTCATCGGCCAGGTCGGCGGCGTAGATCGTGTTGCCCAGCGTATCCACATGGTACAGCGTCGTGCCATCGGGGCTGACCGCGGGACCGTTGCTGACGATCACCGGATCGCTGACGGCGACACTGCCAGCGCCGTCGAAGCGGTAGATGCGCCCGCTCGCCTGTTCCTCCGGATCATGCATCGTGCCGAACCACAGGCGGCCCTGCTGATCCACATGGCCGTCATTCAGCCGGTTGTCGGGCTGGTCCGGCTCCGGATCGTGCAGCGGGGTGAAGGTGCCGGCCACCGGATCGAAGCGGGCAAGGCCCGTCTTCAGCCCGGCGATGAACGTGCCGTCGGCTGCCGGAAGGCAGAAGCCGACGGGCGCCGGGGCGGGCCAGCTCTGCTTGTCACCGGTGGCGGGATCGTAGCGGTGGATGGCCGGCGCCTTGATATCGACGAACCACAGCGCCCCGCCCTGGCCCACGGGATCGCTGTCCAGCCAGACCGGCCCCTCACCCAGAACCGCACCCAGATCCCATACGACCTCGGGATCGCCCAGCTGCACCTGTGCCATCAATCATCCTCTCGCAAATTGCTTCGCGCATGCCATGCCGCATCGGCGCGGCCACCTGCAAGAGGCGTTACGCGGGCTGTCTGACTGCGGGTCGAGACGACCTTGCGCCGGGCCTGGATGGGGCCCGGCGCGCAGAAGGTCAGTCGAAGGTGAACCGCACGCCCAGGGCGAAGGTGCGATCGATCAGCAGGGTGTTGGCGTTGAACTGCTCCGGATTGCCGATGTCGGCATAGCGGTAGTAGTTCTGCTGCTTGGACTTCGTGATGTTCACCGCATCGAAGGTCACCCCGATATCGTCCGTCACCGCCAGGGTCAGCTGGAAGTCCAGGCTCTTCTCGGGCTGGCGCCAGAAGCCGATCGGGTTGGCAAAGGCGCGTGCCTCGTTGTTGTTGAGGAACTCTTCGCGCCAGACATAGGACAGGCGGGCGCCGACCGGGCCGCGCTCATAGGCGAGCGTGGCGTTGTAGGACAGGTCTGACACGCCGAAGAAGCTGGACTTGGTTTCGGTGATGTTCCCGTCCAGATCCGTGTCGGGGATGGTCTGTTCCGAATCCAGGATCGTCGCACTGCCCTGGAAGCCGAGGCCGTCCAGGAAGCCGGGCAGATAGGTCGGGAAGTAGGTCAGCCCGATCTCCACGCCCTGCAGCACGCCGTTCGATGCGTTGGATGGGCGGGTGACCTGGAAGTAGTCTGTCGCCGTCTCGCCCTGGATCGGGTTGTCCGGAATGAATTCCAGCTGGGTCAGCGGAACGACGAGTCCTTCGATCTCGCGGCGGAAGGCGGTGACAAAGATCGCGCTGCTGCGCTCGAAATACCATTCTACTGCGAGGTCGTAGTTCTTCGATGTGGTGGCGCGCAGCGAGGTATTGCCGGCAGTGCCCGTGCCGAAGCCGAGACGCGACAGATCACCCGTCAGCGCCACGTTCGGGTTGAGATCGCCGAAAGCCGGACGGCGCAGCGTCTCGCCATAGTTGAAGCGCAGCCGCAGATCGGGCGTGACCTCGTACCGCAGGGTGAAGCTGGGCAGCACCTTGGTCTGGTTCGTCGCGGTGCTCGACTGGGCAAAATTGTTCAGCCGGTCGAAGTAGTCATAATTCGTGCTGATGGCCACGACACGGGCGCCGCCCTGAACCTGCAGCGGACGGCCGAAGATATCGACCTCGCCATCGGCCAGCAGATAGGCCGCCCAGGTGGACTCGTTGATGTCGAACACCCGGTCGAGCTCCAGATCGTCCGACAGCCGCAGCGCCGGATTGATCCGCTGGTACAGGGACCGGATCGCATCGCGATTCCCGTACAGCGCGGGACCGTCGGCCAGCACCCAGCTGCTCGGAACGTCGGCGCGCCCATCGAAGAAGCCGTTGTTGGTGAAGGAGTATTCGTCCCCCAAGGCCGCCAGCGTGCCACCCAGCGCACCTGCGCTCTGGTCCCGGATAAAGGTGCTGGTGTCGCGGTCGTCGAACCGCAGGCCAGCCTTGATCCGGCGCAGGAAGCCTTCATCCCACTCGTGGTAACCGTCCAGCATGAAGGTCAGGGCGCTGCCCGTGCCCTTGGTGCCGCTGTCGAACAGGTCGCCGACGGTCCACTGCGTGGCATCGGTCAGCAGCGCAGTGTTGCCGAAGCTGTAGCCCGGCATGCCGCCGCCGGCATTGAAGTCCACGTCCAGATCCAGCGGACCACGATTGGTCCGCATGGCGAAGAAGGAAGTTTCGTTCGTGCTGTCCTGATAGGTCAGGTCGGCCGTGATCTGCCCACGATCGCCGACGTCCCAGGCAGCGTTCAAGGCATAGACATAGCTGTCGGTGCGGGACGTCCCGTAATCGCCGCTGTTGAAGCCGGCGACATCGCCCATCCGCCGCGACTTGATGATGTTCGTGCCGTCATACAGCTCGAAGGTGGAACCCGGATTGTCGCCAAGGTCGCCCCACCAGTCGGCGAAGCTGAACAGCAGAGAGTTGAAGGTGTTGCCGCGGAAACCGGCGTAGAAGAACTCCGCCGTGTAGACCGAACTGTCATTCGGCGCCCATTGCAGCGCGGCATTGACGGAGGGACGCTCCCGCTCGCCATACAGGTCCGAACTGATGACCGCGTCGCGCGACAAATAATACGGCACCTCGACGCCGCTGATGTCCAGGGTGGAACCCGGCGCGGTCGGCAGGCCGGCATTGAGGCCGGGGGTCCAGAACGGATCAGCGGGGTTGGTGCTGGGGAAGATCCGCTCCAGCGGGCCGAGGAACGTCGCTTCCGGGGGGTTCTCCGTGGCGAAAGGCACCATGGCGCCCGCCTGCACGTTCATGTTGCGGTACTTGTACCGATTATAGCTGCCATTGATCAGGACGCCGATATCGCCGATCCCGGTTTCCCATGTGTCAGTGACCAGAAGCGCGACGTTCGGGTTCACCTCGTCCGCCAGTTCGCTGTACACGCCGCGCGCCAGGCCCGAGATCGTGGGACCGCTGAAATCGAAGGGACGCCGCGTCTTCACGTCGATCTGGCCGGCCAGGCCGAACTCCAGCTGGTCGGCGGAGCGGGTCTTGTAGACGTCGACCTGCTTGACGAGGTTGGCCGAGATATCCTGCAACGCGAAGGATGTGCCCGCCGCGGTGAAGATGTTGCGGCCGTTCAGCGTGGTCACGGGGTCGGACAGGCCGCGGATCGTGATCGCGGCGGTCTCGCCACCGGCGCGATCGGTCACCTGGATGCCGGTGACGCGCTGCAATGCCTCGACCACGTTATTGTCCGGCAACTTGCCAACGTCCTCGGCCACGATCGAGTCGACGATCTGGACGGAATTGCGGCGGACATCGAGTGCGCCGATCAGGCTGGCGCGAACGCCGGTGACGATGATCTCGTCGCCCGGTTCCGGCGCCTGCGCCGCCGTGGCCGCAGAGCTGGTGTTGTCCGGCGCAGGTGACGGTGCATCCGCCTGCTGCGCGATTGCCGGACTGGCCAGCAGCAATGCCCCGGCGGAAACTGTCAGGAGCAGTGAAGCCTTGTCGATCATGAAACTCTCCCAGAGGACACTTTGGCCCTTTATTTACTCGGACAACTTACGAGCGTTCTCAGGCGCTCGCAAGCCGGTTCCGGCACCAGGAGAGCTCGGGTTAAATCGGTGTGTCTCGCTTGCGACAGGTCGCTGCAAGGGTCCCCTAAAGGCCCGTGCCCGTGCACCAGGCTAGCGGAAGCCGTGTCATGCACCGTTTGCGCACGCGGGCATGCCTCCTGGCTGTCCACCCGCAGTGAACAGCCAGGAGGCAATCGCAACCGACAGGCTGCTGCGTTCAGATGCCCATGCTGGCGGGCAGCGGCCCGTTGGCCACCGGCTGGCCGAACTGCGGCACGCCGTCCGCGCTGTAGGTGAAATATTGCACGCGCGTGTGGCGGTTGGGATCGAGCAGCGGATCGCCCTCGATCTCCTTGTAGTCGCGGCCGTGATAGACCAGCACATCGCGTCCGGCGGAATCCACCGTGAAGCTGTTATGACCCGGGCCGTAGACGCTGTTTTCGGGCGAGGACCGGAAGACCGGTTCCGGCGACTTGGTCCAGCTGGCCGGGTCCATGATGTCGGCATCGTCGCGGGCGGTCAGCAGGCCCAGGCAGTAGCGGTCGTCCGTGGCGCTGGCGGAGTAGGTCATGAACAGGCGGCCGTTGCGCGCCAGGATCGCCGGCGCCTCCGCCACCTTGTAGCCGCGGATCTCCCACGGCAGCGTCGGCACGGTCAGCCGGGCCGGCGCGGCGGAGAAGGTGAGCGCGCTCGCCATCGGCGCCAGATAGAGGTTGGAATTGGTGTCGATCCCCGGCTCCTTCTGCGCCCACGCCATGTAGCGTGTGCCGCGATGGTCGAAGATCGTGCTGTCCAGGTTGAAGCTATCCCACGGCGTCTGCAGCTGGCCCAGCACTTCGAACGTCCCGGCCATCGCGTCGGAGCTGTCGGTGGAAACGGCATAGGTGCGGATGCGGAACGGATCCTCCCCGCCGCCAGCGGGCCCGGCGGCAAAGTACATGACCCACTTGCCATCGACCCAGTGCAGTTCGGGCGCCCACAGGAAGCCGGACATCGGCCCGCTCGCCTGATGCCGCCACAGCACCCGCTCCTCGGCCGTCGCCAGCCCGGCGATGGTGGGCGCTCGGCGCAGCACCAGACGGTCATATTCGGGCACGGAGCCGGTCATGTAATACATGCCGTCCGTGTGCAAAAAGACCTGCGCATCGGCGCGGTTCCGCACCAGCGGATTGCCGGCGCCGGCCGTCTGCCCGCCGCTGCCGGGCATGGTGGTACAGGCCGCAAGGCCGGTGGCGGTGGTGCCGGCCAGGAACAGCCGGCGGGACAGGTGGATCATTCGCTCTCTCCCGTATCGCCCCGGCTCTCCGCCGGGGTCGTGATGTCTGCATCGAGCGAGGCGACCGTCGGCCAGCCATCCTCGCCCCAGATGATGCGGCCGAGCCGCAGCGTTGGGATACCGTTCTGCTGCTTGTCGTAGGCGTGCCAGACCAGGTAATCCGTGCCGTCCAGGTCCCGCATGGCGCCGGCATGGCCGGGCCCGCGGAAGCGTTCCTGTTCGGGCAGGGCGGCCCGCAGCAGGATGGTCCCGCCACCTTCCAGCATGGAGCTGCCATCCTTGCCCAGATATGGCCCGGTGATGTCCTGCGACCGGCCGACGACCGTGTAGTAGGTGCTGTTCACGCCCTTGCAGCAATAATCATACGACGCGATCAGCCAGTAGTAACCGCCATGATCAATGATGAACGGCGCCTCCACCGGCGCCGGGCCACCGGCGGGCGCAGGGCGCCGGGCAATGCTGATCGGCGTCGCTGCGGCATCGGCCGGCTTGCCGGTGGCGGGATCGAGACGGAACAGCTTCAGCCCGGTCCAGAAACTGCCCAGCGACAGCCAGTGATTGCCCTCCCGATCCTGGATGAAGTTCGGGTCAATGGCGTTGAAGTCGGACTCCGGCGTGGACTGCACCACAAGCCCTTCGTCCCGCCAGCCATAATCCGCAGCTTTCGGGTCCAGCGTGGCGCTGGTGGCGAGGCCGATGGCGGAGCGGTTGGAGCCAAAGGACGACACCGAATAATACAGCCGGTAGCGCCCGTTCACGAAGCTGATGTCTGGCGCCCACATGTCGCGCGCCAGCGGCACGGCTTCCTTTGCCCAGGCGGGCAGGTCGGCCAGCATGGACGGACCGGCGGTCCAGTGCCGCAGATCGGTGGAGGTCAGCGTGGGGATGATCCCTTCCTGACCTCTCCTGCGGCCCGTGGCGAAGACGGTATAGGTATCGCCTTCGCGAATGATCACCGGATCGTGCACTGGCGCGATGTCGCCCGTCAGCGGGCCGACATCGGCGGCGGCGGTGGCGGCAGGGGACGCAGCCCCCTGCCCCGCCTGCCCCCATGCCGGAACGGCAAGGACCGAGGCGAGCAATCCCGCCACGGCCAGCACAGGGGCAGACACGCGCATCAGCGCAGGTCCAGCATCACGACCGACTTGGCCGGCAGCGTCACCGTGAGCGTGTCGCCCTGCACGCTGGCGCCGTTGAACGCCGTCGGCTGGACCACCTCCGGCGCATCAAAGGTGTTGTGCGCCGTCATGTCCGCTGCCGTCAGCACCCGGCCACTGACCGCACCGGGCTGCACGCCCTGCATGCGGATGGTCACGGTGGAGGGCTGATCCGGATCGGCATTGGTGAGGCCCACATGGACAACGCCATCCTTGCCCCGCACTGCGGAGGCGCTGACCGTCGGCAGGGTGGAGGGCCCGGCATTGTAGAAGGGCGACTGCACTTCCACCGGCAACACCGTCCCATCCATGTAATCGCGGTACATGTGGAAGACGTGATAGGTCGGGGTCAGCACCATCTCCGGCCCCTCCGTCAGGATCATGGCCTGCAGCACGTTCACCATCTGCGCGATCGCGGTCATCTTCACGCGGTCGGCATGCTTGGCGAAGATGTTGAGGTGGATGGCCGCCACCAGCGCGTCGCGCAGCGTGTTCTGCTGCCGCAGGAAGCCGGGATTGGTGCCGGGATCGCCCGCATACCAGGTGCCCCATTCGTCCACCGCCAGCCAGATGCGCTTTTCCGGGTCGTACCGGTCCATCACCGCCGTATGCTGGGTGATCAGTTCATCCATCCGGTTGGCAGCGGCCAGGGTCAGCGCCCACTCATTCTCGCCAAACTCGGTCGCGCTGGCCCGCGGCGGCCAGCCGCCGGGAACGGTGTAGTAGTGCAGCGAAAGCGCGTCGATCTGGCGGGACGCCTCGCGGATCAGCACCTCCGTCCAGTTGGCGTCGTCATTGTTGGCACCCGCCGCGATCTTGATGATGCGGGTGCCCTGCGGCGCCTTGATGAAGGTGGCATAACGGCGCGTCAGGTCCGCCGCATATTCCGGCCGCATGTTGCCGCCACAGCCCCACAGCTCGTTACCGACGCCGAAATAGGGCACTGCCCACGGCTCGGGGTGACCGTTCTTGGCGCGCTCCTCCGCCAGCGAGCCGGCGGGTGAGGTCATGTATTCGATCCACTCGGCCATTTCCTGCGGCGTGCCGTTGCCGACATTGCCGGCGACATAGGCTTCGGCACCCAGCAGCTCGACCAGATCCATGAATTCGTGCGTGCCCACCGTGTTCGGCTCTTCCACGCCGCCCCAATGGGTGTTGATCTTGACCGGGCGCTTGTTCTTCGGGCCAATGCCTTCACGCCAGTGATATTCGTCGGCGAAGCAACCGCCGGGCCAACGGACGACCGGCACGCGCAGTTCGCGCAGGGCGGCCAGCACGTCGTTGCGGAAACCGCGGGTACTGGGAATGTTGCGGTCATTGCCGACCCACAATCCGCCATAGATGCCCGTGCCCAGATGCTCCGCAAACTGGGTGAAGATGCGCTTGTCATAAACCGGCCCCGCCTGGTCGGCGCGGATGGTGATGGCGGCGGTGCCTTCGGCGGGCACAGGCGCCATGATCGGAGGCGGAGCGTCCTGCGCCTGCGCCACTGCGACCGGCGCGGTGGCCAGCAGCAGGGCGGTGGCGAAATGGCGGCATGCTTTCAGCATTGTTTTCTCTCCCTGGTATTCACGTGTCGGTCGAATTGTCAGTCGTGAAACTCTTCCACCGTGCGGATCTCGCCGCGCAGGAAGGCGTCGGCCACCAGCTGCAGCGGACGCACATCGGCCTCGCTGCGCCCGGCCTGCACCAGCTCTGCGAAGCGGGCGTAGAGGCCGGGATATTCCCGGTCCGCGGCGCGGCTCTCCTGCCCGTCCAGCACCAGCACCGCACCGCCTTCACGCAGCAGCAGCGGACCGGCTTCGGTCTGCACCTCGATATCCCAGCTCTGCGGCCCGGTCTGGCGGAAGTCGAAATCGGCCTCGACCAGCACGCCGTCGCCCGACCGGAAAGTGATCTGCGCGGCGATGGGGCTGGCGCAATTGGCCGGTCGTTCCAGCACCGCCTCCGTCAGGAAGAACTGCCAGGGCAGGATCTGCGTGGCGATCGACAGGGCATTGATGCCCGGATCGAACACGCCCAGCCCGCCAGCCTGCCAGATCCAGTGCTGGCCCGGATGCCAGACGCGCACATCCTCGCGCCAGGTGATCTTCACGCCGGTGATCGCCTTGTCGGCCAGCCACGCCTCGGCCCGATCGACACCCGCGGCAAAGCGGGAATGCCAGCTGGCGAAGAGCGTGCGGCCGGCGGCATCCGCCTCCGCCTGAAGGGCCGCGACCTCCGCCACGGTGGCGCCGGGGGGCTTTTCCAGGAACACGTGCAGCCCGGCCCGCAGCGCCTGATGTGCCAGGTCGTAACGCACCTGTGGCGGGGTGCACAGCGCCACCGCGTCGACCGGCGGGCCGTCAGCCAGCAGCGCCTCCAGCGTGGGGAAGGTGGGCACGCCGTCCGCATGCGCGTCGGACCGGCTGACCAGCGCAGCCAGTTCGAAGTGGGGATCGGCGGCAATGGCGGGCAGATGCTGGTCGCGCGCGATCTTGCCGACGCCGACGATAGCAAGCCGGATCGGTGCCATTGCTCAGAGCTCCTTCACGGTGGCGGACACCGCCACCGCACGCTGCAGCGGATTGCGCAGCGGCAGGGTGAACGGCGCGGCCTCGATCTCGAACACGTCGCCTTCCTCCGTCTTCACACCTTCGCTGAAGGACAGGGTCGCCGTGCCGAAGAAGTGGACATGCACGTCGCCGGGACGGCGGAACAGGTCGTACTTGAAGTGGTGGCCTTCCAGATTGGCCAGGCTGTGCGACATGTTCGCCTCGCCCGACAGGAACGGCTTCTCCCACAGCACTTCGCCATTGCGGTGAATGCGGCTCATGCCCTCCACATGGGCGGGTGGCGGACCGACCAGCAGCTCCGGCCCCAAGGACGCCTGGCGCAGCTTGGAATGGGCCAGCCACAAATAGTTGTGGCGTTCCGTCACATGGTCGCTGAATTCGTTGCCCAGGCACAGGCCCAGGCGGAAAGGGGTGCCGTCAGGGCCGATCAGGTAGATGCCGGCAAGCTCCGGCTCCTCCCCGCCATCCTGCGCGAAGGCCGGCATGGACAAGGGGGCACCAGGGCCGACCAGCTGCGAACCGTCACCCTTGTAGAACCATTCGGGCTGCTGCCCGGTCTGGCCGGCAGCGGGCTTGCCGCCCTCCAGCCCTTCCAGGAACATGCGCATGGAATCGGTCTGCTTCTCGGCAGCGGCCGCTTCACGGTGCATCTTGTCGCGCCCTTCGGCGGAACCGAGATGCGTCAGGCCGGTGCCGGTCATCTGCAGATGCGCGGGATCGGCATGGTCAATCGGCGCGATGATGCGCCCGGCTTCGAGCTCGGCGGCGATATCGACCACGTCACCCCGGCCGCTGCCATCGACCACGTCGGCCAGCGTGCTGCCGGCGGCGATCGCCTGTTCCGCCAGGGCGCGAATGGTGGTGGCGCCAGGCACCAGCCAGGCATCGTCCCCACGCGCGGCGATCACGGACCGGGCACCGTCGGCGGCGCTATGTTGCAGAAGGCGCAGATACATCAGTTCATCCCCTTGTCGGGCGCGCCGCCCGTGCGGCGCTGCCCGGTTGTTCGATAATCCTCAGACGGGCTTGCCGTCCAGCAGCAGCGGTGCCCCGCCCTGGCCACCATCGTGCAATTCGGGCGGCAGCAGCTCGGCCGGCAGGTTCTGATAGGAGACGGGCCGCAGGAAGCGGTCGATCGCCAGGCTGCCCACACTGGTGGTGCGGCCGTCCGACGTGGACGGGAACGGGCCGCCATGAACCATGGCATGCGCCACCTCGACACCGGTCGGCCAGCCATTCACCAGCACGCGGCCGGCCTTCAGCTCCAGCACCGGCACCAGGCGGGTGGCAGCGTCCGTATCGGCTGCATCCATCTGGATCGTGGCGGTCAGCTGACCTTCGGCGGCGCGCAACACGCGGATCAGTTCCGCCTCGTCACGACAGCGGACCAGCAGGCTGGAGGCACCGAACACCTCATGGCCCAGCGCGTGGTCGGCCAGGAAGGTCGCGGCATCCACCGCGAACAGGCCGGCCTGACACTGCGCCACGCCCTGCCCCACTTCCCCGCGGGCGATCGTTTCCACGCGGTCATGGCTGGCGAGCGATTCCACGCCCTGGCTGTAGGCCGCGTGAATTCCGCCGGTCAGCATGGTCGCGGCGGGCGCCTTGACCAGCGCCTCGCGCGCCGCGGCGATGAAGCTGTCGAGGCCTTCGCCCTCGATCGCCAGCACCAGGCCCGGATTGGTGCAGAACTGGCCCGCACCCATCGTCAGCGATCCGACAAAGGCGGTGCCCAGCGCGGAACCGCGGGCCTTCAGCGCCTCCGGCATCAGCACCACCGGGTTGATGCTCGACATCTCGGCATAGACCGGGATCGGCACCGGCCGCGCCTGCGCCAGCTTCAGCAGGGCCAAGCCGCCGCCACGCGATCCGGTGAAGCCCACCGCCGCGATGCGCGGATCCTGTACCAGCGCGGTGCCCAGATCGTTGCCGGGACCGGTCAGATGCCCGAACACCCCTTCCGGCAGGCCGGACGCGGCGACCGCTGCCCGGATGGCGCCGGCCACCAGTTCGCCCGTGGCCGGATGTGCCGGATGGCCCTTCACCACCACCGGGCAACCGGCGGCAAGCGCCGATGCCGTGTCACCGCCCGCGGTGGAGAAGGCGAGCGGGAAGTTGGAGGCGCCGAACACGGCCACCGGGCCCAGCGGCACCATCCGCAGGCGCAGGTCGGGCCGGGGCAGCGGCTGGCGATCGGGCATGGCCGTGTCGATCCGCAGGCCGCGCCAGGCGCCGGCGCGCACCACATCGGCAAACAGCTTCAGCTGGCCAATAGTCCGACCACGCTCGCCTTCCAGTCGGGCGCGCGGCAGACCGGATTCGCGCATCGCGGCTTCGATCAGCGGGTCGCCAATCGCGGCGATCTCCTCGCCGATCCGCTCCAGAAAGCGCGCGCGGGTTTCCGCATCGGTCGCGCGATAGGCGTCGAACGCCTCCGCGGCCGCCGCGCAGGCGGCGTCCACGTCGGCCGGGCCATGCACGGCAAACTCAAGGCCTTCCGCCTCGCCGGTGGCGGCGCTGATGGAACGGAAAGTATCGGGGCGTTCGGCAAGCTGCGCCTGATCGGTCATGATGGTCTCCCTTTACTCGGACATATCGGCCAGCTTGCGGCTTGGCAATGTTTGCCGTTGCAAGCGGGCACCGCTTTGATAGGCAAGCAGCATGACAGATCATGGGGGTGACGGGGCTGCCGCGCAGCCGACGAGCGTCGAGCCGGCGGAGGCCGCGCCGCGTGCGGCTCGCGGCACTGGGCGGCGGCTGCATGGCGCGATTGCGCACAAGCTGGGGACGGCGATCCTGTCCGGCCAGTACCAGCCAGGCGACGTGCTGACGGGCGAGGTCGCTTTCTCGGAGGCGCTCGACGTGTCGCGCAGTGCCTATCGCGAAGCGATCCAGGTGCTGTCGGCCAAGGGGCTGGTAGAAAGCCGGCCCAAGGCGGGCACCCGCGTGCTGCCGCGGACCCGCTGGAACCTGCTGGACCCGGACGTGCTGGCCTGGGCGTTCGGCGGATCGCCCGACCTGAACTTCATTCGTAACCTGTTCGAGCTGCGCGCCATCGTGGAGCCTGCCGCGGCGCGGCTGGCGGCGGAACGGCGCACGCGCGAGGATGTGCGGCTGATCAAGGACGCGCTGGGTCGCATGCGGCGGCTCACGCTGTCCAATGACGAAGGCCGCGCTGCCGATCGCGACTTCCACACCGCCATCCTGCGGGCGACGCAGAACGATGCTCTGGTGACGCTGAGCGCCAGCATCGGCGCGGCGGTGAGCTGGACCACCCGGTTCAAGATGCGTGCGCGGGACCTGCCGCGCAATCCGGTGCCTGATCACGCCCGCGTGGCGGATGCGATCGCCGCCAGCGATCCGCAGGCGGCGGAAGACGCCATGCGCCAGCTGGTGGAGCTGGCGCTGGAGGATACCAGAAGCTCCATGGAAGACTGAGGCACCCGCCTCAGCCTTCCCGGAGGCGTTCAACCTTGCCTTATTCCGCGGGGCGCGGCGCCGGCAAGGCATTCGTGGGACGGGAGCCCCACAGGGCGTAGTACACCACGAACAGTTCGCACACGACGGTCAGCAGGAATGACCATTGCAGGCCATAGGCATCGGCCAGAACGCCCTGCACCGCCACCAGCGCACCGCCGGCGATAGCCATGATCAGCAGACCCGATCCCTCTTCCGTCAGCGGCCCGAGGCCGCGGATGCCCAGCGTGAAGATCGTGGGGAACATGATGGAGTGGAACAGGCCGACGGAGATCAGCGCCCACATCGCGGTGTGACCCGATGCGAAGGTGGCAATCAGCATGACGATCGTGGCGCCGATGCCGGCGATCGCCAATGCCAAGCCAGGTTCCATCCGCTGCATCGCGAATGCGCCGATCAGCCGGCCGACCATCATCCCGCCCCACAGCAGGAACAGGTAGTTGGATGCTTGCTGTTGAGTGAGGTTGCCGATGTCCGGCTGCGAGACGAAGTTGATGAACAGGTTGCCCACCCCGATCTCGGCCAGCAGGTACGCGATCATCGCCGGGATCGCGAGCACCAGGTTGCGGTGCTGGAACAGGGATTTTCCGCGCCGCTCTTCCTTGGCGTAGCGCTGGGTGGATGCCCCGAGTGCAGGAAACGGGAAGCGCGCGATCACGATCGCCAGCACTGCCAGCACTGCAGCAACGAGCAGGTAGGGCAGGATCACCGACTGTGCGTCGGCGAGCCGCTCCGCTTCTGTGAGCACAGCATCACCTGCGGCAGCCGTACCGCCGGCGGTGCGTCCCAGGATCAGATAGCCACCGAACAGCGGAGCGAGCGTCGCGCCGGCAGAGTTGAACGCTTGGACAAGGTTCAGCCGGGAGGACGCGGTCTCGGGCGCGCCGACCACCGCGACATACGGGTTCGCCGCCACCTGCAGCAGGGTGATGCCGCTGGCGATCACGAACAGCGCGAACAGCGTCACGCCATAGGACGGGATCATCGCCGCAGGCACCATCAGCAGCGCGCCGGCCGCCATCAGGCCCAGCCCCGCCACCATCGAGCGCTGGTAGCCGATCCGTTCGATCAGCTTGGCCGACGGGATCGAGGCGAAGAAATAGGCAATGAACCAGACGCTTTCGATGAGCGTGGTCTGGAAATACGACAACTCGAACACGGAACGCAGATGCGGCAGCAGCGTCCCGTTGATGACGGTGATGAAGCCCCACATGAAGAACAGGCTGGCGAGCAGCGTCAGTGCCGGGCGGTAGTTCATCCCCGGCTGTCCTCCACTCCCCTGCGCAGGCGCACCTGCAATCGGCAATGCCATCGCGTATACTCTCCCTGACATTCACCCGGCTACGAATCTCGCGGCCGGTGTGATCAAATCCTTGCCCTAGCTTTTTATGTCCGACTATATAGCGCGGAGAAGCTAGTCAACGATGATGGGAGAGAACATGCGGAAGCTCGGCACGCCAGCGCGCAGTGCGGCGGTGATAGCGCTATTCATGGCGGGCACAAGCCATGCCGTTGCCGGCGAGATGACGCGTGAGCGCGCCGGCCAGCTGGCGGATGGCACTGCGGTGGAGGCGGTGACGCTGACCAATGACAATGGCGTCTCTGCCCGCATCCTCACCTATGGTGCCACACTTCAGTCCCTGATCGCCCCCGATCGCGACGGCAAGCTGGCCGATGTCGTGCTGGGCTACGACGATCTGGCTGCGTATGTCGACACGCCCAATTATTTCGGCGTTACCGTGGGCCGATATGCCAACCGCATCGCCGGCGGGCGGTTCTCGATCGACGGACAGAGCTTCCAGCTGCCGCAGAATGACGGTGAGAATTCGCTGCATGGCGGCGGCAATGGCTTTGACAAGCAGAACTGGCAGATCACCAGCGCGACCTCCGGTGCCACGCCCGGCGTGGTCATGACGCTGACCAGCCCCGACGGTGACAGCGGCTATCCCGGGGAGGTGACCGCCACCGTCACCTACACGCTGGACAATGCCGGCAATCTGGCGATCACCTTCGAGGCGGATACGACCAAGCCGACCGTGATAAATATGACAAATCATGCCATCTTCAATCTGGCGGGCGAAGGCGCGCCAGGCGGCATCGAAGGGCACCAGCTGACCATCCCGGCTGCGCGCTTCACCCCCGTGTCCGAGATCCTGATTCCCACCGGGGAACTGGCGCCGGTGGCCAGCACCGTGTTCGACTTCCGCCAGGCGCGGTACATCGCGCATGGTCTGCGGGACGGCACGGACGAGCAGATCCGCTACGGTCACGGCTATGATCACAACTGGGCGCTGGACAAGGGCCTCACCGCACAGCCGCAGTTGGCGACCCGGCTGGAAGACCCGGTCTCCGGCCGCGTGCTGGAGGTGCTGACCACGGAACCCGGCATACAGGTCTATACCGGCAACTTCCTGGACGGCACGCTGGTCGGCAAGCAAGGCCACCTGTACCGCATGGGCGACGGCATCGCGATGGAGCCGCAGAAGTTTCCCGACGCCCCCAACCAATCCGATTTCGTTTCACCCCGTGTCGATCCCGGCAAGCCATACCGCCATGCCATGATCTACCGCATTTCCACTGCGCGCTAAGGACGCTCGCTACATGGTTGAAAACACAACGCGCCAGCTCCGCTCGCGCGCCTGGTTCCACAATTCCGACAATATCGACATGACGGCGCTCTATCTGGAGCGATACCTGAATTACGGCCTGTCGCTGGACGAATTGCGTGGCGGCAAGCCGATCATCGGCATCGCACAGACCGGCAGCGATCTGTCCCCTTGCAACCGCCACCATCTGGTGCTGGCCGAGCGCATCCGCGAAGGCATTCGCGAAGCGGGCGGCATCGCGATGGAGTTCCCGGTCCATCCGATCCAGGAAACCGGCAAGCGCCCGACCGCGGGCCTTGATCGCAACCTGGCCTATCTGGGCCTGGTGGAACTGCTGTTCGGCTATCCGCTGGATGGCGTGGTGCTGACGACCGGTTGTGACAAGACCACACCGGCGCTGCTGATGGCTGCGGCCACGGTGAACATGCCCGCGATCTCCTTGTCGGTCGGCCCCATGCTGAACGGCAATTACAAGGGCCAGCGGACCGGTTCCGGCACCATCGTGTGGAAGGCACGCGAGCTGCTGGCGACGGGCGAGATCGACGAGGTCGGTTTCATCAAGCTGGTCGCGTCCTCCGCGCCGTCCACCGGCTATTGCAACACGATGGGCACAGCCAGCACGATGAATTCGCTGGCGGAAGCGTTGGGCATGTCCCTGCCCGGCTCCGCCGCGATCCCGGCGCCCTACCGCGACCGGCAGGAATCCGCTTACCTGACCGGCAAGCGGATCGTGGAAATGGTGGCGGAGGACCTGAAGCCGTCCGACATCATGACCAAGGATGCGTTCCTGAACGCGATCGCGGTCAATTCCGCGATCGGCGGGTCGACCAATGCGCCGATCCACCTGGCGGCGATTGCCCGTCATGTGGGCGTGGAACTGCCGATCGACGAATGGCAGAGCCATGGCCACAAGATCCCGCTGCTGGTGAACCTGCAGCCGGCCGGCGAATATCTCGGCGAGGATTACTATCGCGCGGGCGGCGTGCCGGCGGTGGTTTCCGAGTTGATGAAGCAGGGCCTGATCGCGGAAGAGGCGATGACGGTGAATGGCCGTACCATGGGCGAGAATTGCCGCGATGCGGTGATCGAGGACGAAGCGGTGATCCGCCCGTTCGAGCGTCCGCTAGTAGCCGATGCCGGCTTCCTGGTCATGCACGGCAATTTGTTCGATTCCGCGCTGATGAAGACCAGCGTGATCTCCGACGAGTTCCGTCAGCGCTTCCTGTCCAATCCTGACAGCCCGGAGGCGTTCGAAGGGCCGATCGTGGTGTTCGACGGTCCGGAGGATTACCACCACCGCATCGACGATCCTGCTACCGGCATCGACGCCGGCACCATCCTGGTGATGCGCGGCGCAGGGCCGGTCGGCTATCCCGGCGCGGCCGAGGTCGTGAACATGCGCCCCCCGGCCGAGCTGATCAAGCAGGGCGTCCATGCGCTGCCCTGCATCGGTGACGGTCGCCAGTCCGGCACCAGCGGCAGCCCGTCCATCCTCAATGCCAGTCCGGAAGCTGCGGCCGGCGGCAACATCGCCCTGCTGCGTTCCGGCGACCGGATCCGGATCGACCTGAAGCAGGGCCGCGTGGACGTGTTGCTGCCCGATGGCGAGCTGGCCGATCGGCGTGCGGCGTTCGAAGCCGCGGGTGGTTATGTCTACCCGGCATCGCAGACGCCTTGGCAGGAGATCCAGCGGGCCGTGGTCGGCCAGATGGATAGCGGTGCGATCCTGGAAGGCGCCGAGAAGTATCAGCGCGTTGCCCAGGTATCGGGCGTTCCGCGCGACAACCACTGATGCAGGATGCAGGGTCGGCGACATGCCGGCCCTGCCCTGTCCCATCAGGCCACGGTGGCCGTGACGGGTTCCCCCTCCAGCAGGGCAAGGATACGCCGCAGGTCCGCGCCCGTGAACGGCTTGGACAGGATCGGGCGGTCGCGGAACTCCGCCGGGAACTGCTCCATGCTGTAGCCGGTGACGAAAGCGAAGGGTGTGCCGCTTTGCGCCAGCGCCTCCGCGACAGGGATGACCGGCTCCCCGTTCAGATTGCCGTCCAGCAGCACCGCATCCGGCGCTTCGGCGGCAAGCAGGTCCAGCGCCTGCCGGCATGATGTCGCGGGGCCAAGCGTGACCAGCCCCAGATCTTCCAGCTCCAGCGCCAATTCCATGGCGACCAGCGGCTCATCCTCCACGATCAGCACGCGCGAGAGACGTCGCGCCGAGCCGGCGAGCGAACTGGCGGGCGCCACAGGCTGGGTCTGCTGCTCCACCGCCGGGGCCGGTTGATCCGCCTCTTCCACCGGCATGGCGATGCGCCAGGTCAGACCTTCGCGGTGCACGTCGACATCGGCCCGACCGCCGGAAGGGCGCAGGCTGCCGGTGATCAGCTCGAACCCGAAGCCCCGCCGATCCACCGCCTCGATCAGCGGTCCGCCGCTCTCGCTCCAGCAGAAATGCAGCGTGCCGTCCGCAATGTGCCAGCTGACCGCCACCTGCCCGGCAGCACCGGACAGCGCGCCATATTTGTGCGCGTTGGTGGCCAGTTCATGCAGCACCAGCGCGAAGCGCAGCGCCAGTTCGGGCGGCAGATGCACGTCCGCCCCCTCCAGCCGCAGGCGTTCCTCCGGCACGGTGCCGATGGCCAGCTGGTCCGCGATCAGCCGGCGCAGGCTGGCGCTGCTCCAGGTGGTGGCGCTCAGCAAGGCGTGGGCGCGGGACATGGATTGCAGCCGGCCGGTGAAGTTCTCCTCGAACTGGGGGAGCGAACGGGCGCGCTTCAGGCTGAGCGAGGCCATCGCCTGCACTGTGGCCAGCGTGTTCTTCACGCGGTGGTTCAGCTCGCCCACCAGCAGGCGCTGCGTCTCTTCCGCCAGGTGGCGCTCGGTCACATCCTGCACCTGCAGCATCAGGGTCCGCGTGGGCCCCGCCTTGCCGGAGAGGGACGAATAGTACCACTCGCCATGCCCGACCGCGCCGTCCGCCCGGATGAAGCGATGGCACTGCATTTCGCGGCAATCGCCCTCGGCCAGCAGATCGGCGATGGCCGTCATGAAGGAGGTCCGCATGTCGGCCGGCAGGAAGGCCGCGTCCGCGATGCGCGTTCCCAGCATGGCGCCCGCATCAAGGCCGAACAGGCGCACCGCCCCTTCTGCCCAGGTGATGATGCGGCCATCGGCGTCCAGTTCGATCACGGCCAGCGGCGAATTGTCGCCATGCGCGCGCAGCCGGCCCAGGGCGGCGCCCAGCTCATCCCGTTGGCGTGCCAGTTCGCGGCGCTGGCGCGCCAGTTCCACGAACACCGAAACCTTGCTGCGCAAGACCGTGATGTCCAGCGGCTTCAGCAGGTAATCCACCCCGCCCGCCTCGAAGCCCTGGAAGCGGCGCTGCTCGTCCGTGGCGACGGCGGTCAGGAAGATGATCGGGATGCCGCGCGTGCGTTCGGTGCTGCGCATCAGCTCGGCCAGTTCGAAGCCGTCCATTTCCGGCATCTGCACATCCAGCAGAGCCAATGCAAAATCGCCGTGCAGCAGAAGTTCCAGCGCCTCGATCGCGCCACCCGCCTGCACCATCTCCACGCCCGGCAGATCCAGCGCTGCCTGCAACGCGGCGAGGTTGGCGGCAACGTCGTCCACCGCCAGGATGCGGATCGTTTCAGGTGGCATGGGCATTGGTCCCGTTCGGTAGGCTTGCGGGGCTGAGCGCGCTCCGGCGATAGATCTTGTCGGTCTTGGCAAAGTCGCTGAACAGCGGAGCATTGACCGACAGGTGGATCGTCTCCTTCGTGCCGAGGCCCAGGAAGCCGCCATGCGGCAGGGAGCGGGCAAACAGGCCGAGCGCACGGTCCTGCAGCGGACGGTCGAAATAGATCAGCACATTGCGGCTCGACACCAGCTGCACCTCCGAAAAGACCTCGTCACTGGCCAGGTTATGATCGGCGAACACCGCACGCCGGCGCAGCGTCGGATCGAACCGGGCAGCCCCGAACCCGGCCGTGTAGTAGTCGGCCAGCGAGCGTTTGCCGCCCGCGGCCTGGTAATTGGCGGTGAAGCCGGCAATGCGGTCCGTCGGGTAGATGCCCGCCTCCGCCCGCACCAGCGCCGCACGGTTGATGTCCGTGCAGTAGAACAGCGTGCGGTCCTCCAGCCCTTCCTCGCGGAACAGGATGGCGAGTGAGTAGAACTCCTCCCCATTGGCGACCCCGGCGACCCACACCTTCAGCGACGGCCAGGTGCGCAGATGCGGCACCACATCGCGCCGCAGCGCCGCGAAATAGGCGGGATCGCGGAACATCTCGCTGACCTGGATGGTCAGGAAGGACAGCAGCAAATTCAGTGCTGCCGGATCGTGCAGCACGACATGCTGCAGCTGCGACAGGCTGGACAACTGGAAATGCGCCAGCGCCCGGTCCAGCCGCCGTTCCAGCGAAGCCCGGGCGTAAGAGCGAAAATCGTACTGGTACTGGCGCCAGATCGCCTCCACCAGCAGGTCGAGCTCGATCGCCTGCACGGCCCGGTCGGTGGTGCCCATCAGCGCGGCATCCAGACACGCACCAGGCTGAGCAGCTTGTCCACGTCCAGCGGCTTGGCAAGGTAGTCGTTGGCGCCGGCCTCCAAGCATTCCTGCTGGTCGCGCTCCATGGCCTTGGCGGTCAGGGCGATGATCGGCAGGTTCTGCCAGTGCGGCTCGCCCCGCAGGTGGCGCATGGCGGTCAGTCCGTCCATTTCCGGCATCATGATGTCCATCAGCACCAGATCCACCGGCACGCCCCCATCGGCCCGGCTGCGGTCCAGCAGCTCGATCGCCTCGCGCCCGTTGCGCGCGACGCGCAGGCGCACGCCGTGCGGTTCCAGGATGCCGGTCAGGGCATAGATGTTGCGGACATCGTCCTCCACCACCAGCACCTGCCGCCCTTCCAGCATGGCATCGCGGCGCATGGCGCGTTCCAGCATATGCTGATGCTCGCTGGGCAGGTCGGCCACGACCTGGTGCAGGAACAGGGTCACCTCGTCCAGCAGCCGCTCCGGCGATTTGGCGCCCTTGACGATGATCGACTTGGAGTAGCGACGCAGCGCCAGCTCCTCCTCGGCCGACAGGTCACGGCCGGTATAGACGATCACCGGCGGGAAGCTGAACGCCTCGTCATTGCTCAGCCGCTCCAGCAGCTGCAGGCCGGACATGTCGGGCAGGTTGAGGTCCATCACCATGCAGTCGAAGGTCTGCTTGGCGACGAGTTCCAGGCACTCGGCGGCATTGTGCGCCTCAACCGTCTCGACATCGCGCGATGCCAGCAGGTGGCGGATGCTTTCGGCCTGCTTGGCGTCATCTTCCACCACCAGCACGCGGCGCAGGCGCTGCTCCATGCGCGCCTCCAGCCCTTCCAGCATGCCCACCAGTGCATCGCGGCTGACCGGCTTGAACAGATAGCCCACCGCCCCGCTGGCGAGCGCGGCCTGCATGTCGTCGTCGACCGACACCACATGCACCGGAATGTGCCGGGTCCGGACGTCGCGCTTGATCCGGTCCAGCACCGATAGGCCGGTATGGTCGGGCAGGTTCATGTCCAGGATCACGGCATGCGGGACATATTGCCGCGCCAGAAGCGTGCCTTCGTCCGCCGTGCCGGCGATCAGGCACTGGAAGCCCAGCTCGTGCACCAGGTCGCGCAGGATGCGGGCAAAGACCGGGTCGTCCTCTACCACCAGGATCAGGCGCTTGTCGCCCGCCAGCACGGCGCGATCATCATCGACCAGCGCGGGAGACAGGCCGTTCGGCGACATCGCAGGCTGCGGCAGGCTGCGCTGCGGGTTCGATGCGCGGCCGGTGGGCGATCGCCCAAGATCGCGAGCCGCCGCAGGACTGAAGCGTTGCGGCAGCTCCAGAGTAAAGGCGCTGCCCTCCCCCGGGATGCTATCCAGCAGGATCTCGCCACCCAGCAGCTTGGCCAGTTCGCGGCTGATCGACAGGCCCAGTCCGGTCCCGCCATAACGCCGGCTGATGCTGCCATCGGCCTGGCGGAAAGCCTCGAAGATGGCGTCTTGCTGCTCCGGGTCGATCCCCGGCCCGCTATCCCGCACCACCAGCGCCACCCGGCCTTCGGAACGTCCGCCGGTGACCGTCAAGGTGACCGCGCCCGTGTCGGTGAATTTGATGGCGTTGGACAGAAAGTTGCGCAGGATCTGTTCCAGCCGCTGCGGGTCGCTTTCCAGCTGCCGCGGCGCTCCATCCGCGACCGCAACCTCGAACCGCAGCCCCTTGTCGGCCGCCGCCAGCCCGAACACGCCGCGCAGCTTGTCCAGCGTGTCGGCCAGATCGATGGTGCGCAGCTGCAGGTCGACCTTGCCGGCCTCGATCTTGGAAATGTCCAGGATGTCGTTGATCAGCACCAGCAGGTCGTTGCCAGACCCTTCGATCGTCTCGGCGAAGCGGACCTGTTCGGCGGTCAGGTTGCCGCCGCGATTGTCGGCCAGTAGCCGGGCCATGATCAGCAGCGAGTTGAGGGGTGTGCGCAGCTCATGGCTCATATTGGCCAGGAACTCGGATTTGTAGCGGCTGGCCTGCTCCAGCTCGGCCGCCTGGTTCTGCAGCGATGCCTGCGCCCGGGTCAGCTCGTCACGTTGTGCTTCCAGCGAACTGGTCTGCTCTTCCAGCTGGGCGTTGCTCCGCTCCAGCTCCGCCTGCTGGTCTTCCAGCTGCGCCTGCGATGCCAGCAGCTGGCGGCTTTGCGCGTCCAGCTCCTCGTTGCTGGCGCGCAGTTCCTCGCTTTGCGCCTGCAGTTCGGTCGCCTGGGCCTGCGTTTCCGCAAGCAGATCCTGCAGCCGTTCGCGGTAGATCGCCGAGCGGAAGGCGACGGCCATCTGGCCCGAGATCAGGTCCAGGAACTCCGTCACCTCGGCAATACGCCTTGTGCCGGCATCGAAGAACCCCAGCTCCACCACGCCATTTGCCAGTCCGTCCACGGCACTGACGGTCACGACCACGCTGCCGGGCGTCGCCTGCCCCAGTGCCGTGCCGAAGGTGAGATAGCCTGCGGGCACCGGGTTCAGCACATGGCTGCGGCAATCCCGCACGGCTTCGGCCAGCAATCCGTCATCGACGCTCAACTGTTCCGGCACGGGGGCAGAAGAAGGCACGCCGAAGGTGGCCATGCGGCGGAACACGGCACCGTCGCGCAAATACAGCGCACCGACGCTGGCGCCCTTGCGCTCCACCAGGAAGCGCAAGGCGCGCTCCGCCGCCTCGACCGGCCCGATCTCCCCGGCCAGTTCCTTCGCCAGCCGGGCCTCCCCATCGCGCAGCCATTGCTGGCGGCGGTTCTGTGCCCGGTAGCCGATGAACAGGAAGCCGATGATCGCCAGCAGCAGGTTGGTGAATGTCGCCAACCCCCTGTTGGTCAGCGCGACGCCGGTATCGATCCCCTCCGGAGCGAAGACGAAGCCGACGACCATCAGCGCCGTGGCGATCACCGCCACGATGACCGGCGTGGCGCGGTGCATCGTCAGATAGGCCAGCACCGTTGGCAGGAGGTAGAGGACCCAGACCGCGGTCCCCAGCGGAAAGCTCAGGTCGGCCAGGAACGTGCCGCCTAGCAGCAGCAGCAGGCCGGCATAGGGCAGCAGCCGACCGTCAAACCCTTGTCTTGACGGCATTATCTACTCAACAAGCGGGATTGAACGGCACCATGTCGCGCCCCCGTCCTGCTCGCGACATGCCTGCAACTATTCGGCCCCAAACGCCAAGTGGGCAGCATGGTTCCCGCTAATTTGCCGACTGCTCCGCTTTCGCCCGGCGGCGCCAGCGATGCAGCACCGGCTCCGTGTAACCGGACGGCTGCGTCAGCCCATCGAACACCAGGTCACAGGCGGCACGAAAGGCAGGATGCGCCTGCCACTCCGGCGCCATCGGGCGATAGCCGGCCGTGTCTGCATTCTGCCCATCCACCCGCGCGGCCATGCGCCGCAAGGCATCCAGCACCTGTTCGCGCGTCACCACGCCGTGCAGCAGCCAGTTCACGATGTGCTGACTGGAAATGCGCAGCGTCGCGCGATCCTCCATCAGCCCGATATCGGCGATGTCCGGCACCTTGGAACAGCCGATCCCCGCATCGATCCAGCGCACGACATAGCCGAGCAGGCTCTGGCAATTGTTCTCCAGCTCCTCGATGATCTCCCGCTCCGACCAGGTGCCACCGGCCAGGGGCGGCGTGAGCAGCGCGTCCAGACCGGGTGCCTCCGCCAGCGTGCGCTGCGCCGCGAACACGTCCGTCGCATGGTAGTGCAGTGCGTGCAGCACGGCCGTGGTGGGGGACGGCACCCATGCCGTGCTGGCGCCGGCCGCAGGATGCGCGCCCTTTTCCGCCAGCATGGCCGCCATCTGGTCCGGCGCGGCCCACATCCCCTTGCCGATCTGCGCCCGGCCGCCCAGCCCGCAGGCAAGGCCCACCGCGACATTGCGCCGTTCATAGGCGTCCAGCCAGGGCGCCTGCTTCATCTCGCCCTTGCGCACGACCGGCCCGGCCTGCATCGCCGTATGAATCTCGTCACCCGTGCGATCGAGGAAGCCGGTGTTGATGAACACGATCCGCTGCCGCAGCGCATGGATGCAGGCCGCGAGGTTTGCGCTGGTGCGCCGTTCCTCGTCCATCAGACCCAGCCGGATCGTGTGGCGCGGCAGGTGCAGCAGGTCCTCGACACCGTCCATCACATCATTGACGAAGGCGCATTCGGCAGGGCCATGCAGCTTCGGCTTGACGATATAGATCGCCCCCACAGCGCTGTTGCGCCAGCGTGTGTGCCCGCGCACGTCCAACGCGCCGATCGCGGCGGTGACCACTGCATCCAGCAGCCCTTCAAACACTTCGCTGCCATCCGGCAGCAGCACGGCATCGCTGGTCATCAGCAGACCGACATTGCGCACGAACAGCAGGCTGCGTCCGCGCAGGGCGCCAGGGTGACCATCCGGATCGGTACAGGAAAGATCGCCGTCCAGCTGGCGGATCTGCCGGTCGCCACCCTTGTCGAACCGGGCCATCAGATCGCCGCGGATCACGCCCAGCCAGTTGCGATAGGCGGCCAACTTGTCCGCCGCATCCACCGCCGCCACTGAGTCTTCCAGATCGACGATTGTGGTCACCGCCGCTTCCAGCCGGATATCGGCAATGCCGGCTGCGTCGCTTTGGCCGATCGGATGGGCGCGGTCGAACACCAGTTCGACATGCAGGCCATGATGGCGAAACAGCAGCCCCTGCTGGGTGGTGCCCGCGGCCTGCGCCGGATCGGCCAGCCTGATGGCATCGGCATCGGGCAGGTCGGCCCAACTGCCCTGCCTCAACGGAAAGGTGCGATCCAGAAAGTCCCGCCCGGCGGCGATCACCCGGGCACCGCGCGCAGGGTCGTAGGCGCTCCCCACTGGCAGGTCGCCCAAAGCGTCGGTGCCATACAAGGCATCATACAGGCTGCCCCAGCGCGCATTGGCGGCATTGAGCAAATAGCGCGCATTCAGCACCGGCACGACCAGCTGCGGCGCGGCGATCGACGCGACCTCCGGGTCGACCGGAAGATCCGCGATGGTGAACGGCTCCGGTTCGGGCAGCAGATAGCCGTTCGCGCGGAGGAACTCGCGGGTGGCCACAGGGTCATGCGCCTGTCCGCGCCGATCCCGATGCCATGCGTCGATCTGCCGCTGCAGATGGTCGCGCGTTGCCAACAGCGACTGGTTCTGCGGCGTGAAACGCGCAATCAGTGCGGCGAAGCCGTGCCAGAACGCGGCGGGATCCAGCCCGAGCGGCGCCAGTATCTCCGCTTCCAGGAAGTGCGCCAGCGCATCGTCGACCTGCAACCCGGCGATCTGCATCCGCGCCATCCATCCGCTCCCGTGTGTTGTCTGCCGGTTTTACTACGCCCGCCGGCGGTGCTTTGAAACCCGGCCGACAAGCGGCTACAGCCTGCCGATGGGATTGGAGAAAGCAGAGCAACAGGCGCTGGCGCCGGTCGACCCGGCAGCCATGCTGTCACGGGTGGAGCAATGGTGCGCGATCAACAGCGGCACCACCAACATCCCGGGTCTGGCGCAGCAAGCCGCGGCGCTGGCCGATGCCTTCGCCGCCTTGCCCGGGGAGGTGTCGCTGCTGGACCCGGCCCCCGTCATCGCGATCGACCCGGCCGGGCAGCAGATCGAACAGGCGCATGGGCAGCACCTGCTGGTGCGCGTGAGACCGGGGGCCGGTCGCCGCTTCCTGCTAACCGGCCACATGGACACGGTCTACCCTGCCGATCACCCGTTCCAGACCGCCCGCTGGCTGGATGCCGAGACGCTGAATGCGCCGGGTGCGGCGGACATGAAGGGCGGCCTCGCCGTGATGCTGGAGGCGCTGCTGGCGCTGGAGACGGGGCCGGTCGCCAGCGGTATGGGCTATGACGTGCTCATCAATGCGGACGAGGAGACCGGCTCACTCGCGTCCTCCGCGCTGATCGCGAAACTGGCGGCCGGCAAGGGGGCGGCGCTGACTTACGAGCCCGCAACCGCGCCTGACGGCACGCTGGCCCATGCGCGCGGAGGCAGCGGCAATTACTCCGTGGTGGCGACGGGCCGCTCCGCCCATGCCGGCCGCAACCCGCAGGACGGGCGCAACGCCGTGCTGGCCCTGGCCGATCTGGCGCTGCGCCTGAAGGCGCTGACCCGGGCGGACCTGTCGGTCAATCCGGCACGGATCGACGGGGGCAGCGCCAACAATGTCGTGCCCGAACATGCCGTGCTGCGCTTCAACATCCGTCCACAGACAGTGGCGGCAGCGCAGCGGTTCGACGACGACTTTACCAAGGCCTTGGCCGAAGTCACCGCCCAGTACGAAGTGCAGCTCCACCCGCATGGCGGCATCACCCGGCCGCCCAAGCCGGTGGGCGCAGGGGCGCAGCGGCTGTTCGACCTGGTGCAGCGCGCCGGCGCCGATCTGGGCCAGCATTTCGGCTGGCGACCCAGCGGCGGCGTGTGCGACGGCAACAATATCGCCGCGGCCGGCGTGCCGGTAGTGGACACGATGGGCGTGCGGGGCGGCGCGATACACTCGACGGACGAATACATGATCGTGCCCAGCCTGGCCGAACGGGCACGATTGTCGGTGCTGGTCCTGCATCGTCTCGCTTTGGGAGAACCGGCATGAGCTTCGTGATCCGCACCGCCGGACCGGACGATCTGCAGCCGCTCTACGAGATGGCCAAGCTGACAGGGGGCGGCTTCACCAACCTGCCGCCGGAACGCGCCGCACTGGCGGCCAAGCTGGAGCGATCCGCCGCCGGCCTCGCCCGCACCGATGCCGCCGTGCAGGACGAGCAGTTCGTGCTGGTGCTGGAGAATGTGGAGACCGGCACCGTGCGCGGGACCGGGCAGCTGTTCACGCAGGTGGGGCAACGCTGGCCGTTCTATTCCTACCGCCTCACCACCATGACCCAATATTCGCGCGAGCTGGAACGCACCATGCGCGCCGAAATGCTGAGCCTGGTGACCGATCTGGAAGGGTCGAGCGAGGTCGGCGGGCTGTTCCTGCACCCCGGAGAGCGCGCCGGCGGTCTGGGCCTGCTGCTTGCGCGCAGCCGGTACCTGTTCATCGCCGCGCACCGCCACCGCTTCGCTCCGCGTATCCTGGCGGAGCTGCGCGGCATCATTGACGAACGTGGCGGATCGCCCTTCTGGGACGCGGTCGGCGGGCGCTTCTTCGGGATGACCTTTCAGGAGGCGGACGAGTTCAACGCCCTGCACGGCAACCAGTTCATCGCCGACCTGATGCCCAAGCACCCGGTCTATACCGCCATGCTGGCGGAAGAAGCCCGCCGGGTGATCGGCCTGCCCCACCCGACAGGCCGTGCGGCCATGCGCATGCTGGAGCATGAGGGCTTCCACCATCACGGCTATGTCGACATCTTCGATGGCGGGCCGACGATGACGGCGATGACCGATCAGGTCGCCAGCGTGCGGCAGGCGCATCGCGGCGCGTTGTCCGATACCATGCTGGCCAAGGGCGAACAGGCGCTGATCGCCGCGGGGACGCTGGCCGCATTCCGGTGCTGCTTCGGCGCGCGGCAGGTGCTGGACGACGGCACCGTGGCGATCGACTTGCATACGGCAGACCTCCTTCAGGTCGGCACCGGCGACACGATGTGGAGCATCGCGCGATGAGCCTGACCGAGATCAATTTCGACGGCATTGTCGGCCCCAGCCACAATTACGCCGGTCTCAGCCTGGGCAATCTGGCGGCGACCGCCCATGCCGGCGAGGCCAGCCATCCGCGCGCCGCCGCCTTGCAGGGCTTGGCCAAGATGCGCGGCAACATGGCGCTGGGCCTGCCGCAGGGCGTGCTGCTGCCGCTGCCGCGCCCCAATGCGGGCTGGCTGGAGCGGCTGGCCTGGACGCCGGAGGCGGACCGCGCCTTGCTGGCCGGCGCCTGGTCCGCCAGTGCGATGTGGACCGCCAATGCCGCCACCGTCAGCCCCGCCCCGGACACGGCGGACGGGCGCTGCCACCTGACCGCTGCCAACCTCGTCACCATGCCGCACCGGGCGCAGGAATGGCCCGACACCGTTCGCCAACTGCGCCTGGCGTTTGCCGATGGGCACCACTTCGCCGTCCACGATGCGGTGCCGCCCTGCTTCGGTGACGAGGGAGCCGCCAATCATATGCGCATGGCGGTGGAGCATGGCGCTCCCGGTATCGAGATCTTCGTCTATGGCCGGCCCGGCGGCCGCTTCCCCGCACGTCAGCACGAACAGGCCAGCCGCGCGGTCGCCCGCCGCCACGGGCTGGACCCTGCTCGCACGCTGTTCGTCGAACAGGCAGCGGAGGCGATCGAGGCGGGCGCCTTCCACAATGATGTGGTGGCGGTGGCGAACGGCCCAGTGCTGTTCACGCATGAACGTGCCTTTGCCGATCCCGACGGTACCTATGCTGCGATTCGCCGCCTGCTTCCGGGCGCACAAATCATCGTGGTGCCGGAGGCGGAGGTGAGCCTGGCCGATGCCATCGCCTCCTACCTGTTCAACGCCCAGCTGCTGACCCTACCCGACGGCGGCGGCATGGCCCTGGTCGTGCCGGGAGAGGCCTGGACGCATCTGCGGGTGCGGCCGTTCCTTGAGCGGATGCTGGCGGGCAACGGCCCTATCCGGCAGGTGCTGCCGGTGGACGTGCGCGAGAGCATGGCCAATGGCGGCGGCCCGGCCTGCCTGCGGCTGCGCGTCGTGGCCGACCCGGCGGCGGTCGATCCGCGCTTCCTGCTGGACGAAACAAAGGCCGCGCTGCTGGAGCAGGTGATCGCCGCGCACTGGCCGGAGGAGATCGCACCGGCGCAGCTGGGCGATCCCGAGCTCGCCCGGCAGATTGTCGCAGCACGGCACGCCTTGCTGGACGCGCTGGACCTGCTGGAACTTGCCTGATCAGGAGTGATTGTGCGGATGATGACCTTCAGACCCAAGCGGCTGCTCGCGCTGTTCACCATCCGCACGCGGCTGGAGGCGTTTGCCATCATCTACGCCCTGTCGCTGGGCGCTACCCAGCGCGGCTCCGCCTATCTGCAGGAATATCCCGGCTGGGGCGGGCGGCTGCTGTTCCTGGCCTGCTGCTGCGCGGTCATGATGGCCGGCGCCAAGATCCTGGACTGCCTGCGGCTGGAAGAAGCGGCCAGGGCCCGGCAGATCGCTGAGGGAGCCAGCTGATCCCAGCGGCTTTTACGACCGCTTAACCGCCACCCCCTATTGCTGCCCTCCATGCGATTGGATGGCGGACGATGAACACGCGCGACTTTGTGCGCCGGCTGATCCGGGACCGGCGCGGCGCCGCGCTGCCGATCATGGCGGCGGGCCTGCTGCCGGTGCTGGCCGGGGTCGGCGCGGCGATCGATATCGGCCGCATCGTCATCGTCCGCAGCCAGATGCAGGCGGGCGTTGATGCCGGCGCGCTTGCCGGCGCCCGCGTGTTCGGCCTGAAGGACGATCGCGCCGAGCAGGTCACCGCCTATTTCCACGCCAACATGCCCGATGGCTATGTCGGTGCCGATCCGATCGAACCCGTTCCGGACTTCCAGGAGGTCAGGGGCGTCAACCGGGTCAAGGTGGCGGCCACCACCGAGCTGCCGATGGTGTTCATGCGCCTGTTCGGCATCGAGACCTCCACCATCACGGTCGACGCCGTAGCGGAGATGCAGCCCAAGCCGCTGGAGGTGATGGTGGTGCTGGACGACACCGGATCGATGGGCGGCGGCCTGGACAAGGGCACGCGCATGACCGCGCTGCAGACCGCCATGTACGATTTCATCAATATCCTGCACCAGGGCAAGACCCGTCGGGAAGATCTGGCGATGGGCATCGTGACCTATACCGTCACCACCAATGTGGGGCAGATCCTGAAAGACGCCAATGTCCCCATCATGGCGAGAGACGGCTTCACCAACGTCAGCAAGTACACCGGCGGCTCCAACGAGGCCCCGTCGAATCCGCTCGCCTGGCGCGGCTGTGTCGAGAACGATCCGACCCAGCGCGACCTGAGCGAATTCGCCACGGTCATGGAGGAAAAAGCCTGGGACATCGACAGCATACTGCCCGGCGAGAAAGGCCGCCCGGGCGTACGGCCCTATCACGTACCTCCGGTGACGACGACGAAGGTCAGTGATGCCGCCTTCTCGGCCAGCGCCCGCGTGCCGGCGAACTACGAAGCCGCCCACCCGAACACCGCCACCTGGACCGACCGGAAAAACAACCTGTACCGACTGAGTGCCGACGGGCGGCTCGATATTGCGCAGACGCTCGCCAACACGGACGCCTATCGCCAGTACTTCTACGATTTCTACATCGGCCTGAATCACGGCAAGAACAACAGCCCGGATGACGATGTCATCGTGCGCGCATCTGACAACGGACCTTACACACCGGGCTCCACCGACGAGTGGAAGGTGGTGTATTCTCGCATTCCCTACATCGGCGCCACCACTGACTGGAGCGAGCCGAACAAGGCGTATGGTTACCCCACGCGGTCCGGTCGGAATCTGAAAATGCCCACGCCGAACTGGCAGTGTCCGGAACCGGCGCTGAAGCTTGCCTATGGGCAGGCCAAATCGGTCTATGACAATTACATCAAGTACGACAACTACCCGGTGATGCCCGCCGACGGTACGCTGCACCACATCGGCATGCTGTGGGGCTATCGCCTGCTGACCCGCAGCGATGTGTTCATACGCCACAACCCGGTGCCGGCCGAGACGCCGCTGCGCGCACTGGTTTTCATGACCGACGGCGAAAGCAACGCCAACAGGCATGCCGCGTGGTACGGCGCTTATGGCAACATGCGCGAGCGCAGGATCAGCAGCAGCGACAGCGATATCGGCAAGTTCAAGAAACAGGTCATGTATCGCTTCGCCAAGGTCTGCGAAAACGCTAAACGCGATGGCATTGCCGTCTACATCGTGTCTTTGGGAACAACGTCCGATGATGCCGAAAATGTGTTCAGCGCTTGCGCCGGGACAAACTTCTTGGAGACCACCACACAGAGCCAGATCCAGAACGCCTTCCGCCAGATCGCGGTCGATCTGGTCGACCTGCACCTCACGCAATGATCGCCGCCCGACTTTCAGCCCTGCGCCAGAGGGAGGACGGCGTGGCGGCCGTGGAGTTCGCCATGCTGGCGCCGGCCATGATCCTGCTGCTGTCCGGCACGATCGAGGCGGCGCACTTCCTGATGGTGCAGACAACGCTGGAGGGTGCCGTCACCAACGCCGCGCGCGAGAACGCGGTTTCGCTGACGCTGGACGAGGACACACGCTTCGCCAACATGAGCGGTCGTGTCGAGGGCATCATGCAGTACTACCCCGTGGCGAACGGGGAGAAGCTGGAGATCGAGACGCAGGTCTATGCCAGCTTCGGCGGCGAAGCGTTCGAGGACCTGAACGGGAATGGCCGGCATGACGAGGGCGAGACGTACATCGACCGCAACGGCAACAAGGTGTGGGACAAAGCGCTGTCGAAAGGCGGGCGCCTGGGCGATGTGGGGGATGTCGTCTCATACCGCGTGACCTACCCGGTCGATCCGTTCTTCCCCTTCCTGCGGCAGATCTTTGGTGGGCCGCTGCGGCTGACCAGCAGCACCGTTGCCCGCAACGAGCCGGAACGGTCCATCCTGTAATGCCGGCCCGTGCCCGCAAGGCAATCCGCACCCTGTGGCGCTGCCGGCGCGGGGTCACGGCCGTGGAATTCGCGCTCACGTTGCCGGTGTTTCTGGGCCTGATGGGCGCCGCGATCGAGCTGTCCTTTGTCATGATCACTTCGATGAAGGTGCAGCGGCTGGCCACGATGACCGCCGATCTGGTCGCCCGCGACGGCGCATCGGAGCATCGCCTGACCGAAGCGCAGATCTATGACATCCTGTACGCCATGGACGTGGCCGCGCAGCCGCTCGACGTGCGGGGACGCGGCCGGGTCATCGTCTCTGCGGTGATGGGACAGGATCTGGACGACAACGGCACCGGCGATACCAACCGGATCATGTGGCAGCGTTTCGACGGCGGTCTGACCCGGGCGCCACGGCTGATCGGCTGCTGGAGCATCACGGATCGCACATCCGGCATCCCGCGGCAGCTGAATGCGGGCGAGCCGCTGTTCCACGCGCAGGTCAGTTACGCTTACGATCCGATGTTCAGCCGCGCGTTCGTCAAATGGCTTCAGGTTCCGGAGGTCATCACCCGCACGGCAACCTTCCGCGGGCGCGGCGCGATCTATCACCCGGTGCTGGCGGTGGAGGGCTACACGCCCAAGGACGACTGCCTGTCCGCCAGCGGGCTGTAGCCTGATGGAAAAGGTGGGGTGCTTCTGTTGCTGGGCGCACCCCGTGCCCCCGGAATCCCTTCTGTTGCCCGGTGGGTCCAACCGCGCTTTAGCTTTGTAAGATCAGGCCGTTAGGCCGTCAGGTTACGCAGCGATTGCGAGTGCTTCGTTATCGTTGGCACTTGTGGGTTTTTGAGCCTTATGCGGGTTACTCAGCCCGAGCAAAAACGATGTCTTTGAACACACGTCGATCCTGGTTCGGCCCCGTCATCAACAGCAGTCGCCCGCTGGTGGTGGTGGAGCCGCCGGGTACTGCCCCCGGGTCCGCTGTGTCTATTACACACCATCATTTATCGCCATATCCGGTCGAAACCGGCACGATCGATATAGCGTGCTTACACAGGATGTGAAGGGGTCGATGCAGTCCCGGCAGGACGATCCTTCAGCTGGGCCAGGATCTCCTTCAGCACGTCCAGCTGCGGATCGGTCGGGATGGCCGGCACCGCCGATGTATCCTCCGTCGCCTTCTGCTTGGCCTGCATCTCGTCCACCAGGCGGTTCACCGTCTTGACCAGCAGGAACAGCGCAAAGGCGACGATCAGGAAGTTGATCAGCTGCGTCACGAAATCGCCATAGCCCAGCATGGCCACGCCGGCCGCCTTCAGCCCGGCATAGGAGGTGCGATCACCCACGTAATCGGCCGGAATCTCGCCCAGCAGGATGAAGAAGTTGGAGAAGTCCACATCGCCGAACACCCATCCGATCAGCGGCATGATGATGCTTTCGGTCAGGGAGGTGACGATCCGCCCGAAAGCCGCGCCGATGATCACGCCGATCGCCAGGTCGAGCACATTGCCCCGCGCGATGAATTTCTTGAACTCTCCAAACATCGACCATCCCCCCGCTGAGCACCTGTCTCGCCCCACGCTACCCCGCCCCCCTGCGCCAAGGCAACAGGCAACGCTTGAACGCTGGCGCGCGTGTGCTATCTGCATAACACAGTTTGCCCCGGCCCTGTGGCCGGACCTATCGAGAGAGAGCCACGCATGATCCGCTCCCCCTTCCGCTTCGTCCTGGTCGCCCTGACCGCGCTCAGCCTGTCCGCCTGCGGCATCAATTCGGTGCCCACCAAGGAAGAGGCCGTGAACGCGCAATGGGCCAACGTGCAGAGCGCATATCAGCGCCGTGCGGACCTGATCCCCAATCTGGTGTCCACCGTGCGCGCCGCCGCCGGGTCCGAGAACCAGATCCTGAACAACGTGACCTCCGCCCGCGCCCGCGCGACCAGCATCAACATCACGACCGATGACCTGTCCAACCCGGCCGAGTTCCAGCGTTTCCAGGAAGCGCAGAACCAGCTGACGCAGGCCATGGGCCAGCTGCGGACGGTGGTGGAGGCCTATCCCCAGCTGCAGAGCCAGGGCCGCTTCGCCGACCTGATGACCGCGGTCGAGGGCTCGGAAAACCAGATCAACGTGGAACGCATCCGCTACAACGAAGCGGTGCAGGACTATAATACGGAGATCCGCACCTTCCCCAGCGTGATCGGCGCCAAGCTGATTCATGGCGCGGAAGCGAAGGTGCCGTTCCAGGCGAGCGCCGGTGCGCAGAACGCGCCCACGGTCGATTTCGGCAACTCGTTCGAGAATGGTGCCCAGACCGGCGCGCCCGCCAATGACAATGCCGGCCAGCAGGCGCCCGCTGCGGCCACGAACTGAGCCTGACCGCCGTGCCCTTCATCCGCTGGCTACTGACGCTGCTGGCTATCATCGGCGCCACGGCCGCGGTTGCGCAGGACTATCCTGCGCGGCCGGCCGGGCCGGTGCTGGACCAGGCGAACATCCTGCCCCCTCAGCAGGAGGCGGCGCTCGACGCCCGGCTGCGCGAATACAATGCTCGCACCGGGCGCGCCGTGGTGATCGCCACCGTGACGACGCTGGGTGGCGAGCCGATCGAGACCTACGCCGTCAACCTGTTCCAGCAATGGGGCATCGGTGGGGCGAAGCGCGACCAGGGCCTGTTGTTGCTGGTCGCCCCTGCAGAGCGCAAGGTGCGGATCGAGGTGGGGTATGGCCTGACCCCCTATGTCACCGACATCCTCTCCGGGCGGATCATCCGGGACACGATCACGCCGGCGTTCCGCGCGGGTGACTATCCTGCCGGCATTGCCGCCGGGGTGGATGCGCTGCTGACCCAGCTGGACCGCAGCCCCGAAGACGCCGCCGCCATTGCCGAAGCTGCCGCGGCGGCCGAGCGGAATGGCCGCCGCGCCGGTGGCAGCACGGCCGGCATGGTCGGCGGGGCGATCTTCTGGGGTGCGCTGATCCTCGGCTTCGCGCTCATGTTCGGCCGCAAGGGCAAGGGTCGCCGGCGCCACCGTCGGTACGGCGCGGCAGGCGCTGTGGGCGATGTGCTGTTGTGGAGCGCGGTGAGCAGCATGATGAACAATAATGGTGGCGGTGGCTTCGGCGGGGGCGGCGGTGGTGGAGGCGGCTTTGGCGGCTTTGGCGGCGGCATGTCCGGTGGCGGCGGCGCCTCGGGCAGCTGGTGATGGCTTACCTGACCCCCGACGAACATGCCCGTGTCAGCGCAGCCGTCGCCGCGGCGGAAGCGCACACCAGTGGCGAGATCGTGACGATCGTGGCCGACCGGTCGGACGGCTACATGGATGTGGCGCTGGCTTGGTCGGCACTGGGCGCCTTTGCCGTGATGGCACTGCTGCCCTTTGTGGCAGGCCCGGTGCTGGACTCGTTGGCAGTATTCCACGGCGGCTGGAACGTCGCATGGGAGGCACCCGGGATCCTTGCCGCTGCAGCCGCGATCGGCATTGCTGGGTTCCTTCTCCTGCTGGCCATACAGGCATGGCTACCGGCGCGCATGGCGCTGGTCCCCGGCTTCATCCGCACGGACCGTGCGGAGGATCGCGCCATTGCCCTGTTCAAGGTCGGTGCGGAGCGGCGTACGACTGGCCGCACCGGCGTGCTGATCTACCTGTCCATGTGCGAACACCGGGCGGAGATCGTGGCGGACGAGGCAATCAATGCGCTGGTCCCGGCAGACACCTGGGGCGTCGCCATGGCGGCGCTGCTGCAGCCGCTGAAGAACGGGCGCATCGCCGACGGCATGGTGGCGGGCATCCAGCAGGTCGGCACCGTCCTGGCGCAGCATCTTCCCCGCGCAGAGGACGACCGGAACGAGTTGCCGGATCGGCTGATCGAACTGTGAGCCGCCAGCTTCCCCCTGATGCGGAGGCGCCCGAAGAGACCGTCTGGCGCGGCAAGTTCGTGGAAGCGAAACGGCGCGGCCGGTGGGAGTATGCCGGGCGGCCCAGCAACATCCGCGCCGCGGTGATCCTGGCGCTGGATGGCGACCACGTGATCCTGGTGGAGCAATATCGCGTGCCCTCGGGCCGGTATTGTCTGGAACTGCCCGCCGGCCTGATCGGCGACGAAGCGGGGCTGGAAGGCGAGGACGCGCTGGCCAGCGCCCGGCGGGAGCTGGAGGAGGAGACCGGCTATCGTGCCGAGCACTGGCAGGTGCTGGGCGAGTTCCTGTCCAGCCCGGGCATGCTGAGCGAAGGCTTCACGCTGGTACGCGCCACCGGGCTGACCCGCATCGGCGATGGCGGCGGGACCGAGAGCGAGGACATCGTGGTCCATCGCGTGCCGCTGGCCCGCATCCACGATGTCGTGGCCGAGCATCGGGCCAAGGGGCACGCGCTCGACGTCAAGCTGCTGCTGCTGCTGGGTGCCGGCTGGATCGCCGGCTGAGCGCAACCTTCTAAAGCCCGTCACCCTGAACTTGTTTCAGGGTCTATCTCGCATCCAGCGCCGTGAGGTGTGGTTAGGCGTGGCCCCGCTCCAAGCCGAGGGAGCCACGCCGGCGGCACGATGAACCCTGAAACAAGTTTAGGGTGACGAGTCCAAAGGTAACAGCGATCGCCATAAGGCCGCCTCAGGCCAGCTTGATCTCCCGCAGGCGCTGCTTCAGGTAGTCGTCCGCCGTGATCGGCTCCTCGCCACCCGGCACGATCGGATCGATCAGGAAGTCCGGCCGGAAATGCAGAAAGAACGGCATGGAATAGCGCGGCCTGGCGGCCGCCGGGCCGGTGGGATTGATCACCCGGTGGGTGGTCGATGGCAGGCGCCCGGCAGTCAGCCGCTGCAGCATGTCACCGATATTCACCACCAGCGCCCCCGGCGGCGGAGCGACCGCCAGCCATTCGCCAGACCGGGTCAGCAGTTCCAACCCGGCCTCCTCCGCACCCAGCAGCAGGGTGATGGTGTTGATATCCTCGTGCGGGGCAGCCCGCACCGCGCCCTCCGCCTCCGGCGGCACGGGCGGGTAGTGAAGCAGGCGCAGCACGGAATTGCCCTGCTCCACCGTCGGGTCGAACCAGCGTTCTTCCAGGCCCAGATACAGCGCGATCGCCGACAGGATGTGCGCGCCCACCTGCTCGAACCGGGCATACAGTTCCAGGAAGGTGGGCCGAAAATCGGGCAGGACATCGTCGGGCCAGACGTTCGGGGCCATGAAGGCGGCTAGCGGATCGCCCGTTGGCAGCTCGCGCCCGACGTGCCAGAACTCCTTCAGGTCGCGCACGGACGCGCCCTTGGCCTGTTCGATGCCGAACGGCGTGTAGCCCCGGGCGCCGCCCTGCCCTGTCTGGTGCCAGCGCCGCTTCTGCTCCTCCGGCAGGGCGAACAGCGCTCTGGCCTGCTCTTGCGCACGCGCGATCAGGTCAGGCGAAATGCCGTGATCGGCAACGATGGCGAAGCCGTATTGTTCGAAGGACTGGCCCAGATCGGCAGCAAGCGCAGCCGGCTGGCGGGTGAGCGAGGTGGTGGCTATGGCGGTCATGCCTTGCGCTCTACTCCGCTTTTCGACCGGCTTCCACTGGCAAGCTGCGTGGGTTTGCGGAACCTGGTACGCCGGGACTCGTATCGATGGTTGAGGCACAACGGGGTGGTGTGGTGGTGAACGGGGCGGCAGTTCAGTGGATACCCTATTGCGGCGCGGCGCCGCTGCCGGCCGACTGGCTCGCGCGGTGGAACCTCGACCCGCTGCTGTTGCTCACCCTCGCCGCAGCGTTCCTTGCCTGGTGGCGCTGGCGCCAGCCCGGCAGGACCGACAGCCGCGCCGCTGCCCTTTCGCTTGGTATCGTGCTGGTGCTGTTCGTCAGCCCGTTCTGCGCGCTCGGCTCGGCATTATTCACCGCCCGTGTGGTGCATCATGTGGTGCTGGCGACCGTGCTGGCGGGAGCGCTGGTATCTGCCACCGGGCTGCATCTGCGACGGCTGCCGCAATCCCTTGCGATGTTGACGGCGGTGCAGGTGCTGACCTTCTGGGCCTGGCATGCGCCGCCGCTCTATGGCGCCGCGCTGGCGCATGATGGCGTGTTCTGGGCCATGCAGCTGACGATCACCGCCACGGCGGCGCTGTGGTGGGCGCGGCTGCGGCAGGTCAGCGCGGCCGGTGCGGTCACGTCCCTGCTGGCGACCATGATGCTGATGGGTGTGCTGGGGGCGCTGATCACCTTCGCCGGACGGCCGCTTTATGCCCCGCATTGGCTGACGACGCAGGCCTGGGACCTGTCGCCGCTGGGTGACCAGCAGCTTGCCGGCATCCTGATGTGGGCCCCGGCCTCGGCCATCTACCTGCTGGCGGCCATGGCGATCCTCTACCGGTCGCTGCGCGGCAACGCGGCAGAGGTGCTGCCCGCATGAGGGAGACCCTGGCCGAGTGGGCCGAAACTTATGGCAGCCGCGGCAAATACACGCCGGTGGGCGTCACCTTCCACTGGGTGATGGCGGCGCTGGTGATCTACCAGCTCTGGTCCGGCTGGACCATGCAGCGCACACTGGTGGGCGGCGACAAGCTCGACTTCTATCAGCGGCATACGGAGCTTGGCCTGTTGATCCTGCTGCTCGCCTTCTGCAGGTTCCTGTGGCGCATGGCGGTGCCCGGACCGATAAATGATGCGGACGGTCAGGGCTGGCGCACGACGGTCGCCCACCTGATGCACTGGGCGTTGTACTTCCTGTTCGCCGTGCTGCCGCTGACGGGGTGGGTGATGTGGTCTGCCATCCAGCCGCCGCGGCCGCTATATCTGGGCGGCGTGATCCCGCTGCCCCCGATGCCGCTGCACGACCTGTCGATCGAATGGCAGTGGTGGGCCATGGAAACGGCGCTGAGCGTGCATGTCTACGGCGTGATTGCCCTGACGATCCTGGTGCTCGGCCACGCCGGCGCCGCGATCAAGCACCACTTTTGGGATCGGGACGACGTGCTGGAGGGCATGTTGCCGGAAGTTCCGGATACGACATGGCACCCGGAAGGACCGCGCTATAACCCGCAAGCGGCGCAAGCTCATCCTCGGCCAGCAGACGGCTGACATGGGTCATCGCATCCATGGCGTCACCGTACCGCTTCCCGGTGCGCCATAGGCGCAGCTGCGCCAGCAGATAGGGTGCGGGTTGGCCGGCCAGCGGCGGATTGCCGGTGCCGACACCTTCGCCGCGCGCGCCGTGGCACGTGGCGCAGGAGGTGATGCCGCGCTCCGGATCACCCTGCTGATACAGGATCGCGGCGACTGGCGGCGGGCACGGGGCTGGCAGTGCACCCTCCGCCCGCACCGGTGCGGTCAGCGGCAGCGTGGCATAGTAATCGACCAGCCGGACCCGCGCCTGATTGTCCAGCCTGCCGGCGATCCAACTCATCTGCGCGTGATTGCGGGCGCCGTTGTCGTAATTCTCCAGTTGCTGGAGGAAATAACCGCGATCCATCGCGGCGAGGCGCGGCACTGTCTCGCCATCGCCCTGGCCCTGCAAACCGTGGCACAGCACACAGGCACCCTGCACTCCGGCATCGCCGCCGCCCAGGGCGATGACCTCGCCACTCGCCTCGAACTGACCCGCCTCATGCTGGCGCGAACAGCCCGTGCTCGCGACCAGCAGACCCGCGCCCAGCACGACCCGCGCTGCGGCCTGAACCAGATTGTTGTGGATGCGCCCCATTGGTCCGGGAACCGCTGGCGCTTTGTACCGGTTCCCGGATGACATGCGGGGGCAACGACAAATCACGATCACAGGCATCCAGCCGGCGGCCAGACTGCTGGCCGGCCTGTGCCTGCTGGCCGTCGCCGCCTGCAAGCCGCCGGAGGAGCCGCGGTATACGCCGGACAAGGCGATCGCGGCGGAAGGACTGCAGGTGATCAAACAGGCCGGCTGCGCCGCATGTCACGAGATACCGGGGGTGACCTGGCCCGCCGGCCGGCTGGGGCCTTCGCTGAGGGGATTTGACGATATCGGCCTGATCGCCGGCGCCTTGCCCAACACGGCCGAGAACCTTGCCGCCTTCCTGCGCAACGCACCTGCTGTTAAGCCGGGATCGACCATGCCGCCCATCCCCATCACGCCGGACGAGGCACGGGCGGCGGCAGCCTATCTGTACGGGATCGACGATGATGTTTGACGCGCTGTGGGGCTGGCCGCCACCTGTGCTGGACCCGGCCGGGCCCTATGCCGACAAGGTGACGGTGCTGGCCTGGGTGCTGCTGGCACTGGGCGTGATCGTCACCGCCATCGTCTGTGCGGCCCTGTGGGTCGCGATCAAGGGTCCGCCCCGGTGGAAGCAGCGGCTCGGCGGCGAGAGCGCGGTCTGGATCGGCGGCATCGCCTTCCCCGGCGTGGTGCTGACCGCCCTGCTGTTCTGGGGCCTGACGCTGACGGCGGATCTGACCGACGACATCACCGGCAACGAACAGCGCATCCGCGTGACGGGCGAGATGTGGTGGTTCCGGGTGCAATATCTGGACGAAGCCGGTCGCGTGGTGATGGAGGATGCCAACGAGATCCACATTCCCGTCGGCCAGCCGGTCGTGCTGGAACTGCGCAGCGCGGATGTGATCCACAATTTCTGGGTGCCGCATCTGTCGGGCAAGAAGGACATGGTGCCCGGCCGCACCAACCTGCTGCGCATTCAGGCGGGCGAGGCCGGGCAGTTCGGCGGCGTCTGCGCGGAATATTGCGGCGGGCCGCACGCGCTGATGGGCTTTGTCGCCCTGGCGCACGAGCCGGCGGACTACGCCCGCTGGCAGCAGGCGCGCCTGCAGCGGCTGGCCGGCCCGAACACCACCGGCGGTGTCGGGCGGCAGCTGTTCATGGAGAGCGGCTGCGGCGCCTGTCACCGGGTTGCCGGGACGGAGGCGAACGGTCTGGCCGGCCCCGACCTGACCCATGTCGGCACCCGCGCCACGCTGGGCGCCGGCATCCTGCCCAACCACCGCGGCACGCTGATCGGCTGGATCGGTGACAGCCAGGGCATCAAGCCGGGCAATCGCATGCCCAGCTACGACACCCTGTCCGCCGCGGAGCTGACCGCCATTGCCCAGTGGCTGGAACAGCAGCGATGAAGTCCGAGACCGGGTTCGACCACGCACTCTACGCCCGCTTCCCCACCACCAATCCCCGGCCCGAAGGCGAGCTGGAGGAGCTGGAGCGCATCTGGTGTGCGCCACGCGGCTGGGAATATCTGAAGGCGGTCAACAACAACTATATCGGCTTCATCTACGTCGTCACCGCGCTGTGCTTCTTCCTGGCGGCAGGCATCCTGTCCCTAGGGATGCGGGTGCAGCTGGCGGCGCCGATGATGGATTTCCTGCCGCAGGACACGTACAACCAGTTCTTCACCATGCATGGCACGGTGATGATGTTCCTGTTCGCCGTGCCCATGGTGGAGGCGATCGGCGTCATGCTGTTGCCGCAGATGCTGGCCGCGCGCGACCTGCCCTTCCCGCGCCTGTCCGCCTATGCCTACTGGGCCTATGCCGTGGGCGGCGGGTTCTTCTTCTGCAGCCTGTTCATCGGCCTGGCGCCCGATGGCGGGTGGTTCATGTATCCGCCGCTGACCAGCCTGCAATACAGCCCCGGCATCAACACAGACATGTGGCTGCTGGGCATCGGCTTTATCGAGATCAGCGCCATCGCCGGCGCGGTGGAGATCATCGTCGGCGTGCTGCGCACCCGCGCGCCCGGCATGACGCTGGACCGGATGCCGATGTTCGTCTGGGCCATGCTCGCCTTTGCCGTGATGATCCTGATCGCCTTCCCCAGCGTGATCCTGTGCACCCTGCTGCTGGAGCTGGAGCGGGCGTTCAACTGGCCGTTCTTCGACGCGACGCGCGGCGGCGACCCGATGCTGTGGCAGCACCTGTTCTGGTTCTTCGGCCATCCTGAGGTGTACATCATCTTCCTGCCCGCGGCCGGGTTGATGAGCATGATGGTATCAACCGCAGCGCAGACGCCGCTGGTCGGCTACCGGCTCAACGTACTGGCGATCGTGGCCACCGCCTTCATCAGCTTCGGCGTGTGGGCGCACCACATGTTCGCCACCGGCATGCCGCGCGTTTCCACCGGCTATTTCTCCGCCGCCAGCATGGCGGTCAGCCTGCCCGCCGGGATCCAGGTGTTCTGCTGGATCGCCACGCTGGCATCGGGCAAGATCCGCTGGTCCACGCCGGCGCTGTTCGTGGTGGGATCGGTGATGATCTTCACCATGGGCGGACTGACGGGCGTTATGGTCGGCATGGTGCCGTTCGACTGGCAGGTGCACGACACCTACTTCATCGTCGCCCATTTCCATTACGTGCTGATCGGCGGGATGGTGTTCCCGGTGTTCGGGGCGTTCTACTACTGGGCGGGCATGACCAGCAGCCGGCCGCTCAGCGAACGGCTGGGCAGGTGGACCTTCTGGCTGATGTTCGGCGGGCTGCACATCACCTTCCTGCCCATGCACCTGACCGGCTTCATGGGCATGCCCCGGCGCGTATACACCTACCTGCCCGATCGCGGGCTGGACCTGCTGAACCAGATCTCCACCGTCGGGTCGTTCGTGATGGCGGCGGGCGTGCTGGTGTTCCTGGTCGATTGCGCGCGCAACTTCCGCTTCACGACCGACGATGATGCCGGGAACGTCTACAATGCCGGCACGCTGGAATGGCTGCCGACGGGGCTGTATTCCACCCGCTCCATCCCGCTGGTGCGCGGCCGCGACCCGCTGTGGGATCAGCCGGAGCTGGCCAAGGATGTGGAGGACGGCCGCTATTTCCTGCCGGGCAGCATCACCGGCCTGCGCGAGACGCTGGTCACCAGCCCGATCAATGCAGAGCCGCAATATGTGCAGCTGATGCCCGGCCCGTCTGTCTGGCCGCTCGCCTCCGCCGTGTTCACCGCCGGCATCTTCCTGGCGCTGACGGTGCAGGCCTATACCTTCTCGGCGGTCAGCTGCGTATTCATGCTTTATGCCACCTTGCGCTGGCTGTGGGAGACGGACCGGCCGATCCGCCTGAAGGAAGGCGATGTGGGCGGGGGCATCGTGCTGCCGATCACCATCACCGGGCCCAGCAGCCACAGCTGGTGGGCGCTGAATGCCACACTGGTGGTCATCGGCATGATCGGGCTGATGACGCTGTTCGCCTATCTGTACCTCTACGGCATCCATCCGGAGGTCTGGACCGCGCCGCCGGGTCTGGCGCAGACGGGTGGCATCGCGGCATTGCTGCTGCTGGCGCTGGGCGCGGCGTGGCTGTCGCGCCGCTCGCTGGCCGGGGCAAGCCATGGCGAGTTCCCCGGCCAGGGTCCGTGGATCAGCGCCGCCGCAGGTGCCGGCCTGCTGGCTCTGGCGCTCTACTGGGACGTCACCGGATGGCTGTCGACGGGCCTGCTTCCCACCGCCACCGGTCAGGGGGCAACGGTGTTCGCGCTGCTGGCGCATCAGGGCATGTGCGTGTTCACCGCCATCATCATGGCCGCCTATCTCGGCTGGCGCAGCGCGCGCGGGCTGCTGACGGGTCCGGCCAATGTGACGCTGGACGTGGTGGTTCGCTGGATCGGTTTCTGCGCGTTGCAGGGCCTGGTCGGCAGCACCGTGCTGCGTCTGTTTCCAGGGGGCTGACCGTGGAGGACAGCAACAGCTTCATCAACCGGAACGACTGGTTCACGGCCGTTGCCGCGCTCACCGTATGGTTCGCGCACTTCATGCTGGTGTGGTCCGCCAGCATCATCTGGCCCGGCCAGGCGACAGGCAACATCGTCGCCGTGCTGCTGACGCTGGTCGCCTATGCTCTCCTGTTCGTATTGTGGCGGCGGGTGCGGCCGGTCAGTGTGCAGTCGGTGGCGGGCCTTGGCCTCGCCATCGCCACCATGGCGATCAGCTTCAGCTGCGTGCCCGCGCTGATCGGATGATGCCGCCCCGCATGCCGTGCAGCCGGCGCCTCGACCAGGGTCAGGCGAAAGCCCGGCGCAGATCGGCGAAGTCGCTGCGCACTTCGTCAAGAGCAGGCGTCTCGAACCGCACGGCGCTGTCCAGCACCCGGCCACGCGCCGCGCCATAGAATTGCAGCAGGGCATCGGCCAGCGGCGCCTGCCGGTCGATGCCCATCTCCAGCGCGGTCAGGGCGGTGACCGCACGGGTCAGTGCGCGGCTGCGCAGCGAATAGTTGCGCTGCCGGTGGGCCAGCACCGCCAGAGACAGGCTGTCGATCACCTCGTCCACGCAGACGCGCACCAGATCGGCCGCGCTGGCGCCGCTGATCCGCGCATCGAACTGGCTGCGGCGGTAGGCTTCATCGGGATCTCTCAGCGCCAGCATCGCATCAGTCGCTGCTGGCGTTCCACACGTCGATCTGCTGCTGCAGGAAGCTGAGCGTGGAGCGGGAGGCATTGACGTTGGTCTCTACCTTGCTGAACCGCGTCACCATCTGCGCCCGCAGCGCTTCCTGCTTTTCCGCGATGTCTGCCAGCTGTTCGCTGTAGTCAGAGGTTGTGGCCTGATATTTGCGGACCGAGTAGCCCAGCGTACCCGGCGTCAGCGTGCTGCTGGTGTTGCGGGCCAGCCTGTCGACCGTCGAATAGACGCCGTCCAGACCCGTGGTGAACATGGCCGCCGTGCCCGCCGGATCGGCCGCCAGCGTGGCGGCCAGCCGCGCGGTGTCGAGCGAAAAGGTGCCGTCCCGCTCCAGCTTCAGTCCCAGATCGGCCAGCGTGCCGGGGGAGCCTGCCGCCGCAGATCGCATCACCTGCTGCCCGGGCAGCTGCGACAGCTGGGTGCGCAGCGTGCGCGCGCCGGCATCTGAGGCCAGTTCCCCGCCGATCCCCATCGCCGTGCCCAGCGCCCCGGCAATATCGTTCATGGAGGTGACGAAATCGGTCATCCAGCTGGTGATGTTGTCCACCGGGCTGGCGAAAGTGATGGTGGTGGGCGCGCCGGCATTGGTGCCGGTCAGGCTCAGCTGCAGGCCGGGTGCGATCTGCGACATCTTGTTGGTGCTGCTGCGCATGTCCAGCCCGTCCAGCTTGAACAGCGCGTCCTGCGCCGCGCCCTTCAGCCGGGCGGGATCGCCGCCGGCCTCCGGGTTCCACGCCAGATCCGCCAGACCGGCGCCGGTGGTCTCCACGACGAAGCCGCCGGCCTCCCCTTCCTGCCCCTTCAGCACCAGCTGCGCGCCGGCGGCCGTGTTGGCAACGTAGGCCGTGACGCCCGCCCCCTTGGCGTTGATGGCACTGGCGACGTCGCTCAGCTTCGCCCCGTCGGCCAGTTCGACATTTAGCGCCGGCCTGGTCGCATCGGCCGCGAAGCTCGTGCCGGTCGTCGCGCCGAAGCGAATGGTCAGCGTGCCCGCACCCACCACTGCGGTGCCGCTGGCGAACACGCCGGAGGCCAGCGTCTGGGCGCTGGCGATCTGCTGCACCTCCAGCGAATAGCTGCCCTTGCCGCTGGTCCCCACCGGAGAGGACACCTGTGCCACGGCGGAATTCACGATGCTGGGCTGCGCCGACAGGTTGCCGGTACGAACGCCCTCGCCGATGGCAGTGGCAAGTGAAGAAAGCGCGCCCTTGATGGCGGAGGCGCTGCTGATCCGCGTCTCCATCAGTTCCGTCTGCTGCGTCAGGCGCTGGGTCTTGGCCTGGAACTGCACCGCCGACAGGTCCGCCGCCAGCTGCGACCAGTTGACCCCGCTTCCCGCGTTCAGCATGGCGATGATCGACGATGCGGAGGCATTGGTCGCCGCCGCTGAGGAGGAGGTGGTGCTCATGACCGATAGAACGGCCTGCGGCGCGCGCGCTTAAGAGGCCAGCTTGCCATCGGCATCGAAACGCAACGCGACCGGCACGTCCACCGGCGGCAGGCTGCGCTGCTCGCCGCGGCGCAACGAAAAGACATAGGCCAGCACGGCGGCGAGCGCGCCATACAGCTCCTCGCGGATGGTCTGGTTCTCCCGCGTGGTGTAGAACACCGACCGGGCCAGCTGCGGATATTCCAGCAGCGGCACCGCCATCTCCCGCGCCAGCTCCTTCATCGCCGCCGCCTTGTCGCCGCGACCTTTCGCCAGCACGATAGGCGCAGCGGCTCGCTGCGGATCGTAGGTCATAGCCACGGCGAAATGCGTGGGGTTGGTCAGCACGAACTGCGCATCGCGCATGGCGGGGGCGACGGCACCGCGGGCGATTTCCCGCTGGCGCTGGCGCCGGGCCGATTTCGCCTCGGGGCTGCCTTCGCTTTCCTTGTTCTCGTCCCGCAGCTCCTGCATGCTCATCTTCAGCCGCCCGTTGCGGCGGATCCACTGGATCGGCACGTCGGCGAGCGCGATCACCACCAGCCCACCGCCCAGCGTCAGCAGCAGGGACAACAGCGCGCCCCAGCCGGCATCCAGCTGGCCGGCCAGCGTGCTGCGTCCCAACCCGACGATGGTGTCGAGCCAGGATCGCGCCCAGGCAAAGGCGATTGCGCCCAGCAGCGCCACCTTGCCTAGTCCTTTGGCCAGCTCGATCAGCCCCTGCATGCCGAACATGCGCTTCAGGCCGGCCAGCGGATCGATCCGCGATCCCTTCCACGCCATGTTGCCGCCCACCCAGCGGCCGCTGCCCAGCCCCAGCTGCGTGATCAGGGTGACCCCGATCACCGGCAAGGCGATGCTGGCGACCAGCGGCAGCCCGGCCCACAGGGCGCGGGTCATCAGCCGGGCGGGGGAGAAGTCGTCCACCTGCCCGCGATCGAACATCAGCGCAGTCCGCATCAATGCACCCAGCGATTGCAGCAGCCACGGCCCGGCAAAGCTGAGCCAGGCCGCCGCCAGCAGGATCACGCCGGCGGTCGCCAGTTCCTTCGAGCGCAGCACGTCGCCCTTGTTGGCGGCATCGCGCAGGCGCTTCTCGGTCGGAGCGAAGCTCTTCTCGCCGGCGGTCTCGCTCATCGCAGCACCCGCGCCGTCTGCGCGATCGCCTGCTGTGACAGGTCGGTCAGCTGTTCATGCAACAGCGGCGCGGTGATGATCAGCGCGGCGATGCCGGCCAGCACCGCGGCCGGCAGGCCCAGCGCGAACAGGTTCAGCGACGGCGCCGCGCGGCTCAGCACGCCGGTCATGAACTGCACCAGCAGCAGGATCAGCGTGACCGGGAGTCCGATCCGCAGGGCGGTGGCGAACATCTCCCCGGCGAAACCGATCACCAGTGACAATCGCTCCGGCCCCAGCCAGGTCTGGCCCGGCGGAAAGGCGCGATAGGATTCCATCAGCAGCGCGATCCAGTGCAGGTGCGCGCCCAGCGACAGGAAGATCAGCACCAGCACGATGTTGAAATACTGCCCGAATGCCGTGGTCTGGCCGCCGCCCTGCGGATCGGCCGACACGGCCATGCTCATGCCCATGGATCCGGCGATCACTTCCGCCGCCAGCCGCGGCGCGGCAAAGGCGAGCTGTAGCACGAAGCCCAGTGTCACCCCGACCAGCACCTCGCCCGCGACCGCCAGCAGGCCCTCGACCGACAGCAGCGCCGGTGGCACGGGGATGGCCGGCATCCAGATGGAGGCGAAGATCGCCAGCGCCCCGGTGATGCAGGTGCGCACCGTGACCGGGACGGAGGCTCCGCCGAACAGGGGTGCGGCCAGCAGCGCGGCGCCGATGCGGGTCATCAGGAACACCACGCGCCAGAAGTCCTGCTCCAGCGCGCCGAACCCGAAATCGAGCGCGATCATGTCAGTCGCCGATCCGCGCGATCTCCACGAAGATCTGGCCCATGAAATCGGACACCAGCACCATCATGGAAGAACCCAGCAACACCAGCACCAGCGCGATGGCGGCCAGCTTGGGCACGAAGGTCAGCGTCTGTTCGCTGACGCTGGTGGCGGCCTGCACCAGGCCGATCACCAGGCCCACCGCCATGCTGGCCAGCAGCACGGGGGCGGCGACCAGCGCGGTGACCCACAGCATCCGGTCGGTCAGCGAAAGGAACAGGGCAAGGTCGTCCACCGGCCTTCTCCCCTCAGGCGAAGCTGCTGGCCAGGCTGCCCATCAGCAGCGCCCAGCCATCGACCAGCACGAACAGCAGCAGCTTGAACGGCAACGACACCAGCATCGGCGACATCATCATCATGCCCAGGCTCATCAGCACCGACGACACGACCAGATCGATCACCAGGAAGGGCAGGAACAGCATGAAGCCGATCTGAAAGGCGGTCTTCAGCTCGCTGGTGACGAAGGCCGGCAGCAGAATGGAAAACGGCACATCATTGCCGCTCTGGAACGCGGGCACGCGGGCAATGTCGGCGAACATGCGCAGGTCGCCTTCGCGTGTCTGGCGCAGCATGAACAGGTGGAATTCGTCACCTGCGCGGGCGATCGCGTCCTCCGCATTCATCTGCCCGGCGGCATAGGGCGCAAGGGCGGCATCGTTCACCCGGTCCAGCGTGGGCGCCATGACGAACAGGCTGAGAAACAGCGACAGGCCGATCAGCACCTGGTTGGGCGGGCTCTGCTGCAGGCCCATCGCCTGCCGCAGGATCGCCAGCACCACGATGATGCGGGTGAAGCTGGTCATCATCAGGATCAGCGCCGGCAGGATGGTCAGCAGGCCCATCACCAGCAGCAGCTGCAGGGACAGGCTCAGCGGCTCGCCCCCTGCCCCGCCCAGCTCGCCGAAGGCCCGGTCCAGCGCGCCGGGAACGGCGGCCGGCGGTGCGGGCACGCCCGGCGGCATGGCCGGCGCAGCGGCCTGCGCCCACGCCACGACGGGAATCGCCAGGGATGCGATCGCGCTGCCAACAGCGGCAAGCGGCCGGATCATGCCCGCGTCTCCACCAGCACGTCGGCGAAGCTTTCCGCAGGCACGCGGGCCGGGGCCTCGCCCAGCCGGGTCAGGCCGTTACGACCCGTGGCGACCAGGATCTCGCGGCCATGAAATTCCAGCACGGCGAGGCGCAGTGTGGGCGACAGCATCACCGTCTCCACAATCCGCACCGCCCGGCCGCCGGCCTTGGGGGCGCCGATGGTGCCCTGCATTCGCTGCGCCAGCTTCAGGCTGCCCCAGATCAGGGCGCCGATAAGTGGCAGCAGGATCAGCAGTTTCAGAATGTACCAGCCCATGGCGGGATCTCAGCCCTTGGCCGCGCGCGATGGCGCAGCCTTCGCAGGCACCTTGGCTTCGATGTCCGGGACCACGATCTCCGGCGCAGGCGCAGCAATGGCCGCAGTTCCTGCCCCGGCGGCATTGACCAGTTCCAGGATGCGCAGGCCGAAGCGATTGCCTTCTGACACCACTTCGCCCTTGGCGATCAGCTTGCCATTCACCATCACGTCCAGCGGCTCGTCGACCAGCCGGTCTAGCCGCACGACGCTGTCCTCAGCCAGCGCCAGCACATCGCGCAGGCGCATCTGCGTGCGCCCCAGCTCGACAGTCAGGCGGACGTCGATATCCTGTATCAGGCCGAACCCGTCAGCAATGCTCATGATCTGTCCTTTCACGCTCGGAAGGCATGGGAAATCTGCACCGCGACCTGGTCGTCCAGTTCGCCCACGGTGCCGCGGGCGATCACGGTGCCTTCGATGGAAAGCGGCACGGCCCGCGCGATGCCGACCGGCAGCACGGTGCCCGGCGTCAGCGCCGCCAGCCGGCTGATCGGAACATGCATGTCCACCAGTGTGGCCGAGAGGCCCAGCGGCAGGTCGGCAAAGGGCTGGTCCAGCGGGCTGGCGGGCTGGCGGGCTGCGCGCGGGGCCTGCCCGTCATCCCCCGCCAGCAGGTCCGCCAATGCATCGACCGGCACCGCGATGGCCAGGGTGGCCGCCTGCTTCCACGGGCGCCCCAGTTCACAGCCGATCACCACCAAGGGCCGATCTTCGGCAAACGGGTGCAGCACCGCCAGGCTGGTATCCCGCGCGGCGCTGGCCAGCAGGCAGCCCAGCGTATCGCCGATCGCCTGCGCCACGGCATTCTCCAGCCGGTCCGCCAGGCGATCGGCCGATAGCGGCAGCGCGGCGGGCAGCGGCCCGTCGATCTCTCCCGTGCCGCCAAAGGCACGGTCCAGTTCGGCGAGGACGGCCTTGCCCTCGACCGAGATCAGCAGCCGGTGCGGCGTGCCAACCACCGACCACAAGGCATTTGCAGCCAGCGGAGAGATGATGTTGCCCAGGTCACCGGCGGCAATCTCCTCGATGCCGGTCGCGCGCACCTGCGGCTCGTCCACCGCCAGCACGCCAGCCAGCTTCTCCGCCAAACGGCGCGCCAGCTTGCCGTGCTGCGCCTGCAGCCGTGGCAAGGGGGCGGGCTTTACCGGCGCGGGGCGGCACAGGATCGCCGCGTGGGTGGCTGCCCGCGCGGCGGCGCGCAGGGGTTCGAACTGCATCATTGCACGATGATCTGCGTGAACAGGACGTTGTCGACGCCGCCGAAACCTTCCAGCCGCTGCAGCTCGTGATTGATGGCATCGGCCAGCCGCTTCTGCAGCCGTGCGCGGCCGGCCTCGCTGTTGATAGAGGCCTCGTCCGTGTCGGCCAGTTCGACGAGCACCCGGCTGCGCAGCGCCAGCTCATGCTCCCCCAGCCACATCAGCACCCGGCCGTCGCGCTGGGTGGATGCGGTCAGGCTGACCTGCACCAGAGCCGGGCTGTTCTTCAGATTGCTGGTGAAGCTGTCCGTGAAGTTGAAATAGGCGGTGCGGTACCTGCTGCCGCCATCGCCATGAACGACCTCCACCGCATCCTTCTTGCCATTGGCGACCAGGTAAGGATCTGCCTCGCCCTTGCGCACCAGCCCGGGCCCTTCCGGCTCGGAATCGTGATGGTCATTGCCGACGATGCCCGCCGCCATCAGGCCCACCGCCCCGCCGCCGCCCACGCCCAGCATGGTCACGCCCAGCAGGATCTTCATCAGAAGACCCTTCTTGCCCTTCTTCTTCGGTTCCGCGCTGTCGCTCACGTCCGTCATTCCCCGTTACTATGTCTGGTTAATGGGCTGGAAGGAGTTAACTTCAGGCGTAGGTGCCGCTACGCGTTTCCCCGCCCCGCTCCCGCGCAGGCTCCCGGTGCGGCATGGCATGGCGCTGCTGCTGTCCGGCGAAGCGATCGCGTTGCGCGCCGCCCTGGCCGCGCTGCTCGCCTTGCTGACCGGCACCCGCCGGATCACGCTGTGCCGATTCGCTGCCGCGGCGTTCGGGCGCCTGTTCAAATCCGGGTGCCTCCGCTTGCGCGATCGCGGCCACCAGAGCGGCCTGGTTGTCCCGGTCCGCGGCGGTGACGGCAATCGCCAGCTCGCCCCGGTCGCCCTGCTGGATGGACAGGGACAGCGGGCCGAATTCCGCATGTTCCACCGCCAGCTGCGTGGCGGCAGGTGCGGCGGCCTCCCGCGCGGCGGCCAGCCGCTCGACGATCTGGGTGAGGTCCTGCATGGCCAGTTGCTGCGGCTCGGGCCGAAGTTGCGGGGCGGAGGCAACGGGGTCGGCAGGACTTGCGGCGGAGTGAAGGTCGGCTGTGACCGGCATGGTGGGCCGGGGTGAGCCGGCAAGGACGGCGACCTCCTTGGGCGCATGCTCCGCCATCGCCGGCATGTCGCTGGCATGTACGACCGACGCATCCGCTGCGGTCAGCGTAACAGCCGGAACGGCCGGGGTGGTCGGCGCAGCTAAGTCCAAAGTGCCGGAGCCACTGACAGACCTCTGGTGCACCCAGGCCGCGGCGGCACCGGCCGGTCGCAGCGGCACGGCAGACGCGGTGACGGACATTGGCGGCAACGCCGTGGTCAGCAGCTGCACAGCCGCCGGCTGCACCGGAGGCACGCTGTCCTCGTGCGCCGCCTCGGCCAGCATGTCGGCGACCGGCAGTTCGGTGACGACGTCCGGCTCCTCGCCCGGAGCAGCTTCGACCACCGACCCGGCCGGCAGGATCGTGCCGCCCGTCGCGACCGGCGGCAGCATCTTGCCGATGACCGGCAGGCGCAGCCCGCCTCCCCACGCCGCCACGCGAGCCGGCGCATGCTCTGCCGGGATCGGCTCCCCGGCAGATTGGCAAAGCTGCTGAACAGACGGCGCCAACGGTCCCAGCGGGACCATCGCAGCGGGCGGCACCCCCTCAGGCATCACGCGCGCAAGCGACAATGCCGGGCCCTCCGCTTGCGGCATCGGCAGCGCGTTCAGCTGATCCAGCAGTTGTGCAAAGGGTGTGGTACCCTGCATGGCCGTCTGGGCGCCCTGCCCGCTCGCTGGTGTCCCGAGGCTGGCGAAAAGGTTGGCCAGCCCGGTGTCGCCCGTGGCTGCGTCAAATGCGTTCATGTGATACGGTCCCGCTGTTCATCCGCGGGGCATCAATCAAGAAGCGTGCCAGCCTCCGGCTCTGCCGTCGCGATGCTGCGGATGGGCACGCCCGCCTCGCGCCGCTCCTGCTCCGCCAGCAGCAATGCGGCCATGTCGCGGCGGTCTTCCGACGATCGCTGCCGGCGGCGCTCCGCCCGGGCCAGTTCGGCGAAGCGCACCTCCGCTTCCGCCCGCGCAGTGTCCGCCTGCGCGCGCGCGGCGCGGCCAATCTCGCGCAGATGGGCGCTCAGCATCGTGGCTGCGGCGAGGTCCGCCCCGTCCCGCGCGGTATCGCGCAGCGAATACAGGCCGGCCAGAGTGCGTGTGCGTTCGGACAGGCCCTCCAGCTTGTCGCGCACGGCCTGTGCCGCCTGCGCATCGGCCGCGGCGCGGCGGTATTCGGCGGATCGCAACCGCTCGATCAGCATCGCCCGGCGCAGCCGCGCTCTATTCATGGCCGATCAGCGCCGCCAGCTGCTGCGCCGCCGCGGGCAGCGGCACGCACTCGCCCATCTCCTGCGACATGAAGGCGCTCAGCGCCGGGGCCAGTGCGATGCCGCGATCCAGCAGCGCGTCGGCACCGGCGCGATAGGCACCCATCAGCACCAGGTCGCGATTGCTCTCATAGGCGGAAACCAGCGCGCGGAACCTGCGGGCCTGTATCGCCTGCTGGGGCGAGACGATGTCGGTCATGACCCGGCTGAGCGAGGCGCCGATGTCGATCGCCGGATATTGCCCCCGCTGCGCCAGGTCGCGCGACAGCACGATATGCCCGTCCAGGATGGAACGGGCGGTGTCCACCACCGGGTCGTTCTGGTCGTCGCCATCGGCCAGCACGGTATAGAGGCCGGTGATCGAACCGCCACTGGCCGCTGAATTGCCGGCCCGTTCCACCAGCTTGCTGATCGTGTTCAGCGCCGATGGCGGATAGCCGCGCGCGGCGCCGGGTTCGCCCAGCAGGATTCCGATCTCCCGCGCGGCGTGAGCGATGCGGGTCAGACTGTCCTGGATCAGCAGGACCTTCAGTCCCTGTGCGCGGAAATGCTCCGCCAGCGATGTCGCCAGCAATGCGCCGCGCAGCCGCACATTGGCCGCATGGTCCGCCGGCACCGCCACCACGCAGGTGCGGCGGGCGGCGTCCCCCTGCATGTGCCGGTTGACGAAGTCCGACACCTCGCGCGCGCGTTCGCCGATCAGGCCGACCACGACTACGTCCGCTACGGCCCAGCGCGCGATCATGTCGATCAGCACCGACTTGCCCACGCCCGATCCGGCCATGATACCGACACGCTGGCCCACGCCAAAGGTGGTCAGCGCATTCAGTGCACGAATGCCGGTGTCGAACGGCGCGCGCACGCTGGCGCGGTCCAGCGCGCCGGTGCGGAGGCCATTTGCCGGCCAGTCTGCCAGCGCGCGGATCGGCGGTCCGCCATCGATCGGCCGGCCCATCGCATCGACCGCGCGGCCCAGGAACTCCGGCCCCACGGGCACCATGCCCGGCCGCCCCTCCGGCCGCACCACCAGGCCGGGGCGCAGCAGCACCGCATCGCCCAGCAGCATCATCAGCGTGCGGCCATTCCGGAAGCCGATCACCTCCGCCATCAGCTCCGGCCCGCCGGCACGCCCGGCATCGATCCGGCACAGGCCGCCGATCGGCACCGCCAGCCCGCTCGCCTCGATCAGGCCGCCGTCGCAGGCGGTGATCCGGCCGAAGCGTCGGGGCGCGCAGTCCAGCGGGGTTACGGACAGGTCGTCCAGCACCCGGTCCAGCGCCTTCAGCATTCGCGAAACGCCTCTGCCAGGATGCGGCGCCATTGGCCCGGGCCATCCTCCACGCCGCCATCCGCCGTCTCGATGCGCAATCCGCCGCGCTCCACCGCCGGGTCGGGCGCGCAGTCGAGGCCGGCGGGCAGGCGAGCGGCGATCAGGTCGAAATCGGCCGGGTTCAGCAGCACGCGCTTCTCGTCCTGAGCGCGGCGCAGCATCGCGGCGGCGCGCTCTACCCGCAGCACCAGCCCGTCGGCATCAATGGCGAGCGGCACGATCGCCTCCTCGCACAAGGCCAGCACGGTCTGCCGCAGGCGGTCGCGCAATTGCAGCAGCGCATCCTCGTTCATGCGGGCGAAGGCGAGCTCGATCTGCCCGCGCGCGGCATCGCGATCGGCTTCCTCCCGCCGCGCGGTCTCCAGCGCCTCCAGCCGCCCTTGCGCCCGGCCAGCCTCGAACGCGGCCTCTTCCGGGTCGATGCCCGGCTCCACGGGCGCAGGCGCCACTGCTGGCTCCGCGCCGACCAGCGCGAAGCGGCGATCGGCCGCGAACCCGTTGGTGATGCGGGCGGGACGGAAGGTGCCCGTGGTGGCGAGCAGCGGCAGGCTAGACATAATCCTCCTCCCCATCGCCCAGGATGATCGTGCCATCGGCGGCCAGGCGCTTGGCGGTGGCGATGATCTTCTTCTGCGCTTCCTCCACATCAGCCTTCTTCAAGCGACCGCGCTCCTCGATCTCATCGCGAACGCCATCGGCGGCGCGGCTGGACATGGCGGCGAAGAACACGTCGCGCTGACCTTCCTCCAGGCCCTTCAGCGCATCGATCAACACCTCACTTTCCACCTCGCGCAGCAGGGTGCCCATCATCTTGGCGTCCAGGCCGAACAGATGTTCGAACCGGAACAGCTCGTTCTCCAGATCCTTCGCCAGCTGCTTGTCGACCTTGGTGATGCCCGGCATGACCAGGCGCTCCAGGCTGCGGGCCGCGCTGTTGATGATGCCCGCGGCATCGCGCACGCCGCCCATGCGATGGGCCGGCACGCCGTGAATCCGCTCCAGCCGGACCGACAGCGTCTCCTCCAGCAGCTGGATTGCGGGCGCCGGCACATTGCCCAGCCGCGCGATCCGGTGGACCACCGCGACCTGCAGCGCATCGGGCAGCCCGGCCAGTACCTTGGCGGCGAGGCCGGCATCCAGCTGCACCAGCAGCACGGCGATCACCTGCGGCGGCTCCTCCGCGATCAGCGGCACCAGCACGTCCGGCTCCAGCCAGCGGGCGATCTCCAGCGCCGGGGTCGGCGGCGGCAGCGCATCGGGCGCGACCTGCCGCATCAGGCTGCCGGCGCGGAGGTCGCCCAGCGCGCCGGTCATCAGCTGTCGCACATCCTCCACCCGGCTCCAGGCAGGGATGCCCTGCTGCCCGGCATGGCTGGCGAATGCGGCAATGGCGTCGACGATGGCGTCAGGGCCGATCTCGCCTAGCTCCAGCATCCGCGCGCCCAGCGTGCGCAATTCCTCCTGCGACAGGCGGCCGATCAGGCCGGTGGCGTCCGCTTCGCTCAGCAGCATGACCATTACGGCCGCCTGATCGGCCCCGCTGGTTTGCACGGAGGTTGCTTCCATGGCTTCGCTCATCACGCGGCCTCCGCACGGGGCTGATTGATCATCCGGCGCAGCGCCAGCAGCGCATCGTCGGGCTTGTCGCGTACGATCTGGCGCGCCAGTTCCATCTGCGCAGCCAGGCGGCGCGGATCGTCGGCGGGCATCAGGTCAGGCAGTTGCGGGAGGGCGTCCGGCGCGCCCAGCGCGGCCGCCCCGTCGGCCGGTGCGTCCTCCGCGTCCTCGTCGCCCTCCTCACTCGTTGCCTTGACCAGCTTGCCCTTGCCTTTCGCCGCCTTGGCCTTCTCGCCCGTCACCGATCGCACCAGCGGTCGCACGGCCAGCAGCAGCACCAGCAGCACCGCAATCAGCGCCACCACATTGCGCACCACCGTGGCGAACCAGGGCTGCTCCCAGAACCCAACCGCCTCTTCGAGCGGCGTGGTGAACGGACGCACGATAACGGCCACCGTGTCCCCCCGCTGCACATCGGCGCCGACAGCGGCACCGATCAGCCGTTCCAGCGCCTGGGTGTCAGCTGGCTTCATGCCCGCCATGGCCTCCCGGTTCAGCGCCACCGCCACGGACAATCGCTCCAGCGTGCCGGGTGTGCTGTTCGACACCGCGACCTCGCGCCCCAGCTCATATTGCCGGGTGGAGCTGCTTTCCTCGACCTGCGGAGCTTGCGGCGTGTTGCCGGCGGGCGCCTCGTTCACGGCCTGCGCATCCGGCGGCGGCGTGTTGGACAGGACGCCCGGCACGCCCATCGCCGGCCCGCCGCCCTGCGATTGCTGCTGCGTCTCGCGCCGCAGCGCGCCTTCCCGGTCATAGCTTTCGCGCGCCGAAGTGGTCTCGTCCATGTTCAGGCGGACCTGGATCTCGGAGGAGAAGTTACCCGCCCCCACGATCGGTGCCAGCAGCTGTTCCACCTGCCCGCGCAGCTTGGCCTCCATGCGCGATTGCAGATCCAGCCGATCCGGATTGTCGGCGTCAGGCTGGCTCAGCAGGCGGCCATGCTGGTCGGCGATGCGCACGGCATCGATCGACAGGCCGGGCACCGATGCGGCCACCACATTGGCGATAGCCGTCACCTGCGATGCCGACAGCTGCCGTCCCCGTGCCATCCGCACCATGACGGAAGCGGAGGGCGGGATGTTCTCCCGCACGAAGACGGACCGGTCCGCCTCCGCCAGGTGGACGCGGACGGACTCCACACCGTCGATCTCGGCGATGGTCAGCGTCAGTTCGCGTTCGCGCGCGGCGCGCAGGCGGTCGCCCTCCAACGTGCGGCTGGCGCCCATCGGCAGCGAGTCCAGCATCTGCGTGCCGCTTTCAGGCGTGGCCAGCGCGCCATCCTGCGCCACCAGCATGCGGGCGCGGTACAGATCGTCCTCCGCCACGGTCAGTGCGCCCGTGGAATTGTCGATCGTGTAGCCGATGCCGCCAGTATCCAGCGCGGCGACAACCGACGCCCGATCGGCATCGTCCAGCGACGCATAGAGCACGCGCTGCGGAGCCGGCGCCATCGCAGCCCAGGTCAGCGCCAGCACGCCGGCCCCGGCCACGCCGGCAAACCAGGGCAAGGCCTTCTTCACCGGCGGCTGTGCGACAAAGGCGGACAGCCGTCGCGGCAGCGGGCCGCCCAGCGGATCGCGCAGCGGTGCAAGCACGCTGGGGGCGGGCGGCGCGATGCCGGCCGAAGCAGGCGGAGAGGTAACGAGCTCAGCCATCTATCAGACCCCCATCCGCATGATTTCCTGGTACGCATTCAGCAGCTTGTTGCGCACCTGCAGCGTCGCCTCGAAAGCAACGCCCGATTCCTGCCGCGCCAGCATCACGGCGGCGATGTCGGTCACCTCGCCGCGTTCATAGGCTTCGGTGATCCTGTTCGATTTCACCTGCGTGGCGTTCACCCCGTCCATCGCGCTTTCCAGCGTGGCGGCGAAGCTGGTGCCCGCGGGCTGCATCGCGCCCGGGCTGCCGACGATGCCCGGGACGCTGTCCGGGCGAGTGCTGTGGAGTTCACGCAACAGCGCGGAACGGTCGATCAGTTCGGCACGCATCTGCATGATCTGCTGCACGGTGCCCATATTGCCGCCGATGGCGGAGATGCCGCTCATCGTGCACCTGCGATCGACAGGCCGGCTTCACGGTAGGAAGCCAGGCGGTAGCGCAAGGTGCGTTCGGAGATGCCCAATTGCCGCGCGGCCTCCGTCCGGCGGCCACCGCAGGCATCCAGCGTCGCCATGATGGCGCGCGCCTCGGACAGCTGCACGATGCCGGCCAGCTTGCTGTCGATGCTCGGCGCAGCCGGCAGTGCGGCGATGGTGACTGGTGCCGGTTCCGCCTGAGCGACCAGCCGCGCTGGGCGGTCGAACACGACATGCTGCACGCCGATCTCCCGCTCCGTGCCGGCCAGCACCAGTGCGCGGCGGATTACATTCTCCAGCTCGCGGATGTTGCCGGGCCAGCCATGCTCTTCGAGCAGCGCCAGCGCCTCGTCGCTGATCCACGGCACGGGCCGGCCCTTGGTGGCGTGGCGCAGAACCATGGAGAAGGCGAGCGGGGCGATGTCGGCGGGCCGCTCGCACAAGGCGGCCAGCGCCATGGGGAACACGTTCAGCCGGTAGAAAAGGTCGGCGCGGAAACGGCCTTCCTCCACCTCCAGCGGCAGGTCGCGGTTGGCGCAGGCGATAATCCGCACATCCACCTTCACCGGGCGGGTCGCGCCGACCGGCACCACTTCGCCTTCCTGCAAGGCGCGCAGCAGCTTGGCCTGCAATGCCAAGGGCATTTCCGCGATCTCGTCCAGCAGCAGCGTGCCGCCATCGGCCGCGCGGAAGAAGCCCTCGCCGGCCGTCGCGGCACCGGTGAAGGCGCCCTTCTGATGGCCGAACAGCAGCGCTTCCAGCATGGTCTCGGGAATGGCAGCGCAGTTCACCGCCACAAACGGCTTGTCGGCACGGCTCGACTGGTTGTGGATGAAACGGCTGACCACCTCCTTGCCGGTGCCGGTGGGGCCGGCGATCAGCACGGGGATGTCCGCCCGGGCAATCCGGTCGGCCAGCGCCAGCACCGACAGCGATGCCGGATCCGCCGCCACGGGCGCGTGCCGGCCGCACAGCAGCGCGATCAGCGCAGCGAGGCTGGCAGGGGAGTGGGCATCGGCGTAGCTCAGCCGGGCCGAGGCACCGGCCAGCTCGATGCCCGGCCGTTCCGCCCGCTGCACCGAAACGCCCGGCTGTTCGCCCGCGCTCCGTTCGCCGGCATCGGCCAGCAGCACCGGCCGGCCGGGGAACAGCGACGGTGCCACCCCCGCCAGCCGCGCCGCCAGCGCCGCATGCGCGGCATCGAATAATTTCGTCGTAGCGATAGCGCCCATGACCCCGACTTTCACCTTGACCCTTCCTGGGCCGAGTCTTGCGCCCGGGACGGCCAAAACGGCCTTAATTTCAGGCCTGCGGTTTTCCCCTAATCATCCGAAAGTTCCGGCTGCGGCCACATTTTTCCGCTTAAGTTTCGGCGCCCCCGTCCGGTCTAGCCTGTGACTGCCACGCTATATGGGATCGTGATGGCAGCACTTACCGCAGGTTTACCGCCAAGGAGTTTGCTACAATGGCTGTCATCAACACCAACATCGCGTCCATGAAGGCCGCGAACGCTTCCACCGCCGCCGACAAGATGCTCGGCACCGCGATGGAGCGCCTGTCCACCGGCAAGCGCATCAACAGCGCCAAGGACGATGCCGCCGGTCTGGGCATCGCGACGAGCATGACTGCTTCGGTTCGCGGCATGAGCCAGGCGATCCGCAACGCGAACGACGGCATCAGCCTGGCGCAGACGGCCGAAGGCGCGCTGGGGGAAGTTACCAACATCCTGCAGCGGATGCGCGAACTGTCGGTCCAGGGTTCTTCGGGCACCTACCAGACCAAGGATCGCGAGAACATGCAGGCCGAGGTCACCGAGCTGCAGAAGCAGCTGGTGGACATTACCAAGACCAAGTTCAACGGCGTGGACCTGTTTGACGCGACGGCCGACAACAACATCCAGATCCAGGTCGGTGCCGATAGCGACGACCAGCTGGTGCTGAAGGTTAAGCAGCTGAACCTGGCTGCCGTGCATGGCACGGCGACGGCGGGTGCACCGGGCAGCCTGTCCACCGCTCTGGTCGCAGGCCACGCCCTGATCGGCTCCACCCGCACGGTCACCGCCGAAGACGTTGCCTTCGGTGCCGAGATGGAAGGCGCGGCGGTCCTCGCAGCCGACATCGGCACGGAAAAGACGTTGGCTGAAGGCGATACCTTCTACATCGCCGACGGCGACACCGATGTGGCAGGCGGCGTGTCCGTGCTGACTGCGGCCGGTGCTCAGGGCGCGCTGACCACGATCGACACCGCGCTCGACGCAGTTGCCGAAACCCGCGCCAGCCTGGGTGCCGGACAGAGCCGCCTGGAATCGGTGGTGAACAACCTCACCGCTGGCGTCACCAACCTGTCCGACGCCAAGAGCCGGATCGAGGACACCGACTACTCCGCCGAGACGACTGCGCTCGCCAAGGCGCAGATCCTGAGCCAGGCTTCGACCGCGATGCTGAGCCAGGCCAACCAGAGCCAGCAGAACGTGATGTCGCTGCTGCGCTAACAACACCTTCGCCCACCCTTCCTACGGGGGCAAAGGAGGCCCGCACCGAGCGATCGGTGCGGGCCTTTTCCTGTGCGTGCAATGCTTGACAGCCGGGCCGCTTTCCCAGTGAGGGAAGTGGCATGCCCGCACCCGTTCCAAACTCTGCCGCGGCGCTGCTGGCGCCGGTCCGATCGCTGCGCAGGATGCAGCCGAGCGACCGCCCGTGGGAGCTGGCATTCGCCTGCATGATCGCGTCGGGCGGGCCGCTGCTGGCCGGCATCGCCACCGGGTGGGTCGGAGAGGGCCTGGCGGGATCACTGGGCGGCATGGTCCTGCTTTATCTGCCACGCACCCCATTGCTGCACCGGCTGCGCATCGTCGCGATCTTCGCCCTGGCGATGATCGCCTGCTACGCCGCCGGTCTGTGGCTCGCCGGGCACGGCATGCCGGCCGTCGCGGCGGGAATCGGCCTGACCGCGACCGGCGCCGCGGCGCTGTGCCGCCTGCTGCAGCGCAGCCCGCCCGGCAGCCTGTTCCTGGTCATGCCTGCCGCCATCGCCGCAGCGGCCGCGCCGCTGCCGCCGGCCCGAGCGCTGACGCAGCTGGCCGGCCTGACGACCGGCTGCCTGTTCGCTCTGATCGTGGCGGCGATCTACTCCATCCATATTGGCCGTCGCCATGCGCGGCTGCCGGTGCAGCCCCTGGCGGAACGGCCGGCCACGATCTGGCGCGATGCCGCCGTGCTGGGCCTGATGGTCGCTGTCGCACTGACACTGGCCACTCTGCTGGGGCTGACGCACCCATATTGGGTGGCGATCAGCACCGTCACCATCATGAGCGGCGCATCGGTAGCGCAGGCCTGGCAGCGCAAGATTCATCGCGTGACCGGCACCGGTGCCGGGTTGCTGCTGGCCGCCCCGCTGCTGGCGTTCATCCATGCGCCATGGCAGGCAGCCGTGGCGATCATGGCGCTGTTGTTCGCGGTGGAGATGCTGGTGGTGCGCCATTACGCGCTGGCCGTGGCGTTCATCACACCCATGGCCATCCTGCTGGCGGAAACGCCGCATCTGGCGGCGGGCGAGCCGGCCGCGGAACTTTCGACCATGCTGCTGGCCCGGCTCGTCGACACGGTGCTGGGCGCGGCAATCGGAGTGGCCGGCGTCGTCGTGCAGCGCGCTATGGCACGGTCGGCGGCGGCCCGATCCTGAACGCATACCGGTTGCGACCGAAACAGGGTGGCGCTTCAACCGTTATGGCGGCAAACGAATTGCGCAGACTCGAAGGGCGATATGGAATGGCTTTCAACACAACACGCCGCGCCATGCTGGCGGGCAGCGGCGCGGCCGTGGCACTGACGCAGGCGCCGGGCGCGCACGCGCAAAGCACCGGCGCAGGCGGCGGAACCCCACCCTCCAGCATGCCCGTGTCCTTCACCGTGAACGGCACCGCGGCGGAGCTGGAACTGGATACGCGTGTCACGCTGCTGGATGCCTTGCGCGAACATCTGGAACTGACCGGCACCAAGAAGGGCTGCGACCATGGCCAGTGCGGCGCCTGCACGGTGATGGTGAACGGCACCAGGATCAATTCCTGCCTGTCGCTCGCGGTGCAGCACCAGGGTGACGAGATCACCACGATCGAAGGGCTTGGCACGCCGGAGGACCTGCATCCGATGCAGGCGGCCTTCGTGAAGCATGACGGCTATCAGTGCGGTTACTGCACGCCCGGGCAGATCTGTTCGGCGGTGGCCACCCTGGCGGAGATCCGGGCCGGCATTCCCAGCCATGTGCAGGGCGACATCACCGCCGCCCCCGTGTTCAACGCGGCGGAACTGCGCGAGCGGATGAGCGGCAACATCTGCCGCTGCGGCGCCTACAGCAACATCGTGGAGGCCATCACCGAAGTGGCCAATTCCGACCTGGGAGCCGCCTGACCATGCGCCCTTTCACCTATCAGCGCGTCGCCACTGCGGCAGAAGCCGCCGCTGCGGTTGCCGGCAACCCTGCCGCCAAGTTCCTGGCCGGCGGCACGAACCTGCTCGACCTGATGAAGCTGGAGATCGAACGGCCTGCCCATCTGGTGGATGTGCAGGACATCGAAGGGCTGAATGCCATCGAGCAGACGGGGGATGGCGGCCTGCGGATCGGCGCGCTGGTGAGCAACACCGCGCTTGCCGCGGACGAGCGGGTGCGGCGCGACTATGGCGTGCTGACCCGCGCCATCGTGGCCGGTGCATCGGGGCAGCTGCGCAACAAGGCGACCACCGCGGGCAATCTGCTGCAGCGCACGCGCTGCCCATATTTCTACGATCCCAACCTGCCCTGCAACAAGCGCAATCCCGGCAGCGGCTGCGCCGCGCTGGAGGGCTATTCCCGGCAGCTGGCCGTGATCGGCACCAGTGACAAATGCATCGCCACTTACCCGGGTGACATGGCCATTGCCCTGCGGGTGCTGGATGCCACGGTGGAGACGGTGCAACCCGATGGCACGGAACGCACAATTCCGTTTGGCGAGTTCCACCGCCTGCCGGGCGACGCGCCCGAGAAGGACAATGTGCTGGCGCATGGCGAGCTGATCACCGCCGTCACCCTGCCCCGCCCGATCGGCGGGGAGCATGTCTACCACAAGGTGCGCGACCGCGCGTCCTATGCCTTCGCGCTGGTGTCGGTCGCGGCCGTGATCCAGCCGGACGGAACCGGCCGCGTCGCCTTCGGCGGGGTGGCCCACAAGCCATGGCGGGTGGAGGCAGCGGAAGCCGCCATGCCGCAGGGTGCCGCAGCCGTCACCGCGCAGGTCTTCGCGGATGCGCGCCCGACCGAACACAACGCCTTCAAACTGCCGCTCGCCACCCGCGCGCTTGCCGGCGTGCTGGCCGAAGCGAAGGGATAATCATGGACTTCAACCAGCCTGCGGGCACCAACCTGTTCGACAATGCCCGGGTGATCGGCAAGCCCACGCCGCGCATCGACGGTCCGCTGAAGACCACTGGCACCGCACCCTATGCCTATGAACGGCACGATGTCGCGCCCGATGCAGCCTATGGCTACATTCTGGGCGCTGCGATCGCCAAGGGGCGGATCAGCGCCATGAACGTGGCCGAGGCCCGCCGCGCGCCCGGCGTCGTCGCCATTGTTGCCGCGCCCGATGTGGCGCCGGTCGGCAAGGGAATGGGCAATGTCGCTCCGCTGTTCGGCGGGTCGGACGTGGCGCATTACCACCAGGCGATCGCCGTGGTCGTGGCCGAGACGTTCGAGCAGGCGCGCGCTGCCGCCGCGTTGATCCGCGTCGATTACGACCGCACGCCCGGCGCGTTCGACCTCGCCCGCGCGGCGCCGCATGCCGGGGCGGAGGAGCAGGATGACGGCGCGGGCGACGGCGGCGATCCGCAAAGCCAGCAGACGCCCAAGCGGATTGGCGATTTCGCCGACGCCTTCGCCGCCGCGCCGGTGAAGGTGGACGCGACCTATACCACGCCTGACGAAAGCCACGCGATGATCGAGCCGCACGCCACCATTGCCGGGTGGGACGGCGACAAGCTGACGCTGTGGACCTCCAACCAGATGATCGCCTGGAGCAAGAGCTCCATGGCCAAGATCCTGGGCATCGCGGAGGAGAATGTCCGGCTGGATTCACCCTATATCGGCGGCGGCTTCGGGTCGAAGCTGTTCGTCCGCGCCGATGCGGTGTGCGCCGCACTGGCGGCGAAGGAGGCGGGACGGCCGGTCAAGATCGCGCTGCAGCGGCCGCTGATCGCCAACAACACCGCGCACCGCCACGCCACTATCCAGCGCATCCGGCTGGGCGCGGGCCGGGACGGGCGGATCACCGCCATCGCGCATGAATGCTGGTCGGGCAACCTGGACGGCCAGTCAGGCGAGGACGGGACCGCACAGACCCCGGTGCTGTATGCCGGGGCCAACCGGCTTGTTGCCAGCCGCGTCACCCATCTCGACCTGCCCGAAGGCAACGCCATGCGCGCGCCCGGCGAAGCGGTCGGCCACCTGGCGCTGGAGGTGGCGATGGACGAACTGGCGGAGGCGACGGGCATGGACCCGGTCGCCCTGCGCCTTGCGAACGAGCCGACGGGCGAAGTGCCGGGGAAGCCGGGCACGCGCTATTCGGAACGCAACCTGACCCGCTGCCTGACCGAAGGTGCCGAACGCTTCGGCTGGGCGCGGCGCAATGCGCGGCCGGGTGCGGTGCGCGACGGGCGCTGGCTGGTCGGCATGGGTGTCGCCGCCGGCTATCGCGGCGCACCGACGCAGAAATCCGCCGCCCGCGTGCGGCTGGAGGCGGACGGCTTGCTGGTGGTCGAGACCGACATGACCGATATCGGTACCGGCAGCTACACCATCATCGCCCAGACAGCGGCGGAAACGATGGGCCTGCCGCTGGACCGTGTTTCCGTCAGGCTAGGCGACTCCGCCTTTCCCGCCGCCGCCGGTTCCGGCGGGCAATGGGGCGCGGCCTCCTCCACAGCCGGCGTCTATGCCGCCTGCGTGGCATTGCGCCGCAAGATCGGCGAGCAATTGGGCTTTGCCGCCGATGACGCGACGTTCGCCGACGGCCGGATCACGGCAGGGGACCGCAGCTGGGCGCTGACGGATGCCGGGGCACAGGTGGCGGAGGATGGTATAGCGTTCGGCGATTTCCAGAAGGGCTACGATCTCGGCACCTATGCCGGGCACTTCGCGGAAGTCGCGGTGGACGCCTTCACCGGTGTCACCCGCATCCGGCGGATGCTGGCGGTGTGCGATGCCGGGCGCATCCTCAATCCCATGTCCGCGCGCAGCCAGGTGATCGGTGCGATGGTGATGGCGGCAGGCGGCGCGCTGATGGAGGAGCTGGTGGTGGACACCCGCTTCGGCTTGTTCGTCAATCACGACCTCGCCGGATACGAGGTGCCGGTGCATCTCGACATCCCGCATCAGGAGGTGGTGTTCCTCGACACGGTGGACCCGGTTTCGACTCCGCTGAAGGCCAAGGGCGTGGGCGAGCTGGGCATCTGCGGCCCGGGTGCGGCAATCGCCAATGCGATCTACAACGCAACCGGCATCCGCGTGCGCGAATACCCGCTGACGCTGGACAAATATCTCGACCAGCTGCCGCAGGTCGCCTGACCGGCGGGAACCGGCAGCGTCAGCGGCGCAGCAAGGCGCGCCGCACGCTGTCGGCCACCAGCCCGAAAAGCAGGTGCATGGCAAGCGCCCCGCCATGCACCTCTGCCGGGCTGTCGGCCGGCTTGCCGGACAGGCCGGTGGCAGGCACCAGCACCTCGTCCGCGACCGCGAACACGCCCGCTCCGAACAGCGTGCCGCGCGCCGCACTTGCCAGGGGCACTTGGCGTGCGGCAAGGCCGTAAGCAGCGCCCAGCAGCGCACCGAAGGCGAACTGGAACGCCCCGGTCGCGGCAGGCTTGCTGCCTTCGGACAATGGCTTGCCCAGCCCTTGCTCGACAGCACGCGTGGCGGCGTCAGGCGATCCGATGCGCGGTTCGCCCGCCGCATCGGGCGCCGCAGGGTCGTTGCCGGTCAGCGGCTTTGACATTTGCATGAAGATGGCGACCGCTGCCGTGGCTGCGATGCCGCCGGCCGCGCCCGCCAGCAGGTCGGTCAGCGGGCTGTTCCTGTCGATCGTCATAACCTGTCCTTGCGTACCTGCCTCCCCAATGGGCCGGGGCACGGACGAGTTCCGGATCAGACCAGCTTCACCAGCCGCCGTTCCAGCACCGCCAGTACGCCGGGCAATTCGTGCCCGCGCTTCAGCACCTGACCGTGCTCGCCAAACAGCGCCCACATGCCTTGCTTGCCGCGCAAGGCCGGGCGCTTCTCCAGCCGCATCTGCGGGTTTTCGGCGGCGCGGCGGAAGGCGGAGAAGCTGGCGCAATCGCAGGTAAAGCCCATCGCATAATCGCGCCACTCGCCGGCCGCGACCATGCGGCCATACAGATCCAGGATGCGCGTCAGCTCCAGCCGGTCGAACCCGACCTGCTGCGCTCCGGCCTTCCCCGGCACGCCGACACCAGGAAAGGCGATGATGCCGTTCCCTTCGCTCGCCATCAGCCTTCGGCCTGCTTTATTGCCTGCACCTGCCGCGTGATCGGCGACAGCGGTAGTTCGGGCTGCTGGCGTTCCGCCCTGAGAAGGGCGATCTCCGCCCGCAATTCGGCGATCTGCGCTTCCAGCAGGTCGGCGCGATCCGTCCGCACTTCCTCGCATTCCTGCCCTTCGCGGCAGGGCGTGCCATAGGGCATGAACTCGCGCAGCCAGGTTTCCGCCGGCACCAGCGTGCTGCGCGCCTTCAGGCCGATCATGGTCGCACCTTCCGGCACGTCGTCCAGCACCACGGCATTGGCGCCCACGCGCGCGCGGCGGCCGACCGTGATCGGCCCGATGATCTGCGCGCCCGACCCGATGATCACGCCATCTTCCAGCGTGGGGTGGCGCTTGCCCGGTACGCCATTGGTCGGATTGCTGCCGCCCAGGGTGACGCATTGGTAGATGGTGACGTTGTCGCCGATCTCCGCCGTCTCCCCGATCACGGTAAAGCCGTGGTCGATGAAGAAGTTGCGCCCGATCCGCGCACCCGGGTGGATGTCGATCGCCGTCAGCCAGCGGCCCAGATGATTGACCAGCCGCGCCAGGAAGAACAGCCGCCCGGTGAACAGCCAGTGCGCGACCCGGTGGAACGCCAGCGCCCAGACGCCGGGATATAACAGGATTTCCCAACGCGAGCGCGGCGCCGGGTCGCGTGCGTGGATCGAATCCAGGTAGGCGGTCAGCCGCTCGAACATCAGACCCTCATTGTCGCATTCCGTGCCGGATGCGCCAAGCTGCGTCATAGCAGCCGCGGTTCGGCAGGGCCCATCACCGCCTCCAGCGCGGCACGCCATACAGTTTGGGTTGCCGGCGCCTTGCGTTCAAGACTCAGCCGGTCAATCTCCGCCGTCAATCGCTCCAGCAAGGCGAAGGAGCGGCCGGCACGCGGCACCAGATATTCGGCGGCGTCGGGGCCCAGCAGCAATCCGCGCTGCTCCGCATGGGCCATCAGCAGGTCCGCCGCCATGGCATCGCCCGGCTGCCCGATCGGCAGCTGCAACGCCGCGCCCAGGCGCGACCGCAGATCCGGCAGCGTGATCCGCCACGCTTGAGCGCCGCCCACGATCAGCAGCGGCGTGCCGCTCTGCTGCGCGCTGTTCCAGCGATGGAACAGCGCGTCTTCCGCCAGCAGCGGGGCATCGTCCACCGCCTCTCCCCGCCCGCCTTCCGCGAACCAGCGCGCCAGCAGCGACTTGCCCGATCGCGGCGGCCCGGTGAGTATCGCCGTGCGATAAGGCCAGGCAGCGGGGTTGCACAGCGCGGCGACCACCTGTTCATTGGCATCGCCGGTCACGATCCGCGCCGCCGCCCCGGCACCCTGTGCCAGCGGCAGCGCGATCTGGCGGGCGATCGTGGCGACCACCGGCGCGCCGCTAGCGCGTGATGGCGAGGGCGTTGGACCCTTCGGTGACCGTCCAGCCACGCGCCCGCAGCGCCGCGGCGAGTGCCGCCAGATCGCCGGCATAGCTGACCTGCAGCACCGAAGTGCCGCCGATGGCGATCGACGGCGTCGTCACCTGCCGCACGCCGGGCGCGCCGCGCACGGAGCCAAGCGCCGCGTCGATGGAGGCGGGATCAGGTGTGCCGACCTGCACGGTGAAGCTGCTTGTAACCGCCGCGGCGGGTGCCTCCGCCCCTGGGGTGGGCGACGGCGGCGTGACCGTTACCGGGGGCGGTGCGGGCGTCAGCTGCGCCGCGCGGGCAGCGTCGGCCAGCTCCGCCTGCCGCGCCGCGGCGATCAGCGCGCGCACTTCGGGGCTCAATTCGATCTCGTCCAGGGTCAGCGTCGGATCCGGCCGCAGTTCCCCGCTGGCGAGCGCGCGCGTGAAGATCTGGTCGAACTGTTCCACCGCCTGCGCCAGCATGGCCGGCAGCTGCGCGCCGCCATCCGCGCGCAGGGTGAAGCTGCCCAGCACCCGATTGTCGGGGCCATGACGGGCGGTGAAGCGCCCTTCGACCGGCCCACCCGGATACAGATAAGTCAGCTCCGCCACCGGCGTCACCACGTCGGCCGCGCCGAACTGGTCCAGCAACTCGTTCCACCAGGATCGGCTGCGACGCCCGGGCTGGCCCGCCGTCAGCATCAGCGACTGCCAGCCTGCGCCGTTGGGCCGAACATAATCCACCGCGCTGGCGCCGGTCTGGTACTCGGCCCAGGCCCGCTGCCAGGGATTGCGCACCTCGAACACGGTCTGCGTGCCGCCGGTCACCAGCACCGGCACGACCAGCATCGGCGCGCTGCGCGCCCGCGCCCCGCCGCCGCCCAGCAGCCCGCCCGCCCGAGTGCGGTCGAACACCACACCCAGGGTGGCGATGTAGCGCTTCGGGCCGAGCTGTTCCTGGCCCACGATGATCGCAGTCACCAGCCCGTCCAGCTGCGAATCGGGCAGTTTGGGCCCGCCGATCTTGGCCCAGGCCAGCCGCTGCGCCTCGGCCCAGCCGGCCCGGCGGGCTTCTTCCGCAGTGTCGCCGGCGGTATTCACCTGAATACCGCGTACCTCGATATCGGTGGTGGCTGCGACCGGGGTGATCCCGCGTTCGCCGGCGACCTGCGCCAGCAGCGCCACGCCGCCCGTCAGCGCCGCTGCCAGCAGCAGCGCCATGGCGGTGGGCCGCAAGGCCGGCAATCGAAGCGGCATAAAGGGTGTGGTGAGCATCGCCATCAGGGAAATCGCCGGCCTTGTGCCCAATGGCGAGTGGAAATCCAAGCGCGAAAGATTAAGGGACTGGAGCATGGCCGAAGATACCCCCCCTCCCGCAAGCTACACCTATGCCGGCGCCGGCGTCTCGATCGAGGCCGGCAATGCGCTGGTCAGGGCCATCGGCCCGCTGGTCCGCGCCACCCGCCGGCCGGGCGCCGATGCGGAGATCGGCGGGTTCGGCGGCTTCTTCGATCCCAAGGCCGCCGGCTATTCCGATCCGCTTCTGGTCGCCGCCAATGACGGTGTCGGCACGAAGCTGAAGCTGGCGATCGATCACGACGCGCATGATACGGTCGGCATCGACCTGGTCGCCATGTGCGCCAACGACCTGATCGTGCAGGGCGCGGAGCCGCTGTTCTTCCTCGACTACTTCGCCACCGGCACGCTGGACAATGGCGTGGCGGAGCGGGTGATCGCCGGAATCGCCGATGGCTGCCGTACCGCCGGCTGCGCGCTGATCGGCGGCGAGACAGCGGAGATGCCGGGCATGTATGCCGCCGGCGACTACGACCTAGCTGGTTTCTGCGTCGGCGCGGTGGAGCGCGGCGAGCAGCTGACGGGCGATCGTGTCGCGCCCGGCCACGTTTTGCTGGGTCTCGCCAGTTCTGGCGTTCATTCGAACGGCTATTCGCTGGTGCGCCGTCTGGCCGCCGATCTCGGCTGGCGGCTCAATGCGCCTGCCCTGTTCGACCAGGATGTGCGCCTGATCGACGCGCTGATGGCGCCGACGCGCATCTATGTCCGCAGTCTGCTGCCGGTGATCCGCCGCGGCAAGATCGATGCCCTCGCCCACATTACCGGAGGCGGGCTGCTGGAAAACGTGCCGCGCGTGCTGCCCGAAGGCACCCATGCGATGATCGACGCCGATGCCTGGGAGCAGCCGCGGCTGATGGCCTTCCTGCAGGCACAGGGCAATATCGAGCCGGGCGAGATGGCGCGCACCTTCAATTGCGGCATCGGCATGGTGCTGGCCGTGCCCGCCGAACTGGCGCACGAGGTCGTGGCCGATTTGGAGGCAGCGGGCGAGGAAGTCAGCCGCATCGGCGAGATCGTGGAAGGGCAGCGTGGCTGCACGGTCCGCGGTTCCACCGAGACTTGGGGCGGGCGTGGCGACTGGCAGGCCCAGCACCTTGCCTGACATCTTGCCTGAACAGGCGCGGGAGAAGGTAAAGGTTGCCGCCCTGCTTTCGGGCAACGGTACCACCATGTCCGCGCTGCTGTTCCACAGTCGCCTGCCCGATTGCCCTTACGAACTGGTGCTGGTGGCCAGCAATGTGCCCGATGCGCCCGGCCTCGCCATCGCCGCGGCAGAGGGGATCGCCACCTTCGCCCTGCCGCATCGGGGCATGAGCCGCGCCGACCATGACGCTGCGATGGATGCCGCCCTGCGCGCCTCCGGCGCCGATTATCTGGCGCTGTGCGGTTATATGCGGATCCTGACGCCCGCCTTTGTGGAAGGCTGGGCCGGTCGCATGGTCAACACGCACCCTTCCCTGCTGCCGAAGTACAAGGGGCTGGACACCCACGCCCGCGCCATCGCCGCCGGCGATGCCTGGGGCGGCTGTTCGGTGCATGTGGTCACGGCGGAGCTGGATGACGGGCCGGTGCTGGGGCAGATGCCGGTCGCCATCCTGCCCAACGATACGCCCGATGCGCTCGCCTATCGCGTGCGGCTGGCCGAATACCAGCTGCTGCCGCGCATGTTTTCCGACTATGTCGGTCGTTCGCTTGCGCCGGCCTGACCGCTCGCGATGAGCCGCCGGCCTCGCCCTCACCCTCTCGCCCGCGGGCCGCTGGTCGGCAAGCTGGACCGACTGCTCGGGCGGCTCTGGGCAAAAGGCCTGTGCCAGCGTCCGTCGCTCGATCCGGCGGAGCTGTGGGCCAAGGCGCTGCGCCAGGCACCCGCCGCAGGGGAGATCGGTGGTCGCGGCGAGGCGGAGGTGGCCGACTTCCGCGAGCGGCTTGAACGCCTGTGCACCGCGCTGGAAGAGGAGGCCGACCTCACCAATCTGGGCCGCACCATCGCCCATGGACAGCTGGTGCGCGTGCTGCGTCAGCGGCTGCAGCTGGGTGCGCTGTGGCTCGACCGGCCGGACCTGCCCGCGACGCTGATGGCGCCACCGATCATAGTGGTCGGGCAGATGCGCGGCGGCACCACCCGCATCCACCGCCTGCTCGCCGCCGACCCCGCCCATGCCGCCACCCGCTTCTGCGACAGCTGGCATGCCGTGCCGCCGCGTGCCGGCCGGCCGGACCTGCGCCCGCTGTGGTCCGGTCTGTCGCTCGCCTTTGCCCGACGGCTGGATCCGTGGCTCGACACCATCCACCCCTTCGGCGCCACCCGGCCTGACGAGGAACTGGGCTGGCTCGCGGCCGCGCTGGATCACTGTGCGTACGAGGCGCAGTGGCGCATCCCCGGTTACAGCCTGTGGTCGGAGGCACGCGATCCCGCGCCGGTCTATGCCGAATTCGCGCGCCTGCTGGCGACGGATGCCGCCACGCGCGGCAATGCGGATCGTCCCCGGGTGCTGAAGGTGCCGCAATTCGCGGAGGATCTGCCCGCGCTGCTGGCCCGCTTCCCGCAGGCACGGGTCGTGGTTGCGCGCCGGGATCAGGAGGACGTGGTCGCCAGCGCCGTGTCGCTGGTCGCCAATCAACGAGCCATGCAATCGGCGACGGCGGATCTGGACTGCATCGAGGCGGAATGTCGGCGCAAGATCGCCCTGCGCGAGACGCGCATGGCGCAGGCGCTGGCCGGCTTCGCCGGGCCGCTGGCGGAGGTGGACTTTGCCGCGCTGGATTCAGACTGGGAGGGGGAGATCGCCCGCGCCTACCATGCGCTGGGCCTGCCGCTCACCCCGGCGGCGCTGGCGGCCATGCGGGCCGAGCAGGGTTGCGCCGCGCGCCAGCCCCACCATGCCCACAAGACCGCCTATCGCAGCTTCAGCCGACGATCTCTTCGGGCTTGAAGAAGTAGTCGATCTCGATCGCGGCGTTCTCGTCGCTGTCGGAACCGTGCACGCTGTTCGCCTCGATGCTCTCGGCATAGGTCTTGCGGATCGTGCCTTCGTCGGCATTTTCCGGGTTGGTGGCGCCCATCACGGTGCGGTTGGTGAGGACGGCGTCCTCGCCTTCCAGCACCTGCACGACGACCGGGCCGCTGATCATGAAGCTGACCAGGTCGTTGAAGAAGGGACGCTCGCGGTGGACGGCATAGAAGCCCTCCGCCTGTTCCTTCGTCATCTGGATGCGCTTGGAAGCGATGACACGCAGGCCGGCATCTTCCAGCATCTTGGTAACGCCGCCGGTCAGGTTGCGGCGGGTGGCATCGGGCTTGATGATCGAGAAAGTGCGGGTGACCGCCATCGTTGTATATCCTTGCAGGGGTAAGAAGTTGCGCGCGCCTTTAGGGCCGGGCCGGCGGCAAGTCTAGGCACGGCTGTTCCAGCGCGTGCCGTCATGTTCGTGAAACTCCAGCACCACGCCCTCGCGCCGCTTCAGGTCACGCCACAGATTGCGGGAGGCGTCGCGCCCGCCTTCATCGAAGAACAGCAGCGCCCGTTCGAAAGCCAGCGCATCGTCGCGCCACACGCCGTCGGCCAGGGCCAGCAGCTGCGCGCCATTGGGCGCACGGCATTCGTGGCTCAGCAGGATGGGCTGGCGCGCCGCATGCATCTGGTCCGCCGCGCCGTGGGCCAGGAACTCCTCCGGCTGGCTGTCCCACAGCGCCTGGTCCAGCCGGGCGAGCAGCGGAACGTCACCCACCACCAGCATGCGCTGCCCCGCCCGCACGGCCGCGCGTGCCACCTGCGGCAGCACGCGTTCGACCGGCTGGCTGGCCGACAGGTAGAAGCCGACACGCATGGGCGCGCCCTGCCCTCAGGCCTCAGCCTTCCAGCTGGCTGCGGACATACTGGTCCAGCACCCGCACGCCGAAGCCCGTCGCACCCTTGTCCCAGGTCGCGCCCGGCTTGTCCGCCCAGACCATGCCGGCGATATCGAGATGCGCCCAGGGGGTGTCGTTCTCGATGAAGCGCTGCAGGAACTGCGCCGCGGTGATCGAACCGGCCCCGCGCGGCCCGACATTGCGGATGTCGGCAATCGGGCTGTCGATCAGCTTGTCGTAAGCCGGCGACAGCGGGAAGCGCCACAGCTTGTCCCCGCTGTCCAGGCCGCACTGCAGCAGCGCGCCGGCTAGCCCGTCATTGTTGCTGAACAGCCCGCCATGCTCATGTCCCAGGGCGATGATCATGGCGCCGGTCAGCGTTGCCAGGTCGACGATGGCGGTCGGCTTGTGCTCGCGCTGGACCCAGGTCAGCACGTCGCACAGCACCAGCCGCCCCTCCGCATCGGTGTTGATGACCTCGATCGTCTGGCCATTCATGCTGGTGACCACGTCACCCGGGCGCTGGGCGTTGCCGTCCGGCATGTTCTCCACCAGCCCGACCACGCCGACGACATTGGCCTTGGCCCCGCGCTTGGCCAGCGCCAGCATCGCGCCAGCCACGGCGCCCGCGCCGCCCATGTCCCACTTCATGTCCTCCATGCCGGCAGCCGGCTTGATGGAGATGCCGCCCGTGTCGAAGGTGACACCCTTGCCCACAAAGGCCATCGGCGCCTGGCTCTCGGCCCCGCCGTTCCAGCGGATGGCCAGCAGCCGCGCCTCGCGCCGGGATCCCTGGCTGACGCCCAGCAGCGCGCCCATGCCCAGCGCGGCCATCTCGGCCTCGTCCAGCACCACCAGCTCGGCCCCGGTGCCTTCGAACCGGGCGCGGCAGCGTTCCACGAAGGTCTCGGGGTAGATCACGTTGGCCGGCTCCGCCACCAGCTCGCGGGTGAAGTTCACGCCTTCCACCAGTGCGGACGCCTCGGTCCATGCGGCCTCGGCACCCTCCGGCGCGTTGACGACGGTGACCTGCTTCAGCGAGACCTTCTGCTCGTCCTTCAGCCGGGTGCGGTACGTGTCGTGCCGCCAGGCGCGCAGGGTCAGGCCGGTCAGCACATGGGCGACCTCCTGCGCATCCAGCCCGGTGGCATCCAGCACCAGCTGCTCCGTCCCGCCGGTCAGGAAACGCGCGGTCAGCCCGGCACCGGCGCGCTCCAGCGCAGCCGGCCGCTCCGCCCCGCCAGCGCCGGCCCCGGCCAGCACCACCCGCCGTATCGCCCCGTCCCGTTCCACGAAGCCGTCGAACAACTGGCCGGCCTTGCCGGTAAAGCGAGCCGCCCTTGCCCCTTCCGCCAGCACCGGCTCCAGCGTTTGCGGCAGCTGGTCCTGCACCACGATGGTGGCGACCGGCGCGGTGCTGGTGGCGGCAAGGGGGCTGAACTCGATCTGCATGCTGTCTCCGATCAGGCGGGATTGCGGCCGCCGCCCGTGCGCCCCCAAGCGACAAGGGCATGCGACAGGACGTTGGCCGCTGATGAAATGCTGCCGTTGCAGTTAAGGACAGGCGGTGCGATAGGCAAGGCATGCTCCCCGGCCAGACCAACAGGTTGCAAGCCGCGCTTTCCCGCTTGCAGCCCGTCCGGCTGGCTGCCCTGGCGACCTGCGCGGCCATCGCGTTCTTTCCGCTGCTTGCCCATGCGCAGGACGGCACCGCCCCCCCGCGCCTGGGGCGTGGGGAGCTGCTGGGCGAAGCCCAGGCGCCCGAGCCGACCGCAACGCCCACGCCCGCTCCTTCGCCGATTACGGACGAGCCGATCGCGTTCGAAGCGACCAGCCTGGAATATGACAGCGAGGGGGAGACGGTCACCGCCGGTGGCGACGTGATCCTGCGGCAGGGCGACCAGTCCGTGCGGGCCGATGCCGTTACCTGGAACCGCACGAGCGGCCAGATCGTCGCCAGCGGAGACGTCCGCTTCGTGGACCGGGACGGCAACCAGCTGTTCACGGACCGGCTGGAACTGACGGACGAACTGCGTGCCGGCGCGATGAACAATCTGCTGCTGGCCTTCAATGCCGGCGGGCGTCTCGCCGCAACCGAAGGCCGCCGCGGCGACAATGGCGACCTTGAGCTGGAGCGTGTCGTCTATTCCGGCTGCCAGGTGGAGACGGAGGATGGGTGTCCCGACCAGCCGAGCTGGCGGATCACGGCCAGCCGCGTGTTCTATGACGCGGAAGATCGTAGCGTCCGCTTCGAAGGCGCCTGGTTCGAGATCTTCGGCCGTCGCCTGCTGCGCCTGCCGGCCTTCACCTTCAACACGGATGGGTCAGGCAGCAATGGCTGGCTGATACCCAATGTGGGCTACACCCCGGCCAACGGGCTGGAGGCGACTGCCGGCTATTACTGGCGGCTCGACCCCAATCGCGATCTCGCGGTCAACGGCACCATCTTCACCGGTGCCAAGCCGATGGTGTCCGCTCAATACCGCCAGTTGACGCAGACCGGCGCATACCAGATCACCGGCTATGCAACGCAGGGCGCTCGCATCCCGCTGGGATCGCAGGATGCCGGACGGGAAGAGGACGACCTGCGCGGCTATGTGTTCGCCAATGGGCGATTCCAGCTGGACCCCGCCTGGTCGGTATCGGCGTCGCTTCGGCTGGCCAGCGATCGCACCTTCCTGCGCCGCTATGACATCAGCCGCGACGATCGCCTCCGTTCCACCATCGCAGCCGAACGGGTCGGCGACCGGTCCTATTTCTCTCTGGCAGGCTGGGCGACGCAGCTGTTGCTGGTGCAGGGTGACCAGGGGCAGGTGCCGCTGGCGCTGCCGGTCATGGACTACCGGCTGAACCTGGCCGATCCGGTGGCCGGCGGCACAGTGCAGCTGCAGGCCAACACGCTGGCCCTGACCCGCAACGAAGGACAGGACACGCAGCGCGCCTTCACCAGCGCGCTGTGGACCCGGCGTTCCGTTACAAATTGGGGCCAGGAACTGACCTTTTCCGCGCTGGTACGCGGCGATGTGTACCACACGGACGAGAGCGCACTGACCGCCACCCTGCCTTATCGCGGGGCGGAAGGCTGGCACACCCGCGGAATCGCCATCGGTGCGGTGGATCTGAAATGGCCCCTCGCCGGCGAGTTCCTGGGCGGGACGCAGGTGGTGACGCCGCGGATTCAGCTCGCCGGCAGCCCCGGCCTGAAGAACACCGACATCCCCAACGAGGATTCGCGCGCCTTCGAACTGGACAACAGCAACCTGTTCTCGCTCAACCGTTTTCCCGGCTACGACCGGGTGGAGGACGGCGTGCGGCTGACCTATGGCGCCGATTACCAGCTGGACCTGCCCGGCTGGCGCATCTTCGGCACGGTCGGCCAGTCCTATCGGCTGACGGACAAGCCGGCGCTGTTCCCCGATGGCACGGGTCTCACGAACGAATTTTCGGACTATGTCGGCCGGGTCAGCGTGCAATATCGCAACTTCCTGCGCTTCACGCACCGCTTCCGGCTGGACAAGGACAGCCTGGGCATCCGCCGGAACGAGATCGACGCCACCCTCGGCTCGAACCGGACCTATCTCGAATTGGGCTATCTCAGGCTCAACCGCAATCTGGATCCGGGGTTCGAGGATCTGCGCGACCGCGAGGAGGTCCGCGCCGCGGGCCGGGTGGCCTTTGCGCGGTACTGGTCCGTCTTCGGCGCGGCCGTGGTCAACCTGACCGATCGTGCGGAAGATCCCCTCGACACGTCCGACGGGTTCACGCCAGTGCGCACGCGACTAGGCTTCGCCTATTCCGACGAATGCCTGGAACTGGGCTTCACCTGGCGACGCGACTACATCTCCATCGCGGATGCGCAGCAAGGCAGCAGTTTCCGATTCCACTTCGCCCTGCGCAATCTCGGCTTCCGGTGACGCGACGCCCTGCTGTTGGCAGCGCGGGGCGGAGCCGCTACGGCAAGGTGCGGGATGCGACGGGGATCATCTGCGGTTCAGCCGCCATTTGCCATCGGCCGCTGACCGTTACCGTGTTTTCAAGGATATGTGCGTGATCGGAACTTTCGGCAGACTGCAGCGGCACAATGCGTGGTGGAACCGCGTGGGCACCCCCGCCTTGGCCGCGGCCCTGCTGGTGACGCCGGGCCTGGCGCCAGCCTGGGCGCAGGACAGCACGCCGGCGACCCCGACGGCGACGGGCGATGCGCTGAACATTCCGGCGGATGTGCAGCTGATGGCTCGGGCCGATCCGAACAAGCGCCGCGCAACCGCGCGGGTCAACGGCACGATCATCACCGGCACCGATGTCGATCACCGCGTCGCGCTGATCGTGGCCGCCAATCAGACAACCGAGATCTCCCCGGAAGAGGAGCAGCGCCTTCGCCTGCAGGTCCTGCGCAACCTGATAGACGAGACGCTGCAGATCCAGGAGGCGGAGCTGCAGGAGATTCCCGTCACGCCGGAAGAGGTCGATCAGACCTACAATCAGCTGGCGACCGAGCGCTTCGGCCGCACGATCGAGGGGATGACGACTTATCTCACCTCCATCGGCTCCTCCCCCGCATCGTTGAAGCGGCAGATCCAGGGTGAGCTGGCGTGGGAGCGGCTGCTTCGCCGCAATGTCGAACCCTTCGTCAACGTTTCTCAGGAAGAGGTGGGCGAGACCTTCGAGCGGATCCAGGCCAGCAAGGGCACGGACGAATACCGCATCGGCGAGATCTTCCTGGAGGCCAATTCCACCAACCGGGCGGAGAAGGCGCAGCAGGCGCAGCAGATCATGGAGCAGTTGCGCGGCGGCGGCAGCTTCATCGCCTATGCGCGGCAATATTCGCAGGCCTCCACCGCGGCGGTGGGTGGCGACCTCGGCTGGATCCAGCTGGCGCAGTTGCAGAACCCGCAGCTGGAACAGGCCGCACGCGAGCTGACCCCGGGCCAGCTGGTCGGGCCGGTAGAAATTCCCGGCGGCTTCTCCATCCTGTATCTCATCGACAAGCGGCAGGTCGGCATGGCCGATCCGCGTGACGCGGTGGTCAGCCTGAAGCAGATCGCGATCGATTTCGCGGCCGGCACCTCGCAGGAGGAAGCGCAACGCCGTGCTGCCGCCTTTGCCGAAGGCGTTGCCGCCATCAAGGGCTGCGGCGAAGCGGATGCCGCTGCCGTGCGGCTGGGCGCGGAGGTCGTCACCAATGACGAGATGGTGGTGCGATCCCTGCCCGAAGCGCTGCAGGGAGCGCTGCTTGCCCTGAATGTCGGCGAGTCCACGCCGCCCTTCGGCTCGCTGGAAGAAGGCGTGCGCGTGTTGATGCTATGCGGGCGCGACGATCCGGAAGTCGCCAGCGGCCCCAGCCGGGATCAGCTGATGCGGCAGATGGAGGACGAGCGCGTCAACCGGCGTGCCCAGCGCTATCTGCGCGACCTGCGCCGCGACGCGGTGGTCGAATACAACTAGGCCCCGCCATGCTGCCGCTGGCGCTGTCACTGGGCGACCCGGCCGGGATCGGCCCGGAACTGATCGCCGCCTGCTGGGCCGACCGGCAGGTGGCGGATCTGCCGCCCTTCTTCGCGGTCGGCGGTGCGCGGCTGCTGGTGGAGGCAGCCGCTACGCGCGGGATCACCCTGCCCGTGGCCGCCATCACCGATCCCGCGCAGGCCGCCGCATGCTTCGGCCAGGCGCTGCCGGTGCTGGGTGACCTCGACGGTGCCTACACCCCCGGACAGCCCGCTCCGCCGGGCGCGCGGCTGGCGCTGGCATCGCTGGAGCAGGCAACGGCGCTGGTCACCGGCCATGCGGCGGCTGCGCTGGTGACCGGTCCCATCGCCAAGGCGGAACTGGCCCAGATCGGCTTCGCCTTCCCCGGTCAGACCGAATTCGTGGCCGATGCCTGCGGCGTGGCGCCCCAGGATGCCGTTATGATGCTGGCCGGCCCGGCGCTGCGCACCGTGCCGCTGACGGTGCATTGCGCGCTCGCCAGCGTGCCGGCGCTGCTCTCGGCCGAGCTGATCGAACGGCGTTGCACCATTGTCGCCCGGGCCATGCAGCGCGATCTCGGCATTGCCGCGCCGCGCCTCGCCATCTGCGGCCTCAACCCGCATGCGGGGGAGGATGGCCGCATGGGTGACGAGGAGATCCGCATCATCGCCCCTGCCATTGCCGCCCTGCGCGCCGCCGGCTGGGACGTGACCGGCCCGCAACCGGCTGACGCTCTGTTCACCCCGCGCGCCCGCGCCACCTATGACGTCGCGATCGCCATGTATCACGATCAAGCGCTGATCCCGCTGAAGGCGCTGGACTTCGACCAGGGGGTGAATGTCACGCTGGGCCTGCCGGTGGTCCGCACCTCGCCCGACCACGGCACCGCCTTCGGCATCGCCGGCCGCAATCTGGCCGATCCGGGCGCGACGATAGCCGCGATCCGCATGGCCGCCGACCTTTCCGCCCGCCGCGGCAGCGCAGCATGACCACCCTGCCCGCCTTGCCGCCCCTGCGCGAAGTCATCGCGGCGCATGGCCTCACCGCAACCAAGGCGCTGGGGCAGAACTTCCTGCTGGACGAACAGCTGCTATCGCGCATCGCGGCGATTGCCGGCGACCTGACGGATCGTGCCGTGCTGGAGATCGGCCCTGGCCCCGGCGGCCTGACCCGCGCCGCCCTGCGCGCCGGCGCCCGCGTCACCGCGATCGAGATGGATCGCCGCTGCCTGCCCGCGCTGGAGCAGCTGTCCGAGGCCTTCCCCGGCAAGCTGGAGTTCGTGCAGGGCGACGCCACCACGATCGATCACGATGCGCTGCTGGGCGAACCTTACGCGATCCTGGCCAACTTGCCTTACAATGTCGGCACGCCGCTGTTCACCGGCTGGCTTGGAGGAGAGGTCTGGCCACCGCGCTGGACCAGCCTGACGCTGATGTTCCAGCAGGAGGTGGCGCAGCGGATCGTCGCGCAGCCGGACACCGATGCCTATGGCCGGCTGGCGGTGCTGGCGCAGTGGCGCAGCACCCCCAAGCTGGCGCTGAAGGTCCACCGCAGCGCCTTCACCCCGCCGCCCAAGGTAATGAGCGCAATCGTCCATGTGACCCCGGCGGAGCAGCCGGCCGGCGTCAGCGCCAAGGTGCTGGAGCGCCTGACCGGCGCCGCCTTTGGCCAGCGCCGCAAGATGTTGCGCCAGAGCCTCAAGGGACTGCCCGGCGCGCTTGCGGCGCTGGAACAGCTCGGCATCGAACCGCAGCGCCGCGCCGAGACGCTGACTGTGGCGGAGTTCGTGAATGTGGCGCGGGTGCTGACGGCCTGAAACCTGTCGGCAGCGCGGGTCAGGGCAGAAGGAAAGTGGTGCCCGGGGACGGATTCGAACCGCCGACACTGCGATTTTCAGTCGCATGCTCTACCAACTGAGCTACCCGGGCATTGGCGCGAACAGCTGTCGCGACAGGTGCCATGCCGGTCGGAAACGACACCCTGAAGGGCACCGGACCGGCGTTGGAGGCGGCGCTATGGCGGAGCGATCCGCGCATTGCAAGCGCCTTTTGCCCCCTAGCCTTCGCCGGCGATCTCGTCCGGCGTGGCGGGGCGGCCGGGCACGACGTAGCCATCGGTGAACCACTGCGCGAGGTCGCGATCCCGGCAACGGGTCGAGCAGAACGGCGTGTGAGTCTCGCTGCGCGGCTTGGCGCAGATGGGGCAGGATCGGCGGGTCGTGTTCATCGCGCAATGATCTGGGCATGGGGTGCGGCGATGGCAAGCCGCGCATCGGAGGTCACCCGCACTTCGCGCCCCGTTCGCCGCGCCAGCTCCGCCAGCCAGTCCGCCCGCAGCTGCTCCGCCACCATCGGGTGACAAGCCAGCGCCACCATGCCGCCAGCGATGCCAGTCTCGGCTGCCACTTCCGCCCGGCGCAACAGCCAGCGTGCGGCGCTCTCCGCCGGGTGCAATTGCGCGCGATGCAGCAGCGAGACGCGGGTAAAGCGTGATACGATCTGCACGAAGCCAAAGCCGTTCATCGCGGTGCGTTCATGTGGCCAACCGGCCAGCACGGTTTCCAGCGCATCGTCCACCATGCGCCGGTCGGTCTTCTGGGCCAGGGTCGGCATGTCGACCCCGACGGAGCCGCCAATATCCAGCCGGCGCAGCGCGGCCGCCAAAGGTGCGACCGCAGCCTGTGCGAGCGCGGGCGGCGGAACCGTGCCGTCCACATCCACCAGCACCATGGCCGGGGTGGCATGCAGCACCAGCGAACCGCCGGCGAAGCCGACCTCGCCAGCGAAAGCCTCAGCCATCAGCTCGTCCCACGGGCCAGCGGGGAAGCGGTGGTCCGGGCGCCCGCCAAGCTGTTGCGCCAGCGTCGGCACAATGGTGGAAAGATCGCTGCGCCGCGCGCGGGCCAGCTTCGTGCGGCCGCGTTCGCCTATGGACGGGCGGGTCACCTCCAGCCGGATCGGTGCGCCTTCGACGGCACCGGCAGGCAGGCGATCGACCAGCGCCTCCTCGCCATTGGCGAAGCGTGCCGTGCCGCGTGTGGCGCCCTTCGCCCGTCGCAGCAGCACGGCATCGGCCACCATCCCGGCGCGCAAACCATCGGACCATTGCCAGGCAGCGGCCAGGATGTCCGCACCGTCCCACAGGATCGCGCGTTCCTCCGCGATCCCCTGCTCCACCAGCCATTCAGCCAAGCGGGAACCCTGCCGCCTTCAGCAATGCCCGCGTTTCGAACAAAGGCAGGCCGATGACGCCCGAATGGCTGCCCGCCATCCATGCCACCAGCGCCTCCGCACTGCCTTGGATGGCGTAGCCACCCGCCTTGCCCTGCCATTCGCCACTGGCGACATAGGCGGCGATCTCCCCCTCGGTCAGCGGCTTGAAGCGCAGTTGCGTCTCGCTGATCCGTTCGCGCAGGGTGCCGTCAGGCGCGAGCAGCGCAATGGCGGTGAACACGCGGTGCCGGCGGCCGGACAGCAGCCGCAGGCAGGCGGTGGCGGTATCGGGATCTTCCGCCTTGGGCAGGATACGGCGACCCACCGCCACCACGGTGTCGCCCGCCAGCACATGCGCAGCCTCCGCAGCTGCCATGGCGGAGAGCGCCAGCGCCTTGCTCCGCGCCAGTCGCGCGGCATGCGGCCGCGGCAATTCGGCCGGTTGCGGTGTTTCGTCGATATCGGCAGCCGCGATCCGCAGCGGCGTCACGCCCAGTCGCGCCAGCAACTCGCGGCGGCGCGGACTGGCGGAGGCCAGGATCAGCGTAGGTGTCGGGGGCATGGTCGCAGGCCGTGCGGCACTTGGCGCCTCGGCCACAGGACGGCTCTCAGGACGGGCCAGGTCCGCCGCGTCCCGGCATGAAGCGATAGGTGATGCGCGCCTTGGTGAGGTCGTACGGCGTCAGCTCGCACAATACCTCGTCCCCCACCAGCACGCGAATGCGGTTCTTCCGCATCCGGCCGGCGGTGTGCCCGAGCACTTCGTGGCCATTTTCCAGCTCGACGCGGAACATGGCATTGGGCAGTAGCTCCACCACCCGCCCGCGCATTTCCAGCAGTTCTTCCTTCGCCATGCGGGCTCAGGCTGCGATTCTATTGTTGGTCATGGCCGCGCACATAGCGACTGGTCGCCCCAAAGGGAAGCCCAGCGACGGCCACGCTGAGACATCCCGGCAACAGGTGCGACATTTTGATACCGGGTGCGGCTTGCCGGGGCAAGCCATTGCCGCGACAAGCCGCGCTGGGGGCCGGGATCAGAATCATGAGGACCAACGACATTGCGCCACCTGCCGCCTAGTTTCCTGACCCTGTCCACCACCCTGGCGAGTGCCGCGCTGGTCCTGGCGCCCGCCGGGCCTGCGCTGGCGCAGGACAGCACCCAGCCGGAAGAGCAGGTTGTTCCGGGCGAGGCCGAGGTGGACGAGGCGGCAAACGAGATCATCGTGTTCGCCCGGTCACTGCGCGGCCAGGTGGATGCGCCGGAAGCTCCGCTGCTGGAACTGGGCGCGGAGGAGATTGCCGGCTATGGCGCGGGCTCCATCGACGAGCTGCTCGAACTGCTGGCCCCGCAGGTCACCAGCGGCAGCGGGCGCGGCGATGGCCGGCCGGTGATCCTGGTCAATGGTGTCCGCATCGCCAGTTTCCGCGAATTGCGCAGCTACCCGCCCGAGGCGATCGAGAAGGTCGAGGTGTTCCCCGAACAGGTGGCCCAGCGCTATGGCTATTCGGCCGACCAGCGGGTGGTGAACATCATCCTGAAGGACAATTATTCCAGCCGCGAGATCGAGCTGGAATACGGCCAGCCGTGGGATGGCGGCTTCTCCTCGCAGCAGGTGGAGGCGACCTATCTGCGGATCGACGGCCCCAGCCGCTTCAACCTGAACCTGCAGTGGGAAAACAGCAGCATCCTGACGGAGGCGGAGCGCGGCGTGCTGCAGGCCGCCGGCAGCATTTCGGCCATACCGGGCGACCCCGATCCGGCCCGATATCGCAGCCTGACAAGCGACGGTGCCGGTCTGGAGGCGACTGCCAACTGGACCACGCAGCTGGGATCGGGCGGCACGACACTGAGCCTGAACGGCACGGTGGAACGCGAGGACTCGCTCAGCCTGAATGGCCTCGACACGATCAGCCTGACCGATCCGGCCGGCACAACCGCATTGCGCGTGTTCGGCGCGGACGATCCGCTGACCGTGGACCGGCGCACCACCACCTACTCCGTTGCCAGCGCGCTCAACACCAACATCTCCGACTGGCAGATCAGCGGCACGGTGGATGCCAGCCGCGCCGACACGCGCACACTGATCGCGCGCCGGCAATCGGCCGATGGCTCACCAGACTATGCCGCGCTCCAGGCCGCTGCAACCGCGGGTACGCTGGCGCTCGATGGCGATCTGGGCCGCCTGCCCGATCTGGGGACCGACCGGGCGGACAGCAGCACCGATACCCTGTCCAGCAAGCTGACCGCCAATGGCCGCCCGTTGCTGCTGCCCGCGGGCGAGCTGTCGGTGACGCTGGATGCCGGTTATGACTGGAGCCGCATCACCAGTGAGGACACCCGATCGGATATCGGCCGGGTGCGGCTGACGCGCGGCAATGCCAATGCCGGCGTGAACGTGTCCGTTCCGCTGACCAGCGTGCGGGACGATTTCCTCAGCGATGTCGGCAATCTGACGCTGAACCTCAGCGCCGGGCTCGATCACCTGTCGGACTTCGGCACGCTGACCGACTGGTCGGCCGGGCTGACCTGGGGCGTGACCGACACCCTGACCTTCACCGCCACCCATGTCGGCCGGCAGGCGGCGCCCTCGCTCGCCCAGTTGGGCAATCCGGTGATCGAGACGCCCAACGTCTCCATCTTCGATTTCAACACCGGCCAGACGGTGCTGGCCACGGTCATCAGCGGCGGCAATGCGACGCTGCCAGAACAGCAGCAGAGCGACTGGTCCTTCGGCGTGAACTGGCAGCTGCCGTTCCTCGAACGGTCCAGCATCCAGCTCGACTATATCGACAATCATTCCACCGACGTGACCGACAGCTTCCCCGAGCTGACCCCCGCGATCGAGGCCGCCTTCCCCGGCCGGGTCACCCGCGCACCGGATGGCAGGTTGCTGTCGGTCGACCAGCGGCCGATAACCTTTGCGGAGCAGGACACCCGGCGCATTCGCCTGGGCATCAACCTGTCCGGACCGTTCGGCAGCGAGTTTTCCGAAACCGAGCAGGCCGCGCGCACTGCGCGCGATCCCGTGCGATCGGCGCTGCGTCCCGCCGGCGGCGGCGCACCAGGGCAGGCTGCGCGGGGCAGCCAGGAGGCGCGCCAGGGCGGCCGGCAGGGCGGTTTCGGCGCCAACATGACGCCGGAACAGCGCGAGCAGATGGCGGCCTTCCGCCAGACCTTCTGCAGCAGCGACCCGGCCGTCAGCGGCGCGGCCGACATCAGCGTCCTTCCCGAAGGACTGCTGCAACGGCTGCGCGGGGAGGACGGGCAGATCGCACCCGATCGGCTGGAGATGTTCCGCGAACGCTTCTGCAGCCGGGAGGCGCCGTTCGGCCGACCCTCCGGCAGCGAAGGCGGCACGCCGCCGACGACAAACCAGGCCGAAGGTGGTCCCCCGCCTGGCGAGGGCGCCCAGCCCCGCGCTGGGGCCAGCGGCGACCGGGCGGGTTCCGGTGGCGGACGCGGGCCGGGCGGTAGTGGTCGTGGACCGGGGGGCGGCGCGCCCGGCCTGCCCGGTGGTGGCGGCAATGGCCAGGGTCGCTGGTTCACCAACCTGACCTACAATTACGAACTGGAGAACAAGGTGCTGATCGCCGAGGGCGGTCCGGTGCTGGATCGGCTGAACGGGGATGCGCGGACACCGCGCCACACGGCACAGCTGCGCGGCGGCATCTTCTATCGCGGCTTCGGTGGCTTCGTGGAGGCGGAATATACCGGATCGAGCACGCTGAACGGCAGCGGACTGCCCGGCAGCACCGACCTGCGCTTCAACGATCTGGCGACCTTCGGCATCCGCACCTTCGTGGACCTGAACCAGCGCCCCGGCCTGACGGACAGGGTGCCGCTGCTGGAGAATGTCCGCATCTCGTTCGACCTGGACAACATCCTCGATGCCCGCCAGCGCGTGACGAACGATGCCGGCGACGTGCCGATCCGGTACCAGCCTTTCCTGGTCGATCCGATCGGCCGCCGGTTCGAGATCGAGCTGCGCAAGCTGTTCTGATCGCGCGATAGTCCTGCCGTCCCCGCTTCCATGGCGGGGCGACAGGCCCTATCTGCCCCACATGTCGCGTACGCCTGCCGGTACCCCCCACGACCCCCGCGGGTCGTCCCGCTTCAACGAGGAGCGGGCCGCCTATACCGTATCCTCCGCTCAGCCCGATCTGGAGGCGGGAGTCGCCGCCATCCGTGATGTGGTGCGCACGCTGAAGCCCAAGCCCGGCGTGTACCGCATGCTCGATGCACGGGGTGAGGTGCTGTATGTCGGCAAGGCGCGCGCGCTCAAGAACCGCGTCGCCAATTACACCCAGCTTGCCGGCCTTTCCAACCGCCTTCGCCGCATGGTCGGCCAGACGCGCAGCATGGAAATCGTCACCACCAATTCGGAAGCCGAGGCGCTGCTGCTGGAAGCGCAGCTGATCAAGCGCTTCCGCCCACCCTACAACGTGCTGCTGCGGGACGACAAAAGCTTCCCCTTCATCCTGCTGCGCGCGGGGCACGACTTCCCGCGCATCCAGAAGCATCGCGGGGCACGCAAGGCGCAGGGCCAGTATTACGGCCCCTTCGCCAGCGCCGGATCGGTCAACACCACGATCAACGCGCTGCAGAAACTGTTCCTGCTGCGCAGCTGCACCGACAGCTTCTTTTCCCGGCGCGACCGGCCGTGCCTGCTGTACCAGATCAAGCGCTGCTCCGCCCCCTGCGTGGGCCGCATCGACAAGGACGGCTATGGCGAGCTGATCCAGGAGGCGAAAGACTTCCTGGGCGGCCGTTCGGGCGCGGTGCAGAAGAAGATCGAGGTGCAGATGGCGGAGGCTGCGGAGGCGCTGGACTTCGAGCGCGCGGCCATGCTGCGCGACCGGCTGCGCGCCGCGACCTTCATCCAGGGCACGCAGGCGATCAATGCCGGCGGGGTTGGCGATGCGGACGTGTTCGCGCTCGCCAGCAAGGGCGGCCATGTCGGCCTGCAGGGCTTCTTCATCCGTGGCGGGCAGAACTGGGGCCACCGCGCCTTTTTTCCGACGCACACCGCAGAGGTGAGCGAGGAGGAGGTGCTCGCCCGCGTGCTGGCCCAGTTCTACGAGGAGGTGCCGCCCCCGCCCACCATCCTGGTGGACCGCGAACTGCCCGATCGCGAACTGCTGGAGGAAGCGTTCTGCGCCCTCGCCGGCCGCCGGGTGGAGATCAGCATTCCGCAGCGTGGCGACCGACGCCGGTTGATGGAGCAGGCGAGCCGCAATGCGGAGGAATCGCTCGATCGCCGCATGGCCGAGTCCGGCACCCAGGCGAAGCTGCTGACCGAACTGACCGAGTTCCTGGAACTGGCCGATGTACCGCAGCGGATCGAAGTCTACGACAACAGCCATATCCAGGGCGCCAAGGCTGTGGGCGCGATGATCGTTGCCGGGCCGGCCGGCTTTATCAAGAACCAGTATCGCAAGTTCAACATCCGCTCAGCGCAGACAAATGACGATTTCGCCATGATGCGCGAGGTGATGGGCCGCCGCTTCGCACGCGCGCTGGAGGAAGATCCCGATCGCGACGGAGGCATGTGGCCCGACCTGGTGCTGATCGATGGCGGCAAGGGCCAGATGTCCTCCGTCCGCGACGCGCTGGAGGAGCTGGGGATCGAGGACGTGCCGCTGATCGCCATCGCCAAGGGCCCGCATCATGGGCGCGAAGGGCGCGAGGTGTTCCATTTCCCGGACGGGCGGGAAAAGATGCTGCCCGTCAACTCGCCGCTGCTGTTCTACCTTCAGCGCCTGCGGGACGAGGTCCACCGCTACGTCATCGGCGCCCATCGGGAAAAGCGCAGCCGCGCCATTACCGCCAGCCCGCTGGACGAGATCCCCGGCATCGGCCCGGCCCGCAAGCGCGCGCTGCTGCTGCATTTCGGCACCGCGGGCAAGGTCCGCGCCGCCGGGCTGGAAGATCTGCAGCGCGCCCCGGGCGTCAGCGCGGCAGTGGCGCAGGCGGTGTACGACTTCTACCACCACCGGGGTTGATCGCTGGGACGCCGGGCTCGACACGACGCCTGCGGCTTGGCAATGTCTGACAAAAGCAGACCAGCCCAGGAGAGTTCTCGTGCCCCACCCCCGCCCCATCCTTGCCGCCACCTCCGCCCTGGCGACGCTGCTGGCCGCCGGCTGCACCACGCAAGCGCCGGCGGGTGTAACCGGCAACAGCGCGGCAATGGCAGTGTCGGACGGCTGCAACCCGCTGTTCCGCAACCGCTGGACCGCGGACCCTGCGCCGCTGACCGTGGGCGACCGGATGTATATTTATGCCGGACACGACGATGGGGACGAGCACTTCAGGATCGACGAGTGGGTCGCCTATTCCACCACCGACATGCAGAGCTGGACCGATCACGGGGCCTTCATGAAGCCGACCGATTTCAGCTGGTCCACTGGCGAGGCATGGGCTTCGCAGATGGTGGAAAAGGACGGCAAGTTCTACTTCTACGTCACGGCGCAGCACAAGCAGCCGCATGGCGGCAAGGCGATCGGCGTCGCGGTGGGCGACAGCCCGCTCGGGCCCTTCGTCGATGCGCGCGGATCGGCGCTGGTGCTGGACAACAAGGATACCTGGCGCACCTGGAGCGATATCGACCCGACCGTGCTGATCGACGATGACGGCACGGCCTACATGGCGTGGGGCAATTCCAACCTGTACCTGGCGAAGCTGAAGCCCAATATGATCGAGCTGGACGGCCCGCCGCAGGAACTGCAGCTGACCAATTATCTGGAAGGGCCGTGGCTGCACAAGCGCGGCAACCTGTATTACCTGACCTACGCCTCCATCAAGGAGCCGGAGCAGACGAACGAGCGCATCTCCTACGCCACGGCGCCCTCCATGGCGGGTCCCTGGACCTATCGCGGCGAACTGACCGGGGAGGCGGAGAACAGCTTCACGATCCATGCAGGGATCGAGGAGTTCAAGGGCGACTGGTACTTCATCTACCACAACGGCACTCTGACGATCGACGGCAAGCCGGGCTCGCAATATCGCCGCTCGGTCGCGGCGGAGCGGATCACCTATGATGAGAACGGGCTGATGCGGGCGATCGCGCAAACGCGGCAGGGCGTGTCGACGGGGCCGTGCCGCTGAGGGCGGCCCGCATTGCCGACCTCCAATCCTCCCCGTGTGCAGCATGGGGAGGACGAGAGCGCCGCATGGGTCAGGCCAGACGCACCATGCCCTCTTGCGCCACGCTCGCCACCAAGCGGCCGTCGCGGGTGAAGATCTGCCCGCGGCCAAAACCGCGGGCCTGGCCCGACCACGGGCTCTCGATGACGTAGAGCAGCCAGTCATCGGCCCGGAACTCGCCATGGAACCACAGCGCATGGTCCAGGCTGGCGGCCTTCACATCACCGCGCGGGAAGCTGAGGCCGTGCGGCTGCAGCGCGGTGGAAAGCAGCTGGAAGTCGCTGGCATATGCCAGCACCGCATTGTGCACCGGTCGCAAGTCCGGCAGCGGGGCCACGGTGCGGAACCACACATGCGCCACCGGCGCACGCGGCTGCGGGTCCAGCCAGTCGCGCGGCTCCACCGACCGGAAGTCGATCGGACGGCTGCGGATCATGAACTGCTTGGCCAGTCCGTCGGGCATCTGTTCGGCCACATGCCGGCGGATCTGCGCGTCGGACACCAGCTCTTCCGGCGGAGGCACGTCCGGCATCTGCGCATATTGGTGCGCCGGGCCGTCCTGCGGCTCCTGAAAGGACACGAGCAGGTTCAGGATCGGCTGCCCCTGCTGGCTCGCCACCACCCGCCGGTTGGAGAAGCTGTTGCCGTCCAGGTCGCGCTTCACGCGGAACTCGATCGGCTCCTTGTCGGTGCCGGCGCGCAGGAAATAGGCGTGCAGCGAATTGGCGGTGCGGCTGTCCGGCACGGTGCGGCGCGCGGCACCCAGGGCCTGCGCGATCGCCTGCCCGCCGAACACCCGTCCGGCGGCGTCCGGTTGCCGGCGGCCGATGAAACGGTCTCCGCCGCGCGGTTCCAGATCCAGCAGCAGCGTCAGCTCCGCTACCAACTGTTCGGGCGTGGGCCCTTTTGAGTCATGGCTGGCCATCGTCCGTCGCAGATGCGCGGCACGGCAAGCCTAGTCAACTTCATTGCATGTCCCGGCAATGAAACGTCAGCCGTACATCCTTCTCCTGTTGCCCGACTGTCGCACTATGCTGTCACCCGGCCAGTGCGGCCAGCAACAGCAGGGCGACAATATTGGTGATCTTGATCATCGGGTTGACTGCCGGGCCGGCCGTGTCCTTGTACGGATCGCCCACCGTGTCACCGGTCACCGCCGCCTTGTGCGCCTCCGATCCCTTGCCGCCGTGATTGCCGTCCTCGATATACTTCTTGGCATTGTCCCACGCGCCGCCGCCGCTGGTCATGGACAGGGCCACGAACAACCCGCTGACGATCACGCCCAGCAGCAGCGCGCCCAGCGCGGCGAAGCCGTTCTGCTGCCCCGCCACCAGCGTGATCCCGAAATAGACCGCCGGAGGTGCCAGCACCGGTAGCAGGCTGGGCAGGATCATCTCCTTGATCGCGGCCTTGGTCACCAGGTCCACCGTGCGGGCATAGTCCGGCTTGCTGGTGCCGGCCATGATGCCGGGATCGGCATGGAACTGCGCGCGCACATCCTGCACCACGTCCCCCGCCGCGCGGCCCACGGCGGTCATGCCCATCGCGCCGAACAGATATGGCAGCAGCGCGCCCAGCAGCAGGCCGACGATGACATACGGGTTCTCCAGGCTGAAATCGACATCCAGCCCGGGGAAGAACTCGGTCAGATCGGTGGTGTAGGCGGCGAACAGCACCAGCGCAGCGAGGCCGGCGGAACCGATGGCGTACCCCTTGGTCACCGCCTTGGTGGTGTTGCCCACCGCATCCAGCCCATCGGTCCTGGCGCGCACCTCCTGCGGCAGGCCGGCCATTTCCGCGATGCCGCCGGCATTGTCGGTCACCGGGCCATAGGCGTCCAGCGCCACCACCATGCCCGCCAGTGCCAGCATGGCGGTCGCGGCATAGGCGATGCCGATCAGGCCGGCGATTTCGTAGGCGCCGATGATCCCGGCCACGATCACCAGCGTCGGCAGCGCGGTCGCCTCCAGGCTGATGGCGAGACCCTGGATGACATTGGTGCCGTGCCCCGTCTCGCTCGCCCTGGCGATGGAGCGGACCGGGCGGTAATTGGTGCCGGTGTAATATTCGGTGATCCAGATGATCGCCGCCGTGATGGCCAGGCCCACCATGCAGCAGGCGAACAGCGCCCAGCCGGTGAAGGGCCGCACCTGCGCGGCCATCCCTTCCGTGTCGATCGGCTGGCCGGGCATGACATCCTGCGTGCCGCGCAGCAGCGCGTCCCCGCCGATCGCCGCATTCATGTCGCCCAGCGCCAGGTTGATGGCGAACCAGATCGCGGGGACCGACAGCAGCGCGGTCAGGCCGAAACCCTTGTACATCGCGCCCATCACATTGGTGCCGCGGCCCAACCGCACGGCATAGGTGCCGATGATGGAAGTGACGATGCACACGCCCCCGATCAGCAGCGGCAGCGTCATCAGCGGCAGCAGCAGATCGCCCATATTGCGCACCAGCAGCGCAGTCAGCACCATGGTTGCGCCCACCGTCACCACGTAAGTCTCGAACAGGTCGGCCGCCATGCCGGCGCAATCGCCGACATTGTCGCCCACATTGTCTGCGATCACCGCCGGGTTGCGCGGGTCGTCCTCCGGGATGCCGGCCTCCACCTTGCCCACCAGATCGGCGCCGACATCGGCCGCCTTGGTGAAGATGCCGCCGCCCAGCCGGGCGAAGATGGAGATCAGGCTTGCGCCGAACGCCAGCGCGACCAGCGCATCGATGACCTGCCGATCGTCCGGGTCGAGGCCAAACACACCGACCAGCAGGCCGAAGAACACCGCGATCGACAGCAGCGCCAGTCCCGCCACCAGCATGCCGGTGATGGCTCCGCTGCGGAAGGCCAGTGTCAGCCCCTGCTGCAATCCCTCGCCCGCCGCAGCCGCGGTGCGCAGATTGGCGCGGACGGAGATGATCATGCCGATAAAGCCCGCCGCGCCCGACAGCACCGCCCCGATGACGAAGCCGCTGGCGCTGATCGGCCCGAGCAGCAGCAGCACGATCACCGCCATGACCGCGCCGACCAGGGCGATGGTGGTATATTGCCGCCGCAGATAGGCCTGCGCGCCTTCCTGGATGGCGGCGGCGATCTCCCGCATGCGGTCTGTGCCGGTGGCGCTGCGCAGCACCTGCCGCCCAGTCACCAGGCCATAGACGATGGCCAGCAGGCCAAGGCCCACGGCGATACCGATCAAGTCCATCGGCGATCCTCTCCCTGCGGCCCGATCATAGTCGCCGGGTCCATCAAGAGGTCAGGCTAGGCCCGATGATCCTAAGTGCGCAAGCAAAAAGCTGCGATGCTAATCAGTTGTGTTGCCAACCCAACCCTGCGGCATTGGCGATCGGCTGCCCGTCCACGAACAGCGGCACGAAGCCGAGCGGCTCCACCTGGCCGACCTGCGTGGCGGGCACGGGGGGCTGCGTGCCGGGCGGCAGGGTGAACAGCAGCTGGTAATCATCGCCCCAGCTCAGCGCCTCCAGCCGGCGGGACTCGGGCGCGGCGATGGGTACAGCGGCCGTATCGATCGCGATGGACACAGCGCTCGCCTCCGCCAGTCGCCAGCTGTCGAGCAGCAAGCCGTCCGACACATCCATCATGGCGGTTGCCAGCGGGGCGAGCGCCGTGCCCTCTGCCAGCAGCGGGTGCGGCCGGCGGTAGGCGGTGCTGTCCGCGCCCGTCCCGTCGCGCAGCGCCTCGAAGCCCATCAGGGCCGCGCCGACCGGGCCGGTCAGCCACAGTCCATCCCCGGGCTGCGCACCGCTGCGACCCGGCACCGGGCGGTGCGTGGCGCGGCCGATCGCGGTCAGGCCCCAGCTGCGCTGAGGTCCGCCCGCCACCGTGTCGCCGCCCAGCAGCGGCACGTCATACCGGCCCAACACCTGGGACAGTCCCAGCAGGAAGCGTTCGTCATCATCGCCCAGCATGTGCCCCAGCAGCACGCCCACCGGCTCCGCGCCCTTCGCGGCGAGATCGGACAGGTTGGTGGCCACCAGCTTCCAGGCGATGTCGGCCGCATCCTGCCCGGGCAGGACATGGACGCCTTCCACCAGCATGTCGTGCGTCAGCACCAGCGCCTCGCCGCCGATCTCCAGCACTGCCGTATCGTCGGCCAGACCGCGGGCAGCAGGATGCCCGGCCAGGAACCGCAGCCCGTCGATGAAGGCGGCCTCGCGGCTCACCGGCTGGCGGAGGGGCGCACCGCCTTGGCAACCGCGTCCAGCACGCCGTTGGCGAACTTGGTTTCCCGCGCGTCGAAGAAGGCGTGGGCGATGTCGAGATATTCGCTGATCACGGTGCCCACCGGCACGTCGTGGCGCGCCAGCAGCTCGTAAGTGCCGCAGCGCAGGATCTGCTTCATGGTGCGGTCCAGCCGCGTCAGGCTCCAGCCGCTGGCGAGCTTGCTCTCCACCAGCGTGTCGATCTCCTCCGCCCGGGCGAGCGCACCCTTGACCACGTCGTCGAAGAAGGCCAGCTCCGCCTGCTCGATCGGTTCTTCCTCGATCGGACGGCCCAGGCGGTGCTGGTGGAACTCGTCCAGCAGCATGGGCAGCGGCGTCTTCTCCATCTCCCGCTGGTAAAGTGCCTGCACCGCGGCGAGGCGGGCGGCGGAGCGGGCGACGGACTTGGACTTGTTACTCATGGGAGACGCAACTCCACGGAACGGGCATGGGCCGGCAAGCCTTCGGCACGGGCCAGGGCAATCGCGGCGGGACCGATGCGGGCGAGAGCCGCGGCATCGAGCGAGATGAAGCTGGTGCGCTTCATGAAATCGAGCACCGACAGGCCGCTGGCGAAGCGGGCGCGGCGACCGGTGGGCAGGACGTGGTTGGGGCCGGCGACATAGTCCCCGACCGCCTCCGGCGTGTGGCGGCCCAGGAACACGCTGCCGGCATGGCGCAGCTGCGCGAACATCGCCTCCGGATCGTCCACTGCCAGTTCGACGTGCTCCGCGGCAAGGCGGTTGGCAAGGGCGGGCGCCTCTGCCGCGAGGTCGCCGACCAGGATGATCACGCCATGCGCGTTCCAGCTTTCGCGGGCGGTGCGTTCCGTCGCCAGCTGGGCGCATTGCACGTCCACCGCATCGGCCACCAGATCGGCGAATGCGGGATCGTCCGTGATCAGGATCGACTGCGCAGCCGGATCATGCTCGGCTTGGCTGAGCAGGTCGGCGGCGATCCAGTCGGGATCGTTCCGGCCGTCGGCGATCACCAGGATCTCCGACGGGCCGGCCACCATGTCGATGCCGACCACGCCGTAGAGCTGGCGCTTCGCCTCCGCCACATAGGCGTTGCCGGGGCCCACGACGGCATCAACTGGCGCGATGCGGGCGGTGCCGTAGGCCAGCGCGCCGATCGCCTGCGCGCCGCCGACGCGCCAGACCTCGTCCACGCCAGCCAGATGCGCGGCAGCGAGGACCAGCGGATTGCTCTGCCCCTTGGGCGTGGGGGTGACGACGACGAGCCGCTGCACCCCGGCAACCTTGGCCGGGATGGCGTTCATCAGCAGGCTGGAGGGGTAGGCCGCCCGGCCGCCCGGGACATAAAGCCCGGCGGCGTCCACCGCGCTCCACTTCGCGCCCAGCCGCACGCCGGCATCGTCGGTGAAGTCGCGGTCGGCGGGGAGCTGGTCGCGGTGATAGGCGGTGATCCGGTCGGCGGCGAGTTCCAGCGCAGCCCGCAGGTCGGGGTCGAGCGCGTCGAAGGCAGCGCGGCAATCCTCCGCCGTGATGCGCCAGTCGGCATCACTGGCGAGCGTGTGCTTGTCGAACCGCAGCGTATAGTCGGCCAGCGCCGCATCGCCGCGGTGGCGCACGTCGTGCAGGATGTCGGTCACGGCGCGGGCGACATCGCCATCGCTTTCGCGGCGATCATCGACCAAACGGGCGAAGCGGCGTTCGAAATCGGCATCGCCGGTGTGGAGGCGCAGCATCAGGCCGGCTCCGCCACGGGCACGAGCGCGCGGAAGCGGTCCACCAGTTTGGCCACGCGCGGGTCGGTCTTCAGGGCGGCGCGGTTGACGATCAGCCGGGCCGACACCTCCATGATGCGGTCGGTTTCCACCAGGCCGTTCTCCGCCAGCGTGCGCCCGCTGGACACCAGGTCGACGATGCGCCCGCTGAGGCCCAGCGACGGGGCCAGCTCCATCGCGCCGTTCAGCTTGACGCATTCGGCCTGGATGCCGCGGCGTTCGAACCAGCGGCTGGCGATGTTGGGGTATTTGGTGGCGATGCGCAGATGGCTGGCGCGGGCGGAGAGGTCGTCCGCCCCCTGCCCTTCGCGCGGTTCCGCCACGGACAGGCGGCAATGGCCGATGGCGAGATCGACGGGGGCGTAAAGCTCCGAATAGTCGAACTCCTCGATCACGTCCGACCCGACGATGCCAGCCTGCGCCGCACCGAACGCGACGAAGGTGGCGACGTCGAAGGCGCGCACGCGGATGATGCGGGTCGCCCCGTCATCGCTGGCGAAGCTGAGCGCGCGATTGCCCTTGTCATGGAAGGCAGCCTCCGGAACGATGCCGGCGCGCGCCATCACGGGCAGCGCCTCTTCCAGGATGCGCCCCTTGGGCACGGCGAATGTCAGTGGTCGGGATTGGCCCATGGCGGGGCCGCACATAAGGGGGCCAAGGGCAAAGGGCAATCGGGCGGCGGCAACACATGACGCGCGTCCCCGGGGGTTACACCATACGACGGATTTGTCGCCGCACGTCCAGCCAGGCGAACGGATCGTCCAGCCAGCTGGGCAAGCCTTCGCCGAGCACCCGATCGAGGCGGTTGATGGCGCTCAACAGCCTGGAATCGTCCGGTTTTCTCCAGATGGTGCGCGCGCAGCCACGATGCAGCGCGATGTGGAACGGGCCAGCGAGCGCCAGCTGGTATGCCTCGGCCTGTGTGAACTTCCAGCGGGGCTGCTGTTTTCCCCTTATCGCGGTCTCCCATGCGGCACGGAACGAGCCGGCGCCGGGATGCTTGCGCAGGCGATAGGCGGACTCGCGGGTCAGGCCGAGCAGCTGTGCGGCCTTCCGCACGCAGGCGGTTTCGGCGAGCAGGGCGATGAAGCGAGCCTGCCGCGCCGGGCTCCAGCCGTCCTTGCGGGTGCGCAGCGGGACGGGCAGGAAGGCGGGCAGCTTGAGATAAGGTGCCCACGGCTTGTGGCGCGGGCGTTTGCTGGAGTTGCGGCGGTTGCTCATGCCCACGCGCGTAAGCGCGGGCGACGGGTGTAGGAAAATACTTTCGGCTGCCCGCAACCTCACGCCACCGGATTGTCCCGACACCTGGCCCTGATGCAGACCAGCCCCCCTCCGCACGGGCGAAGGGAGGCTGGTCTGTTCTACCGGGACGGCAGTGCGTCAGGGCACAGGCGCATCCACGGTCGTGCGATCTTCCACGCCATCCTGCACCATCGGATCGGTGATGGGCTCGTCCACCATGCCGTTATCCATCGCGTCGTCATCGCCGTCTGGCAGGGTGGCATCGGGCGTGGTTGGCGTGGTCGGAGCCGGCTCCATCGGCGAGGTGGTGGTCGGTGCCGTGACCGGGCCGTTCGGGTCAAGCGGATCGGTCGGCGACATCGGATCGGTCGGCCTCATCGGATCGGTCGGCATCGGCGCGGTCTGTTGCGGGGTTGTCGTATCCTGCGGCATCGTCGTCATATCCTGCGCCTGAGCCATACCGCCCAGCCCGCCCAGCCCGCCCAGCAATGTCGCAGCCATCAGACCTTTGAGAACAATCTTCATGTCAGTTACCTCCAGAGTGGCACTATGTGTCGAACAGACGCATGGCCGGACCGGATGGCTCCCCGAAATGCGGCGAGATGATGGCAAGGGCGGACGGATGGAAATTGTTTATCTGACGTTCAGCAAGGGACTGCGACAAACCAAGTCTAGCAGCTTTCAGAGCGGATCTTACACACAGCAATCAGCTACTGAGGCTGAAGACAGCGACCTGTCTGTAGAGCATCGTTTGGCGGGAAATTGCCTCGTCCATTTGCCTTCTGGAGCGGACATTTTCCACTCCACTCATCCTCGAGTCTGTCAGGCTGTAGGCATGGCTTGGATCAATCCACTTCCGCTTAGGTCCAGTACAATATTCGCCCGGTGGGCAGGCCGTCCGCCAGCCGCCCTTCAAAGAAGCAGCGCAGTTCGCGCATCGTCGCCGTGTCGTAGACCTGCTTCTCGCTGCCGAACTTGGTCCGCTTGGTGACGCGGTTGGCGTCCGTCATGTCGAGGGCGGAGCCGGGATACCAGCTGGTCAGCACCGCCCTGGAGCCCGGCGTGAAGCGATGGGTGATCAGCTCTATCGTGAGGTCCAGCCCGGCAATGCCGGAAAGCGCCGCGGCAGCGTCCACGATCAGCTGGGCATAGGCGTCCTGCCAGCCGGGTGCGGCGATGATCGGGGCGATGGTCAGGCCCACCGGGTAACCGGCCCGGGCCATGTCGGCGAGCGCGGCAAGGCGCTGCGCCACCGGCGAGGTGCCGCCTTCGAACCGGGCAAAGGCGGCCGGATTGACCGAAGCGCGCATCCGCGTGCGGCCGCCATGATCCAGCGCGAGCAGTGGCGTCACGTCCGCGAACTTGGTGGTGAAACGCAGCTGCGCATCGGCCTGCCAGCGCCCGAACCATGCAACGGTGGCGGACAGGGAGCCGGTCAGCGGCTCCAGCGCCAGCGGATCGGTGTAGCAGGACGCCTCGAACGTGGTGCCTTCCGCCACCCGCGCGGCATTGCGGGAGGTGATGGTGCCCTGCCCCAGATAGGCCGGCAGACCGTCCAGTATCTCGTCGAGATTGGCATAGACGCGGGTGATGGGCGGACCTTTGAGCGATCCGGCGAGATAGCAGTAGGAACAGTGCGCCGGGCACCCCTCGGCCAGGTCCACCCGCCAGTCCGCGCTGGGCGCGATGGGTTGCAGGCGGCGCTTGGACGGGGGCGCGACGGTGAGGGCCAGCGTGGCCTTGGCCTGGGCATAGGCCTGGCGCGGATCGTCGGCCAGGTCGAGCTTCAGCCGGTCGCCGGGCAGCTCGACCACCTCCACCCCCATGGCGGTGGCCCGCTCCATCATGGCGCGGCCATGCGCAAAGGTCAGCGCGGCGCGCGTAACGAGCAGGCGGCGCGGACGCCAGGGGGCCGGCGGGCGCGGACGCGAAGGGGTGGATGCGGGCTGCATGAAGGGTGCAACGAACGCCCGCGCCTTCGGGTTCACGCAGGCGCGCCGGACGCCCGATCAGCCGGCCGATGGAGAAAGAGCTTGCCGCCGGGCCACTTAGCTGGCGCAAGGGGCGGCAGGGAGTTCGTGATGACGCAGAGGCAGGTGACCAGACTGGCGGATATCGCCGCTTTGGCCGGGGTGACCACGGCCACCGTCTCGCGCGCGCTGTCCGGCCATGCGCAGATCAGCCCGGCCACGCGGCAGAAGGTGCTGGCCATTGCGGCGGATCATGGCTTTCGCATCAACCAGACCGCGCGCAATCTGCGGCTGGGGCGCACGCAGGCGATCGGCGTGGTGATCCCGCTGGGCCACCCCAGCGCGCAAGGCGTGTCCGACCCGTTCTACACCGCGCTGATCGGCCAGCTGATGGAAGGGCTGGCGCTGCGCGGCCATGCCATGCTGCTGTCGAGCGGCGCGCCGGAGGATGCCGGATGGCTGGAAAGCCTGGCGCTGAGCGGGCGCGTGGACGGGATCATCGTGCTGTGCCAGTCCGACCAGGATGCCCGCCTGCGCGAAGTGGCGCGGACCTATCGCCCGCTGGTCGTGTGGGGGGAGGCGTCGGCGGGCTATTGCTGCGTCGGCACGGACAATCATGCGGGCGGGCGGCTGGCGACGGAGCATCTGCTGGCGGCAGGGCGGCGGCGGATCGCCTATGCCGGCATGACGGACATCCCGGAACTGGCGGCGCGGCATGCCGGCTACCTGGCCGCGCTGGCGGATGCGGGGATCGCGCCCGGCCCGCAGATCGGCGTGCCGCTGTCCTTCGATGCGGACCGGGCGCCGCTGACCCAAGGGCTGGCGGGCCATCTGGCAGGTCCGCAGGCGATCGACGGCGTGGTCGCCGCATCGGACGTGATCGCGATGGGGGTGATCCGGGCGCTGGCGGAGAACGGGCGCAGCGTGCCCGGCGATGTGGCGGTGGTCGGCTATGACGATGTCAGCCTGGCGGCCCATGTGCTGCCCGCGCTGACCACCGTGCGGCAGGATCTGGAGCAGGCCGCGGCGATCATGCTGGACCTGATGTTCCGCCGCATCGATGGCGAGGAGCCCGGTTCCCTGCAACTGGCGCCGCAGCTGGTGCGGCGCCAGTCGGCTTAAGGATCCGGCAGTTCGGCCAGCAGCTTGTCCGGCGTCATGGGGAAGCTGCGCACGCGCACGCCACAGGCGTGGTAAATGGCGTTGTTGATCGCGCCGGCCGCGCCGCAGATGCCCAGTTCGCCTACGCCCTTGGCCTGCAGCGGGCTGCCGGCGGGGTCGCGTTCGTCCACCAGCACCACATCCAGATGCGGCACGTCCAGGTTCACGGGGATGTGATATTCGGCGAGGTCGGGATTGACGAGGTGACCGTCGCGCGCGTCGAAGGTCAGTTCCTCGGTCAGGGCGCTGCCGATGCCCCAGACCATGCCGCCCATGCATTGCGAGGTGGCGGTCTTTTCGTTCAGCACCCGGCCCATGCTGAAGGCGCCGGCGAAGCGGCGCACGCGCGTCTCGCCGGTATAGGCATTCACTGCCACTTCCGCGAAGAAGGCGCCATACATGGCCGCCGCGAAGGCTTCGGTGATCTCGCCGGGCTTGAAGTGGCCGGTGCGTTCCACCTCAGCGCCGGCCAGCAGGTCCGGCAGGGCGACGCGGCGGTTGCCGGCGATGGCGAAGCCGTCCTTCAGCGTCAGCTCCTCCTCCGTCGTGCCCAGCTGTTCCGCCAGATGCTCGCGGATCGCCTCGCATGCCTCGAACACGGCGGAACCCGTGGAGGCCGCGCCCCAGCTGCCGCCGGAACCGGAGCCGGGCGGCAGGGTCGTGTCGCCCAGCTGCACCAGCACGTCGGCGGGATCGAGGCCGAGCATCTCGCCGGCGATCTGGCCCAGGATGGCATAGGTGCCGGTGCCGATATCGGTCATGTCGCTGGCGACGATGGCCGTGCCGTCAGGAGACAGGGTGACGCGGGCCTGCGCCTCGTTGATGTTGTGGACGCGGCAGGCATTGGCCATGCCGGTGCCGATCCACCATTCGCCCTCCCGCCGCTGGCCCGGAGTTCGGTCGGACCCGTCCCAGCCGAAGCGTTCGGCGCCGGCCTTCAGGCACTCGACCAGCTTGCGGGAGCTGTAGGGGATGCCCTCGCTCGGGTGCTGGTCCGGGATGTTGCGCAGGCGCAGCTCCACCGGGTCCATGCCGATGGCATTGGCGAGTTCGTCCATCGCGGATTCCAGCACCTGCATGCCGACCGCCTCGCCCGGGGCGCGGACGGATCCGGCCGTCATCAGATTGACGCGGGCCAGTTCGATGGCGAGCCGGCGGTGCTCGCCCGGGTAGAGGAACTCGCTCGCCTGCGTGACCGGCTCGGCGAACTCCTCCTCCGGCAGGTTGGAGACGCGCGCCTCATGTCCGAAGCCGGTCAGGCGGCCATTGGCATCGGCGGCCAGACGCAGGCGCTGCGTGGTTTCCGACCGGCGCATCACGCACTGGAACACCTGCTGGCGCAGCATGACGACACGCACCGGACGGTTCAGCTGCATCGCCGCGACCGATGCCGCGACGCCTTCCGGGCTGATCCCCAGTTTCGATCCAAAGCCGCCGCCGACATAGGGTGAGATCAGGCGCACCTGCTCCGGCGCCAGGTCGAGCGAGTCGGCCAGTTCCTTCTGGTTGTAGGCGAGCATCTGCAGGCTGGAATGCAGCGTCAGCGTCTGCCCGTCCCACTCCGCGATGCTGGCATGCGGCTCCATCGGCGCGCTGTTGTGGCCTTCGGTGGTGTAGGTCACGTCGACCGCATAGGCCGCCTGCGCCATGGCCTGCGCCAGATTGCCCTGGTCGATCGGTTCGTCATAGGTTTCGGTCGGCGCGGCGGGATCGTGTGGGTCCGTGACAGCGTCATCATCTTCGCGGTAGGTCACCTTCAGGTGCTTGGCGGCGTCGCGCGCCTGCTCAAAGGTCTCGGCCAGCACGACGGCAATCGGCTGGCCATAATATTGCACCTGCCGCACCTGCTGCACCGGGGCCTCGCCCGCGCCGCCCTGCGCCGCGCGCGCGGTCATCCGCTGGTCGGAGATGACGGCGAGGACGCCCGGCATGGACAGGACGGATTGCTCGTCGATCGCCGTCACCTCGCCCTTGCTGATCGTGGCGGTGACGAGCACGCCTTCGGCCATGCCGTCGACGGGATACTCGGCGGCATAGGGCGCCGTGCCGGTGACCTTGGCCGGGCCGTCCGGCCGGTCGAGCGGCTGACCGATCACGCCCTGTGCCATCGCATCGAGGCGGTTGCGATCGTCCGGGCGGTCCATGGTGAGGGAACGGGTCATGCGGCACCTCCGGTCGCTTCGCGCAAGACCGCCAGCAGCGTGCGGCGGGTCAGCGGGATCTTGAAGTCGTTTTCGCCCTGCCCTTCGGCATCCTGCAGCAGCAGGTCGGCGGCCTGGTGGAACAGGGCGTCGGACGGGGCCTGGCCGGCCAGCAGCTGCTCGACCCGCGGATCGTGCCACGGCTTGTGCGCCAGCGCGCCAAAGGCGAGCGCGGCCGAGCCGATGGTGTCGCCATCCATCCGCACCACGGCCGCCACCGACACCAGCGCGAAGGCGTAGGATGCCCGGTCGCGCACCTTGCGGTACAGCTGCCTGCCACCGGCGGGCGGCGGCAGGATGACGGCGGTGATGACCTCCCCGGGCTCCAGCACATTGTCGAGCTGCGGCGTGTCACCGGGCAGGCGGTGGAACTCGCGAACGGGCACTTGGCGGCTGGTGCCGTCGGGCCGCTCGATCTCCACCGTGGCGTCCAGCGCCGATAGAGCTACCGCCATGTCGCCGGGGTAAGTGGCGATGCAGCTGTCGCTGGCGCCCAGGATCGCATGGATGCGGTTATGCCCGCCGATCGCGCCGCAGCCGGTGCCGGGCTCCCGCTTGTTGCACGGCTGATCGATGTTGTAGAAATAATAGCACCGGGTCCGCTGGCACAGATTGCCGCCGGTGGTGGCCATGTTGCGCAGCTGGAAGGTCGCACCAGCCAGGATGGCGCGGGCCAGCACCGGATAGTTGCGCCGGATGCGCGGGTCCGCCGCACAGGCGCTGTTCGTGACCAGCGCACCGATCCGCATGCCGCCATTGTCGGTCGGCTCTATCCCGCCCAGCGGCAGGCGGTTGAGGTCGACCAGCCGGTCCGGCACCTCCACCTCCAGCTTCATCAGGTCCAGCAGGTTGGTACCGCCGGCGATCGGCCGGGCGCCGTCCCCCAGCAATTGCCCGGCGTGACCGAGGCCATCGGGACGCATGTACTGGAAAGGACGCATCATTCGGCTCCCGCGGTTTGGGTGCTCATGGCTTCGGTGATCGCATCGACGATGTTGGAGTAGGCGCCGCAGCGGCACAGATTGCCGCTCATCCGTTCGCGGATCTCCTCGGCCGACAGCTCCACCTTGCCGTCCAGATCCTCGCTGACGAAGCTGGCCCAGCCATTGGCCGCTTCCGCCAGCATCCCCTTGGCCGAACAGATCTGGCCGGGCGTGCAATAACCGCACTGATATCCGTCATGCTTCACAAAGGCCGCCTGCAGCGGGTCCATCGCGTCGGGGGTGCCGATCCCCTCGATCGTGGTCACCTCGTGCCCGTCCTGCATGATCGCCAGCGTCAGGCAGGAATTCACCCGTTGTCCGTTCACCAGCACGGTACAGGCCCCGCACTGGCCGTGATCACAGCCCTTCTTGGTGCCGGTCAGCCCGCAATCGTGGCGCAGGAAATCCAGCAGGCTGGTGCGCGGATCGCCCGTAATTTCGTGTGCGGTTCCATTGATCGTCAACTGCATGGATCGCCTCCCTTGATATTGCCGCCAACGCGCTGCGCGCCCGATCGGTCCGAAACTAAACCATGTTCGATGCGCACCGTCCCTGCGCAGGCAGGTGGAACAGCCGGTGGCGCGGCATGTTCGAACAGGTGGGACCAGGCCTGCGCATCGCCGCAGCCGAGATGAAGAGGTGCGAGGCATGATCGACCATGCAGCCAGCCGGGACCGGATGGTCCGCAACCAGATCGAACGGCGCGGGGTCCGCGACCGGCAGCTGCTGGCCGCCATGCGCCGCGTGCCCCGCGAGCGGTTCGTGCCGGAGGCGCTGGCGGAGTTCGCCTATGAGGACTCCGCCCTGCCGATCGAGGCGGGGCAGACCATCTCGCAGCCGTGGATCGTCGCCACCATGATCGAGGCGGCCGAACTGAGCGCGGACGACCGTGTGCTGGAGGTGGGCGCGGGATCCGGCTACGCGGCCGCCGTGCTGGGCGAGATCGCCGCGGAGGTGATCGCGGTCGAGCGGCACGCGGAACTGGCCGAACTGGCGCGCGAGCGGCTGGCGGCGCTGGGCTATGCCAATGTGGAGGTGCGGCTGGGCGACGGCACGCGCGGCGCGCCGGATGATGCGCCGTTCGACGTGATCCTGGTGGCGGCGGCTGGGCCCGACGTGCCGCAGGCGCTGAAGGACCAGCTTGCCCCGGGCGGGCGGCTGGTCATGCCGGTCGGAGACACGGACGGGCAGACCTTGTGCAAGATCACGCGGATAGAGGACGATTTCGACGAGGAGACCCTGGCCCCGGTCCGTTTCGTGCCGCTGATCGGGCAGGAAGGCTGGCCGGAGGATGGCAGCCGCGCGGCCACCAATCACAAGCCTGGCGCATCGCGCGGCCGCACGGTTCCGGAGATGATCGCCGATGCCGCCGAACCGCTGCCCACCTTCGACGATCGCGCTTTCGGGAGGCTATTCGACCGGTATGCCGACAAGCGGGTCGTGCTGCTGGGAGAGGCGAGCCATGGCACCAGCGAGTTCTACCAGGCGCGCGCGGCGATCACCCGCCATCTGGTCGCGCATCACGGCTTCACGATCGTGGCGGTGGAGGCGGACTGGCCCGATGCGGAGGCGGTGGACCGCTTCGTCCGCCACCGTCCACGGCGGCGGCAGGAGGAACCTCCGTTCCAGCGCTTTCCCGGCTGGATGTGGCGCAACACCGACGTGCAGGCCTTCATCGGCTGGCTGCGCGAGCACAATGCCGGTCTGGCGGCGGAGCAGCGGGCCGGGTTCTACGGGCTCGACATCTACAACATGTCGGGCTCGATCGGCGCGGTGCTGGACTATCTGGATCGGGTCGATCCGGAAGCGGCGGTGGTCGCCCGCGAACGCTATGGCTGCCTGACGCCGTGGCAGAACGATCCGGCCACCTACGGGCGCGCATCGCTCAGCCGGGGCTACGCCGCATGCGAGGCAGCGGTGATCGACCAGTGCCGGGAGCTGCTGGACAGACGGCTGAACTATGCCGCGGAGGATGGCGACGACTTCCTGGACGCGGCCCAGAATGCCCGGCTGGTCGCCTCGGCAGAGCGGTACTACCGGATTATGTATCATGGCGGGGCGGAAAGCTGGAACCTGCGCGATACGCACATGTTCGAAACGCTGCGTCACCTGCTGGACGCCAAGGGGCCGGATGCCAGGGCGATCGTCTGGGCGCATAACAGCCATATCGGCGATGCCCGCGCCACCGACATGGGCCAGACGCGGGGCGAGCTGAACATCGGGCAGCTGGCACGCGAGGCGTTCGGCGGGGATGCGGCGCTGATCGGCTTCGGCACCCATACCGGCACGGTCGCCGCCGCCACCGACTGGGACGGCGACATGGAGGTGAAGCGCGTGGTGCCGTCACGCAGCGATTCCTACGAACGGCTATGCCATGACAGCGGAGTGGACCGCTTCCTCCTCGACCTGGCGCCGGGCCGCCATCCGGCGCTGCGCCGGGCCTTGTGCGAGCAGCGGCTGGAGCGGTTCATTGGCGTGATCTACCGCCCGGAGACGGAGCGATGGAGTCACTACAGCGAGGCCGTGCTGCCGGATCAGCTGGATGCCTGGGTCTGGTTCGACGAGACGCGGGCGGTGACCCCGCTCGGCCCCGAGCACCATCGCGGCATGCCGGAGACCTACCCGTTCGGCGAATAGGTCAGCAAAAGCGTGTCAGCCCAGCATCTCCTTGATCTTGGATGACAGGTGCTCGATCTGGAACGGCTTGGTGATCATCTGCATGTTCGGGCCCAGGAAGCCGGATCGCTCCGTCGCGTTTTCGGCATAGCCGGTGACGAACAGGACCGGCAGGTGCGGCAGGTGCTGGCGCGCAATCTCCGCCAGCTGGCGGCCGTTCATGCCCGGCAGGCCGACATCGGTGATCATCAGGTCGATGGTGTTGCCGCCGCGTAGCAGCTGAAGGGCGGACTGCGCCTCGGCGGCTTCCAGCGCGGTGTAGCCGAGTTCGCTCAACACCTCGCGCACCAGCAGGCGTACCGATGGATCATCCTCCACCAGCAGCACCGTCTCGCCGTCACCGCGATGATCGGGCGTCGCGTTGCTGTCCTGGTGCAGGATGTCCCCTTCCGCCACCGGCAGGAAGATCTTCACCGTGGTGCCGGTGCCGGGCGCGGAGTGGATCCGCACCTGGCCGCGGGACTGCTTGGCAAAGCCATAGACCATCGACAGGCCGAGTCCGGTGCCCTGCCCGATCGGCTTGGTGGTGAAGAAGGGGTCGAACACCTTGTCCAGCGTGGCCGCATCCATGCCAACGCCGCTGTCGGACACGGCCATGACCACATAGCGGCCGGCCGCCACGCCGGGCCATCGGGCGCACTGCTCCTCGTCCAATGCGACCAGACTGGTCTCGACGGTGAGCGCACCCCCGTCCGGCATGGCGTCGCGGGCGTTGATGGCCAGGTTCAGGATCGCGTTTTCCAGCTGGTTGGGATCCACCAGGGCCGGCGGCACCTGCGGCCCCGGTACGATCGCGACCGCGATCTGCTCGCTCATGGTCCGGCGCAGCAGGTCTTCCAGCGAGGCGATCAGCGCGTTCACGTCGGTCGGCCGGCTGTCGAGCGATTGCCGGCGCGAAAATGCCAGCAACCGTGCTGTCAGACTGGCGGCGCGCTGTGCCGAAATGCTGGCCGCATCCATGAACCGGTCGAGCCCATCCAGTCGCCCGGACGCGATCCGGCGCTTCATGATGTCGATCGCACCGATCACGCCGGTCAGCATATTGTTGAAATCGTGCGCGATGCCGCCGGTCAGCTGGCCCACCGCCTCCATCTTCTGCGCCTGCCGCAATGCAGCCTCGGCCCGCTCCCGCTCCTCGCCCTCCGCCTGCAGCCGGGCCAGCGCCTCTGTCAGGGCCTCGGTCCGTTCCGCCACCTGCCGTTCCAGCTGTTCGGCGGCGGCCACCAGCGCCACCTGGCCGCGCTTCTGTTCGTCTATGTCGACAATGACGGAGATCGACCCGGTCACCCGTTCGCCATCCGTCAGCGGAATGCCGCTGACCCTGGTCCACACCGGCGTGCCGCCGGGCGGATGGTGGCGGAATTCCACCCCCCGCACCAACTCGCCCCGGAGCGCCCGCGCCGTCACGAAGTGGTCGGGGGCGATGCGGGTGCCGTCCGGCTCGTAGCCTTCCCATTCCGCTGCCACCTCGGCCGCTTGCGAAGGCACTTCCCCGCCCGGCAGGAAGCGGCGGAATTCCGGATTGGACAAGGCGGTGGTGCCATCCGGGTTCACGAAGGCGACGCCCACCGGCAGCGCATCCAGCAAGGTCACCAGCCGCGTGCTTTCGGTATCCAGCCGGGCGAGCTGGTCGCGGATCTCGAACTGCTTCTGGCGCGCGCGCATTGTGGCCGCCACCGCGCTGAACAGCGATTCGCTGCTGAGCGGGCGTTCGAGCAGGACCACGTTGAGCGCATTGTCCGGCAGCCGTCGCCGGATCGCCTCGGTCGATGCCGCCCGCCCCGCCTGGCGCCCGGCCAGCAGCACGAAGGGTATGTCGGACCATGATGGCTGCCGTTCCAGCGCCAGCTGCAGCTCGCCGAGATCGCCCGACAGCGCTTCCTCAGTCAGCAGCACGACGCCGACCTCATCCCCGACCGCTACGGCAATGTTGTGCAGCGACGGGCAGATCGCGACGTCATATCCCTGGCCGGCCAGCACGCGCTGCAGACTTGGCGCATCGCTGCCATAAGGCGCGCTGACCAGGATGCGGCGGCCTTCAGGTGCGGTTCTGTGCACCTAGCCGCGGTCTTCCATCAACGGCGCCCGCGATCCGGCATATTCGGGCGTGCCGGTCAGCACGCCCCGGAAATCGGACAGCGGCTCCCCGACACGCAGGCCCTGCGCATCAAGGCGCAGCTCGCGAATGGCGTCCTCGTGCGGGCCGCTGCGGTTCTTGACGATGGAGATCGCCTTGCGGATCCGCCCCTCGCTTTCGAAGAAGCGCAGCAGGATCACGATGTCGGCGATGTAGGACACGTTCAGGCCGTGCGTCTGCATGGTCCCGAAGAAGCCCTGCTGCGGATTGATCAGCAGCGTCAGCACGCCCGCCTGGTTCAGGTAGGATTGCAGTTCGTGCAGCTGCAGGATCAGTTCCTTTTCCTGCGGCATGGCCGAGACATAGCCGTTGAGACTGTCGATCAGCACGATCCGACAATTGTGATCCTCGACCTCGGCCCGCACCATCGCGGTGAACTGGCCAGGTGCGATCTCGGCCGGCTCGATCTGCCGGATCGACAGGGTTCCGGAGGCCATATGTTCCCGCAGGTCGAGACCGAAATCCGCCGCGCGGCTGATCAGCGTGCCGATCCGCTCATCGAATTCGTAGATCACGCAGCGTTCGCCGCGGCGGCAGGCGGCGGCGATATATTGCAGCGCCAGCGTGGTCTTGCCCGTGCCCGCGGGCCCGGTGATCAGCGCCGACGTGCCGCGCGCCGGGCCGCCGCTCAGCATCTGGTCGAAGGCGGCGATCCCGCTGGGCACTGCTTCCCCGATGAAAGGGGTGTGGTGTTCCGAGGCGACCAGGCGCGGAAAGATATCCACGCCGCCTTTGCGGACGATCATGTCGTGATAGCCGGCGACGAAGTCCACGCCACGCATCTTCTGCACCTGCATGCGCCGCCGCGCGGGGCCGAATTCCAGCGTCAGCCGCTCCAGCGTGACGACGCCGTGGCAGAGGCTGTGAAGGTGATTGTCACGCGCGCCGGTGCCGCCGCTCATGTCGTCCACCAGCAGAACCGTGGTGTCGAGCCCGGCGAAGAACTGCTTCAGGAGCAGCAGCTGGCGGCGATATCGCAGCGGATCCTGCGCCAGCAGCCGCATTTCTGACAGGCTGTCGAACACCACCCGTTTGGGCTTCACCCGGTCGACCTGGTCCCGGATCAGCTGGATGGTGCTGCCGAGCTCCATCTCCCAGCTGTGCAGGATCGACTGATCGCGCCCGGCGCCCAGCACTTCCTCCACCGAAGCCAGCTCGAACAGGTAAATCCCGTCCAGCGACCAGCCGTGCGAGGCGGCGACGAGGTGCAGCTCCTCGCTCGTTTCCGACAAGGTGATGTACAGGACCGGCTCGCCCTTCGCGACGCCGTCCAGCAGGAATTCCAGCGCCAGAGTGGTCTTGCCCGAGCCGGGCATTCCTTCGAGCAGGAACAGCCGGTTGGCGGGCAGCCCGCCGCGCAGCACCTGATCCAGGCCCTTGTTGCCGGTGGGTACCCGCTGATCCAGGAAGGTCATGATTGCAGCACTTTCGTCTCTTGTCCGTGATCGGGCCGACAGTGCTGTTCGCGAGCTGGAGCAAGCTCGATCACGGAAAAGCCGATAGTCGCCGATCGCCACCGCATAAACGGGCTGCGCGTCCGCGTCTCTAGCCCATTAACGCCGCCGCCAATGAAAGTGCCCTGATGGCACCAGGCCGATCGTCAGCCGGCCGCACGGTGGTAGCTGCGATCCGATTGCGGGTCCTGCATGTCATAGGCGAACCATGCGCCCTGCCCATGATCGTAGACCTGCACCAGACCGTCCGCCACCTGCGCGGTGCAGAAGGTGGATGACTGCCGGTCGTAGCCCTTGACCCTGTCGCCCTCGCGCTCGACCGACACGAAGGTCTTCTCGCCCTCGTCGTAGATCTCGGGCAAGGTGCCGCCGAACTTGACGCCGCGGTCGCCGTCGAAGCCTTGCAGCTGGTCGCCGCGGCACTCGGCCGCGATGCGCAGGTCCTGCGCCGCCGTGTGATCATGGACGCCCGCCACCTTCTTGCCGGTGATCGAAGCGAAGGTGGCGGCGGCGATCATTGCGCGGATATGTGGTTGCATGGCCTGCACTTGGCACCCGGACGGAGCCGGATGCAAGCTTTCGCTCCGCCCCTATGTGGCTGACCAGCCGCCGCCGAGCGCGCGAAACAGGTCGATCTGCGCGGTGGAGACCAGCGCATCCTGCGCCGCGAGGCTGGCGCGGGTTTCCGCCAGGGTGCGTTCGGCATCCAGCCGGTCGAGCGAGTTGATCCGCCCTTCCCGCTGCTGCGCCCGCACGATGGTGGCGGCACGCTCTGCCTGCGCCGTCGCCTGCTGCAGCGCGCGGCGGCGGTCGATCGCGCCGGCATAATTGGCCAGCGCGGTCTCCGTCTCCTGCAGCGCAGTCAGCACCGTGCCGTCGAACGCGGCAAGCCGTTCCTGCGTGCCCGCCTCCGCCGCGTCGATCCCGGCGCGGATCGCCTCGTTGTTGGGGAAGGACCAGCTGAGCAGCGGGCCGAGCAGCCAGCGCAAGGGACCGCCGGTGAAGATGTCGCCGATATCCGGCCCGGTCGAGCCAATCTGCGCGCCCAGCGCGATGCGCGGATACAGGTCCGCCGTGGCGACGCCGATGCGGGCGGTGTCGGCCGCCAGCCGGCGTTCCGCCGCGCGGATGTCGGGCCGGCGGGCGAGGAGTTGCGCGCCGTCGCCCACCGGCAGGGCCTGCGTGATCTCCAGCACCATCGACCGTTCGCCGGCAATGGGCGGCAGTTCGGCGGGTGCGCGGCCGGTCAGGGTGGCGAGGCGAAACAGCGCGCCGGCGCGGATCGCCTCCAGCGCCGGGATCTCCGCCGCGCGCTGTTCGCGCAGGGTGGCGATGCGGGCGACGGCCAGGCCGGTCTCGAACCCCTCGTCATAGCGGCGCTGCGTGAGGCCAAGCGACTGGTCGAGCAGATCGACGATGTCGCGCGCCACGGCGATCCGCGCGGCGGTGCCGGCAGCATCGGCATAGGCGCGGGTCGTCTCGGCCACGACCATCACCCGCACAGCATCGGCATCGGCATCCGCGGCCGCAAGGTCGGCACGGGCCGCCTCCACTCCGCGGCTGACGCGGCCGAACAGGTCCACCTCGTAAGCGACGTCAAGCCCGGCATCGACCGACCACCGCTCCCGATCCAGGCCGGGAATGGTCTGGATCTCGGGCACCCGGTTGTAGGTGCCGCTGGCGCCGATCTGCGTCGATGGCAGGCGGTCGGCGCCCGCGCCGCGCAGGGCAGCACGGGCACGGGCGATGCGGGCGACTGCCTGCCGCAGGTCGGTGTTCGCCGCCTGCGCATCGGCCACCAGCCCGTCCAGCACCGGATCGTCATACATCCGCCACCAGTCCGCCGGCAGCGGCGTGGGCGTGAAGGCCGGGTTGGCGGCGGAAAGGAATGGGCCGGACTCCGCAGGGCGGGGGGTTGGTGCGACGAAGTCCGGCCCCACCGCGCAGCCCGACAGGGCCAGCGCAGTGATCAGGGAAAAAGTGGTGTTGCGGGGGTTCATGACAGGCACCTATTCTGCGGGCTGCAGCACATGGCTGCTGCCACGGGGGCGGCGCATGGTGGCGAGGCGGTCGCCCAGCGCGCGGCACACGACATAGAAGGTCGGGGTGAAGACCAGGCCGAAGCCGGTGACGCCCAGCATGCCGAAGCACACCGCCGTCCCCAGCGCCTGCCGCAGCTCCGCGCCCGCGCCCGTCGCGATCACCAGCGGCACGGAGCCCAGGATGAAGGCGAAGCTGGTCATCAGGATCGGGCGCAGGCGGGTGATCGCCGCCTCCACCGCGGCCTGCACGGGGGTCAGGCCGTGATCCTCCCCCTGGCGGGCGAACTCCACGATCAGGATCGCGTTCTTCGCCGCCAGCGCGATCAGCACGACCAGCCCGATCTGTGTCAGCACATTGTTGTCCATGCCGCGCAGGTTGATGCCGATCATCGCCGCCAACAGGCACATCGGCACGATCAGGATGATCGCCAGCGGCATGACCAGGCTTTCATACTGCGCGGCCAACACCAGGAAGACGAGCAGCACGGCGAGGACGAAGACCACCACCGCCGTGTTGCCGGCGAAGCGCTGCTGGTAGGCGATGCCGGTCCATTCGAAGTCGTACCCACTGGTCAGCGCCGTGTTGGCCACCCCTTCCATGGTGCCGAGCGACTGGCCGGAGGAGAAACCGGGCGCGGTGTCGCCATCCACCGCCACGGCCGGCGCCAGATTGTAGCGCGTCACGCGATACGGCCCGGTCGTGTCGCTCAGCGTGGCGACGGAGCCCAGCGGCACCATGGCGCCATTGTCGCTGCGGGTCTGCAGATTGGCGACATCGCTGGCATTGTCGCGGAACGGGGCATCGGCCTGTGCGGTGACACGGAAGGTGCGGCCCAGCAGGTTGAAGTCGTTCACGAAGGACGATCCGAGATAGACTGACAGCGTCTCGAACACCCGCGCCGGCGACACGCCCAGGATCTGCGCCTTGTCACGGTCGATATCGGCGCGCACGCGCGGAGTGGCGGTGTTGAAGAAGGTGTAGACGCCGGCCATCCCCTCCTGCTGGTTGGCCTGGGCGATCACGGCATTGGCCATCTTCTCCAGCTCGCGATAGCCCGTGCCGTTGCGGTCCTGCACCATCATGCGGAAGCCGCCGGCGGAACCGATGCCGCGGATGATCGGCGGCTTGACCACCATCAGCCGGGCGCCGCGGATGTCGGCGGTGGCCTTCATCGCCTCGCCCATCAGCGCATCCACAGTCTGCCCCTTGGCGGCGCGTTCGGCGAAATCGTCCAGCACCCAGTAGGCGGCGGCGGAGCTGGCGCTTTGTGTTTCGGACGTGCCGTCGAAGCCGGACAGCATGACGGTGTTGCTGATGCCGGGGATCTTCAGCATGCGCCCGGCGATGTCCTTCATCATCGCATCGGTGCGGCTGGTGGCGGAGCCGGGCGGCAACTGGATGACGGTCAGGAAGTAGCCCTGGTCCTGCTGCGGCACGAAGCCGGTGGGGGTGGCCGACAGGGCGAAGCCGGTCAGCCCGATCAGCACGACATAGGTCGCCATCACCCGCCGGGGCATCGCCACCAGCCGCGCCGTCCAGCGGCCATAGGCGGCGCTGAAACGGTCGAAGCTGTTGTTGAAGCCATCGCCGGCGCGCTCGATCACCTGCCGCCAGCGCGGCGCACTGGCCGGCAGATGCTTGTGAGGGCGCAGCAGCAGGGCGGACAATGCCGGTGACAGGGTCAGCGACACGACCAGCGAGATGACGGTCGCGGCCGAAATGGTCACGGCGAACTGCTGGTAGAACGCGCCGGACAGGCCGCCGATGAACAGCGTCGGCACGAACACCGCGCACAACACCAGCACGATGGCGATCAGCGCGGCGCCGACCTCGTCCATGGACCGGCGCGCCGCCTCCAGCGGGGACATGCCTTCGGCCAGGTTGCGTTCCACATTCTCCACCACCACGATCGCGTCATCGACCACGATGCCGATCGCCAGCACCAGCCCGAACAGCGACAGGTTGTTCAGCGAATAGCCCAGCATCGCCAGCACCGCGAAGGTGCCCACGAGGCTGACCGGGATCGCCAGCACCGGGATCAGGCTGGCGCGCCATTTCTGCAGGAACACGATGATCACCAGCACCACCAGCACCACCGCCTCGATCAGCGTGTGGACCACGGCGTCGACCGATCCCTGGATGAACTCCGTGGGGTTGTAGACGACGCGGTATTCCAGTCCCGGCGGGAAGTCGGCGGCGAGCGCCTCCATTTCGGACAGCACCTGGTCCGCGCTGGCCAGGGCATTGCTGCCCGGCTGCTGCAGCACGGGGATGATGACGGAGTCGTCGCTGCCCAGATAGGCGCTGGTGCTGTAATCCTGTGCGCCGATCTCCACCCGCGCAACATCGCGCACGCGAACCTGGCGCCCCTCGGCATCCGTGCGGATCACCACATTGCCGAACTGCGCGGGGTCGGTGAAGCGCCCCTGCGTCTCCACATTCAGCTGGAACGCGCTATCTGGGCTGGGCGACTGGCCGATCTGGCCGGCGGCGACCTGCACGTTCTGCGCGCGCAGGGCATCGACGATGTCACCCGCCGCCAGGTCCAGCGCCGCGGCACGGCCGGGATCGATCCACACCCGCATCGCCAGTTCGCGCTGGCCGAACAGCTGCACGTCGCCGACGCCCTCGATCCGGGCGAGCCGGTCACGGATGCGCGTCTGCGCGTAATTGGACATGTATTCGCGGTCGAGCGAACCGTCGGGCGAAACCAGGTTCACCAGCAGCAGGAAGTCGGGCGTTGTCTTGCGGGTCACGATGCCCAGCCGCTGCACCTCGGCCGGCAGGCGCGGGGTGGCGATGGCGACGCGGTTCTGCACCAGCACCTGCGCCTCGTCCAGGTCCGTGCCCTGCTGGAAGGTGACGGTGATCGTCACCCGCCCGTCGCCGGTCGATTCGCTGGACAGGTACAGCATGCCGTCGACGCCGTTGATCTCCTGCTCGATCGGATTGGCGACGGTTTCCGCCACCGTTTCGGCCGAGGCGCCGGGATAGGTCGCGGTCACCTGCACGGTGGGGGGCACGACCTCCGGATACTGGCTGACCGGCAGGAAGAAGTAGCTGATGGCACCCACCAGCGTGATGATGACTGCGACGACGACGGCAAAGATCGGCCGGTCGATGAAGAAGCGTGACAGGCGCATGGAGCGCTCCTGAATAGAGAAAGGGCGCGCGGGCGGTCAGTTGGCGGCGAGGCTGGCGCCGGCTGCGATCCGGCCGGGCCGGGTCGTGACCTTGCCGCCGGGGATCGCCATCTGCGTGCCGTCGATCACCACCCGGTCGCCGGGCGCCAGGCCGCTGCGCACCACGCGCAGGCCGTCCACGATCGGACCGAGTTCGACCGGCTTCGATGCGACGGTACCGTCCTGGCCGACCACCAGCAGCAGCTTGCGCGTCTGGTCCGTCTGCACGGCGGTGTCGGGCACCAGCAGGGCGTCGACCGCCCCGCCGCTGGCCATGCGCATGTTGCCGAACATGCCGGGCGCCAGGAAGTTGTCCGGATTGCGAACCACTGCACGGGCGCGGATGGTGCCGGATCGCGGATCCAGGCCATTGTCGGTGAAGTCCAGCGTGCCGTGGCGAGTGAACTCCGCCTCGTCCTGCAGCCGGATCTCGACCGATGCGCCATTGGCGAGCCCATCACGGCGGCCTTTCAGGAAGGAGCCTTCCGAGCCGTCGAAGGTGAAGTAGAGCGGATCGGTCGCGTTGATCGTGGTCAGCAGTGTAGCACCGGCGCCGTCGCCCGCGGCGACCATATTGCCCGGGTCGATCCGCCGGTCGGAGATGCGGCCGGCGATCGGTGCGCGCACCACCGTGAACTCGACATCCAGCGCCCGGCTGCGGACGCGGGCGCGGGCGCCCTCCACCGCGGCACGGGTGGCGGTGACGCGGGCGCGCAGGGCGTCCAGCTCGCTGCGGGACACGGCATCATCCTCGACCAGGCGCTGCGCGCGGGCGAAGTCCGCCTCCGCCAGAGCAAGATCGCTGCGAGTGGTGGCGACGCCCGCCTCCGCTTCGGCAAGGGCGGCGCGATACGGGCGCGGATCGATGGTGAAGAGCGGCTGGCCGGCATTGACGAACTGGCCATCCGTGAAGTGCACGGCGGTGACCTGGCCGGAAACGCGCGGGCGCAGCTCGACGCTGCGACTGGGTTCGAAGCGGCCGATATAATCGTCCCACAAGGTGACCTGCCGCTTCAGCGGGGTGGCGACCGTCACCACCGGCTCCAGCGGGACGGCGGCCGGCGCCTCGCGCCCGCTCAGCAGCCACCAGGCCAGCGCCAGAACGGTCAGGATCGTGGCGGCCCAGCCCAGCATGCGGGCACGGGGCCGGCGGGGCACCGGGCGCGGGGCGATATCAGCCGGAAGGTCGCTGATCGGGATGGGGGTCATGTCGGTCATGGCTCTCTCGCGGATAGCGGGCGCAGGCCCGCGCCGCCGAAAGCCGGGAGGCTGACGGATGGATCGGGGGCAGCACTTTCGAAAAACATACAGCAGCGGCGAATACCCGGACGCTTCGGGCGCCGAGCCGTTCTATACCGCTAAGTATGTAATGTGCCGTACAGACGCAAGAGCCTTTTTGTACCGACCGATATTATTAGATGGGCAGCCCGATCATCGCCCGGGCCACAAGGCCAAGGTGGCCTCTGCGATCTTCTGCAGCTCCTCGCGCGGGACGCCCTGCCCGGCCTGCACCGCGATGCCCTGGAACACGGCCGACAGATACCGGGTGATCGCCTCCGCCTCCACGGCCACGTTGAAGTCGCCATCGTCGATCGCCCGCTGCATGCGCGCCATGATCGCCTGACGCGACGTTTCGGCGCGCTGCTGCACATGTTCTCGGATGGAGGACTGGTCGCCATTGCAGGTCATGCTGGCGATCACCCCCAGGCAACCGGGACAGTCGCTGGTGATGTTGGCGATATTTCCGAACAGCAGGCGTTCGGCCACGGTGCGCGCGGTAGGCGCATCCAGCGCGCTCTGGACGTAGGCCAGCTTTTCCGATTCGTAGAGGTCGAGCGCCTGCTTGAAGAGGGCTTCCTTGTTGCCGAAGGCGGCATACAGGCTGGGGCGGGTAATCCCCATCGCCTCCGTCAGATCGGTCAGCGAAGCGGCGTCGTAGCCCTTGCTCCAGAACACCTGCAACGCGGCGGCGAGCGCCTCGTCAGTGTCGAATTCGCGCGGACGCCCCCTGGTTGCGGTTTTTTCCATAACAATCAGTATGTAATGCGTGCGCGCCGGATGTCCACCGGTCGTTCCGCTTTGGCGGATGACCGGGGACAGTCCGGTCGCTTAGAAGCTGAACCGTGCGCGGGCGACCAGCCGGTCGTCATGGTCACCGCGCGCCGCTTCGTCGGGGATGTCGGTGCCGACATATTCCAGCGACACGGCCAGCGGCCCGGTCACATGATCCACCCCGACGCGCCAGTCGCTATAGCGGCCACCGGGGCGCAGCCGGTTGGCGCGCAGAGTGTCGTCCACATCGCCGGAAGACCGCCCGACATGGCCATACAGCGTCAGCGGCGTGGCGGGGATGCCGGCATCGGCCCCGGCGAACAGGTACAGATTGCTGCCGCCGATCGCGCTCTGTTCGGGCGCATAGAAGCCGCCGCCGCTCACACGCACGGGGCCGAGCGTGTATGCGGCGGTGACGCCCGCTTCGGCATAGTCCTGCTTGCCGAAGGCGCCGGTGAACAGGTGCACGATGCCCTGCCCAGTGACGGCAAACGGCCCCACATCCTGCGTCGCGGACAGGCCCAGGTCGATCACCGTGTCGGCCTCGCCATGCAGGCCGGCATCGCGCAGGGTCACGAGGCGAGCGGTTGCGCCCAGTGCGCCGGCTTCCAGCGCGAAGTCGGCGGAGATGGCGGCGCGGCCCTCGCTCCAGCTGACGCCGCGGCGGTTCTCCTCCGTGGCGATCTCGAACGCGGGGCGCAGGGATACCGGGGCAATGGACTGGGCTATCGCCGCCGTGCCGGGGCACAGCACGGCGGCGAGGATGGCAATCGTTCGGCAGAAAGGCGGTTGTCTCATCCAGCGGTCATAGCAAGCTGCCGCTCCACCTGCGAGACCAGCACGTCACGATCGGCTTCCGCCACCGCCAGCAATTGCCGGTGCAGCTCGTCAGAGCGTTCGGCAAAGTGCTGCGCGACGTCGGTGCGATGCGAATTGCACCAGCCCGCCCGGCTCAGTGTCAGGCCTTCCGCATCGTCGATCGTGCGCGACAGCAATCCGCCATTGGCATGGCGCGCCTCCCGTTCCACGGCGAGACCAGCGGTCCATTCACAGCGCAGGGTGGAGGCGCGGCCACCCGGCGCGGGCGTGCCGACCTGGCGCGCGGCAAGGGTGACCGTACCGCGATATTCGGCATCCACCGTGCCGCTGGCGTGCTGCACCTGGGTGCGGTGCTCCAGCGGAAGGTGCGGGGTTACGACAATGGCGCCGAGCATCAGCCCAGCGGCAGCCAGCATACCAGTCATCTACGTTCTCCTGCGATGCCCCGGCCTTTGCGGCCGTGAGCGGTTGGGCCTTTTGGCTTCCGGTCAACCTTGGTGGGCGGAGAGACCGGATCAAGTTACAAATCGTTGCATCTGCTCGCCTGCATCAGCCCTGCCCTTCGCCCGCCCGTTCCCGCCGCAGCAGTTCGCCCTTGATCTGCGGCCCGTAGGCATAGCCGCCCAGTGCCCCGCCACTGCGCACCACCCGGTGGCAGGGGATCAGCACCGCCACGGGGTTGGCTCCGTTGGCGCTGCCCGCCGCCCGCACGGCAGCGGGGCGGCCGGCCGCGGCGGCAAGCTGCGCGTAGGAGCGTGTTTCCCCCGCCGGAATGCGCTGCAGTTCCGCCCAGATCCGTTCCTGAAAGGCGGTGCCGCGCACATCGAGCGGGATCGCCGGTCCGGCCCTGCCCGGCTGCTCCACCGCGGCGACCACCTGATCCAGCAGGGCGCGAAAGGCCATGCCGCCCTCAGCCAGTTCGGCACGAGGGAAACGGCGGGCAAGGTCTTCCACCCCTTCGGCGAAGGACAGGCGGCACACGCCCTTGTCGGTGGCGGCAACCAGCATGGTGCCCAGGCTGGTGGGAACGAGGGCCCATTCGATCCGCACCCCCGCCCCGCCCCGCGCCCATGCGGACGGGGTCATGCCCAGCCGCCCGTCCATTGCGGCATAGAACCGGCTGGGGCTTTCGAACCCGGCATCGTAGATGGCCGGCGTCACCGCTCCCGCTTCGCTCAGCGCACTTTGCGCACGTTCGCGGCGCAGTGCGCGGGCATAGGCGGCGGGCGACAGGCCGGTAGCGCGGGTGAAGATGCGCTGGAGATGGGCCGGCGAGTAGCCGGTCTGCCCGGCGAGTTCGGTCAGAGTCAGTGCCCGATCGGCGGCGCGGATCAGCGCTGCGGCCTGTTCCACCGCCGCCACGTCGCGCGCCTGGTCGTCCGGCCGGCAGCGGCGGCAGGCACGCAGGCCAGCGACCCGCGCTGCCGCGCCATCGGCGAAGAAGCGCACATTTCCCCGTCGCGGATGGCGGGCCGCGCAGGACGGGCGGCAATAGATGCCGGTGGACAACACCCCGGTGACGAACTGGCCATCCTGGCCGGCGTCGCGCCGCAGCACCGCGGCCCAGGCAGCGTCCTCGTCGATCGGCGGGTGGGTCATGGCGCGTTGTCTCCTATCACCGGCCTTCCTGGCAAGAGCGCACCCGCAGCGCATCCCGCGCCTTGCGTTCAAACCGGTGGGGCGGCAAGGGACGGGCCGTCATGGCCACGACCCTGTTCCGCCTTCTCCTGTCAGCGCTGCTGCTGCTGATCGCCTTGCCGGCACCGTCGCGCGCGGAGCCGGCGGACATCGCCGCGGCGGCGCGCGGCGTGGTGCGCGTGGTGATCATCGACCGACGCGACGGGCAGGTCACGCCCCTGTCGCATGGCAGCGGCTTCGCCGTCGCGCCGGAGCGGGTGGTGACGAACGCCCATGTGGTGCGGCAGGCGGTGGCGGATCCGTCCTTGGCGATCGGGATCGTGCCGTCGGATGGCGGCGATGCGATCTATGCCCGGCTGGTCACCCTGTCGGACCGCAACGATCTTGCCTTGCTGGCGACCACCTCGCCCATGGCGCTGCCGCCGCTGACGATCAGCGGCAATCCGTCGGTCGAGGCCGGCGCTGTCATCGCGGTCGGCTACCCCATGAATGTCGACCGGGCGCAGGGCCTGTCGGCCGGCGACCTGTTCCGCGCCGTGCCGCCGGTGAAGAGCTCCGGCTTCCTGAGCGGCCGGCGTCCGTCGCGCGACTTCGACACGCTGCTGCACACCGCGCCCATCGCGCGCGGCAACAGCGGCGGCCCACTGCTGGACGAATGCGGCCGGGTGGTGGGCGTCAACAGCTTCGGTGCGGAAAGCGGCAGCGCGGATGCGGAGTTCTTCTTCGCGGTTTCCACGCGCGAGCTGCTGCCTTTCCTGACCGCCAATAGCGTGGTCCCGCGGGTCAACGCCTCCCCGTGCCGCAGCCTGGCCGATCTGGAGGCGGCGGAAGCCAGCCGGGCCGAGCGCGCGGCGCAGGACGCGGCCCGGCAGGCCGCGGCGGATGCAGCCTCCACCGCGCGGCGGCAGGCCGATGCGCGGCAGGCGATCGAGTTCGAGATCATCGCCGAGCGGGAGAACGGCATGGCCGCCACCTTCCTGCTGCTGATCGCGGGCTTCGCAGCGGCGCTGTACGGAATGTTCCTGTACGAATTCCCCAAGGAGGGCGACACCGCCAGGGGGCCGCGCATCGCGTTTGCGGTGGCGGGCCTTGCGCTGCTGGGCGCCGGCGGGGCGTGGGCGTCGCGGCCCGGCTTCGGCCAGGTCGAGGGCCGGCTGGCCGACAGGTTGCTGGCCGAACGGCAGGCGGAGACGGGCACAGGGAATGATGGCGGCTCTCAGGCGGGCAACTATGTCTGCGTGCTGGACGAGAGCCGCAGCCGCGTGGTGGGTGACGCGGCCGCCGACGTCACGATCGACTGGTCGGCGGATGGGTGCGTCAACGGCCGCACGCAATATGCGCTGACCGGCGGCCATTGGACGCGCATCCTGGTGCCGGAGGACGAGGCGGCCGTCACGATCAACCGCTTCGATCCGGCAAAGGGCGAGTACCGCGTCGACCGCTATCTGCTGGGCCGCGACGCCCGCGCCGAGGTGCGCGAGGCACGCGGCACCTATTCCCCGCCCCAATGCGGTGGCGGGCCGGCTGCCGGTACAGCCCTGGCGCAGGGGCAGCAGGCGATCCTGGCCATGCTGCCACCGCAGCCGAACGAGCGGCTGGCCTATTCCTGCAGCAGGAACGAAAGCGCGCGATAGGCCAGCATCCATGTGGCAGTCCGGTTGCAAGCTGGCCATGTGAATGCTAGGCGCCCGGCAACTTCTGCCGGGGGGCTGATTCAGCGATCCTTCAACAGGCAGGTCCGTGCAAACACCTTTGTCCGTCTCGAGAGGACCATTCCGCCGTGGAGCTATCCGCCGGTATCAAGGCCAGTCTGGCAGGCCGCTACGCTTCCGCCCTGTTCGACCTGGCGTCTGAATCAGGCACCGTCACCCAGGTCGAAGGCGATCTGGAGCGGCTGTCCGCCGCCCTTGTCGAAAGCGCGGAGCTGCGCGCCCTGATCCGCAACCCGCAGATCAGCCGGGAGGCGATCGGCCGCGTGTTCGACGAGATCGGCGAGACGCTGGAAATCTCCGGCCTGACCGCCGGCTTCCTGGGCACGCTGGCGCAGAACCGCCGGATCGACAAGCTGCCCGAGATCATCCGCGCCTTCGGCAGCATCGCCGCGGCGCAGCGGGGCGAAGTGACGGCGGAAGTCGTCAGCGCCCATGCGCTGGACGAAGGTCAGCTCCACACGATCGAACAGAAGCTGCGTGCCCGCGAAGGACGCACGGTGAAGCTGCGTTCGCGCGTGGACCCCGATATTCTTGGCGGACTGGTGGTCACCATCGGTTCGCGCCGGATCGATTCCTCGATCCGCACCCGTCTCAACACCCTCTCCCAGGCGCTGAAGGCCTGAAGAACAGACGCCGCACGAAAGGCAGAGCATGGAAATCCGCGCCGCAGAAATCTCCCGCGTCATCAAGGAGCAGATCGCCAGCTTCGGCACCGATGCGCAGGTGTCGGAAGTCGGCACCGTTCTGTCCGTAGGTGACGGCATCGCCCGTATCCACGGCCTTGACGAAGTGCAGGCTGGCGAGATGGTCGAGTTCGACAACGGGCTGCAGGGCATGGCCCTGAACCTGGAAGCCGACAATGTCGGTGTCGTGATCTTCGGGTCCGACGCGGGCATCAAGGAAGGCGACAGCGTGCGCCGCACCGCCACCATCGTGGACGTGCCCGTGGGCAAGGGCCTGCTGGGCCGCGTGGTCGATGCGCTGGGCAACCCGATCGACGGCAAGGGCCCGATCGCGACGACCGAGCGTCGCCGCGTCGAGGCGAAGGCCCCCGGGATCATCCCGCGCCAGTCCGTGCACGAGCCCGTGCAGACCGGCCTGAAGGCGATCGACGCTCTGGTGCCGGTCGGCCGTGGCCAGCGCGAGCTGATCATCGGTGACCGTCAGACCGGCAAGAGCGCCGTGGCGATCGACACCTTCATCAACCAGAAGGACGCCCACGCCGGCACGGACGAGAGCAAGAAGCTGTACTGCATCTATGTCGCGGTCGGCCAGAAGCGCTCCACCGTGGCGCAGATCGTGCGCCAGCTGGAAGAGAACGGCGCGATGGAATATTCCATCGTGGTCGCCGCGACCGCCAGCGAGCCCGCCCCGCTGCAGTACCTGGCACCCTATACCGGCGCTGCCATGGGCGAGTTCTTCCGCGACAACGGCATGCATGCCGTGATCGTGTATGACGATCTGTCCAAGCAGGCCGTTGCCTATCGCCAGATGTCGCTGCTGCTGCGCCGCCCGCCGGGCCGCGAAGCCTATCCGGGTGACGTGTTCTACCTGCACAGCCGCCTGCTGGAACGCGCCGCCAAGATGAGCGACGTGAATGGCGGCGGTTCGCTGACCGCGCTGCCGATCATCGAGACGCAGGCGGGTGACGTGTCGGCCTACATCCCGACCAACGTGATCTCCATCACCGACGGCCAGATCTTCCTGGAAACGGGCCTGTTCTACCAGGGCATCCGTCCGGCCATCAATGTGGGCCTGTCGGTCAGCCGCGTCGGCGGCGCCGCGCAGACCAAGGCGATGAAGAAGGTGGCGGGCTCCATCAAGCTGGAGCTGGCGCAGTATCGCGAAATGGCAGCCTTTGCGCAGTTCGGCTCCGACCTGGACGCCTCCACCCAGAAGCTGCTGAACCGCGGTGCGCGCCTGACCGAGCTGCTGAAGCAGAAGCAGTTCAGCCCCATGCCGTTCGAGGAGCAGGTCGTCTCCATCTTCGCGGGCACCAATGGTTACCTGGATAAGGTGCCGGTGGATCGCGTGACCGAGTATGAGGCGGCGATGCTGTCCTTCATGCGCGGCGAACATGCCGGCGTGCTGACCGAGATCCGCACCACGCAGAAGTTCGAAGGTGACGTGAAGGACAAGGTCGTCAGCGCGCTGGACGCGTTCGGCAGCCAGTTCGCGTAAGGACAGCGGCCGGTGGCATCGCTCAAGGAACTCAAGGGTCGGATCAACTCGGTCAAGTCGACCCGGAAGATCACCAAGGCCAAGCAGATGGTCGCCGCGGCCAAGCTGCGCAAGGCACAGGCGGCCGCCGAGTCCGCGCGTGCCTATGCGGAGCGGCTGGCCGGCGTCATGGCCTCCCTGTCGGGCAAGGTGGCGGGGCAGGCCAATGCGCCGCTGCTGATGCGCGGCACTGGTGCCGACAACCGCCACCTGCTGGTGGTGGCGAACAGCGACAAGGGGCTGGCCGGCGCGTTCAACTCCAACATCGTGCGTGCCGCCCTGCTGAAGGCGCATGAACTGGAAGCGGCCGGCAACAGCGTCGAGTTCTACCTGATCGGCCGCAAGGGCCGTCCGGTGATCCGCCGCGCCTTCCCCGAACAGATCACCGCCCAGTTCGACACGAGCGAGATCCGCAACCCCGGTTTCGCCGAGGCCGAGCGGATCGCGGACGAGCTGGTGGCCATGTACGAGGCCGGCCGGTTCGACGTGGCGCATCTGTTCTTCAGCCGGTTCCGTTCTGCCCTGGTGCAGGAACCGACCGTGCAGCAGATCATCCCCGTCCCCGCACCCACGGTCGCGCCCGTCGCGGGCAGCGCCGATGCGGTGGTGGAGTACGAGCCGGGCGAGGAGGAAATCCTGGCCGAGCTGCTGCCCCGCTATCTCAAGACGCGCATCTTCGGCGCGCTGCTGGAGAATGCGGCCAGCGAACAGGGTGCGAGCATGACCGCGATGGACAACGCCACGCGCAATGCCGGCGACCTGATCAATTCGCTGACCATCCAGTACAACCGCAGCCGCCAGGCCGCGATCACCACCGAACTCATCGAAATCATTGCCGGCGCGGAAGCGCTCTGATTTAGGACCAAGGACGAACACCATGGCCACCGCCCCCGCCTATAACCCGAACATCACCGAGAAGGGCACGATCGCCCAGGTCATCGGCGCCGTCGTCGACGTGACCTTCGCCGGCGAGCTGCCCGCGATCCTCTCCGCGCTGGAAACGTATAACAACGGTACCCGTCTGGTGCTGGAAGTCGCGCAGCATCTGGGCGAGAGCACCGTGCGCTGCATCGCCATGGACGGCACCGACGGCCTGGTCCGCGGGCAGGACGTGATGAACACCGGCGCGCAGATCCGCGTGCCCGTCGGCCCCAAGACGCTGGGCCGCATCATGAACGTGATCGGTGAGCCGATCGACGAGCGCGGGCCCATCGGTGCCGAGCGCACCGCCCCGATCCATGCGGAGGCTCCGCTGTTCGTCGACCAGTCGACCGACGCGGCCATCCTGGTCACCGGCATCAAGGTCATCGACCTGCTCGCGCCCTATGCGCGCGGCGGCAAGATCGGCCTGTTCGGCGGCGCCGGTGTGGGCAAGACCGTGCTGATCCAGGAACTGATCAACAACATCGCCAAGGGCCATGGCGGCGTGTCCGTCTTTGCCGGCGTGGGTGAGCGCACCCGCGAAGGCAACGATCTGTATCATGAATTCCTGGATGCCGGCGTCATCGCCAAGGATGCGGAAGGCAATGCCACGTCCGAGGGCAGCAAGGTGGCGCTGGTCTTCGGCCAGATGAACGAGCCGCCGGGCGCCCGCGCCCGCGTCGCCCTGTCCGGCCTGACCATGGCCGAGTACTTCCGCGACGAGGAAGGCCAGGACGTGCTGTTCTTCGTGGACAACATCTTCCGCTTCACTCAGGCCGGTTCGGAAGTGTCCGCGCTGCTGGGTCGTATCCCTTCCGCCGTGGGCTACCAGCCGACCCTGTCGACCGACATGGGCAATCTGCAGGAACGCATCACCTCCACCACCAAGGGCTCGATCACCTCGGTGCAGGCGATCTACGTGCCGGCGGACGATCTGACCGACCCGGCCCCTGCCGCCTCCTTCGCCCACCTCGATGCGACCACCACGCTGAATCGCGCGATTTCGGAGCTGGGCATCTACCCGGCGGTCGATCCGCTCGACTCCACCAGCCGCGTGCTGACCCCGGCCGTCGTCGGCCAGGAGCATTACGACACGGCCCGCCGCGTCCAGGAGACGCTGCAGAAGTACAAGAGCCTGCAGGACATCATCGCCATCCTGGGGATGGACGAACTGTCCGAAGAGGACAAGCTGACCGTGCAGCGCGCGCGCAAGATCCAGCGCTTCCTGTCGCAGCCGTTCCACGTGGCCGAGGTGTTCACCAACATCCCGGGCAAGTTCGTGCAGGTGGAAGACACCGTGCGCAGCTTCAAGGCGGTGGTCGAGGGCGAGTACGACCACCTGCCGGAGAGCGCCTTCTACATGGTCGGCGGCATCGACGAGGCGGTCGAGAAGGCCCGCAAGATGGCCGAAGGCGCCTGACATGGCGGCGGCGCGGGGTGCATCGCCCCGCGCCCTGCCCGCCGGCTGCCCGATAATGGAGCAAGAGCATGGCGCAGGAAGCCGGACGCATTGAAGTCACGCAGCAGGCCCGGTTCGACCGGCTGCTGAAAAGGCTGACACTGGCCGGCATTGCCTGTTTTCTGCTCATCTCCGCTTTCGATATCCATCGCTGGCGGGTGACGCACTGGCAGCAGTTCGATGCCGCCTTCGCCATGGCGAAGGGGCATCTGCTGGCCGTGCCGCCCCAGCCGTTGTGGCTGTATGCAGTTGGCTTCCCCTTCATCGCCGTGAACTTCTACTGCCACCTGCAGATCCTGCGCGGTGCCCGGCGCGGCATCCTGCGTTTGTTCCTTGGCAGCGCGGCGGGCATTGCGCTGGTGCCGCTCGCCGGTTTGCAGACGGTCGGCTACCAGATGATCTGGCCGGAGCTGCTGCGGCTTGCCGGCTATGCCATTGCCGGCGCGATCGCCATCATCCTGGCCTTCCGTCTGGACAGCCGGTCCGCCACCCTTATAGACGCGCCCCAGCCGAAGGATTGAACCCGACCATGCCGCTCCATTTCGAACTCGTGACCCCTGCCAAGCTCGTGCGTAGCGAGGAGGTCCACATGGTCGTCGTTCCCGGCACCGAAGGCGAGTTCGGCGTGCTGGAGGGTCACGCGCCCTTCATGTCCACCATCCGCGATGGCGCCGTGCAGGTATTCCGCACCGAAGGCGCGACGCCCGAACTGATCCAGGTCCGTGGCGGCTTCGCCGAGGTCGGCGACAAGGGCCTGACAGTGCTGGCCGAGCACGTCGAGGACTGACCTCCGACTTGGCTCACCGGCGCTTCGTGCGGGTCGGTGCGTGAAAGTCGGGCGGCTTGTTCGCAACCCACGCCACGAAGCCGGCCAGCTCGGCATTCTCCAGCAGGGCGGCGCGGTCCGCACCCAGTCGCGCCAATTGTGCGTTGGTGAAGTTGGCGTGGATCGCCTTGTGGCAGATCGGATGCAGCGGGACGGTCAGCCGTCCGCCCTTTGCCTTTGGCACCACATGATGCTGTTGCACCCGCGCGCCCAGCACGCGGCCGCACAGCCAGCATGGCGCCGGGGGAATGTCAGGGTGCGGCATCTGCCTCCACCATGATCGGCCGCCGCGTCGCGTGCCACATAAACAGTCCTGCCCCCACGATCAGCACCGCGCCCGCCAGCGCGGCTGCGTCCGGCACCTCGCCGAAGAACAGCGCGCCCAGCGCCACGGCGACCAGCAGCTGGCCATAGGTCATCGGCGCCACCGTGCCCGCGCCGGCCCGGACTGTGCCCATATAGATCAGCCCGTGCCCCATGCTGGCGGTCCCGCCGATCAGGATGCAGCGCGCCAGCACGCTCCAATGCGGCCAGTCCAGCTGGAACGGCGGCAACCCGGTGGCGTGCAGCAGCGGCACCACCGGGATCAGGAACAGCAGCGCGGTCAGGCACAGCCAGTATTGCATGCGCAGCACGCTGGCCTGCCCCACGCTGGCGCGATTGGCGATGATCGTCACCGCCATGCCGGCCGCCGCCAGCAGGGGCAGCAGCGCGGCGCTGCCGACCTCCGCCAGATTGGGGCGCAGCACGATGGCGACGCCGGCGAGGGCCATGGCGGTGGCGATCCAGGTGGCGCGGCGAGCCGGTTCGCGCAGCAGCGCCATGCCCAGCATCGCGGTCATGATCGGTTGCGAGAAGGCGATGGTCGTCGCCTCCGCCAGCGGCATGACCCACAGCGCCATGAACATGCCGATGGCCGACAGGGCAATGGCGATGCCGCGCACCCATTGCAGCGGACGGCGGGGCACGGCCAGCGCGCCCAGCCCTCGCTGCGCGCCAGCAGCAGGCCCAGCAGCACCGCGCCCGAGAGATAGCGGGTCAGCACCATGGCCGGCGCGGCCCAGCCGCCTGCCATGCCCTTCACGATCGCATCGCCGACCGACAGCAGCGCGAAGCCCGCCAGTGTATAGAGCAGGCCTGCGCGTTCCCCACCTTGCATCGTGCTGTGTCGCGATCCCTGACTGGCCACCCTGCCCGCGCGCTTAGCGGCGATCCTCCGTTTAGGGAAACGCAAGCTTTCCCGCCTAACCCTCGCCAGTCATGAGCGCCTTCGGACAAAGAACCACCGCTGCCCGTCCCCGTTTCGGCGTCGCCCAGCCGATGCACGGCAACGGCGCATCCTTCAGCCCTGCCCCGCCCGCGGAGCCCCAGCCGCCATCCGGGCTGGAGCCCGGCGCAGCCGGGGCGCTCGCCAGCGGTCCGGCCGGCAAGGGCGATGCGATGAGCCGGCTGGAGGACCGCGCACGGGCGCTGACCAGCGCCGGCACGGACGAGGCCGGCGGGTTTGAAGCCAGCATCCACCGCATCAAGGAACAGGTCCTGCCCCGCCTGCTGGAACGGGTCGACCCCGAAGCCGCCGCCACGCTGAGCAAGGATGAACTGGCGGAGGAGTTCCGCCCGATCATCATGGAGGTGCTGACCGAGCTGAAGATCACGCTGAACCGGCGCGAGCAGTTCGCGCTTGAAAAGGTGCTGATCGACGAGCTGCTCGGCTTCGGTCCGCTGGAGGAGCTGCTGGGCGACCCCGACGTGACCGACATCATGGTCAACGGCCCGGACCAGACCTATATCGAGAAGAAGGGCAAGCTGCAGATCGCGCCGATCCGCTTCCGGGACGAGACGCATCTTTTCCAGATCGCGCAGCGCATCGTCAACCAGGTCGGCCGCCGGGTGGACCAGACCACGCCGCTGGCCGATGCCCGACTGAAGGATGGCAGCCGCGTCAACGTGATCGTGCCGCCGCTGTCCTTGCGCGGGACGGCGATCTCCATCCGCAAGTTCTCCGAAAAGCCGATCACGCTGGATATGCTGCGCAATTTCGGATCGATGGATCAGGCGATGTGCACCGCGCTGAAGATAGCCGGGGCCAGCCGCATGAACATCGTCATCTCCGGCGGCACGGGATCGGGCAAGACCACCATGCTGAACGCCATGTCCAAGATGATCGACCCGGGCGAACGCGTGCTGACGATCGAGGACGCGGCGGAGCTGCGCCTGCAGCAGCCGCACTGGTTGCCGCTGGAAACCCGCCCGCCCAACCTGGAAGGCCAGGGCGCGATCACCATCGGCGATCTGGTCAAGAACGCGCTGCGTATGCGGCCAGACCGCATCATCCTGGGCGAGATCCGCGGTGCGGAGGCGTTCGACCTGCTCGCCGCGATGAACACCGGTCATGACGGTTCGATGTGCACGCTCCACGCCAACAGCCCGCGCGAGGCGCTGGGCCGCATGGAGAACATGATCCTGATGGGCGACATCAAGATCCCCAAGGAGGCGATCAGCCGGCAGATCGCGGAGAGCGTGGACCTGATCGTGCAGGTCAAGCGCCTGCGCGACGGCAGCCGCCGCACCACCAACATCACCGAAGTGATCGGGATGGAAGGCGACGTGATCGTTACGCAGGAACTGTTCAACTTCGAATATCTGGACGAGGGCGAGGACGGCAAGATCCTGGGCGAGTTCCGCTCCAGCGGGCTCAGGCCCTACACTCTGGAGAAGGCACGGCAGTTCGGCTTCGACCAGGCCTATCTGGAGGCGTGCCTCTAGCCCACGCCGCAAATGCCGTATTGAAGCGGCGCGCCCCCCTGCTATCCTCGGCCGGCAACAGGGAGCCCGCGCATGTACAGCGAAAGCGATATCGACGCGGCCGTCTCTGCCGGCGTGATGCCGCCGCAGGTGGCAACCGACTTCCGCAACCATGTCGCCGCCGCCCGCGCAACGCCGGCCGTGGACGAGGAGCATTTCCGGCTGATCACCGGGTTCAACGACATCTTCGTCTCCATCGCCCTGGTGCTGCTGCTGGTGGCATTGTCGGAGCTTAGCTCGGCCATCGCGGCACCGCTGTCGGGCGTGTTCGTCGCCGCGGCCGCATGGGCGCTCGCGCTGTTCTTCACTGCGCGGCGCCGCATGGCGCTGCCGAGCATCCTGCTGCTGCTCGCCTTTGTCGGCGGGGTCGCACAGGCGCTGTTCGCGCTGGCGCCGCCCGCTTCGGAGCGGGTCGAGGCCCTGTTTGCCGCCGGGATCGCGGCGGCCGCGGGGGCAGCGGCCTGGCTGCACTGGCGCCGTTTCGCAGTGCCGATCACCGTGGCCGCGGGCGCTGCGGCAATGGCGGGCCTGGCGCTGGGGCTGGTAATGGCGGCCATTCCCGATGCCGAGCGGGCGATCTGGCCCTTGCTGCTGCTGGCGGGACTGGCCGTGTTCGCCCTTGCCATGCGCTGGGACCTGTCGGATCGGGAGCGCACCACCCGTCGCGCCGATGTCGCCTTCTGGCTGCACCTGGCGGCAGCGCCCATGATCGCGCATCCCGCGTTTCAGATGCTGGGCGTGTTCGGATCGGAGATCGGGACCGGCACGGCGATCGCGGTGGTGCTGCTGTACCTGCTGTTCGCGATGGTGGCGCTTGCGGTCGACCGCCGGGCCCTGCTGGTGTCCAGCCTGGTCTATGTGCTCTATGCCATGGCGTCGCTGATCCGCACGACAGGCGCGGTGGAGGTGAGCTGGGCCGTGACGGCGCTGGTGATCGGTTCCGCCCTGCTGAGCCTGTCGGCCTTCTGGCAGCCGATCCGCCAGCTGCTGGTGACCCGGCTGGGCGGACTCGGCGTGCGCCTGCCGCCGGTGCAGCTGGCGGTCTGAGCCGTCCCGGCAACCGTCAGGCCGCCAGCGCCCGCCCGGGTGTCTCGCCGGTCCGCAAGGTCAGCACCTCCACCCCGTTCGCCGTGACCGCAACCGTGTGCTCGAACTGCGCGGACAGCTTCCCGTCGCTGGTCACCACCGTCCAGCCATCGTCCCGGGTGAAGACCTTGCGGCTGCCCTGGTTGATCATCGGCTCCACGGTGAAGACCATCCCTTCCCGCAGCCGCGCACCCGTGCCCGGACGACCGAAATTCAGCACCTCCGGCGCCTCGTGCATCTCCCGGCCGATGCCATGGCCGCAGAACTCCCGCACCACGGAATAGCCGTTCTTCTTCGCATAGCGGTCGATCGCATGGCCGATATCGCCGACATGCGCGCCCGGACGCACCTGCCGGATGCCCTGCCACATCGCCTCCTGCGCCACCTGCACCAGCCGCCTGGTGGCGGGCCGGACGGTTCCGACCACATAGGTCTTGCTCGAATCCGCGATGAAGCCGTTCTTCTCCAGCGTGATGTCCAGATTGACGATGTCGCCATCCCGGACGATCTCGTCCGCATCGGGCACGCCGTGGCAGACGACCTGGTTGATCGAGCTGTTCAGCACGAACCTGAAGCCATACTGCCCCTTGCTCGCTGGACGGGCGGAAAGGTCAACGGTGATGAAACGCTCCACCAGATCATTGATCTGCAAGGTGGACATGCCGGCGAGGTCTCGCCTGTCCAGCATCTCGAACACCGACGCCAGCAACCTGCCGGAGACGCGCATCAGCGCCAGTTCGTCCGTCGTCTTCACCATGTCAGGCCGCCGCCTGGACCAGCGAAACGCGAGCCGCGGCGAGTTCGGCCTTCACGATCTCGTTGAACGACACCGTCGGATTCGCTTCGGCAAGCATGCCGATCTTCAGCCAGAACTCTGCCTGGGCGTTGATCGACCGGCACATCACGGTGCTGGCCTTGCGCACCTCCTCGTGCAGATCGTCGTCGATTTTCACGATGCCCATCAGTTCGCCCTGCTGCCATTCCATACACGATCCATATATGATCCATAGTCTCAAGCGTCAATTCGTCGCTCCAGTCGCCCGGTCTGACGTTCAGCCTCAGGGGCTCTGATCAGCCTTTATCGCTCCTGCGAACTGATATCACAAACAGTTTTCTGAGCACCCTTTTAGCCGGTTGCCAAGCGGAGCCTGCAAGCCTACGGCAGGCGCCACACCGGTGTCGTGCCCGTTTGCGGGATGCAGGGCCGCGCCTGGAAGCCGAGAGAATGCGCCCGCGCTGAAGAGGATACGGCAAAGACCATGGCCCGCAAGAAGATCGCCCTTATCGGCGCCGGCATGATCGGTGGCACACTGGCACACCTCGCCGCCAAGAAGGAAATGGGCGACATCGTCCTGTTCGACATCGCCGAAGGCATGCCGCAGGGCAAGGCGCTCGACCTGTCGCAGTGCGGCCCGGTCGAAGGCTTCGACGCGAAGATCACCGGCACCAACGATTATGCCGACATCGCCGGGGCGGACGTGATCATCGTCACCGCCGGCGTACCGCGCAAGCCGGGCATGAGCCGCGACGACCTGCTGGGCATCAACCTGAAGGTCATGAAGGCCGTGGGCGAAGGCATCAAGGCGCATGCGCCGGATGCGTTCGTGATCTGCATCACCAACCCGCTGGACGCGATGGTGTGGGCGCTGCGCGAATATTCGGGCCTGCCGCACAACAAGGTCGTCGGCATGGCCGGCGTGCTGGACAGCGCGCGCTTCGCCACCTTCCTGGCCTGGGAGTTCGGCGTGTCGGTGAAGGACGTGAACGCCTTCGTGCTGGGCGGCCATGGCGACACCATGGTGCCGGTCACCTCCTACACCACCGTTTCCGGCGTGCCGGTCGATGATTTGGTCGCCATGGGCAAGTCCAGCAAGGAAGCCATCGACGCCATCGTGCAGCGCACGCGTTCGGGCGGCGGCGAGATCGTCGGCCTGCTGAAGACCGGCAGCGCCTATTACGCGCCCGCCACCAGCGCCATCGCCATGGCAGAAGCCTATCTGGGCGACCAGAAGCGCATCCTGCCCTGCGCCGTCTATGTGGACGGCCAGTACGGGCTGGACGGCCTGTATGTCGGCGTGCCCGCCGTGCTGGGCGCCAACGGCGTGGAGGAAGTGATCGAGATCGCGCTGGAAGGCGAGACGAAGAACAATTTCCAGGTCAGCGTCGATGCGGTCAAGGAACTGCTGGTTGCCTGCAAGGGCATCGACGGCGAGCTGGGCTGAAAGGGACGGACATGAGCATTCTCGTCGACAAGAACACCAAGGTCATCACGCAAGGCATGACCGGTGCCACCGGCACCTTCCACACCGAACAGGCGCTGGCCTACGGCACGCAGATGGTCGGCGGCGTGACCCCCGGCAAGGGCGGCACGACCCACATCAACCTGCCGGTCTATGACACGGTGGCGGAGGCCAAGGCCGCGACCGGCGCGACCGCCAGCTGCATCTACGTGCCGCCGCCATTCGCCGCCGATTCCATCCTGGAGGCGATCGACGCCGAGATGGAGCTGATCGTGTGCATCACCGAAGGCGTGCCCGTGCTTGACATGGTGCGCGTGAAGCGTGCGCTCAGCGGCAGCAAGAGCCGCCTGATCGGCCCGAACTGCCCCGGCGTGCTGACGCCGAACGAGTGCAAGATCGGCATCATGCCGGGCTCCATCTTCTCCAAGGGTTCGGTCGGCGTCGTCAGCCGCTCGGGCACCCTGACCTACGAAGCGGTGTTCCAGACCACGAATGCCGGCCTGGGCCAGACCACGGCCGTCGGCATCGGCGGCGACCCGGTGAACGGCACCAACTTCATCGACGTGCTGGAACTGTTCCTGGCCGATGACGAGACCAAGTCGATCATCATGATCGGCGAGATCGGCGGCTCGGCGGAAGAAGAAGCCGCGCAGTTCCTGAAGGACGAGGCGAAGCGCGGCCGTTCGAAGCCGATGGTCGGCTTCATCGCCGGCCGCACCGCCCCTCCGGGACGGCGCATGGGCCATGCAGGTGCGATCGTCTCCGGCGGCCAGGGTGGCGCGGAAGACAAGATCGCGGCGATGGAAGAGGCCGGCATCCGCGTCGCCAACTCCCCGTCCGAGCTGGGCAGCACGCTGGACGCGCTGCTCAAGGAACGGGTGTGATTGCTTGAATACCGGCGCCCCACCACATCATGGGGCGCCGCAATACCTGCCGCGGCACGCGGGCACATACAGGTCTGGAACCGACAATGGGTAACGAAGCGCAATCCTTTCTCCCCGAGCTGACCGATCAGGACGGGCCGCAGCCCGGCCCCAGCTGGCGCAATGCCAACTGGCCGCTGACGGAAGGCAATGCCGGAACTGCGGCGGGTGACGACATGGCCATGGCCATGGACCCCACGCGGATGAGCGTGGTGGTGAAGGAAGCGGCGGCAAAGGCCGGCAAGGCGCTGGACGCCAGCCAGGTGGAGCAGGCCGCGGGCGATTCGATCCGCGCCATGCTGCTGATCCGCTCCTACCGCGTCCGCGGGCATCTGGCGGCGCAGCTGGACCCGCTGGGCCTGTCGAAGCGCGACCTGCCCGAAGATCTGACGCTGGAATGGCACGACTTCACCGGTGCGGCGCTGGAACGCGACGTCTATGTCGGCGGCAATCTGGGCCTGAACTGGGTCAAGCCCGCCAAGCTGCTGGAAGTGCTGCAAGCCAACTATTGCGGCAAGGTCGGCTTGGAATACATGCACATCGCCGATGTGGATGAGCGCCGCTTCCTGCAGGACCGCATCGAAGGGCCGGACAAGGTCGTCACCTTCACGCATGAAGGCAAGCGCGCCATCCTGCAGGCGGTGATCCGGGGCGAGGAATACGAGAAGTTCCTGGCCAAGAAGTATGTCGGCACCAAGCGTTTCGGCCTCGACGGCGGCGAAAGCATGATCCCCGCGCTGGAAGCGGTGATCAAGTATGGCGGCGCGCTGGGCGTGCGCGAGATCGTGTACGGCATGGCCCATCGCGGCCGGCTGAATGTCCTCGCCAACGTGATGGCCAAGCCATATCGCGTGATCTTTCACGAATTCTCAGGCGGCAGCGCCAATCCCGACGATGTCGGTGGTTCGGGCGATGTGAAGTATCACCTGGGCACCAGCACCGATCGTGAGTTCGACGGCACCTCCGTCCATATGAGCCTGGTGCCGAACCCTTCGCACCTTGAGACGGTCAACCCCGTTGTGCTGGGCAAGGTCCGCGCGCAGCAGGCGCAGCGTGACGATCTGAGCAAGCACCAGCAGGTTCTCCCCGTGCTGATCCACGGCGATGCCGCCTTTGCGGGCCAGGGCATCGTTTGGGAGTGTCTGGGTCTGTCGGGCCTGAACGGCTACGACACCGGCGGTTGCCTGCACTTCATCATCAACAACCAGATCGGCTTCACCACCAGCCCGCAATTCGCGCGCTCCAGCCCCTACCCGTCCGACGTGGCGAAGGGCGTGATGGCGCCGATCCTGCATGTGAACGGCGACGATCCGGAAGCGGTGACCTTCGCCTGCAAGCTGGCGATCGAGTACCGCCAGCAGTTCCGGCGCGATATCGTGATCGACATGTGGTGCTACCGCCGGTTCGGTCACAATGAAGGCGACGAGCCCAGCTTCACCCAGCCGCTGATGTATTCCCAGATCCGCAGCCATGCACGGGTCAGCGAGCTTTACGCGCAGCGCCTCTCCGCCGAAGGCGTGGTGACGGGCAATGATGCGGACGCGATGCGTTCCGAGTTCGAGGCCGTGCTGGCTGACGAGTTCGAGGCCGCCAAGTCCTACAAGCCGAACGAGGCGGACTGGTTCGCCGGCCGCTGGAGCGGGCTGCACAAGCCGGCCGATCCGGAAACCGCGCCGCGCAATGTGGAAACGGCCGTCAGCCCCAAGCTGTTCGACAGCCTGGGGCGCACGCTGACCACCATTCCCGACGACCTGACCGTGCACAAGACGCTCAGCCGCGTGATCGACGGCCGCCGTGCCATGTTCGACAGCGGCGAAGGCTTCGACTGGGCCACGGCGGAATCGCTCGCCTTCGGCAGCCTGGTGACCGAAGGGTTCGGCGTGCGTCTGTCCGGGCAGGATTCAGGCCGCGGCACCTTCAGCCAGCGGCATGCGATCTGGGTGGACCAGCAGGACGAGCGCAAGTTTGTGCCGCTTGCCTCTCTGCCGCATGGCAAGTTCGAGGTCTATGACAGCCCACTGTCCGAATATGGCGTGCTGGGCTTCGAATACGGCTTCGCGCTGGCCGACCCCAAGACGCTGGTGTTGTGGGAGGCGCAGTTCGGCGACTTCGCCAATGGCGCGCAGATCATCATCGATCAGTATATCGCATCGGGCGAGTCCAAGTGGCTGCGTGCCAATGGCCTGGTGCTGCTGCTGCCGCATGGTTATGAAGGCCAGGGACCGGAACATTCCAGCGCCCGCCTGGAACGTTTCCTGCAGCTGTGCGCGGACGACAATCTGCAGGTGCTGAACATCACCAGCCCGGCGAACTACTTCCACGTGCTGCGCCGGCAGATGCTGCGGCCGTTCCGCAAGCCGATGGTGATCATGACGCCGAAGTCGCTGTTGCGTCACCCGCAGGCCAAGAGCGCCGCGGCCGATTTCCAGGGCACCAGCCACTTCCAGCGGCTGCTGTCCGATCCCACCCCCGTGGCGGACGAGAAGGTCCGCCGCCTGGTGCTGTGCAGCGGCAAGGTCGCCTACGACCTGTTCGAGGCGCGCGACAAGGAAGGGTTGCAGGACGTTTCCGTGGTTCGCGTGGAGCAGCTTTATCCCTTCCCGGGCGAGCCGCTGGCCGATCGCATTGCGCGCATGACCAATCTGCAGGAGGTGGTGTGGTGCCAGGAGGAGCCGAAGAACAACGGCGCCTGGTTCTTCGTCGAAAGCCGGATCGAGGAGGCGCTGGGCGCAGCGGGCAAGACCGGCATGCGGCCGACCTATGCCGGCCGCGACGCCTCCGCCTCCCCGGCGACGGGCCTCGCCAGCCGGCACAAGGCACAGCAGGAAGCACTCGTTTCGGCCGCCCTCGGCCTTTCGCAGAATTGATGGCAGGAAATCGACATGGCGATTGAAGTTAAGGTCCCCGTGCTGGGGGAATCGGTGGCCGAGGCGACCATTGGCGAATGGCTGAAGAAGCCCGGCGAGGCGGTTGCCGCTGACGAGCCGATCTGCAGCCTGGAAACTGACAAGGTGGCGGTGGAGGTCCCCTCCCCCGTGGCCGGGTTCATGGGCGACTATCTGGTGCAGGTCGGCGACACGGTCGAGGTCGGCGCAGTGATCGCGACCGTCAACGACCAGGCCGGCGCCTCCTCCGGCGCAGCCCCCGCCGCCGCTTCGGCCGCTCCGGCACCCACCCCTGCCCCGGCTGCGGCTCCCGCCGCCGGCAATGGCGAGGTGTCCGGTGACCAGTCCCTGTCCCCCTCCGTGCGCCGCGCGGTGCTGGAACACGGCATTGACCCGGCTTCGGTCAAGGGCACCGGCAAGGATGGCCGCCTGACCAAGGAAGACGTCCTCGCCGCCGCTCAGGCGAAGAAGGACACTCCGGGCGCCAGCACCTCGGCCCCGGCCAGCGCAGCGGCGCCCGCGTCGTCGGGTGGCCCGGACCGGTCGGAAGAGCGGGTCAAGATGACCCGCCTGCGCCAGACCATCGCCAAGCGGCTGAAGAGCGCGCAGGACACGGCCGCGCTGCTGACCACGTTCAACGATGTGGACATGAGCGCGGTGATCGCCGCCCGCGAAGCCTACAAGGACGTGTTCGCCAAGAAGCACAACATCAAGCTCGGCTTCATGAGCTTCTTCGCCAAGGCGGCCTGCCTGGCGCTGAAGGACGTCCCCGCGGTGAACGCGCGGATGGAAGGCGACGAGATCATCTACCACAAGTACGTGGATCTTTCCGTCGCGGTCAGCGCCCCCAACGGGCTGGTCGTGCCGGTGGTGCGCAATGTGGAATCGATGAGCTTCGCCGAAATCGAGCAGGCGATCGCCGGCTTCGGCAAGAAGGCCAAGGAAGGCGCGCTGACCATGGCCGACATGGCCGGCGGCACCTTCACCATCTCCAATGGCGGCGTGTTCGGCTCGCTGATGTCGACCCCAATCATCAACCCGCCGCAGAGCGCTGTGCTGGGCCTGCACCGGATCGACGAGCGCCCCGTGGCTGTGAACGGCCAGGTAGTAATCCGCCCCATGATGTACATGGCGCTGAGCTACGACCATCGCATCATCGACGGGCGCGAGGCGGTGACCGCGCTGAAGATCATGAAGGACGCGATCGAGGATCCGATGCGTCTGCTGATCGACCTGTAAGAACAAACGGGCCGGCCGCTTCGCACAGAAGCAGCCGGCCTTCTGATTTCACCCGCTCGTGCCCACATCATCGGCACGCACGGAAGGAAGAGCAATGGCTGAACACGATTACGACGTCCTTGTCATCGGTGCCGGTCCCGGTGGCTACGTCGCCGCGATCCGCGCGGCGCAGCTGGGGCTGAAGACCGCCTGCGCCGAAAGCCGCGAGACGCTGGGCGGCACCTGCCTGAATGTCGGGTGCATCCCGTCCAAGGCGCTGCTGCACGGGTCGGAGCTGTTCGAGGAAGCGCATGACGGCACGCTGGCGAAGTTCGGCGTGCAGGTCGGCAGCGTCACGCTCGACCTGCCGGCCATGATGGGCGAGAAGTCGACCGCCGTCAGCGAACTGACCGGCGGCATCGAGTACCTGTTCAAGAAGAACAAGGTCACCTGGCTGAAGGGCCGGGCCAGCTTCACCGGCGGCAACAGCGTGGAAGTGGCCGGCCAAACCGTCACCGCCAAGAACATCGTGATCGCCACCGGCTCTTCCGTCACCCCGCTGCCGGGCGTGGAGATCGACAATGCGGCCGGCGTGGTGGTCGATTCCACCGGCGCCATCGCGCTCAAGCAGGTGCCGAAGCGCATGGTCGTGATCGGCGGCGGCGTGATCGGGCTGGAACTGGGCAGCGTGTGGCGCCGCCTGGGTGCCGAGGTCATCGTGGTCGAGTTCCTGGACCAGCTGCTGCCGGGCATGGATGGCGAGATCCGCAAGGAAGCCGCCAAGGTGTTCAAGAAGCAGGGCATGGAGCTGCGCCTGTCGACCAAGGTCACCGGCGTGGCCGTCAACGGCAGCACCGCGACACTGACGCTGGAACCCTCCGCAGGCGGCGCGGCCGAGACGCTGGACGCGGATTGCGTGCTGGTCGCCATCGGCCGCCGGCCGAACACGGACGGCCTCGCCCTGGACAAGATCGGACTGGAGCTGAACGGCAAGGGCCAGATCGAGACCGATCACGATTTCCGCACCAAGGCGGACGGCGTGTGGGCGATCGGCGACGTGATCCCCGGCCCGATGCTGGCGCACAAGGCCGAGGATGAAGGCATCGCCGTGGCGGAGAACATCGCCGGGCAGGTCGGCATCGTGAACCATGCCGTGATCCCCAGCGTGGTCTACACCATGCCGGAATTCGCCGGCGTGGGCCTGTCGGAAGAAGGCGCCAAGGAAGCGGGCCACGAGATCAAGGTCGGCAAGTTTCCGATGGCCGCCAACAGCCGCGCCAAGACCAACCGCGACACGACCGGCTGGGTCAAGGTGATCGCCGATGCCGACAGCGACAAGGTGCTGGGCGTGTGGATGGTCTCCTCGCTGGCCGGCACGATGATCGCGCAGGCGGCGCAAGCGATGGAGTTCGGCGCCACTTCGGAAGACATCGCCTATACCTGCCACGCGCATCCGACCCACTCGGAAGCGATCAAGGAAGCGGCGATGGCGGTGCGGGGCAAGCCGATCCACATCTGACCCGTTGCCAGCTGGTAATCGAACAGGGGGCTGCCCAACGCGGGCGGCCCCTTTTTCTTGCGCCCGCCGGACGTGGCGCTAGGGCGCAGCCATGATCGTGCAGCCCTTCGCCACCCCTGCTCTCCCGCCATTCCTGGATCTGCTGGGCATCGCGGTGTTCGCGGTGACCGGCGCGCTGGCGGCGGTGCGGATGCGGCAGACCTTCGTTACCACCTGCTTCTTCGCGCTGGTCACCGGCGTGGGTGGCGGATCGGTGCGCGATGTGCTGATCGGCGTCCGTGCTTTCTGGATCAGCGATCCGTGGGTGGCCGCCGTGGTGCTCGCCTCCGCTCTGCTGGTCTGGCTGACGCCGTCACGCTGGTGGGAGGGGATGCTGCTGGAATGGGCGGATGCGGCCGGGCTGGCGGTGTTCTGCGTTTTGGGAACGGCCAAGGCGCTGGCCTATGGCGTCGATCCGCTGCCGGCCGCGGTGCTGGGTGTGGTCACCGGCTGCGTCGGCGGCATCATCCGCGACGTGCTGGCCGGCGTGCCGTCCATCCTGATGCGGCCGGAGCTTTACGTCACCGCCGCGGCGCTGTCGGCCGGGCTGTGCGCCATGTTCACCGCGCTCGACGTGCCGCCGGAATGGGGCTGGAGCATCGCCGCAGGCGCCGGGCTGGCGCTGCGCGGTGCGGCGATGGTGTGGAAAATCGAACTGCCGACCTACCGCGCGGAATAGCTCTGCCCGTCACCCAGGCCGCTGCGGGCCCGGTAATAGGTGGAGTCGTCATACTGCCGATCATCGGCCGCCGGATTGTAGTAGCCGCCATCGACCGGGCCGCCATTGTCGCCGACCTGCACATCCGCCACCCGGCCATCATTGCCGATGCGGCAGGTGAACGGAGCGCCGCTGTCCAGCGCGCCCGACACGAACCAGCCATCCGCCGTGCGATTGGCGCTGTCCACGCCAGAGATACGCGGGCCGGTGGCCTCGATCTCGGCCACGCAGATGTCGACGGCGCTGTCCAGTCCGCTGCCGGTTCCGGCGGCATAGCCGCGCTGGTCCTGCTCGGGATAGCGGACGGGGACCGGCTCGTTCCGCCGGTCATTGCCGCCGTCGAACACGCCGGCGATGGCCGCGATCGCGCCCAGCACCGCGACGCCGGCGATCACCTCACCCGCGCCAATGCCGTTGTCCCGGTGGCGCCGGTCCCAGCCGCGATCGTGCCAGCCCCGGTCGTTCCAGCCGCCGCGATGGTGGTCGCGCGCCAGAACGGGCGTGGTGAGCAGCGCGAGGCTGGCGGCGGTGGTGGCGATCAGGCGAAACGGACGACGCATGGGTTCGATTCCATCAATGAGTGTGCAGGCCATGGCAGACCGGTGATTGCGTGACGCTGAACCACCGGCTGCCATGCAGGCCGGTCAGAGCCCGCGAATGCCGCTGTAGTCGATGTCGACCACCCGGCCCCGCTCGATGCGGCAGGTGAAGCGACCCGAGTCCCAACCGCGGTAATTGTCGTTCCAGCCGCGATAATCATTGTTCCAGCCGCGCCCATAAGGGGCATCGCCGCGGCGCCAGCCCCGATCCATCTGGTTCACGGCGATCCGGCCGCGGATGCGATAGCCGTTGCGATTGCGATCGACGTCACGGATGTCCGTCACCTCGGACCGGCCGCCATAGGAATAGCGGTTGGCGGTGCCTTCCGCCGCCCGTACGCAGCGTTCCACGGCATCGCGCGGGCTGTCGTAATAGCGGTCGCGATTGTTGCGGCCGGCGCTGCTGGCGACGGCGGCGATGCCGCCGATGATCAGGGCGCCGGCGATGATCTCCCCGGCGGAGATGCCGCTGTCGTGGCGCCGGTCGCGGTCACCGCGCCACTGCGCCTGGGCGGGCACGACCGCGCCGACCGCCATGGCACCGGCGGCAAGGGTTCCGATCACACCTTTGGTAATGTTGGTCATGGGTGCTCTCCCGAATGAAAGTGGTGCCCTGTTCGGCCACCGATAGCCCCCTGATAGAAGTGCAGCGCTGATGCGGGACTGAACCTGTTCGACAAGCAACGTTCATAAATGTCGGCCTTTGTGTGAACGCCGGTGAGGTAACGCTTACACCGAAGCGGCCGAATGTGCGTCCGCCGCCCCCCTGCGGTATCCATCCGAAACCGGCGGGCGGCAGTGTGAACTTCCAAAGGAGATCCGTTTGCGCTGTTGTGAGACGCAGCGCAGGGGTCGGTCTGGAGATGCCCTGCCGCCGGTCAGGCGCTGGCGACATGCCACGGTGCGGCCGATGTAGGACAGGCATTTTGTCCTGTGGCGGTGGTGGCCTGCCCGCGTTTACTTTTCGTTCCGCCGCCGCCATCTAGGGACCATGCCTCCGCTCCCCTTACCTGCATTGCATGCCAGCCATGCCGGCTGCTGGCTGAGCGATCCCGCGGGCGAGGTACGCGCGGTCGGCAAGGGTGCGGCGCTGAACGCGGCGGCGGATACGCCGGTGCTGCTGCTGAATGCGCCGCTGGTCGCCAGCCGGCTGGGCTATCCCGATTTGTCGGGGCTGGATCTGCTGGAGCTGTTCGCCTTCATCCACCCCGCCCGCTTCGTGGTGCCCACGCCCAAGGGACTGGCCGAGGCACTGGACCTGCCGGTGCCCGCAGCCGATGGCGACGTGCCCGCTACGCTGCAGGCGGCGGCGGCCGCGCTGGTCCGCAATTGTGAAGATCCGGCCTGGGCGGAGCGGGAGGGCGCGTGGAGCGCCCTGCAATCGCTGGCCCGGCTGCGCTGGCCGTGGGCGCAGGTGCTGGGCCCGCATGTCGCCCGGCCGGAACGGGCGGAACGCTGGCTGTTCGCCCGCCTGCCCGAATGGCAGGAGACACCGCCGCGCGCGCAGCCCCGGCAGGTGACTCTGGACGACAATGCCGTCACCACCCGGCTGACGCAGCTGACCGGCGACGGCGCGGAGCAGCGGGCCGGCCAGCAGGCCTATGCCCGGAACGTGGCCAGCGTCTTTGCCCCGCGGCAGGCACGCGGTCGGCCGCACATGCTGCTGGCGCAGGCGGGCACCGGCATCGGCAAGACGCTGGGCTATCTCGCCCCCGCCAGCCTGTGGGCAGAACAGAGCGGCGGGACGGTGTGGGTCAGCACCTATACCAAGAACCTGCAGCGGCAGCTGCGCCGGGAAAGCACCCGCGCCTGGCCGCAGCAGCGCCCCGATGGCAGCCAGCCGGTGGTGGTGCGCAAGGGACGGGAGAACTATCTGTGCCTGCTGAACCTGGAGGATGCGCTGCAGGGCGGCTTTGGCGGCCGCGCGGCGGTGCTGGCGCATCTGGTGGCGCGCTGGGCCGCCTACACGCAGGATGGCGACGTGGTCGGCGGCGACCTGCCGGGCTGGCTGGGTACGCTGTTCCGCAGCCGCGCCATTCGCAGCCTGACCGACCAGCGGGGCGAATGCATCTATGCCGGCTGCCCGCATTACCGCAAATGCTTCATCGAGCGGGCCGCGCGGGCGAGTGCCGAGGCCGACCTGGTGATCGCCAATCACGCGCTGGTGATGGTCAATGCCGCGCGCGGGCGCGACCATGCGCAGCGCCCCACCCGCATCATCTTCGACGAAGGGCACCATGTGTTCGAGGCGGCGGACAGCACCTTTGCCGCCGCGCTGACGGGCCGCGAGGCGGTGGAGCTGCGCCGCTGGCTGCTGGGCCCCGAACGCAGCGGCAAGGGCCGCCGACGCGGGCTGGCGGCGCGGCTGGCGGACATTGCCAGCTATGACGAGGCGGGCAGCGAAGCCATTGCCGCCGCGGTGGAGGCGGCCACCGCCCTGCCCTCCGACGGCTGGCTGCAGCGCATTCACGAAGGGCTGCCGCTGGGCGCGCTGGAGGCGTTGCTCTCCGCGTTACGCGCCACGACCTACGCCCGCGACGAGAGCGCGCAGGATGCGGGCTATGCCCTGGAGACGGAGGTCGCCGGGCTGGACGGCCCGGTGGTGGAGCTGGCGCAGCAGGCCGGCGCCGCGCTGGCCGCGATCCGCCAGCCATTGCTGCAGCTGGGCCAGCGGCTGGAAGCGGTGCTGGAGGACGCGCCCGACTGGCTGGACGCGCAGGGCCGCGCCCGTGTCGAGGGCGCGCGTCACTCGCTGACCTGGAGGATCGACCTGCTGCTGGCGTGGGAGGCGATGCTGGCGCGGCTGGGCGGACCGGCCGATCCCAGCTTCGTGGACTGGATGGCGGTGGACCGCGCCGATACGCGCGAGTTCGATGTCGGCCTGCACCGCCACTGGCTGGACCCGAGCCAGCCCTTCGCCCGCGTGGTGCTGGACCAGGCCCACGGTGCGATGCTGACCAGCGCGACCCTGTGCCCGGGCGGTACGGGTGGCGAGGAGGACTGGACCGTGGCGCTGGCGCGATCGGGCGCGGCGCATCTGGAGGGCGCCCCGCTGCTGAGCGCGGCAGCCAGCCCGTATGATTATGCCAGCATGGCCGAGGTGCTGATCGTCACCGACGTTCCGCGCGGCGACCTGCCGGCGCTGGCGGGTGCCTATGGCCGGATCATCGAGGCGGCGGGCGGCGGGGTGCTGGGCCTGTTCACCGCCATCCGCCGCCTGCGCGCCGTGCACGCGCGCATCGCCGACCGGCTGGCCCGCAGCGGGCTGCCGCTATACGCGCAGCATGTCGACCCGATCGACACAGGCACGCTGGTGGACATCTTCCGCGATGACGAGCGCGCCAGCCTGCTGGGCACGGACGCGTTGCGCGACGGGGTCGACGTGCCCGGCCATTCGCTGCGCTGCGTGGTGCTGGAACAGGTGCCCTGGCCCAAGCCCGGCATCCTGCACCGCGCCCGCCGGGCGGCGCACGGCGCCAGCAATGGCGGCGGAGGCAGCGCCTATGACGACATGCTGATCCGCGCGCGGCTGGCACAGGCGTTCGGCCGGCTGATCCGCAGCGCGGGCGATCGCGGGCACTTCGTGGTGCTGTCCGCCGCCTTTCCCAGCCGGTTGCTGGATGCGTTCCCCGCCGGCACACCCGTGCGCCGCGTCACGCTGGAGCAGGCTTTACAAGCAGTCGGCGCGGGTGTCACATGCGGCGCGGATGCAGACGCGCCAGACCGCGCGCTGCAAGAGGAGCCGTGACACCCCCGTGAAGTTGCTGGGCCTGCTACGCCATGCCAAGTCGGACTGGTCCGCCAGCGAAATGCGCGGCGGGGAGCAGCGCGATTTCGATCGCGGGCTGAACGGGCGCGGGCAGCGTGGGGCGGCGCTGATGGGCCGGCATATCGTGGATCATGGGGTCGGCTGGGATCGGCTGCTGGCCAGCCCGGCACAGCGCGTGCGCCAGACACTTGCGGCCGCACAGCTGCCGCTGACACCCGAATGGCAGCACCAAGCCTACCTCGCGGATGCGGACACGCTGCTGTCGCTGGTGCAGGGCGCGCAGGGCGACCCGGCCAGCCTGCTGCTGGCGGCGCACAATCCGGGGCTGCAGGATCTGCTGCTGCTGCTGGTGCGCGACATCGACGATCCGTTATGCGTGGCCGCGGCGGAGAAGTTCCCCACCGCAACTTTTGCCGTGCTGGCGCTGGACGTGGCGGACTGGGCCGATCTGGCGCCCGGATGCGGCCGACTGCTCCATTTCGCCCGCCCGCGCGACCTGGATGCCGCCCTGGGGCCCGAATCCTCGATCGTCGGCTGAACCGCCGCTACAGCTTGCGTTCCAGTTCCAGGTAGGTTTCCGGGATCTTCAGCGCGTTGGTGGCGACGCGCGTTTCCCGCAGGAAGGACAGCAGCGCCGCCATCAGCAGGGCGATGGAGGCAAAGAAGAAGGCGGCTGCGGCGTTCTGCAAGGATGCGCTGAAGACCTCCTCCACAAACAGCATGGCCACGGTGATGCCGATCGACAGGCCGCTCATCACCAGCAGCAGCATGGCGCTGTTGATCAGGCGGATGCGCCGGTCGACGATGCGGATCTCGCGCACCACCGCGTCATGCTCCAGCCCGCTGGTCCGGGCATGCGACTTTTGCAGGATGCGCGACCGGTCAACCACGCGAGCAAGCCGATTGGACAGGATATTCAGGATGTTGCCGATCGCCACCAGCACAAAGACCGGCGTCAGCGCCAGCTGGATGGTCTGCGCGATCACGCCGTCGATGTTGATCTCCATAAGCTGTCGCTCCATTGGGCTGCCCGGGAACTCTAGCGGCCTCCGCTGCTTTGAAACCAGACCGAATCTTTCACAAACTTGAGCCCCATAGGTGAACCCCATGCGGCTGGCGCGGGCGGGATGAATTGACACTGTTGCATCGTACCCTTGGCGCCTTCCTGACCGGGTCGGCGTGAACATGGCAAGTCACGGCTACGACCTGTCGAACTGCGATCGGGAACCGATCCACAAGCTGGGGAGCATCCAGGGCTTTGGCGCGCTGATCGCGCTCAATGCCGACTGGATCGTCGCGCATCGCTCCGCCAATCTGGCTGCGATCCTGCAGCGCCCCGCCGTGCCTGCGGTCGGCGGCCGTCTGGGTGAGCATTTCGCGCCCGCCGCGATGAAGCTGTTGCGCCAGGCCGCGGGTCAGCTGGACGAGGATCAGGGCATTGCCGAGGCCGGCGGCGGAGCGGTGACGGATCTTGTCAGCCGGCTGTTCGGCGTCGACCTGCTGGGCAACGGCGTGTTGTTCGACATCGCGCTGCACCGGTCGGGCCGGCTCCTGATCGTCGAGCTGGAGCCGGCCGAAGGTGGCGGCGAGCTGCAATATCCCGGCGGCCTGCGCCCGCTCATGCAGCGGCTGGGACGGCATCGCGACATCACGGACCTGTGCGCGGAAGCCGCGCGGCAGATGAAGGTGCTGCTGGGGTTCGACCGGGTGATGGTCTATCGCTTTCACCAGGATGGCAGCGGCGAGGTGATCGCCGAGGCGCGGGAGCAGCGGCTGGAGCCGTTCCTGAACCTGCGCTACCCCCACACCGACATTCCGGCGCAGGCCCGCGCACTGTACCTGCGAAGCCTGCTGCGCATCATCGCCGACGTGAATGCCACGCCCGTACCGATCGAGCCGGAGCATGCGATCGATGGCGGGGCGGTCGACCTGTCGCTCAGCACGCTGCGCGCAGTGTCGCCGATCCATATTGAATATCTCAAGAACATGGGGGTCACTGCCTCCCTGTCGATCTCCATCGTGGTGGGGGGCAAGCTGTGGGGCCTGTTCGCCTGTCATCATTATGCCCCGCGCACCCTGCCCTATTCGCTGCGCACCACCGCCGAACTGTTCGCGCAGCTGTTCGCGCTGCAGCTGGAACTGGCTATCGCCAGCGGCGGAAGCCGCATGGCGGAGCGGGGGCGCCAGCTGCATGACCGGCTGATGACACGGCTGGTGGGCGGCACCGCGCTGGTGGAAAACCTCAGCACGCTGGACGGCGTGATCGGGCAGGTGATCCCGCATGACGGGTCGAGCGCCTTCGTGGACGGCGCCTATAGCTGTCGCGGCGCAGCGCCGACCGAGGCGGAGTTCCTGGCGATGGTGCCGGCGCTGAACGCGGCCTCCAGCAGCCAGATCATCCATTCGGATGCGCTGGCCACCATGCTCCCGCCGGCGGCCGCCTTCACCGACCGCGCCTGCGGGGCGCTGGTGATCCCGGTCAGCCGCCGCCCGCGCGACTATGTCGTGTTCTGGCGACGGGAGCTGCCGCAGGTGGTGACCTGGGCGGGCCGGCCGGAAAAGGTGATGGAATACGGCCCGAACGGCCCGCGCCTGTCCCCGCGCAGGAGCTTCGAGGCGTGGAAGCAGTCGGTAGAGGGGCACAGCGCGCCCTGGACGCCGGAAGAGCTGACCGTCGCCGAACATGTCCGGGTCACGCTGCTGGAAGTGATCCTGCGCATGAGCGACGAGCAGATGCAGGAACGCGCCCGCGCGGCCGAGCAGCAGGAGCTGCTGATCGCGGAGCTGAACCACCGCGTCCGCAACATCCTCACCCTGATCCGCGGCCTGGTCAGCCAGTCGCGCAGCGAAGGCACCAGCATCGAACAGTTCGCCGATCTGGTGGGCGGGCGCATTCGCGCGCTGGCGCTGGCGCACGACAACATCACCCGCGAGCATTGGTCCCCTGCATCGCTGCACGAGCTGATCGAGACCGAAGCCGAAGCCTATCTGGGCGGCAAGACCGACCGGATCACCGTGACCGGCCCGGATGTGCTGGTGGCGCCGGAGGCCTACACCGTGCTGGCGCTGGTGCTGCACGAGATGATGACCAACTCCGCGAAGTACGGATCCTTGTGCGACAGCGCCGGACGGCTGGCGATCGATACGCGGCTGGACAATGTGGGCGACCTGCAGATCGGCTGGCGGGAGAGCGGAGGCCCGCCGGTGCGCCCGCCGCAACGGCGCGGCTTCGGCAGCACGATCATCGAACGGTCCATCCCCTATGAACTGCGCGGCGCGGCCGAACTGCGCCATCGGCTGAGCGGGGTGGAAGCGGACTTCACCATCCCCGGCCGCTTCGTTCAGCCGGGGCCGAGCCGACCGGACATGCCGCCCAAAGACGAGCCCAGGCTGCAGGAGCGCAAGGGCGCTGATGGAGCGTCGCCAATCGACCACGTGCTGGTGGTGGAAGACAGCATGATCATCGCCATGGATGCGGAAGAAGCGTTGTTCGGGCTGGGGATTCCGACGGTCAGCGTCGTCAGTTCCGTCGCCGGCGCCAAGGCCTTGCTGGACAATGACCGGCCGGATCTGGCGCTGCTCGACTTCAATCTGGGTGCGGAATCGAGCGAGCCGATTGCCCGCGCGCTGGACGAGATGGGCGTGCCTTACTGGTTCGTCACCGGATATGGCGACGCGATCGCCCAGCTGGGAGAAACAGCCGCACGGGGCATCCTGCAGAAGCCATACAGCACGGCCGATCTGGCCGGCATCCTGGAACAGATGCGCGGGGGCTGAGCAGCCCCCGCCTACCACCGCCTACTGGCTGGTGGCGCCCGTCAGCTTGCCGACCTTCTGCGCGCCGGACATGCTGGTCACCAGCACCTCCCCGCCATCCACCACCACGGCGATGTCCTCCAGCCCGATCACGGAGACGCGTGGTCCGTCCGTCTCCGCCAGCACGCCGCGGCAATCGACCAGTTCGACATTGCCGATCACGGCGTTGGCGCCATCTTCCAGGCCCAGCCCCGCCGCGCCGCTGATGCGCGCATCACGCAGCGCGTGCCAGTTGCCGATGTCAGACCAGCCCATCACCGCCGGCACCACCGCCGCGCGGTCGGTTTCTTCCATGACCGCATAATCCACCGATTCCTCCGCGATTTCGGCAAAGCTGTCAGCATCGGGGAAGAGCAACGCGCCTTCGCTGCGGCCGCCGTCCACCGATCGGCGGACCAGCGCGGCCATCTCGGGGCGGTAACGCTCCAGCGCGGCGAGGAAGGCGCCGGCGCGAAAGGCGAAGATGCCGCCGTTCCAGCTGTAATTGCCGTTCGCCAGGAACGCCCTCGCCGTGGCGCTGTCGGGCTTTTCCACAAAGCGCTGCACCGCGAAGCCGCCGGGGATCGGATCACCGCGCAGGATGTAGCCATAGCCGGTTTCGGGGTGAGTGGGCGCGATGCCGAGCGCAACCAGCCAGTCTTCTCCGGCCAGCGTCGCCGCGACGCAGGCCGCACGGGTGAAGGCGGTGGTGTCGGCGATGTGGTGATCGCTGGGGCAGACCAGCATGATCGCCTCTTCCGGCAGTCGCGCGGCGGCGAGCGCGATGGCCGGCGCGGTGTTCTTGCCTTCCGGCTCCACGATCACCTGTGTGCCGGGGAAGGCCGCCGCCTGCGCCTGCACATGGGCCAGGTGCGCCGCCCCTGTCACGATGGTGGCGCTGGCGAAGCGGTCATCCCCGGCGCAGCGGCCCAGCGTCGCTTCGAACAGGGTGCGTTCCCCCACCAGCGGCAGAAACGGCTTGGGCATGGTCTTGCGGCTGCGCGGCCACAGCCGGGTGCCGTTGCCGCCGCTCAGGACCACCGGATGAATCGCCGCCATTGCCGCACCTCGTCTGAAGAAAAGTTGATTGCGGCCTAACCTTTGTAGCGCAGGCTGTCATCGCCATTGTTGCAGCGCAACGATCGGGTCAGAACCACTCCTGCCGCCAGCCATAAGCCGCCGCCACCGGGTCCCCCGCGGCGTTGCGCGCGGGGCGGAAGCGGAAGCGCTCCTCCGCCAGCTGGCAGGTGCGGCGGTCCGCTTCCGGGTCGGGGCTCGCCTCCACCACGCGGCATTCGCGCGCGCGCCCATCCACCCCCACGACCATGTGCACGACCACGGCATGTCCCCGCCGGATCTCACGTCCGCCGCGCGGCGTGGGGTAATCGCGGGCATCGTTGATGGTGCCGGCGATCTTCACCGGGCCCGTGATCGCGCCGCCGCCGCCGCCCTGCCCCTGCCCGCTCATGCCGCTGCCCGTTCCCGAACCCTCACCGCCACCACCTGTCCCGGCTCCTGCCGCCGCTGCGCCCGATCGGGCATCAGCGCCATCGGCGCTTACCGGAGGGGCGGGCAGGGTGACGCGGGAGACAGGTATCTCCGGCGTCGGGATCGCAACCGGACGCGGCGTCGCGCGTGGCGCGGGCGGAGCGCTGGCGCCCTCCTCGGGCTCCGGTGCCGGAGCGGCGACAGGGGCCGGCTGCGGAACGGGCGGCGGCGGTGCGGGAGGAGGCGGTGGGGGCGGAAGCGGGTCAAACACCGCAACCAGGCGCGCGGCCTGCCCCGCCGCCTGGCCTGCAAGATCGGGAGCGAAGGCCTGCACCAGCCCGGCTAATGCCGCGCCGTGCAGGCCGATCACCAGGGCCAGCGTTCCCCAGCGTGGAGGCCGCTGGCCAGGGTCATACCGCATTGTCTGGTCGTGACGCAGGGTGCCTCAGGCTTCCGGGTCGGCGACCATCACACCCAGCGGCGTCTGCGAATGCTGCACGACAACCCATTCCTCATGTTCCAGCTGCATCAGGGTGGACGTGGCGAGCGCATGATAGCTCTCGCCATCGCGCTTCGCCTGGGCGCGATAGGCGATGACGATCAGTCCGCGATGGGGCCGCTCCACCTTCTGGTCGGCAAAATCGACCTCCGCCCAGCGCGGGGTATTCTCGACCGCGCGGGTCGCGCTCTCGCCATCGAAGATAAAGGGTTCGGACGGCAGGGCCATCAAGCATTCCTTTGCCACCCGCTCGCGATAGACGTCTCCGCCGCCAAGCCACAGTTCGCGCTCGAACTGCCAGATCCGGTTGTCGTCCATGGTCGTGCCTGCTCCTGTTGGCTGTTGCCTCGGTTGCCCCATCAATGCGCGGCAGGCAGGTTATGTGCCCCGGCCTGACACCCGGGAGAAGCATTTCACCAGCCGTGCGGCTCGTGCGACAAACCGCGGAACAGGGGCACGGCGTCGCCCGTTGAGCCGCCGAACACGAGACAACAGGAGATCCCCGATGTTCGAAAAGCTGCGCATCAAGGAGCACATGGAAGTGACCGATGCCGCTGGTCAGCATGTCGGGACGGTGGATGATGTCGAGGGCGACCGGATCAAGCTGACCCGGACCGACAGCGCCGACAACATGCACCATTATCTTCCGCTGGATGCCGTGGATCGGATCGATGACAACCGGGTGTACCTCAAGGAAGGCACCATGACCCCGCAAGGGAGCTGACCGGACCGTCGATCCTCCTCCGGCCTATCTCCCCCCCCGACCGGCCGGAGGACCTATAGCCCCGACACGCTTCCCCCCTGGCGTGTCGGGGCTTTTCACTTGTGCAAGGCCCAGGCCCGGCCGGGCCACGGGGTTCAGGCGGTCGCCAGCAGCGCCTCTATAGCGGCAGTCACCTGTTCGATCGGCGCCATGCCATCCAGACGATTGACGATGCCCCGCTGTTCGTAGCCCGGCAGGATGGGCGCGGTCTCTTCGCGGTAGATCTGCATGCGCTTGCGCACGGTGCCCTCATTATCGTCCGGACGACGCTTGAACTCGTGCGCGCCGCACCGGTCGCAGGTCTCTGCCACCGCAGGCTGCTTCGACGTATCGTGATAGCCTTCCCCGCAATTGGCGCAGGAGAAGCGGCCGGTGATGCGACGGACGAGCTCGTCCTCGTCCACCGCGAGTTCGATCACCATGTCGAGCTGGCGACCATGCCGTGCCAGGATCGCGTCCAGCGCGTCGGCCTGCGCCGCCGTCCGGGGATAGCCGTCGAAGATGGCGCCGGTGGTCGGCTCCATTGCCGCCAGCTCGGCATCGATCAGGGCGGATACGATCTCGTCCGACACCAATTGCCCGGCATCCATGATCGCCTTGGCCTTGACGCCGATCGGCGTCTGCGCGGCAACGGCGGCGCGCAGCATGTCACCCGTGGACAGCTGGCGCATGCCATGATGCTGCACCAGCAGCGAGGATTGCGTGCCCTTGCCCGCACCCGGCGGCCCCAACAGGATGATGTTCATCGGCCCTCGTCTCCCCCTCAGCTCAGCTCCACGCCGTTTGCCGGCGCGGTAGTCGTCAGCGCATGCGGCCCTTCAGCTTCGCTTTGCGGATCAGGTCGCCATACTGATGTGCCAGCAGATGCGACTGGATCTGCGTGATCGTGTCGACCGTCACGTTCACCACGATCAGCAGGCTGGTACCGCCAAGGAACAGCGGCAGCCCGGTCTGCGCAATCACATATTCAGGCACGACGCACACGATCGTCAGATAGATCGCGCCGAGCACCGTGATGCGCGTCAGCACATGATCCAGATAGTCGGAGGTGCGCTTGCCCGGGCGAATGCCGGGGATGAAGCCGCCATTCTTCTTCAGGTTCTCCGCCGTTTCCTCCGGATTGAAGACCACCGCGGTGTAGAAGAAACAGAAGAAGATGATGCCGGCCGCATAGAGCAGCATGTACAGCGGCGCGCCGTGCTGCAGATACTGGTTCAGCGTCTGCACCACGCCATAGCCGACGCTTTCCGTATCGGTCGCGTTGCCGGCGAACTGCGTGATGGTCAGCGGCAGCAGCAGCAGCGAACTGGCGAAGATCGGCGGGATCACGCCCGCAGTGTTGAGCTTCAGCGGCAGATGGCTGCGATCGGCCTGCATCATGCCACGGGCGCTGGCTCGCTTGGGGTACTGGATCAGCAGCCGGCGCTGGGCCCGCTCCATGAAGCAGATGCCCAGGATCAGCGCCACGATCATCGCGATCAGGCCGATGATCAGCACCGGGCTGATCGATCCCGAACGCCCGCCTTCGAACAGGTTGCCGATGAAGGTCGGGAACTGCGCGACGATGCCGGCCATGATGATCAGCGAGACGCCGTTGCCGATCCCGCGACTGGTGATCTGTTCGCCCAGCCACAGCAGGAACATGGTGCCGCCGATCAGGTTCACGACCGCGATCACGCGGAACATGACGCCCGGATCCACGACCGCCTGCAGGCCGCTCTGCGCGCCATAGGCCTCGAGCCCGGAGGCGAGGAACCAGCCCTGCACCGCACACAGCAGCACCGCGCCATAGCGGGTGTACTGGTTCAGCTTCTTGCGGCCGGCCTCGCCTTCCTTCTTCAGCGCCATCAGCGAAGGATGCAGCGCAGCCGCCAGCTGCACCACGATGGACGCGGTGATGTAGGGCATCACGCCAAGCGCGATCAGGCTCATGCGCTCGAGCGAACCGCCCGAAAAGGTATTGAACAGATCCAGGATGCCGCCGCGCGTCTGGTCGTACAGCGTCGACAGGATCAGCGGGTTGACGCCGGGCAGCGGCACGAAGCTGAGGAACCGGAAGACGATCAGTGCCCCGACCGTGAACCAGATACGCTGCTTCAGCTCCGTCGCCTTGCCGAAATTGGCAAGGCTCATATTGCTGGCGATATTGTCGGCGCGTGATGCCATTGTGCGTGTAAGCCTTCGCTGGCCGGGCGGCACTGGTGCCCCCGCCCCCCTGTGGAGGTCCGCCATATAGGGGGCGGCCGGGGTTACAGGAACCCCGCCCGCCCGTTACCCATGCTTATTCAGCGGCGTCCTGCGCGGCAGCCTTGGGCGCAACGGTCACTTCGACCGAACCGCCAACCTGCTGCACCGCGCTCAGGGCACCGGCGGAAGCGCCAGCGACCTTGAACTGCGCCGTGGAGGTCAGCGCGCCCTTGGCCAGCAGGCGCACGCCATGCTTGCCGCCGCGCGCAACGCCCGCAGCCTTCAGCGCGGCGTGATCGATCACGGAGCCCGTGTCGAGCTTGCCCGAATCGATCAGCTTCTGGATCTGGCCCAGGTTCACTTCCGCATAATCCTTGCGGAAGATGTTGTTGAAGCCGCGCTTCGGCAGCCGCATGTGCAGCGGCATCTGGCCGCCTTCGAAGCCCTTGATGGCCACGCCGGAGCGCGCCTTCTGGCCCTTCTGGCCACGGCCGGCCGTCTTGCCCTTGCCGGAACCGATACCGCGGCCCACGCGCATCTTGCGATGGCGGGCGCCGGGATTGTCGCGGATTTCTGTCAGTTTCATAAGTGCACTCGCTTTCGCTCTGGTCGCGCCGATTGGATGGAAGCGGGGCCGTTAGCGGAACAGGAGCGGTTCGTCCACCCTGCACTCTGCGGGCATGCCTGCCGTGGCATCGGGGCAAGAAGCGGCAGTCCTGCAACACACAACTCCGTGCAGGAGCAACCCTCGGGAGCCAGGCGACTGCAGCTCGTACACAAAGTGCTGTCATCGCCCCCCTCACCGGGCTAGATCGCCCACATACCGGGCAAGCGCGAGGCGGTCGCCGGTGCGCGATGTCGCGGCCCGGTCACGAGGCAGTCGGAAGGCGAGAGCAGCGTATGTACGAGTTCATGCTGGCCGTGACGGTGGTCATCTTCCTGGCCGCATGTGCCTGGTACCTGCGGCACCCGGCGTCTTCTTTCTACCACCCTATGACCTATTACCTGGCATTCCACGGCGTGGTCTTCACGGTGCGGCCGATCTTCTCGCAGATCTACGAGTATCGTACATTGTACGATGCGATCGGCTTCCAGCCGACGGAGTGGGATCGCTCCGCCGCGCTGATATGCGCAAACCTCGCCCTTCTCTCCTTCGGTGCGGTATGCATGGCCTTGGCCAATCAGCCGGTATCCTTCAGCCAGAGCGCATCTCACACAGACCGGCGCATGCCACTGCTGCGGGCATACTGGCTGATCGCGGCGATACTTGCCGTGCTGGGTCTCTGGTCGATCCTGTCCGCCATGGGCACAGCCGCGACGACGGACATCAACGAATTCCGCAAGATCGATGCGCGGACCGGCGCAGGCTACCTTGTCGGTGCGAATGGCTACTTCATCAATCTCGCCTTGCTGCTTGCACCGATCGTGGCGATCATTCCCTATCTCGCGCGTTTCAAATGGTGGAGCCTGCTGCCATTTGCCTGTTACGCGGTCCTGAAACTTGCCAGCGGCGGACGCGGGCAGGTCGTTACCGCCGCTGTGATCATCGGGATGCTGTACATGCTGGATCAGCGGCGGCGCTGGCCCAGTCTTGCAATCCTGCCCGCCCTTGCAGCCGGCTGGTTGGTGTTTGCCGCGATTGGTGACGATCGGGGCGCAGGAATCCGCACCACGATCGGTGTCGAAGAACAATCCGTTGTCGTCAGTTCCAAGCGGGAGTTGAAACCGCTGGAGACCATGGACCTGGCGAACATGGAATTCCTGGAGATGCTGATCTGGGCGATACCGGAGCGCACCGGGACCTATAATTACTTCGTCCACAATCTCCAGATATTCACCGAGCCGATCCCGCGTGCACTCTGGCCGGGCAAGCCGGTCGGCCCGCCAATCCAGATGTACGAGCTTTACCGCTACTCCCAACCGCTTGGTGCAACCGCTTCCATTGCCGGAGCGGGATGGGCGGCCGCCGGCTATGTCGGCGTGATCATCTGGGCGGGCCTGTTTGGCGCGATCTTCGGCTGGGCCTATCGTGCCTATGTTCGTGGCAACGGCGGAATAGCAGCGACGGTCGCATACATGACCATGGCTGCGATCTCGCCCATCATGTATCGTGACGGCTCGATCATGAGCATCCTCAAGGTCGTCCAGTTCTACTACATACCGATCATCGCGCTGGCGCTCGTTTCCTATTACCTTGCCCACAACGCGAGGTCTGCTTCAGGAAGCGGCGGCAGCACCGGGCCGATCGGTCCGACATCGGCGCGACACCGCCGCCGGCTGCATGCGTCCGGCGCGTCCGCAGTTCCGCCGGCACCAGAGCCCCACCTCGCCGGACAGGTCATGCCCGCAACGCCAAGGTCACGCCGCATCGCAAGAATGCACGGTCACGGTTAAGCTCAGGCCCGCCCACGGGCCTGGTACCGACCTGCACATCATTGCCGAGCCGAAGGGGTGCGTTCGGGCACTGAGCACGCCCCGAAGTCGCGGCTGCCGGAGAAAGTCTCAGATGGTAAACAGCAGCGTTGCAGTATTCCACCCGGGTACCCAGCACAGCTGGCAGACCGCGCGGGCATTGCAGGAACTGGACCGGTTGCAATGGTACGCCACGTCCATTTTCTACCAACCCGATCGCTGGCCCTATATCCTGGACCGGCTTCCCGCCCCGGTCGGCCCCAAGCTGGCGCGCGAGTTCCGCCGGTTCGAGGCCCCCGGCCTGGATCCTGCGCTGGTCAAGACCTTCGGAGTCGAAGAATGGCTGGAGCGGATGGCCCAGCGGGCCGGCTTCTTCAAGCTGGGCCGTTGGTTCGACATCCGCGGCAACCGGCGGTTCGGCAAGGCGCTTGCACGCGAGATCGCCAGGCCCGAGCCGTTCGCGCTGTGGGGCTACGACAACAGCGCGCGCGAGGCGTTCGAGCATGGTCGCCGGCACGGGCGCACCTGCATTCTCGATCGGACGATCGGTGATAACCGCGCACTGAACCGGACCATGGCCGAACTGCAGACCCAATGGCCGGACTGGTTCGCCAGGAAGAGCACCCCGGTGCCGGACCACCTGCTGCAGCAGTAGGATGCAGAATACGCCCTGGCCGACATCATCGTGGCCGGCAGCCGCACCTGCGCCGACACCGTGGCCGCCGAATCGGCCGTCCCGGGCGTGGCCGACAAGCTGCGGGTGCTGCCCTACTGCTTCGACGAAGCCTTGTTCGGCCACCAGCCAACCCCTGCACCGGTCCGCGATGACGAGCCGGTCCGCTTCCTGCTCGTCGGCCATCTCGGCCCGCGCAAGGGGCTGCACCTGCTGCTGCAGGCGCTTGATCACCTGCCGCGCGACCGGTTCACCCTGACCCTCCTGGGCGAGATCACCAGCCCGCCGGCGACCTTTGCCCGTTACGCTGACCGTTTCACGCACATCCCTCACGTCCCCCGCCGAGAGGTGCCAGGCATCATGGCAAGCCATCATGTGCTGGTGTTTCCGAGCTATTTCGAAGGTTCGGCCATCTCTCTGCTGGAGGCGCTGGCGAGCGGGCTCGCACTGATCCAGTCGCCCATGGCAGGCAATGGCGTCACGCCTGAATGCGGGCTGCTCCTGCCCGAGCAAACGGTTGAGGCCGTCGCCGAGGCGATGCTGGTGCCGATCCAGGATCGCGAGCGGATGAACGCGTGGCGTCTTGCCGCCCAGAAGGAAAGCACGAACTACACCTTTGCCAGATACCGGCAACGGATCGGCGCCCTGCTGGACAGCCTGCCGCCAGCCTGACCCGCGACGTCAGATACGAAAAACCCCAGCGCAGTTGCCTGCGCCGGGGTCATTCCTGTGCCTGCAAAGGCAGCCGGGTCAGTCGACCACAGCCACCATGTGCGGCAGTCGAGCGATGGCGCCGCGCACTTCGGGGGTGTCCTGCACCTCCACGACGCGGTGCATCTTGCCCAGGCCCAGACCGACCAGGATCTTCTTCTGGGCCTCGGGGCGACGGATCGGAGAACCGATCTGCTTCAGCTTGATGGTCGCCATGTTCTGTTACTCCACAATGGCTTCGGCAGCGGCCTCGGCCGCCGCCTCGCCAGCGCCGCCACGGCCCAGCAGGTCCGCAACGCGCTTGCCGCGACGCTGCGCGACGGACTTGGGCGAGGTCTGCTCACCCAGCGCGTCGAAAGTGGCGCGGATCATGTTGTAGGGATTGGAGGTGCCGATCGACTTGGTCACGACATCCGCCACGCCCAGGCTCTCGAACACCGCACGCATCGGGCCGCCGGCAATGATCCCGGTACCCGCCGGAGCGGACCGCACATTGACCTTGCCCGCGCCGAAGTGACCCATGCCGTCATGGTGCAGCGTGCGGCCGTCCTTCAACGCAACGCGGATCATCTTCTTCTTGGCAGCGGCAGTCGCCTTGGTGATCGCCTCCGGCACTTCGCGCGCCTTGCCATGGCCAAAGCCGACCCGGCCCTTGCCATCGCCGACCACGACCAGTGCCGCGAAGCCGAAGCGCTTGCCGCCCTTCACCGTCTTGGACACGCGGTTGATGTGGACCAGCTTCTCGATCAGCTCCTCGCCACCATCGTCGTCACGACGATCGTCACGCCGCCCGCCACGGCCACGGCCGTCACGATTGCCGCCACGGCCGCCATCACGGTTGCCGCCGGGGCCACCGCCGCCACGGCCGCCGCGCGCACCGCGCTGGCCGCCATCGCGACCCTGACCTTCACGGGCAGGCTGGCTGGGCTCAGCGCCGGCAGCCGACTGATTTTCGAACGCTTCCGACGGGGTCGTCGCGATCGGGTTTTCGGTTTCGTCTGCCATTCTTAGAACTCCAGCCCGCCGGCACGAGCGGCATCAGCCAGCGCCTTGACGCGGCCATGGAACAGGTATCCGCCGCGATCGAACACGACGGTCGTCACGCCAGCTGCCACAGCAGCCTCGGCGATCTTGCGACCGACCTCGACTGCCGCGTCGATATTGGCGCCGGAGGCCGAGACGCCCAGCGTGGAGGCTGCGGCCACAGTGCGGCCCGCAGCATCGTCGATCACCTGGGCGTAGATGTGCCGGCCGGACCGATGCACGGACAGACGCGGGCGGGCACCGCCACGCTTGCGCAGCGCGGTACGCACGCGGCGACGGCGGCGTTCGAACAGGGAAAGCTTGGCCATTACTTCTTCTTCCCTTCCTTGCGGAAGATGAACTCGCCGCGATAGCGGATGCCCTTGCCCTTGTAGGGCTCCGGCTTGCGCCAGCGACGGATCTCGGCGGCGAGCTGGCCGACGGCCTGCTTGTCATTGCCGCTGATCTCGATCGTGGTCTGGTCCGGAGTCTTCACCTCCAGGCCTTCCGGCACGGCGATGTCGACATCGTGGCTGTAGCCGAGCTGCAGCTTCAGGTTGCGGCCCTGCGCAGCGGCACGGTAGCCGACGCCGGTGATGTTCAGCACCTTGGTGAAGCCGGCAGTGACGCCTTCCACCAGGTTGGACACCAGCGTGCGCTGCATGCCCCAGTGGCTGCGCGCCGCCTTGCTGTCATTGGCCGGGGTGACGGCAATGGCGCCGTCTTCCAGCTCGTACTTGACCAATTCGGACAGGCCCAGCGTCAGGGTACCCTTGGGGCCCTTCACGCTCAGCACCTTGCCGTCGATATTGGCGGTGACGCCGTTCGGGATCACCACCGGCTTCTTGCCGATGCGGCTCATCAGAAAACCTCCGCCAGCACTTCGCCACCGACATTCTGCGCCCGTGCTTCCGCGTCGGAAAGCACGCCACGCGGCGTCGAGACGATGGAAATGCCCAGGCCGTTGCGCACGGTCGGCAGCTCGCGGCTGCCGGAGTAGACGCGGCGGCCGGGCTTGGACACGCGGGCCACATGCTTGATCGCGGGCTGGCCTTCGAAATACTTCAGTTCGATTCGCAGCGCGGGATGCTTGCCGGACTCGTCCTGCGACCAGCCACGGATGTAGCCTTCACGCTGGAGCACTTCCAGCACGTTGGCGCGGAGCTTGGACGCGGGGCTCAGGACGGAGTCCTTCTTGGCCTGCTGTCCATTGCGGATGCGGGTGAGCATGTCACCCAGGGGATCGGTCATCGCCATCTTAACGTGTCCTCACCAGCTCGACTTGGTCACACCGGGGATCATGCCCTTGTTGGCCAGATCCCGCAGCTCGATCCGGTTCAGGCCGAACTTGCGATAATAGCCGCGCGGGCGGCCGGTGGTGGCGCAGCGGTTGCGCACGCGGGTCGGGTTGCCGTTGCGGGGGATTTCCGCCAGCTTCAGCCGCGCGATCAACCGTTCACCTTCGTCGAGGTTCTGGTCGTTCGCGGTCGCCTTCAGCTTCTCGTAGCGCGCCGCATACTTCTTCACGAGCTGCTTGCGCTTCTCGTTCTTGTTGATGGAACTCAGTTTCGCCATGGACTTAAGCTCTCCTGCGGCGGCCTTAGGCCGCCTGCTTTTCTTCGGCCTCGGCGGCCGGGAAGGGGAAACCGAACAGGCGCAGCAGCTCGCGCGCTTCATCGTCGGTCTTGGCGGTGGTGGTCACGATGATATCCATGCCACGCACCTTCTCGATGCGGTCGTAGCTGATCTCCGGGAAGATGATCTGCTCCTTCAGGCCCATGGCGTAGTTGCCATGACCATCGAAGGACCGCGGGTTCAGGCCACGAAAGTCGCGGATGCGCGGCATGGCCACGGTCACCAGACGGTCCAGGAACTCGTACATGCGTTCACGGCGCAGGGTCACCTTGCAACCGATCGGCATGCCTTCGCGCAGCTTGAACTGGGCGATCGACTTCTTGGCCTTGGTGATCACCGGCTTCTGGCCTGCGATCAGCTCCATTTCCTCGGCGGCGGTCTGGACCTTCTTCTTGTCCTGGCTCGCTTCGCCCACACCCATGTTGAGCGTGATCTTCTCCAGCCGGGGGATCTCCATCCGGTTGGCGTAGCCGAACTTTTCCATCATCGCCTGGGCGATGCGGTCATTGTAGTCGGTCTTGAGGCGCGGGGTGTAGGTTTCAGCCATCGATCGTCTCACCGGACTTGACGGCCACGCGCACCTTCTTGCCATCACGCTCCTCGAAGCGGACGCGGGTGGGCTTGCCATCCTTGGGATCGGCGACGGCGACCTTGGCCACCGCCATCGGGGCGGGGGCACGCTCGATGCCGCCCTGCGGATTGGTCTGGGTCGGCTTGCGGTGGCGCGCGGCGACATTAACGCCGTCCACCACAACCTTGCCGTCCTTGGGCAGGACCTGGCTCACCGTGCCGGTGCGCCCCTTGTCCTTGCCGCTCAGGACGACGACCTTGTCGCCCTTCCGGATCTTCGCGGCGCCCATTACAGCACCTCCGGCGCGAGGCTGATGATCTTCATGAAGCCACGGCTGCGCAGTTCGCGCACCACGGGGCCGAAGATGCGGGTGCCGATCGGCTCCTCGCTCTTGTTCACCAGCACGGCAGCATTGCTGTCGAAACGGATCACGGTGCCATCGGCACGGCGCACATCCTTGCGGGTGCGGACGATCACCGCGCGGTGAACGTCACCCTTCTTCACGCGGGCACGCGGCTGCGCTTCCTTCACGGAGACGACGATCACGTCGCCCACGCTCGCAGTGCGGCGCTTAGATCCGCCCAGCACCTTGATGCACTGGACGCGCTTGGCGCCGCTATTGTCAGCGACGTCCAGCGTTGATTGCATCTGGATCATTGATCCGGTTCCTTTTCACTCGGCTTGCCGGAACCAGTCCGGCAGTTCCAAAAACCCCTGCGGCCAAGCAGCGGGAGGCGGCCCCATAGAGCAAGCCAGCCCGCTTGTCAGCCACGGATTTATCCTTCGAGATCGGCCTCGAGTGCCTCGCCCTTGCCGGCCTGGACGCGGTCAAGCACGTTCCACGTCTTGGTCTTGGAGAGCGGGCGCGTCTCCTCGATCCGCACGCGATCGCCGGGGTGAAACTCGTTCGCCTCGTCGTGCGCATGGTACTTCTTCGACTGACGGATGATCTTTCCGTAGAGCGGGTGCTTGACCTTGCGCTCCACCTTGACCGTCACCGTCTTGTCCATCTTGTCGGAGACGACCGTCCCGATCAGGATACGCTTGGGCATGGTGTAACTCCTTACGCCTGCACGGCGGCGCGCATGCGCTCGCCCTGCAGGGTCTTGATCTGCGCGATCTGACGGCGGACCTCGCGGATGCGGGCCGGGCGTTCCAGCTGGCTCGTCGCCGCCTGGAAGCGCAGGTTGAACTGTTCGCGCTTGAGCTCCACCAGCTGGTCAGCCAGCTGGTCGTCGGTCTTGGTGCGCAGGTCTTCCACCTTGGCCATCATTCGCCTCCCAGGTGCGAGGTGTCGCCCAGACGGGCAACGACCTTGGTCTTGATCGGCAGCTTCATGGCCGCACGCTCGAACGCTTCGGCTGCCAGCGGGCCGGGCACGCCGTCCAGCTCGAACAGGATACGGCCCGGCTTAACGCGCGCCGCCCAATATTCAATGGAGCCCTTGCCCTTGCCCTGACGGACTTCGGCCGGCTTCTTGGACACCGGCACGTCGGGGAACACGCGGATCCACAGACGCCCCTGGCGCTTGATGTGACGCGTGATCGCCCGGCGGGCGGCCTCGATCTGGCGGGCGGTGATACGCTCCGGCTCCATGGCCTTCAGGCCATAGGACCCGAAGTTCAGCTCCGCGCCGCCCTTGGCAAGACCATGGATCTTGCCCTTGAACATCTTGCGGAACTTGGTTTTTTTCGGTTGCAGCATGGTCTCTACTCAGCCTTTTTCCGATCAGCGGGCCGGACGGACGCCGGAGGTTTGAGCCTCCATCATCAGCCGGTCCTGCGCCATCGGGTCATGCCCCAGGATCTCGCCCTTGAAGACCCACACCTTGATGCCGATGATGCCATAGGCGGTCAGCGCCTCGGCGTCGGCATAGTCGACATTGGCGCGCAGCGTGTGCAACGGCACCCGGCCCTCGCGATACTGCTCGACCCGCGCGATTTCCGCACCGCCAAGACGGCCGCCGCACATGATCTTGATGCCTTCGGCACCCAGACGCATGGCGGACTGCATGGCGCGCTTCATTGCCCGGCGGAACGCCACGCGGCGGACCAGCTGGTCGGCGATGCCCTGCGCCACGAGCTTGGCGTCGATCTCCGGCTTGCGGATCTCCACGATGTTCAGCTTCACGTCGCTCTTGGTCATGGTGGCCAGCTTGGCGCGCAGCTTCTCGATGTCCGCGCCCTTCTTGCCGATGATCACGCCAGGACGTGCAGCAAAGATGGAGATGCGGCACAGCTTGGCAGGACGCTCGATCACGACCTTGCTGATTGCGGCCTGCGGCAGACTGCTCATGATGTACTTGCGCAGCATGATGTCTTCCTTGAGCAGCTGAGCATAGTCAGCGCCCTCGGCATACCAGCGGCTGTCCCAAGTACGGTTGATCTGCAGGCGCAGACCGATCGGATTGCTCTTGTGACCCATGTTACGCCTCCTCCACTTCGCGCACGACGATCCGCAGCCGGCTGAACGGCTTCAGGATCCGGGTGGACTTGCCACGACCGCGCGTGTGGAAACGCTTCATGGTGATCGACTTGCCGACGCTCGCCTCGGCCACGACCAGCGCGTCCACATCGAGATCGTGGTTGTTCTCCGCATTGGCGATGGCGGAAGCCAACACCTTGCGGGCATCCACGGCCATCGCCTTCTTGGAGAAGGAGAGGATGTTCAGCGCCTCTTCCGCACGCTTGCCGCGGATCAGGCCGGCGACGAGGTTCAGCTTCTGGGCGGAACCACGAATGGTGGTGCCGACGGCCAGAGCCTCGTTCTCGCCAACCCGGCGGGGAGCCTTTGCCTTGCTCATTATCGCTTGCCCTTCTTGTCGGCGGCATGGCCGGGGAAGCTGCGCGTAGGCGCGAACTCGCCAAGCTTGTGGCCGACCATGTCCTCGTTGACGGACACCGGGATGAACTTGTGGCCATTATAGACGCTGAACGTCAGGCCGACGAATTGCGGAAGGATGGTTGAGCGACGCGACCAGGTCCTGATCGGCGCGCGGCCACCCGTGTCCTGTGCGTCCTCTGCCTTCTTCAGCAGGGACAGTTCCACGAACGGACCTTTCCAGACGGAACGAGCCATGGTCGCTTACCCCTTCTTCTTCTTGGCGTGACGCGAGCGGATGATCATCTTGTCGGTCTGCTTGTTATGCCGGGTGCGGGCGCCCTTGGTCGGCTTGCCCCACGGCGTGACCGGGTGACGACCACCCGAAGTGCGACCCTCGCCACCACCATGCGGGTGATCGACCGGGTTCTTGGCGACGCCGCGGGTCAGCGGCTTCACGCCCATCCACCGCTTGCGGCCGGCCTTGGCGAAGTTCTGGTTCGAGTTGTCGGGGTTCGACACCGAACCGACCGTGCCCATGCAGTCGGACCGCAGGTAACGCTGCTCGCCGCTGTTCAGGCGCACGATCACCATGTTCCGGTCACGACCGACCAGCTGCACATAGGTGCCGGCCGAACGGGCGATCTGCCCGCCCTTGCCCGGCTTCATCTCCACATTGTGGCAGATGGTGCCGACCGGCATCTGGCCCAGCAGCATCGCGTTGCCCGGCTTGGTGTCGACGCGCTCGCCAGCCACCACCGTGTCACCCGGAGCCATGCGGCTCGGAGCCAGGATATAGGCCTGTTCGCCATCCTGGTAGGTGATCAGCGCGATGAACGCAGTGCGGTTGGGATCGTATTCCAGCCGCTCCACGGTTGCCGGCATGTCCCACTTGCGACGCTTGAAGTCGATATAGCGGTACTTCTGCTTGTGACCGCCGGCCATGCCGCGGCTCGTCACATGGCCCTTGTTGTTGCGGCCGCCGGTCTTGCGCTTGCCTTCGGTCAGCGCCTTGACGGGCTTGCCCTTGTACAGCGCCGACTTGTCGACGAGGATCAGGCCACGGCGGCCCGGGCTGGTCGGATTGTAGTTCTTCAGTGCCATCGGATCAGCTCACGCCTTCGGTGATGTCGATCGGGTCCTGACCCTCGACGAGGGTCACGACCGCCTTCTTCACGTCGGAGCGGGTGTAGGCCTTGCCCTTCCAGCGCTTCGACTTGCCCTTGGTGACCAGCGTGTTGACGCTCTTGACCTTGCGGCCGAACAGAGCCTCCACGGCCGCCTTGATCTGCGGCTTGGTCGCGTCGCCCGACACCTTGAACACGGTGGCGTTGTGCTCGGAGAGCAGCGTGGCCTTTTCCGTGATGTGCGGCGCCAGGATCACGTCATAGTGACGCGCGTCGATTTCCTGCTTGTTAGCCATTGAACCGGGCCTCCAGCTTCTCGACAGCGGAGCGGGTCAGCACCAGCGTGTCATGCTTCAGGATGTCGTAGACGTTGGCGCCCACGGCCGGCAGGACGTTGACACCCGGCAGGTTGCCGGCGGCCAGACGGAAGCCGTTTTCCACCGCCTCGCCGTCGATCACCAGCACCTTGCCGTTCCAGCCATTGCTGCCGAAGGTTGCGGCAAGCGCCTTGGTCTTGGCATCGGCCAGTTCCAGGCTGTCCACGACCACCAGGCCGTCGCGAGCCTTGGCAGACAGGGCCATCTTCAGGCCCAGCGCGCGCAGCTTCTTGTTGAGCGACTGCTCGAAGTCACGCCGGCGCGCACCATGGGCCTTGCCGCCGCCGATGAAGATCGGGGCCGCGCGATCACCGTGACGGGCAGTACCGCCACCCTTCTGACGACCGAACTTCTTGCCGGTACGCGCGACGTCGGAACGCTCGCGGGTCGCGCGGGCGGTGCCGCGACGGTTCTCCAGCTGCCAGGTGACGACCCGGTGAAGGATGTCAGCGCGCGGCTCCAGGCCGAACACGGCATCGCTCAGCTCGATGTCGCCGGCACTGCCGCCGTCAAGCTTCTGAACTGCAACCTTCACGGCTCAGCCCTCCTTGTTCTGGTCAGCAGCAGGGGTGCCCGCCGCGTCGTTGTTGTCGCCAACAGCCGGGGTGACATCGTCACCGGCGCCAGCCTGCTGCTCTGCGAGCAGGGCGGCGGCCTCTTCGGTGGTCGGCCCGGTGTCGACTGCATGCTCGGCGGCGCTCTCGACCAGACCGGCCGGCGCTTCCTCATGCTCGATCACGGTGCTCTTGCGCTCCAGCACTGCACCGGGGAACGGCGCACCTTCGGGCATGGGCAGCTTCACGGCGTCACGCACCAGCAGCCAGGCGTTCTTGGCGCCAGGGACGGAGCCCTTGACGAACAGCAGGCCGCGATCGGCATCCGTACGCACGATCTCCAGGTTCTGCTGGGTGCGCTGACGATCACCCATGTGACCGGCCATCTTCTTGTTCTTGAAGACCTTGCCCGGATCCTGCCGCTGGCCCGTCGAACCGTGCGAACGGTGGCTGAGGGACACACCATGGCTGGCACGCAGACCGCCGAAGTTCCAGCGCTTCATCACGCCGGCAAAGCCCTTGCCCTGCGTATGACCGGAAACATCGACCATCTGGCCGGCAATGAAGTGCTCGGCCGAGATGTGCGAGCCGACGGGCAGCAGCCCGTTCTCGTCGTCAACCCGGAACTCGGCGACCTTCTTCTTCAGGGAGACATCGGCCTGGGCGAAGGCTTCACGCTGCGGCTTGGCAACGTTCTTCTGCTTCGCTTCACCCGCGCCGACCTGCACGGAATAGTAACCATCACGATCAAGGGTGCGATGGGACACGACCTGACACTCGTCCAGGGCAAGGACGGTTACCGGCACGTGCCGACCGTCCGCCTGAAACAAGCGGGTCATCCCGACTTTCCTTGCGATCACGCCTGTGCGCATGTTGCACAGCTCCTTAACAGAGGCCCACGGGACCATCCCGTGGGCGTGCCGGCCCTGATTGTCATGCGTCGCCCCGTCCGGGCCAGGTGCCCCACAGCGGGGCGAGACGGGGGACGCAGCCCGGCTGAATGCCGGCGGTATCCCGATATGCACACCGCGATGCGGCAGCAGAAACTTGCCCGGCCCGTTTAGCGTCCGACCGGAAAGACCTGGTGGATCAGACCGGCACTCAGGCCAGCTTGATCTCCACGTTCACGCCGGCAGCCAGGTCCAGCTTCATCAGCGCGTCCACGGTCTGGGCGTTGGGCTGCACGATATCGAGCAGTCGCTTGTAGGTGCGCACCTCGAACTGCTCGCGCGACTTCTTGTCGATGTGCGGGCCGCGGTTCACGGTGAACTTCTCGATGCGCGTCGGCAGCGGGATAGGACCCCGGATCAGCGCGCCGGTGCGGCGTGCGGTGTCCGCGATTTCGCCAGTCGCCTGATCAAGCACGCGGTGATCGAAGGCCTTGAGGCGAATGCGGATGTTCTGAGCGTCCATGTCCTGCTTACCGATGCGAAAGAGCCAAAGGAGTGCCAGCGAGGCACCTCCCAAAACAAAGAGGAGCCGCCCGCCTCACCGGTTGCCCGGGAAGGGGCGGCCCCTTCGAAACCTGGCTGACAGGGAGCGATTCCCTGTCAGCGAAGGCGCCTATATTACTTCGTGATGGAGCTGACAACCCCAGAACCGACGGTGCGGCCGCCTTCACGGATGGCGAAGCGCAGGCCTTCGTCCATCGCGATCGGCGCGATCAGCTTCACGCTGATCGTCACGTTGTCACCCGGCATCACCATCTCGGTGCCCTCGGGGAGGATGACCTCGCCGGTGACGTCGGTGGTGCGGAAGTAGAACTGCGGGCGGTAGTTGGCGAAGAACGGCGTGTGACGGCCACCCTCTTCCTTCGACAGCACGTAGACCTCGGCGCTGAACTCGGTGTGCGGGTTCACGGTGCCGGGCTTCGCCAGGACCTGGCCACGCTCCACCGCCTCGCGGGCGACGCCGCGGATCAGGGCACCGATGTTGTCGCCGGCTTCACCGCTGTCCAGCAGCTTCCGGAACATCTCGACGCCGGTGACGACAGTCTTCTGGGTGTCCTTGATGCCGACGATCTCGACTTCCTCGCCCACCTTGACGATGCCGGTCTCGACGCGGCCGGTCACCACGGTGCCACGGCCGGAGATCGAGAACACGTCCTCGATCGGCATCAGGAACGGACGGTCGACCGGACGCTCCGGCTGCGGGATGTGCTGGTCAACGGCTTCCATCAGCGCCTTGATCGAGCTTTCGCCGATCTCGGGGTTGCGGCCTTCCAGTGCTGCCAGGGCCGAACCCTTGATGATGGGGATGTTGTCGCCATCGAAATCGTAAGACGACAGCAGCTCGCGCACTTCCAGCTCGACCAGCTCGAGGATTTCCTCGTCGTCGACCTGATCGACCTTGTTCATGTATACGACCAGGGCCGGCACGCCGACCTGACGGGCGAGCAGGATGTGCTCGCGGGTCTGCGGCATCGGGCCGTCGGCGGCGTTCACCACCAGGATGGCGCCGTCCATCTGCGCCGCGCCGGTGATCATGTTCTTCACATAGTCGGCGTGACCCGGGCAGTCGACGTGCGCGTAGTGACGGGCATCGGTCTCGTACTCGACGTGGGCCGTCGAGATGGTGATGCCGCGCTCACGCTCTTCCGGCGCCTTGTCGATGTTTGCGAAATCGATCGGCGCGCCCTGCACCTTCGTGATCGCCGCAGTCAACGTGGTCTTGCCATGGTCGACGTGACCGATGGTGCCAATGTTGCAGTGCGGCTTGTTCCGCTGGAACTTTTCCTTAGCCATTTTTGCAAAAACCTCTGTTCTGGAAAGTCGATCTGTACTGACTGGAAGGTCAGGCGGGGCGCCCGCTGAATCGAGCGCCCGCCCCTAGACTCATCGCCTGCCTTAGGCAAGCTTCTCCTTGACCTCGGCCGCCACGTTGGCCGGCACTTCGTCGTAGTGGGAGAACTGCATGGAGTACTGCGCACGGCCCTGCGTGAAGGAACGCAGTTCGTTCACATAGCCGAACATGTTGGCCAGCGGCACGTGGGCATCCACCACCTGTGCGTTGCCGCGGCTGTCGGTGCCCTGGATCTGGCCACGACGGCTGTTCAGGTCGCCGATGACGTCGCCCATGAATTCCTCAGGTGTCACCACCTCGACCTTCATGATCGGCTCCAGCAGCTTGATGCCGGACTTCTGCGCGGCTTCACGCATGGCACCGCGGCCGGCGATCTCGAACGCCAGGGCAGACGAGTCGACGTCGTGGTACTTGCCGTCCAGCAGCTCGATGTCAAAATCGATGATCGGGAACCCGATCAGCGATCCGCCCTCGGCCGTCTCGCGCATGCCCTTCTCCACCGCAGGAATATATTCCTTGGGGATGTTGCCGCCCTTCACGTTGTCGATGAAGTTGATGCCCTGGCCACGCTCGCCCGGCTTCAGCGCCACCTTCACCTCGCCGAACTGGCCGGAGCCGCCCGACTGCTTCTTGTGCGTGTAGATCAGCTCCACCGCACGAGCCAGCGACTCACGGTAAGCCACCTGCGGCGCACCGACATTCGCCTCGACCTTGAACTCGCGACGCATGCGATCGACCAGGATGTCGAGGTGAAGCTCGCCCATGCCCTTGATGATCGTCTGGCCCGATTCGTGATCGGTGGAAACGCGGAAGCTCGGATCCTCGGCAGCCAGGCGGTTGAGCGCAACGCCCATCTTCTCCTGGTCGGCCTTGGTCTTGGGCTCCACGCTCAGCTCGATCACCGGCTCCGGGAACTCCATGCGCTCCAGGATGATCGGGTGAGCCGAATCGCACAGCGTGTCACCGGTGGTGGTGTCCTTCATGCCCGCCAGTGCCACGATGTCGCCCGCGAATGCCTCTTCGATGTCTTCCCGGTTGTTGGAATGCATCAGCAGCATGCGGCCGATCTTCTCCTTCTTGTCCTTCACGGAGTTCAGGACCTGGCCCTTGGCGAGCCGACCCGAATAGATCCGGGTGAAGGTGAGCGAGCCCACGAAGGGATCGTTCATGATCTTGAACGCCAGACCGGCGAACGGCGCCTCATCGCTGGAAGGACGGCTGTCCTCCTCGTCGCTGTCGGGCTTCACGCCCCGGATCGCGGGCACATCGATCGGGCTCGGCATGTAGTCGACCACGGCGTCCAGCAGGGGCTGCACGCCCTTGTTCTTGAACGCGGAACCGCACAGCACCGGCACGAACAGCTGCTCCAGCGTACCCTTGCGGATCAGCGCCTTCAGCGTTGCGGCGTCGGGCACGTTGCCTTCCAGGTAGGCTTCCATGAGCTCGTCGTCGCTCTCGACGGCGGTCTCGATCAGGCGCTCGCGATACTCGGCGGCCTTGTCGGCCAGGTCGGCCGGGATCTCGACATAGTTGAAGCTGGCTCCCAGGCTCTCGTCTTCCCAGACGATGCCGCGGTTGTTCACCAGGTCGACCACGCCCTTCAGGTCGGATTCCGCGCCGATCGGCAGATACAGGACCAGCGGCTTGGCACCCAGGCGATCGATGATCGACTGCACGCAGTAATAGAAGTCGGCGCCGGTGCGGTCCAACTTGTTGATGAAGCACATCCGCGGAACTTTGTACTTGTCCGCCTGGCGCCACACGGTTTCGGACTGCGGCTCCACGCCGGCGACGCCGTCGAAGACGGCGACCGCGCCGTCGAGGACGCGGAGGCTACGCTCCACCTCGATGGTGAAGTCGACGTGGCCGGGGGTGTCGATGATGTTGATGCGGTGCTTCGGGCCCTTGCCATCCTCTGCCTGCCAGAACGTGGTCGTGGCGGCGGAGGTGATGGTGATCCCGCGCTCCTGCTCCTGCTCCATCCAGTCCATCGTCGCGGCGCCGTCATGCACTTCGCCGATCTTGTAGGACTTGCCGGTGTAGTAGAGGATCCGCTCGGTCGTGGTGGTCTTGCCGGCGTCGATGTGCGCCATGATGCCGATATTGCGGTAACGTTCCAGCGGATATTCGCGGGCCATGAGAACTTCCTTGGGGTGTGCGGGGAGGCGCCGGTGCGGCCGACGCCCCCCCATATAGTCAATTATGTGACCGCTTGAAGGCCGGAAGCCGTTACCAGCGGTAGTGGCTGAACGCGCGGTTGGCGTCGGCCATGCGGTGGGTGTCTTCCCGCTTCTTCACCGCGTTGCCGCGATTGTTGGCGGCATCCAGCAGCTCGCCCGAGAGGCGCGCCGCCATGGTGGTTTCCGCACGGCCGCGCGCGGCCGAGATCAGCCAGCGAATGGCCAGCGCCTGCGCGCGTTCAGTCCGCACTTCGACGGGCACCTGGTAGGTGGCACCACCGACGCGGCGGCTGCGCACTTCCACGGCCGGCTTCACATTGTTCAGCGCATCGTGGAACATCTGCACCGGATCATTCTTGGACCGGGCCTGTACGGTTTCGAGCGCGCCATAGACGATCCGCTCCGCAACCGACTTCTTCCCGTCCAGCATCAGGTTGTTCATGAACTTGGACAGCACCAGATCACCATACTGGGGATCGGGCAGGATTTCCCGCTTCTCGGGACGACGACGACGTGACATATTCTGCTTCCTTCCCGGACCAGCTTACTTAGGACGCTTCGCGCCGTACTTCGAACGGCTCTGCTTGCGGTCCTTCACGCCCTGCGTGTCGAGCACGCCGCGCAGCACGTGATAGCGCACGCCCGGAAGATCGCGGACACGACCGCCGCGGATCAGCACAACGGAGTGCTCCTGCAGGTTGTGGCCTTCGCCCGGGATGTAGGAGATCACTTCGCGGCCGTTGGTCAGGCGAACCTTCGCAACCTTGCGCAGCGCCGAGTTCGGCTTCTTCGGGGTAGTCGTATAAACGCGAGTGCAGACGCCGCGCTTCTGCGGGTTCTGCTCCATCGCCGGGACCTTGCTCTTGGCCTTGACCGGCGTGCGGCCCTTGCGGACCAGCTGGTTGATAGTGGGCATGGGTATCCTTCACCATGTGCGTGGCGCCACGAAGCGGTCGGGTGCGGGCATGAAAGGATCGCGCTGCCTGCCGGACCAGAGATCCGGCGGCGCATCGCCCGATAAAGGGGATACACCGGGTGTCACATGCGCGAGCCGAAAACACTCCACCCCCGCCCACCGGGCACCGGGTTACTTTGACGGCTGCCATTGAAGAGGTGGAAAACCCCGGCAAGACAGGCATCGCCAATGTTCAGCTCTGCCACCGGACGACACGCATGCCGCGGCCGGGAACCGGGCGCCTTTAGGTGAAGCAGGGCGGCGGGTCAAGCGGAGGCGTGGCGCACGGCGCCGCCATCATCGCCGCGTGCCCTGCGGAGCGATGGCGATGGCCGAAAGGTCCGCTGCCGGATCGACCGGCACCCCGGCCTGCCTGCGTTCGGAATAGCGGTCGACCAGCTGCGTGGCATGTGGCCGCAGCAGCACGGTGAAGCGCACCAGCTCCTCCATCACGTCCACGATCCGGTCATAATAGCTCGACGGCCGCATCCGGCCGGCCTCGTCGAATTCCTTGTAGGCCATGGCGACGGAGGACTGGTTGGGGATGGTGAACATCCGCATCCACCGGCCGAGCAGGCGCAGCGTGTTGACCGCATTGAACGATTGCGATCCGCCCGACACCTGCATCACCGCCAGCGTGCGCCCCTGCGTCGGCCGCATGCCCCGCATCTCCAGCGGGAGATGGTCGATCTGCAGCTTCATGATGCCGGTGATCTGGCCGTGGCGTTCCGGGCTGCACCACACCTGCCCTTCGGACCACAAGGCCAGTTCGCGCAATTCGTGCACGGCGGGATGATCGTCGCCCGCCACCTGGTCAGGCAGCGGCAGGGTCGCGGGATCGAAGATGCGCGTCTCCGCCCCGAACAGCCGGAGCAGGCGGGCGGCCTCCTCCACACACAGGCGCGAGAAGGATCGTTCCCGCAAGCTGCCATACAGCAGCAGGATGCGCGGCGGCGGCTCCACCGGACCCAGGCCCGCGGCAGGGCGCTGGCGAACGAAAGCGGGGTCCAGCGCCGGAAAGGCATCCGGCTGGGGCAAGTCGCGCAGGGGCATCTCAGGCAAGTCCGATCCGCAGCGCGAGCGCCGCAAGTGTGATGAGCAGGACCGGCACCGTCAGGGTGACGCCCACGCGAAAGTAGTAGCCCCAGCCGATCCGGACGCCTTTCTGGCCAAGAACATGCAGCCACAGCAGCGTGGCGAGAGAGCCGATCGGCGTCAGTTTCGGGCCAAGGTCGCAGCCGATCACATTGGCGTAGATCATGGCATCCCGAACCGCGCCGGTTGCCTGCGTGGCATCGATCGACAGCGCCCCGATCAGCACCGTCGGCATGTTGTTCATGACCGACGACAGCAGTGCGGCGATCACGCCCGTTCCCAGTGCCGCCCCCCAGACGCCGCCTTGTGCCGTCCGGTCGAGCAGAATGGCCAGATTGTCCGTCAGACCGGCGTTCCGCAGCCCATAGACGACCAGATACATGCCGAGGGAGAAGATCACGACCTGCCATGGCGCACCGCGCAGCACCTTGCCGGTCTGGATCACATCGCCCCGCCCCGCGACCACCAGCAACACGGCCGCCCCGGCGGCAGCCACCGCGCTGACCGGTACACCCCGGGGTTCAAGCAGGAAGAAGCCAGCGAGCAACAGCGCCAGCACGATCCAGCCGCCGCGAAAGGTTGCGGCATCACGGATCGCCGCATGCGGAGCGCGCAGCGCGCCCACATCGTAGGATCGCGGAATGTCACGGCCGAAGAACAACAGCAACGCCCCCAGCGTGGCAGCGACCGACACCAGGTTCACCGGCACCATCACGCCCGCATATTCACCGAAGCCCAGCCCGAAGAAGTCGGCCGACACTATGTTCACGAGGTTGGAGACGACCAAGGGCAGGCTGGCGGTATCGGCGATGAAGCCGGCGGCCATGACAAAGGCGAGCGTGGCCCTGGCACCATATCCCAGCGCCCGCAGCATGGCGATGACGATCGGCGTCAGGATCAGAGCCGCGCCATCATTGGCGAACAGCGCGGATACCGCGGCGCCGAGCAGGACGACCAGCGCGAACAGGCCCCGCCCGCTGCCCCGGCCCCACCGGGCGACATGCAACGCCGCCCATTCGAAGAAGCCGGCGGCATCCAGCAACAGGCTGATGATGATGATGGCGACGAAGGCCCCCGTCGCGTTCCACACGATGCCCCACACCACCGGCACGTCCGACAGCGAGACCACCCCGGCAAGCAGGGCCACGATCGCGCCGGCCATCGCGCTCCAGCCGATGCCCAGACCCCTGGGCTGCCAGATGACGAGCGTGATGGTGGCGACGAAGATCAGGACCGCGGGCAGCATCAGGCGATGCGCTGGCCCGATGCGTCCACCACCTGTTCGCCGTCTTCCTTGGTGAAAGCGCCGCGCTGCCCCGCAGGCAACAGATCGAGCACCGCCTCCGACGGGCGGCACAGCTTCACACCCAGCGGCGACACAACCAGCGGGCGATTGATGAGGACCGGGTGCGCCATCATGGCATCGACCAGCGCATCATCCGACATCGCCTCGTCGTCCAGACCCAGCTCGGCATAGGGCGTACCCTTTTCCCGCAGGAGGGCGCGGGGCGTGATGCCGGCGCGTTCGATCAGATCGACCAGCAGGGCGCGGGTGGGCGGGGTCTTGAGATATTCCACCACATGCGGCTCGATCCCCGCATTGCGGATCATCGCCAGCGTGTTGCGCGACGTGCCGCAGGCGGGATTGTGGTAGATCACGATATCGACGGCCATGGCGCGTCCTTTCAGCAGCGGGCGGTGAGTTCGGCGACGAGCGGCGCGCACAGGTCAGGCGCGGCGGCGCAGCAATCCTTGACCAGAAACAGCGTCACCGCGCGCAGCCCGTCCAGATCGGCGCGATAGATGACCGAGCGGCTCTGGCGCGCGGAACGGACAAGGCCCGCGCGAGCGAGAATGCCCAGATGCGCTGACATCGTGTTCTGCGGCACCTCCAGCTGGCGGGCGAGCTCGCCCGCGGCCATGCCCGCAGGCTCGTGCCGCACCAGCAGCCGGAACACGGCCAGGCGGGTGCCCTGGGCCAGCGCACCGAGCGCAATGATGGCAGATTCGCTTTCCATATATCCGGCATAACGGATTTATTTCGGCATCCCAGACCTTGGTGGCGGCGACAGGCCCAGCGGTCCAAACCATTTTCCTACAGCCCCCCGCCTGTGCCACCGCCCCGCGACCCAGGGCAGGAGGCAGAGCAGTGGCGGAACAGGTGAAACGCAAGCGGCAGGTGCTGATCCGTACGGCGATCGCCGGATCGGCGAACGAGGAGGAGCATTGGGACTGGCTGCCGGAGGACGAGGCGCCACCGCAGGAACAGGCGCCTCAGGGCCCGCCGCCGACCGAGCAGCCCTTCATCATGCAATGCAGCGATGACGGGATGATCGCGGTGCCTGCCGAACCCTGCGACCACCTCGTCCGCGCGCACCGGTCGGGGCGGCGCACCTCCTATGTCGCCAATCCCGGCCCGATGCCGGAGGCGGACGATCCGCTACTGAATTTCGTGCCCGCGCCGCACAGCCATCCGCGGCGCAACTCGATCACGGCCGAACGGCAGCGGGAGTTCATCGCGGCGCTGTCGGCCACGGGCGTGGTGCTGCAGGCGGCGGCGCATATCGGGGCGAGCCCCGAAGCGTTGTACAATCTGCGGCACAAGCCGGGGGCGGAAGGCTTCGCCGCCGCGTGGGACGAGGCGGCCGAGCGCGGTTTCGCGCGGGTGGAGGACAGCGCGGTGCAGCGGGCGATCCAGGGCGAGAACCGGCTGGTCGTGTCCGCCGGCAGGCTGATCGGTTACGAGAAGCGCCACAACGAGGCGCTGGTGATGTTCCTGCTGCGCAACCGCCGGCCGGACCGCTATGGCGGCGTTGGCCGGTCGCCCAAGCTGCCGCCGCTGCGCGAGGTACGCAAGGTGGCTGCGCCGGCCCTGCCCGACGGGGCCGTGCCCGCGCTTGCCCCTGCCGCCACGCGCCCGGAGGCGGCAGAGGCAGAGCTGCGTGCCTGGCACCGCCTGCTGCTGGAGCAGCCCGGAAGCGTGGACCTGCGCCGGTTCACCGGGTTCGAGCTGGAGCGGCTGGAGCAGATGATGGCGGAGGAGGCCGATGCGCCCGGGCCGGTGCCGGCGGACCTCGAACAGCCGAATGCTCAGAAGGCGTAGCGGACCTCGCAGTACGGCATTGTTTCCGCCAGCCAGCCGAGGAACCGGTCCAGCCACTGGCGCTTCCAGGCCGCCTTGTAGCGCAGGTTCTGCATGCCGGACTGGCTCCATTTGCGTTCCTGGATGTCGGGCCGCCACAGCCACTCCTCCGCGCGGGGGTGCCATTGCAGGTTGAGGTCGTGCAGCCCTGCATTGTGGGTCAGGAAGATCACCTCGCATTTGAGCTGCGCCCTGGCGCGGGGGGACAGCTGGCTGTCCAGCTCGGCGAACAGGGCGCGCCATTCCGCCTCCCACTGTTCGTGCACGATGACGGGCGAGAAGTTGACGTGGACCTCGTACCCCGCCTCCACGAAGTCGTTGATGGCGCCGATCCGCTCCGCCATCGGAGAGGTCCGCACGTCGACCACCCTGGCGATGGTCTCCGGCATCAGCGAGAAGCGGATGCGGGTGCGCCCTTGCGGATCGTAGCCGAGCAGGTCGCGATTGACGTATTTGGTGGCGAAGGAGCCTTTGGCGTGCGGCATCGTGCGGAACGCGGCGACCAGGTCGCGGACATTGTCGGACAGCGCGGCATCCATCGACAGGTCGCCATTCTCGCCAAGGTCGTAGACCCAGTCGACCGGATCGATCGAGTTTGGCTCCGGCTTGGGGCCGAGTCTGGCGGCGTGGCGGGCGATGGCGCGGGTGATCGCGTCAATATTGACGAAGATGCTGATCGGATTGGCGTAGCCCTTGCGCCGGCCGACATAGCAATAGGCGCAGGCCATGGCGCAGCCGTTGGACGAGGACGGGGCGATGAAATCGGCGGAGCGGCCGTTGGGGCGCATGGCGAGCCCCTTCTTGACGCCGAGCACCAGGATCTCGCGCTTCACCCGCAGCCAGTCCTCCGCAAGGGCCGGGTCGGCGAGCTGCGGGATCTGCCAATGGCTGGCGACCTCCACCAGCTCGGCCTGCGGGAAGCGGGCCAGCACCTCTCGGCCGCGGGCATGGTCGCGGATCGCGGGTTCCAGGTAGATGAGCCGCGGCTCGATCAGGGTGCGGGGGAGCGCCATCGTGGCCCCATATGGGCATGGTTGCCGCGGACGGGAACGGCGCCTGCCCACGATCGTCGGCGGAGGATGGACACGCAGCCCGCCTCTCCCCCGGTGACACCCGACGGCCGCTACATTGTCGTGCGCGGGCGGTTGTGGCGGCGGGCGGATCCGCGGCTGGCGGATGATGCGGGCCAGGCGCTCGTCAACCGGCTGATGGATGCGCGGCGGGCGGTCGGCCGGGCGCTGAAGGCCGGCGACGAGGGTGCGCTGGCCGCTGCCCGGCGCGAGGTCGATGCTGCCAAGGTGGGCCTGGGCGAACGCGGGCCCGTGTGGTGGGACGACGGCGCACCGGATCTCAACCGCCGCATGGCGCGCAACACCCCCTATCGTGACTGGTTCGAAGGCCTGGAGGAGCAGCCAGGTGCGCACTAGGCTGGGCATCTGCCGCCGGAAGCTGGCCTTCCGGGCCGAGGAGGAGGCGCTGGCGGCGATCGCGCGCTTTGGCCTGCCGCTGCGCACCTATCGCTGCGACCGATGCCGGCTGATCCACCTGACGAGCCGCACCAAGGGCAAGCGCATCCCGCGGCCACGGCCTGCCTAGGTCGCGAAGATCCGGCGGCCGCGCTCCACGCTCATCCGGTGCGTGCCGGCGAGCGTGAGGTCGCGTTCCGCCACCGTGTTCAGGAACTGCCACTCGCCCGTCACCCGCTGCGGCGTCAGGTCGATCATCATGTAACCGCGGCGGCTGGTGTCGCACCAGCGCAGCTCCGCATTCGCCGCCACGAAGCCGCGGGCCACAATGGCCGGATCGACCGCTAGACCCGTCTCCACCCCGTTGGAACTGACCGCCTGCCCGGCGAACTCCACGCCTGCCGGCCGCCCGTCATGCGCCAGCTGAAACGCCCAGGCATTGTGGCTGTCGCCCGCCAGCATGACGAGGTCGGCATCGGCCGCCTGCGCCGCCGCCAGCATGCGAGCCCGGGCGGCGGGGTAGCCGTCCCACCGGTCCATCCACATCGGGATGCCGGCCCGCCCGGCGCGGATCGCGTCGCGCCAGAAGGCGACGCGCGGCCCGGCAGTGTCGGGTCGTAGCCAGTCGACGATCTGCGGCGGCGGGCTGGTGCGGCCGGTGATCGTGCCCATGCCGACGAGCTGCCAGGCGGTGCTGCGCGCATTGCGGGCCAGCGCGTCCGCCAGCCACGCCTCCTGCGCGAAGCCCAGCATGGTGGCGGCGGGGTCCTGCCACGGGCCATCGCGGAAGGCGGCGAGCGCGGCCGGATCGCCGGCGGCCAGCGCGGGCGCCATGTCGATCTGCCGCGTTCGGCCGAGCAGGCGGCTTTCCGTGCGGTAGAGCGTGGCCAGATCGCCGATCGCGTATGTCTTCCACGGTTCGTCCGACACCGGCATCCATTCGCGATAGGCCTGCATCGCGGCCGCCTTGCGCGCGCTCCACTCGCCTTCATCCGGCTGGTGCTGGCCGGCGCCGCCTTCCCAGCTGTCATTGGCGGATTCGTGATCGTCCCATTGCGCGATCATGGGCGCGAGCTGGTGCAGGCGCTGCAGGTCCGGATCGGCGCGGTAGCAGGCGAGGCGCATGCGGTAATCGGCCAGCGCCAGGATCTCGTGCGCCGGTTCCAGCGCCAGCACCCGCGCCGCCAGCACGTTCGCCGCATCGGGCTGCGGGCGGCCGGATTCGTAGATGTAGTCGCCCAGGTGCAGCCACAGATCCATGTCGCCCCGCAATGCGGCATGGCCATAGGCGTTGAAGTGCCCCACCGGCAGGTTGGAGCAGGAGAACACCCCCAGCCCGAAGCGGGACACCGGCCCGACCGGCAGGGTCCGGGTGCGCCCGGTGGCGGAGATCGTGCCGTCGGGCGCGATGAAGCGGTAGTAGTAGGTCGTGCCCGGCCGCAGCCCGGTGACGGTCAGCTTCGCCGTCCAGTCACGCCAGCCGCCCGTCTGCACGCTGCCGCCGGCAACGACCTTCGCGAAGGCGGCGTCGGTGGCCATCTCGGCGGTCAGCCGCACGGCATCGGCGTTCCCGCCCGGCACGAAGCGGGTCCACAGCAGCATGCTGTCGGCCGCCGGCTCCCCGCTGGCGAGGCCATGGGTGAAGCCGCGCGCGGCCAGCAGCCCTTGTGCCAGCGACACGCCGCCGGGCAGCGTCAGCGCCGCCAGGCCCGCGCCTGCGCCCAGCACCAGCCGGCGACGATCGATCGTGAAGGTCATGCGTGCATCGTTCCAGCCATTACGGACCGAGCGCCTAGGCCGCCATTGTGACACATATGCTAAGAACGGCACATATCCGCAGGCGGACGGTTGGGAGGAAAACCGAAAAGGGTCCACCGTGCCGCGTTACCTGATTGCCGAAAGCGAACTGCCGGACCAGCGCGAGCAGCGCCGCGCCCGGGCAGGCAAGAGTTCGGGCGAAACCTATGTCGCCACCCTGAAGCAGATGCGGCCCGACGCACAATGCAGCCTGATCGCCGCCGCCGACGAAGATGCCCCGCAACTGTCACCGGACCAGCTGGCCACCTTCGATGCCGTGCTGCTGACCGGATCCCCCATGCATGTCTATGAGGACGGGCCGGCGGTGCGCCGGCAGCTGGACTTCATGCGCGCGGTGTTCGCATCGGGCACGCCATCCTTCGGATCCTGCGCCGGGCTGCAGGTCGCCACCGCGGCGGCGGGCGGACGGGTGCGGCGCATGCCGGGGCGGATGGAAGCGGGCATCGTCCGCGGGATCAGCGCAACGGAGGCGGGACGCGGCCATCCCCTGCTGGCGGGGCGGCCGGCATGCTGGGATGCGATCGGCCTGCATGGCGACGAGGTGGAGGAACTGCCCCCCGGCGCCACCCTGCTGGCGGGGAATGCGGCGACCACCATACAGGCGGCCGAGATCCGGCACGATCGCGGGGTCTTCTGGGGCGTGCAATATCACCCCGAACTGGCGCTGGCGGAAGTCGCCACGGCGCTGCAGTCCCAGGCGGCCGATCTGGTCGAAGCAGGGCTGGCGGGCAGCGAGGCTGACGTCTCCACGATCGCCCACGCGCTGGACGGCCTGCACCACGATCCCGACAGCCGGCCGCTGCGCTGGAAGCTGGGGGTCGACCGCGAAGTGGCGGAAGAGCGGCGCCGCCGGACCGAGATAACCAACTTCCTGGATCACGCGCCCGGCCTGAAACGCAGCCGGGCATAGGAGCCGGTCCGGACCGACCCTATCGGCTGATCGTCAGCTCGAAGCCGCCCGGCGCATCCAGGCCCATGATGGTGGTGGTGGTGATCCGCAGGTCGCGCAGCCAGCGGGCAAGATCATCGTGCCGCTGGACCGGCAGCGTCAGCAGCGCATTCAGATCGTCGCCGCCATCATCGTCGCACATGATCTCCGACTGGCCGAACGGCGAATCCAGCCCGAGCTTCAGGTAGGGGTCCAGCGCGTCCTCCCCTTCCCCCAACGCGTTCATCGTGATGCGCAGCGTGCCGGGCTGCCGCACCAAGCTGGCGATCGCCCGCTCATCCAGGCGGTAGACCGGCGGCGCGGCGATGCTGGTGATGAACCCCTGCACAGGCTGGTCCAGGCCGATCGCGATCGGTTCCGGCTGCTCGATCCGGTCCGCGGCGAAGGTGTAGGCACCACCGGCCGAACCCACCGCGCTGACGATGGCGGCATAGCTGCCGCCGGCAGGGGCCGTGAACACCAGCTGCGCGCCCAGATTGCCGGCGCTGTCGTCATCCTCGGCAAGCGTCTCCCCATCATGAGTCGTGGGTGTCTGGCCGGACGTTACGGGCATGATGCGCAGATAGGGGTCCAGCCCCGAATCGCCGGCAGTGGCGGTAATGTCGAATGTGTCGCCCTGCTGCGCCGTGAAGATGTAGGCCTGTTCCCCGCTGCTGCGCAGTTCGCCCTCATGCTCGTATGGCAGGGCGGTGACGGTCTGCGGCTCGGCCGGCTGCCAGTCGCTGGGCGTGACGATCAGCGTAAAATGCGGGGCATCGCCCAATTCTTCGACGCTGTCGCCCAGCTGGCTGACGACCACGCGCACCCGCTGCCCTTCCACCGAATGGAGCGGCACGCGGGCGGCGAGCCCGTTGCCGTAATCGTCGTTGGACGCGATTTCCTGCCCGGCATCGTCATACACGGTCAGCACCGGGTCCGCGCCGGACAGCGGCAAGGCCGTCACCTCCACCCCCTGCCCGGGCGACAGGGTGAGCCAGTATTCGCGCGCGCCATCCTCTGGCGCGAACGCACCCTGGATCACCTGACCGGCGGAAGGCTCCCCCGCGATGTCGGTAATTGCCTCCTGCCCGTGCGCGGTCGCAGCCAGCCCTGCATGGGCGAGGCACATGGTCGCGACAGTCAATGCGATGCGATGCATACAGGCAAGATCCCCCTTTGCCGGCGATCGCAACGGTGGCGATCCGCCCAGCTTCGCCGCCTGTATCTGCGCGCCGCCGGAGCTTGTAAACAGCATGGAGGCTTTTGTGCGCCGTCAGGCGGCGAGGAACACAGGCGTGGGGGACCTGGTGGCGGCCGGCCGGTTGGCCTGCAGGTAGGCAGTCATCTTGGCATAGCCGAGTTCGGACAGGCGCACGAAGCTGCGGCGGGCGTCGCGGCGATCCGCCTCGCGCAGCAGCAGGCCGTTCTTTTCCAGCTGCTTCAGCCAGCGCAAGGCGGTGGTTTCGGGCACGCCGGCGCCGAGGCAGGCCGCGGTGACGGACACGCGCTTGCCCTGCCGGTCGCAGATATACAGGTCCAGCAGCATGTCCCAGGCCGGTTCGCCGAACAGGTCGCCGTTGAAGAATTCACGCCGGCGCTGGCGTTCGCGGTAGATGTCCTGCGCCACCACCAGCCACATGTCGCTGTCCTGGCTGTAGGCGTCAAAGGCGGGCCGGTCTGCCTCCGCCGCGTCGCGCAGCGCCACATCGGCCGCGAGGCGCATGGCCTGATTGCCGAGCATCCTGAGCTGGCGGGTGAGCGCGGCCATGTCGGCGGCGGTGGCGGCCTGGTCCGGCGCCGGGGTGACGGGCAGCTGCACGCTCATGCCGCCGCTCCCGCCAGGATGGTGGGGATCAGCGAAGCGCCGGGTCGGGCCGCCAGTCGGGATAGGGGCCGATGCGACGCTGCCGGCGCCAGTGCGCCACCAGCCCGACGGCCAGAGCCACGATCGTGAAGTATGCGGGCACCTCCACCATGGTCCAGTACGCCTTTGCGCGGCCGAAGGGCAGCAGCAGCGCGGACATGTGCCCGATCACCGCGACCAGCTTCAGGGCGGCCGGGACCAGCGGCCAGAGCCGGTTGGCCCGGATCGACAGCCAGGTGAACACCACCAGCTGCGTGAAGTCGGTAAGGAACAGGAATGTCTCGAACTTGTTGAACGTGACCCGCCCGGCCAGGTTGGAATGGATCTCGTCCGTCACGAACACCAGCAGCAGCAGCCCGCCAACGATGCGTTCCGGCGCGCCGCCCCGCCAGACGGCAAGGAAATAGATCATCAGCGCCATGCTGGAAACAAGCAGCGTTACCGGGTGCATATTCCACCCGCATTGCCGTGATGCCTGCAAGGACCCGTGACATGGTAAACCCCCCGAAAGCCCGGCCGTGCGATTGCGCGGGCATTCATCGCCGGATCGGAAGCGAAGGGGGGCATCAGCCGGCGACCAGAGTGCGCGACAATTGGTCGAACATCATGACCGAGCCGAGTGCGACGAAGACGAGCAGGACCGCGAGAACCGCGATCGCACCCAGCCGCATCACCGTACCGTTGCGCCCTTCAAACAGATCCGGAGCGACGCGGTAATCTTCGGCAACAGCCCTTTCCGGAGGAGGGGCGGAAACCGGCGGTTGGGCCGCGTCGTTCGCCCCGTCGATATCCACCGGCGGCAACGGGGCGGCGATACGGGTTTCTTCATATGCCAATGGTTCGGATGGTTCACCATGGGTCCGGGCCACGGCATCCAGCAGCAGGCGATAGGCCTGCGCGACCTCCCCCCGGCTGTCCACGCCCAGCTTGCCCTTGGCGAACTGGATACGCTGATCAACCGTATGCGGGGAAATACCGAGTTCGCGCGCGATCTCCTTAGAGGTCTTGTGCGCGATCAGCAGATCCAGCACGTTCCGCTGCTTGGCTGTCAGGGAGGCCAATTGCTCCCGTATGTCAGACTCTGACATATATTCCCGACCCATTATGTCCCCTTCCGACACACCTATACGCACACGGGTTCAAGGGGAAGTGTGCATCCGCTGCGGCAGCCGGATTCGTGAGACGCCGATCAGGCGTCGGTGGCGGGCACCAGATGGGCGACCAGCGCGCGCACCTTCTTCTGCCGCCATTGGGGACGCGGCGCGACCAGCCAGTAGGCGCGGCGGACCTCCTCCGGCTCGCTGAGCGCGACCAGCCGGCCGGAGGCGAGCGCCTCCTCGACCAGCGGGAGCGGCAGGGTGGTGCGGCCCAGGCCTGCCATCGCGGAGGACAGCGCCTGCCCCGCATTGCCGACCTGCAGCAGCAGCTCGGCGCCTTCGGCCGGATCCGGGCAGCCAGGCCAGCTGATCCAGCCCGCGGGCGCAGCGGGTGCCGCCACGGTGATCCGGCGGGCGGGTGACAGTTCCACCCCTTCCAGATCGCCCGGCCCTTCCACCAGGCGCACTGCGGCGTCCAGGTTGGCCTGGGTGAAGTCGGCATCCTCCTCCGCCACCAGCTGGAAGCGGACCTGCGGATTGGCCTGCCGGAAGGTGGCCAGCCGGGGCGCGAGCCACTGGGCGTAGAATTCGCGCGGCGCGGCCAAGGCGAAGGAATGGCTGGACTGGCCCGCCTGCATGGCCTGCACGCTTTCCTCGAACCGCAGGAACCCTTCGCGCAGGGGATCGAGCCCGCCCTGCGCCTCGTCCGTCAGTTCCAGCCCGCGCGAGGTGCGGCGGAACAGGACCACGCCCAGCACATCCTCCAGCGCGCGGATCTGCTGCCCCACGGCGGCCGGCGTCACGGCCAGCTCGTCCGCCGCGCGGGTGAAGCTGAGGTGCCGCGCCGCGGCATCGAACACGCGCAGGGCGTTCAGCGGCAGATGGGTGCGCTTCATCGCGGATCCCGCCCGGTCAGCGCGCGGTGGCCGGCGCGGCCAGCGGGAAAAAGGGAATTGCCACTTCGAACAGGGAGCCATCGGCGTGGGTGAAGCCGTAATGGCCTTCCATCGACCCGGTTCGCGTAGTCAGTTCGCAACCTGACACGTAATCATGCGTTCCGCCCGGTTCCAGCACGGGGGTTTCGCCCACCACGCCTTCGCCATCCACCAGGCTGACGACACCGCGGCCATCCGTGATGCGCCAGTGGCGGGTGCGCAGCTGGATGCGTTCGTCCCGCGCGTTCTCCAGCCGGATGTGATAGACCCAGAACCACCGCTCGCTGGTGACGCGGGACTGGTCGGGCATGAATGTCACCGCCACACGCACCGTCACCCCGGAGGTGATCGCGGCATGCTGGAACATGTTGGCAAGCAGTTCGGCCATGGCAGGCAACCTACGGCTCCTGCCCCCGGACGGCAATGCCCCTGTGTGCGAAGGTCACTTCGACGGCGCGGTTTCCGCCGCCTGCACCGCCAGGACGGAGCTATCCGCCGCCAGCGACCAGCGGACGCCGGCGGGGGCATAGTCCAGCGTGACGGCCGCATGCAGGTTGTGCTGCGGCACATCGCGGATCAGCGTGGTGCCGAAGCCCTTGCGCCCTGGCTCCGCCACGGGCGGGCCGCCGCTTTCGTGCCACCAGATGTGAAAGCCGTCATGATCGGGTGGACAGCGCCAGCCAATCGCCACCTGCCCGCCCTCGATCGACAGAGCGCCATATTTCAGCGAGTTGGTGGCCAGTTCGTGCAAGGCCATGCCGACCACCTCCGCCGCGCGCGGGATCAGCGCCGCGCAGGGGGCGCCCCCGATGGTGACCTCCCCCGGCGCGCCCTGCAGGAAGGCCAGCTGGCTGCCGACCAGTTCCGCCACCGGCACGTCCCGCCACGCCCGGCGGACCAGAATGTCCTGATTGACGGCCAGGCTGCGTACGCGATCCTCAAACCGGGCAATGAAGTCCGTCTGGCCCACCGCCGTTCGCCGGGCAAGCGCCTGCACCGTGCTCAGCATGTTCTTGGAGCGGTGGTTCACCTCCATCAGCAGCAGGCGGATCTGTTCCGCCTGTTCGCGCTGGTCGGTGATGTCCGTATTGGTCCCGACCCAGTTGACCAGCCGGCCCGCGGCGTCGCGGATCGGATGGCTGCGCCCCAGGAACCAGCGATAGGAGCCGTCAGCGGCGCGCAGCTGGAACGTCCCTTCCCATGGCTCCTGGCGCTGTATCGCCCGGTCGAAGCCTTCCGACACGTCAGCGTAGTGGTCGGGATGGAGCAGGTCGCGCCCCCGAAACGGCCGGTTCGCGTCTGCATCGATCCCGCCGAATTCGTACCACTGACGATTGTACCATTCGATCTGCCCGTCGGCAGCGGCGATCCAGGCCAGCTGGTCGATATTGTCCGCCAGCATGCGGAACCGCTGCTCGCTGAGCGCCAGCCGCCGCTGATCCGCCAGATGCGGCCCGGCATCGCGCGCGATCTTGCTGGCGCCGACGATCTGGCCCGCCCGGTTGCGCACTGGCGACACGGTGACGGACACATCCACCAGCCGCCCGGTCTTGTGGATACGGCGGGTGAAGAACTGCCCCACCTGCTCGCCCGCGCGGATGCGGTCGAGAATATGGTCCTCCTCCTGCTGGCGGTCGCCAGGCAGCAGGATGCGGATGGACTGCCCGATCATCTCCGCCGCGCTATAGCCGAACAGGCGTTCCGCAGCGGGGTTCCAGGCCTGCACGATCCCGTCCGTGGTCTTGGCGACGATGGCATCGTCCGATCCCTGGAACAGGGCGGCGAACAGATCCTCTTTCTCGATCAAGCGCGTTCCGTTTCCGTGCTGCAGGCGGGACGCCTTCATACGATAGCAAGAAGGGAAAGCAATCGAGCTTTGTAGCAGGCCGGAACAGCCTGCGCCGTTCCGATAAAGCGGCCGAATCTGTCGTCCGAAGATGAAAAAGGCGGTTTGCCGACAACAAGTCCTAAAGTATCAGGCGATAGCAAGCGGTGATCAGGGAAAGCAGGCGAAACTGCGCCCGGACGGTGCCCAAGTGGTAAATGGGGGTATGTGCGTGCGGTTACCGGCTTGGAACTGGGCCATGATCTGGCCGCTGCGCGGCTTTTGGTCGGGCCAATACGATCGATTCACGTCCCATGCTGGATGAGACACATATAACCACCATCGCCGCGTGCAGCACCGCGCTGGCGGTGATCATGTGCATCGCAATCCTGCTGTCCTTCTACAAGAACGGGCGGGCGGGCGAGCGATGGTGGCTGTTTCTGCCCTTTGGACTGGCGGTCCCGTCCAGCATCCTGCTGACCTGGCCCGACCTGCTGCCCGGCGGGTGGGGCCTGCAACTGGGCTGGCTGGGGCTGACGCTGACCTATGGCGGTGCATGGACCGCCGCCCGCGTCACCCTTGGCCGTCCGGCCCGTCCGCTGGTCGTGCTGCTGCCATGTCTCGCCGCCCTGCTGTTCAATACCACCATCGGCATGGAGACAGCCTGGCCCGAACTGCGGATGCTTCCGCGCATCCTGCTGTTCGGCCTGTTCAACGCTTTGGCCGCGCGCGAGTTCTGGCGCCCGGCGGACCATCAACCCCAAAGCGCCACGACCCTGCGCTGGATCTTCACCACCTTTGCAGTCATCGATCTGGCGCGCACCCCCCTTGCCGTGGTTCTGCCCGCCCCGTTTGGATCGAGCGAGACGCAGCTCTGGTCGATCGCGTTGTTCAACTTTGCCGTGGTGCTGGAAGGACTGCTGCTGGGCGTGTTCCTGACGGCGTTGCGGCGTGAACTGATCGCCGCGCGCCATTTGCGGCTGGCCATGGTCGATCCGCTGACAGGCGTCGGCAACCGCCGCGCGCTGGATGCGGCGATCACCCGGCTGGAAGCCGAGCCGCCGGCGCAGAATGGCGGCATGACGGCCGTGGCGATGTTCGACATCGACCGCTTCAAGCTGGTGAATGACGAGCTCGGCCACCCGTTCGGCGACCTGGTGATCGCCGGTGCGGCGCATGTGGCAGGGGAGCTGTTCGGCAATGCCCAGGTCTACCGCACCGGCGGCGAGGAATTCGTCGTGCTGTACCGGGCCGCCACGATGCCGGCCGCGCTGCAGCAGGCGGAGAAGCTGCGCAAGGCGTTCGCCGATCGCAGCCACCGCGACAAGACCCACAGCCGGCGCTGCACCATCAGCGTAGGCGTGGCGCTGGCGCGGCCGGGCCTCGACGCCAAGGCGCTGCTGGCATCGGCGGACGAGGCACTCTACGCCGCCAAGCGCGGCGGGCGGAACCGCACGATCATTGCCGGCATGGGCACCCCGGTTGCCGTAGCGCCGGCCACGGTCCCGGCGGGGGCGGAGCATGTTCGACCGGTCTATCGCCGGCGGGCACGCCGCGCCGCGCTTCGCAGCTGAAGCCCCGGCCGGGAAACCGGCCTCAGCGGCCGATGCGATCCAGGGCCTGATCGAGATCGGCGATCAGGTCCAGCGGGTCTTCCAGCCCAACATTCAGCCGCAGCATGCCGTCTGTCACGCCGGCATCGGCACGGCCTTCCGGCCCCATATTGTAATGGGTGGTGGTCGCCGGGTGGCACATCAGCGACTTGGAATCGCCGATATTGTTGCTGATGTCGATCAGCTCCAGCGCGTCCAGCAGGGCCATCGCCTGCTCCTGCCCGTCCATGTAGAGTGCGAAGATCGGGCCGGCGGCGGACATCTGGCGCATCGCCAGATCGTGCTGCGGGTGGCTGGGCAGGCCGGGATAGAGCACCTCCACCCCGCGCCCTTCCAGGAAGCGGGCGACTTCCAGCGCGTTCTCGCTCTGCCGCCGGGCGCGCAGGTCCAGCGTCTCCAGCCCCTTCAGTACCACCCAGGCATTGAACGGCGCTAGGATGGGCCCGGTGTTGCGCTGGAACGGCATCAGCACCTCCGTGATCCATTGCTCGCTGGCGCACAGGGCACCGGCCAGCACGCGGCCCTGCCCGTCCATCAGCTTCGTCGCGGAATAGGCGACGATGTCCGCGCCAAACTCCATCGGCCGCTGCAGCGCAGGGGTGGCGAAGGCGTTGTCCACCAGCGTGGTGATGCCGCGCGACCGCGCCAGGCCGCAGACATGCGCCAGGTCGACCACGTCCATCGTCGGGTTGGCCGGCGTTTCGAAGAAGAACATCTTCGTGTTGGGGCGGATCGCCGCCTCCCACGCATTATTGTCGCGCGCATCCACGATCGTGCCTTCGATGCCGAAGCGGGGCAGCAGATTGTCCACGATCCAGCGGCACGATCCGAACGCCGCCTTGCCGGCCACGATGTGGTCCCCGGCGGACAGGTGCGCCAGCATCGCGGCGGACATGGCGGCCATGCCGGTTGCCTGCACGCGGCAGGCCTCCGCCCCTTCCAGCGCGGCGATGCGGTCTTCCAGCATCTGCGTGGTGGGGTTCTGCATGCGCGAATAGACCATGCCGGGCGCTTCGCCCGCGAAGCGGTCGGCGACGGACTGCGCGCTGTCATAGGTGTAGCCGCTGGTGAGGAACAGCGCCTCGCTGGTCTCCCCATGCTCGGATCGCCAGGTGCCGGCGCGCACGGCCTGCGTTGCGGGGCGCCAGGCGGCGGTAACGGAGCGGTCCTGTCCGGTGGTCTTCTTCATGGGCCGCGCATTACGGCCCTGCGCGCGGAGGGGCAAGCGTGGCGCAAGCTTGCCCTCCCCCGCCCGCCTTTGTAGGCGCATGCCCGTGATGAGGAGCCAGCCGCCTGCCCGCCCCCGCGACCCGCTCGGCTGGACGGCGTTGCTGGTGGCGCTGTTCGCCCTGCTGGCCGGCTGGCGGCTGACCACCCCGTCGCAGCCCTTCTTCGACGAGGTGCATTACCTGCCGGCCGCGCGCGCGCTGCTGGACCTGTCGCGCATCGCCAATCCGGAACATCCGCCGCTGGGCAAGCTGCTGATCGCCGGCGGCATGGCCGTGTTCGGCGACAATGCGCTGGGCTGGCGGGTGATGCCGTGGGCGGCGGGCGTGCTGACGCTGTGGGCCTTTACCCGGGCGCTGTGGTTCGCCAGCCTTTCGCGCTTCGCCAGCCTGACAGGCGGCGTGTTGGCGGCGGCGGGCTTCCCGCTGCTGGTGCAGACGCGCATCGCCATGCTGGACGTGTTCATGCTGGCCGGCGTGATCTGTGCCTTGTGGATGTGCGCGGGCGCAATTCGGCAGCCGGAGACGGGACGCCGGCGGATGGCGCTGGCGGGCGTGGCGCTGGGCTGCGCGATGGCGGCGAAATGGAACGCCATTCCGGTGGCGGTGCTGCCGGGGCTGGCCTTCGCGGCCGTGCGGCTGCGCGCCTGTGGCTGGCACGGCTTCACGACGCGGCGCGGGCCACCGGTGCCGGGCATCCGGCTGGCGGAGGCGGCGCTGTGGCTGGGGCTGGTGCCGCTGCTGGTCTATGCCGCCTGCTTCCTGCCTTACTGGTTCGTGGAGGTGGGCGCGTTGCGGGGCTGGGGCGGGCTGGTGGAACAGCACCGGCACATGCTGGCGCTGCAGCACCAGACCTTGCCGCCGCATCCCTATCAGAGCCGCTGGTGGGAATGGGTGGGGGACTGGCGCGGGATCTGGTACCTGTACGAGCCGGTCGATGGCGCGCAGCGCGGCGTGCTGCTGGTGGGCAATCCGCTGGTGCATCTGCCCGCATTGGCAGCGCTGGGGTGGTGCCTGTGGGCAGGCGTGCGCGGCCGGGCCGACGCGCTGGCGGTGGCGGTGCTGTATGGCGCCAGCATGGCATTGTGGGTGGTCACGGAGAAGAACGTGCAGTTCTTTTACCACTATGCCCTGCCCGGCCTGTTCGCCACGGCGGCGCTGGCGCTTGCGCTGGATACCCTGTGGCAGCGCGGGTGGCGCGTCGTGCTGGCAGTGCCGGCGGGCGCGGTGGCGCTGCTGGCGTGGTTCTGGCCGGTGTTGACGGCAGCGGCGCTGGACGGGGTGAACGGGTACCGGTGGTATGCCTGGGTGGATGGCTGGTTGTGACACCCTAGCCGGCCGGGACATAGGATGGAAATGCCTTGGTTTTCTGTGACTTGACTCTAACTATCGTACCATATGCACACGCTGGCCGGTCGGGCGCAGACATAAGCGCGGTTCTGTGCCAGCAGGCCGTGGATGGATCTCAACCGACGGCAGATGATACTGGCAGGCGGCGTGTTCGCGGCCACCTCCATGCTCGCAGGGGGAATGCGAACGGAACGGGCGGGCACCGGCAGTGTCGCGCCCCGATCGGCGCCTGTTCCGGCAAAGGTTGCGGCGGCACCTGCGATCCAGCCGGCCATGCCGGCCGCATTGCTGGCCGCTGCGAAGGGCGCGCTCGACCGGCAGGGGCCGGCCATTCTGCGCGACCGGATCGCCGTGGTCGATTTCGCGGTCGCCTCAGCGGAGCCGCGGCTGCATCTGGTCGACCTGCTGTCCGGCAAGGTGCGATCCCTGCTGGTGACGCATGGCAGCGGATCCGACCCCGATCACAGCGGCTGGACGAAGCGTTTCTCCAACATGCCGGGCTCCAACGCGTCGAGCGAGGGGGCCTATGCCACCCAGAACTACTATTCCGGCAAGCATGGCCGGTCGCAGCGGCTTGCCGGGCTGGATGCCAGCAACAGCAACGCGCTGGAGCGGGCCATCGTGATCCACGGGGCCTGGTATGCGGAGCCGGGCGTGGTGGATGCGACCGGCAAGCTGGGGCGCAGCCAGGGCTGCTTCGCGGTGGGGGATACGCTGATCGACGATCTGTTCGATCATCTGGGATCGAGCCGCCTGCTCTATGCGGCGAAGCTCGCCGCCTGACGCTCGGGATTCTCTCCCCTGCAGCCATGCTGCGTTCAGGTAAACGGGCAGATTAATGAACGATCTGGACCGGTGAGCAACCGGTCACATCGGAGAAAACCTGATGAAGACGCTCATTATCGCCGCCGCCGCGCTCGCCACCCTGGTCGCGACGCCTGCCAGTGCCGACCCGAAGAAGCACCGGAATGACCGGGAGCACGGTCAACGCTGGGACCGGGACGATCATCGCGGGAACGGACATTCCGGCGATCGCGGGCGCGGGCGTGGCAATGGCCGGTCGGTGCCTCCGGGCCACCTGCCGCCGCCGGGTGCGTGCCGCGTGTGGATCGATGGGACGCCGCCCGGGCACCAGCCGCCAGTGACAAGCTGCCGCCAGGCGCGGCGCGACGCCTATCGCTATGGCGGCAGGGTGATCTTCGGCGGGCGGCGATGATCGCGCGGGAGGCTGGCGCCGGCCTATAGCCGCGCCAGCACCGCGTCGCCGATCTCGACCGTGCCGGCGCTGCCGCCGAGGTCGCCGCCCTTGATCCCGTCGGCGAGGGCCGTGGCCACCGCCGCCTCGATCCGGGTGGCCGCATCCTCCTGCCCCAATGCGTGGCGCAGCAGCATGGCGAGCGACAGGATCATGGCCATCGGGTTGGCGCGGCCGGTCCCGGCGATGTCGGGGGCGCTGCCGTGGATCGGTTCGAACAGGCCCAGCGTGCCATGGGCGGTCTGCAGTTCACCCAGCGCCGCGCTGGCGAGCAGGCCGATCGAGCCGACGCACATGCTGGCCTGGTCGGACAGGATGTCGCCGAACAGGTTGCCGGTGACGATCACATCGAACTGGCCGGGATCGCGCACCAGCTGCATGGCGGCATTATCGACATACATGTGCGTCAGGGCGACATCCGGGTACTCGGCGGCAACCTCGATCATCACGTCGCGCCACAGCTGGCTGGTTTCCAGCACATTGGCCTTGTCGACGCTGCACAGCTTGCCGTTACGCCCTTGCGCGGCGCGGAAGCCGACATGGGCGATGCGGCGCACCTCGTCCTCCGCATAGGACATCAGGTCGGAGCCCTGTCGGCGTCCATCGTCCAGCGTGCGGATCGCCTTCTCACCGAAATAGACGTCGCCATTCAGTTCGCGCACGATCAGCAGGTCGATCGCGCCGGCGACTTCGGGCCGCAGGGCGGAGAGGTTCTCCAGCCCGGCGAACATCTTGGCCGGGCGCAGATTGGCGAACAGGCCGAGTGCCGAGCGCAGGCCCAGGATCGCCTGTTCGGGGCGCAGATGCCGTTCCAGATTGTCGCAGGTCGGGTCGCCCACCGCGCCGAACAGCAGCGCATCGGCGTCCTGCGCCAGCTCCAGCGTCTCGGGCGGCAGGGGATGGCCGTGGCGGTGATAGGCGGCGCCGCCGACATCGCCGTGGACCAGCTCCACCGGCAGTTCCAGCGCGGCGAGCACGCGCAGCGCCTCCGCCATGATCTCGGGACCGATCCCGTCACCGGGGAGGCAGGCAATTTTCATCTATTCCATCCTGGACAATTGTTCGCGCAGGCGAGAGCGGGCGGCCATAACATCGCCGCGCCGGTCGGCAAGGAGGTAGCGGGCCAGCAAGGGCTGCAACCGGTCCAGCGCGGCCAGCGTCTGGGTGAAATCGCCCGCGACCGGCGCCTCTCCGCCGAAGCCAAGTTCGCGCAGCACCAGCGTTTCGTAAGCGACCAGCCCCGCCAGCCAGTCCCGCGCCGGCGCACCGCTGCCGATCGCATCCAGCAGGCCGCTCAGGCCCTGGAACAGCGGGGGATAGGGCTGGCGTTCGGGCAGCACAGTGGCGGTGAAGGCGGTGGTCCAGCCAATGGCGGCGGCGGCGAGCGGTTCACCCAGCAACGCGCCCCGGCTGCGCAGCAGTTCAGGGGTGGCGAAAGGCAGCTGCGTTTCGGAACGAGTGGCGAGCTGCAGGTCGAGCAAATTGCCGGGGATCAGCACCGGGCGCAGCCGCCGCCCGCGCCCGCCCGCGACATAGGCGGCCACCAGGCCGTATTCCGCCGTCAGAGCGCGGGCGATCACCGCAGTCTCGCCATGCGGGCGCGCAGCGAGCAGGAGGGCGGGGAGGCGCAGATGCATGGGGCGATGCCCTGCCCATGCGCGCCACCGCGCGCAAGCGGATCAGGCGAGCGGGTCGCCCGTGGTGCCAGCGGCCGGGGGGGTGGTGGCGCCCATGCCCGAACCGGTGTCGGACCCTGCCAGCTTCGCTTCCAGCGCGGCGATGCGGGCCTGCAGCTTGTCGGCTTCCTCGCGGGCACGGGCGGCCATGTCCTTGACCGCGTCGAATTCCTCACGGCTGACGAAGTCCATCCCGCCGAATGCTTCCTTGAAGCGTTCACGGGCGCCTTCGCGCGCCTCCCGCGTCATGCCGGCAAAGGTGCCCGCGGCGCTGTTGGCGAGCTTGACGAAGTCGGCGAGGAGGGGGTTCTGGCTCTGCATAAGCTGCTATCTGGCGCGCGCAGGCGATGCGTGCAAGTGGTCCTATGCCGCAGGATTGAGCTGCAGCACCTGCCAGTTCAGCACCGTGGCGAACAGCACCCATGCCAGATAGGGCAGCAACAGCAGCCCGGCGGCGCCCCGCACCCGCCAGAACAACGCCACCGTGACGATCAGCGCCACGTCCAACGCCAGCAGGATCGCCAGCGCCACCCCGATCTGGTGCGCGGCGAAGAAGGTGGGGGACCACGCCAGATTGAGCAGGAGCTGCACGGCAAAGGCCCACAAGGCCGCGCGGCGATGAGGCGAGGTGCGCTCCGCCCCGACCAGCGCCAGCGCGATGCCCATCATCACATACAGGATCGGCCAGACAATGCCGAAGGTCGCGCCCGGCGGGTAGATCGCCGGCTTGGCCAACGCGGCGAACCAGGGCTGGTCGCCGGAGGAGCCCGAAGCCACGCCGGACAGGCTGCCCAGCAGCAGCACGGCCGGCACGCAGATCAGCAGCCAACGGGTAAGATTGGACCGGGCACTCATGCGGCGATTCCCTTGGTTGCGCTGACGAGGAATTCCACATTGCCCTCGCTGCCGGTGATCGGACTGGGGATGATACCCTTCACCTGCCAGCCGGTTTCCGCCAGCCAGGCGGACACCTCGTCGCACACGCGCCCATGCAGTTCGGTGTCGCGCACGATGCCGCCCTTTCCGACCTCTTCTCGCCGCACCTCGAATTGCGGCTTGATCAGCGCCACCAGCTGCGCGCCGGGCAGCGCCAGGGCCAGCGGGGCGGCCAGCACCTTGGCCAGGCCGATGAAGCTGGCATCGCAGACGACCCAGTTGCAGCCTTGCGTGATGATGTCGGCCGTCAGGTCGCGCGCATTGGTCTGTTCCAGCACGGTGATGCGCGGATCCTGCCGCAGCTTCCAGTCGAGCTGGTTGGTGCCGACATCCACCGCGAAGACATGCGCCGCGCCATTCTCCAGCAGCACCTGCGTGAAGCCGCCGGTGCTGCTGCCGATATCCATCGCCACGGCGCCGGTGGGGTCCAGCTGCCAGTGCGCCAGTGCGTGCGCCAGCTTCACCCCGCCCCGCCCGACCCAGGGATGATCGCGGCCGCGCACCTCCACCGCCGCATCGGCGGCGACCTGCTGCCCCGGCTTGTCGATCCGCTTGTCGCCGGCAAAGACCAGCCCCGCCATGACCAGCGCCTGCGCCCGTGCGCGGCTGGGCGCCAGGCCCCGTTCGGTCAGCATCTGGTCGATACGCATCTTGCCCGCCATGGGGCAGGCGCTTTAGAGGCCGGACCCATAAGCCGCCAGCCCCAACGCGCCTTCGCCTCGAGAGGAATGCCATGATCGATCCCCTACGCCCCGCTGCCATCACCCTGCTGGGCGCGGCGGCCCTGCTGGCCGGCTGCAATCAGGCGCCTGACGATGCCGCCCCCGCCCCCGTGCTGACGTCATCCGCCCCGCGCACCGCCGATGCCGCGGGCGAGGCGCTGACCGCCGGCAGCTGGCGGATCGAGGAAACGGCGAACGGCGCCAGCGCGGCCTTCGGCACCGAAGCGGGCGAGGCATTGTTCCGGATGGTCTGCCGCCGGGATGACCGGGCCGTGATCCTGACGCGGTCGGGCGTGCCTTCGGCGCCGGCGACATACCGGGTGGAAGCCGGCGGGCTGGCCGCCGATCTGGCGATGGTGCCGGCGGCGGCGGGCACCGAAGGCGCCGGAGAGGTCGAGGCGGTGGTCGATCCCACCCAGCCGATCATTGCCGCCTTCGCCGATCCCGCCGCCACCATCCGCGTCACTGCGCCGGGCGTGCCTGCCCTGCACCTGCCCAGCCATACCGGCACCAGCCGCGTCGTGCAGGCGTGCAGCTGATGGCCCGCGCACCCTTCCGGCTGACGGTCGGCGCCGCGCTGCTGACGGCGCTGGCGCTGTCCGCCTGCGTCCCATCCGTGCCGCAGCCGACCCCCGCCCCCCAGCCCGCACCTGCACCGGCCCCTGCGCCCCGCCCGGCCCCGCAACCGGCGCCGCCGGTGCCGAGCAACTGGATGGACGCAGCCCAGACGCCGGGCGACTGGCGCTACACGCCGCTGGGCGGCGGCGGGCGGGCCAGCTTCGTCGATCCCGCGGGCACCGTGCTGTTCGACATGATCTGCACGGGCGCGCGGCAGATCACCCTGGCGCGGGCTGGAGCCGGCGGCAGCAGCATGATCGTGCGGGCCGAGGCGGCCGAGCGCAGCCTGCCCGCAACCCCCGCCAACGGGGCCGCGACCGCCGTGCTGGGGGCGGGTGATTCGCTGCTGGACGCGGTGGCCTTTTCCAAAGGGCGGTTCGCGATCGAGGTGGGCAGCGCCCCGCCGCTGTTCCTGCCGGCCTGGCCGGAGGTGACACGGGTGGTGGAGGACTGTCGCTAGCCGCCCGGCGCGTCACCGTCATGACGGTGGAAAAAACGCATCTTCACGCTTGCTTTGCCGCGCGGTCTGACTCAAATATTGCCGCAGGTCCGGCGATGCACGCAGGGCCCAGCCGCCGGTGAAATGGCGGCATGGCTATCCAGCGCGAAAGGAGGTGATCCGATGTCTCATGGTTCAGCAGAGAGGTCGGCTTTGTCCCGTGCGGAGCATTATCGGTAACCTGATCTCCTACCGATAGAGGCTTCGTGGGCGGCACTTCCGGCCGCTGACCATGCGAAGGGCGGTGTCGCGACATGCGGGGCCGCCCTTCTCATATCTGCGACGCCATCGTCAGCTGGCGCGCGCCTCTTGCCTCCATCCCGGTGCCGTCCTACCCGCTTGCGTCAGGAGAACCTGACAATGGCCGACGCACCCACCATCGATATTGCCCGCCTGCCCCACCCCGCCCCCGTGCCCGGCGCCACGCGCCAGCAGGCGATCGCGGATCCGGGCTTCGGCAAGCTGTTCACCGATCACATGCTGACGATCGAATGGAGCGAGGATCGCGGCTGGCACGATGCGCAGCTGGGCCCGCGCCAGCCGATCCCGCTCGATCCTGCGGCATCGGTGCTGCATTATGCGCAGGAAATTTTCGAAGGGCTGAAGGCCTATCGCCTGGCCGATGGCAGCATGGCGCTGTTCCGCCCCGATCGGAACGCAGCGCGCTTCAACGATTCCGCCCGTCGCCTGGCCATGCCCGAGCTGCCGGAGACGGCCTTCGTGGAGGCTTGCCGCGCGCTGGCGCTGGCGGACAAGGACTGGTTCCCCCCAGTGGATGGCGGATCGCTGTATCTGCGGCCCTTCATGTTCGCGACCGAAGCGTTCCTAGGCGTGCGCCCGGCCAAGCAGTACAAATTCGTGGTGATCGCCAGCCCGGCGGGCAATTACTTCAAGAGCGGCGCCCCGGCGGTGTCGATCTGGGTCGCCGCCGACCACACCCGCGCCGCCCCCGGCGGCACCGGCGCGGCCAAGTGCGGCGGCAATTACGCCGCCAGCCTGGTGCCGCAGGCCGACGCGATCGCGCGCGGGCACGACCAGGTGGTGTTCCTTGACGCGGCCGAGCGCCGCTGGATCGAGGAACTGGGCGGCATGAACCTGTTCTTCGTGTTCGCGGACGGCACGGTGATCACGCCGCCGCTGACCGGCACGATCCTGCCCGGCATCACCCGCGACAGCCTGCTGCTGCTGGCCGAGGAGGAAGGGCTGACCGTGCGCGAGGAACGCTACAGCCTGGACCAGTGGCGCGATGATGCGGAGAGCGGCCGGCTGATCGAGACCTTCGCCTGCGGCACCGCCGCCGTGGTGACCCCGGTGGGCCGCGTGGCAGGGCTGGATGGCGAGTTCACCATCGGCAGCGGCGGCCCCGGCCAGACGACGCAGCGGCTGCGCGAGCGGCTGGTCGCCATCCAGCGCGGCGCCGCGCCGGACCTGCATGGCTGGGTGATGCGGCTGGACTGATCAGCGGGGCTGCGGCCCGACCGCGTCGTCGGCCTCTGCCAGCTGCGCGGCCATCGGCGTGGTGCGGGGCAGCAGCTGGTATGGCTGCTGCTGCGCTTCCGGCACGGGTGCCCGCCGCTGTTGCCGCCACAAGGCGAAGCCGAGGCCGGCCGCCGCACAGCCGCCGATCCAGATGAACAGCCCCGCCGGACCCAGCAGCAGCATCGCCACCGATCCGGTCAGCGGGCCCAGCGCCGCGCCCACCGAATAGACCAGCACCAGCCCCCCACTGGCGCCGACCCGCTCCGATGCGTGCAGATGGTCGTTCGTGTGCCCCACGCAGAGCGGATAGAGGGAAAAGCCCAGCCCGCCGAACAGCGCGCCCAGCGCCATCAGGCCGGCGCCGCTTGGGCTGATCGCAGCCAGCAGCACGGCCACGATCATCGCCCCCAGCAACGCCCCCACGATCACGCGGCGGCGGTCATAGCGGTCCGAAAGCCAGCCGAGCGGCCATTGCAGCGCCACGCCGCCGGCGATCACCCCGCTCATGAACAGGGCCGTCTGCGACAGCGCCATGCCCTGCCGCTGGGCATAGACCGCGCCCAGCGCGTAGAAGGCGCCCAGCATCAGCCCGGTGATGGCCACCCCGACAAAGCCGAGTGGCGACGCGGTGTAGAGCCGTTCGATCGACAGCTTGGCCTGCTCGCCCACCACCGGACTCGCCATGCGCGTGAGCGAGATCGGCAGCACCGCCAGCGACATCAGGATGGAGGCGACGACGAAGGGCAGCATGGCCGCCCCGTCCAGGTTCAGCAGGTACTGCCCCACCGCCTGCCCGGCATAGAGCGCGATCATGTAGGCCGCGAGCACGGAGCCGCGCGTCGCCGGCTCCGCCTGTTCGTTGAGCCAGCTTTCGAGGCACACGAAGACGCCGGCGACGCACAGCCCGTCGACCAGGCGCAGCAGGATCCACCAGGCGGCGCTTTCGCCCAGCGCATAGGCCAGGGTGCTGGCGGACAGCAGCGACACGACCGCGGAGAAGGTGCGGATATGGCCGACCCGCTCGATCACCCGGGTCACCCGCAGCGATCCGATCGTCAGCCCAACGAAGTAGGCCGTGGTCACCAGGCCGATGACCGGCGCGCGATAGCCGGCCGCTTCCAGCCGCACGCTGACGAAGGAAGTCATGAACCCGCCACCCGCCATCAGGATGAAGATCGCGAGCAGCAGGCTCTGCACCGGGAGGACCGAACGAAGCATCTGCGCCTCATGGCCCCCGGCCGGCCGCGTGACAACTCGCGCGTCCAGCGGCGGCGCCGAAGGGAACTATGCGGCGCGCCAGCGGGCGATGAAGAAGCCGTCCATGCCGCCATGCCCCGCCAGCAGCGCGGGATGTGTGCGGACCCAGCCTTCGGCCGTCGGCATCACGCCCTCGGGCAGCTCCTCCGCCGTGACCGGCAGGGGGGGCAGGGTCACGCGCGGGGCCTGCGCCTCGCCCTCCTCCCGCTCCAGCGAGCAGACGGCATAGACCAGTGTGCCGCCGGGCTTCAGCCAGCCGGCGGCGCGGTCCAGCAGCCTGGCCTGCAGTTCGACCATGCTGTCGACCTGAGCCGGGCTGATCCGGTGCAGCACGTCCGGATGGCGGCGGGCGGTGCCGGTGGCGGTGCACGGCGCGTCGAGCAGGATGGCGTCAAACGGTTCGTCCGGCTGCCATTCCAGCGCATTGGCGACCACGATCTTCGCCCACATGTCCAGCCGCTTGCAATTGTCGCCCAGCAGGCCGAGCCGGCGGCGGCTGACGTCGAGCGCGGTCACCTGCCATCCGGCGGCGAGCAGCTGCAGCGTCTTGCCGCCGGGCGCGGCGCACAGGTCCAGCGCGCGGCGGCCCTCCCCTGCGCCCAGCAGGCGGGCGGGGAGCGTCGCGGCGAGATCCTGCACCCACCAGGCGCCTTCGGCAAAGCCGGGCAGTACCTCGATCGCGCCGCCGCGCGGCAGGCGCACATGGCCCGGCGCCAGGCTGATGCCGCCCAGCCGCTCCGCCCACTCGGCGGTGGCGGCGGGATCGCGCAGGGTGAGATCGAGCGGCGGCGGATTTGCAAGGCCGGCAGCGATGGCTTCTGCGCGGCTGCCCCAGCGCTGCGCCACCAGCGGCGGCAGGGTCGGCACATCCGGCAGCGTCACGCCCTGCCGCACCAGCGCGCCGAACACACCATGCGCCAGCCGGCGCGGCCCGCCCGTCAGCAGGTCCAGCCCGGTGGCGATCACCGCGTGCGGCGGAGTGCTGAGGCGCAGCCATTGCGCCAGCATCAGCCGCAGCACGCCGCGCACCTTGGTATCGTCTGCCAGCCGCTGCTTCGTCGCGCTGTCGATCAGTGCGTCGAGATCGACCAGCCAGCGCAGGGTCTCGCCCGTGATGGCGCGAGCCAGCGCCCGATCGGCCGGCGCCTGCACGCCGCGCAAGGCGCCCGCTTCCGCCTGGTCCAGCGTCTCGCCCCGGCGCAGCACGGCATCTAGCAGCTTCAATGCGGCGCGGCGCGCAGGAAGGCCGGCGACGGGAGCGGCCTGGGGCTGGGCGGTGTTGGTGCGTGGTGGAGGCATGCTGTCCCCTATCGGCCCTTGCGCCGCAGCGCCAGCCGTCCCAGATGTGAGGCATGACCGAGCGAGCCACCAAGCGCCCCGAAGGCTTCTCCAAGCCCGCTTACTGGAGCGATGCCCCGGCGCCCGCGCCGCAGCCCGGTGTGGAGCAGGACGAGCTCAGCCCCACCCGCTATGGCGATTGGGTGAAGGACGGGATCGCGATCGACTTTTCCTGAGGGCTTGTCGGGCTGGCCTAGATCCAGCCGGCCAGTTCGCGGCGCATCAGTGCCGCCAGCATGTCCATCCCGACGGCACTGGCGTTCAGGCAATCGAGTGTGTGGAACATCTCCCCGCCGGCGCCGATGAACTGCTCCCGCCCGCGGATGGCCAGTTCCTCCAGCGTTTCCAGGCAATCGGCGGCAAAGCCGGGTGCCGCGATGGCCAGCCGCCTGGTGCCCGCCTGCGCCTCCGCCACCAGCACTTCGTCCGTCGCCGGCCCCAGCCATTTGGCCGGGCCGAAGCGGGACTGAAAGGCGGTGACGCAGCGCAGGCCGGGCCGCGCCAGCGCCGATTCCAGCAGGCGCGCGGTCTTGCGACAGTGGCAGTGATAGGGGTCGCCCAGCTCCAGCGTGCGCTTCGGCATGCCGTGGAAGCTGAGCAGCAGGACCTCCGGTACGAAGTCCAGCGCATCGATCTGGCGGCCCAGATCATCGGTCAGCGCATCGATATAGAGCGGATCATCGTGATAGGGCGGCAGGGTGCGGAGGGTCGGTTGCCAGCGCATTGTCCGCAGCTTGTCCGCAGCCTTATCCACAACCGTGGCGGTCGTTGCCGCACAATATTGCGGGTAAAGCGGGGCGAGCAGGATGCGTTCGCATCCGGCATCCTTCAGCCGCTGCAGCTCCAGCCCGATTTCGGGGCGCCCGTAGCGCATTGCCCAGCCGACGGTCACCCGGTCGCCCAGCGCGGTCTGCAGCCCGGCGGCCTGCTGCGCCGTGATCGCGGCCAGCGGCGACCCGGCTTCGGTCCACACCTGGCTGTAGGCATGGGCGCTCTTCTTCGGGCGGGTGTTCAGGATGATGCCGCGCAGGATCGGCTGCCAGGCGATCGCGGGGATCTCCACCACCCGCCGGTCGGACAGGAACTCCGCGAGATAGGTCCGCACCGCCTTGGCATCGGGCGCGTCGGGCGTGCCCAGATTGACCAGCAGCACCCCGACCTTCCCGCTGGTGACGGTTGGGTGATCGGCCGGGAGGGCTTGCGTCTGGTGGGTCATGCGCCGGCTGATAGCAGGGGAAGTGCGCGCAGGCGACGGCCGGTGGCGGCGAACAGCGCATTGGCGATGGCGGGCGCTACGGGGGCGACGGGGAGCTCGCCGGGGTCGAACGGCGCGCCGGTGCTCTCGATCAGGTCGATGCCGATCTCCGGGCAGTCGGCCAGGCGCGGCAGGTTCAGGTCGCGCAGCCGTTCCTGCCGCACGATGCCGTCGCGGTATTCCAGCCCGGAGCCGAGCGCGAGGCCGAGGCCGTATAGGAGGCCGCCCTCGATCTGCTGCAGCGCGATGTCGCGGTTGATCACGCGGCCGATCTCCACGGATGCGGCAAGCCGGGTCACCCGCACCGGCCCGGAGCCGGGTGCAACGGTGGCGACCAGCGCGATCCGTCCGCTGGCCGGGCCCAGCTGCATCCGGTGGCAGGCGAGACCCTGCCGGCTGCCCGGAGCGCCGCCATCCCAGCTGGCCAGCCGCCCTGCCCGTTGCAGGCAGAGCGCGAGGCGCGGATCGTCCCCCAGCAATGCAATGCGGAAGGACAGCGGTTCACGCCCGGCGGCACGGGCCAGCTCGTCGGTGAAGCTTTCGACCGCGAAGCAGGTGATGCCATGGGCATTGCCGCGCAGCCGGCCGGCGGGCAGCGGCAGGGTGACGGGCACATGCTCCACCCGCGCATGAGCGGCGCGGTACGGCGGCAGCAGCCCTTCGCAGGCGAGCGGGTCTGCCTGGTTGGCGACGGCTTCGCGTGCGGCCCAGCTGGTGCGATTATCCAGCAGCCTTGCGCCGAATTCCAGCGCGGCAGGCGGGGTGGCGATGCGGGCGGCGAAGCCCGCCAAGCTGCCATCGGCGCCGAGATGCGCGCTGATCTGGATGGCGGCGGGTGGACGCGGGAGGAGGCGCAGCTGTTCCTGCCAGCGGCTCCAGGTCAGTTGCACCGGTCGGCCGACCTCCCGCGCGATCAGCGCCGCCTCGATCGCGTGCTCATGCTCCAGCCGCCGGTCGAAGCTGCCGCCGGCCGGCATGGGGTAGAGCACCGTGTCACGCAGCGAGATGCCCAGGGCCCGGGCCGCCGCCGCGCGCGCCTGCTCGGGCGCCTGCGTCGCCAGCCACAGTTCCAGCCGGCCATCGGCCAGCCGCGCGGTGCAGCTGGCGGTTTCCACCGTGCCATGCGCGGCGGGCGCGACCGTGTAGCGTTGCGCCAGGGTCGCCCGACCCGCCGGGCCGTCCTCGGCACCCGAAGTGGCGACCCGCTGGCCTTCGCCGCGCTCCAGCGCCGCGTCGAGCGCTTCGGCCATGCGGGCCGACTGCACCGGATCGTGGAATCGGAAATGCGGCGCCATCGCGGTCAGCGCGCGCTCGGCGCTCCACCAGTCGGTCGCCACGGCGGCGAGCCAGCGCTTGCCGGCGACGACCCCGAGGAGGCCGGGCACATCCGCGGCCGCCGCGCGATCGAAGGTGCCCAGTTCCGCCCGGTCCAGCGGGCCGTGGCGGATCGCGGCGTGGACCATGCCGGGCAGCCGCACGTCGCCCGCGAACAGCCAGCTGCCATCGACCTTGGCCGGCGCATCCAGCCGAGGGAAAGCCGGCGGCTCGCCCGCCAGTGTGGGATCGGTCGGTGGTTCCGTGCGCAAGGGTGGCGGGTCGGGCGGGGTCAGGCCGGCCGCATCCTCCGCCAGCGCGCCGAAGCCGATGCGGCGGTTGCCATGGGTGACGAAGCCGGCGGCGACTTCGCATTCCTCCCACCGGATATCCCACCGGGCCGCAGCCGCCATGCACAGCAGCGCCCGCGCCGCCGCGGCCGCTTCGCGGCAGGGCAGTTCGTATGCGGCGAGCGCGGTGCCCTCGGCCGTGGCGGTGAAGGTGTGCGTGCGCGCCCAGCGGCGCAGCAGCGCATCGTCCGGCGCATCGGCCAGCGCCGGCACCGGCGGATCGCGCAAGGGCGTCCACCGCGCCGCCAGCGGCAGGTTGGCGAAGGCGGCGCTGACCGGCGCAGGCTCCGTCGCCACCTGCCGCCAGTCCGCCCCCAGTTCCTGCGCGGCGATCTGCGCCAGCAGGGTGGTGATGCCCTGCCCCATTTCCAGCTGCGGCACGGCGACGGTGACTACGCCCTGCCGGTCGATCTTCAGCCAGGCGCCGAACTGCGCCTCACCCTCCGTCGGCGGCAGCGGGGGCAGGTGGTCGCGTTCCAGCAGCTGCCAGGCGACCAGCAGGCCCCCGCCAGCCGCCGCCCCGCCGATCAGCCGGCGCCGGGTCAGACGCATGGGATCAGCCGCATGGCCTCAGCCCCGCATCCATTCCGCAAGGCGCAGCGCGATGGCGCGGAACGCCTGCCCCTGCGGTCCGTCGCTGGCGGCGGGCGGCTGGCCGGCATCGCTGGCCACGCGGATCTCCATCGCTAGCGGCACGCGGCCCAGGAAGGGCAGGTCCAGCTTCGCCGCGGTCGCCTCCGCTCCGCCGTGCCCGAACGGGTCGGACATCTCGCCGCAATGGGGGCAGACATAGCCGGCCATGTTCTCCACCATGCCGGCGACCGGTACGCCCACCGTGCGGAACAGGTCCAGCGCGCGGGTCGCGTCGATCAGCGCCAGATCCTGCGGGGTGGACACGATCACCGCGGCGGAGGGCCTGAACTTCTGCATCATGGTCAGCTGCACATCGCCCGTGCCCGGGGGCAGGTCGACCAGCAGCACTTCGGTATCGCCCCAGGCGGCGTCCATCATCTGCCCCAGCGCATTGCCGATCATCGGCCCGCGCCAGGCGATCGCCTTGCCCGGTTCGATCAGCTGGCCCATGCTCAGCAGCTTCAGCCCCCAGGCGCATTCCACGGGGTTCAGCTGCTGGCCCGTGGCGGTCGGCTTGGTCCCTTCGGCATGCAGCAGCGTGGGCTGCGACGGCCCGTAGATATCGGCATCCACCACGCCGACCTTCAGCCCCAGGCGGGCGAGCGCGACGGCCAGGTTGGCGGTCAGGGTGGATTTGCCCACCCCGCCCTTGCCCGAACCGACCGCGATGATCTGCCGCTCCACCCGGTCGGCCATCAGTGCCACTCGCACCTCCGTGACAATGGGAACGGCGCCCAGCGCCTGCTCCAGCGCGGCCTGCAGTTTGCCCGCCGCCCCGCGCTCCAGCCCGGCGGCATCGGCGATCAGCGTGACGACGCCATTGTCCAGGCGCAGGGTGCGGATACGGTCGCGCGCGTCGTCGGGAAGTGCGCGTGCGATCGGGTGGTCGGATCGGGGGTCGATGGGGGTCATGGGAGGGCCTGCTAGCGTGTCCAGCGCGGCCCTGCAGCGAAAATGCACCGCCGCGCCCCTGTTTTTTGGCGCTTCCTTAGCTATAAAAGTCTCATGACGAACAGAAGTGGTTGGCTGGGCTGGACGCTCGCAATGGCAGGCAAGCGCAGTCCGTGGGGCGGTGGCGCACCCGAAGACGGGCCGGCCACGCCGCCCCCCAGCGGAGAGGAACCGCCCGCGCGCGGCCCGCGCAATCCGTGGCTGCCCGATGGCACCGGCGATGGCGAGAAGCCGCCGCGCCGGTCCGCCGGGATCGAGGACATCTTCCGCAATCGCGGCCCCGAAGGACCGCGCCGCCGCCCTGGTGGCCCGGGCGGCCCGGGCGGCCCGAACTTTCGCATGCCGCGCCGCGCCAATGGCGGCAGCTGGGTGCCGATCATCGGCGCTGCGGTGGTCGCGGTGCTGGTGCTGGCCACATCGGTCCACCAGGTGGAGCCGAAGGAACAGGGCATCGTGTCCACCTTCGGCAAGTATAGCGGCACGCTGACGCCGGGCCTGAACATGACGCTGCCCTGGCCGCTGCAGAATGTGGATGTGACGGATGTGACCTCCATCCGGTCTGAACAGATGCCGGACGGCAATGCGGAGCAGCTGATCCTGACGGGCGACCAGAACCTGGTCGACCTGTCCTACCTGATCCGCTGGAATATCAAGGATCTGCAGCAGTTCCGCTATCAGCTGGCGGAGCCGCAGGAGACCCTGCGCGAAGTGGCGGAAGCCGCCATGCGCGCCTCCGTTTCGGAACAGACCTTCGACAGCATCGTGTCCGGCGCCGGCCGCGCGACTGTGGAGGAACGGGTGCGCACCCGCATGCAGGCGATCCTGGATGCCTACCGTTCCGGCATTGCCATCCAGGGCGTCGATATCGGGCGCACCGAACCGCCGGAGCGGGTGGTCGAGGCGTTCAAGGACGTGTCCGCCGCGCAGCAGGATGCCGATGCGGAGATCAACCGTGCGGAGGCCTATTCGCAGCAATTGCTGGCCCGTGCGCAGGGTGACGCGGCCGAGTTCAACAATATCTACGAGGAATATCGCCAGGCGCCCGAGGTGACCCGCCGGCGGTTGTATTACGAGACGATGGAAAGCGTGCTGGCCAAGACCAACAAGACCGTCGTGGAGTCAGGCGGCGTGACGCCGTACCTGGCTCTGCCAGAACTGCAGCGGCGCTCTTCCCCGCAGCCGACGCAGACGCCGTCGACCCAGGTGCCGGATGCGGCGCCGACCCGGACGCGGGCAGGAGCACGCTGATGGAACAGGTCTGGAACCGCTACAAGTTCGCCATCATCGCCGCCGCAGCCCTGCTGGTGGCGGCCCTGGCGAGCATTGTGATCGTGCCCGAGACGCAGCAGGTGGTGGTGATCCGCACCGGCGAGGCCGTGCGCGTGATCAACCGTTACCGCCCCAATGTGGCCTTCGGCGACACCGGCGCGGGCATCTCCATGCGCATCCCCGTGCTGGAAACCGTCCAATATGTCGACAAGCGCGTGCTGGACCTGGACATGGAGCGCCAGCAGGTGCTGTCCAGCGACCAGCAGCGCTTGCAGGTGGATGCCTATGCCCGCTTCCGCATTATCGACCCCATCGCCATGGTGGAGAATGCGGGCACGGAGGAGAACCTGCGCACGCAGCTGTCGCCCATCCTCACCTCCGTGTTGCGGCAGGAACTGGGCCGGCGCAGCTTCGCCAGCCTGCTGACGCCCGAGCGAGGTGACGCCATGAGCAACATCCGCGCGGCGCTGGACGCACAGGCGCGGCAATATGGCGCGCAGGTGATCGACGTACGGATCAAGCGGGCCGACCTGCCCGACGGCACGCCGCTGGAAGCCGCCTTCACCCGCATGGAAACCGATCGCGAGCAGGAGGCGGCCTCCATCCGCGCCGGCGGCCAGCGCGATGCGCAGATCATTCGTGCGGAGGCGGAGGCGCAGGCGGCCAACACCTATGCCAGCGCATATGGCAAGGATCCGGAGTTCTATGACTTCTACCGCGCCATGCAGTCCTATCGCCGCACCTTCGAAATGGGTGAAGGCGAGAGCAACATCATCCTGTCGCCGGAAAATGATTATCTCCGCCAGTTCCGCGGCGGGAACCGATAGGGGCGTTCAAACGCAGTTCAGTGCCCCGGCGTCATAGCTGACGCAGCATCTTGCATCCGGCAGGCGCGTGTCCCGCGCCGCCCATCGTGAAGGAACCACAAGGACGTGAAGCCCGTGCGTTATTCCTATGGCATCACCGCTGCGCTGCTCGCCGGCGCCGCAAGCCTTTCGCTCATCTCCGGCTTCCCCGCCGGCGCGCAGGTCGCGCAGAACGACGCGGGTGCCATGACCAACATGGTCCCGCGCGCCGGCGCACCTGCCAGCTTTGCCGACCTGACGCAGCAGCTGCAGCCGGCGGTGGTCAACATCTCCACCCGGCAGCGGGTGACTGTGACCAACAATCCCTTCGCCGGCACGCCCTTCGAGGGGATGTTCGGCAATCAGGGGCAGGAATCCACGCGCGAGGCGCAGTCGCTGGGCAGCGGCTTCCTGATCAGTGCGGATGGCTATGTCGTCACCAACAACCACGTCATCAGCCCGCCGGACACCAATGCCGAACTGGAAGAGGTGACGGTTACGCTGCCCGACGGCACGGAATACCAGGCGGAAGTCGTCGGCAACGATGCCGACAGCGACCTTGCGGTGCTGAAGATCAACCGTGACGAGCCGTTTCCCTTCGTGCAGTTCGGCAATTCCGCTGCCTCGCGCGTCGGCGACTGGGTGATCGCGATCGGCAATCCGTTCGGCCTGGGCGGCACGGTGACCAGCGGGATCATCTCCTCTGTCCTGCGATCCACCGGCATGACCAATAGCGGCGCCTATGACCGCTACATCCAGACCGATGCCAGCATCAACCGCGGCAATTCGGGCGGACCGCTGTTCGACATGCAGGGCAATGTGATCGGCATCAACAATGCCATCTTCAGCCCCAGTGGCGGCAGCGTGGGCATCGGCTTCGCAATTCCGGCCGACATCGCCTCCCCCATCGTGCAGAAGCTGATCGCGGGCGAGGAGATCGTGCGCGGCTATCTGGGCGTGCAGATCCAGCCGATGAACGAGGACCTGGCCGCCGCCCTGGGCATTGCCGCCAATCGTGGCGAGTTCATCCAGGGCGTGCAGCCCGGCGGAGCGGCGGAGCAGGCCGGCGTGCAGGCGGGCGACGTGGTCCTGTCCGTGAACGGCGAGGAGGTCACGCCGGACCAGACGCTGTCCTATCTGGTGGCGAACACCGCGCCCGGCACGCGCATCCCGCTGGAGGTGATCCGCGAAGGCAGTCGCCGCACCGTGCAGGTCACCGTGGGCCGTCGCCCGAGCCAGGAAGAGCTGCGCTCGCAGCAGTTCAGCATGGACGAGGAAGCGCCGGAGCAGCAGCAGGCGCCCACCGGCGACGGGCTGATCCCGCAGGCACTCGGCCTGCAGGTCACGCCCATCACGCCGCTGATCGCGCGTCAGCTGGGCGTCGGCGCGGACACGCGCGGCCTGGTGGTCGTGGCGGCCGACCAGTCTTCGGACGCGGCGCGCAAGGGCCTGCGCCGGGGCGTGATCATCGAGACGGCCAACGGCTCGGCCGTGGCGACGACCGGCGATCTGGAAGGTGCCATCCGCGCCGCACGCAGCGAAGGCCGGGCGGCGATCCTGCTGCGGGTGCGTGCCCGTGGCGGGCCGGCGACCTCCGTCCCCGTGCGCCTGCGCGGCGAATAGATCGACGACGTTACATGGAAGGGCGCGGCGGGGTTGGCCTGCCGCGCCCTTTTCTGTGCCGGTCAGCCGTGCAGTTCGGTGATCCAGCGGCCGACGGCGTGCAGGTCCGGCAGCACCGCCGTCGCCAGCGCCTGCGTCTCGGGCGTGACGGGCGCCAGGTCCGGCACCAGCAGCGCCATCATCCCGGCCGCCGCCGCCGCCTTCAGACCATTGGGTGAATCCTCCACCGCGACGCAGGCCATCGGATCGACGCCCAGCCGCTGCGCCGCCAGCAGGTAAGGCTCCGCATGGGGCTTGGGATTGGTGACGTCGCTGACGGTCACCACCGTGGCGAACCGGTCCAGGATGCCGGCGGCCCGCAGCCGTTCCTGCGCATTGGGCGCGCGGGTGGAGGTGCACAGGCCCAGCGGCAGGCCGTCCGCCCGCAACGCGTCCAGCAGTTCCATCGCGCCCGGCCGAAAAGGCACGCCACGCCGCCACATCTCCTCGAACAGGCGATCGGACTCGCGGTAGAAGGCCAGCGGCGTTTCCGCATCGCCCCACAGATTATGGAGACGGGCCAGATTGCCTTCGCGGTGAACGCCCACGAATTGCAGCAGCAGTTCCGCCGGCAGTTCCCGCCCGATGGTCCGCGCCGCGGCGGCATGGGCCGCATGCTCCACCGCCTCCGTATCGAGCAGCGTTCCGTCCATGTCGAAGATCACCGCCGATGGCGGTTGCAGATGCGTGTCAGCCATGTGCTGTCCTATTGTGCGGAAAAGATGCGCCCTTCACTCCGTGACGGAGCGGACGGGCCGATGCGGCGGGGCGCGGGCGCGGCGGTGCCCTCCCGCCCCAGCGCGCGGTCGAGGAAATCGTCGCCCACCGCTGGCGGCGGCGGGGACGGCTGGGGCGCGGGTGGCGGGCGCACCTGCACCGGGCGGCGCGTGCCCTCGTCAAACGGCCGCGGGTCCGAACCCGGGGCGTAATCCTGCCCGTCATCGTAGTCCGGCCCTTCCGGATAGGGGCCGATCGGATTGCCCTGCTCGTCATAGAAGAAATAGCCGTCATCCTGGCCATCGCCGAACAGATATTCGTCGTCCGGCTCCAGCTGCCAGCCGGGCAGCTTCAGCTCCGTATCGAACTGCTCCACCGGCCGGTCGCTGACCGCGACACGCATGTAATCGGCAAAAGCGCGGGCCGGCGCGGCGCCGCCCTGCAGCCCGCCGACGGCTCGCGCATCGTCGCGGCCCATCCACACGCCGGTGGTGATGCCGCTGGAGAAGCCGACGAACCAGCCATCCTTGTTGCTGCTCGTCGTGCCGGTCTTGCCCGCCACCGGGCGGCCGATCTGCGCCGCGCGCCCCGTGCCGGTGTTGACGGCGGTCTGCAGCAGGTCGGTGATGCCGGCGGCGACATAGTCCGGGATCAGCATGTCGCGCCGCTCCGGCTCCCGCGCATAGAGCAGCTCGCCGCTGCCGGTGGTGACGCGGGTGATGCCATAGGGCTCGACCGCTTCCCCCCGCGCCGACACGGCGGCAAAGGCGCGGGTCATGTCGAGCAGGCGGACCTCCGAACTGCCCAGCACCATGGCCGGGTTGGTGGCGACCGGCGTGGTGATGCCGAGCCGGCGCGCCATGGCGGCGACGTTGGAGAAGCCGACCTCGTTCCCCAGCTGCGCCGCCACCGTGTTGACGGAATAGGCAAAGGCGGAGCGCAGGTCGATCTGTCCAGCAAAGCGGCCGTTGGAGTTGCGCGGGCTCCAGCCATTGATGGTGACCGGCCCGTCGACCACGGCGTCATCGGGCGTGTAGCCATTCTCCAGCGCCGCAAGATAGACGAACAGCTTCCACGCGGAGCCGGGCTGGCGCAGTGCCTCCGTTGCGCGGTTGTAGTTGGAGCGGACGTAATCGGTGCCGCCGACCATGGCCAGCACCGCGCCGTCCCGGTCCAGGCTGACCAGCGCGCCCTGCGCGCCCTTCGGCGCATGGCTGCTGATCGCCGACTGTGCGGCGCGCTGCATTGCCGGGTCGATCGTGGTCCAGACCTCCACCGGTTCCGTATTGTCATAGGGCAGCAGCAGGTCGAGCTGCGGGAGCACCCAGTCCGTGAAGTAGCGGACGGAGTTCTGGCCCTCCTCCTCCTTCAGCCGGATGGCGGACACGTCCACCTCGGCCTCCCACGAGCTGATCGCGCCGTAACGCTGCATGGCGTCCAGCACGACCTGCGCGCGGGCAACCGCGGCATCGGTGTCTGCAGTGGGGGCATAGCGGCTGGGCGCCTTCACCAGCCCGGCGATGATCGCGGCCTCGCCCACGGACAGGTCGCGCGCCGAATGGCTGAAGAAGCGGCGGCTGGCGGAATCGATGCCATAGGCGCCGCCGCCGAAATAGACCTTGTTGAGATACAGCTCCAGGATCTGCTGCTTGGTGAACTTGGCCTCCAGCGCCAGCGCCAGGATCGCCTCGCGCGCCTTGCGGTCCATGGTGCGGTTGGAATTGAGGAAGATGTTGCGGGCCAGCTGCTGCGTGATCGTGCTGGTCGCACGCACCGACGTATCATAGCGCCAGGCCACATAGACCGCACGGGCCAGGCCGATCGGGTCGATGCCGGGATGCGAATAATAGCGGCGGTCCTCCACCGCCACCATCGCGTCCTTCATCACCTGCGGGATCTCGTCCGCGCGCAGCCATTCGCCATAGGACGGGCCGAGATTGACGATCTCGCTACCGTCGCGCGCGCGGACCACGATGGTCTGCCCGTTCTGGCTGCTCATCAACGCGGCATAGCCGGGCATGGAGCGGGCCGCGAAGTAGACGGAAGTGCCAAGGCCGATCACCGCCAGCAGCAGCAGCAGCCCGCCACCGATCAGCAGGCGGCGCAGCCATCTGGCCGCGCCGGAACGCTCCGCCCGAGGGGGGCGGGGGCTGCTGCCACCGCCGGTCTTCGAAGGGGAGCGCCTGCGCCGTGCTTGCGCCATGAAAGCCTTCATCCTGCATGCGGGGCGCCGAAACGGCCCCGATCAGCCGCGCCCATGGAACCGGCTGCCGGAATGGCGGCTTAACGGCGGCAAAGCAAGCCGCCGCCCCGTCAGTCCTTGGGTTGGAAGTCCAGCGCAGCGCTGTTGATGCAATAGCGCAGACCTTCCGGGCCCGGGCCATCGGGGAAGACGTGGCCGAGATGCCCGGCGCAATTGCTGCACACGACTTCCGTCCGGACCATGCCGTGGCTGACGTCCCGATGCACTTCGACCGCCTGATCCGCCGCAGGCTGCGCGAAGGATGGCCAGCCGGACCCGGAATCGTACTTGGCGTCGGATTCGAACAGGGCCTGCCCGCAGCCGGCGCAACGATATTCGCCTTCCTGCTTGTTCTTGTCGTATTTGCCGGTGAAGGCGCGCTCCGTTCCGGCCTGGCGCAGCACCTGGTACTGCTCCGGGCTCAGCCGCTCGCGCCATTCGGCATCGGTCAGGGTCAGCTTCTCGGTCATGGGGGTCTCCTTTGACCGGGGATATGGGCAGCGCCGGTGCGGGGCGCTAGGCCCCGGAACCCAGCGCCGCGATGAAGGCATCGGCGCGGACCCGCACCGCGGCGGCATCCAGCCCGACGGAATAGAGCGCGGAACCGAGGCCGAAGCCCGCCGCGCCCGCCGCCTGCCACGGCCCCATATTGTCCGGCCCGATCCCGCCGACGGGCAGCACGCGGGTGCCGGCGGGCAGCACGGCGCGCATGGCCTTCAGCACGGCCGGGCTGGCGGCTTCGGCCGGGAACAGCTTCAGCGCGGCGGCGCCGGCGGCGAGGGCCGCGAAGGCTTCGGTCGGGGTGGCGATACCGGGCAGGGAGACGAGGCCGCGGCCGGCCGCCTCCGCAATCACGGCCGTGTCGGCATTCGGCGCGATCACCACCGTGCCGCCGGCATCCTGCACCGCCGCGACCTGCTCCACCGTCAGCACCGTACCCGCACCCACCACGGCGCGGCCAGCCAGCCGCGTGGCCAGGCGGGCGATGCTGTCCAGCGGGTCGGGCGAGTTCATCGGCACCTCGATGATGGAAAAGCCCGCCTCCACCAGCTGCTCGCCGATCGCCTCCACCTCGTCCGGCCGCACGCCGCGCAGGATGGCGATCAGCGGACAGCGGGCGAAGGCGGCGTCGAAGGTTTCACAATGGGTCATAGGGCAAGCTCCCGGATGCGGGTGATCCCCGCGAGAAAGGCGGTCTGGCTGTCATGCAGGCGGGCCGTCCCGCCCAGCACCTCCACCGCGGACTGGTACAATCCGCCCAGCACCGGGTCGGACAGGATGTCGACCGCCCGGCCATCGGCCTCGGTCAGCCGCGCGGCGACATCGGCGCCGATCAGCAACCCGCTGCAATGGGTCGCCGCATCGGCATCGTCGCGCTGGCCCAGCACGCCGGCCGCGCGGATGGCGAACAGGCTGGCGGCGAGATCGCGCCGGCCGCCTTCGGCCACGCCGGCGCGGAACACCGGGCCATCCTCCACGGTGCCGGCCAGCTGCGCGGCCAGCAGGCCATCCTTGCGCAGCAGCGCGAACAGCTCCCCCGTCATGGCGGTGGTGAAGCGGGCGATCCGGCCCCCTGCCATCTCGACCCATTTGCAATGGGTGCCCGGCTGGCACAGCAGCGCATCGGCAGCGACGGCGCCGCTGGCCACCGCACCCAGCAGCTGCACCTCCTCGCCCCGCATCACGTCGGCGCGCGCGCCATCCTGGCAGGAGACGCCGGGCACGATGAACACGCCGGGCGCGACCTCCGCCAGCGCACCGGCCAGTGCCTCCGCACCGGCGGGTGCCGGCGCATAGGGCACGGCGCGCCAGCCGATATTGGACCCGACCATCCCCGCCAGCAGCACCGGATGGTCGCCGAACCGGGCGCGCATGGCGGCGATCTCCGCCGGGTAGTCGCTGACGGCCGTCGCGCCGCGATCGTCGCGCAGGGTCTCCTGCACGGTGCCACCATCGTCGATGGCGTAGATACGGCGGTTGGTGGTGCCCCAGTCGACAGCGATGAACATTCGGCCCCGGCCCTTCTGCAATCTCGGCTGTGCATTTATAGGATAAGTGCGTCCCGTCCAGTTCCCTTGCGTGACAGGCGCGTGCGGATGTTGCACAAGGCCGGGGTGATGGACAGCGATACAATCGGTCTTGGCCTGCCGCTCAACCAGACGCTGGGGCGCAACCTGACGCATGGCATGCTCGACACCCTGGGCAAGGCGATCGTGGTCGGCCGGTACGAGACGCGCCCCTTCCCCACGGAGGCGGAGATCGCCAAGGCCTTCGGCGTCAGCCGCTCCGTCACGCGCGAAGCGGTCAAGATGCTGACGGCCAAGGGGCTGGTCAGCGCCCGCCCGCGGCAGGGCACGGTGGTGCAGCCATCATCGCAGTGGAACCTGTTCGATACGGACGTGCTGCGCTGGCTGCTGGACCGCAAGTTTTCCGTCCAGCTGCTGCGCCAGTTCAACCAGCTGCGCATCGCGATCGAGCCGGAGGCGGCGGCGCTGGCCGCGCTGCATCATACGCCGATGGAACTGGAGGCGATCCGCGAAGGGCTGCACCGCATGGAGCGCGCCGATGCCGGCGATGGCGATGCGCTGGACGCCGACATCGCGTTCCACGTGGCGGTGCTGCGGGCATCGGGCAATCCGTTCTACGCCCAGTTCCAGCAGATGGTGGCGACCGCCCTGCGCACCTCCATCCGCTTCACCAACCGCATCAAGGGCCGCACCGCCAGCATCGCCGACCATGCCGCCGTGGCCGACGCCATCGCCGCGCGCGACGTGACGGTCAGCCGCGCGGCCATGCAGCGCATCATCGGCGACGTGCTCGGCCTGATCGGCGATACCGAAGATTGACGGCCGCCCGGCCGACCACTCACCAACAGGGGAAATGCACATATGATGTTCGCTGACCGGTTCTGCCGCGCTGTCCTGCTGGGCGGCGCATCGCTGCTTTCCATCCTGCCTCTGTCCGCCGGCGCGCAGGACGAGGCGGCGATCGCCGCGATCATCGACGAGGGGATGAACCGGTCCGAGATCCTGCCCGCGGCACACGAGTTGCTGGACGGGATCGGCCCTCGGCTGACCAACTCGCCGGGCATGCGCCGGGCGGAAGAGTGGGCGATCGCGCGGATGCAGGAAATCGGCCTGCGCAATGTGCACCGCGAAGGCTTCACCTTCGGCCGCGGGTGGGAGGCGCTCGACATCGAGGTCGACCAGATCGCGCCCCGGCCGATCGAGCTGACCGCCACGCCCATCGCCTGGACACCGGGCACCGATGGCGTGCTGGAAGCCGAGGTGGTGGTCGCGCCGATGAGCGAGAAGGCACATTTTGCCGCCTATCGCGGCCAGCTGGCGGGCAAGATCGTCCTGGTCAGCCTGCCGGGCACCGGCGACGAGCCGACCACCGCGCCCTTCCGCCGGCTGAGCGCCAGCGACATCGCGGAACGCGATACCTTTGCCCTGCCCAGCTACGACCCCGATGCGGCCGACCGCCGCAAGGACCGGCAGGATTTCGCGCTGGAGCGCGACGCCTTCCTGAAGGCGGAAGGCGCGGTGGCGATGGTCGTCATCTCCGCTCGCGACGGCAAGCTGCTGCACGGCAGCGGCTACACCTTCGAAAGCGGGCGCACCCCCACCCTGCCCGGGATCGAGATCGCGGCGGAGGATTACCGGCGGCTGGCCCGTTATGCGAAGGTCGGCCCGGCGCCGGTGCTGCGCATCAACAGCCAGGTGCGCTTCCACGACGACGACACGCAGGCCTACAACATCATCGGCGAGATCCCCGGCACCGACCGCAACGCCGGCTATGTCATGGCGGGCGCGCATTTCGACAGCTGGGCCGCCGCCGACGGGGCGGTGGACAATGGCGCAGGGTCGCTCGACATCCTGGAGGCCGCCCGCATCCTGACCGCCACCGGCGCACGGCCGCGACGCACGATCCGCTTTGCGCTGTGGAGCGGGGAGGAGCAGGGCCTGCTGGGCTCGCTCGCCTATGTTCGCCAGCATCTCGCCAGCCGGGCGGGCGATACCAGCGCGGACGCGCCGTCGCTGTCGACGTACAACAACTGGGGTGACCTGTGGCCGATCACGAAGCGGCCAGGCTATGCCGACATGAAGGCCTATTTCAACATCGATAACGGATCGGGCAAGTTGCGCGGCATCCATGCGGAAGGCAACATCGCCGCCCAGCCGCTGCTGCGCGAATGGCTGAGCCCGTTTGCCAGCATGGGGGCGGGCACGGTGGTCGGTGGCAATACCGGCGGTACCGACCATGTGTTCATGCAAGCGATCGGGCTGCCCGCGTTCCAGTTCATCCAGGATCCGCTGGATTACGGATCGCGCCTGCATCACACCAATATCGACACGCTGGACCATATGCGACCGGACGACATGCGACAGGCCGCGACGGTGCTGGCGGGCGTGCTGCTGCAGGCGGCCAGTTCGGACAAGACCTTGCCGGCAGAGCCGCTGCCGGTGCAGCCGGCTGCGACCGACCCGTTCGCCTACGACTACCCCGAAACGGACTGACGCCTGTCTTTTATCGTCATCGCGGGCCCGGGTCGGCGGGCGCGGCAATCCAGGGCGGCAAATATGGTGCCCGCGGCCCTGGATCGCTTCGCTTCGCTCGCGATGACGAAAACGGGCTGGTTCAGGCAGCCTCGGCCAGCAATTCGCCCGCAGGTGGGCTCTGTTCCAGCAGCGCCAGCAGGCCGCGCTCCTCCCGGCTGAGCCACTGGGTCTTGCGCGGCAGCTTCAGCGTCGCGCGCCAGCTTTCCTGATCTTCGATCAGCGCGGTCACGGCCGGGTGGACATAGGACCGGCGGGCCACGGCGGGCGTGTTGCCCAGCTTGTCCGACACTTCCTCCATCAGCGCCTTGATCGTCAGCTTGCCCTTGGCGCCCGCCAGCATGTTGAAGGCGAGCACGCTCCCGTGCCAGGTGCGGAAGTTCTTGGCGGTGAAGTGCTGGCCCATCGTCTCGCACAGATAGTCGTTCACCTCGTCCGAGCCGACATTGTGGACCTCGCCATCCTCGCCCAGATACTGGAACAGGTGCTGGCCCGGCAGGTCCTGCATCTTGCGCACGAAATGGGCCAGCCGCTTGTCGGTGATGGTCACCTCGCGCTGCTTGCCGCTCTTGGCGCGGAAGCTCAGCCTCAGCCTAGGTCCGCTGACCGTGGCATGTTCCTGCCGCAGGGTGGTCGCGCCGAAGGAGTTGTTCTCCTTGGCGTAGGCCTCGTTCCCGATGCGCACGATGCCGAGATCCAGCAACCGCACCACGCTGGCGATCGCATGGCTGCGGGTGACGGTGCGCCCGCTGAGATCCGTTTCCACCCGCTTGCGCACCAGCGGCAGCAATTCGCCGAAGGTGCGGCAGCCATCGAACTTCAGCCCTTCCTGCTGGGTGCGGAAGACCGGGTGGTAACGGTACTGCTTGCGCCCCTTGTCATCATAGCCGGTCGCCAGGATATGCCCGTTGTCCGCCGGGCAGAACCAGGTGTCGACATAGGCCGGCGGCAGGGCAATGCTGTTCAGCCGGTCGATCTCCGCCCGGTCCTTGATCCGTTCGCCCGTGGCGTCGAAGTAGGCCCACCCCTTCCCCGCCTTGCGCCGGGTGATGCCCGGCAGCTCGTCATCGACAAAGATCAGGTTCGCGGGGGTGTTTGTCATTGCTGGCGGTGAACGGATGCCGTGCTCTTGCGGTTCCGGCAGGCCCTCGCCAGATCGCGGCTCTGAACAGCAAGGAACACCCTGCCGCATGACCGATGCCTATACCCCGCCCGAAGTCTGGACCCACGATCCCGCCAATGGGGGCCGCTTCGCCGGCCTGAACCGCCCCACCGCCGGCGCGCGGGAGGACAAGGCGCTGCCCGTGGGCGAGCACCCGTTCCAGCTTTATTCGCTTGGCACGCCCAACGGCATCAAGGTGACCGTGATGCTGGAGGAACTGCTGGCCGCCGGTTACAGCGAGGCCGAGTATGATGCATGGCGCATCAGCATCATGGATGGCGACCAGTTCGGCAGCGGCTTCGTGGAGGTGAACCCCAATTCCAAGATCCCGGCGCTGGTCGACCGCAGCGGGGCGGAGCCGGTGCCGGTGTTCGAATCCGGCGCGATCCTGCTGTACCTGGCCGAGAGGTTCGACTTCCTGCTGCCCCGCACGCAGCCCGCGCGCACCCGGGTGATGAGCTGGCTGATGTGGCAGATGGGCAGCGCGCCGCTGATCGGCGGCGGGTTCGGCCATTTCTACGCCTATGCGCCGGAGAAGTACAAATACCCGATTGACCGTTATGCCATGGAGACCAAGCGGCTGTTCTCCGTCGCGGACGCACAGCTGGCCCGGAACGAATATCTGGCCGGCGCCGATTACAGCATCGCCGATGTCGCCGCCTATCCGTGGCTCAGCATGCTGTTCCATGGCGGATATGGCGGGGCGGACGTGTTCCTGGCGCTGCACGAATACGAGCATGTCGCGCGCTGGGTAAAGGCGATCGACGCGCGCCCCGGGGCGATCCGCGGCCGGCTGGTCAACGCCGCCGACGGCCTTGCCGAACGCCATGCGGCCAGCGATTTCGACACGCTGGACCGCGCCCTGTTCGATCCGGTACGTCAGCGTATTGGCGCCTGAGCAGCCTTGCACGGGACGGGCGCTCCGCTATAGGGCGCCCTTCCCGATGTTCGGGTAATGCTGGGGCGTAGCCAAGCGGTAAGGCACCGGTTTTTGGTACCGGCATGCGCAGGTTCGAATCCTGCCGCCCCAGCCAGTCGCATAAAGTTGTTTCGTTTCAACAATTTACCTGAGAAGTCGGATCGCATGTTGGCCCCATGCGTTGGCCCCAACCGGTGAAGGCTCCGGCCGCCTCCGTTGTCGGTTTACTGCCGCCGGAAGTGTATGCTTGCAGCGCAAGACCATGCAGACTGCCAGCTACCGAGGAGCCTGACGCTGTGGAACTCTCCCTCAATCCTCGCTGGCGTGCGGGTCTGGAAGGCGAAGCGGGAGAGATCGCTGAGTTGGAGCGCCTCTTGAACTCGGTTGCAACCGATGCATACAGCACCTTTGTTTGGAGAATTGACGCCAGCACTGCTGCAATCACTACTCACGCGTGGGATCATGTAGACACGCCCACCGAAGCAAGTGAGTTAGCGGAGAGTAGCTTGAAGCTGTTTGTAGGCGCCATGCGCCTTCACTCAGCAGGAAACCCTTTAACTATTGGCACGATGTACGAGGTGACGGAGAGTGGCGAGCTTCGATTAACGCGGGACACGAAGTTCAGAATGTTTGTTAAACCCGCGCACCCGCAATCTCCGGCAGATTTCTGTAGAGCACTGGCTTTAGCACGGGACCGAGACTGGCTAGCTTCAGCCCTAATCGAGCTTTCCACCGATATTGATTGGTATGTGATTTTCCGAATCATCGAAAACATCGAGCGCTTCTGCGGCGGCGGCGAACGGGATATGCTTAGGGTCCAGACTCGTTCAGAGCCAGAATGCCACGGCGGCAGCGAGGCTTATAGCTGAG